>CAJIZN010000001.1 GCA_905182065.1 Candidatus Marisimplicoccus framensis
TGGAAAATTTATTATTACTATTTGAGAATATTTCTTCTGTTAACAGAGCACTAATAATGGTTTCTGGTATTACTTTATTCTGGATAATAGAAGGTATTGTTCCTTTTAAACTTCTTGATTATAAGAAATGGAAGCATTCTATTCCAAATTTCCTTTTAACTATAACTACTATTATTGTAAACTTTTTTTTAGCCTTTATGCTGGTGTCTGCATCAGATTGGACAAATGCAAATAATTTTGGTTTATTACATTTATTAAATTCCTCTACTCTGCTGAGCATAATTATTGGAATCTTATTGCTTGATCTAGTTGGTGCCTATCTTCCTCATTTAGTTCAACATAAAGTCAAATTATTATGGTACATACATATTGTTCATCATACAGATCAAAAGGTAGATACTACTACTGCAAATAGGCATCACCCTTTTGAAAGTATTGTTAGGTTTGTATTCACACTTGCTGGTATCTTTATTTCTGGAGCACCTATTGGATTAGTTTTAATGTATCAATCATTATCTGTTATATTCTCTCAATTTAATCATGCAAATATTCAAATTTCTGATAAAGTAGATAAAGGACTGAGTTATCTAATAGTATCACCTAATATGCATAAAGTACATCATCACTTTGAATTACCATACACAGACTCTAATTATGGTAATATATTTTCTTTGTGGGACAGACTTTTTGGAACTTATATGGAATTGAGTAAAAGTGAGATTATTTATGGAGTAGATACAGATCTAGATGAAATTAAAAATTCTAAATTTAATAGTTTGATTGAAAGACCATTTAAAAAATGGTATAATCACTTTAACTAAGGCTTTCTAGCTCAGAAACAATATCATTTAAATCAAAAGAAGATTCTTTTCCACTAGACATATCCTTTAATTTAAAAATATTTTTATTTAACTCTTCTTCACCAACTATTACTACGAAGTCTATACCTCTTTGATTAGCATATTCCATCTGTTTTTTAATTTTTGTATCAGTAGGGTAAAGCTCACATCTAATATTATTTTCTCTTAATTGATCGATATAAACTAAAAGATTATCTATTTTTTCTAGATTAAAATTCAGAAACATAAAGGATTTTGAAGATTCTAATTCACTAGGGAATAAGTTTAATTCATCTAATATTAAGCATATTCTATCAAACCCAAAGGATATCCCAAAACCACTTAATCTTGGATTATTTTTCTGAACTAAATCATCATATCTCCCTCCTCCTCCTATAGAACCTATATCAAATTCATCTGGAGATGAAACTTCAATGATAGTTCCAGTATAGTAGCTAAGACCTCTAGCCAGTGATAAATCAAAACTTATGTCTATGTTCTTTAAATTAAATTTTCTTGAAGTATTAATTACTTTCTCTAGCAAATCTAATCCATCAGTAGAAATCTTATTTGAGCTAAATTTAACTCTTAAATTATTTATTTTTTCCTGATTAGAACCTTTAAGATCTAGGAAAAAGTTTAATTGATTAATAGCACTATCTGAAATGTTTTTCTTTTTTAATTCATTAATCACTCCATCAACACCTATTTTATCTGTCTTATCAAGAACAGAAGCAATTTCATTAACGCTATCTAAATTCATTAATTGGGATATACCCTCAAGAATTTGTCTATTATTTATTCTGAGATTAACTTTTGGCATACTTAGTCTATTGAAGACAGTATCATATACTTTAATACACTCTACCTCATTTAAGTAATTAGACTCCCCTATTATATCAACATCACACTGAAGAAACTCTCTATATCTACCTCGTTGAGGTCTTTCAGCTCTCCAAACTAGTTGAGTTTGAAATCTTTTAAAAGGAAATGATAAATTATTTAAATTTTGAGAAATAAACCTAGATAAAGGAACGGTTAGATCATATCTTAATGCCTTATCTGATAATGAATTAGAAAATTTTATTAGTTTATTATCTTTAAGTGCCTCAGTATCGGCTTTTTTAATTTTTTCTCCAGAAGAGAGTATCTTGAAAATTAAATTATCCTCTTCATCACCATACTTTCCTGTAAGAGTAGATAGATTTTCAAAAGATGGTGTCTGTATTTCCTGAAAATTAAATGTTTTAAAACATTGTTTTAGGATATTTAAGAGATAATCTCTTTTTTTTAATTCTAGAGAAGAAAAATCTCTTGTACCTTTTGGAGTGTTGATTTTTTGAGACATCAAAGTTTAATTGATAATCAGAGTGAAAGATAAAGTTATGAAATTATTTCTTTTCAGCCTGAAGCTCAAAATTTAATTGAGTAGATACTTCTCTATGAAGTCTAATACTTGCCTGATATTTACCAATTCTTTTGATTGATTTACCTGGTATAGAAATATTTTCTTTTTCGATTTCTATTTTATTTGTAAGAAGGCTTTTAGCGACATCTGTATTAGAAATTGAACCAAAAAGTTTTCCATCAGGACCAACTTTAGCAGGAATCTTAAGTTCTAGTTTAGAAATTTTAGAAGCTAATTTTTCAGCTTCATCAATAACTGATTTTTCTTTAAAAGCTTTTTGCTTTAGATTCTCAGCTAATACTTTTTTTGCAGATTCAGTTGCAAGAATAGCTTTACCTGTAGGAATTAAAAAATTTCTACCATAGCCAGCTTTAACTGAAACTAATTCATCTTTGAAGCCTATATTAGCAACATTTTCTTTTAGTATAATTTCCATAATTATTTTAATAAGTCTGCAACGTAAGGAAGCAATCCAAGGTGCCTAGCTCTTTTAACAGCTACAGCAACTTTTCTTTGATATTTTAATGATGTCCCAGTTAATCTTCTTGGTAAAATTTTACCTTGTTCATTAATGAATCTGCCTAAAAAATCTCCATCTTTATAATCCACATACTTGATACCTGACCTTCTAAACATGCAATACTTCTTTGCTTTTGAAGTATTAATATCTAAAGGAGATAGATATCTAATCTCACCTTCATTTTTGATCTTTGATTGTTCTTCAATTCCTGCCATAATTAACTAGCTTTTTTTGTAGTTGATTTTTTTGTAGCCACTTTTTTTGTAGTTACTTTTTTTGGACCTCTATTTCTTCTTTTCTCTGCCCATGCAATTGCATGCTTATCAAGAGTTACAGTTAAGTATCTCATTACTGTTTCATCTCTAGTAAAATCAAGTTCAAGGGTAGGAACGATTTCTGCAGGAGCTGTATATTCTAAAAGATTATAAAATCCACTATTCTTATTTTCAATAGTGTATGCTAATTTTTTCAAACCCCAAATTTCTTTGCTAATCATCTTAGCACCGTTAGACTTTAAATATTTTTCATATTTGTCTACAGACTTTTGAACTTGCTCTTCAGATAGAGCTGGGTTTAAAATAAATACCGTTTCGTAGTTTTTCATCTTAAAATCTTAGCCCGCAAAATTAGGTTATTAAATATAATCTGCCAAATTTATTTCAGGTAAAGTAATAGCTATATTGGATCGACATCTACAATGATTCTTACACTTCTATATTTAGATATCGAATCAAAGCTTTTTAAAATTGATTGAAATGTATTTCTAAAGTTATTAAGTTCTTTTAATCCAGATAATTTTATTAAGAATTCCTTATGATATTTATTTTTAATTCTCGATACTTCAGGATACACTGGACCAAGTACTATTCCTTTAAAATTTGCTCTTATCACTTTGTTTAACCAGTCCGAAGAACTATTTAACTTTTCATAACTCTTGTCTTTTAAAGTAATCCTAATTAGTCTTACAAATGGAGGATAATTATAATCTTTTCTTTCAATAAGTTGATTATTATACATTTTATCATAATCATTATTAATTACATTTTTGATAATTGGATGCTCTGGTTGGTATGTTTGCAGAAATACTTTACCTCTTTCTCCAGATCTACCAGATCTACCAGCAACCTGAGTTAATACTTGAAATGCTTTTTCATGAGCTCTAAAATCTGGAAAGTTTAAAAAATGATCTGTATTCAATACACCCACAAGGTTTACATTTTTAAAATCCAGTCCCTTTGTTATCATTTGAGTGCCAATGAGTATATCCACTTCATGATTTGCAAAAGAATTAATTATATTATCAAAAGACCATTTACCTCTAGTTGAATCCCAATCCATTCTTCTACTTCTAACATCTGGAAATATTTCTTTAATTATCTCCTCAATCTGTTGAGTTCCATCTCCTTTATAAATCATAGTATCAAAACCACATGTAGAGCATTTTTTTTCTGCTTTTGATGAAAATCCACAATAATGACATTTTAAACTATTTGATGAAATATGATATGTTAAACTAACATCACAATTATCACACATTACATTTTGTCCACATGAATCACAAAGCCACTGAGGTGAATATCCTCTCCTGTTTCTAAATAAAATTACCTGTTTACCTTCTTTAATTGTCTTGTCAATCTCTTCTACTAATCTTAGAGAAAAAATTGAGCTAAATTCATGCTTTATTTCATTCTTCATATCCAGAGTAAAAATATTTGGCATTTCAATATTCCCAAATCTTTCATTTAACTTAACATATCCATACTTGTTATTTTTTGCATTAAAAGATGACTCTACAGATGGAGTAGCTGAACCTAGAATAACTTTTGAATTATTAAGCTTTGATAAATATATTGCAGAATCTCTAGCGTTATACCTTGGAGAAGGTTCTTGCTGTTTGTATGAGGTCTCATGTTCTTCATCAATAATAATTAAACCTAAATTTTGAAAAGGAAGAAAAACAGATGATCTTGCTCCAACAATTAATCTTGATTTATTTTTATTTTTTTTAATATTCTCCCATACTTCAGTTCTTTCATTTAAAGAGAATCTAGAATGAAAAACAGAAATTTTATCACCAAAATGAATTTTAAGTTTTTGAATGATTTGGGTAGTTAAAGAAATTTCAGGAAGTAAATAAAGAACTTGCATTTCTTTATCTAAATAATCTTCAATAATCTTCATGTATATTTCAGTTTTTCCTGAGGAGGTTACCCCTTCTAGTAAAATCACATCTTTATCTTTTAACTGACTTTGAACTTGATTTAAAGCATTTAATTGAGATTCTGATAAATCATTTGTTTTTGAAAAATGTTCTTGTTTATTGTCATTTCTTTCAATTTTTATCTTTTTTATACTTATAAACCCTTTTTGTTCTAGTCCCTTAATTGTGCTATCTGAAAATTTAATTATTTTTTTTAAGTCTTTAAGAATTAAATATTTTTGAGATTTAAGATTACTTATAATGTGAAGTAAAATTTCTTTTTGTTTTGGTGAACTATTTAAAATCTCTAGCGAATTTTTAATTTTTTTTTCTTCTAACAACTCTTTATTCAAATAAATAACATTTAAAAGTTTTGGTTTATATTTTTCATTGATTTCAAAGTTTAATTCTATAAATCCTTTTAGAATCATTTTTTGAATAACTGAATAAGTATTTTTCTTATCCAGAATATCTGAAACTTCATTTATTTTTAGAGTTTTAAAATCAAGAGCTTCATATATTAAATATTCATCATCTGTCATCTGATCAATATCATCACTATTAATTTCTTTTTTAATTATAATTGTTTCACTTTCCAATAGAAATGTTGAAGGAATAGCAGCTTTTAAGACATCACCTATAGGTGTGAAATAATATCTAGAGATCCAGCTCCAAAAATCAATTTGTGATTCTGAAATAAGTTCTTCTTTGTCGTATATAAATTCAATTGGTTTAGTTTCATATAATGCTGGCTTATTATTATGAATCTCTTTAATTACTCCTGTGTAAACTTTTCTTTTACCAAAACTAACAGCAACTCTATGTCCTATTCCTAGATTTTCATATTCCTTTTTTGAAAGCTCATAAGTAAATGTTCCTTGTAAAGGAAGAGGAAGTATTACATCTGCGTAGTAATTCATGGTTAATTATAATATATTCTTTCTAATTTAGCAATTAGCCTGATGAAAAAGATAATAATATTTATTACACTATCCATTTCAACTTTAACTTTCTCTCAACAACAGATTGAAATCGTTAAGGGAAGTGTTCAGAGTGAAACTAGTAAGTCTATCTTACAAAATGTTCATGTTCTAAATCTAAACAAAGTTAAAGGTACTATAACTTCCAGTGAGGGAGAATTTCAAATTCAAGCAAAAGTTAATGATACATTATATTTCTCATATATAGGTTATAAACCATTGAAGGTTGTGGTGACAAATGATTTAATCAGGTTTGATAATAATACAATTGAACTTACTGAACTTGCTTTTGCATTAGAGGAAATAATAATTAAACCATACCAATTAACTGGTTATCTTGAAATAGATGTTAAAAATGCACCAGTAAATACCTCAACTCGTTACAGAATAGTAGGTCTGCCAAATCTTGGATATGAAGCAGGAAGAAGATCAAGATCTGGAATATCTAAACTAATTGGTGCAATTTTTAATCCAGCAGATTTTCTTAATAACCTATTTAAGAAAAAATCTGCAAAAATGGATAAATTGAGATTAATGAGAGAAGATAAAGAAATAAAAAATCTATTAGCAACTAAATTTGACAGAGAAGTTCTAGTTCAACTTCTGGGGGTTGATAAAATTGATATAGATGAAATTTTAAGGAATTGTAATTTCTCAGATACTTTTATTGAACAAGCAAATGATCTTCAAATTATGGAAGCTATAAATGAGTGTTATGATGAATACAAGTTGCTACAATTTTAATATACTATTCAGTTAGCTTATATTTGCGCAATGAATGAATTTAATTTAAATTCAATTTCTCCTATAGATGGAAGATATTCTGACAAAACAGAAGTTTTAAGTCAGTATTTTAGTGAAAAAGCATTAATATTTTATAGGGTAAAAGTTGAAGTAGAATATTTTATATCTCTTTGTAAGCTAGGAATTCCTCAATTAAAAAAATTTGAAAGTAAAAAGTTTGATGATCTTAGAAAGATTTATCAAGATTTTTCTAATGAAGATGCAATTGAAATAAAAAAAATTGAAAAAGTTACAAACCATGATGTCAAGGCTGTAGAATATTTTATCAAACAAAAATTTGAAATCCTAGGAATTAGTGATTATAAAGAATTTATACACTTTGGTCTTACTTCTCAAGACATCAACAACTCAGCTATTCCCTTATCCATTAAAGATTTTGTCAATAATATCTATATACCAAAAATAAATAAAGTTATTACAGCTATTGAAAATAAATCAGAAGAACTTAAAGATATTACTATAATTGCTAGAACTCATGGTCAACCTGCATCACCAACTAAACTAGGGAAAGAATTTAAAGTATTTTCAACTAGAATTAATGAGCAAATGAAAACTTTAAAAAAAATACCTAATTCTGCAAAATTTGCAGGTGCAGTAGGAAATTTTAATGCTCATAAGGTTGCTTATCCAGAAATTGATTGGAAAGAATTTGGTCAAAATTTTATAGAAAAGGAATTAGGTTTAAACTATTCATTTCCTACAACTCAAATTGAGCATTACGACTCTTTTGCAGCTTTATGTGATAATTGTAGAAGAATCAATAATATCCTTTTAGATATGTGTGTAGATATATGGACATACATTTCACATGACTACTTTAAACAAAAAATTATAAAAGACGAAGTTGGATCATCTGCTATGCCTCATAAGGTTAATCCTATTGATTTTGAAAATTCTGAGGGAAATTTAGGGTTAGCAAATTCAACATTTAATTTTTTCTCAAATAAATTAACTAAATCAAGATTACAAAGAGATCTTACAGATAGCACTGTATTAAGAAATATTGGGGTTCCATTCGGCCATACTCTAATTTCTTTTGAATCTCTATTAAAAGGACTGAAAAAGATCTATGTTAATGAAGTAAAGATTAATAAAGATATTGAAGATAATTGGATTGTTGTATCGGAGGCAATCCAAACAATTTTAAGACGTGAAGGATACAATAATCCTTATGAAATAATGAAAGAACTTACCAGAAATAACGAAAAGATTGATAAAAAATCTCTTCATGAATTTATTGACAAACTTAATGTTGACACTACTATTAAAAATGAGTTAAAACAAATCTCACCATACAACTACACCGGAATATAGTCCTACTTTTAATTTATGAAAAAAATAAATCTACTTCTTTTAGCTTCAATTTTTATCTTTAATAGTTGTAAAAAAACAGATGATGATGATCCTAATATAATTAGACTTGAAACAGATCTTGAAATTAGTGACTTTATATGGAAAGGTCTCAACCAATATTATTATTGGCAAGAAAGTGTTGTGAATTTGTCCGATAGTAAAACAGAAAATGAATCTGATTACGCTTACTACCTAAGTCAAAATTCAAATCCTGAATCATTCTTTAACTACGCTTAAACATCCAGATGATAGATTTAGCTGGATTGTTGATGATTACATTGAACTTGAAAATATGCTTCAAGGTATTGATAACTCTGATGGAATGGAATTTGGTTTATATGTTGAATGTAATGACCAAAATATATTTGGATTTGTTAGATACGTAAGTAAAAACTCAGATGCAGAATCAAAAGGAGTCAAAAGAGGTATGTTATTTAGTGAGATTAATGGTTCTAGGCTAACTAGAGAAAACTATAGGGATCTTCTATATAATAATGAGAACAATACTTATACAATTAAATTTTCTGAACTTAGTTATAACGAAACTAATCAATGTGCTAACATAATTCCAGGGCAAGAAAGCATATCACTTGTCAAATCGAGAATTATAAAAAATCCTGTCCATATTTCTAAAGTTATTGAGAGCGAGGGTAAAAAAATAGCATATTTAATGTACAACCAGTTTGTTGGAGTTGTTGAATCAGAAAATAAAGATTATAATTCTGAGCTTAATGATGTTTTTGCGAATTTCTTATCTAATGGTGTTGAAGAATTGGTTATTGATCTGAGATATAATCCTGGTGGAAGAATCTCTACATCTATAAATTTAGCTTCAATGATAACTGGTCAATTTAATAATCAAGTTTTTGCTAAAGAAACATGGAACTCCAAACTCATGGATTATTGGAACGAGAATAGTCCAGAATCACTTTTAAATAAGTTTACAAATAAACTAGATAATGATCAATCAATATCCTCTCTAAACCTAAATAGAGTATTTGTTCTAACATCAGCTAGAACAGCTTCTGCAAGTGAGTTGTTAATTAATGGTCTAGATCCATACATAGATGTAATACATATTGGAGACTTTACTGTTGGAAAAAATCAAGGATCAATTACTGTTTATGACTACATAAATGATTCAAGAGATAAAAATCCCAACCATATGTATGCTATGCAACCAATAGTTCTTAAAATTGGAAATGTGGCTGGATATACTGATTTTCCTGATGGTCTTGAACCAGATGTTTTTATTAAAGAATCTTTATCAAACCCTGGAGTTCTTGGAGATAATGATGAACCTCTTCTAAAGATTGCTATTGACCAAATAAATGGAAACTATTCATCAATTTTAAGTAGTGAGAATTACAAGGAAATTGCAAAACCTGATGAAGATTTTTTACAAAGAATTATAGTGGAAGATAAAATAATAGAATAATTATTTTGTTAAGTACATCTTTCTTCTTGAATAAAGCTCAATGAAAGAATCATCATTTAAATCATCTATAAAAAGAATACTTTCACCAGTACTTTTCATCTCAGGTCCAAGTTGTTTATTTACATCAGGAAATTTATTGAAAGAGAAAACAGGTTGTTTTATTGCATATCCATCTAACTTAGGCTTGAAGTTAAAATCTTTTAACTTATTTTCCCCTAACATTACTTTAGTTGCATAGTTAACATAAGGTTCCTTATAAGCTTTTGATATAAACGGAACAGTTCTTGAAGCTCTCGGATTTGCCTCAATTATATACACCATATCATCTTTAATAGCAAATTGAATATTAATTAATCCAACTGTATTTAATGCTAAGGCAATCTTTCTTGTATGGTCCTTTATTTGTTGAACAATAAGTTCACCTAAATTAAAGACAGGAAGAGTTGCATTTGAGTCACCTGAGTGAATACCACATGGTTCAATATGCTCCATTATACCTATTATATAAACATCCTCTCCATCACAAATAGCATCAGCCTCTGCTTCTATAGCTCCATCAAGATAATTATCAAGTAAAAGATTATTGTTGGGTATTTTAGATAATAGATCAACTACATGTTCTACTAATTCTTCTTTATTAATTACAATTTTCATTCCTTGTCCTCCTAGAACATATGAAGGTCTAATTAGAATAGGAAAATTTAACTTTGATGATAACTCCACTGCCTCCTCGGCATTTGTAGCAACCCCAAAATCAGGATAAGGAATATTATTTTCTTTCAATAAAGTTGAGAAGCTTCCTCTATCTTCTGCTAAATCAAGAGATTTATACTCTGTTCCAATAATTTTAATATTGTATCGATCTAATTTTTCAGCAAGTTTTAATGCAGTTTGTCCACCAAGTTGAACAATAACTCCATAAGGGTTTTCATGTCTTATAATGTCATAGATATGTTCCCAAAAAACAGGCTCAAAATAAAGCTTGTCAGAAATATCAAAATCAGTAGAAACTGTCTCTGGATTACAATTGATCATTATAGTCTCATAACCACATTCACTGGCTGCAAGAACTCCATGAACACAACAGTAATCAAATTCAATACCTTGTCCAATCCTATTTGGACCTGAGCCTAATACCACAATTTTTTTCTTTTCTGAAACTATACTTTCATTCTCAGAAAATTCACGATTATCTTTAGTTTTAATTTTTTCTTCAAAAGTTGAATAATAATATGGTGTTTGAGCAGGAAATTCAGCCGAACATGTGTCAACCAATTTATAAACTCTTTTAACACCTAATTCTTCTCTTTTTTTATAAACTTGACTTTCTAAGCAGTTTAACATAAATGCTATTTGTCTATCTGCAAAACCTTTTTGTTTTGCTTCAAGAAGAATATCATATTCTATATCATCTATTTTGTGAATAGAAATTTCTTTTTCTAATTGATATAGTTCTTCATATTGTTTAAGAAACCACATATCAATTTTTGTTATATCATAAATCCTGTCAAGTGAAATTCCAGCTTGAATAGCATCATATATAACGAAAACTCTATCCCAACTTGCATTTGTTAGCTTACTAATAATTGTATCCTTATCTGTATATCCCTTTCCATCTGCTCCTAGTCCATTTCTTTTTATTTCAAGTGATTGAGTAGCTTTATGAAGAGCTTCTTGAAATGATCTACCTATTCCCATTACTTCTCCAACTGCTTTCATTTGCAAACCTAAAGTTCTATCAGACCCCTCAAACTTATCAAAGTTCCATCTAGGAATTTTGACAATAACATAGTCTAGTGTTGGCTCAAATAAAGCAGAAGTTGATTTAGTAATCTGATTACTTAGTTCATCAAGAGTATAACCAAGAGCTAATTTCGCAGCAATTTTTGCAATAGGATAACCAGAGGCTTTAGATGCTAGAGCAGATGATCTGGAAACTCTAGGATTTATTTCAATTGCTACTATATCTTCGTTTTCATCTGGACTAACTGCAAATTGAACATTACAACCACCAGAAAAATCTCCTATGCTTTTCATCATCTTTATAGCCATGTCTCTCATTCTCTGATAAGTAGTATCAGATAAAGTCATAGCAGGAGCAACAGTTATAGAATCTCCAGTATGAATCCCCATTGGATCCATGTTCTCTATCGTACAAATAATTACAATATTATTGTTCTTATCACGAAGTAATTCTAACTCATATTCCTTCCATCCCATAAGAGCTTTATCTATGAGCACTTCGTGTATAGGTGATGATTCAAGACCTCTTGTTAAAAGATCATTAAACTTGTCTTCTTCAAAAACTATTGACGCACCTGTACCTCCTAAAGTGAATGATGGTCTAATTACTAGAGGGAAACCAAATCGTTGAGCTATTTCTTTACCTTTTAAAAATGAAGAAGCACTTTCTGCAGGAGCTACAGGAATATTTATTTTATTTAATAGTATTCTAAATTTTTCTCTATCCTCAGTTATTTCAATTGCACCTATATCTACACCAATAATTTTTACTGAGTGTTTTGACCAAATTTCTTTCTCCTGAGCCTCAATACATAGATTTAGAGCAGTTTGCCCCCCCATTGTTGGTAAAACAGCATCAATATCATCATGGATTTCAAGAATTTCAGATATTGATTTGGTAGTAAGTGGTTTGAGATATATATGATCTGCCATTGAAGGGTCAGTCATAATAGTAGCAGGGTTGGAATTTATTAAAATGGTCTTTATACCATCTTCCTTAAGAGATCTTAAAGCTTGAGATCCAGAATAATCGAATTCACAGGCTTGACCTATAATTATGGGTCCTGAACCAATTATTAGAATTGATTTAATATTTTTATCCTTAGGCATAAAATCACACTAAAATATAAAAAAAAAGGTGCTGTAAAAGCACCATCTTTAAAAAGTTATTAAAAATTATTTCTTATGACGAAATTCGTCAGAGACAGATAATTTTTTTCTACCTTTTGCTCTTCTTGCTGATAGCACTCTTCGTCCATTAGCTGTCGCCATTCTGTCCATAAAGCCGTGCTTGTTTCTTCTTTTTCTCTTAGATGGTTGATAGGTCCTTTTCACAATTGTCTATTTAATCGGTGGCAAATATAATATCTTTTTATTCAACATCATATAAATATTTTTAAATTGTAAATTAGCAGCATATATGATACCAAAAATAATTAAGCTCATAGCTTCGACACTACTCCTTGCATATGGAGTTTATCAAATCACAGAAACTTTCATAGGTAACGGAATATTTTTAATTATTCTCTCAATACTTTTAGTTGTTCTTTATTTTAAAAATGAAGTCTTAATTTTTGCATTCCTTAGTCTAAGAAATCAAAATTTTGATAGAACTGAGAAAATTTTAAAATTAATAAAAAACCCTAAGTCAGCTTTAATTCGAAAACAACAAGGCTTCTTCTATTATCTTCATGGTTTAATTCAATCTCAAAAAAATCTAACAATAGCAGAGAAACACTTTCGTGAATCTCTTAAGCTAGGATTGAGTATGAAGCATGATTTAGCAATGGCAAAATTAAGTCTTGCAGGAATTATGATGCAAAAAAGAAGAAAAAGAGAAGCTCAAGTACTTCTCACAGAAGCTAAATCTTATGACACACATAACATGTTAACTGCTCAAATTAAATTGATGCAGGAACAGATGAAAAGAATTTAACATCAAGTTATTCTTATCACCAATAGATTTTTTTTTATCTTTGCTGTCCAGCATTTTTATTTATGAATGAAATAATTCTAGAAAATAATGAGTTTCTAAGACAATTTGAAGTCAAGACTTCAGACTCATTAGCTAGAATAGAATATGCTGAACAAGAAAGAAAAATATTCCTTACTAAAATTCATATTCCTGACTCTGTTAGTGATAAATCTTTTGAAGAAAACTTTATAGTTAAAGTTCTTGAATTTATTGAAAGTAAAAACCTTAGAGTTGTTCCCACTTCCCCTAGAATTGCAGGATTTGTTAGAAAAAACAAAGATTTCAAACACTTACTTCCTGTAGGAATCAAATTATAATTAAAATTTAGGTTGCAAAACCTTCAGAATCAATTTCAGTAAATTTTGATTCTACTAAACATCCAGTTAAACTTGAGTCCCATTTTCTTCTAAATCGCACGTAGTTTGATGAAAATCCTTCGATAAAACCATTTTTATCCTCAGATTCAAATAGTACCTCATGAATTGTACCTATATTTTTATTGTAGAATGCTGCTTTCTTTCTACTTGAAAGAAGTCTTAAAAGTTTACTTCTTTTAGATCTAATATTTGAATTAACTATATTAGGCAAAGTTACTGCATGAGTATTATTCCTTTCAGAGTATTTAAAAACATGTAAGTAAGAGATATCTAAATCTTCAATAAAACTCATGCTTTCTAAAAATTTATCATCGTCTTCTCCAGGAAATCCAACAATCACATCAACGCCAATACATGCATCTGGCATAAGTCGATTTATTCTCTTTATTCTGCTCTTGTATAACTCACTGTCATATCTTCTTCTCATTAACTTTAAGACACTATTACTTCCACTTTGTAAAGGAATATGAAAGTGATTGACAAACTTCTTACTGGTACTTATGAATTCTATTATTTCATCACTTAATAGATTTGGTTCAATTGAAGAAATTCTAAATCTAACACTCAGATCCAATTTGTCTAATTCTTTAACAAGATCAAAGAAATTATATTGGATAGTTTCATTACTGTTTGCACCAAAATCTCCAAGATTTATTCCTGTTAAAACAATCTCTTTTATATTTTCAGAAGCAATTTTATGAACATTATCTATAACATTAGATATGGTATTACTTCTGGATTTCCCTCTGGCTAAAGGAATAGTACAAAAACTACACTTATAATCACAACCATCTTGAACTTTTAAAAATGCTCTGGTTCTATGGTTTAATGAATAACTTTCCTTAAAAAGATTTACATCATTAATATTACATGAATGAATTTTTTTGGAAAGATCACTGTCAATATTTTTTAAATATTCTAATAAATTGAACTTATCTGAAGCTCCTAGAACTAAATCAACTCCATCAACACTGAGTAACTCTTTGGGTTTAAGTTGAGCATAACAACCAATAGCTGCTATAAAAGCTTCTGGATTATTTTTTTGAGCTTGTTTCACAAAATGCTTAAACTTATTATCTGCATTTTCTGTTACAGAACAAGTATTAATAATGTAAGCATCAGCATACTCATTAAAATCTACTATTTTATAATCATTATCCTTAAGTGACTTTGAAATATATGATGATTCTGAAAAATTTAGCTTACATCCGAGTGTATATAGTGCAACACTTGAAATCTTTCTATTTGATTTAGTAGGAGCTATATTTGCAGGCATAGCTTAAAGAATTATCTATGAAGGATCAGAATCTTCTGATTCATCAGGAGTTTCTTCAGCATCAGGAGTTTCTTCAGCAACAGGAGTTTCTTCAGCAACAGGAGTCTCTTCAACAACAGGAGTCTCTTCAACAACAGGAGTCTCTTCAACAACAGGAGTTTCTTCAACAACAGGAGTCTCTTCAACAACAGGAGTTTCAGGCAACTGATTAGCTTTAACATCTTCATCAGAATCTGATGATTCTGAGTTTGAAGCTTGATTAAAGTTTGCATATTTATTTCTAAACTTATCTACCCTACCAGCTGTATCCACAAGTTTAGATTTACCAGTATAAAAAGGATGAGATGTTCTTGATATTTCAAGCTTAAAAAGAGGATATTCAACACCATCAATCTTTGTAGTTTCCTTTGTTTCGACTGTAGATTTTGTTATAAACATGTCATTATTGGACATATCTTTAAATGCTACTTGTCTATAATTCTCAGGGTGTGTATTACTCTTCATAATTTTAAAGTGAGTGCAAATTTAAAATTTTTTTCATATATCCTGTCATTATAATTGCTTAATTTTACTTCAAACGTATAATACAAATAAAATGTCAGAACCTAAAGATGCTCTTAAATCTACCGTATTAAACTACGGCTTAATTATGGGTGGATTATCAGTTGCGTTTACTGTAATGCTATTTATTATGGATCTACATTATCAAAATTCGTCAATTCAACAATGGACTAGTCTTTTAATAATGGCTGGATCTATAGTTTTTGGACAATTAGCTTACAAACAATTAAATGACGGATTTATTAGTCTTGGAGAAGGAATAAAAATTGGTATTGGAATTGTTGCTTTAGGATCTTCAATAGGTATTCTTTATGGACTATTTCAAGGTTATGTATTAGATCCTGATACTATGAGTAAGGCAATGGATTATGCAATAAACCAAGCAATTGACCAAAATCCAGAACTTACAGATGAAATGATAGAAGCAATTGAGGGAGCATTTGAATTCTTTGCTAATCCTCTACTTCAATCTGCAATAGGAATAACTGTTTCACTATTTTTTGGTTGTCTCATTTCATTACTTACCGGACTAGCTGTCAAAAAAAATAGGGCAGAATAGCAAAAACCTATGAACGTTTCTATTATCATACCTTTATTGAATGAGTCTGAGTCGATAAATGAACTTAATGACTGGATTTTTAAAGCATTCGTTAATACTGATTTAAAATTTGAAGTCATTTACATTGATGATGGAAGTAATGACTCATCTTGGAATATAATTAAAGGAATTGCTAAGTCTAATCTCAATATAAAAGGTATTTCATTTAATAGAAATTATGGAAAATCTCAAGCTTTAAGAGTGGGGTTTTCTGAGGCTAAAGGAGAATACGTAGCTACTTTAGATGCTGATCTTCAAGATTCACCAGAAGAAATTCCAATAATGATTAATAAATTAATAGAATCTAATTTAGATATGATTTCAGGTTGGAAAAAGAAAAGATATGATTCTTTTTTTTTAAAAAGATTACCATCATTATTATTCAACTTTGTTGCTAGAATTTTTTCCGGTATACGTCTCAATGATTTTAACTGTGGAATTAAAGTATATAAAAAAGAGGTGATTAAATCCATTAATCTATATGCTGATATGCACAGATTTATACCAATTCTTGCAAAAAATGAGGGTTACAATAAAATTGGAGAACATATAGTGAAGCATCAACCAAGAAAATATGGTAAAAGTAAATTTGGAAATGAAAGATTCGTAAGAGGGTTTCTAGATATAATAACACTTGTGGTTTACAAATAGGTTTGGAAGAAGGCCAATGCATTTTTTTGGATCTTTAGGTACACTAATGATTATTGTTGGAATTTTATTTACTATGTATCTCGGTTATAATAAATTATTTATTGATACTAACTCTAGGCTAATCACAACTAGACCTGAATTTTATATTGCTTTGATAACAATGGTTCTGGGTGCTCAGTTCTTTATAGCAGGTTTTATAGCTGAAATTGTCCTAAAATTCAATGTTAATAAAGATGAATTTTCAATAAAAAATAAAACTTTTTAAATGAGCTATTTCACAAAAGTTTTAAAATATGGAATTGATTACTATTATTATGGATTATTAAATATATTATTTAATGTTCTTTATGCAATTTTTAGTGCTTTAGCCTTTGTTTCATTTATTCCAATGCTTGATGTATTATTTAAACAAACTAAAACAGTTTATACAGAACCTGAATATGTTGGGTTTGGAAATATTTTAGAATATGCAGAAGATTATTTTAATTATTATTTATCTAATCAACTTGAAACTGATATTTCATCAACATTAATTCTAGTAGTAGGAATAGTTATTTTCTTTTTTTTAATGAAAAATTTATTCAACTATCTCGCACTTTATAATATAACATTTGTAAAAAATGGTCTATTAAAAAACCTAAGGGAAAACTTATTTTCTAAAGTATTAAATATGCCTATTTCATATTTTTTAAATAAGAAAAAAGGTGACTTAATGTCAAGAATAACAGCAGATATTTTAGAAATTCAGACATCTTATCTTTCAATCCTGGAATTAATGGTAAGAGAGCCACTAACCATATTATTTACTTTGATTGTAATGTTTACAATAAGCCCACAATTAACTCTATTTGTTACACTATTTATTCCTATATCAGGTTTTATTATTTCAATAATCGGCAAGAAGCTTAGAAAGGATTCTAAAGAGGTTCAACAACAACAAAGTGATTTTTTATCAATTATTGATGAAACGATAAGTGGTCAAAAAGTTATTAAATCATTTTTATCAGAAACATTTTTTCACAATAAGTTTAAAAGCATAAACAACTTACTTTATAGGTTTTCAAATAAGGTAATTAATAGAAAAAATTTAGCTGGTCCTTTTAGTGAGTTTATGGGGATTCTTGTAATTGGTGTATTACTTTGGTTTGGAGGAAAAATGGTTTTAATAAGTGAAACTATATCTGGAACAACATTTATAGTATTCATGGGTCTCGCATATAATATTCTTACCCCAGCCAAAAATCTTAGTAAGTCATTTTATAGTATAAAAAAAGGAAATGCAGCTGCTGAAAGAGTATTTGAGATTATTGAATACAATAAGGATAAATATGATGAAAAAAGAACTATAGAGTTTAAAAAGTTTGAAAATAACATCACTTTTAATAATGTTAAATTCCATTACGGTGAGGTAAAAATATTAGATAAAATAAGTTTTACAATAAACAAAGGTGAGAGTGTTGCTTTAGTTGGTTCATCTGGAAGTGGTAAAACAACAATAGCTAATCTTTTAAACGGTTTCTTTGGTCCAACCTCTGGTAATCTTTTAATTGATGATATGAATATATCAAATATTACAAAAGAATCCCTTTATAGAAATATCTCTATTGTAACTCAAGAATCAATTTTATTTAATGACACCATATTAAATAATATTAGAATAGGTAATCTTGAAGCTTCAAAAGAGGAGATTATTGAAGCTTCAAAAGAGGCAAATGCTCATGAGTTTATTAAAGAGCAGCTAAATAGTTATGATACAATGATCGGAGATTACGGAAATAATTTGTCAGGAGGTCAAAAGCAAAGATTAACAATAGCTAGAGCTATGTTAAAAAGTCCTTCAATATTAATTTTAGATGAAGCAACGTCTTCATTAGATAGTGAATCTGAGAAAAAGATTCAGGATGCAATTGATAAACTAATGCATGGAAAAACATCTTTAATAATTGCACATAAGTTTTCAACAATTAAGAAGTGTGATAAGATAATACTCATTGATAAAGGTAGGATTATTGCACAGGGAACCCATGAAGAACTTATCAACTCAAATTCTTCATATAAAAATATGAATGAGCTTCAAATCTAATCCTAAATCAATTAAATTTACAGCTTAAATATCTATAATGATTTTATTTTTTGGTAGCCCAAAATTAAAAATATTTGCAGTTGAAATCTCTGAAATATTATTGACTGAAGATTTAAAAAAATTATCCTGGGTACTTGACTCAAGAATTATTGATAGAAAGCAAATAAGTGAAAAATTTATTGGACCAAAATCCTCTATGGTTACTCCATGGAGCACAAACGCTGTTGAGATAACTCGTAATATGGGGGTTAAAAATATAAATCGAATAGAAGTTTTTATTTGTCATGAAATCTCTGAAAACTTTGACAAAATGATTCATGAGGAGTATGAAGGTTTAAATCAAAATATATTTAATAATAATATAACTCCTGAAAAAATATATTTAATAGATAATCTAAAAAAGTATAATAATCAGCAAGGCCTAGCTTTAGATGATTTTGAAATATCATATTTAGAAAGTCTTTCAGAGAAAATTGGAAGAAAATTAACTGACTCAGAAGTTTATGGATTTTCCCAAGTAAACTCAGAACACTGTAGACATAAAATCTTTAATGGAAAATTTATTATTGATGGAAAAGAAAAAAATGATAGTTTATTTGATCTTATAAAATTCACTTCCAAAAAAAATAAAAACTCAATTGTATCTGCATACTCTGACAATGTTGCATTTATTAATGGCCCTAAAATCAGTCAATTTCAACCAAAAAGAGGAGATAAATCAAGTTATTTTATAACTAAAGAAATTGAAAGTATTATATCAGTAAAAGCTGAAACTCATAATTTTCCAACAACTGTAGAACCTTATAATGGAGCTGCAACTGGGTCAGGGGGGGAAATTAGAGATAGAGCAGCAGGAGGTACAGGCTCTCTACCCCTTATTGGGTCTGCGGTTTACATGACACCATATTCAAGATTAAACAACAACAAAATGTGGGAAAAGAAAATTCCACAAAGAGATTGGAAATATCAAACTCCTGTAGATATTTTAATAAAAGCATCTAATGGTGCCTCTGATTTTGGAAATTGTTTTGGACAACCACTAATAGTTGGTTCTTTATTAACATTTGAGCATGACGAAAATCAAGAATTATATTCATATGATAAAGTCATAATGCTTGCGGGTGGTGTAGGTTATGGAGAGTTAAAACAATCTATGAAAAAGTCTCCTAAAAAGGGAGATATTATTGTTTTGTTGGGTGGTGATAATTATAGAATTGGTATGGGTGGTGCATCCGTATCATCAACTGATACAGGAAGTTATAATAATGCAATAGAACTTAATGCCATTCAAAGGTCGAATCCGGAAATGCAAAAAAGAGTTACCAATACAATCAGATCTTTATTTGAAATGGATGAGAATCCTATAGTTTCTATTCATGATCATGGAGCTGGAGGGCATTTAAATTGTTTTTCTGAATTAGTAGAAGATGTTGGAGGAGAAATTTATTTGGATTCATTACCCATTGGTGATCCATCTCTTTCTTATAAAGAAATTATAGGAAATGAATCTCAAGAAAGAATTGGGTTAATAATTAAAGAAAAAGATTATGAGCTAGTTAAGAAAATTGCTGAAAGAGAGAGAGCTCCAGTTTATAAAGTTGGAAAGGTTACGGGAGATAATAAGTTTAAAGTAATTGATAGAAAAAATAATTCAGAGACAATAAATTTAGATTTAGACAGTTTGTTTGGTGATGTACCTAAGAAAGTTGTAAATGATATAACTAAAGCAAATAAATTCAAAGAAATAGAATACGATGGCAATAAAGTTTCTGAATATCTTGAAAATGTTTTGATGCTTGAATCTGTAGCATGTAAAGACTGGCTTACAAATAAAGTTGATAGATGTGTTACCGGAAGAGTTGCCCAACAACAAACAGTTGGTGAAATTCAAGTACCTCTTTCAAATTGTGGAGTAGTCTCATTAGACTACGCAAATTTTAATGGAATAGCGTCATCAATAGGTCATTCTCCTATTTCAGGTTTAATTGACCCTAGCACTGGAAGTATTAATTCAATTGGTGAGTCTTTAACAAATATTATATGGGCTCCACTCAAAGATGGGATTAATTCAATATCATTATCAGCCAATTGGATGTGGCCATGTGGAAATGAAGGAGAGGATTCTAGATTATACAAAGCTGTAGATGCTTGTTCAAATTTTGCAATTGAATTAGGAATTAATATTCCTACTGGAAAAGACTCACTTTCAATGGTTCAAAAATATGATGAATTAAAAGTAAAATCTCCTGGAACTGTTATTATTTCAGCATCAGGTCATTGCAATGATATTAGAAAAGTTGTAAAACCTGTTTTAAATAAAAACTTAGGGGATATATATTATATAAATTTATCATTTGATGATTATAAGTTAGGTGGTTCATCTTTTTCTCAAACACTTAATAAAATTGGATCAGAAACTCCTGTAATAAAAGATTCTAAAAAATTTAAAGAGTCATTTAATCTAGTTCAAAACCTTATATCTAATAATAAAATTCTATCAGGTCATGATATCTCTTCAGGTGGGTTAATTACATGCTTACTCGAGATGTGCTTTAGCTCAAACAAAATAGGTATGGATATTAACCTAACTCATCTTGGATGTGAAGATTCTACAAAATTACTGTTCTCTGAAAATGCTGGAATTATTATTCAATCAGAAAAGAATTTACAAAAGGAGTTTTCGTCTATAAATGTTGAATGTCTAAAGATTGGTAAAACCAATAAAGATGGTATTCTAAATATTAAAAATTTTGAAAATAATTTTTCTTTTAATGTTCAAAACTATAGAGATATATGGTATTCTACTTCAAAAGATTTTGATCTAAAACAAACTAAAAGAAATAAAGCAATTGAAAGGTTTAATAACTATAAAATTCAACCTCTAACATATAAATTTCCGAGTGGATTTGACGGAAATAATAATCCTTCTCTGTTAGCTAATAAAGTTAATGCTGCAGTTATTAGAGAAAAAGGTAGTAACTCGGAAAGAGAAATGGCTTTTATGATGTCTTTAGCTGGTTTTAATGTTAAAGATATTCATATGACTGATATCATATCTGGTAAAGAAAATCTTCAGGATATTCATTTATTAGTAGCAGTTGGTGGTTTTTCAAATTCTGATGTTCTTGGATCAGCTAAAGGTTGGGCAGGATCTTTTCTTCATAATCCAATTGCTAAAAAATCTATAGATGATTTTTTTAATAGAGAAGATACAATGTCATTAGGAGTCTGTAATGGATGTCAACTATTTATTGAACTTGGACTTATCAATGAAGATCATTTAGAAAAGCCAAAGATGACTTATAATGATTCTAATAAGTTCGAATGTGTTTTCTCAACTGTTGATATTAAGGAATCCCCCTCTATAATGTTAAAAAGTCTTGAAGGTTCCAGATTAGGAGTATGGTCTGCTCATGGTGAGGGGAAGTTTGTTTTACCTTATAATGAAAATAAATACTCAATTTCAGGAAAGTATTCATATGATTCCTACCCTAGTAATCCAAATGGTTCAAATTTCAACACTGCAATGCTAGTGTCTAATAATGGAAGACATCTTGTTATGATGCCTCATATAGAACGATCATTATACCCTCATAATTGGGCATACTATCCAGGAGATAGAGACGATTTATACTCACCATGGGTCAAAGTGTTCAACAATAGCTATGAATGGTTAATAAATAAAATCATTTAAATTTTAAATTCAATTTTTATTACATCTAGAAATAGCTATTATTTTTTTATATAATGTTCATTATTAGATATTTATAAATTTAAATCAATTTTGACTATTGTAAAAATTAATAATATTTTAAAAGTGTAAATATTAAAAAAACGAAATTTAAATTCTAATAAAAAAATATGCCTACAGAAAACAAATTAAAGCTTAATGGTGGAGAATTCCTTTTGAAAGAATCTCTATCAAATGAAATTTTTACCCCTGAAGATTTCTCAGAAGAACAACTAATGATGAAACAAACAATAGTTGATTTTATGGATAGAGAAATTTGGCCTGACAAAATGAAGTATGAAGAAAAAAATTATGATTTAACTGTCCAGGCTATGAAAAAAATAGGAGACCTTGGATTATTAGCAGTTTCCTTAGAAGAAAAATATGGAGGTATGGGTATGGACTTTGTTTCTAGTATGCTTGCAGTTGATTATGTTTCTGGATGTACTGGTTCTGTTGCTACTGCATACGGAGCACAAACTGGAATTGCAATCTTACCTATTTATTTATATGGTAATGAAGATCAAAAACAAAAATACCTACCTAAACTTGCCTCTGGCGAGTGGTTTGGATCTTATTGTTTAACTGAACCTACTGCAGGATCAGATGCTAACTCTGGTAAAACTAAGGCTGTATTAAGTGATGATGGTTCTCACTATAAAATTTCAGGACAAAAGATGTGGATATCTAATGCTGGATTTGCAGATATTTTTATTGTATTTGCTAGAATTGAAGATGATAAAAATATTACTGCTTTTATTGTACCTAAAGACTCAGATAATGGTATAAAACTTGGAGAAGAAGAAAAAAAACTAGGATTAAATTCATCTTCTACTAGACAAGTTTTTTTCACTGAAACAAAAGTACCTGTTAAAAATCTACTTGGTGAAAGAAATGGTGGTTTTAAAATTGCAATGAACGCACTTAATGTAGGAAGAATAAAACTAGGAGGTGCAAATCTAGATGGACAACGAAGATCTATTTCTATAGCTACTGATTATGCTAACAATAGAGTTCAATTCAAACAACCTATTTCAAGTTTTGGTGCCATAAAAGAAAAATTAGCTTCTATGGCTACCTCCTGTTATGCTGGTGAATCGGCATGTTATAGAGCTGCAAGTGATGTTCAATCAAAAATTGATGAGTATGAATCAAGTGGCCTAACCAAACAAGAGGCTGAACTTAAAGGGATAGAAGAATTCGCTTTAGAATGTTCAATTTTAAAAGTTGCAATTTCAGAAGACATGCAAGAAAGTGCAGATGAAGGAATACAAATTTTTGGTGGAATGGGATTCTCAGCTGAAACTCCTGCAGAAAGTGCATGGAGAGATTCAAGAATTGGAAGGATTTATGAAGGTACTAATGAGATAAACAGAATGCTTATTATAGGTATGTTATTAAAAAAAGCAATGAAAGGAAGTCTTGATATTATGACACCTTATCAGAATATAATTAATAACAAACCATTATCTATCACTGAAAAATCAGATGTACTGAATGACGAGATAACTTTAGTTGAAAACTTTAAAAGTGTCTTTCTTTTACTCTTAGGGAAAGCTTTTGAAAAGTATGGACCGGAAATAGATAAAAATCAACAAGTACTTCTTAGTCTATCTGACTTGGCAATTGAGACTTACCTTTCAGAGTCTACTCTAAAAAGAACTATTAAAAATATTGAAAGAACTTCAGATAAAGATCAATCTGATCAGATAAATATGACAAGATTATATATTTATGAAGCTTCTCAAATTGTTCAAAAAAAATCTAGAGATGTTGTAAATAGTATAATTGATATGGGTGAACAAGATGATCTATATTCATCAATTATTGAAAAATTACATTATTCTGAGAACCCTAATGTATTTGATTTAAAAACTAAGATTGCAAATAAACTAATTTCAGAAAATAAATACTGTTTCTAGTGAGTAAATTACACTATATAATCATACTTTTTCTTATAGTTGGACAATCAAATTTGTTCGCTCAAGATTCAATGATGTATAATATTATTGATGAAGTTTCATCAGAAAGAATAGAGAAAGATATTACAAAACTAGTATCCTTTGGGACCAGACATACCTTAAGCGATACAATTTCAGATAAAAGAGGAATAGGAGCTGCCAGAAGATGGATTAAAAAGGAATTTGAAATAATCTCAAGTGAATGCAATAAATGTTTGGAAGTTTTTTATGAAAAAAGTTATGTAACAGAAGGTGATAGAATTGTTTTTCCAACATGGATTTATAATGTTGTTGCAATTCAAAGAGGTACAAAAAATCCTAATAGGTTCATTATAATGAGTGGTGATATTGATTCTAGAATCTCCGATCCACTAAACTATAAAGATGATTCACCAGGAGCAAATGATAATGCAAGTGGAATGGCTGGAACTATTGAAGCTGCAAGAATTTTATCAAAATATAAATTTGATAATAGTATTATTTATGTTGGATTAAGCGGAGAAGAACAAGGATTATTTGGAGGACAAAGTCTAGCTAAATTTGCTAAAAAAAGTGGATGGGACGTGATTGGTATCCTTAATAATGATATGATTGGAAACATTGAAGGTGTCGATGGTGTAATTGACAATAGGAGCTTTAGAATTTTTTCAGAACCATTTTTTTTCAACTCAAAATATTCTACCCAACTTAATATGAGAACTGGTGGTGGAGAAAATGATGGAGATTCTAGACAACTTGCAAGACATGTTCATAAAACTGTTAAAAAATATATGCCTGAATTAAACCCAATTATGATTTACAGATTAGATCGATTTGGCAGAGGTGGTCACCATAGACCTTTTAATGATGAAGGAATTGCAGGAATTAGAATTATGGAAGCTCATGAAAACTACAACAGACAGCATAATGATATCAGAGTTGAAAATGGAATAAATTATGGTGATGTGCTATCAGGAGTAGATTTCAATTATGCTGCAAAACTAACAGCAGTAAATGTGATTTCATTAGCTACTATAGCATCTTCTCCTAAACCTCCTGAAAATCTAAAAATTGGAGGTATTGTTGAACCTAGTGTTAAATTTAGATGGGATCATCCTGTTGATGACTCAGTTAGTGGATATAAAATTTATTGGCGTGAAACTACCTCGTCAACTTGGGATTATAGTAGGTTAGTAAATAAATTAAATAATTATACTCTTGATGGAATTGTCATTGATAATTTTATTTTTGGAATTTCAACTGTCAATTCAAAAGGATTCGAGAGTCTAGTTACATTTCCTCAAGGAACTTTTAGAGATTAGATGAATCCTTTTTCTTTCATCCATTCATCATTATAAATTTTACCAATGTATCTACTTCCAGAATCGTGAAGTAATGCTACTACAACTTCATTTTCTTTAAAATTATCTTTTAACTGAATAACTCCAGCAATTGCAGCTCCACAAGAATTTCCAGCAAATATACCTTCTTCTCTTGCTAACTTTCTTGTATAAAGAGCGGCATCTTTATCTGTAACTTTCTCAAAATGATCAATTACATTAAAATCAACATTTTTTGGAAGAATATCTTCTCCAATACCTTCGGTTGAATAAGGATAGATTTCGTTTTCATCAAAGACACCTGTTTCATGATATTTTTTAAAAACAGATCCATAAGTATCAATACCCCAGATTTTCACGCTAGGTTTCTTTTCTTTTAAGAATTTTCCAACTCCAGAAATTGTTCCTCCAGTTCCAACACCAACTACAAAGTGGTCAATTTTACCATCAGTTTGTTTCCAAATTTCTGGACCCGTTGATTCGTAATGGGCAATTGTATTTGATGGATTGTCGTATTGATTCACATACCATGAATTTTCTGTTTCTTCAGAAATTCTTTTTGAAACTGAGTAATAAGATCTTGGGTCACTGGCCTCAACATTAGTAGGACATACGATGACCTTTGCTCCCATAGCTCTTAAAACATCAAATTTTTCTTTTGATTGTTTGTCATTAGAAACACATATCAACTTATAACCTTTGACTATAGCAGCTAATGCAAGACCCATTCCAGTATTTCCTGATGTTCCTTCTACAATAGTTCCTCCAGAATTTATTTTTCCTTCCTTCTCTGCATCTTCAATCATCTTCACCGCCATTCTATCCTTTACAGAATTCCCAGGATTAAAACTTTCAACCTTAACAAAGACATCTGAATTTAATGATTTGGTTATTTTATTCAATTTAATCAAAGGAGTATTACCAATAGTTTCTAAAATATTATTGAAGTATTTCATTTAAGAATTAATATTTAATTTAGGTGTAAATCTTGTAATTGAAACAAAAGTAATCGATAGAACAATGATACTTATTAGAATAAAAATAAAATTTAAAGAAATTATATAATACGGTTCTAAAATGAAAGGGATTGTTTCAACATAGTAATCATCTGGATTAAGCTTCAGAAATCCAAAACTATTTTGAATTGCTGAAATAGTAAAAAATAAAATATTTGCAGGAATCATTCCTGTTAAGATAATTTCAATTCCCTGATATATAAATATTCTACTTAAAGAATTATTAGTTGACCCCATAGAGGTCAAGATTCCAATCATTTTTATCCTTTCAAAAATCAAAATAAATAAGGAAATTATTACACTAATTATTGCAACTAAAATCATCAGGAATGTAATTATCAAAATATTAAAATCAAAAATTGAAATCCAACTAAAAATATTTGCGTATTTAGATTGAACTGTTTTAGTAGAAAGATTATTTTTTTCAAAAGATTTTAATAAGGATATAGACTTCTCAATTAATGAAATTTGCAATTTATCTTCCACTGATATTTCTATGTTTGCAAAATCATTTTTACTCCATTTATATACATTTTGGAGTGTTTCTAAATTTCCAATTATATAATTATTATCAAAATCTGGAAAATCAGTTTCATAAATATGAGACACTTTAAATGACCTTACATTAGGTATTCTCTGATTATTATTTACTTGAAAATATAAGGTGAGATTTTGTCCTACTAAAATTTTAAGATTATCGGATAATGATTTTGAAATAATTATCTCATTATTAGTAATATCATTTTTAATCTTTGACCCAATTATAAACTTATTAAAATCTCTAAAATTATATCCATTATTAACTCCTCTAAAAATCACAGTTTCGAATGAGTTGTCTACTGAGATTAAAGTTGGTTTTTCTATTGTTTTTTCAATTTCTATCCCTTTTAAGGTATTTTTTATTTCATTATTAATAGATTCAAAATTGTTTATTTTTTCTGAAGCTATTCCACGAGAATTATTTTCATATGTAGATATAACTAAATCAGGACTTAGGCTATAAAGTTTGTCTTTAATTGCAATTTGAAGTCCTTTACCAATAGAAATAGCAGATAAAGAGACGAATACCCCAAGAAAAACAGAAATAACTGCTATTTTTATTATACGGGATGATATATTACTTTTATCATTACTAGATCTTAACTTTCTGTAAATGAAAAAGGGTAAATTCAAATTAAATATTTTATTCAAAAATACACTTTTATTTACACTCGTTTATTTATCGCTCACCTCTGCTTATTCTCAAAATATTATACCAGGATCAGAAAGGACTAACCTGTATATAGATAAGTTATTAGATAAAAAGGTAGCAGTAATTGCTAATAATACCAGCATAATTAGATCTAACAATTTAGATATTCATTTAATTGACACTTTAATAAAAAGAGGTGTTAAAATAGAAAAAATATTTAGCCCAGAACATGGATTTTTAGGTGATAAAGATGATGGAGAAAAAATAGAAAATGGATTCTACAAATCAATAGAAGTTATCTCTTTATATGGAAAAAATAGAAAAATTAATGATAATGATATTGAGAACATTGATATATTAATTTTTGACATACAAGATGTTGGAGTTAGGTTTTATACTTATTTATCAACTCTTCATTATGCAATGGAGTCAGTTTCCAGGACTAATAAGAAACTAATAATCTTAGATAGACCAAATCCAAACTCTTTTTATATTGATGGACCTATTTTAGATCTTAAAAATAAAAGCTTTATAGGATTACATCCAGTACCTATTGTTTATGGAATGACAATTGGAGAATATGGAAAAATGATAAATGGTGAAGGTTGGTTAGAAAATAGCTTAAAAGCTAATTTAGAGGTGATAAAAATCAAAAACTATAATCATAAATTAAAATATGAGCCTAATATTAGACCATCCCCTAACCTCCCAAATATTCAATCAATATACCTCTATCCAAGCTTAGCTTTTCTTGAAAAAACTGAAGTAAGTGTTGGAAGAGGAACTAAAACTCAATTTCAAATATACGGTCATCCTGACTTTAATGAAAAATTTAGTTTTATTCCTAAACCTAATTTTGGAAGTCAAAACCCAAAACTAAATGGTATTAAATCTAATGGTGAAGATCTAAGGGATTATAAAACAATAAATAGAATTGAACTTAAATGGCTTATAAATTCATACAATCAAATTAAGGATAAAAAGAATTTTTTTAGAAGTGATTTTAATAAGTTATCTGGATCATCCAAACTTCAGGATCAAATTAAAAATGGGATACAAGAATCTATTATAAGAGACTCATGGGTAGAGGGTCTTGAAGAATTTAAAAAAATTAGAAGTAAATATTTATTATATTGAATTAATTATGACAAAATTATCACCTTTTCATCTTGCAATTCCGGTAAAAGATTTATCTGAATCAAAAAATTTTTACAAAAACATCTTAGGGTGTAAACCAGGCAGAGAGTCAGATGAATGGGCAGATTATGACTTTTTTGGACATCAGTTAGTCATTCATGTAGATCCTAATCATAATGTGAAAGCTCACCATAACGAAGTTGATGGAAAGTCTGTTCCAATTCCTCATTTTGGAGTTGTTATTCCATGGGATGATTTTGATAAATTTGCTAGATCTTTATCAGTAAATAAAATTCAATTTACGATAGAGCCTTACATAAGGTTTGAAGGACTTCCAGGTGAACAAAAGACAATGTTTTTTTATGATAATTCAGGAAATGCTCTCGAATTCAAATCATTTAAAGACATGAACATGTTATTTTCAACTAAAATATAATTATGCTTAAAATTGGATCTAAAATTTTTGATGGAATCTTCTCAGAGGGAAATAGAAAGATAATAGAGAGCTTCACAATTTGGACTGCTACTATTGGGTTTATATTCCATTTATCTTTGGTTCTTTTAAATAATTATTCAATTATAAATATCGGAAATGAGAGTTTATTACTTACAAATCCAATATCTGCTATATACACACCTTTCTCAATCATATTATATTATGAGATTTTTTTATTGATATATTTTTTACCAAGATCATTTACAACATCTATTCTAAAGCAATTTGAGATTATCTCATTAATAATTATTAGAAGGATTTTTTATGATATTCCTAAACTTGATCTTGATTCTGGTAATTGGTTTAATAACCCTGATAATCTTCAAATTACCTATGATCTAATTAGTATTTTGATTCTTTTCTTTCTAATATATCTATTTAACCTTGTTAAATCGGGTATTGAAAACAAGAAAGGCAACAAAAGTATAAATCAATTTATTGATTCTAAAAAAATTATTAGTATTGCATTAATTCCTGTAATGCTATGTTTATTTATAATTGGCATTTACAACTGGTACTCAATCGGAATGGACTCTAACTTTGCCAGTTCATTTTATTATGTAAATGAAGTTTTCTACAATACATTTTTCTCAATATTGATTATTGCAGATGTATTTATTTTACTTCTTTCTTTTCTTTATACTGAGAGATATAGTCAAATTATGAGAAACACTGGATTTATAATTTGTACAATTCTTATAAGACTATCATTTTCATCCACAGGCTTAACAAACCTATTATTGATAGTTTCAAGTGTTCTTTTTGGTCTATTAATTTTAAAGATTTATAGCTTAATGAATAAAATTGAATAATTAATCATTTAGGGTAGAAGCCCTAAGAGTATTTTTTAATAACATAGCAATTGTCATTGGTCCAACTCCTCCAGGAACAGGAGTAATTAAACTAACCTTATCGTAAACACTTTCAAAGTCAACATCACCTACGATTCTATACCCTTTTAAAGAGTTATCATCTTCAACTCTACATATTCCAACATCAATAATTATTGATCCTGTTTTAATCATATCTTCCTTAATGAACTCTGGAATACCAATAGCAGATATGATTATATCAGAATCTAAACATATTTCTTTTAAATTATTAGATCTACTATGAGCTACAGTTACAGTTGCATTTCCAAAAATTTTATTTTGACTTAGCAGGATACTTATCGGACGCCCTACTATTTGACTTCTTCCAATAACTAGACATTTTTTACCTTTTAAATCAATGCTATATCTTTTAATTAATTCAATTATACCTGCTGGTGTTGCTGGTAAAAAAGTTTCAATCCCTAAAGCCATTTTTCCATAATTGATTGGATTAAAGCCATCAACATCTTTTTTAGGTAGAACTTTATCAAGTATATTTTCTTGATTAATTCCTTTAGGAAGTGGAAGTTGAACTATAAAACCATCAATATCATCATTAACATTTATTTTTTCAATTTCAGAAATAAGTTCATTTTCAGATATTGATTTATCAAATTGAAAAAGTGAAGATTCAAAACCAACTCTTTCACATGCTCTAATTTTACTATTAACATAGGTTTGACTTGGACCATCATCTCCAACTAGAACAGCAGCCAAATGAGGAACTTTTAAGTTTAGTTTTTTTCTATTCTGAGCAGCTAATTTAATTTCATCTAAAACTTCATTAGATACTTTTTTTCCATCAATGATTTTCATAAATAACTTTTTTCAAATATACATATTGCTCTAAATAATCTATTTCAAATGCCTATACATTTTTTCAATTACTAAAACATGAGGAAAAGTAATAGCAGCAAGAAATGTAAAAATTATAGGGAGAAGATTAATTTTTTCAAAATCAACAACTAAATAAAATATTAAAAGAAAAGTTAGAGCTAGAATAAAATAAGGCATTGAGGTTATAATATATTTTTTAATGTTTTTAGGATTATCATCATCATATATGAACTTGATTTGATCTTTAATAGATAGAAGGCTATGGAAGAATATAAAATAGATTGCAAAGCCAAATATTAAAGTAGTATTTATTGTCAATAAAAAAAGTAAACTAAAGAATATGGATTCATTAAATAGATACTTTCTTAAATTTTTTAAATAAAGTAGAAATAAAAAGTATAAAACAGAAAAAACAATTAATGCTAATAGTAAATAATAATTTTCTAAAGGATTAATATTAAATGAAGATAAAACTTCATTAACTATTTTTAAATTATTCATAAAAATAATTATGAAAAAAATAATTCCATGAAAAATAAAGAGAAATACTTTATTGAGGTTGACAGAATCACTTTTTGAAAGGTTAACTTCCCAATGTTGCTCACCAAAATGATATATTGATACAATAACAAATGTTAATAAAGCTATTGAAGGAAACACATAGAAAAAAACAAAACCAAGCAAGACAATGGTTAAATAATAGAAAAAATATAAAGCTTCACTTCTTTTTGTTTCTTTTTTTGAATATTTATTAATTATTAACAGGTCATTAGCACCATGAACTACTCCTATGGACAAAATTAAAATAAAGCCTAATATGTTTTCGTATAAATCTGATACAAAATAACTTACTATTAAAGAAATACAAATTATTGATATTCGAGAATTGATAATTTTAAGCATAAAATCGTGAAATATTCTTAAAAAAAGATATGATTTTTTTTCAAATAATCTTTTTTTAATCCATTATTTTATTTAATTTACTTTCTATAAACAATAATTAATTTAATTATGGAAAATTTATTAAGTATTCTACCTGTTTTAGCTACTGATTTAAGCTTGGTTGATTTCACTTTTTGGATCGGGTTTGCAGCTATGTTAGCAGCAACGATGTTCTTTTTCTCTGCTATGAATTTAGTAGCTGATAAGTGGAAAACTTCTATGCTTGTATCAGCACTTATTACTGGTATTGCAGCTCTTCATTATTACTATATGAGAAACGCTGCTATGGAAGGCGATATTACAACTGCTTACAGATACGTAGATTGGATTTTAACTGTACCACTTATGTGTGTTGAGTTTTATCTAATTTTAAAGCCATCAGGCGCTACTAAAGGTATGCTATGGAAATTAATTGGTCTTTCAACATTAATGCTTGTTACTGGATATTTCGGTGAAGCAGGTGTAATGGGATTAGATGCTCAACTATGGGGTCTAGTTTCAGGTTTAGCATATTTTGCTATTGTTCATGAAATATACATGGGTAATGCAGCTAGTCTTGCGAAATCTGCAGGAGGAAATGTAGAAAGTGCACATAAGATGTTATGTAAATTCGTACTTATAGGTTGGGCTATTTATCCAATTGGATATATGGTTGGAACTGCTGACGGAATGTGGTATTCATTTATGGGAGGTTTATCTCTTGAAATGGATCTTATTTATAACGTTGGTGATGCAATTAACAAAATCGGTTTCGGTCTTGTTGTTTACAACCTTGCTGTATCTAAGTAATTTATATATACACAATTTAAAAAGTCACCTTCGGGTGACTTTTTTTTTACATCTTATTTGGCAAATCAATACCCAGAAGGTCTCCAGCAGATTCTATAACATGACTAACCTTAACGGAAATCAATAAACGAATAGAAGTGGACTCTTTAGACTCAGAATTTAATATATGATGATTTTGATAAAGTGAATTAAAATTCTTAACTAGGTCATAAAGATAATTAGCTATAAGTGCAGGTGATAGCTCTTTATATGAATCAGTTACTACGGATGGGTATTCGTGTATGATCTTTATAACCTCTTTCTCTTTATCATTAAGCTGATAATTATTATCAATCGTAACTTCCTTATTAACTTTTTTCAATATTGACTGAATTCTTACATATGCATACTGAATGAATGGTCCTGTATTTCCACTAAGATCAATTGATTCTTCAGGATTAAATAAAATATTTTTCTTAGGGTCCACTTTTAGAATATAATACTTAAGTGCTCCAAGAGCAATCTTCTTATAATCATCAAAATCTAAGACTTCATTATTTGATTTATACTTATCTAAGCTCTCTGTTGTATGTTTAACAGAGCTAATAAGGTCATAAATTAAGTCATCAGCATCTACAACAGTACCTTCTCTACTCTTCATTTTTCCTGAAGGCAAATCTACCATCCCGTAGCTCAAATGATATAAGTTAGCAGCCCAATCGTATCCTAATTTATTTAAAATTTTAAATAATACTTTAAAATGATAATCTTGCTCGCTTCCTACAGTATATATCATTCCTTTGACATTAGAATTATCAGCTATTCTTTGAACAGCTGTTCCCAAGTCTTGAGTCATATATACAGAAGTTCCATCAGATCTTAACAAAAGTTTTTCATCAAGACCATCATTATCAAGATTAATCCAAACGGATGAATCTTCTCTTTTATATAATATATTTTTCTTAATACCTTCCTCCATAATATTCTTACCTAAAAGATAAGTTTCACTTTCATAATAGTTTTTGTCGAAAGAAACTCCTAGCAAATCATATGTTTTATCAAATCCTCCATAGACCCACTCGTTCATCATTTTCCAAATATCTCTTGTTTCCTTGTCATTTTTTTCCCAATTCATTAGCTCCTGTTTAGCTAATTTCATTATCTCAGTATTTTCAGAAACATTATTCTTATCCATTCCAGAATCAATAAGTTCATTCATTTGTTCTTTATGTACCTTATCAAACATTATATAGTAATTACCAACAAATTTATCTCCCTTAATATTTGCTGATTTTGGAGTAGATCCATTGGCAAATTTTTTCCAAGCAACCATAGATTTACATATATGAATACCACGATCATTAATAATCTGAACTTTTTGAACTGTTTTTCCATTAGCCTCTAAGATTTTAGATATGGAATATCCTAAAAGATTATTTCTTATATGACCTAAATGAAGAGGTTTATTAGTATTAGGAGATGAAAACTCTACAATATATGTTTCATTTGATGATTTAGATTTTCCAAAATTTAGATCATCTTTAATAGAGTCAATAAAATTTAGATAATACTTATCGCTAATACTGAGGTTAAGAAAACCTGCAACAATATTAAAGTCAATAATACTGAGCTGAGTTTTTAATTAGATATGAACCAAGAATTTTTCCAAATTCAGAAATTTCATCTTTATTAATTAGTTTAAAGAAAGGAAATAGAACTACAGTGACATCACCTGTAAAGTCTTTTTTAGTATTTTGGATTTCAATTTTTTCAACTTTTATGCCATAATTTTTAATTAAAAAATTAGAGGTTAAGTTTGAAATCTCTGATTTGATTTCCATTTAGTTTATGATGAAATTTTTCTATGAGTAGGGCCATTATATATCTGTCTTGGCCTTCCAATTGGGTTATTAGAATCTCTCATTTCTTTCCACTGAGCAATCCAACCAGGTATTCTTCCTAAAGCAAACATAACTGTAAACATGTCCGAAGGAATGCCTAGAGCCCTGTATATAATTCCTGAATAGAAATCAACATTTGGATATAGTTTTTTTTCAATAAAGTATTCATCAGTTAAAGCTTTTTCTTCAATTGATTTAGCTATATCAAGAATTGGATCATCAATACCTAAATCATTTAAAACTTGATCAGCAGCTTTTTTAATAATTTTTGCTCTTGGATCAAAGTTTTTATATACTCTATGACCAAAACCCATTAATCTGAAAGGATCCGATTTATCCTTCGCTTTATTTAGATATTTATCAATATCTGAATTATCATTTTTAATAAGTTCTAACATCTCAATAACAGCTTGATTTGCACCTCCGTGAAGCCTTCCCCATAGAGCTGATATTCCAGCTGAAATGGAAGCATATAATCCAGCATATGAAGATCCTACTATTCTTACAGTTGAAGTAGAACAGTTTTGTTCATGATCAGCATGAAGTATTAAAAGAGTATTTAAAGCATTAACTATTACATCATTTTGAACATACTCTTGATTAGGTTTAGCAAACATCATATAAGCTATGTTCTCTGTGTAAGAAAGATTATTATTACTATAATTTAAAGGCAAACCCTTAATCTTTCTTAGTGTCCAAGAAGACATGATTGGAAATTTTGCTAGAAGTCTTACAGTCGATAAATACATTTTATCATCTGCTGTAACACCCTCTTTATCTGTCATTGAAATCTTAGTTTCGTTTTGGGGATTAAAAGCTATAAGGGCAGATGTTAATGATGATAAAACTCCCATTGGATGAGCAGACTTTGGAAAACTCTTGAAGATCTGTTTTAAATCTTCATCAACTAGTGTTTCTTCTCTTATATCATTCTGAAATTTTTCAAGTTGATTTTGAGATGGCAAATCACCAAAGATTAATAAATATGTTACTTCTAAAAATGATTTTTTTTCGCATAATTCTTCAACTGAATATCCTCTATATCTTAAAATACCATTTTCACCATCAAGATATGTAATACTACTAATACAATGACCAGTATTTTTATACCCAGGATCATAAGTAATAAGACCCATCTCAGATCTTAAATTTTTAATATCAATTGCCTCTTCATTCTCTGACCCAGTTATCACTGGAAAAGTATATGAGCTCCCGTTAAATTCAATTTTTGCAGATTTATCCATCAATAGGTATTTATGCAAATTTAAATTACCTGCAGTTAAGAAAAAAATTAAATAAAATTTAAATTTCTAAAGGTTCAAATTAAAGGCACGTTTTCCAAGATATTTAGATTCATCTCCAAGTTCTTCTTCAATTCTTAATAATTGGTTATACTTTGACATTCTATCACTTCTAGACATTGAACCAGTTTTTATTTGCCCTGTATTAAATGCAACCGATAAATCTGCAATGGTTGAATCTTCAGTTTCTCCAGATCTATGAGAAATTACTGAAGTAAAATTATTTTTAGCTGCAAGGTTTATTGATGAAATTGTCTCTGTTAATGAGCCAACTTGATTAAACTTAATCAATATAGAATTAGCAATTTTTTCGTTAATCCCCTTTGATAATCTAGAAATATCCGTAACAAAAAGATCATCACCTACTAATTGAACTTTATCTCCTATTTTATCTGTTAATAGTTTCCAACCTTCCCAATCATCTTCATCCATTCCATCCTCAATTGATATTATAGGAAACTTTTCACAGAGATCAACTAAAAAATCAACTTGTTCTGCAGAAGTCAATTTATCAGAGTTATCTTTTTCAAAAATTGAGTAATCATAAAGACCATCTTTGTAAAACTCAGATGCTGCACAATCAAGGGCAATCATAATATCTTTATTCATCTCATAGCCTGCTTTTTCAACCGCTTTTATTATAGTATTAATAGCGTCTTCTGTACCATCTAAATCTGGAGCAAACCCACCTTCATCACCAACAGCAGTAGATAGACCTCTAGATTTAAGTATCAATTTTAAATTATGAAATACCTCATTACCAATTTGAAGAGCATTACTGAGGCTAGATGCACCTATCGGAACAATCATAAATTCTTGAAAAGAAATAGGAGAATCAGAATGACTCCCACCGTTAATAATGTTCATTAAAGGAACGGGAAGAACATTTGAATTTTCATTACCCAGGTATTTAAATAGTGGAATATTTTTCTCTAATGCTGCAGCTTTAGAAACTGCTAATGAAACGGATAAAATAGCATTAGCACCTAGTTTAGATTTATTTGGTGTGTTATCTAAATTTATCATTTTTGAATCAATTAGAGATTGATCAAAAATTGATAGATTCTCTAACTCTTTAAATATTAAATCATTAACATTCTTGACAGCATCAAATACAGACTTACCCATATATTTATTTGTGCCATCTCTCAACTCTACTGCTTCATGCTGACCAGTTGAAGCACCAGAAGGAACAGATGCTCTTCCCATTATACCATTTGTAGTTATAACGTCAGTTTCAACTGTAGGATTACCTCTGGAATCAAAAATTTGTCTAGCAACAATAGTTTTTATTTTAGTCATTATATTATTTAAGTTTAGATAAAAATTGATCAAAAAGATAGTTTCCATCATTCGGTCCAGGTCCAGCTTCCGGATGATATTGAACAGAAAAACATTTTTTTCCGTTTACTTCAAGACCTGCTACTGTATCATCATTTAGATGTTTGTGAGAAATTTTTACTGATTTATTAGATGTTGCAGTATCATAATCCACAGCAAACCCATGGTTCTGTGAGGTTATTTCCCCTTTACCAGTATTTAAATTTAATACAGGATGATTTATACCTCTATGACCATTAAACATTTTATAGGTTTTTATTCCATTAGCAAGAGCTATAATTTGATGACCAAGGCAAATTCCAAATAAGGGGTAGTCCTTATCTAGTATTTGTTGTGTTGTTTTGATAACCTTGACTAAAGGTTTAGGGTCTCCAGGTCCATTAGAAAGGAAGAAACCATCTGGTTTAAATTTTAACATTTCCTCAAAATCAGTGTCAAAAGGAAAAACTTTTACAAAAACATCTCTTCTAGAAAAATTATCAAGGATATTCTTCTTTATACCTAAATCAATTACAGCTAATCTAATCTTTGACTTATTATTTCCATATTCATAAGGTGTTTTAGTTGACACTTTTGAAGCAAGTTCAAGACCATCCATACTTGGAAAATCTTTTAATTTCTTTTGTAAATCATCAATCTTATCTACCTCAGTTGTTATTGCAGCGTTCATAGCTCCATTATCTCTAATATATCTTACCAATGCTCTAGTATCTATATCACATAGAGTAACAAGGTTATTAGATTCAAACCATTTTTTTAATGATTCAGAATTAGATCTAGAGTTAACTGAACTAAAAGTTTTACATATTAATCCACTTATAAAAATTTTTTGAGATTGAGATTCTGAGATCTTAATACCATAATTACCTATGTGTGATGTAGTGGTAACCATGATTTGCCCAAAGTAAGAAGGGTCCGTGAAGATTTCTTGATAACCTGTAACTCCAGTATTAAAACAAATTTCACCAAACGAGGTACCTTCAATTCCAGCAGAACGACCATAAAAGATAGTACCATCAGCTAATAGTACGAGACCTTTTTTTCTTTTTTCGTTGGACATTTCGAAAAGTAAAATTAAACAAAAAAAGGATATATGAAAAAACATATATCCTTTTGTTAATTACTTTTTAATAGGAACTATTCAGAGGCTGATTCAACAACGGCTTCTTCAATAGTTTCTGCTGAAGAGGTATTGTTGTAGATAGTATTAAAGTCAACTAATTCAATCATTGCCATGGATGCATTATCTCCCATTCTATTACCTACTTTGATAATTCTAGTATAACCTCCTGGTCTATCTGCAATCTTTTTTGATATCTCATCAAATAAAAGCTGAACTCCTACTTTATCTCTTAGTTTACTAAAGCATAATCTTCTGTTATGAACACTATCATTCTTAGACTTAGTAATAAGTGGTTCAACAAATATTTTTAAAGCCTTTGCTTTTGTAGAACTGGTTGTAATCCTTTTATGCTGAAACAAAGAAATAGCCATATTAGCTAGCATAGCTTTTCTATGAGCAGTTTTTCTACCGAGTTTAATATTCTTCTTACCGTGTCTCATGTTTTAAGATTTAATCTTTATCTAATTTATATTTTGAAAGGTCCATTCCAAAAGAAAGACCCTTAAGGATAACTAACTCTTCTAACTCTGTTAAAGATTTTCTTCCAAAGTTTCTAAACTTCATTAAATCATTTTTATTAAATGAAACTAAATCTCCTAAAGTATCAACCTCAGCAGCTTTAAGACAATTTAATGCTCTAACTGATAAGTCCATGTCAATAAGTTTAGTTTTCAGAAGCTGTCTCATATGAAGAGATTCTTCATCATAAGTCTCAGATTGAGCAATTTCATCAGCCTCTAAAGTGATTAATTCATCTGAAAATAACATAAAATGATGAATTAAAATTTTAGCTGCTTCGGTAAGAGCATCTTTTGGATGAATTGAACCATCAGTTTCAATCTCAAAAACTAATTTTTCGTAGTCAGTTTTTTGTTCAACTCTAAAATTCTCTATATCATACTTAACATTCTTAATTGGAGTATAAATAGAATCAATTGCAATTACACCGATAGATTCACTTTGCTTTTTATTTTCTTCTGCGGGAACATATCCTCTACCTTTTTCGATACTTAGTTCGATAGAAAGCTTGACATCTTTTTCAAGACTACATATAACCAAGTCTGGATTTAAAATTTGAAAACCAGAAATAAACTTTTGAAGGTCTGAAGCTTTTAACACTTTTTGATTACCAACTATAACATTTATTTTTTCATTTTCAACATCATCAATTTGTCTTTTCAATCTGATTTGCTTGATATTTAGAATAATTTCAGTCATATCTTCTACTACACCTTTTATTGTAGAGAATTCATGATCTACTCCTTCAATTTTAACAGAAGTAAATGCATAACCTTCTAGAGATGATAAAAGCACTCTACGAAGAGCATTACCTATTGTTAAACCATATCCTGGTTCTAGTGGTCTAAATTCGAATTTTCCATGAGATTCCGTAGAATCTATCATGATTACTTTATCTGGTTTTTGAAAGTTTAAAATTGCCATATTTTTTATTTTGAGTATAGTTCAACTATTAATTGTTCTTTAATATTTTCTGGAATTTGCTCTCTTTCTGGAATAGCAACAAACTCTCCTTCAAGTCTTTCTCTATTAAATTTAATCCAATCATATTCAGAGCTATTTTCCAATAGAGAGCTCTCAATAGCCTTTAATGATTTTGATTTTTCTCTGATTGAAACTTTATCACCCTGTCTAAGTGTATAAGATGGAATATTTACAATTGATCCATTTACAGTTATATGTTTGTGAGAAACTAGTTGCCTAGCTCCATCTCTTGTTTTTGAAATACCCATTCTAAATACGACATTATCTAGTCTAGATTCACAAAGCTGAAGTAATAATTCACCTGTGATACCTTTACCTTTATTAGCTTTATCATATATATTTTTAAACTGTTTTTCAAGAATACCATATGTGTATTTAGCTTTCTGCTTCTCCATTAATTGAATAGCGTATTCGGACTTTTTAGATCTTCTTTTACTATTCCCATGTTGACCAGGAGGATAATTTTTTTTCTCTAGAGTACGATCTTCACCAAAAAGGGGTTCACCGAATTTTCTTGAGATTTTTGTTTTGGGTCCTGTATATCTTGCCATTTATATTATAATTAATTAAACTCTTCTTCTTTTAGGTGGTCTACATCCATTATGAGGAACTGGGGTAACATCAATAATCTCTGAAACTTCAAGACCGTTATTATGAAGTGTTCTGATTGCTGATTCTCTACCATTACCTGGACCTTTTACACGAACTTTGATTCTTCTTAATCCAGCATCGAAAGCAGGCTTTGCACAATCTTCAGCAGCGGTTTGAGCAGCATAAGGAGTATTCTTTTTAGACCCCCTAAAGCCCATTTTTCCAGCAGAAGACCATGAAATAACTTCACCCTTTAAATTAGTAATTGAAATGATTATATTATTAAATGAAGCATTGATATGAGCTTCACCAGTTGAATCTACAATTACCTTTCTTTTTTTGTTAGTTGATTTTGCCATAATTACTTAGTCGCTTTTTTCTTGTTAGCTACAGTTTTTCTTTTACCTTTTCTAGTCCTAGAATTATTTTTTGTTCTTTGACCTCTTAGAGGAAGTCCAGTTCTATGTCTTATACCTCTATAACTCCCAATGTCCATTAACCTTTTAATGTTCAATTGTGTTTCTGATCTAAGCTCACCTTCAATTGTAAGGCTTCCAACCACTTCTCTAATACTAGCAATATCTTTATCATCCCAATCTGAAACTTTTTTATTAGAATCTACTTTCGCATTATCTAATATTGAAATTGCTAAGCTTCTACCAATACCATAAATATATGTTAGGGAAATTGCTCCTCTTTTATCTTTTGGTATATCAATTCCTGAAATTCTTGCCATAATTAACCTTGTCTTTGTTTAAATCTTGGATTCTTTTTGTTAATGACATATAATCGTCCTTTACGTCTAACGATTTTACATTCACTACTTCTTTTTTTTATTGATGCTTTTACTTTCATTTTAATATAATTTACAGTCTAAATGTTATTCTTGCTTTTGATAAATCATAGGGACTCATTTCAAGTTTAACTTTATCGCCTGGCAATAGTTTTATATAATGCAATCTCATCTTTCCTGATATATGAGCAGTCACAACATGTCCATTTTCTAGCTCAACCCTAAAAGTAGCATTTGAGAGTGCCTCCATAATCTTACCTTCTTGCTCTATTGATTTCTGCTTTGCCATTTATATTGTTGGTTTACTTCTCATTGAACCAGATTTCATTAGACCATCATAATGATTGTTAAGTAAATATGCATTTACTTGTTGTATTGTATCTATTGCTACTCCTACCATAATTAAGAGAGATGTTCCTCCGAAGAAAAGAGCCCAACCCTGTTGCATGCCAATTAATTGGACTACTATAGCTGGAAAAATAGCAATTACTGCTAGGTATAGAGATCCTGGAAAAGTTATTAGAGACATAACTGAATCAAGGAATTCTGATGTTTCATTACCAGGTCTGATTCCAGGAACAAATCCACCACTTCTTTTTAAATCATCTGACATTTTATTTGTAGGTACGGTAATTGCCGTATAAAAAAACGTAAAAATAACTACAAGTAACCCAAATAAAATATTGTACCATAATCCGAAAATATCAGAGAAACTTGTTTGAAGCCATTGACCTATAGAGGAAGTTCCAAAAACACTTCCAATAGTTGCAGGTGCAAACATTAATGCTTGTGCAAAAATAATTGGCATAACTCCTGAAGCATTAAGCTTTAGAGGAATATATTGTCTTTTAGCCATTCCAGATGACTCAGTTCCAGGAACAGAATTTCTTCTTGCATACTGAACTGGAATTTGTCTTACTGCCATAACTAAGAGTATACTTAATATAATTATAACTAGCCATACTGCTAGTTCAATAACTACCATTATTAAACCTCCATTACTTTCAGATATTCTAGATATCAAATTTTGAGTAAATGAGAGAGGTAAAGTCGCTACTATTCCTACAGTGATAAGGAGGGAAATACCATTACCTATTCCTCTATCCGTAATTTTTTCTCCTAACCACATTGCAAAAATACAACCTGTTACTAGAATTATAATAGATGTAAAGATGAACATTGGAGTTCTTCCAAATATAAAAGCACTGTCAGGAACACCTAATGCACTCAAACCATAGAGATATGCAGGGGCTTGAACCGTACAAATAAAAATCGTTAGCCATCTAGTAATCTGAGTAATTTTTTTTCTACCACTTTCACCTTCTTTTTGAAGTTTTTGAAGATACGGAAGAGCTACTCCCATAAGCTGAACAACAATTGATGCAGATATGTATGGCATAATTCCTAAGGGCAAAAATTGAAGCATTAGCAAATGCCCCACCAGTAAAAGCATTAAGAATTCCTAATAGTCCACCTCCTTCAGATCTAGAAGAAAGATCAGAAAGTGCAAGTGAATCAACACCAGGAAGAACTACTTGGGCACCAAGTCTGTAGATCAATAAAAGACCGAGAGTAAAAAGGATTCTATCCCTCAACTCTTTTATATTGTATATACTTTTTATTATTTCTACTAACTTATTCATTGTTATATAATAGTGATCTTACCACCGGCTTTTTCTATTAGTTTTTCCGCAGAAGCAGAAAACTTATGAGCTGATATAATAATTGGAGCATCAATTTTCCCTCTTCCTAATATTTTTACAAGATCTCCTTTTTTTATAAGCCTTAACTCTATCATTTTATCGATGGTTAATTCTTTCTTTATCTTTTTATCATCAATTAGAGTTTGAATATCATCTATATTGATGGTGTTATACTCAACCCTATTTATGTTTTTAAAACCAAATTTTGGAATTCTTCTTTGAAGTGGCATTTGACCACCCTCAAAACCAATTTTCCTTGAATAACCAGATCTTGACTGTGCTCCATTATGACCTCTAGCAGATGTACCACCCTTTCCAGAGCCTTGACCTCTTCCAAGTCTTTTACCACTAGTTTTATTTGATCCTTTTGCTGGTTTTAAATTGTTTAAACTCATAATTCTATTATTTTACAGAATTTACTTCAACTAGATGGCTTACTTTATCAACCATACCTTTAATTGACGAAGTAAGTTCATGTTCAACTTCCATTCCAATTTTTCTTAAACCTAGAGCTATTAATGTTCTCTTTTGAGACTCTAGCCTTTTAATTGTACTTCTTACCTGTTTTATTCTTATTTTTTTGCTCATCCTTTAAAAACTTTATCTAAAGAAATTCCTCTTTGTCTTGAGATCGTTAAAGGACTTCTTAAGTTTAATAATGCATCAAATGTAGCTTTAACTACATTATGAGGGTTTGATGATCCTTGAGATTTTGAAAGTACATTTTGAATACCAACAGCATCTAAAACTGTTCTAACTGCACCTCCTGCAATAACTCCAGTACCAGGAGTAGCAGGTTTCATAAAAACTCTTGATCCACCAAATTTTCCTTTTTGTTCATGAGGAACCGTGCCATTTTCAATAGGTATTCTAACTAAGTTTTTCTTTGCATCTTCAACAGCTTTTTGAATTGCAGTTGTAACTTCTTTAGCTTTTCCTAAACCATGACCAACAACACCATTCTCATCTCCAACTATAACTATAGCAGAAAAACCAAATGCTCTACCACCCTTAGTTACTTTAGTTACTCTTTGAATACCAACTAGTTTATCTTTAAGATCTAAACCAACTGGTTTAACAAGTTCAATATTTTTATAATTTTTATACATATTTAAAATTTAAGTCCACCTTCTCTTGCTCCTTCAGCTAGAGATTTAACTCTTCCATGATAAAGATATCCACCTCTATCAAATTTTATTTTTTCAATACCTTTTTTTAGAGCATGTTCAGCAACTGACTTACCTACATTAAAAGAAACTTCAATATTACTCTTTAATTTAAGGTCTGTGATTACCTTATCTCTTGAAGAGGTTTGAAGAAGTGTTTTTCCGTTGACATCATCAATTACCTGACAATAGATCTCCTTGTTACTTCTAAAAACTGAAAGCCTAGGATAATCTGGTGTACCGGAAATTACCTTCTTAATTCTTTTTCTAATTCTAGTTCTTCTATATGTTTTAGTATTTGTCATATTATGCTGATTTACCTGCTTTTCTTCTTATCTGTTCACCTACAAATTTTATTCCTTTTCCTTTATATGGCTCAGGTTTTCTAAATGATCTTATTTTAGCTGCAACATGACCAACTAGTTGTTTGTCTGATGATGATAATTTAATAATTGGATTCTTACCCTTTTCATTGATAGTTTCAACTTTTACCTCAGGAGCGATGTTTAAGACAATAGTATGGGAGAAACCTAGAGATAAATCAAGTTTTTGACCAGAAGCATTGGCTCTGTAACCAACTCCAACTAATTCTAGTTCTAATGTAAATCCATTTGTAACACCTGTAATCATATTAGAAACTAGTGCTCTGTATAATCCATGTTTAGATTTGTGATCTTTAGATTCGGAATTCCTTTTTACTATAATTGTGTCTTCAGATATATCAAAACTTACACCATTAAAACTTTGATTCATTTCACCATTCTTACCTTTAACGGAAATTACGCCAGTGTTAACGTTAACTGAAACGCCTTCTGGGATACTTATCGGATTGTTACCTATTCTTGACATAATATTTTTTTAAAAAACATAACAAATTAATTCACCACCAATATTCTGGCTTGCTGCTTGCTTACCTGTCATTACACCTTTTGAAGTAGATATTATTGAAATACCTAAGCCATTTAAAATTCTAGGAAATTCTGTAGAATTAGAATATTTTCTAAGACCAGGTTTGCTTATCCTTTGAATCTCCTTTATAACAGGTTGTTTAGATACTGATTCATATTTCAAAGCAATTTTAATATTACCTTGATTGTTATCTGTATCTTCAAATTTATAGCTTAAAATGTAGCCTTGATCAAAAAGAATTTTTGTTATATCCTTCTTTATGTTAGAAGAGGGTATATCAACAACTTTATGACCAGCCATGCTAGCATTTCTCACTCTAGTTAAATAATCTGCAATAGTATCTGTATACATAATCTTTAATTTACCAACTCGCTTTTGTTACACCTGGGATTAAACCTTTATTAGCCATTTCTCTAAACATTACTCTAGAAAGTCCAAATTGTCTTATATAACCCTTAGGCCTTCCTGTTAACTTACATCTGTTATGAAGCCTAACAGGTGATGCATTTTTAGGGAGTTTCTGTAGACCTACATAATCATTAGCTTCTTTCAAAGACTTTCTTTTAGCTGCATATTTTGCAACTATTCTTTCTCTTTTTCTTTCCCTAGCTTTCATTGATTCTTTTGCCATAATATTATTTTTTAAAAGGTAATCCTAAGTCTGTTAATAATGCTTTTGCCTCTTTATTAGAATTTGTATTAGTTACGAATGTTATATCCATACCAGAAATTTTATTTACTTTATCTATGTTAATCTCAGGAAAGATAATTTGCTCCTTAATTCCGAGGTTATAATTTCCTCTACCATCAAAACCATCGGCTTTAATACCTTGGAAGTCTCTAACTCTTGGTAATGCTATTGTTATAAGTCTATCAAGAAACTCATACATTCTATCTCCTCTCAAAGTAACTTTAGCTCCAATAGGTGTACCTTTTCGAAGTTTGAATGATGCAACATCCTTTTTAGATAATGTAGCAATCGCTTTTTGACCAGAAATTAGAGTTAGTTCTTCAACAGCATGATCAATTAGTTTTTTATCACTTACAGCAGCTCCAACACCTCTTGAAATAATAATTTTTTCCAATGAAGGTACCTGCATTATATTTGTTAAGTCCAGCTTATCTTTAAGCTCCTTAACAATCTTATTCGAATATTCTTCTTTAAGTCTTGGTGTATTAGACATAATTAAATAGTTTCTTTAGATTTAGTAGATATACGTACTTTTTTTCCATCCTCATTTTTATAACCAATTCTAGTTTTCTCACCGTCTTTTGTCATTAATGATATATTAGAAATATTGATAGGTAGCAGTTTCTCGATGATACCACCCTTAGGATTCTCAGAATTAGGTTTCGTATGTCTTTTTACAGTATTAACACCTTCAACTAGAGCTTTATTTTTAGTATACAATACCTTCAAAACAGAACCCTTAGTTCCTTTATATGCTCCAGCTATAACTATTACTTGATCTCCTTTTTTAATTTTTATCTTATTCATATATCTATTATAAAACTTCAGGTGCGAGAGAAACTATTTTCATAAATTGTTTATCCCTTAATTCTCTTGCTACTGGACCAAAAACTCTGGTACCTCTCATTTCACCAGTTTGAGCAAGAAGTACACAAGCATTCTCATCAAATCTAATGTATGATCCATCATTTCTTCTAACTTCTTTTTTTGTCCTTACTACAACAGCTATTGAAACTTGACCTTTCTTAACTGTTCCATTAGGTGTTGCATCTTTAACTGTAACAACAATCTTATCACCAATTCTTGCATATCTTCTTTTAGTTCCACCCAATACACGTATAGTAAGAACTTCTTTTGCTCCAGTATTATCTGCTACCTTAAGTCTTGATTCTTGTTGTACCATTTTATTTTGCTCTTTCTATTATTTCTATAATTCTCCACTTTTTTGTTTTACTCATAGGTCTTGTCTCCATAATTCTTACAGTATCCCCCTCATTACAATCATTCTTTTCATCATGAGCAACATATTTTTTTGTCTTTAAAACAAATTTTCCATAAACAGGGTGTTTTACCTTTTTAACCTCTGAAACCACAACAGATTTTTCCATTTTGTCAGAGGATACTATCCCTATTCTCTCTTTTCTTAGACTTCTAGTTGTCATTTAATCTTGTTTTTTTTGGTTTAAAACTGTTTTTAGCTTAGCAAGCTGTCTTCTTAAAATTTTAATTTCAAGAGGGTTTTCAATTGTTTGAACAGAGTTATTAAACCTTAACTGAGATAGCTTCTTAGAAGTATCAGTTAATTTTTCATTTAACTCATCCGTTGACATATTTCTTATTTCACTAATTTTCATAATATCCTTTAAAATCTCTTGCAATAATAAACTTAGTTGTTACTGGTAATTTTTGAGCAGCTAATCTAAGTGCTTCTTTTGCAACTGCTAGTGGCACTCCTGATACTTCAAAAAGAACCCTACCTGGTTTAACAACTGCAACAAAATACTCAGGGGCACCCTTACCTTTACCCATTCTTACTTCTAGTGGTTTTTTAGTAATAGGTTTATCCGGAAATATTTTTATCCAAAGCTGTCCTTCTCTCTTCATATATCTAGTAGCTGCTATCCTTGCAGCTTCAATTTGTCTTGATGTAAGAAATTTAGATTCTAAAGATTTAATTCCAAACATACCATTAGATAGTCTATGTCCTCTTTGAGATAAACCCTTCATTTTACCCTTCTGTGCTTTTCTATATTTTGTCCTTTTAGGCTGTAACATATCTAATTAATTTTTTCTATCTCTTGGTCTATTATTCTTTTTTGAATTATTAGAAGATTTTTTCATACCAGTCAAAGGAGATAATTCTCTTTTACCATATACTTCACCTTTCATAATCCAAACTTTTATTCCGAGTCTTCCATAGGTAGTATGTGCCTCAACAAGAGCATAATCAATATCAGCTCTAAATGTTGATAAAGGAATCCTACCGTCTTTGTAAGATTCAGACCTAGCCATTTCAGCACCATTTAATCTTCCAGATATTTGAATCTTAATCCCTTCAGCATTCATTCTCATTGCAGCTGCGATTGACATTTTTATTGCTCTTCTAAAAGAAATTCTATTCTCAATTTGTCTTGCAATACTACTTCCAACAAGAAATGCATCTAATTCAGGACGTTTGATTTCAAAAATGTTAAGCTGAACATCTTTAGCTGTTATTTTCTTTAGTTCTTCTTTTAATTTATCAACTTCTGAACCAGCCTTACCAATTATAATTCCTGGTCTTGCAGTTCTTATAGTTATAACAATTAGTTTAAGGGTTCTTTCAATTATAACATTAGAAACACTGGCACGAGAAAGTCTAGCCATAATATATTTTCTGATCTTATCATCCTCTGCTATTTTATCACCATAGTCTCTACCACCCCACCAGTTAGAGTCCCAGCCTCTAATAATTCCTAATCTATTTCCTATTGGATTTGTCTTTTGTCCCATTTAATTAATTGTTTTTGAAGAAAGTACTAATGTTACATGATTAGATCTCTTTCTAATTCTATGAGCCCTACCTTGAGGAGCTGTTCTTATTCTCTTTAACATACTACCCCCATCAACTGTTATTTCTTTAACAAAGAGCTGAGCTGCATCAACATTAGAATTTTCATTCTTAGACTGCCAGTTAGCTATAGCTGAGATTAGAAGTGTTTCTAATCTTTTTGAAGCCTCTTTTGGACTAAACTTAAGTATAGATAATGCATTAGATATGTCTACACCTCTAATTTGATCAGCAACTAGACGCATTTTTCTTGGTGAAGTTGGACAATTATTAAGCTTAGCAAAAGCTAGATCTTTCTTTGCTTCTTTAATTTTATCAGCGCTATTTCTTTTTCTTAATCCCATTTAATTAATCAATATTATTTATCTTTTGTTTCCAGTATGACCTCTAAATGATCTAGTTGGAGAAAACTCTCCAAGCTTATGACCGACCATGTTTTCAGTTATGTAAACTGGAATAAATTGTTTCCCATTATGTACAGCAATTGTTTGACCAACAAAATCAGGAATGATCATTGAAGATCTAGACCATGTTTTAATAACGGCTTTCTTCTTGTCTTCAATATTTTTATTAACCTTTTTTAGAAGGCTTAAGTGAACAAATGGTCCTTTTTTTAATGATCTTGACATACTATATTATTTATTTCTTCTTTCAATTATAAATTTAGAAGAAGACTTCTTTTTTGATCTTGTTCTAAAACCTTTAGCAGGTATACCTTTTTTTGATCTAGGATGACCACCTGAAGCTTTACCTTCACCACCTCCCATTGGATGATCAACAGGGTTCATTGCTACTGGTCTAGTTCTAGGTCTTCTTCCTAACCATCTTTTTCTTCCAGCCTTACCTGATGAGATAAGTTGATTATCTGAATTGGATACTGCACCAATAGTAGCATAACAAGTGTTAAGTATCATTCTCGTTTCACCTGAAGGAAGTTTTACTGTACAGTATTTACCATCTTTAGCCATTAGCTGAGCAAAAGAACCAGCACTTCTCGAGATACTAGCACCTTTTCCTGGGTTTAACTCTATACATGAAATAATAGTCCCTAAAGGAATTTTATCAATAGGCATTGCATTTCCAATTTCTGGAGCTGCAGAGTCACCTGATATAACACTCTGCCCTACTTTTAAGCCACTTAAAGCAACCATGTATCTCTTTTCACCATCTTTATACTCTATAAGAGATATGAATGCAGATCTATTAGGATCGTATTCTACTGATTTAACCTCACCGCTAACATCAAACTTGTCTCTTTTAAAATCAATTATTCTATATCTTTTTTTGTGACCACCACCTCTATACTTACTAGTCATTTTACCATGGTTATTTCTACCACCAGTACTTTTCTTAGTTGTAAGCAATGATTTTTCAGGCTTATCAGTTGTGATAGCATCAAAACCATTGACAACTCTGTGTCTCTGTGATGGTGTAACTGGTTTAAGTTTTCTTACTGGCATAATTATAGATTTGCAAAGAAGTCAATTCTGTCTCCTTCTGAAATTTTAACGATTGCTTTTTTATAAGAACCTTTTTTACTAGCCTGAACTCCTTTTTTTGTAAATCTTGTTCTTGATTCTGCTCCATAAATCATGGTTCTTACTTTAACAACTGAAACTCCGTAAGAAGATTCAACTGCCTTTTTTATCTCAACCTTGTTTGCAGTTTTAGAAACTATGAAAGTATATGAATTTCTTAATTCACTTTCGTTAGTTGCTTTTTCAGTTAATATTGGTTTTATAAGTATGTCCATAATAAATTTATTTCAAGGTTGATTCAATTCCTTCAACCGCACTTTCTAAAATTAAGATTTTGTTTGCATCTGTAATTTCATAAGTGTTTAATTCTGAGTTAATAACAACTTTAGAATTTTTTAAATTTCGTGAAGATAAATAAATATTGTTATTTATTTCACTTGTAACTACTAAAGTCTTCTTTGCTTCTAGTCCAAAAGATTTGATAATATTTAAATAGTCAGATGTATTTGGATTTGATAGATTAAAGTCCTCTAATATTAATATTTCTTTGTTTTTAACCTTATAGGCAAGAGCAGATTTTCTAGCTAATAATTTTACCTTCTTGTTAATTTTTTGATCATAAGACCTAGGTCTAGGACCAAAAACTCTACCACCACCTCTAAATAATGGGTTTTTAATACTTCCAGCTCTAGCTGTACCTGTTCCTTTTTGTTTTTTAATCTTCCTTGTGCTACCAACGATTTCACCTCTTTCTTTAGCTTTGTGAAGACCTTTTCTATTATTAGCAAGATATTGCTTTACATCAAGGTAAATAGCATGGTCGTTTGGTTCAATACCAAATACCGATTTGTCTAACTTGACTTTTTTATCAGTCTCTTTACCTTTTATGTTATGTACTATAAGTTCCATTACTTTCGAACAATTATATATGAGTTAATGTGACCAGGAACACTTCCCTTTACAATTAAAATATTATCTTCTGACATCACCTTGACAACCTTTAAATTAAGTACCGATACTTTTGAATTACCAGTTTGACCTGCCATTCTCATACCCTTAAATACTCTTGAAGGAGAAGAACCAGCACCTATCGAACCTGGAGCTCTTAATCTGTTATGTTGACCATGTGTACTATCACCAACTCCTCTAAACCCATGTCTTTTTACTACACCCTGAAAACCCTTTCCTTTGGATATACCAGATATATCAACAAATTCACCTTCCAAAAAGTGATCTACAGTTATTTTATCTCCTAATTTAAGATCACCTTCAAATCCTTTGAACTCAACCAATTTACTCATTGGATTTGACTTACTTTTCTTGAATTGACCTTCATATGCTTTTGTTGTGTTCTTTGTTTTCTCATCAAAACCAAGTTGAAAAGAAGAATAACCATCTTTATCTTCAGTTTTAACCTGAATAATAGTGCAAGGACCTGCTTGAAGTATTGTACAGGGAATGTTTTTACCATTCTCATCGTATATACTTGTCATCCCAATTTTTTTTCCAATAATACCAGACATAATTATTATACTTTAATTTCTACTTCAACTCCACTAGGTAATTCTAACTTCATAAGTGCATCTACAGTTTTAGAAGATGAACTATAAATATCCAACAGTCTTTTGTAAGAACATAACTTAAATTGTTCTCTTGATTTTTTATTTACATGAGGAGACCTCAGAACAGTAAAAATCTTTTTATGAGTAGGTAAAGGTATAGGACCAGTAACTATAGCTCCTGTATTCTTTACAGTTTTAACAATCTTATCAGCTGACTTGTCAACCAGATTGTAATCATAAGATTTTAATTTTATTCTAATTTTTTGACTCATATCTATACGTTTAATCTGTTGTATTTCCTCTTACTTCAGAAATAACAGTTTCTGAGATATTTGATGGAGTTTGATCATAATGAGAAAATTCCATCGTTGATGTTGCTCTTCCAGATGATAAAGTTCTTAATGATGTAACATATCCAAACATTTCAGATAGTGGAACTTCACCTTTTACAACTTTAGCACCAGCTCTATCATCCATTGCACTAACTTGACCTCTTCTTCTATTTAAATCTCCAACTATATCACCCATATTTTCTTCAGGAGTGATAACTTCAAGCTTCATTATAGGTTCCATAATAACCGCTTTCGCAGCCTTTGCAGAAGTTTTAAAAGCAAGTTTTGCAGCTAGTTCAAAAGATAAAGAATCGGAATCAACTGGGTGGAATGAACCATCCTTAAGTGTAACTTTCATTGAATCTACTTCGAAACCAGCAAGTGGTCCATTCTTCATAGAATCTTTAAAACCTTTTTCAACAGAAGGAATAAATTCTCTAGGAATATTACCCCCTTTAATTTTATTAATAAATTCAAGACCAGGTTTTCCTTTTTCTCCAGGTTCAATAGTAAAAACAATATCTGCAAACTTACCTCGACCACCAGTTTGTTTCTTATATGTCTCCCTGTGATCTGCAGACTGAGTTAAAGATTCTTTGTATTCAACCTGAGGTTGACCTTGATTAACTTCTACTTTAAATTCTCTTCTAAGTCTATCAACTAGAATATCTAGATGAAGTTCACCCATACCAGAAATAATAGTTTGACCAGATGCCTCATCAGTTTTCACTTGGAAAGTTGGATCTTCCTCAGCTAATTTTCCGAGAGCCATTCCTAGCTTATCAACATCAGCTTTAGTTTTTGGTTCAACTGCTACACCAATAACTGGATCAGGAAAGTTCATGCTTTCTAGAACTATAGGATGTTTTTCTGCTGATAAGGTATCACCTGTTTTAATATCTTTAAAACCAACAGCAGCTCCAATATCTCCAGCTTCTATATAATCAATAGCATTTTGTTTGTTTGAATGCATTTGATAAATTCTAGAAATTCTTTCTTTATTTTCTGATCTATTATTTAAAATATATGAACCAGCATCAAGTCTACCTGAATAAACTCTAAAGAATGCTAATCTTCCGACATAAGGGTCAGTAGCAATTTTAAATGCTAAAGCAGAAAAAGGCTCTGAAACCTTAGGAAGCCTGGAAATTTCTTCTTCAGAATCAGGGTTTGTTCCTATTATAGCATCTTTATCTACAGGTGAAGGCAAATATCTACAAACAGCATCTAGTAAAAATTGAACACCTTTGTTTTTAAATGCAGAACCACAAACCATAGGAATAATACTAATTTCCTGTGTAGCAGCCCTAAGTGCATTATGAACTTCGTCCTCAGTAATAGAATCAGGATCTTCAAAGTACTTTTCTAGAAGATTTTCATCATATTCAGCAACAGCTTCAATTAATTCTCCTCTTAGTCTTTGAGACTCCTCCTTTAAATCATCTGGGATATCAACAACATCAAATGTTGAACCAAAATTATCTTCATGCCAAACGATAGCTTGATTTTTTACAAGATCTACAATACCTTTAAAGTCTTCTTCGTCTCCAATATTCAATACAATTGGTACTGCCTTAGATCCTAGTTTTTCAATAACTTGTTTACATACCCCAAGGAAATCAGAGCCCTGTCTATCCATTTTATTTACAAAACCAATTCTTGGAACTTTATAGTTATCGGCAAGTCTCCAGTTAGTTTCAGACTGAGGTTCAACTCCATCAACTGCAGAAAATAAAAATACAAGACCATCAAGAACTCTTAAGGATCTATTTACTTCAACAGTAAAATCTACGTGACCAGGAGTATCAATTATATTAAAGTGATAAGATTTTGTTTCATCAATTACTTCTCCTTGCTCAGTTGGAAAATTCCAATTACAAGTTGTTGCTGCAGATGTAATAGTAATTCCTCTTTCTTGCTCTTGCTCCATCCAATCCATAGTTGCAGCGCCATCATGAACTTCACCAATCTTATGACTAACACCAGTGTAAAATAAAACTCTTTCTGTAGTAGTAGTTTTACCGGCGTCAATGTGAGCAGCTATACCAATATTTCTTGTAAATTTTAAATCTCTTGACATACTTTAATATTAAAATCTAAAATGTGAAAAGGCTTTATTAGCTTCAGCCATTTTGTGAGTATCAACTCTTTTCTTTACAGCAGCTCCCTCTTCCTTAGCAGCAGCTAAAATCTCTTGAGCAAGCTTAGAAGCCATTGATTTTTCATTTCTTTTTCTTGAAGCAGTTATTAACCATTTCATAGCTGTTGAAATTTTTCTATCTGGTCTTATAGGTTGGGGAATTTGAAAAGTTGCACCTCCTACTCTTCTACTTCTAACCTCAACATGAGGCATAACATTTGAAAGAGCATCTTTCCATAGTTCAAGTGATTCCTTGTCTTCTTCACCTTTTTTACTTTCAACTATGTCAATAGCATCATAAAAGACCTTGTAAGCAGTTGACTTTTTACCTTGTAGCATAAGATTATTAACAAATCTAGTTACTAGCTGATCATTAAATCTAGGATCAGGTATTAGAGCTCTTTTTTTAGATTGTTTCTTTCTCATTTAGGGATTATTTTTTTGGTTTTTTTCCTCCATATTTGGACCTTCTTTGAAGTCTCCCTTCTACACCTGCTGTATCAAGCGCTCCTCTAACAATATGGTACCTAACACCTGGACAATCCTTAACTTTACCTCCACGAACAAGAACAATAGAGTGTTCTTGAAGGTTATGTCCCTCTCCAGGAATATATGCATTCACTTCTTTACCATTAGTAAGTCTTACTCTTGCAACTTTTCTCATCGCAGAATTTGGCTTCTTTGGAGTAGTTGTATAAACCCTTGTACAAACACCTCTTTTTTGAGGAGATTTATTGAGGGCTACAGACTTACTCTTCTTGGTTGAAGATGTCCTTCCTTTTCTTACTAATTGCGATATTGTTGGCATACAATAATTTTTAAAATCACTATTTAAGCGTGCAAATTTAAAATATTTTTTTGGTTATTGTATGCAATAGTGCATGTTTTTTTTAAAAAAAAACAATTATGAATTTTAACAAATTACACCTGAGGCAATTAATTGTGTATTATCATATATAGCAACGAATTGACCAGGAGATATAGCTGATTGATATTCTTCAAATTCAACATATAAAAAATCTAGATATTTATGAATAGATATTTTTTGAAGCTTTTGTCTATATCTAATTTTTGCCTTGAGTTGTAAGTTCTTTGAATTGAGATAGTTAAAACGGTCATTAACCCAGTTAATTTCTGAGAACTTTACCTTTAAAGCCTTTTTTAATAGTCCAGGATGGTTCTTACCCTCACCAACAAATATTTCATTAGTCGAAGTGTTTGTACCTATTATAAAGAGAGGCTGATTATATCCACCAATTGCTAAACCTTTTCTCTGACCGATGGTAAAATAATGGGCACCTTCATGTTCTCCAATAATGTTACCATCTAAATTTGAATAATTAATTTGTTTTGATAGGCTAAGAATTCTTTCATGATCATCTAACAAATTAATATCGTTAGTATACAATTTAGACTTGGAAGATATTTCTATTACATTTCCTGTTTTTTTCTTTAATTTTTGTTGAAGAAAATCTGGGAGGCTAACTTTTCCAACAAAACAAAGTCCTTGTGAATCTTTTTTATCAGCTGTAACTAGATTATTTATTTTTGCAATTTCTCTAACTTCAGTCTTTTTTAAGTTACCTATTGGAAATATTATCTTGTTTAAATGTTTTTGGTTTAATTGACATAAAAAATAAGATTGGTCTTTTGTTTCATCAAGTCCAGAGTGTAATTCGTATTTAATGTTGTTAACATCTGTATTATTTGTTGTAATGTTACTGTAATGTCCTGTTGCTACATAATCAGCCCCCAAAGAAAGTGCAATGTCCATGAATACATCAAATTTTATTTCCCTATTACATAAAATATCAGGGTTAGGAGTGTTTCCTTTTGAATACTCATCAAACATATAATCAATTATTTTTTCTTTGTATTCTTTACTTAAGTCGACAGTTTGAAAAGGAATTTTAAGTTTTTCTGCAACTAACATTGCATCATTACTATCTTCTAGCCATGGACATTCATCTGAAATTGTTACATTTTCATCATGCCAATTTTTCATAAATAGACCAATTAATTCATAGCCTTGTTCTTTTAGCAAATAGGCAGCTACACTAGAGTCAACACCTCCAGATAAGGCAACAACAACTTTATTTTTTTTCATGGGATTACTTACCTCTACTTTTCTTTTGTTTTTCTGCCTCTTCTAGAGCTTTTTGAAGTCTAGCTCTGAAACCACCCACTTTAACAGGCTTCTTTTTATTTTCCTCAATTTGTGACAATATCTTATTATCATCAATAATAAAATTTTTAATAATTAACATTAGTATAATGGTTAGAAGATTTGAAATGAAATAATATAAACTTAATCCACTAGCATAATTATTAAAGAAGAATAACATCATTAATGGCATTAAATACATTATCACTTTCATATTAACTCCACCAGTTTGAGAAGCAGGCATCATCTGTTGACCAGTAGTCATCTTAGTATAGAAAAAGATCGATATTGATGCTAAAATTGGAAAAAGACTTATATGATCTCCATATAGAGGTATATAAAATCCTAAATCAAGAATTGAATCATAAGAAGATAAATCATCTGCCCATAAAAAACTTTTTTGCCTCAAACTAAATGCGGCAGGAAAAAAAACAAAAAGAGCAAAAAATATTGGCATTTGCAAGAATGCTGGAAGACATCCAGACATAGGGTTAGCTCCAGACTTAGTATAAAGCTTCATTGTTTCCTGTTGCTTCTTCATTGCATCATCCTTAAATTTTTCATTAATTACCTCTAACTCAGGTTTTAAAATTTTCATTTTTATTTGAGATAAGTATGACTTATATGTAAGTGGTGAAATTGAAACTTTAACAATTATTGTCATTAAAATAATAGAAATACCATAAGAGAAGTAAGTTGTTAAAAATGAAAATAAAGGAAAAAATATGAATCTATTTAACCAACCAAAAATTCCCCAACCCATATCAACAGAATTTTCAAGGCTTAGGTTATATTCTTTTAGTGTCTCATAATCTGTAGGCCCAAAATACATTTTAAAGCTAAGGTCATTGTCAGAATCAAGACTTAATGGGATATTAGCTTTAAACCTCTTTGTAAATTCATTATCTAATGTTTCGTTACTAGCTAAGTCTTCAGAGCTAATTTCTACATTATTTGTTTCATTGTTCAATATAAGAATAGAACTAAAGAAATGTTCTCTAAATGAAATCCAGTTAACGTTATTAATATTTTTATTAGATGTTCCTGCAACAGATAACCATGAATCTTTTTCATCTTCAAAACCATATGAAAGTGCAGTATATCTATTCTCATAATCTATACTCTTAGAATTCCTGAAAGAGTCTTTCCCCCAAACCAATTCAAGTTGATCATAGGTTGAGTTCCTGTCAGAATCATTTAATCTTAAATCAAAATCAAGAATACTTGAATTTTCTTCTAAAGAATAAGTTAATTCCAAGGACCTCTGCGAATCAATTACAGCAGTTAACTTAAGTATAGATTTGTCTTTAATTATCTCTGCAGAGTAGTTTAAATCTCTTGAGTTAATTATTGAGTTTCTACCTATTGGAATATTATAACTAAAAATTGATTTATTATCATTAACTAGGAATAAAGGTTGATCATTATAATTACTAAAATCTTTAAGTAATAGTTTATTAATATCTGCTCCACTTGTACTTATCTCAAATAAAATTTTATCGTTCTCTAAAGTGATTATTTCCTCTTTAAATTTTTTATCCAATTCAACTTTATTAGAATCTTCCTTGGCAAGATTTAAAGTATTGGAATTATCTTCAAATTTTTCTATTGGATTTTCTACAACAATATCTTGTTGATTTTCTACATAGCTAGATTGATTATCATAAAACCAAAACATTAAGATTGCTGATATAAGCAAAAAACCAATAAACTGGAGAGGATCAAACTTATTTTCTTCCATAATTATTTATTTAAATATTTTTTTAAACTAGCTTTTACAAAGTTTACAAAAATTGGATGAGGATTATACACACTACTCTTATATTCTGGGTGAAATTGAACTCCAACAAACCATGGATGGTCTCTATTTTCAATTATTTCAACAAGCTTTGTGTCAGGATTAAGACCAGCTATAATAAATTTGTCATCAAATATTTTTTTTAAGTATTTATTATTGAATTCATATCTGTGCCTGTGTCTCTCTGAAATTAATTTTTTCTTGTATACTTTATGCGCAATTGTATTTTTAGATAATTCGCAATCCCATGCCCCAAGTCTCATCGTCCCCCCCATATTTATGATTTCTTTTTGAGAAGTCATCAAATCTATTACTGGGTCTTTACACTTTTCAGATATTTCAGTAGAATTAGCATATCGCATCTTCTTAACATTTCTAGCATATTCTATAACTGCCATCTGCATACCTAGACAAATTCCAAGAAAAGGAACCTTATTAACTCTGGCATATTCGACAGCTAGTATTTTTCCATCTAAACCCCTTTGGCCAAAACCAGGTGCAACTATTATTCCATCAAGATCATTCATGTCTTTACCTATGTTTTCTCTATCAATATATTCAGAATGAATTGATTTGACATTTACTTTTACCTCATTTTCAGTTCCTGCATGAATTAATGATTCTAAAATTGACTTATAGGAATCACTGAGTTCAATATATTTTCCAATTAAACCAATATTAATCTGATGTGTAGGGTTCTTAAGTTTATGTAAAAAGTTCTTCCATTTATCAAGATTAGGTTCGGTCTCTTTAATTTTTAATTTTTCTAAGGTAACTTTATCTAATCCTTCCTCCATCATTTTTATTGGAACATCATAGATTGTTTCTACATCAATAGATTGAATCACACAGTCAAATTTAACATTACAAAAAAGGGCTAATTTATTCTTTATTTCATCTGATAACTCTCTGTCAGATCTGCAAACTAAAACATCTGCTTTTAAACCAAGTTCCATTAAAGTTTTAACAGAATGTTGAGTTGGTTTAGTTTTAAGCTCCCCTGTAGCTGTTAGAAATGGGATTAATGTTAAATGAATTACCATTGAGTTTTCCGGACCCTCTTCATATACTACTTGTCTTACTGCTTCTAAAAATGGAAGGGATTCTATATCCCCTACTGTTCCGCCTATCTCAGTTATTATTATATCTAAATTATTTTTATGATTTAGATTTCTAATATTCTCCTTTATTTCATTAGTAATATGAGGGATAACCTGAACTGTTTTACCAAGAAATTCTCCTTTTCTTTCTTTCTCAATAACATTTTGATAAATTTTACCAGTTGTTATATTGTTTCTCTGTGAAGTATTTACACTTAGGAACCTTTCATAATGACCAAGATCAAGATCAGTTTCAGCTCCGTCATCTGTAACATAGCATTCACCGTGTTCATAAGGATTTAATGTACCAGGATCTACGTTAATGTATGGATCTAACTTTTGAATTGAAACATTTAGACCCTGAGCCTGAAGAAGTCGAGCCAATGAGGCAGATATAATCCCTTTTCCAAGAGATGATGTAACACCACCAGTAACAAAAATATATTTTGGTTTATTCATCCGGATTGAATAGTATTTCCGGACTCAAATTTACAAAATATTAGAGTATAATATAATTTATTGATCAATAATCTCCTCAATATCATAATCTTTATGTTTAAGAATATAGATAGCTGAGTTATATAATCCACCTAAACTATCTATTTTATATGAAAATTTAGATTCAGTATATAATTGCTCATCATATTTAACAGTTTTATTTAAATTATTATCAATCAAAACCCTTAGTATAATATCTTTAGCTACATCATAACCTCTAATCACATCTTTATTAGGAAAGCTTCCAAACAAATTGATATAATTACTTTCAAATTGTGAAATCGAATCATTATTTATCTTTTTCGAAATAGAAGTGTAAGTAAATCCTAGATTACCTAGATCTTTTACATTAATACTTGGATCATCATATTGATTACCCCTATAGGTAGTATATAATCTGACATCCCGTTCAGATGTAATTTGAGAGTTTAGCTGAGAAATCACGCTAGAAATTAATGTAAATATTTCAGATTCAATAATTACCTTATTAGGAAGTGAGTCTACTAAAAGAGAATCAAGGAGCTCAGGTAAAATATAGCCCTCAAATTCAGGTTTAATTTTTATTGAATTTGGAAAGATTTTAGTCAATCTATTATCAATTTCTTCATTTAATGAGTCTGCAATAATTACAATATTTTCATCTCGATCTATTTTTTTATCCAAATAGTCTAACATTGTTTCTCTCAATAAATTTCTGGGAGTAACTGCCAACACTACTCCCTTAATTATTTTTATAGGAATTGTAGACAAAGGAAATACTTTTGGAATTGATTCTAGAAATTCAAGATTTGATAAAGTTTCAAAATTTCTGGGAATCAATGGACCAATAACCAGATCTGAATTAATAATTTCTGTATTATTTGATATTTCAAGTATTTTATTTACGGAATTTTCTGTATCGAAAACATTTAATTTTATTGAAATATTTAATTTTTTTAAATCCTCAACTGCATATAAAACGCCAGAATAGAAGTCCAATGCAATTGTATATAAGTTCCTGTCTTCAAATAAAGATTCAACTTCTTTAATTGAATCATAATTAATAGTTGCAGATCTGAAAGGGAGAAGAACTGAAACATTTAATTGATTCTTTTTTCTTCTTTTTTTAAAATAAATTGAATCTAATTTCGAGATGTTATAAAGAAGTTTCAATTGAATCCTTATTAACTGTTATAGTCTCTTTAACAGAATTAAAAACTGGAATTAAAATTGTTGATCTTCTTCTTAATCTAGAATTTCTAAGCTTAGGGTTAAACTCTAGAATATCATTTACACTGACATCATATTTTTGTGAAATTGAAAAAAGTGTTTCTTTTCTATTTACTTCATGAAAAATTGTGTCAGAAACAATATTTTGAGAGAATATTGTCTGAAACATCATTAGGAATACTAATAAACTGAACTTCTTCATTTACTTTTGCTTTTCGAGTTTCCATGTCTCATAGTCCTCATTGTTAACAATATAGGACCAATGTAATAAAGACTGTTGAATTCTAGGTGAAATACTTTTTGAATTTTCAATATCAAATCCTGATTTAAATATTTTATTATAAATAGAATTTCGAAATCTTCCCCTTGGACCACAAAATGCGAGCCATCTTTTAATTTGTCTTTCATCATCTTGATGACGTCTTCCGGTAAAAAACTTACAATACCACTCAAACCAACCTCTAGGATCATCTTTGTTGATCCAACCTTTAGCTTCCCATTCTTCTTGAGATTGACCAGATTTTATTTTAAAAAAATTAATGTCTTTCTCATACTTTTTAGATAAAAAGTAAATATCATCTAATTCTAAAAACCAGTCTTTAGGAAATTTTCTATAATCAACTAATTGATTAAAATAAGTTCCACCAAAAATACCTTTTTTCAGCATCTGCTTTGGCGTTAACATTGGTTTAAATGAGTATATAATATTAGTCATTACTCCCATTCAATAGTTGCAGGTGGCTTAGAACTTATGTCATAAACTACTCTATTAATCCCGGAAACTTTATTTATAATGTTATTGGAAACTTCTTTTAGAAAATTATTAGGAAACTCATACCAGTCTGCAGTCATCCCATCGGTTGATACTACTGCTCTAAGAGCAACACATCTTTCATATGTTCTTTCATCTCCCATAACTCCAACACTTTTAACCGGAAGTAATATGGACCCTGCCTGCCATATTTTATCATACAAATTCCACTTCTTAAGTCCGTCTATATATATTTTATCAGCTTCTTGAATCAGTCTTACACTCTCAGAGTCAACTTCTCCAAGAATCCTTATACCAAGACCAGGTCCAGGAAATGGATGTCTGTTTAATATGTCTTCAGACATGTTAAGAGATTTTCCAATCTTTCTCACTTCATCTTTGAATAACATTTTTAAAGGCTCTACAACTTTAAGATTCATCTTCTCGGGAAGCCCACCTACATTATGATGAGATTTTATTGTCGCTGAAGGACCTTTAACTGAGATTGATTCTATAATATCTGGATAAATTGTTCCTTGAGCTAGCCATTTAGCATTTTCAATTTTTTTTGATTCCTCCTCAAAAACTTCAACAAACATATTACCTATAGTCTTTCTCTTTTTTTCTGGATCAGTAATACCTTTTAATTCATTTAAAAATAAATCAGATGAATCAACTCCCTTGACATTTAAACCCATTCCAACATATTGTCTCAAAACCTCATCATATTCATTTTTTCTTAAAAGCCCATTATTTACAAATACACAATGTAAATTCTTACCAATTGCTTTATCTAATAACACTGCAGCTACACTCGAGTCTACCCCTCCTGACAAACCAAGTATTACTTTATCATCCATTAGCTTTTTCTTTAAATCATCAACAGTTCTGTCAATGAATGATTCGGGATTCCATTCTTTTATAAACTTTAATTCATTTATAAAAAAGTTTTCAAAAATTTTAAAACCATTTTCAGTATGAAAAACTTCAGGATGAAATTGTAAAGCATATAAGCTTAATGACTCAATGCTATAAGCTGCATTTACAACCGAACCTGTGCTTGCAATAAGTTTTGAATCATTTGGGAGAGAAGTAATTGTATCTCCATGACTCATCCAAACTTGATTATCAATATTAATATTCTTAAATAATTTACAGTTGCTATCTATAAAAGAAAGTTTTGCTCTTCCATACTCTCGTGAATTAGAATTTTCAACATTTCCATTTAAACTCTTTGCAATTAATTGAGCTCCATAGCAAATAGCTAGTACAGGTTTTTTTCCTAAAATACTTTCAAGATTAATAATTGGTGAGTCTTTTTGGTTGACAGAGAATGGTGATCCTGACAAAACAACTGCCTTGAATTGATCTAAGTCTTTTGGTATGTTATTGAAAGGAGAGATTTCACAGTAGATGAATAACTCTCTAATTCTTCTTGCTATCAGTTGAGTGTACTGGGAACCAAAATCAACTATTAAGACTTTATTTTGCATGGACAAAAATACAACTATAAATTAATCTTCAAGATTAATGACTAAAATTTTATCATCTGAAATAAGTACTTTATCAACTATGTAATCAATAAATTCTTGACCCTTGTATGAATAAAAATTACCAAAATTTAAATACCTCTCTTGATCAATATTATTAGGGTGAAGTGATTCAAAAATACTTTTTACATTATTAATTTGAGTTTCATAATTTCTCTTTTCAGCTTTAATTAATTTTTTTTCTAGTTCATCTAAACCCTTTAATTGTTTTTTCTCTTGAGCATTAAGTGCGCCGACAAATGATTTGTCTATGTTTATTGATATTTCTCTAAGTTCATTGAATTGATTAGTCAACTTATTTTTCAGAGAATTAAAACTTAAGTTTAATTTGGATGTACTATTTATCTTATGGTTTACAAGATCATCTAGTTTTCCGAAAAAATACTTAATGTCAATATCAGACTTACTTAATTTTTTAGATGTTTTTTCATCTATAATAAAAGCAGAAGTTCTAAGTTTCAAAATAGGAAACTGAACGTTAGAGTTTTCAAAATAAAGCTTTAACTGCATCCAATATTTTAATTCATTTGGACCTCCTAAATAACAAACATTAGGAAGGATTTTTTCTTGATATAAGGGCCTCATTAAAACATTAGGTGAAAATAACTCAGGATTAGTTTCTATTTGATTTATTAAATCAAGTGATGTATATTCATTTTCATCATCAACTCTAAATAATCTATCTTTCTTTCTAATCCTTTTTCTACCTAAACTTGTAATCTTAAAAAAATTTACATCGGAGGGGTTTACTTGTGGCTTAAATGACTTTATATCTTTTTTGATTTTTAAAATTTGAGAACTTGAATCAACTTCACATCTTGAATCTAAAATTTCATTTTTAAAATTATCAATAAAGGATTTCTTAAAAACTTTTTTGTTGGAGTCAATAATAACAAGTCCATGTTTTGCAAACAAAGAATTTATAAACTTAATAGTAGCAGCTGATAAAGTGTCTCCTTTTTTATACGCTTCATCGATTAAGATTTCTAGTTTACCCTTGAATTCAAAATCAATAATAGAATCTTTATATCCACCAACTACCTCCATAAAGTCATTTAATTCTATTTCTCCTACAGGCATATTTTTGGAGTCAATATTCCACTTAATCTTATTTTTCTTAAGATTAACCTCTGAAATTTCTTCAAAATCATGATCCTCACTTGCAATCCAAAAAATAGGAACATAATTGAATCCTTTAATATTCAAGTTTAAGTAGTTAGTTACTAGATATTACTTGTGCAATTTTATAAATAACCATTAATGGTCCTGAGAATATATTAAGTTGATGTCCAGTTGTAACTGTAAGTGTTTTAGAATTTGAAAGTAATTTAATATTACTAGATGTTTGCCTTGAAGTTTCTACTTTAGAGTATTGTAAAGTCAACTCCTCAATTAAAATTTTTCTTTGATAATCAGTAAACTGATCTGATTTATTTTTAGAATGACTCAAAATATTTTTATCACTAAAAAAGGAGTTAACATATTTAGAAGTTTTATTGTCCTTCAGTATAAATTTCTCTATAAGTTCATCTCCTATTAGATTTAGGTCTTTCTGGATGTTTTGACTTCTCATTACTTAATTTTTGTAAATATATCTGAATTTTTGAAAATTAATTTAACTTAGTGATAACTAACATAAATATTATGAAGAATTTAAGTATACTTTTTGTCTTTTTAACTGTAATTCCATTTTCTTATTCTCAAAACATAGAAGAAAAACTCGAGGAAGTTAAATACAGAAATATAGGACCTTTTAGAGGTGGAAGATCTGTTTCATCTGTTGGTGTAATTAATGATCCATTAACCTATTATATGGGAACTGCTGGAGGGGGATTATGGAAAACAACTAATGCAGGAAGTGAGTGGTTCAATATATCCGATGACTATTTTAAAACTTCATCTGTTGGAGCTATAGCTGTTTCAGAAAGTGATAGTAGAATAATTTATGTTGGTATGGGTGAGCATTCTCCAAGAGGAGTAACTACATCCTATGGAGATGGAGTATACAAGTCATCAGATGCTGGAAAAACTTGGGAACATATGGGTTTAGAGAAATCACAACAAATTTCAAGAATTATAATTCATCCTGATAATAATAACATAATTTATGTAGCTGCACAAGGAGCTGTTAATGGGCCAACTAAAGAAAGAGGTATTTATAAGTCAATGGATGGTGGTAAGTCCTGGAAAAATGTTCTTTTTGTTAATGAATTAAGTGGAGCATCAGAACTGTCTATAGACTATAATAACCCAAAGGTGCTTTACGCAACAATGTGGGAACATCAAAGACTTCCTTGGAAAGTGATTTCTGGAGGTGAAGGTAGTGGAGTATACAAATCAACAGATGGTGGTGAAAATTGGTTTAAAATTGAAAATGGCTTACCTAATGAATTAGGAAAATTAGCTATCTCAGTTTCAAGAGCTAACTCAGACAAAGTATATCTTTTAGCTGAAAGTGATTCAAATAAAAGACTAGGTGGATTATTTGTGTCTAACAATGCTGGAGAAAGTTGGTCTAGAATAAGTAAGTATGCTGAATTGACATCAAGATCTTGGTACTATATAGAGGTATTTGCAGATCCCAATGATGAAAACACTGTATATGTTTTGAGTGCTAGAGCTTTTAGATCAATTGATGGAGGAAAAACATGGGAAAGAATTTATAGCGGTCACGGAGACTATCATGACTTATGGATAAATCCAGATAATTCAAAAAATATGATTATCTCTGATGATGGAGGTGGAGAAATTACTTTTGATAATGCAAGCTCATGGTCTAGTATTGATATTATGCCAACAGCACAGTTTTATAGGGTGAATGTAGACAACATGTTCCCATATAATTTATACGGGGGTCAACAAGATAATTCAACTGTTAAAATAGCTAGTATTGGGTCAGGTGGAGGAATATCTGAAAGTGATTGGTCGTCATCTGCTGGTGGTGAAAGTGCTTTTTTAGCCTTTGATCCTGATGACCCACAAATAGTAATGGGTGGAAGTTACCTTGGAAGTGTTAATATCTATGATACAAAAGCAAAGGCTAGAAAGAAAGTAATGATTGAGCCAATAAATTATATTGGAAAGGCATCTAGAGATATGAAATATAGATTTAACTGGAATGCACCTATAATTTGGTCTCAGCATGAGTCAAATACATTTTATCATGCTGCTCAGCATCTATTTAAAACAAAAGATCTTGGTAAATCTTGGGAAGTAGTGTCTCCTGATTTAACTATGGATGAAGATGAGAAACAGGGCAATGGAGGTGGACCATATACTAATGAAGCTGTAGGAGCTGAAAACTATGGAACAATAAGTTATGTTGTAGAATCTCCACACGAGCCTAATACAATTTATACTGGATCTGATGATGGTCTTGTATATTTAACAAGAGATGGAGGTAAAACATGGAAAAACATAACACCTAAGGGATTACCTGAAACAATAATTAATGCAATTGATATATCTCCTCATGATAAAGAGACAGTATATATTGCCACTACTAGATATAAATTCAATGATAAATCTCCTGGATTATATAAGTCAACAAATTATGGAGAATCATGGAAAGAAATTACCGGAAACATTCCATATGGAGCGTACACTAGAGTTGTAAGAGAGGATAGTGTTGTGAAAGGTTTATTATTAGCTGGAACTGAGTTAGGTGTTTATATTTCATTTAATGATGGCAAAAACTGGGAGAAATTTAACCTTAACATGCCTGTTTTAGCTATTACTGATTTAATGATAAAACATGACGATTTAATAGTTGCAACTCAAGGTAGATCATTTTGGATTTTAGATGACATGGGATTAATTAGACAGTTAAATAGTGAAAGTGGAACAAAACTATATAACCCAGAAAATTCAACAATTGGAAACTGGTATAGTCAATTAAATTCAAATAATTCTGATGGAACCTCTTCGTTTACTGGTGTTAACCCTGCAAATGGAGTTGTAATATATTATAATATAAGTGATGAAGATGAGAATAAAAAAGTGATAATTAAAATTTATGATGAAAAAGATAATCTGGTAAGAGAGATTAAAAGTGAAGCTGACAAAAACTTTATTACATATAATGGAGGACCTTCAAGAGAACCTGTTTTATCAAATAGTAGTGGTTTGAATAGGTTTGTTTGGAATACAAGACATAAATCATTAATTGGAGTTCCATATGCATACATAGAAGGAAGATTTAGTGGCCACAAAGCTATTCCTGGAAAGTATAAAATATCACTTGAGGTAGGAGATATATCATATACTTCAAACTTTGAAATCTTAAAAAATCCAAATTTTAATGTGTCTGATAAGGACTATACTGAACTTGATAAGTATGCAAGTCATATGGAAAAGAAATTTAATGTAATGGCAGATTATATCAATAATAATAAACAATTGGTAGATAAGCTAAAAAATATTCTTGGTGATATTGAAGATCAGACAATTAAAAACAATGGTCAGATATTACTTAATAAAATGGATGGCTGGGATAAAAAGATGATGCAGAGAAAATCATTAGCTTATGATGATGTTGAAAACTTTCCTAATAAATTTCTAGCCGATTATTTATTTATACTAGATGAAATTAAGGGTGATATTCCAAATGTTAGTGAAGGTATTTTAAAATCTTTAGAGTCTCTTGATAAAAAATGGGATTCCTTAAAAGAAGAGATTGATAATATCAATGAAAATGATATACCAAGTTTTAACAATGAATTGTGGAAATCAGGTATTGGAGCATTGAATTAATTAAAGCGTAATATTCTGTATCAGAAAGTAACTTATACTTAAATTAAGATTTTAAAGGGTATACTCTTAAAGAGATATATTGTATTGGTAAGTAGATTTAATATAAAGAAGAGAATCTAAATTATTCAGATTTTTCTTCTGCAGCTGGCTCTTCTGCCTTAACTTCTTCTGCAGCTGGCTCTTCTGCCTTAACTTCTGCAGCTGGCTCTTCTGCCTTAACTTCTGCAGCTGGCTCTTCTGCCTTAACTTCTGCAGCTGGCTCTTCTGCCTTAACTTCTGCAGCTGGCTCTTCTGCCTTAACTTCTGCAACTGGTTGTACCGGAGCAGGAGCTTCTTTTTTAACAATAGGTTTACCCGCTAACCAGTCATTAACAAGATCCTGTGGTAAAATTCTTTCCTCAAAAGAGTAGCTACTTGAGCCATCTTTTTTAATCATTCTTATTGCTTTTGCAAGTTTTTTTGAGCCAGTTTGTAAACTAGCAACTGCTTTCTTTGCCATCTTATTTAATTTCTTTGTGAACAGTCATCTTCTTAAGTATAGAATTGAATTTTTTGATTTCAAGTCTATCTGGAGAATTTTTTTTGTTTTTAGTTGTTATATATCTAGAGGTACCTGGCATCCCTGAGTCTTTGTGCTCAGTACATTCTAAAATTACTTGAACTCTATTACCTTTTTTTGCCATCTTTACTTAATTAAACCTTGTTTTCTAGCTTGTTTTAAGACTTCTGAGATACCCTTTTTATTAATTGTTTTTAGAGCAGATGCTGAAACTTTAAGAGTAATCCATTTATTTTCATCTGGAATAAAGAACTTCTTTTTGATAAGATTTACATCAAATCTTCTTTTTGTCCTATTTAATGATTTAGAAACATTGTTTCCAAACATAACTTTTTTTCCAGTAATTTCGCAAGTCTTAGACATAACGTACTAATTTTTTGTAACGTGCAAAACTAACGTATTTAAGTTTAATAAAAAAATAAATTTATTGGTTAATAATTTTATCAACGAAGAGCTTAAATGAATTGTCAGTAACTATTTTTATAAAGTCTTCTCTTGAACTAACAAAATTATATTTTTCACAGAATATTTCACTTTTAGATGATACTGCAATAAAACAATCTCCAACAAAAGATCCTGGGCCATCAGTTCCTGGTCCTGCATTCCCAGTAACAGCTATAGAATAATCAGAATTAAATTTTTCTTTTACTTTTTTAGCCATTTTTATTGCTATTTCCTTACTAACAGTAGAGAAAGTATCAATTTCATGTTTTTCAATACCAATAATTTTTTCTTTAGAATATTTACTGTAGGAAACAATGGAACCATTAAAGACTTTCGAAGCTCCAGGAATTTTTGTTATTGAAACAGATAAGTTTCCACCAGTACAACTTTCAGCAAAAGAGATTGTTTTATTATTTGTAGTAAGATAATCTAAAATCTTTTTTATCATATCTACTTTACTTTTAGTGAGAACATTTTATTTGAATTTATATAACCTTCTAACAGGTCTCCACTTATTACTTTTGAAACCCCTGAAGGGGTCCCTGTGAAAATTAAATCACCAATTTTTAGCGTAAAATATTGTGAAACATATGAGATCAATTCATCTATTTTCCATAACATCTGAGAGGAGCTACCTGATTGAACTATATCATTATTTTTTTTCAAACTAAATTCAATATTTAATTGATCTTCTAGTTCATCTTTAATCATAAATTCACCAACTAAACATGAATTATCAAAAGCTTTCGATTTCTCCCATGGATGACCTTTTTCTTTTAAATTATTCTGAATATCTCTTGCAGTGAAGTCAATTCCAAGACCAATTTCATCATAATATTTATTTGAGAAAGATTCATCTATATGCTTTCCAACTTTATTAATCTTAACAACTAATTCAACCTCATGATGAATTTCATTTGAAAATGAAGGAATTATAAAGTTCTGATTTTTTGCTATAATTGATGAGTCAGGTTTTAAAAACACAACTGGATTAGTTGGTTTTGTATTAGATAGCTCTTTGATATGATCAGAATAATTTCTTCCAATACAGATTATTTTCATCTTATTTAGAGTTAATTAAACTTAGTTTTAATTGTGTAAATATTTTTTTTGTATACTCAGGAAAATCACCTTTCATTATCCACGAATAATATCCTAAGTCATTCTTAAAAACATCAACTACTTTTTGACCAGTATATTTTCCAAATGCAAAAGTTGCATCATTATCAGAATCTATTCTAATTTTACCTGCAAAGTCTAAATTATTGTTTCGTTTTGAATATTCATTCAAAAAATCCATATCAGGTTCCAAATCAGAATATTTTTCTAATTGTGCCTTAAACACTTCATATGTAGCTATTGTATCATCCAATGCAGAATGAGCATTTTCCAGTTCTTTATTGCAATAAAACTTAAGAGCAGCAGAAAGATTTCTGGGTTCTTTTTTATGATAAATTACTTGACTATCAATCATTCTTATTTGAGTAAAATCAAATTCAATTTTAGCTCTAATTAACTCTTCAACAAGTATAGGTATATCAAACTTGATTGCATTAAAACCAGACAAATCACACCCTTTAATAAATTGATAAATTTCATTTGAATAATAAGCAAAATTTGGCTCATTTTCAATCATCTCATTTGTTATTCCATGTACCTGGATTGCTTGAGAAGATATTTCCATCTCTGGATTAATTCTCCAAACTTTTTGGGACTCTGTTTTATCTATATCAACTCTTAAAATTGCAATTTCAACAATTCTATCCTTACCAACTTTAGCTCCAGTTGTTTCTAGATCAAAAAAGCAGATTGGTCTATTAAGCTTTACTCTCATTTTAAATAGTTTGGTTCATATCCCATTCTTCAAGATATTCAGCAACTCTTTTAACAAAGCTTCCTCCTATCGAGCCATTTATAATTCTATGGTCATAGGTATGTGATAAAATAAGTTTTTTTCTAATTCCAATAAAATCTCCTTTGTTAGTTTCAATAACAGATGGTGTCTTACGAATAACTCCAATAGCAATTATTCCAACTTGGGGTTGATTAATTATTGGAGTGCCCATAATTGAGCCAAAATTACCAACGTTAGTTACAGTATATGTTCCATCAGAAACTTCTTCAGGTTTCAGTGAATTTGATCTAGCTCTGTTAGACAAGTCATTTACAGCTAATGTCAAACCTTTAAGGTTAAGATGATCTGCATTTTTTATTACAGGCACAATCAAATTACCATTTTTAACAGCAGTTGCCATTCCAATATTAATTGATCTTTTCATAATAATTTTTTGATCAACAATAGAACTATTCATGATAGGATAGTCTTTTAGTGACTTAATTACTGCATTTATAAAGAGAGGTGTAAAAGTTAATTTTTGCCCCTCGTTTTCAAGAAATGATTTCTTATATCGATCTCTCCAATCCCACAGATTAGATACATCAACTTCAACAAATGATTGAACATGTGCAGATATTTTTTTACTATTTGACATATGGTCAAATATTATTTTACCCATCCTATCTAACTCGATTATTTGATCACCAACTAAAGGTTTTGAATTACTGACAAAGCTATCTGAAGATTTACTTGGTTTTGATCCTATATAATTAAGAATATCCTGCTTTGTCACCCTCCCATCCTTTCCTGAACCAGATATTGAGTTAAGATCTTCTTGAGTAATATTCTCTTTTTTTGCAATATTTTTAACTAATGGAGAGAAAAACTTATCACTTTTGACAATTTCAGGATTATTTTCAGAATAATCTTCATCAGTTTTTAATAATTCAATTGAAGGAATACTAGTAATTTCTTTTTCTTCAATATTTATTTCCTCTATATTATCATTAATTAATTCTTTTTCCTTTTCTTCAGATACCAGTTCAATATCCTCATTTTCAGACATTAGCGCAGTATCATCATTTAAATCTGTTTCAATCTCAGCAATTACTTCGCCAACTTTAACAACATCATTTACCTCAAAGTTTTTTTTGATAAGTTTGCCCTTAAATTCAGAAGGTACATCAGAATCAACTTTATCGGTAGCTATTTCAACTAATGATTCATCTATATCAACAGTATCTCCAACCTCTTTTAACCATTTAGTTATAGTAGCTTCCGCAATACTTTCTCCCATTTTTGGAAGTTTTAATAGATATTTCCCCATTACAATAGTAGATGCAAATTTACAATATTAAATCATTATTAGTTTGATAGATTAGTTTCATATGGACGTCTATTTTGAATACTTCTTGCTAATGTAACTTCATCAGTATATTCTAACTGATCGCCAACAGGTATACCTCTTGCTAATACAGAAACCTTTACATTGTGTTTTTTAAGAATTTTAAATAGATAAAAACTGGTTGTATCCGCCTCAATTGTTGCACTTAAGGCAAATATTATTTCATCTACTTTTTTATCTGTAATTTTTTCTTCAAGGCTCAAAACATTTAAATCCTCAGGACCAATTCCCTCTATCGGAGAAATTACCCCACCTAAAACATGGTAAAGACCGTTGTATAGGTTTGTGTTTTCAATTGCAATTACATCCCTAATATCTTCAACAACACAAACTATGGATTGATCTCTTGATTTATTTGAGCAAATATCACATAAGTCTTTATCAGAAATATTGTGACATTGTATACAATATTTAATCTCATTCTTGAAATCAAAAATACTTTCTGATAAATCTCTAGAGAACTCTTTAGGTTTTCTCAAGATTTCTAATGCTATTCTTAATGCAGATCTTTTTCCAATACCTGATAATTGAGAAATATTATAGACTAAATTTTCAAGAAGTTTAGACGGAAATTCCATTAAGCAAATTTAGAAATATTCGTTGTAAGTTCTTTTGTATATTTATAAAAATGTTATCTCCACAAATTATTTTAATTGCTATTGTTTCCTATTTTGTAGTATTAACTGTTATATCATATTTAACAGGCAAAGAAGATAACAATGAAGTTTTCTTTAATGCAAAAAAGAGCTCTAATTGGGCTATTGTTGCTTTTGGAATGGTTGGAGCATCACTTTCAGGTGTTACATTTATATCAGTTCCAGGTTGGGTTGGCGAATCTCAATTTACATATTTCCAAGTAGTTATAGGGTATTTGATTGGATACTTAATTGTTGCCAATTTACTTCTACCCCTATACTACAAGTTGGGATTAACATCAATTTATGAATACTTATTTACAAGGTTTGGGAAAAACTCTCATTATGTTGGGTCAATATCTTTTTTAATATCAAGGATACTCGGTGCATCGTTTAGATTATTTCTAGTAGCAATTGTTCTACAGGAATATCTTTTTGATGATTTTGGAATACCTTTTGAAATAACTGTCGTTATTTCAATTTTATTAATCTGGTTATATACTAGAAGAGGAGGTATTAAAACTATAGTGTGGACAGATACAATTCAAACCTCTTTGATGATTATAGCTGTTATTTTATCAATTTATTATATAAACAAAGACTTAGGATGGACATTTTCTGAATTTATTTCTTCATCTGATTTTAAAGAATTCAATAAGATATTTGTAACTGAAAGCTTTACAGAAAGAAATTATTTTTTAAAATCAATTATTGGAGGTGCATTCATAACAATTTGTATGACCGGATTAGATCAAGACATGATGCAAAAAAACTTAACATGTAAGAATATTCATGAAGCTAGAAAGAATATGATTGTTTTTAGTTTAATTCTAACAGTGGTTACATTCTTATTTATAATATTAGGTGCTCTTCTTTTTATTTATGCAAATGAAAACAATATAGCAGTTCCATTGGTTGATAATTTACCAAGAACAGATCTTTTATTTCCAGAAATTGCCTTAAAATCAGGGCTAGGAGAATTTTTAGGAATTACTTTTATATTAGGTTTAATCGCTGCAGCTTATAGTAGTGCTGATAGTGCTCTAACATCTTTAACTACATCTTTTTGTATAGATATACTAAAAATAGACAGTACTGATTCTAAATCCATAAAGACCAGGAAAAACATACATGTTTTAATGAGCATTGTATTAATAATAGTAGTAATAATATTTAGATATATTCAAGATAAAAATGTCATAGATAGCCTTCTTACAGTAGCACAATATACATACGGACCATTACTTGGACTATTTGCTTTTGGTATTTTTACAAAATATCAAGTAGATGACAATAAGGTCTTCCTAGTTGTTATAATCAACATTATAATAATTGTTATAATAGGAAATTTACCTTCAAATTTTATTGGTGGGTATCAAATCGGATATGAACTTCTGCCATTTAATGGGTTAATTAATTTTATTGGCCTTTATATTATTAGAAAATAATGTCAATTTGTCATATTTATTGATTGGTATTTTTTTTGCTATTATAAAGTAAAAAGAAATTATGCCTAAAGGAAAAATTAATGTTTCAGTTGAAAATATATTCCCACTTATAAAAAAGTTCTTGTACAGTGATCAAGAGATTTTCCTAAGAGAAATTATATCAAATGCTACAGATGCCCTTACTAAAATTCAACATTTATCAAGTATTGGAGAAGTTAAAGGAGAAATTAATGAATTAGGAGTAGAAGTTAAAATTGATAAAAAAAACAAAACTCTTCATGTAATTGATAATGGAGTTGGGATGACGTCGGAAGAAGTCAAAAAGTATATTAATGATGTAGCATTTTCTGGCGCTGAAGAATTTCTAGAAAAATATAAAGAGAGTTCTAAGGATACTGGTATAATTGGTCATTTTGGACTTGGTTTTTATTCATCTTTTATGGTTGCCGATAAAGTTGAAATAATTACAAAATCTTTCAAAGATGAGCCTGCTGCTCACTGGGTTTGTGATGGGTCTCCAGAATACAGTTTAAAAAAATCAGATAAAAAAGAAAGAGGAACAGAAATTATTCTTCACATTTCAAAAGATTCTAAAGATTATCTTGAAGAAAGTAAAATAACAGAACTTCTTAATAAGTATAATAAATTCATGCCCCATCCAATAAAGTTTGGAACCAAGGAAGAAAGTATTCCTGCCAAAGAGGGAGATAAAGAAGAGAAAATAACTGTCGACAATATCATAAATAATCCAAATCCAGCTTGGACAAGACCACCAGCTGATTTAAAAGATGAAGACTATAATCAATTTTACAGAGAACTTTATCCATATCAAATGGAAGAACCTTTGTTTCATATTCATCTTAATGTTGATTATCCTTTCAATTTAACTGGTATTCTTTACTTTCCAAAAATATCGAATGACCTTAATATCCAAAAGGACAGGATTCAATTATATCAAAATCAAGTTTTCGTAACTGATAATGTAGAAGGAATTGTTCCTGAGTTTCTGGGATTATTAAAAGGAGTTATAGATTCCCCTGACATCCCATTAAATGTATCAAGAAGCTATCTTCAGTCAGATACCTCTGTGAAAAAAATTACTAATTATATTACTAGAAAAGTAGCAGATAAACTAAGCTCTATATTTAAAAATGAAAGAGATAATCTTGAGAGTAAGTGGAATGATATCAAAGTGGTTATTGAGTATGGGATGTTAACCGAAGATAAATTCTATGAAAAAGCTGAATCATTTAACCTCTATCCTTCTGTTGACAATAAATATTATACTTATCAAGAACTTGAAGAAAAGATTAAAGAATTACATACTGATAAGGATGGCAATTTAATTATTCTTTATGCACAGAATATGGATGAACAGTATACTTATATTCAATCTGCAAAAGAAAAAGGATATGAAGTGCTTCTATTAGATTCTCCTATTATTCCTCATCTAATTCAGAAACTAGAATCTAAAAAAGAGAAGATTAAGTTTTCAAGAGTTGATTCTGATACTTTGGAGAATTTAATTAATAAAGATGATCAGGTAGTTTCAAAACTATCAGATGAAGAGAAAGAAAAACTAAAACCAATGATTGAAAATGCAGTTTCTGATGATAAATATACAGTTCAACTTGAACCATTAGATAGCAAATCATTACCATTTATGCTAGCCCAACCTGAATTTATGAGAAGAATGAAGGAAATGCAGCAAAGTGGAGGTGGAGCTATGGGTAATTTACCAGACATGTATTCTTTGATTGTTAATACAAATCATGAATTGGTAAGTAAAATATTAAATACAAGAACAGAAAAAAAGAGAAATAGTTTAATAAAGCAGTCAGTAGACTTGGCAAAACTTTCTCAAAATGCTCTTACGGGAAAAGAACTAACAGAGTTTATTAATAGGAGTATAGATTTAATCAAATAAGTAATTTAAGATTTTAGCTAATCTTATTCCTCCAATTAATAATAGTTCCTCAACGGTGCCAAAGTTTTTATATTGATATTCGTAACCTAATTTATCATCAACTGATACACCTGCATATATTTGATTTGTATATACGTGTATTTCATTCACCCAATCTAGAACATCAGCTCTTTCAAAATCTTTAGCCTCATCTGTAAATACTAAAAAATCTGGATTTGGCAGATTAACAGCTAATTCACTATAACTCATGTTATGACTATTTATCATATCTGAGTCCCAGACTCTGTGAAGGTTTGAATTTCTTCCAAACCATTTTACATATACCCTGTTTGCGCCTCTATCTTCATATCTACCAATATGAAGAGGTTGATGAAGATCTCCAACAAAATGGACAAGTAACTTAAGATAAAATGATTTTTCAGAATCTGATGCTGAATCACTCTCTAAAACATCTATACATTTATTAATTGCAATAAAGACATCTCCTTTCTCTGATGGGATAATATCCTGGTAGTCATCATCCAATTCCATATTTAAAAAATGCCAATCATAAAAATTATCATATCTACTATCAGATTTAATATCATCTGCATAAGTTGATGCATTAACTAATGTTTCCCCATTAAGAATTTTAATTATTCTTTCGTTTGAGTTATTTGTTAAATATTTATTTGCTACTTCTGCTATAACCCTATGGCCTGTTGCACCCCAATCTTCATTAGGATAAATATTGAACAATAAAAGAGTTAAAATTAACCACATAAACTTTTTGATGTATTTAAGTTCAAATATATTATTATCTAGTAAATCCTTATAATTTTATTAATTTTAAATTGAAAAAAAATATTTGAAGAAACTACCTATAATTTTAGCCCTGATTTTTGTTCATTCAAATTTGACTTTTTCTCAAGAAATAACTGTAAAGTTCACAGAGGAAAAGATTAATATTGATGGGTCTCCAGAAGATTTAGCATGGAAAAATGCTGATGTAGCTTCTGATTTCTGGCAATGGAGACCAACAGATTCAGTAAAAGCTGTAAAGCAAACTGAATTTAAAGCTTTATTTGATAATGAAAATTTATATTTTTTAGTTAAAGCTTACACTAAAGAAAAAAAGTTTACTGTCTATAATCTTGAAAGAGATTTTGAAACTAGAAGTGCAGATTATGTACAATTAATTTTTGACACTTTTAATGATGCTTCAAATGCTTTTAAATTTCAAACTAATCATCTTGGATTAAAAGGAGATATGTTGTTATCCTCTATTATGTCTTCCGGCGGGAGGGGGATCGAATTCATCATGGGATGCAATTTGGGAAGTGGAATCAAAATTATATGATGATTCATATATAGCTGAAGTTAAAATCCCATTAAACCAACTCTATTTTATTAATGGAGCTAAAAGCTGGAGATTCAATATATATAGAAGTGATACACAAACATTAGAACACTCAAGTTGGGCCAAAACTCCTCAGGAGCAAAGAATTGGAGACCTAGCTTTTATGGGTAAAATTAATTTTGAAAAGCCTCTAGGTGAATCAAAAAAACCAATTTCATTTATACCTTATATAAATGGATCTCTTGGAAAGAATTTTATTCAAGATAAAACATTGAACAATTTAGATTACGGGCTTGATGTCAAAATACCAATAGGAAACTCTATTAATGTTGACCTTACTGTTAATCCTGATTTTTCTCAGGTTGAGGTGGATGATCAATTAGTAAACTTAACTCAATTTGAATTGAGACTCCCAGAGAGGAGACAATTCTTTACTCAGAACTCTGACCTTTTTACTGACTTTGGTCAAGAAAGAGATGCTGAACCTTTCTTTTCAAGAAGAATAGGAATTGCTAAAGATTTTGAGGGTAATACTGTTGAGAATAGAATAATTAGTGGAATGAGATTAAGTGGAAAAATAAATGATAAACTAAGAATAGGATTATTAAATGTTTTAACGGAAGAGGATAGAGCTAAAGGGATTCCACAAAATAACAATACACTTTTTACACTTAGAAATAAGGTTTTTGCTAGATCAAATTATTCTTTCTTTTTTATAAATAGAGAAAACACAAAAGATTATGATTTTATTGAAAATCAGAAAAAATATAATAGAGTATTTGGATTTGAATATAACTTAGCTTCTAAAGATGGTCAATGGAAAGGAAGAACATTTATACATAAGTCTTTTACTCCTGAAAAAAATGATAAAAATACATCTTTTGGTATTAAACTATCAAAGAATTCACGTAAGCACTATATAAGTTTGGGTGGGTCTTATGTTGGTGATGATTTTAGATCAGATCTTGGTTATTACAGAAGATATGGTTTTATAAAATTTACTCCATTTTACCAATTTAGAATATATCCAAAAAATAATGATAAAATTCTAAATTATGAACTTCAACATTATGCAGCTTATGTATTTAGACCAAATAAAGAAGAAACATTTGAAGGAAGGTGGAATATTTCATCTTTTGAAATAAAATATTTAAATCAAAGCACATTTGAGATTAAACAAAACATAAAGAGAGACTATTTGTATTATGATTTTGACCCTACCAGGACTGATGGTGCAACACCGCTTCCTGCTAATAACTTTTATTCTTCTACAGACTATGAAATAGCATTTTCATCTCCTGATAAAAACTCTATTTAAATTTAAAGTTGGATTACAATATGGAGACTTTTTTAATGGAACAAAATTTTCATTCAAAAACGAATTTAAGTTTAGAGTTCAGCCTTATTTTAATACTAGTCTTAGAATTGATTATGATTCTATTGAATTGCCTGACCCATATCCAAGCAGAGATATTTGGTTGATAAGTCCGAAGTTTCAATTTACCTTTAACAAAGAAGTCTCCTGGACAACCTATATTCAGTATACTAATCAATCCGATAACCTTGGAATGAATTCAAGGGTTCAATGGAGATTTGCTCCTCTATCTGACTTATATATTGTTTATAATGATAATTATATCACAACTGGCTCTTTAGAACCTCAGTTTAGATCAATAAACCTTAAATTAACATATTGGATAAATATTTAAAATGAAAAAAATATCACTCATTAGTCTAACTTTATTTATTATTTGCTGTAATTCAGATCAGAATAATATGATTGTGTCTGGAAACGTGGACGGGCTTAGAAAAGGTACTATTTATCTTCAAAAAGAGATAGATTCAACAATAGTATCATTAGATTCTCTAAAAATAAGAGGAAATAGTAATTTTAAATTAAATACTATAATAGATGAACCTGATATCTATTATCTATATCTGGATAAGGAAGACGGAGATTCTCTTAATGATATAATCACTTTTTTCGGAAATAAAGGAGAGATAAATATTAATACTATGCTTTCCACATTTGATTCTAGTTATGAAATTTCTGGCTCGAAGAATAGTGAATTATTGAGAGAGTATTTTTCAATTATAAGAAAGTATAACCTTCAAAATCTTGATTTATTAGAAATATTCTATAATGCTCAGATTACTGATAATCAAAAAAGAATTGACTCTGTAAATGAGAGGCTAGAAAACTTAATAAAAAGAAAATATCTATACAGTTTAAACTTTTCAATTACTAATGCCCAAAATGAGATTTCCCCCTATATAGCAGTTAGTCAAATACCTGATGCAAATAAGGATTTACTCAGAAAAGTTTATGATACTTTACCTGAAAACATTAAAGTATCTAAATATGGTAAAGTTTTAATGGAACTAAGCTTAGACTAACCACTATACTCAACAAAATTTCTTGGAGTTTCATATAATACTACTTTAAGTTTATATTTTTCCTTAAAATACTTAATTAGCCTATCATAAATTAATATAGCAATATTCTCAGCTGAAGGATTCAGAGATGAAAATTCCTCTATATCTAAATTTAGATTTTTATGATCTAGATAATCTTCAATTTCAGATTTAATTATTTGGCTTAATTTTCCAATATCAAAAACATAACCAGTCTCAGGATCAACTTCTCCAGTAAGACTTACAATTAATTCATAATTATGACCGTGAAAATTTTTATTAGAACACTTTCCAAAAACTTCATTATTTTTTTCATCAGACCAATCTGGTCTGTATAACTTATGGGCAGCATTAAAATGAGCCTTTCTACTTATTGTTAATTTCATTTATTTAAATATTTATAAAAGTAATCAAAAGCTATCTTAAACCATATAGTGTAATTATCACCATTTTTAATTATATCATCATTAAGAGTTTCCATATCTACCCATTTAAAATCATCTGCTTCATCAAGGTTTAAAATTGGATCTTCATTATATACACCATAATAAACATGATCAAATTCATTTTCAGTTAGTTCATTGTCAAGCTCTGCTTTATAGATAAAATCATAAACTTTTCTAAGATCAGTTTTAATACCCATTTCTTCTAGTAACCTTCGATTGGCAGCATCTTCAGTCTTTTCTCCATCTCTAGGATGACTACAACATGTATTAGTCCATAATCCACCTGAATGGTATTTTGAAGTAGCTCTCTTTTGAAGTAGTAACTGATAATTACTATTAAAAATAAATACTGAAAAGGCTCTATGAAGAAGACCTTTTTGATGAGCTTCAAGTTTTGGCATTAAACCAACTTGATTATCATTTTCATCAACAAGAATTACTTTTTCTCTTGACATTGAATCAAATTAATAATTTAGCTCTTCCTCTTCTTTATTAATTAGCAGACTATTATATTCATCTTTAGGTCCAACAATTATATCCTCGTAGTTTCTCATTCCAGTACCAGCTGGTATTTTGTGACCTACAATAACATTTTCTTTTAGACCTTCAAGCATATCATTTTTACCATTAACTGCTGCTTCATTTAAAACCTTTGTGGTTTCTTGGAATGAGGCTGCTGAAATAAATGATTTAGTTTGAAGAGATGCTCTAGTGATACCTTGTAATTGAGTTGAAGCAGTTGCTGACTTTGCATCTCTAGCCTCAACCAATTTCTTATCATCTCTTTTAAGAATTGAATTTTCATCTCTAAGGTTCCTAGCTGAAACAAGTTGTCCAACTTTTAGATTTTCACTGTCACCAGCTTCTTCAATAACCTTTTTACCGTATAACTTATCATTTTCAGAAATAAATTCATCTTTATAAGTCAATTGGTCTTCTAAGAATAATGTATCTCCTGGATCAATTATTTTAACCTTTCTCATCATCTGCCTTACAACTACCTCAAAGTGTTTATCGTTAATTTTCACACCCTGGAGTCTATAGACCTCTTGAACTTCATTGACAAGATACTGTTGAACAGCTGAAGGACCTTTAATATTTAGAATATCGTTAGGAGTAATTGAACCATCCGATAAAGGCATACCTGCTTTAATAAAATCATTTTCTTGAACAAGAATTTGATTAGAAAGCTTCACTAGATACTTTTTAATATCTCCAAACTTTGATTCAACAATGATTTCTCTATTTCCTCTTTTAATTTTACCAAATGAAACTACTCCGTCAATTTCTGACACAACAGCAGGATTTGAAGGGTTTCTAGCTTCAAATAGTTCTGTAACTCGAGGTAAACCTCCTGTTATATCACCTGACTTGGCAGATTTTCTTGGAATTTTAACTAAAATCTTACCTTTCTCTATTGATTCATCTTCATCTACCATGATGTGTGCACCTACAGGTAGGTTATAAGATCTAAGTGTAACGCCTTTTTTATCTTGAATTAATAGTGTTGGAATTAGTTTTTTATCTCTAGAATCAGTTATAACTTTTTCTTTAAATCCAGTTTGTTCATCAATTTCAACTTGAAAAGTTTTACCAACTTCAATGTTTTCATAAACTATTTTTCCTGAAAATTCAGAAACAATTACACCGTTAAAAGGATCCCATTGACAAATAATATCTCCTTTAGATAGTTTCTGACCATTTTTAATATTAAGATATGATCCATAAGGGATATTTTTAGTACTTAAAACATTTTTAGTTTTTGAGTCTAAAATCTTAATCTCAGAAGTACGTGAAATAACAATATTTGAGGATTTTCCTTCTGTATCTTTTGCTTTCACAACTTTTAAGTCTTCAATTTCAGCAATACCGTCAAATCTAGTTACTAAAGAGTTTTCTTCAGAAATATTACCTGCAACTCCTCCAACATGGAATGTTCTAAGAGTTAACTGAGTACCTGGCTCACCTATTGATTGAGCAGCTACTACTCCTACTGCTTCACCAATCTGAACTGGTTTTCCAGTTGCAAGATTTCTACCATAACAACTAGAACAGATTCCTCTTTTAGTTTCACAAGTTAAAGCTGATCTAACATCAACAGAAGTAATTAGAGTATTTTCTATTTTTGCTGTAGCATTTTCATCTATTAGTTTTCCACCCTCAATTAGAACTTCGTTAGTAGAAGGATCTATTACATCATTAAGAGCAGTTCTACCTAAGATTCTTTCACCTAAAGTCTCTACAACTTCTTCATTCTTTTTAAGTGCATTCACTTCAATTCCTCTAAGTGTTCCACAATCAAATTCATTAACTATTACATCTTGAGAAACATCTACAAGTCTTCTAGTCAAGTATCCTGCATCTGCTGTTTTCAAAGCAGTATCAGCTAGACCTTTTCTAGCACCGTGAGTAGAAATAAAATATTCTAAAATTGATAAACCTTCCTTAAAGTTAGATAAGATAGGGTTCTCAATAATCTCACCTCCACCTACATTAGACTTTTTAGGTTTTGCCATAAGACCTCTCATTCCAGTTAACTGTCTGATCTGTTCCTTAGAACCTCTAGCACCTGAATCAAGCATCATATAAACAGAATTAAACCCTTGTTGATCCTCACTAATCTGTTTCATTGCAAGTTCAGTAAGAGTAGCATTTGCTGAAGTCCATACATCAATTACTTGATTATACCTTTCATTATTTGTAATTAGACCCATGTTATAGTTTCCTATAATTCCATCTACCTGATTATTTGCATCGTCAATAAGACTGTTGCTTCTGTTCTGGAATAATAATATCACCTAAACTAAAAGACAAACCACCTTTAAAGGCAAACGAATATCCAAGATCTTTTATTTCATCAAGAAATTCAGCAGTTTCAGGTACACTAGTTACATGAAGTATTTGTCCAATAATTTCTCTTAAGTTCTTCTTTGTAAGAACTTCATTAAAGAAGCCAGCCTTTTCAGGAACCACTTCATTGAAGAATACTCTTCCAGGCGTAGTCTCTATTATTTTATATGAATCATCAGATTCAGGTGTTTTAATTCTACATTTAACTATTGCATTTAAATCAACTATTTTCTCATTATAAGCCATATTAACTTCTTCTGGAGAATAAAAAGTTAACCCTTCACCTTTTAATTTAAGTGAGTCCGTAGACTTTCTTGATTTAGTCATGTAGTACAAACCTAGAACCATATCTTGAGATGGAACAGTAATAGGAGATCCATTAGCTGGGTTTAAAATATTATGCGAACCCAACATCAACAGCTGAGCCTCAAGAATTGCTTCTGGACCTAGAGGAAGGTGGACCGCCATTTGATCACCATCAAAGTCAGCATTAAATGCAGTACATGTTAAAGGATGAAGCTGAATAGCTTTCCCTTCAATAAGTTTTGGTTGAAATGCTTGGATACCTAACCTGTGAAGTGTTGGAGCTCTATTTAGCATAACAGGATGTCCTTTTAAAACATTCTCTAATATATCCCAAACAACAGGTTCTCTTCTGTCAATAATTTTTTTAGCAGACTTAACAGTTTTAACAATACCTCTTTCAATAAGTTTTCTAATGATAAAGGGTTTATATAATTCTGCAGCCATATCTTTTGGAATACCACATTCATATAATTTTAGTTCTGGACCAACTACTATAACTGATCTAGCAGAATAATCTACTCTTTTTCCAAGAAGATTCTGTCTAAAACGACCTTGCTTACCTTTAAGCGAATCTGATAACGATTTTAAAGGTCTGTTAGATTCTGTTTTAACTGCAGATGATTTTCTTGTATTATCAAATAACGAGTCAACAGATTCTTGAAGCATCCTTTTTTCATTTCTTAAAATAACTTCAGGTGCTTTGATTTCAACTAACCTTTTAAGTCTATTATTTCTTATAATTACCCTTCTATATAAATCATTAAGGTCTGAAGTAGCAAATCTACCTCCATCTAAGGGAACAAGTGGTCTTAATTCTGGAGGTATAACTGGAATAACCTTAACTACCATCCATTCAGGAAGGTTTTCTTTTCTTTCATTTCCATCTTTAAAAGATTCTACAACCTGTAGTCTTTTAAGTGCCTCTGTTTTTCTTTGTTTAGAAGTCTCATTATTTGCTTTATGCCTTAATTCATAAGAAAGTTCTTCAAGATCAATTCTTGAAAGTAGTTCAATCAAACATTCAGCTCCCATCTTAGCAATAAACTTTTTATCATCTGAATCATCTAAAAATTGATTATCTGCTGGAAGAGTTTCCATTATTGTAAGGTATTCTTCCTCTGTAAGGAAATCCATTTTATTTACAGGTTCACCTTCAGCATTTTTTGCTTCTCCTGGCTGAATAACAACATATCTCTCATAATATATTATCATATCAAGTTTCTTAGATGGAAGTCCTAAAAGATATCCTATCTTATTAGGTAAGGATTTAAAATACCATATATGAGCAACTGGTACTACTAAGTTAATATGACCAACTCTATCTCTTCTAACTTTCTTTTCAGTCACCTCAACACCACACCTATCACAAACTATACCCTTATATCTTATTCTCTTGTATTTACCACATGCACATTCATAATCTTTTACAGGGCCAAAAATCCTTTCACAAAAGAGTCCATCTCTTTCAGGTTTATGAGTTCTATAATTAATAGTTTCTGGCTTGAGAACCTCTCCTCTTGAGTTACCAAGTATTACTTCAGGAGATGAAAGACCAATTGAAATAGTATTAAATTTCTTTTGCGTTACTAAATCGTTATTTTTTGCCATTTTATTTTTTAATTTATTTTTCTTCTAATCGAATATCTAAACCAAGACCTTTTAATTCATGCATTAATACATTGAATGACTCTGGAAGACCAGCTTCAGGAAGGTTTTCACCTTTAACAATAGCTTCATAAGCTTTAGCTCTACCTATTACATCATCAGATTTAATAGTTAGAATTTCTTGTAGTGCAGCTGAAGCTCCATATGCTTCAAGAGCCCAGACTTCCATTTCCCCAAACCTTTGACCACCAAATTGTGCTTTACCACCAAGTGGTTGTTGAGTAATTAAACTATATGGACCAATAGATCTTGAATGCATTTTATCATCAACCATGTGACCAAGTTTTAACATGTAGATTACACCAACCGTGGCTGCCTGATCAAATTTTTCTCCGGTTCCTCCATCATAAAGGTAAGTATGACCAAATCTAGGCACACCTGCTTCATCGGTAAGTTGGTTGATTTCATCTAATGTAGCTCCATCGAAAATTGGTGTAGAAAATTTTCTACCAAGCTGTTCACCCGCCCAACCTAACACAGTTTCATATATTTGACCTATATTCATTCTAGAGGGAACACCCAAAGGATTCAAGACAATATCAACTGGAGTTCCATCCTCTAAGAAAGGCATATCTTCTTGCCTTACAATCCTGGCAACAATTCCTTTATTACCATGTCTACCTGCCATTTTATCACCTACCTTAAGTTTTCTCTTTTTTGCAATATATACTTTAGCAAGCTTTTTTATTCCAGGAGGTAGTTCATCACCAACACTAATTGTAAATTTCTCTCTTCTTAGAGAACCTTGAATATCATTTTCATGTATTCTATAGTTATGAAGAAGTGTTGAGACTATTGCATTTAAATCATCAGACGTAGTCCAAACTCCCTTTGTAAGATGAGTGTAATCCTCAACATTTGACAGCATCTTGTTTGAAAACTTTTTTCCTTTAACTAATACTTCATCTCCTAAATCGTTAAATACTCCTTGACAAGTTTTTCCATTAATTACAGATGCAAGTTTATCAACTAACTTTAATCTATGATCTTCAAGAATCTTCTCATACTTTGTTTGAAGTAATTCTAGATCAACTTTATCTTGAGTTCTTGTTCTCTTATCTTTAAGAGATCTTACAAATAATTTTTTATCTATAACGATTCCATTAAGAGATGGAGGCGCTTTTAATGAAGCATCTTTAACATCACCTGCCTTATCACCAAAAATTGCTCTAAGTAATTTCTCTTCTGGTGTAGGATCAGACTCTCCCTTTGGAGTAATTTTACCAATAAGAATATCACCTGCTGTAACATCAGCACCAACTCTTATCATACCGTTTTCATCTAACTCACTAGTTGCTTCCTCACTTACATTAGGAATATCATCAGTAAGCTCTTCTGTTCCAAGTTTAGTATCTCTTACATCTAATGAATATTCATCAATGTGGATTGAAGTAAAAATATCTTCTCTCACAACTTTTTCTGAGATTACAATTGCATCCTCAAAATTATAACCTTTCCAAGGCATAAATGCTACCTTAAGATTTCTTCCAAGTGCTAATTCACCTTTTTGAGTGGCATAACCCTCACATAGAACCTGTCCTTTGGAAACCTGATCGCCTTTGTTAACGATAGGTTTCAAGTTTATACATGAACCTTGGTTAGTTTTTTGAAATTTAATAAGATCATAAACTTTAGTATCATCTTCAAAGCTCAATAATTTCTCTTCAACAGATAATTTATACTTAATAACAATTTTATTTGCATCAACGTAATCAACTACTCCATCTCTTTCAGCATTAATTAATACTCTAGAGTCAGACGCAACAGCCTTCTCTAAACCAGTTCCAACAATTGGAGATTGAGGCTTTAGAAGAGGAACAGCTTGACGCATCATATTAGATCCCATTAAAGCACGGTTAGCATCGTCATGTTCTAGAAATGGAATTAAAGAAGCTGAAATAGATGCAATTTGATTAGGAGCTACATCTGTGTAATTTATTTTATCAGGAGTAACAACAGGAAAATCTGCTTGATCTCTAGCAATTACCTTTTCAGCCTTAATTTTACCAGAACTATCATGATCTATATTAGCCTGAGCAATTAGATTATTTTCTTCTTCCTCAGCAGACAAATATGTTATATTCTTGAGATCTATCTTACCATTTTTTACTTGTCTATATGGAGTTTCAATAAAACCAAGACTATTAACTCTAGCATATACAGATAGAGAAGAAATAAGTCCAATATTTGGACCTTCAGGAGTTTCAATTGGACAGAGTCTTCCATAATGTGTATAATGAACATCTCTTACCTCAAACCCTGCTCTTTCTCTTGATAAACCTCCTGGCCCTAATGCAGATAAACGTCTTTTATGAGTAATCTCAGCTAAGGGATTTGTCTGATCCATAAACTGTGAAAGTTGATTTGTACCAAAGAAAGTATTAATTACAGACGATAAAGTTTTAGCATTAATTAAGTCAATAGGAGTAAATACTTCATTATCACGAACATTCATTCTCTCCCTTATTGTTCTTGCCATTCTAGCAAGACCAACTCCAAATTGAGATGATAATTGTTCTCCTACAGTTCTTACTCTTCTGTTTGATAAATGATCAATATCATCAATTTCTGCTTTTGAGTTTATTAACTCAATTAGATATTTTATTATTGTAGTTATGTCAAGTCTTGTAAGAGTTCTTTCCTCCATATCAACATCAAGATTTAACTTCTTATTCATTCTATATCTACCGACTTCTCCAAGATTATATCTTTGATCAGAAAAGAATAATTTGTCTATTATACCTCTAGCAGTCTCTTCATCTGGTGGCTCTGCATTTCTTAGTTGTCTATATATATATTCTACAGCTTCTTTTTCAGTATTAGTTTGGTCTTTTTGAAGTGTATTGTATATAATTGCATAATCTGAGTTTTGAGCATCTTCCTTATGAATCAAAATTGTCTTAACATCAGCATCAAGGATCTGTTCAACATGATCTTTTTCTATAACTGTATCTCTATCAATTATAATTTCATTTCTTTCAATTGAAATTACTTCTCCTGTATCTTCATCAACAAAATCTTCATGCCATGTTCTTAGAACTCTAGCAGCTAATTTTCTGTTAATTGCTTTCTTAAGTCCAGCTTTAGTAACTTTAATTTCTTCAGCTAAATCAAAAATCTCAAGTATTTCTTTGTCTCCTGCATAACCAATTGCTCTAAACAAAGTAGTAACAGGTAGCTTTTTCTTTCTATCAATATAAGCATACATTACATTATTAATATCAGTAGCAAATTCAATCCATGACCCTTTAAAAGGAATTACTCTAGCAGAGTAAAGCTTTGTTCCATTGGCATGAAAAGATTGACCAAAAAATACACCAGGAGATCTGTGTAGTTGAGAAACAACCACTCTCTCAGCACCATTAATAATAAAAGTACCACTTGGAGTCATATATGGAATAGAACCTAAGAAAACATCTTGAACTATTGTTTCGAAATCCTCATGTTCTGCATCTGTACAATAAAGCTTTAATCTTGCTTTAAGAGGAACAGAATAACTTAAACCTCTTTGAATACACTCTGTCATTGAATACCTTGGTGGATCAACGAAATAGTCTAAAAACTCTAATACAAACTGATTTCTAGCATCAGTTATAGGAAAGTTCTCTTTAAAAGTGTTAAATAAACCTTCTTCTACTCTCTCATCAGACTTAGTTTCGAGTTGGAAGAAATCTTGAAATGATTTTATTTGTATATCTAAAAAATCAGTTTCAACATTTACAGATTTACTATTAGAAAAATTTGTTCTCAATTTGTTATTAGTCATATTTTAGAGTTTAATTCAAACAAGCATAGGCCTTTAGATATAATTCTAAAAGCCTAAAAATGAAGTTATTTTAACTTACTTAAGTTCAACCTCAGCTCCAGCTTCTTCAAGTGATTTCTTTAGTCCCTCAGCATCGTCTTTTGATACTGCTTCTTTAATTGAACTTGGAGTGTTATCAACTAGATCTTTAGCTTCTTTAAGCCCTAATCCAGTTAACTCCTTGACCAATTTAACTACTGCAAGTTTTGAGCCACCAGCTGCTTTTAAAACAACATCATATTCTGATTTTGCTTCAGCTGCGTCTTCTCCACCAGCACCAGGACCTGCTGATACCGCTACTGCTGCTGCTGCTGCAGGTTCGATACCATATTCATCTTTAAGAATATCAGCAAGTTCGTTAACTTCTTTAACTGTTAAACCAACTAACTGTTCTGCGACTTTATTTAGATCTGCCATTTTTAGAGTTTTTAATTATTAATTATTATTTCACTTAACTTTTTATTCAGATTCATCTTTAGATTCATCCTCAGAGGTTTGCTCCTCTGATTTATCAGTTTCCTCAGCCTTAGCTCCTCCTCCTCAGCCTTAACTTCCTCTGCAGCTGGTTCCTCAGCCTTAACTTCCTCTGCAGCTGGTTCCTCAGCCTTAACTTCCTCTGCAGCTGGTTCCTCAGCCTTAACTTCCTCTGCAGTTTTTTCACTTAATGTTTTCACAAGACCAGCTATTTTACCACTACTTGATTTAAGTGCAGAAATAACATTTTTAGCTGGTGACTGAAGAAGAGTAATAATTTCACCAATTACTTCTTCTTTAGATTTTAAGTTGAATAATGCTTCTATATGCTCATCTCCAATATATATAGCCTCATCAACAAATGCTCCTTTTAAGATAGGTTTATCTCCACCTTTTCTAAACTTTTTTATAACCTTAGCAGGACTATTACCAATTGTAGATAGCATGACAGCAGTATTACCCTTTAATAATTCTTTAAGCTCTCCAAAGTCATTTTCTGATTCGCTCATTGCTCTTTCAAGAAACGTATTCTTTACAACTGAAAGTTTAACATTAGAATTAAAACATTCTCTTCTAAGTTTACTAGTTTGAACAGCATTAAGGCCTGCAATATCAGTCAAATAAATTGACTTATAATCAGCAAGTTGACCTTTCAACTCTTCTACAGCTTTTCCTTTTTCTTCTTTATTCATCTTAAATATTATTCAAATTTTGATTCAATTGCAATACCAGGACTCATAGTACTTGACATTGAAATACTTTTAATATATATTCCTTTTGCTCCTGAAGGCTTAAGTTTAACAATAGTCTTAATAAGTTCATTTGCATTATCCATAATCTTGTCCGCAGTAAAAGATACTTTACCAACTGAGGCATGAATGATACCAGTTTTATCAACTTTAAAGTCAATTTTCCCACCTTTTATATCAGTAACAGCTTTTGCTATATCCATAGTTACAGTTCCAGTCTTTGGATTAGGCATCAAACCTCTTGGACCTAGGACCTTTCCTAGAGGACCTAATTTACCCATCACACTTGGCATAGTTACAATAACATCAACATCAACCCAACCTTTTTTAATTTTTTCAATATACTCGTCAAGACCAACTAAATCAGCTCCAGCTTTTTTTGCTTCATCTTCTTTATCAGGAGTAACTAATGCAAGTAATTTTAGTGATTTACCTGTACCATGAGGAAGAGATACTACACCTCTAACCATTTCATTAGCTTTTTTAGGATCGACACCTAATCTAACAGCTAAGGTCAACAGAAGAATCAAATTTTGTTGTCGTAATTTCTTTTACAAGAGATGAAGCCTCTTCTAAGGTATATGACTTATCTGAGTCTACTTTATCAATTGAAACTTTTCTATTTTTAGTTAGTTTTGTCATAATTATTTTACTGGTGGAGTTCCCCCATTAACTTTAATACCCATTGATCTTGCAGTACCAGCTACCATTTTCATTGCAGATTCTACAGTGAAAGCGTTTAGGTCTACCATTTTGTCTTCTGCTATCTTTTTAACCTGATCCCATGAAACAGTAGCAACTTTCTCTCTATTGGGTTCTCCTGAACCTTTTTTAGCTTTAGTTGCCTCAAGTAACTGAATAGCTGCTGGAGGAGTTTTAATTATAAAATCAAAGCTTTTATCTTTAAAAACACTTACAACAACTGGCAGAATTTTTCCAGGTTTATCTTGACTCCTAGAATTGAACTGCTTACAAAATTCCATAATATTAACACCTGCAGCACCAAGAGCTGGTCCTACTGGAGGAGATGGATTAGCTGCACCACCCCTAATTTGTAATTTTAATACTTTATCTACTTCCTTTGCCATAATTATATTTTTTCAACTTGCATGTAACTTAGTTCTAGCGGAGTTTTTCTACCAAAAATTTTAACCATTACATCCAATTTTCTTTTTTCTTCGTTGACATTATCAATTGTACCAGTAAATCCATTAAAAGGACCATCAATAACTTTAACATTTTCACCTATATTAAATGGAATGTTAACCTGTTCACCTGAGATAGCTAATTCATCAACTTTACCAAGCATTCTATTTACTTCTTTCTGTCTTAACGGAATTGGTTCACCACCTTTAGTCTCTCCTAGAAAACCTAAAACATTAGAAACAGATTTGATTACATGTAGAATTTCACCAGAGATATCAGCTTTCAACATTATATATCCAGGAAAGTATGTTTTTTCCTTAGAGATCTTTTTACCTTTTCTTATCTGAATAACTTTTTCGGTAGGTACAAGCATTTCTTCGATCTGTTTATCAAGAGATACCCTAGAGACTTCATACATGATGTAGTCCTTTATCTTGACCTCTTGACCAGTCACGACTCTTATTACATACCATTTTTTTTCTGCGACTTCCACCATCTATCCTATTAAATTGAAATAAAATTTAACTACTCTAGAGAGAATTGAATCAGCGCCCCATATAACTAAGGAGAAAATCACCGAAAAAACTATCACCAAAGCAGATAGGTTTAACAATTCTGAACGGGGTGTCCACTTGACGTTATCCCTCAGCTCTGTTACAGATTCCTTAATAAAGTTAATAATCGACATCATATTATTTTGTGCACGGGTTGAGAGACTCGAACTCCCGACACCTGGTTTTGGAGACCAGTGCTCTACCAACTGAGCTAAACCCGTTTATATTTTACACAAAAGGTATCATGCTTTATGCAGGACACCCTTAGAGTTAATTAAACTTTGTTTTACTAGTCTAAAAGTTGAGTCACCTGACCTGCACCGACGGTTCTACCACCTTCACGAATTGCAAATCTTAGACCCTCATTTAGAGCAATAGGTGATATTAAATCAACTTCAATAGTTAAGTTATCACCAGGCATCACCATCTCTACACCACTTGGAAGCACAATATTACCTGTAACATCTGTAGTTCTAACATAGAACTGAGGGCGATAATTATTGTGGAATGGAGTATGACGACCACCTTCTTCTTTTTTCAAGATATACACCTCTGCCTTAAACTTAGAGTGAGGAGTTACAGAGCCAGGCTTACAAATAACCATACCTCTTGTTATATCAGTTTTTTCAATACCTCTTAAAAGGATCCCAGCGTTATCACCAGCTTCACCTTTGTCAAGAATTTTTCTAAACATTTCAATACCTGTTACTGTTGATTTAAGCTTTTCAGCTCCCATCCCAATAATATCAACTTCATCACCAGTATTAGCAATTCCCGTTTCAATTCTACCAGTTGCAACAGTTCCTCTACCAGTAATAGAGAATACATCTTCAACAGGCATTAAAAAGTCTTTATCTACTTCTCTCTTTGGTAGTTCAATGTATGCATCAACAGCTTCCATCAACTTCAAAACGCTATCAACCCATTTTTGTTCACCATTTAGAGCTCCAAGAGCAGAACCAAGAACTACAGGAGTGTTTTCTCCATCATAATCATAAAATGAAAGAAGATCTCTAACTTCCATTTCAACTAATTCTAATAGCTCCTCGTCATCTACCATATCTGCTTTATTTAAAAAAGCAACAATTCTAGGTATACCTACTTGTCTTCCTAATAATATATGCTCTCTGGTTTGAGGCATAGGACCATCAGTTGCAGCAACAACAATTATAGCGCCATCCATTTGAGCAGCACCAGTTACCATGTTCTTAACATAATCAGCGTGACCAGGACAATCTACGTGAGCGTAGTGACGGTTAGCTGTTTGATATTCAACATGAGATGTGTTTATTGTAATTCCACGTTCTTTTTCTTCAGGTGCATTATCAATTGAATCAAAACTTCTAGCTTCTGAAAAACCAGCGTCTGATAATACTTTTGTAATTGCAGCAGTAAGAGTTGTTTTTCCGTGATCAACGTGACCGATAGTACCTATGTTTAGGTGGGGTTTCGATCTATCAAAAGTTTCTTTAGCCATAACAGTAATTTTATCTTGTTTTTTTACGAGCTGCAAATTTATAATTTTTTTCTTATAAAATAACTGATTTAATGATTTTTTTTATCGCATTGGAAAATTCTTTATTATCTTTAAATTTAAATAGATAAAATGTTGAAATTTATAAGTAAGATTTTTTCGGTGTTTGTTGGCCTTACAGTCATAAATGTTTGGTTGTTTAGATCAGAAAAAAACACATTATTTAGAGGTGGAAATGCAGGTAATCTTTTGGAGGAATTTGAGGTTTATGGACTAGAGGATTATTTTTTAATTATTGGTGTTGTAAAAGTCTCCCTAGCGGTAATTTTACTTTTAAGTTTATATTTTAATAAACTTAGATTTTTTGCTTCATCTGGAATTGCAATTATGATGCTTGTAGCTATATACATGCACATAAGTATAGGCGATGAGTTGATTAAATCGTTGCCTGCTTCAATTTTACTTATTAGTTCGTTAACAATTGCATATACAGAAAAGATATCTTCAAAATGATTTGATAGCTATATTTAGTTATAATATCTTTAACAAAATCAAATAAAAATGGAAATTAAAAGCATTCAAAAATTTAACACTGTTAATTCAATCGCATTATTGACTATGTCGTTATGGGGATATATTGACACTAATTCTTTTACAGCACTAATCCCAGCAGTATTTGGGACAATTCTATTTATTTTAGGTATGCTTTTGAATAAAGAAAAGCTTGTAAAAATGGCAGCCCATGTAATTGTTCTTTTTACACTTTTGATTTTAGCAGCATTAACTATTCAGGTTTTACCCGGAGCAATTGAAAGAGGTGGGATTGGACTTGCAAGAGTTTTAATTATGATTACTACTTCATCAATCGCAATGATTGTTTTTGTAAAAAGTTTTATTGACAACAGAAAATCTCGTTAATATTTCAATACAATTTCGTAACTTATAGTTATGAAAAAAGTTGATAAATCATACCTCAAAAGAAAGATTAATAAACTGAACAAAAAAATTCACAGATCTGAATTTCAAAATGAAGAAAATAAGACATGGTGGAGAAAACTCAAGATCACTAAACTTAAGGAGAGATTAAATCAAATTGATTCATAATAATGAAAAAACCTTTTTTTCTAATTCTCATTTTATTGAACTCTTCATGTAGTTCAATAAAGTTTTTAAATGATTATTCATCCCTAAGTAATTCTACCTCAAGTTATTCAACTGATAATGCTAATCTACAAAACTGGCATAATCTTGATCCGGAAATTGATGCTATTCCTGGGACTAGTGTAGAAAGAGCTTACAAAGAACTACTTAAAGATTTAGATGGAAATAAAGTAATTGTCGCAATAATAGACACAGGTTTAGACATAGAACACGAAAATTTATCTAATAACATATGGATAAATAATAATGAGATTGTAAATGGATTAGATGACGATAATAATGGATATGTTGATGATATAAATGGTTGGAATTATCTTGGTTCTTCATATAATGAAACAAGAGAAATGACCAGACTACTCAGAGATAATAAAGTAAATAATAGAAAATACAGTCTCGTAGAAGAGGAAATCAAAAAAGAAATTAAAAAGTCCAATGATCAATTAAACATTTTGAATTATTACATTCAAATTCTTGAAGATTCTAAAGAACTTATATCAGGGTATCTTGGTAATGATAAATTTGGTATTGATGATGTTAATAAAATTGAAACTGAAGATGAAAAATTAATTCGTGCCAAAACTATTTACAAGATTTTGAATCCTATGGATATACAAAAGAATACTTGAATGAAGGTATAGAACAATATAATGATTTTATTAATTTTCATTTTAATGTTGAATTCAATGGAAGAACTGCGAATGATGATATATATGATATTAATGATACTAATTATGGTGACTCGAATATAAATAACATAAAAGATAGCGAATCTCATTCCACCCATGTGTCAGGTATAATATCTGGAGATAGACATAATAATGATGGGAATAAAGGAATAAATAATTTAGTTGAAATAATGGTTTTAAGGGCAATACCAAATGGAGATGAATATGATAAAGATGTAGCTAGAGCAATTAGATATGCCGTTGACAACGGGGCAAGAATTATAAATGGAAGTTTTGGTAAATATTTTTCATCTAACCCGGAATGGGTAATTGATGCTATAAGATATGCTTCAGACAATGATGTTTTAGTTATTGCTGCTGCTGGAAATGAATCTAAAGACTTAGATTCACTATCAAATGATAATTATCCCAGTGATCAGTTCTTTAATAAAAATGAGTTTTCAAACACTTTCATTAAAGTTGGTGCATCAAGTATTGATTTAAATGAGAATTTTACAGCATATTTTTCAAACTATGGAAAAGTTAATGTAGATATTTTTGCACCAGGTGTTGATATTTATTCTTCAGTACCTAATAATAAATATAAATTTCAAAGTGGAACTTCAATGGCATCACCAGTGGTATCTGGAATAGCTTCATTAATAATGTCATACTTTCCAAAGTTATCTGCAAAAAAAGTTAAAGAAATTATTTTAGAGTCAGGTATAGATATAGACATAAAGATTGGAAATCTTGGGGGTAACAAACATTTTAGAGAATATTCAAAGTCAGGAAAATTAGTAAACGCATACAATGCATTAATATTGGCATCTAGAAGTAAAAGAAAATGATTACTTTAATTTAAGCTAACTTCTTTATTTGCTAACTGACCACATGCTGCATCTATGTCTTTTCCTCTTGACCTTCTAACAGTTACAGTAATTTTATTTTTTTCTAATAAATCTTTATAAAGATTAATCATACTTTGACTTGCAGATTTAAAAGTTTCATCACCAATCGAATTATATTCGATAAGATTAACCTTTGATGGAATATATTTACAATAGTTTACTAATGCATTTATATCATCAACACTATCATTTATACCTTTCCATACGATATATTCAAAAGTTATTCTTCTTTTTGTTTTTGAATACCAATACAATAAAGATTCTTTAATATCCTCTAATGAAAATTTAGCTGAAAACGGCATAATACTATTCCTAGTCTCTTCTATGGCTGAATGAAGTGAAAGCGCTAGATTAACTTTTAAGTTTTCATCAGCAAGTTTTTTTATCATTTTAGGAATTCCTGAAGTTGAAACTACAATTCTCTTCTGGGAAATATTAAGACCCTTATCTGATGATATTTTTTCAATTGATTCTATCAAGTTGTTATAATTCATTAATGGCTCACCCATACCCATGAAAACTATATTTGACAAAGATCTTTTAAAATATTTTAGACTTTGGTTATTAATTGTTACAACCTGATCATAAATTTCATCAGGATTAAGATTTCGCATTCTTTTCAATTTTGATGTAGCACAAAATTTACAATCAAGACTACAACCTACTTGAGATGAAACACATGCAGTAGTTCTGTCATCAGTTGGAATCAAAACAGATTCAACTGTATAGTCATCAAAAAGCTTTACCGCATTTTTAATAGTACCATCTGAGCTTTTTTGAATTTTATCAACTTCTATATGATTAATTACAAAGTTTGAATCCAGCATGAGTCTTAAATCTTTAGATAAATTTGTCATTTCATCAAAAGAATAAGTTGATTTTTTCCAAATCCATTCATAAACCTGTTTACCCCTGTAAGAATCAAATCCTTTTTGTTCAAAAAATTCGATTATTTGATTTTCAGATAAACTTCTTATATCGATTTTCATTTCGAGGGTAAATTTAAACTAATTAGTTAAATTTATCAGATATGAGAAATTCTTATGCTTTAGTAACAGGTGCAACCTCTGGAATAGGACTTGAAATTTCGAGAGATCTTGCAAAAAGAGGGTATAATTTAATTCTAATTGCAAGGACTAGTGATAAATTAAATGTTATATCTAAAGAACTGATTGGAAAATTTAATATTAAATGTGATTATTTTTCATCAGATCTTACTAAAATTAGTGCTCCAAATGAAATATATGATTTTACAAAATCCAATAATTATAATATAGATGTGTTAGTTAACAATGCAGGATATGCTCTGCCTAACGCATTTCATGAAAATTCAATGGAAGATGAGGAAAAATGCCTTAGAGTTCTAGGCACATCTGTTATTGCTCTTACAAAAAAATATATTAATGATATGATTTCAAACGGTGGTGGAAAGATAATGATTGTCTCGTCTGTAGCAGCTTTTGCCCCAGCCTCATCTCTTCAATCTCTTTATGGTCCAGTAAAAACCTTCATGAATAGATTTAGTGAGTCTTTAAGTTTTTATAACAAATATGGTATAACATCTACTGCAGTTTGTCCAGGGTATACAGTTACAAACTTTCATACAGCTAGTGGTGTCCAAAAAGAAATGGATAGTGTTCCAAGCTTTTTAAAGAAAAGTGCAAAAAGAATTGCACAAGAAGGAGTAGATGCAATGTTGAAGGGAAAGAAAGTTTGTGTTCCAACTAAAACATGGAAAATTATAGTATTCTTACTAAAGGTTATACCACAATCTGTTTTTTCATTAATTAGCGGATTATTAGCTCCTGGAAGATATGATGAAGTTTAATATGATTTTAAAAGACCTCCATCAATAGGAATTGATGCTCCATTTATATATGCTGCTTTATCTGAGCTAAGGAAAGAAACTAGGTATCCATATTCTTCAGTTTTTCCTAATCTATTTATTGGAACTAAAGATTTCATTTTTTCTAAAACTTCATCTTCAGAAATATTTAAAGATTTTGATTTTTCTTTATTTAAATCTTTTATTCTTTCTGTATCAAAATAACCGGTTAAAATTGAATTAACAGTAACTCCATCTTTACCTACATCAACTGATAAACTTTTAGCCCAAGCTACTACTGCAGATCTTATACTATTTGACAGAACAAGATAGTTTAGTGGCTCTTTTACTGATACTGAGGTAACATTTATTATTCTACCCCATTTATTTTTTAGCATTTTAGGAACTATTAGTGATGTTGTATATACTACACTTTTAAATAATAAGTCAAAAGCTTCTTGATATGACTCAATATCTTTAGACAAGGAGTTTCCTGCAGGGGGACCTTGAGTATTGTTTATTAAAATATCAATTCTGTTCTTATCAACATATTCTTCAATAATAATTTTAAATCCATCAAAGTTGAGAAGTCAACTACTAAATAATCATGATTTTGATTCTCAGAACTTGGAAGTTTACTTACAATCTCTTTTAATTTAGTTTCATTCCTTGCCATTAGACACACGCTAGCTCCAGATTCAGCAAGTTGTTTTGCTATTCCAAGACCAATACCTTTACTGCTCCCTCCTATTAGAGCCTTTTTACCTGATAATTCTATTTTCATCCTAAATCATCTCTTTTTGGACTAAAAACGTCCATTATTTCACAACTAGTAATCGCTTTTCCTGAATGAGGAACATTTGATGGAATTTGAAATGTAGAACCCTTTTCGCATAAATGTTTTTTTCCATTAATAGTAAATTCAAATTTACCTTTAACTACATGCATTAATTGTTCGTTGACATGATTATGCTCAGGTAGACTAGAACCTTTGTCTATTTCCCAATATACCCATGTAAAATCTGACCCATGTAAAATTCTTCCATGGAAACCAGGCATGATTTCATTGGATTTCAATTCTTTTATATTCATACTTTTTAATTATTCAACAATTTACAAAGTTTTGCACTACAATATTCCTAGGTAATAAAAAAGTAAAACCACTACAACAATTACAATAAAAAAACTCATAATAATTCTTTTAGCAATTTTTAATACTATACTATTTTTATTTTTTCTTTTAATAATTTTAATCAATTGGTCTATAATTTTTTAAATTAAACAAAAATTCTAATTTTATAAAATATCAATTTAGAATAAATAACTTTTTCGATTTTAAAATCAATTAAATATTATGAACGGGACTTTTGAATTTTTAGACTATTTAATTTTTGGACTTTATGCAATAACTATATTAGCAATAGGTCTATGGGTTTCAAGAGATAAAGACGGTAAACAAAAAAATGCAGAAGATTACTTTCTTGCCAGTAAATCACTTCCTTGGTGGGCAGTTGGTACTTCTTTAATTGCAGCTAATATTTCTGCTGAACAATTTATTGGTATGTCAGGATCCGGATTTGCTCTTGGATTAGCCATAGCATCATATGAATGGATGGCAGCTATTACTCTATTAGTAGTTGGTAAATATTTTCTTCCAATTTTTATTGAAAAAGGCCTCTATACAATTCCGGAGTTTATTGAAAAAAGATTTAGTACTAACCTAAAAACTATACTTGCTATTTTTTGGATTGCACTTTTTGTATTTGTTAATCTTACAACTGTTTTATTTTTAGGGGGTAAAGCTTTGGATACTATCATTGGTGTAGGTGACGGAGCTATTTTATTAAATAGTATTATTGGACTTGGTTTATTTGCAGCTGCATATTCTCTTTGGGGTGGTCTTGCTTCTGTTGCATGGACAGATGTGATACAAGTAGTAATTTTAATATTTGGAGGTTTATTAATGACCTATTTTGCCCTTGCCAATGTTACAGATTCAGGGAGCTTTATCGATGGTATGAAATATGTTTACGAAAAAGCACCTGAAAGATTTTCCATGATTCTATCCAAAGGAGAGATTATAAAACCAAATGGCGGAGATGCATGGTGGGATCTTCCAGGACTAGCTGTATTGATTGGTGGTATTTGGGTAGCAAACTTATATTATTGGGGATTTAATCAATATATAATTCAAAGGACATTAGCTGCAAAAAGTCTTGCTGAAGGTCAAAAAGGTATTGTATTTGCTGCATTCCTAAAATTAATAATTCCAGTTATTGTTGTTTTACCAGGTATTATAGCTTATGTAATGAACTTAGATGACTCCGGAGTTCTTACTGCTACTTCTATAGACCCAGGGTTTATTGGAGCTGCTGGAAATATTGCAAATGATAATGCTGCACCATGGTTAATTAAAAACTTTATTCCATCGGGTGTTAAAGGTTTAATACTTGCTGCTCTTGCTGCTGCAATTGTATCATCACTTGCTTCTATGTTAAACTCAACATCTACAATTTTTACAATGGATATTTACAGATCTCATTTTAACAAAAATGCTTCAGATGCACAGATGGTTTTTGTTGGAAGAATTACTGCAGTAGTTGCATTAATCATTGCAATTATAATAGCACCTCAACTTGGAAGCCTTGGTCAAGTATTTATATTTATTCAAGAATATACAGGAGTTGTAAGTCCTGGAATCTTAGCAGTATTTTTAATGGGATTATTCTATAAAAAGGCTACAAATAATGCTGCTATATGGGGAGCAATATTATCAATACCTATAGCTATGTATTTTAAAGTTGCTCCAAAAGGATGGAGTGATGCTTCTATTTTCGTTGAATTGCCATTTATGCACCAAATGGGTTATACATGTATAGCGACACTTGCTGTTATTGCACTTATAAGTTATCTGGATGGTAATAAAGATGATTCAAAAGCAATAAATCTTACAAAGAAATTATTTGCAACTAATAGTACATTTAATATTGGAGCATTTAGTGTTGTTCTAATTACTGCATTCTTATATGCAATGTTTTGGTAGAACTGTAATCCTAGATTTGAGGATAGTAGTTCAGACCCAAATTAATTTTTAATTAATTTTTTACTTAATTCTTCAAGAGAGACACCTTTTGTCTCTGGCATTATAAAGTGTGTAAAAAGCAATTGAAGTACCATCATAAATGCAAAGAATGCAAATACTATACCTGGCCCTATAAGTCCAAATAGAAAAGGTACGAATGATGGGATAATAGCAGCTAAAACCCAATGAGTAGAAATCCCAAATGATTGGCCATAACTTCTGATATGGTTTGGGAAAATTTCTGAAATATAAACCCAAATTATGGCTCCTTGTCCAATTGCATGAGATGCTATAAATAAAAAGAGAAAAATAGGAAGCGCTATACCACCCCAATCTAAAATAAACGAAAGACTTATTAGGGTTAGTGAAATTATATAACCAATTGATCCTATATACATAAGCACTCTTCTTCCTAGCTTATCAATTAGATTAATACCTATAAATGTAAAAATCACATTAGTTAGACCTATTCCAATACTATTAAGAAGGGCTGCACTTTGACCGAGACCCCCTTCTTCAAATATTCTAGGGGCATAATACAGAAAAGCATTTATACCAGAGAATTGATTAAAAGCTGCAACTAAAAAAGCAAGCGTTAATATAAAACTATATTTCTTTTGAAAAATTGATTCTGACTTAACACTTGATTCTCCATCTTTTATTATTTCACTAATTAATTCATCTGCTTCATTTTCAGAGTATGCATCCCTTATTATTTTTTCTGCTTCATCTTGTTGATTATTCAAATAAAGCCATCTTGGACTTTTTGGAATTGATAGAACTAATAAAGTGTATAGCAATGCAGGAATAGCTTCAACACCCATCATATATCTCCAATCATTTTCACCAATTCCACTTAAAAGATAGTTTGATAAAAATGCAATTAATATTCCTGATACTAGATTAAACTGATATAAACCAACAAGCTTACCTCTATCTTTTGCGGGTGCAATTTCTGATATGTATGCTGGAGCTGCAATACCTGAAATACCAACCCCCACTCCACCAATAAATCTAAAAGCAGCAAATGTAAAAGGATCATTAGCAAAGGCTGAACCAATTGCAGAAATTGTATAAAATATTCCAATCCAAATTAGTGTAGTTCTTCGTCCAAATTTTCTAGTAGGTATTCCACCAAATATTGCTCCAAAAACAGTACCCCATAAAGCCATTGCCATAACAACAGAACCATGAAAAATATCAGAAGAACCCCATAATTCTTGAAGTTTTTGATCAGCACCTGATATTACAACTGTATCAAATCCAAAAAGAAATCCTGCAAGTGCAGCAGTTAATGACCACTTTATAAGTTTGTTCATTTAATTAAGTTAGATAAAATATAGAAGTAAATAACAAGATTAATAAAATGTAAAACCCTATGAGTTAATGTACCCCAATTTTTATTTCTTTTACTAATGAAATAGTTTGTCCTTGCTATAGCATAAAACCCTAGAGTTAAATAAAGACCAATTAGCAATTTATTTAAACCATTATATTCCATACAATTAAGGTACAAAATAGATTTATAAAAAATCAAGCTTTATTAAAGGAAAAAAGCAAAAATAAAAGGATAAATTTAACTAATCAGCTATAGTTAAACCTACCCTTTTAAAAAGTAAATATAAAGCGTAAAAAAAGAGTAAAAGTTAAACGATAGTTTAACCTACCCTTCTTACATACACCTTATATTAAAGAGCAAAAGTTCAAACAGGGTTCAAACTACTCTTTGTAATTAAATCAGTCAAGTCTCTCAAGGCCTGTTATAGTTAGAGCCAATAACGAGATTTGAACTCGTGGCCTCTTCCTTACCAAGGAAACGCTCTACCCCTGAGCTATATCGGCAGTTATGATTGAAAGTTGGAAATCTAGTATATGAATATACTGCCTTTCTAAAATCATTCTGAATATCCTGACTGTATTCTCTTGGTCTTGTCATTAATAAGCCGTAGAGATTTTTTTCATGTTGAAGGTTAAATTTATTTGAGCGGGAGACGAGGGTCGAACTCGCGACATTCAGCTTGGAAGGCTGACGCTCTACCAACTGAGCTACTCCCGCATTAATAAGTGGGGAGAGCAGGATTCGAACCTGCGAAGTTAGAAACAGCAGATTTACAGTCTGCCCTCGTTGGCCGCTTGAGTATCTCCCCAAATTCAAAATTTCAAAGAGCCGATGGAGGGACTCGAACCCACGACCTGCTGATTACAAATCAGCTGCTCTAGCCAGCTGAGCTACATCGGCTTATTATAAAAAACTGTTTGCAAAATAAATGCTTTTTTCTCCTCAAACAAAGTAAAAAGAAATAAATTTTAAAATATTATTTAGCTCTTGGATGTGAATTTTTGAACACTTCTTTAATTCTTTCCATACTAGTATGACTGTAAACTTGTGTAGCTGATAAACTTGAATGACCTAACAATTCTTTTACTGAATTTATATCTGCTCCTTCATTAATTAGATGAGTTGCAAAACTATGTCTTAAAACATGAGGAGCCTTTTTAATTTTAGGTGAAACCAACTTAAAATATTCGTTAACAGTTCTGTAAACAAACTTCTCAGATAACTGTCCTCCATTTTTTGATATAAAAAGATAATCTGATGGAGCTTGACCATGGAATTTTAATTTGATTTCCATGAAAAATATAATCGCTTTTTTTAGTTTAGGTAATATTGGTATTATTCTCTCTTTACTTCTTTTACCCATTATTTTAACGGTTGAAGATTCTATACTAACATCTGATTCTTTTAAAGTTATCAATTCAATTCTCCTAACTCCTGTAAAATAAAAAAAAGCAATTATTGTTTTTTGTAAAACCCCTCTATAATCATTAGTAAAAAAATCACTATCTAAAAGTGAGTTTATCTCATCTTGTGAAAATGGAACTTGGATTTTTTTTGATTGTTTTAATGGAGTATGAGCTTTTAAGGGAGAAGAATTTATAGTATCTGTTTTAATTAAAAAGTTATAAAATGATTTAAGACTTGAAACTTTTCTGTTTATAGATCTATTTGAAATATTATCATTAACCATTGAAACTATCCAAGATCTGATAATTTTATAATTAGCTTCTTCAATTTTAAGCTGACTATTGTTTTCAATAATAAATTTATTGTACTGTGTTAAATCTCGCTTATAAGCGGATATTGTATTTGAAGAATAATTTTTTTCAAATTGCAAGTAGTCTAAAAATTTCTGTATAAGCATTGTACATCTAAGTTACGATGTAATGAAGAAAATGAAGTAATATTAAAGATTTTCTCCGTCTCTAAGCTTTTGTACATATTGAGCCTTTTTGATTTTAGTTCTATGTACAATTGATGGCTTGACAAATTGCTTTCTTGCTCTAAGAGATTTCATTACTCCTGTTTTATCAAACTTACGTTTGAATCTTTTAAGAGCTTTATCAATGTTTTCGCCGTCTTTAATTGGTATAATTAACATCTAAAATTTATTTACGAACGCAAATATAAATAATTGTATTTAATATGCTTGTTATTTTTTATTATTAATTGCATCAACATATCTAGTAAGCTCTTCTTTTACTTTAGGGAATAAAATAAAGAGACCTATCATATTTGGAAATACAAGAGCAAGAATCATCGCATCAGAGAATGCCCAGACAGATGACATGTCTCCCGCAGCACCAATAACAATAAATAATAGAAAAAGAAGTTTATATGTTAGATCAGAGACTTTTCCTTTACCAAAGACATACATCCAGGATTGAAGGCCATAATATGACCAAGAAATCATTGTTGATAGAGCAAATAAAACAACCGCAATTGCAAGGAATGGTCCTGAAAAAGATATATACTCAGCAAAAGCAGCAGAAGTTAGTCCTGCTCCCTCTAGTTCTTGACCTCTCACCATTACTGCTGAAGATCCATCTACTAAATTTCCATATGTAAATAGACTATTATCCCCATTAAAAATGATTATTACAAGAGCTGTCATTGTACATATAACAACAGTGTCAATAAATGGTTCTAATAAAGCAACAAGGCCTTCTGATGCAGGATAGCTGGTAATTACTGCAGAGTGTGCAATAGATGCAGAACCTGCTCCAGCCTCATTTGAAAAAGCACCTCTTCTAAAACCTTGAACAAGTACACCAATGAATCCTCCTACTGCAGCAGTTGGAGCAAATGCACCATTTACAATCATTGCTAACGCATCATCAACAAATGAAAGGTTCATTAAAATTATATATAGACATGCTAAAACATACATACCTGCCATGACGGGAACTATTTTTTCAGTAACTGATGCGATCCTTTTTATACCACCAATAATAATTACACCTACTACAACCATCATTACAATACCAACAATAGTTCTTGCAGAACCACCAGTTAAGCCAAACAAACTTACCATTTGAAGAGCTGCTTGATTTGACTGAGCTGCATTTCCTCCTCCAAAAGAAGCTCCAATACAAAGAATAGCAAAAATAACAGCGAGTACTTTACCTAATTTCTCAAAGCCTCTTTCCTTTAAACCTTTTGAAAGATAATACATAGGACCTCCATAAATAGTTCCATCTGGTCCAACATCTCTATATTTAACTCCTAATGTACATTCTACAAATTTTGATGACATCCCTAACAGTCCACATAAAATCATCCAAAAAGTTGCGCCTGGTCCTCCTATTGCAATTGCCATTGCGACACCTGCAATGTTACCATTACCCACAGTCCCAGAGACTGCTGTTGCTAGGGCTTGGAAGTGACTAACCTCTCCACTGCCTTTTCTTTTTTCATCTAATCCATCATATCTTCCCATTACAGTTCTAATAGACAAACCAAAACCACGGATATTTATAAATCCAAAATATAAAGTAAAGAATGCTGCACCACCAACTAATAAAAATATAATTGTTGGAATACCTGTTCCAAAAAATTCATGTAGAATTAAGCCTTCCCAAAAATTGGATATTGGTTGAAAAGCTTCATTAATTCTTTCATCTATTCCTAAATTGTCTTGTAAAGTCATAATTTATAAATCAAATGCTGTTTTTTTTCTGTGGATAATTAAATCTTTTACCTTAAAAATTAAGGCTATTATCAAATATAAAATAAATCCCAGGAGAAGTGTAATAATTGAGAAATAAAAAAATAAAAACCTGAGTGTTCTAGTTCTTATTCCTATTTTTTTGGCAATTCTATCACATACTCCAAAACTATATTTTTCTATATATTCAATCAATTACTTATTTTTTTGACCAGTCCATTCTGAAATTCCGCCTAGTAAATTATATAAATTATTAAAGCCAAATGTTTTCATTATTTGACATGCCTGAACACTTCTAACTCCAGAGTGACAATAAACATAATAATTTTTAGATTTATCTAAATCTTGAAGACCATCCATGAATGATTGTGGATCCCTGATGTTAAGAAGTTTAGAGTTAGGAATATTAGATTCTTCATATTCTTCCTCAGATCTAACATCTAGTAGAAATGCATTCTGATCATTATCCAGTTTATCAATAAGTTCGTTTGAAGTTAAGTTTTTCATTTTATTTTTTTGTAAAATAAGTAAATCCTATAGTATTTTAAGAAAAACTTAAGAATTACTTTCTGTAATTCAATTCTAATTATGTAATTTGGTAAACAAATACTATTAAATATGAACTATTTTCAAAAATCTGACCTTTTTCTAATAGGTGCTGCATTTATATCCTTTGTTTTATCTGTTTCACTTTGGTTTTATGGCTATAAAGATGAAGGTTTATTTGTTGGCTTATGGGTCCCTTCAATTCTTTCTTTTGGATGTTATTTTAAAATGATGCTAAAAAGATAAAATGGGTGATACTTTTATATTTATTATGGGATTAATTTGTACTGGTACAGTTGTAGCAGCTACCTTTCTATCAATAAATGAACTAAAAGATGTTAATGAACCACAACTAGAATCGATGAATATGGAGGAGGGTACTAAGAAACATCTTAAGCTTATATCAACTGCTATTTTTATTATTGTTGGTTTTGTTTCAATAGGTTTATTTTGTATTTATTTTATATTTGCATAATGATATTAATCAAAACAAACTGGTGGTGGAATTTCGAGAAATAATTTTTCGTGATTAAACTATTATATAATAGCTTGTCTCACGACAGGCTTTTTTTTTGCTATGAAAAAAATTAAATTAAATAATTATCATAAGAAAATCTTTGCAGATACTATAACTCCAGTAGAAGTGTATTTGAAAATAAGAGATGTTTATCCAAACAGCTTACTATTGGAAAATAGTGATTATATGTTGGCAAATAATAATTACTCATTTATCTGTTTCAATCAGATTGGATATGTCAAAATAAAGAATAATGAAGTTACATGTTCATATCCTGGAGAAGAAATACATTCTAAAATGTTATCAGAAAATGAAAAAGTTTCAGATATAATTCATGACTATCTTGATAAATTTCAAACTGTAGAATCTAATTTTAAATTCCTGAACAATGGACTTTTTGGATTTATGAGTCATGAATCAGTTAAATATTTTGATTCAATTAAAATTGATAATAAAGATGACTTTGATATACCAGACATTTATTATGGTCTTTATCAAAATATAATTGCAATAAGTCAATATAATCATGAAGCTCATATATTTTGTAATACAATTGAAGATTCCAGTAATATTAAATCGATTGAAGCTATTTTAAATAATAAGAGTTACCCAGTATTTAATTTTAGAAAAAAAGGTGATTCGGAATCTAAAATAACAGACAATGAATATCTTGAATATGTAAGAAAGGCAAAGGAACATTGTAAAAGAGGTGATGTGTTTCAGTTAGTTTTATCAAGAAGATTTATGCAGAAATTTACTGGAGATGAGTTTAATGTTTATAGAGCGTTAAGATCAATAAACCCATCTCCTTACCTTTTCTTTTTTGATTATGGAGACTATAAAATATTTGGTAGTTCTCCAGAAGCTCAAATCATAATTAAAGATGGTAAATCAGAAATTCATCCAATTGCTGGAACATTCAAGAGAACCGGCAATGATGAAGAAGATCATAATGCAGCAAAAGAGTTAGCCAAAGATCCTAAAGAAAACTCTGAACATATTATGCTAGTTGATCTTGCAAGAAATGATTTGAGTAGAAGTGGAAATAATGTTAAAGTTGAAAAAAATAGAGAAATACAATTCTATTCGCATGTAATTCATCTTGTTTCAAAAGTTACTGCAGTATTGAAGAAAAACATAAAATCTTTTCAAGTTGTTGAAGACACTTTTCCAGCTGGAACATTATCTGGTGCTCCTAAACATAAAGCTCTAGAACTAATCGAAAAATATGAAAAGGTTAATCGAAATTTTTATGGTGGAGCAATTGGATATATAGACTTCAACGGAAACTTTAATCATGCTATTATTATAAGATCTTTCTTTAGTAAAAATAATATACTGAATTACCAGGCAGGAGCTGGAATTGTAATAGATTCAGATCCTAAAAAAGAATTAGAAGAAGTAAAAAATAAATTAGGGGCTTTAGATAAAGCATTAAATGATGCTGAATTAATAAAATGATAAAAATTTTTTTAATAGATAATTATGATTCCTTTACGTACAATCTTCTGTATTATCTAGAAGAACTTGGATGTGAGGTGACAGTGAAAAGAAATGATAAATTTGAACTTGATGAAATAAGAAATTTTGATGCAATTCTAATTTCACCTGGCCCAGGTATTCCTCAGGAAGCAGGAAAAATTATCGAAGTAATCAGAATGTATTACGATACTAAAAATATTTTTGGTGTTTGCCTTGGTCAACAGGCAATTGCCGAAGCTTTTGGTGGTAAACTTAGAAATTTAACAAAAGTATACCATGGTGTTTCGTCTAAGATAAATTTAACAGATTCCGATATTATTTTTGATAATATTAAGTCTGATTTAAATGTCGGAAGATATCATTCCTGGATAGTTGATAACCCTGTTCCTAAAGAACTTAAAGTAACTTCTATTGATGAAAATGGAGAGATTATGTCACTAAAACATAAAGATTATGATGTTAGAGGTGTTCAGTTTCATCCAGAATCAATTTTAACACCTGATGGAAAAACAATTTTAGAAAACTGGATAAAAAGTATATGAAAAAGATACTAAATAGACTTACTCAATATGAGACTTTGACGGAAAATGAATCAAGGAATATTATTATTGATATTTCTGAGGGAAAACTTAACACTAGTCAAATTTCATCATTCCTAACAATATTTATGATTAGGAATATAACTATTGAAGAGCTAAATGGTTTTAGAAAAGCCCTAATTGAATTATCTCTTAAAATAGATCTTAAAGAATTTGATCCAATTGATCTATGTGGAACAGGTGGAGATGAAAAAGATACATTTAATATATCAACACTTGCATCTTTTGTAACAGCTGGTTCAGGAGTTAAGGTTGCAAAACATGGGAATTATGGAGTTTCATCTAGTTGTGGATCAAGCAATGTCCTCGAATACTTAGATTTAAAATTTAATAATGATTCTGATAAAATTAGAAAAGCTGTAGATAAAGCTAATATCTGTTTTTTACATGCTCCATTATTTCATCCTGCAATGAAAAATGTTGCTCCAGTTAGAAAAGAACTTGGCTTAAAAACTTTTTTTAATATGCTAGGACCAATGGTTAATCCATCTATGCCAGAGAAACAAGTTGTAGGTGTTTACAATCTTGAACTTGCAAGAATTTATAATTATTTATACCAGACTACTGATATTAATTATAATATTATTCACTCAATAGACGGTTATGATGAGATTTCATTAACTAATGGTACGAAAGTTTATTCCAGAGAAAGTGAGTTTATTCTAGGCTCTGAAGATTTTAATCTAAAAGATATTGACTCTAAAAATATCATAGGTGGAAAAGACATAAAATCATCATCTAAAATTTTTATGGATGTCTTAAATGGAAAAGGTTCTACTGATCAAGAAAATGTTGTATGTGCTAATGCTTCTCTAGCAATAGCTATATCTAAAGATATATCCATTATTGAAGCATTTAATCAGGCTAAGGAATCCATCAAGACTAAAAATGCTCTTAAATGTTTTAATGACCTTATAAATATTATGAAATGAGGATATTAGACAAGATTGTTAATCATTTAAAAATTGAAATTGAAACTCTTTCTGAATCAGTTCCTATTTTGGATTTAGAAAAAGCAGAAGGTTTTGACAGAAAATGCAAATCTTTGAAGGAGTCTATTCAAAAGAGTAAATCTGGAATAATTTGTGAGTTTAAAAGAAGATCTCCTTCAAATAAAAACATAAACTATACATCAAATATAATCGAAGTTGTTAAAGGATATGAAAAGGCAGGAGCTGTTGGTGTTTCAATTTTGACAAATAAGAAATTTTTTGATGGAAGTGGAATAGATATTGTAAATGTTAGAGACATAATAGATATACCTATCTTAAAAAAAGAGTTTATAATAAGTGAATATCAAATATTTCAGGCAAAATCATTAGGTTCAGATGCAATTCTATTAATTGCATCAATTCTGACAAAAGAAGAGATCTTAAATTTTAGTTCTCTAGCTAAAAGCTTGGGTCTTGAAGTCCTACTTGAAGTTCATTCTGGAATTGAGTTAAACAAAATCTCCGGAAATAATATTGATATTATCGGAGTGAACAATAGGAATCTTGATACTTTAGAAATAGACATAAATAATAGTATTGAGTTATATTCAATGATACCTGATGGAGTTTGTTAAGATTTCTGAAAGTGGAATAAGCAAAGTTGAATCTATTTTAAAACTAAAAGAAGTTGGTTTTGATGGATTTTTAATTGGAGAAAACTTTATGAAAACAAATGATCCTGAAGAATCTGCATATAACTTTATAAAACAAGTAGAAAATGAAATTTAAAGTATGCGGATTATTCAATGATGAAAATATTCATCAAGTTGCTAATTTAAATCCAGATTATATAGGGCATATATTTTGGGAAAAATCTGTTAGATATGTTAGTGGAGAAACTCCCAAGATTAATAATATTAAAAAAACTGGAGTATTTTATAATTCTAATGAAGAATATATATTTCAGATGATTGAAAAGCATAGCCTTCAATGTATTCAGCTGCATGGAGATGAATCTCAAGATTTTTGTAAAAAAATTTATAAAACTGGGGTTGAAGTAATTAAATCATTTAGAGTAGATGAAAGTTTTGATTTTAAGTTATTAAAAGATTATGAAGATTACTGTGATTTATTTTTGTTTGATTCAAAATCTGAACTACCTGGAGGTTCAGGAAAAACATTCGATTGGGAGATATTAAAACAGTATAATTTAAAAAAAGAATTTTTTATAAGTGGAGGAATTGGTTTAGACTCAATTAATTCATTAAAAAAACTTTTTAAAATGAACTTGCCAATATATGGTATAGATGTAAATAGTAAATTTGAGGATGCAAATAATATAAAAATTATTAATGACTTAATAAAGTTTAAACAAATTATTAAAAATGAAATATAGTATTGATAAGGAAGGTTTTTATGGAAGTTTCGGTGGTGCTTTTGTGCCTGAAATGCTCTACCCTAATCTTGAAGAATTAGAAAAAAATTATAATAAAATAATTGCTGAAGAAGATTTTATAATTGAATATAATAGTTTATTAAAAGATTATGTAGGAAGGCCTACTCCATTATATTTTGCTGAAAGAATGTCAGAAAAATATAAATGTAAAGTATATTTAAAAAGAGAAGACTTATGTCATACCGGTGCTCATAAAATAAATAATACGATTGGGCAGATATTATTAGCAAAAAGACTTGGAAAAACACGAATCATTGCTGAAACTGGTGCTGGTCAGCATGGAGTGGCCACTGCAACCGTTTGTGCATTAGCTGGAATTGAATGTGTTATATATATGGGTTCTGTAGATATAAAAAGACAGGCACCTAATGTTGCTAGAATGAAAATGTTAGGAGCTAGTATAATACCTGCTGAATCCGGAAGTAAGACTTTAAAAGATGCAACAAATGAAGCCATTAGAGATTGGATTAATAATCCTTTGACAACCCATTATATTATTGGGTCTGTAGTTGGGCCTCATCCTTACCCAGATATGGTAGCAAAATTTCAATCTATTGTTTCAAAAGAGATTAAATCTCAACTTTTTGAAAAAGAAGGTACTGAAAATCCAGACTATTTAATTGCAAATATTGGTGGAGGTAGTAATGCAGCTGGACTATATTATGAATATTTAGAAAATGAAAAAGTCAAAATTATTTCAGTTGAAGCTGCAGGAAAAGGTGTTGAATCAGGTAAAAGTGCCGCAACATCTGTGCTAGGTAAAGTTGGTATTATTCATGGAAGTAAGACTTTATTGATGCAAACAACTGATGGTCAAATTATTGAACCATACTCTATTTCAGCAGGACTTGATTACCCCGGAGTTGGACCGCTTCACGCACATCTTCTTGAATCTAAAAGAGCTCAATTTATTTCAATTACTGATGAAGATGCAATGGAAGCTGGTTTAGAAATTTCAAAACTTGAGGGAATAATTCCAGCTATTGAAACAGCTCACGCGTTTGCTGCTTTTAAATATCTAGAATTCAAAGAAGATGATATAGTAGTTGTAAATTTTTCAGGAAGAGGAGATAAAGATTTAAATACTTATATAGAATATTTTGATTTATAATGAATAGAATTGATAAAAAATTAAATAAGGAGGGTAAACTTCTATCTATCTATTTTACAGCAGGATACCCTAGCTTAAATGATACTGAAGAGATTATTATAAAACTGGAGGAATCAGGTGTAGATATGATTGAGATTGGATTACCATTTAGTGACCCTTTAGCAGATGGACCTACTATTCAAGATAGTTCTACAGAAGCTATTAAAAATGGAATGAATTCAAAAGTATTATTTGATCAATTAAAAAACATAAGATCTAAGGTTTCTATACCATTAATAATTATGGGATATTTCAACCCTATTCTTCAGTATGGAGTTAAATCTTTTTGCGAAAAATGTAGTGAAATAGGAATTGATGGTCTTATTATTCCTGATCTACCAATTAATTACTTTGAAACAAATTATAAATCTATTTTTAAAGACAATGGTCTACATAACATGTTTTTAATTGCTCCTCAAACTAGTCAAGAAAGAATTAGATATATTGATAAAATTTCAAATGGATTTATTTATATGGTTAGTTCTTCAAGCGTAACTGGTTCAAAAAACTCATTTGACTCTAATCAGTTAGCTTACTTTAGTGATATCAAAGAAATGAATCTTTCAAGTAAAAGAATTATTGGATTTGGTGTTGGAAATAAAGAAACATATGATATAGCAGTTAAATATTCAAAGGGTGCTATAATTGGATCTGCTTTTATTAAAAACCTAAAGTTAAAAGGTACTAATTCAATTAAAGAGTTTATAAAATCTATAAGATCTTAGCTTAACTAAAATTAAGTAATAGGGTGAGTAAAATTTATTTCCATATTCTTTGAAGAAATTTTACAAAATTTTGACTCATAATATTTTGAATATCAATTTTCGTATATCCTTTTTTAGACAGCATTAATGGGACTTTTTGAAGATCTGCTATAGTATCAATATCAAGTGGTGTTTGTTCTTTCCCAAAAGCTCCATCTAGATCTGTGCCAATACCTACATGCAAAGCATTTCCAGCTAACTGACAAATATGATCAATATTATCAATCATTTTATCTAATGTTACATCCATATTCTCTGGAGTAGACTCTCCTCTAATCCAATTAGGGACCATCATCCATGCATCCAAAGGAATTCCTATAACCGCATCTCTGGAAATCAATTCAACAATTTGTTCATCTGAATATTGTCTATTATGGTTCACTAATTTTCTACAATTACTATGACTTGCCCAAATTGGACCATTATACATATTCATAGTTTCCCAGAAGCTGATATCGCATAAATGAGTAGCATCAAGAATTAGATTTAACTCCTCAATTTTTTTTAGCAACTCTTTTCCTTTGATTCCAATTCCACCTTCAGAGTCTGTTCCATGAGCATAAACACCAGGTCCGTAATGTGCCGGACCTATAGCTCTTAAACCTAAATTGTAAGATTTTTCTAAATAATCAATGTTTACAATTGAATCAGCCCCTTCTAAGCTTAGAATATACCCAATAGGTTTTTTAGAAACAGTTTCATTCTTCCATAGCTCAAGATGTGAGTTAAGTTCCATTGAATTCTTAATTTGAATCATTTCACCGATATCCTCCATTGACTTGTACCATGCAAGTTGACCTTGAGTTTGAGCCCATGCTTGTTGAGGAGAATTCCAACCTGGTAATTTATTGTCATTACTTACTCTTGCAATTTGTGTAGCTACACAAATACCAACATTACCTTTTCGCATTGCATCTAGAGAAACTGTGTTTTTTTCTCTGTCTGGCTTATCCGTCATCCCAAACTCACTTTTTCTAATATCTTGAACACTTTGGGTTAAATCTCTATTCCATTCTAAAGCATTCATCGCTAAGTCAAGGTGTGCATCAAGAATAAACATATTTCTATTAATTATTTATTATAAACTATTTTGTATTATAATCTCTAGCTGCAACTTCCCATTCTCCTGTTACTTCTCCATTTATGACAGTTAAAACTTTTTTATATTTTGGAACTGTTGGACATATATGAACTGGTACTGCATAACAGACTGTACCAACCAGATAATCTTTTGACTCGTTGCATTCAAGAACCAAATGCTCTTCACTATGACTTACTTGTTTAAAGTTTTCAATATTAAGAAGTTTTAGTCTAGGAAAATCCATCTCTGAGGCTACAGATTTATGTCCCAAATTTAAACACATAAGGTCTTCACTTGGTCTACTTATTATACTTCCAACTAGAACAGCAGCATGAAAAAATTTTAAATCTTTAAAAGAACTACCGTATCGATCATCCCACAATAATGAAGTGCCTGGACTAACTTCTATATCATTTCTTTTCACATGAATTGGAAAACTTGGAGTCCCACCTGCAACAATCTTATTAATTTTTATTCCCAATAACTCAATATTGCTTTTTAAATTAAGAACTAATTCAAATTGTTTATCACAAATTTCTTTTCGAAGATTAAAATCTGATTCACGAATGTGACCGTCATAAACATGAAGTCCCTTCGCAATTAAGTTAGAAGACCCATCAATTTTTTGATAAAGTAATGTAGCTTCATTATTAGGTTTAATCCCTGTTCTATTGTTACCATTATTTATATCTAACCATAAACAAACCTTAAGTGCTTTCTCTGATGCAGCCGAATTAAATTTTATTACAGATTGTTCATTATCAATAATAGTTGAAAATGATAATGTTGGATATTCCTGCATTAATTCAATAAACCTATTAATATTAGATCCTGTTAGTTGCATTGCTAATAGAATATCTTTTGCATTACATTTAGCCAAAAGCTCTGCTTCAGACAAGGTTGCGCATTTAAATTTTGTAATACCTTGATCTAGCTGCATTTTAATTATTTCAGCAATTTTATGGGTCTTAATATGTGGTCTTAGCTTCTCAGTACCTCCAGCAATCTTTATCATTAATTTAATGTTTTCTTCAATCCTTCTGGGAAAAACAACTAAAGAGGGAGACGGAATATCTTCAACATTATTTATTCTATACCAATCTTTATCCATATAGATTTATTTTAATTCAAACATTGCTTCAATTTCAACGGGGATTCCATCAGGAAGCATCATGCCAACAGCACTTCTAACTCCAATTCCATTATCATCTCCAAATACATCGGCCATCAGTTCACTAAACCCATTAATTACAAAAGGATGTTTTTTAAATTCAGGAGAGCAATTAACCATTCCTAATACTTTAATTACTCTTTTAATTTTGTCTAGATCACCAAAATGTGTCTGGATACTAGACAGCATAGTTAGACCAACTTGACGAGCTGCTAATTTCCCTTCTTCACTTGTTAAATTATCCCCAACACGTCCTTGCATTAATGTACCATCATTTTTAACTGGTCCCTGACCTGAGACATATAAAAATTTATCTACAATTAATACTGGTCTATATACACCTGCAGGCTGAGGAGCAGGAGGAAAAACTAGACCTAATTCTTTTACTTTTTCTGAAGGTGATTTTTTCATATTATATAAATAAATTTAATATTAGAACTCCTACTAAGCCTGTAATCCCAACAATAGTTTCCATTACTGTCCAAGTTGAAAGAGTTTCTCTTACTGTAAGGTTAAAATACTCTTTAAACATCCAAAATCCTGCATCATTTACATGAGATAACATTAGACTTCCAGAACCTATTGCTAAAACCATTAGTTCTGGACTAACATCTGAATTAGAAATTAGTGGAAGAACAATTCCAGCTGCTGTTAAACCTGCAACTGTTGCTGAACCAACACAAACTCTAATAATAGTTGCTATAAGCCAAGCTAAAATTAATGGCGATATTTGAGAACCATGTAATAATGCTCCTATATAATCACTTACTCCACTATCAATTAAAATTTGTTTTAATGCACCTGCTCCAGAAATAATTAATAAAACCATTGTTATACTTGATACAGAAGTTGCAACAGAATTCATCAATTCTTCCATTTTTTTTCCACGAGACAAACCAAGGGTATAAATTGCGACTAATACAGAAATTAACATAGCTATGACAGGATTTCCTATAAAAACGATAATATCTTTAGTCAAAGAGTCACCTTGATATATAATAGTGAATATTGATGAAAATATAATTAATATGACAGGTAATAAAGCAGTAAATACACTTACTCCCATTCCTGGCATTTCCTCATCTTTTAAAATAACTGGATTATAAAATTCTTTTAATGGAGTAGCATTAATGTTTTTAATTGTTCTTGTGAATAATGGTCCTGCAATAACTATAGCTGGAATAGCTATTATAATTCCATATAATAAGGTTTTACCAATATCAGCATTAAACATGCTTGAAATTGCAGTAGGTGCAGGATGAGGGGGTAAAAAACCATGAGTTACAGACAGAGAAGCAAGCATAGGTAAACCAACATAAATTAATGGTAATCCAGAAGATGCTGCCACTGTAAAAACTAGAGGTATTAGTATGACAAATCCTACAGAATAAAACATAGGAATACCAACAATAAAACCTGCTAGAACAACTGCCCATTGAATATATTTCACTCCAAAACTAGATATCAATTTTGAGGTAATCCTTTGAGCTGCTCCGCTATCGGCAACTAGCTTTCCTAACATAGCACCAAATCCTAAAATCAAAACTAAAAAACCAAGTGTATCACCAATTCCAGTTTGAATTGACTGTACAATATTTTGCAACTGCATTCCTTGAAATAATCCAACAAAAATGCAAACTATAATAAAGGAAATAAATGCATCAAGTTTATATCTTGCTATCAAAATGAATAACAATAATATTCCAAAAATTACTATCAATAAAGGCATGTTTTATTTTATTATTATTTTCATCTTAGAGATTTAATTGTTTTAAGAGTTAGCTCAACATTCTCCTTAAGTAAAGTGTAATTTTTATTAGCTAAAATATCTTTAGATATAAGTTTAGAACCCATACCTACACACGTAACTCCAGAATCAAACCAGGATTTTAGATTATCATATTCCATTGAAACTCCTCCAGTTGGCATAACAGATGTCCAAGGTTGAGGACCTTTTATACTTTTTACAAATCTAGGTCCTAAAACATCTCCAGGAAATAATTTAATAAGTTCACAACCAAACTCTTCTGCAGTTGCAATTTCAGTTAGCGAACTACAACCTGCAGACCACATTAATTTTCTTCGGTTACACATACGAGCGATATCTTCTCTAAAAACTGGAGTTACTACAAAGTTTGCTCCAGCTAGCATATATTGTGAAGCTGCTTTTGCATCAGTTACAGAACCAACTCCTAAAATCATTCCTGGGAGTTCAGCAATTGCGTATTTAATTATATCAGTAAAAACTTCTAGTGCAAAATCACCTCTGTTAGTGAACTCCATAAGACGAGCCCCACCATCATAACATGCTTTAAGAATATCTTTAGCCACTATGCTATCCTCATGATAAAATAGAGGAACCATTCCAGATTCTTCCATTTGATTTATTACTTGAACTCTTGAATATTGAGCCATAATTTGTTTTATCTATTAACTCGTCCTGAAACATCTCCATCCATTAACTTTTCAATTTCCTGAAGAGTAACAAGGTTGGTGTCTCCTTTAATTGTATGTTTAAGACAAGATGCAGCTACAGAAAAATCGAGCACTTTTTGATCTTCATTTGGATAATTTAAAAGCCCATAAATTAATCCGGCCATAAATGAATCTCCACCACCCACACGATCAACTATATCAGTTATATGATATTGTTTACTCTGATACATTTTTTTACCATCGTAAAGAATTCCAGCCCAGGTATTATATGAGGCTGAAATTGATCCTCTTAATGATAAAATAATTTTTTTAGCCCTTGGAAATTTTTTGATCATTTGTTTACATACAGATAAAAAAACTTCAGGTTTAACTTCATGTCCTTGTTTAGTTATATCTATCCCTTCTGGTTTAATTCCAAAGTGCATTTCAGCATCTTCTTCATTACCAAAAATAATATCACAATAAGAGGTAAGTTCAGTCATAATTTCTTGACGGTTTCCTTCATATTGCCATAGTTTAGATCGATAATTTAAATCTGTCGAAATAGTAATACCTCGGTCACTGGCAACTTTTACAGCTTCTAAACATATAATAGCAGCACTTTTTGAAATTGCTGGAGTGATTCCAGTCCAATGAAACCATGAGGCTCCATCAAAAACTTTATCCCAATTAATCATTCCTGATTCAATTTGAGCAATTGCAGAGTTCGTCCTATCATAAACCACTTTGCTACTTCTGTTTACTGCTCCTTTTTCTAAAAAATAAATTCCTAATCTATCTCCTCCATATAAAATATTAGATGTTCCTACTCCTCTTTTACGCAACTCCATTAATGCACATTCGCCTAAATCTGATTTAGGTAACCTTGTAACAAACTCGACAGGAATCCCAAAATTAGCTAATGATACTGCAACATTAGACTCCCCTCCCCCATAATTAATATCAAAACTATTTGTTTGAGAAAAGCGAAGATAACCTGGCGGAGATAGTCTTAACATGATTTCTCCAAAAGTCACAACTTTATTCATAGCACTCTAATATAATGACAAAAAAATTAAGTGATAATCACTTAAGAACAAATTTTCTAAGACCAACAAATACAACTAAAAAAACAGAATAGACAATGAAAAAAGGAATAACATATGATTCTAGGTTAAAAGACAACATAAGAGCCATAATTAATAACTGAAAACCTAATCCATATAAAGATAATATTGTCATGAACCACTTTGGAAATGGAGGGCTATCTTTTGCATCCTTATCCATGAAGTACATTATTTTATCAAAAGAGATATATAAAACATCATATATTTTATAGAAGATGTTTACCATATGTTGACTCTCACCCTTTAGGGCTTTAGGAGCACTATCTTCAAAAATTCGACTAGTAGAATCGCCTTGTACTGAGTTTCTTAAAATCACATAATAATAGTTATAGACAGTTCCTTGTAGTTGGATTCCAAAAAAAGCTATAAACATGTATACTATTGAAATATCAGTTATATACCAAAAGGTTAATAAAAAAGAAAAGTTAAGTAAGAAATCAGCAATTGAATCATAATATCTTCCTACATAAGAAGGTGTGTTTTTTAAACGTGATAACTCTCCATCAGCTGCATCTAAGATTGATTTAAGTATAATAAAAAAAGCAGCAGTTATAAAGTATCCGTTTATCATCAATACAATTGCAATTATTCCTGCAATAATAAACATAGTGGTAACATGAATAGGAGTAAAAAATGTAGATTTAAGCTGACTAGCTATCCAATGACCAACAGGACGACCATAGTCCGATAAATCTAAAAATCGATATTTTTCTGGCAGTTTTGACATTAGTATACTTTTTTAATCCTTATTATTTCTAATTAATTTTAATATCGTGAGATCCAAAAAAATTTCTCTGAGCTTGAATCATTTTAGTACTTAATGAATTACTTGAAATAGAATTAAAGTAATTCAATGCTTCACCAAAACAAGGGATTGAAATATCATTTTTTAATGATATTAAAATTACATTAATTATATCTGGCTTATACTCATTTAAATCTTTAATTATTTTCTTATCTGATAAAATATTTTCAACTGAATAGTTGAAATAGAGATCATTAATTTGACTTGACTTTATAATACTTCCATTAGACCAAACATTTAAAGCCTTGGATATACTAATATTCCAACCATACTTTTTATTTGAAGCATTTATTAGACAAAAAGCTTGAATAAAGTTAATATGTCTACAGAATTGGTAAGCTTTTTTTAATGAGTTAATGTCAATAGTATATCTTTTTGATCTTTGATTTGTCATTTCACTAATTTCTTTTCTAAGGGTCTTAAATCTTGAGATAAATCTAGTATCCATAGCTGATGAAAGCATACTTAAAGGGCTTCCTAATTCAATTCCATAATTTAGCATCCATCTTCCAGTACCATTGTCTCCAGCTTCATCGTCAATTTTTTTGATTAAATATTTATCATCAATCTTTTGTAATATTTGTTTAATTGATATTTCCAGAAGGTAACTTTTTAATTCTGTACTATTCCACTCATCAAATATGTCAGCAATTTCTTGATTTTTATAATTATTAGAATTTATTAATAATTCATAAATAGATGCTATCAACTGCATTTCAACATATTCGATTCCGTTATGAACCATTTTAACAAAATGTCCTTGATTTGTATCACCAAAAAAGTCAAAACTAGATGTGTTTTTGATAGTTTTTGATGTAATTATTGATAGGTCATCTTTCACTTTATTAAACGCAGCTTCATGTCCACCAATCATAATTGATGGCCCCCTAAGCACACCTTCAGTTCCCCCAGAAACTCCAATTCCAAGATATAACATTTTGTTTTTTTGAATTTTTAATTTATTATTAAAACTTACAACAGGGTTAGTATTACCAGCATCAATTATAATATCATCTTCATCTAAAATGTCAAGTAGATTATTAATAACATGATCAGTTGGTTCTCCTGCAGGAACGAGAATTAAAACTTTTCTTGGCTTTTCAATAGATTTAATAAAACTGGAAATATCTATAAAAAATGATGCTTTATTCAATTCAGAGTATAGTTCTTTTTCTTCAAAAATTAAATTTGTTTTTTTCTCATAGGCTTTATCGTATAGTGAAACAGTTATTCCTTTTGAAGACATATTTCTTGCCATACTTAAACCAATCCTCCCAATTCCAATTATACCCCAAGAATTCATTTTAATAATTTTAGTTTAATTAATTCTACAATTTTATTTTTACTTTCAGTAATATCTATAAAATTACAGTAATTAGGATACTCTATTATATCAAATTGACTTTGCAATAAGTTTGAACTAAAAAAATGATTATTTCTATTTTTTAATCGTTGATTAATAAAATCATATTCACCTTTTAAACAAAACCAAAAAATATTCATATCTAAACCACTTGTCAATTTTTTTCTATATTTTTCTTTTAAAGCAGAACAAGCTAAAACTGTATTAATTGATTTTTGTTTTAATTCATTATTTAATTCCTGTAACCATTCGTCCCTATCATTATCATTTAATGGTGATTTATTTTTCATTTTATTAATATTATTAACTGAGTGAAAATCATCTCCTTCAATAAATTTAAAGTTTAAGTCCTTCGATATTTTTTTTCCAATAGTAGATTTTCCAGACCCACTTACTCCAAAGAGTATTATAAGCTTTTGCATTAATCTAAACTTCAATTAATTTAAATGAACTTAGGTTATCTTTTAATATATTTTCAAAATCAAAAGCTAAAAAAAATCCTCCACCACCTGAACCACAAAGTTTCATGTAGTATTTATTTGACTTAAGTCCTTCTTGCCAAATTTCATTCAATGATTCAGGAATCATTTCATTCATATTTTTAAAAGTGGTTTCTGAAAGATTCTTTATTGAATCTCTGAAGTAATCTGAATTATACATAAGATTATATATACATTCATTAGTTAGTTTTATAAAAGATTCATTAAATACAGACAGGAAATCTTTTTGATTTTGTTTTTGATTAAACAATTCAATCATCTCAGATGTAGAAGAAGAAATTTTACTATCAACTAAATATATTTTGAAATTGGGAAACTTCAAGTCATCCAATAATTTAATATTACCCTCAGATAATAAAATAGGCTTATTAAAAAACGATACTAAAGGATCAAATCCTGAAGAATTACCGTGAAATTTTGATTCAATTATTGACATGATTTTTTTTAATTCTTCATTTTGAATAGAACTTAAATCAATTTTTGAATATTTATTAATTATTGAAGAAACAAGAGCACCACTACTTCCAAGGCCTGAAGCAATTGGTATATTGCTATTAAAGTATAGTCCAGAATCAATATCAATTTTTAAATTTTCAAAACTTATTATATCAAATAAAGGTTCATTTTTAATAATATAATTATAGAACTCAATTAATTTTATATTGGAAATTCTCTGTTCATTAGATATTAATTTTGATTTTTCAAGAGATCCATGAAATTTTTTAAATGGAATTGATAAAGCATCAGAATTTAACATAATTCCATATTCTCCAAATAATAATATTTTTGAGTAAAAATTGTTTTTATCCATTACAACAGTTTCTCTGATCCCATACCTAAACTATCATGAATATGAATCTTAGATTTACAAAATTTAAGCAAATCCCCTTCTATAAATTTATGAATAGATGTTTTTACGGAATTGGGATATAGCAAATGAACATTTGACCCCGCGTCTAGTGTAAAACTAATAGGCAGCTTGGTATCTCTTCTATATTCTAACACTCTTTGTATAACCTCTAAAGTATTTGGTTTCATTAATATAAAATAAGGATTTGAGGAAAGCATCAATGAATGGATCATAAGAGCTTCAGATTCAGTTAGATTTATAAAATCATCTAGATGACCTGACTTGAAAATTTCTTTTAGTCTTGAAATATTATTTCTGGCTAAATCAAATCTTGTTTTAGAAAATGGATTTTCATTCATTAGTTTATGCCCTATCGAACTCGATATCTTCTTGACACCTGGATCAATAATTAAAATTGAATTTTGATAGTCATGAAAAACTTTATCAACATCATTCGAAATATTTATTGCGTATAAATCAGAAGAATCCAAATATGAATTTGAAGATCCCCAAAGAGTTATTGGACCCTCAATACTTCTAGAGGCGCTTCCAGAACCTAATCTTGCTATAAAAGATTTCTTTTTCGTGTAATAAGACTCGTCCTTGGATTTTGAGTTTAGTAATTCGATATCTACCAAACATGATGCTAAACAGGACATGGATGAAGCTGAAGATGCAATTCCACTACTATGGGGGAAATTATTTTGTGACTTAATATGAATATCATGATTTTTTAAAAACTTGAAATATTTTTCGATACTCGATATAAACAATTTTATTTTCTGACCAAAAGGGTGATTTTTTTCACCCTCAAAATCAAAAAGTATATTATTGTTATTATTTTTTTTAGGTTTAAATTCAACTGAGGTTGTTGTGTAAGATTCTGATAGTGTAAAGCTTATTGAAGGATTTTGAGGTATTTGATTATCTTTTTTGCCCCAATATTTTACTAAAGCAATATTGCTTGGAGAGTTCCATTTTACAATTCCGTTTGCTTCAAAATCATCAGTACAGATAAAATCTTGTTCGATCATTTAAATATTGTTAAAAATCATTTAAATATAAGAAAGATAAACTCTAAGATGAATTTTATTTCTTTAATTTGGGGTCAATTACTTTCAACAAAAAAACTTGAAAAAATCAGCATTTAAATTTAGCACATTCAAAGAACCCAATCTTTCCCCATTTGAGAAATTATTTAATATTTTCAAAGAACTAATAATTCATACTTCAGGAGAATTTGATGAAGCAATTGAGTGGCTTAGAGAGTTAGACAAAGAGTACAAATTAACTGATGAAGATTATACTATTGATGACTTTGTAAATGATTTGCTAAATAAAGGATTTGTTACTAAACAAATTGGCAATAGTGGAGATAGTATTAAAATTAGCTCAAAAACTGAGAGACTTCTTAGGAAACATGTATTAAAACATCTATTTGGCAAATTAAAGAAAACTAAAAACGGTAATCATAAAACAAAGTATTCATCTTCAGGAAGTGATGATAATTTAAATATCAAAAACTTTGAGTTTGGTGACCCTCTTGATAAAATACTATTAACTGAAAGCTTAAAAAATGCAATTATTTCTTCTGGTGAAAATGATCTAACTCTTAAGAAAGAGGATATAGTTGTATGGGATTCGAATCATAATTCCCAAATGAGTACTGTACTCATGATTGATATTAGTCATAGTATGATTTTATACGGAGAAGATCGTATAACTCCAGCTAAAAAAGTTGCAATGGCTCTAGTAGAATATATCAAAACAAAATTCCCTAAAGACACTATTGATATTTTATCTTTTGGTGATGAAGCTAAGCCAATTAACATAAAAGATCTACCATATTTAAAGGTAGGTCCATATCATACAAATACTGTAGCTGGACTAGATCTTGCTTTTGATATTTTAAGACGAAAGAAAAATAATAATAAACAAATCTTTATGATAACTGATGGTAAACCGAGTTGTATGTTTACAAAGGACGGTTTTTATAAGAATAGTGCTGGGCTTGATAACTATATTTTAGATCAATGTTACAATAGAGCTAAAGAAGCAAAAAAAAATAATATACCCATAACTACATTTATGATTGCCAGTGATCCCTATCTCCAAACTTTTGTAAAGAAATTTTCTGAAGTAAATAATGGTAAAGCTTTTTACACAGGATTAGATGGACTAAGTGAAATGATATTTGAAGACTATGATAAAAACAGAAGACAAAAATTAAGATGATGAATAAACCTAAATTAAAAACAGTTGGAGAGTTAAAATCCAGCAACTACAAACAAAAGACATTGAATCAAGAGATTACTGGGAACCTTAGATTAAACTTATCCAAAGGGAAAAATGTTTTTTCAAATTTAATCGGATATGAAGAAACTGTTGTTCCAAGTGTTGAGAGAGCATTTCTTTCAAATCATAGTATTAATCTTCTTGGTTTAAGAGGTCAAGCAAAAACAAAACTTGCAAGAACATGTATAGATCTTTTAGATGAATGGATTCCTATTATTAAAGATTCTGAAACAAATGATGACCCTATAAATCCAATCTTTAAAAGTTCAATAGAAAAAATTAAGATTAATGGCGACAAAACAGAAATTGATTGGCTTCATAGAAGTGAAAGATTTTATGAAAAACTTGCAACTCCTGATGTTACTGTTTCTGATTTAATTGGTGATATAGATCCTATCAAGGCCACTAACCTAAAATTATCATATTCTGATGAAGAGGTTATTCATTTTGGTTTGATTCCAAGAGCTCATAGATGTATTTTCGTTCTAAACGAATTGCCTGATTTACAGCCTAGAATTCAAGTATCATTATTTTCAATTCTTGAAGAAAAAGAAATTCAAATACGTGGATTTAAAGTTCGACTTCCACTAGATATTCAATTTATTTTTACATCTAATCCTGAGGATTATACAAATCGAGGGACTATTGTAACTCCGTTAAAGGATAGAATTGGATCACAAATACTAACTCATTATCCAGAATCAATTGAAATTGCCAAACAAATCACAGAACAAGAATCAAGATTAAACTCTCAGGTTGTTTCAAAAATTCATATTCCTGAAATTGCTAGAGATATTATTGAACAAATCTCATTTGAAGCACGAGAAAGTGACCTCATAGATAAAAAAAGTGGAGTAAGTGCTAGGATGAGTATAACTAGTTTACAAAACCTAGTAAGTTCAGCAGAAAGAAGAATGATAATTAATAATGAAAAGCAAACATCTATTAGAATGTCAGACTTTAACTCAGTTATATCTTCAATTAATGGAAAAGTTGAACTAGTTTACGAAGGTGAGGAAGAGGGAGCAGAACAAGTATCTTATAACTTAATTTCGGATGCTGTTAAATCACTTTTTAATAAATATTTTCCTAAAATTGAAAAATTATCCAAACCTGATGAAGAAACTCCATATGATTCATTATTAGAATGGTTTACTCAAAAACAGTTAATAATAGGTGACAATTTAAAAAATAATGAATATGAGGAATTACTTATAGAAATTATAGATGCTAGAACTATTATTGATAAGTATGTTAAAGACTTAGATGATAATGATAAATTTTTCTTTATTGAATTTATACTATGGGGACTTGAAAGCTTTAATAAATTATCAATATTAAGGACTAATAATGGTATTGAATTTAAAGATCCTTTCAATAATTTTATAAATAAAATTTAATCAATCTTCCTTATTTGGGATTTTTTTGCCTCTTTTGTAGTTCCATCAAATCCTTCAACTCCAGATACAGTTGTGTATTTAAGTGAATTTTTTTTACCTGGATTTAATCTTGAATAAGCACTATGACACATTACAGCTGCTTCATGAAAACCACTTAAAATTAACTTTAGTTTTCCTGGATAAGTATTAACATCACCTATCGCATATATACCCTCAATATTAGTTTGATAGTCTAAACTATTATTCACTTTTATTCCGTTATTTTCAATATCAAGGCCCCAATCTTTTATAGGACCAAGTTTTGGAACAAGGCCAAATAATGGAATAAAATAGTCAGTTTTAATTGTTTTATCATTTCCGTCTTGACTTAAAGTAACTGACTCTAGTCTGTTGATTCCACTTAGATTAGTTATTTGAGCAGGAGTTATAACTTCAATTTTACCTGAATCTTTAAGCTTTTGAACTGAGGATACAGATTCATTAGCACCTCTAAATTCATTTCTTCTGTGAACTAGGATTACTTTCTTTGCGATTTTGGATAAATGAATTGTCCAATCTAATGCAGAATCTCCACCTCCTCCTATAATTACTATTTTATCCTTAAATTGATCTGGATTTTTAATCATGTAAAGAACTCCTTTATCCTCAAATTCAATTAAATTAGATATTTTTGGTTTCCTTGGAGTAAAAGTTCCCAAACCACCAGCTATTGCAATTATTTTAGCTAAAATTTCAGTCCCTTTATCAGTTGTAACTTTAAACGTACCATCTTTAATTTTATCTAATTTAAGAGCTGTTTCGCCAAGAGTATAAGATGGATTAAAAGGTTTAATTTGTTCTAATAGGTTTTCAATTAAATCACCAGCAATTATCTCAGGATAAGCTGGAATATCATATATAGGCTTTTTAGGATACAACTCAATACATTGTCCGCCAGGTTCAGCAAGTGAATCTAAAATATGACATTTCATCTTCAAAAGGCCAGCCTCAAAAACACTAAAAAGACCAGTTGGTCCTCCACCAATTATTAGTATGTCAGTCTTAATCATTTTGAAAGAGGAAGAACAGATTCTACGATTTTTATCTCTGGAGCATATTTTTTTATAGTAGTTTCAACTCCATTTTTTAGAGTCATTTGGTTAACCTTACAGTTAACACATGCTCCATGCAATTCAACTTTAACAGTAGATCCGTCAATTGAAGAAAGGGATATATCACCACCATCTTGGACTAAGAAAGGTCTTATTTCATCTAATGCGGTTAATATTTTGTTTTCTAATTTTGACATTATTTCTTAATTGCAGAACATCCCACTAAATTAGTAATTTCTACAACTTTAGTAGGAGGTAAATCTTTATTTCTTTTTAATAGTTGTTCAACAACACTTTTAGATATATTATCAAAAACTTTGCTAACATCAGTTGATTCTTGTAAAGATGCCGGTCTGCCAAAATCAGATGCCTCACGTAAGCTTTTGTAAATAGGGACTTCGCCTAAAAATTCAATATTTAAATCTTTTGAAAGATACTTTACGCCAGCTTCTCCAAAGATGTAATTTTTTTCATCTGATTCGTCAGCTTGAAAATAAGCCATATTTTCTATCAAGCCTATAATTGGTACTGAGATACTATCTTGTTGAAACATTTTTATTCCTCTTCTTGCATCAGCTAAAGCAACATTTTGAGGAGTACTCACTATAATTGCTCCATTTATTGGAAGAGCTTGAACTAAACTTAAATGAATATCTCCTGTTCCAGGAGGTAAATCCAAGAATAAGAAATCTAAGTCTCCCCAATTAGTATCAAAAATCATTTGATTCAGGGCTTTAGATGCCATTGGGCCTCTCCATACAACAGCTTGATCAAGTTTTGTAAAAAAACCAATTGACATTATTTTAACACCATAACTTTCAGCGGGTTCAATCTTTGAAACATCATTAATTTTAACAGCCTTTGGAACATATCCTTCTACATCCATCATAGTTGGAACTGATGGACCATATATATCTGCATCTAAAATTCCTACTTTACATCCTTTCTTAGCAAGAGATGCAGCTAAATTAACTGTAATGGTTGATTTTCCTACTCCACCTTTAGCAGACGAGACTGCAATAATCGAGTCAACACCTGATATTTTTTTTGCCTGGGATGTAATATTAGTATCTGAGGACTCTGAACTAGAACTACTATCAGAAGATTCTGGATTTTTTGCTTTATTTTCTACTTTACAAGTAATTTTAATTTTTGCTTTCTCATAGATATCAGAATGTATTATTTTCATTATATCTACTTCTAATCTTTTTCTAGCTTGAAGAGCAGGGTTACTAACCAACAGACCTATATCTACTTGGTCTCCAAATACTTGAACATTTTGTAAAACTCCAGATGAAACAATATTATCAGTTTCTCCAGAAAAAGAGATTTTTTCTAAAGTTTTGATTATATTTTTTTTAGTTAGTTCCATGGAATTCATATCACAAATATAGTAGTAAGTAATAACTTAAAAACTTAAAATTTTATTAATTATTGTGGAATCCAAAGTTTCTTCTCAAAGTCAATTACTTTATCATCATCAATTTTTATTCCTTCATTTTCTAATAATTGTCTCATCAAATCAAATCCTTTAAAATGATGTTTACCAGTTAAGTATCCATTTCTATTAACAACTCGATGAGCAGGGATTGATGAATCATTATGACATGCATTAAGAGCCCATCCTACAGTCCTAGAACTTGATGCTGACCCAAGTTTTTTTGCAATAAAGCCATAAGTTGTAACTCGTCCTAAAGGAATTGTCTTAACAACATCATAAACTCTTGAAAAAAAATCTTTTTGACTCATAAATTACTAAATATCAATTTTTGAAGAAGAAGTTTTAGGCTTCTGTAAAGTAAAAGAAAATTCAGTTCCTACTCCAATTTTACTTTCTACAAAAATCTGTTCCTGATGTGCTTCAATTATATGCTTTACAATTGATAAACCAAGACCTGAACCACCTTTTTTTCTAGATCTATTTTTATCAATTCTATAAAATCTTTCGAATAGTCGTGGCAAATGTTCTTGCTCTATTCCTTCACCATTATCAATTACCCTAATAATTACTTTTTCTTTATTATAGTCCTCAACAATAACCTTTGTATATCCATTATTAGATCCGTATTTAATTGAATTCACAATTAGATTTGTGAGTACCTGAAGAATTCTCTCTTGGTCAGCATTAACGTTAATCACAGAATTATTATTGTTTTCTAATTCAAGCAAAATGTTATTCTTTTCAGACTCAAATTCTAATAAATCAAAAACATTATCAACCAAATCATAAATATTAAAATCAGATTTGTCTACAGTTTTAATTCCCGATTCAAATTGAGTTATTAAATCTAAATCTTTTACTATTGAAATTATCCTATCAACACCTTTTGCTGCTCTCTTTAGATACTTTTCTCTTACTTTTTTATCTTTCATAGCACCACCTTCAACTAAAGTTAAAATATACCCTTGAATAGTAAATAATGGTGTTTTTAACTCATGGGATATATTTCCCAGAAATTCTCTTCGATAATTTTCTTGATCCTTTAAAATATTTATCTCCGATCTTCTTTCCTCTTCATTTTTAATATATGTTCTAATGAAAATTTCAAGAGTCAATCTTATTACAAGAAAAAGAATTAAAAAATAAAAAAATGTTTGTAGAAATGAGACTTCATTTTCAGGATTAGTATTATGAAATATTAAAATAAAGTTTAAGGCAAAAGCTGTAAATGTAAGAAATAGAGATGCTCTAAAGGCTTGTGGATTAGATTTAAATTTGAAAGGGAGTTTCATTAATCAGTTACAAATTTATACCCAACACCCTTGAGTGTCTTTATATATTTATCTCCTACTTTTTCCCTTAACTTTCTTATATGAACATCAATTGTTCTATCACCAACAATCACTTCACCTCCCCATACATTTTCCATAATTTTATCTCTTTTGAAAACTTTATCAGGTTTTGAAGCTAATAAATAAAGAAGTTCAAATTCTTTTCTAGGAAGAATAAGAGTCTTGCCAGAAATATAAACCTTATACTTTTCTTTATCTATTTTAATATCATTATGTTCAATTATATTGATGTCATTATCATTAACTTTTTTAAATCTTCTTAAAAGACCTTTCACCTTTGATACTAAAACTTTGGGTTTAACTGGTTTAGTAACATAATCATCCGCTCCAGCCTCATATGCAGCAACATGAGAGTAGTCTTCTCCTCTAGCAGTTAAAAACATTATTATTGTATCATTAAATTTTTCATCTGCTCTAAGGTTTTCACAAGCCTGAATTCCATCCATATTAGGCATCATAACATCCATAATTATTAGATTTGGATTTATTTCTTTAGCTTTTTTAATACCAGATAAACCGTCATTAGCAATAGATATATCATATCCTTCATTAGATAAGTTGTATTTTAAAATTTCTAAAATATCAGGCTCATCGTCAACACAAAGGATTTTTATATCAGACTTTTTCATTAAATCTAATTTAGTGAATATAAAAATCTTAAAATAAAATTTTTAATTAATTAATGGTTAGTAAACAATTAGTTAACGATAAGTAAATAGTAGTTTTTTTTACCTCTTTGAAGTAAAATATATTTATTATTAATTAAATCAGTATTTGAGACCTTATAGTTTTCAGCAATTTTATTTTTATTTATAGAGATTGAGTTCTCTTTAAGTGACCTTCTTGCTTCACTAACAGACTTAAGGAAATTAGTGTCTGAAGCTAATAAATTTTCAATCTCTATTCCCTTTGACAGCTTAGATGTTGAAATTGTTGAACTTGGAACACCTTCAAATATTTCAGTAAAAGTAATTTCATCTAGAGACTCTAAATCTTCTTTGCTTGATTTACCAAAAAGAACCTTTGAAGCCCTAATTGAATTATTTAAATCCTGTTCTCCATGAACCATTATAGTTACAACTTCGGCAATTTTATTTTGAAGTACTCTTCTTGCTTTGTCTTTATTATGTTCTTGTATTAAATCTTCGGCTTTATCTTTTGAAAGAAAAGTGAAAACTTTAATATAACTAATAGCATCTTCGTCAGTTATATTAAGCCAATATTGATAGAATTTATAAACTGAGGTTTTATTTTTATCAAGCCAAATATTACCTCCCTCTGACTTACCAAACTTAGATCCATCTGATTTTTTAATTAACGGACATGTCATAGCGTAAGCCTTTTTATTTTCTTTTCTTCTAATAAGTTCAGTTCCAGTAGTAATATTACCCCATTGGTCACTCCCACCCATTTGAAGTAGACAGTTCATCTCTTTGAATAAGTATAAAAAATCATATCCTTGGATAAGTTGATAAGTGAATTCCGTAAATGACATTCCTTGAGTTGTATCTTTTGAAATTCTTTTTTTAACAGATTCTTTTGCCATCATATAATTTACAGTTATATGTTTTCCTATATCTCTTGAAAAATCAATAATCGAAAATTTACTCATCCAATCATAATTATTAACAAGTACAGCTTTATTAGATATGTTTGACTTAAAATCTAGAAACTTTTCAAACTGTAGCTTTAATTTCTTTTCATTGTACTTTAAAATTTTCTTATCAAGTAAATTTCTTTCATCAGACTTTCCCGATGGATCACCTATCATTCCTGTTGCCCCACCTAATAATACTATCGGAGTATGACCTGCATTTTGAAAATGTTTTAATATAAATATTGGGACTAGACTTCCAATGTGAAGTGAGTCAGATGTTGGGTCAAATCCAACATATCCAATTGTTTTATTTTTTGACAAGTGTTCTTCTGTTCCAGGTATTACATCATGTAGCATACCTCTCCACTTTAATTCTTTTATAAATTCTTTCATCATTTAATATTTTTTAAACTATCTATAGATCTAGTAATCTTTTTTTTAACACCAGAGTAGATTTCAAAATGAATCTTAGGGTTTTTTGAGTAATAAAGCTCACTCTCATAAAACTGTATACTATCTATATCATACTTTTTATAAATCAATTCATCACTCAAAAGATTATTATCAATCTCTAATTCATAACCACTTGAAGCATTCAAAATCATAATATCAAAAATAATACTTTCCATTTTTTCTTTACTTATAAGATTCTCTGGAATTTCAGAGTAACATCCTACTACCAAAATAAAAAATATCATATATTTTTTCATCTTTTGAAAGTTAATTTTTTTCCCATAGGAATTGGATTTATTTTACCTTTATCATATGCAATTTTTCCATTAATTACTGTTTTATTTATTGAATGATTAAATTTAACCCCTTCAAATGGAGACCAACCACATTTATATAATAACGAATCTTTTGTAACTAAGGTAGGAGTATTAGTATCAATAATAACTATATCTGCATAGTAACCTTCTCTTAAAAATCCTCTTTTATTTATTTCAAAAATAATTGAAGGATTATGAGAAATTTTTTCAACAATTTTTTCAATTGATACTCCATATTTTTCACAATTTTGGAGAAGAGATAATATTGTATGTTGAACCATTGGTCCTCCAGAAGGACAGTTTAAATACTTATTGTTTTTTTCTTCCTCGGTATGAGGTGCATGATCTGAAGCTATAATATCTATTTTATCATCATTAATTGCTTTCCATAGAGCATCCTTATCACTTTGTGTTTTTATCGCTGGATTCCATTTAATTCTTGAACCCATTTCTTTATAATCCTTATCGGTGAACCATAGATGATGAGCACAAACTTCAGCAGTAATATTTTTATCTTTTACTTGAGCTGTATTATCAAATAAGCTTAGCTCCTTCGCAGTTGAAATATGAAAAACATTTAATCTAGCACCAGTTTTTTTTGCCAATTTAACTGCAAATTGTGAGCTTTTGAAACATGCCTTTTCACTTCTTATTTTTGGATGAATTTCCATTGGAATATCCTTATCGTACAAATCAATAAAATAATCAGTATTATCTTTAATAGTCTGCTCATCTTCACAATGAGCTGATATTGGTAATGATGTACTATTAAAAATATTTTCAATAGCTTGAAGGTTATCTATTAACATTTTACCCGTTGAAGACCCCAAAAAGAGCTTAATACCAGCAACTTCTGATTTATCAATTTTTTTTATTTCATCAATATTATCATTAGTCCCACCAAACATAAAAGAGAAATTAGAAAATGAATTATTTGAAGCAGTTTGAATCTTTTTATTAAATTCTTCAATAGAAGTAGTATTAGGAATTGTGTTGGGCATCTCAATATAGGAAGTAACACCACCCGCGATTGCAGCTTGAGATTCTGTTCTTATATCTCCTTTATGGGTAAGACCAGGTTCACGAAAATGAACTTGGTCATCAATCATTCCAGGTATTACTAGAAAACCTTTTGCATTTATTGTTTCAATTTCATCATCTATTTCAATATTCGATTTTATTTCTTTTATAAATTCACCTTCAATATATATGTCTTTTGAAGATCTTTTACCTTCATTTATAATTGTAGCATTTTTTATAAGAAGCTTATTCATCTATTTTAAATAACGAATTTAGTTTTAATCTAATTACACCAAAAATTGCTTCAAAAATAATATTCTTATCCATTTTAGATTTACCTGATTTTCTATTTACAAAAATTATTTGGTGTTCCCTTAATTTAAAGTTTTTTTTCCATAGTTTGAATTTCATTTCAATTTGAAATGCATAACCATTGAATTTTATATTGTCAATATTTAAGGATGATAAAGATTCATTATTATAACCTATAAAACCAGAAGTTGAATCTTTGACTGTCATACCAGTAATTATTCTCACATAAATATTCGCAAAATATGAAAGAAAGATTCTTGATAAAGGCCAATTAACTACACTTACACCCTCTAAATATCGTGAACCTATAGCAACATCACAATCTTTTTTAATTAGTAATTCTTTAAGGTTGATAATTTCACTTGGATTATGAGATAAGTCAGCATCCATTTCAAAAATATATGAATAGTTTTTCTTTAAAGCCCACTTGAACCCTTCTTTGTATGCTGATCCTAATCCTAGTTTAGTATCTCTAACAATCAAAAAAACTCTATCTATATTTTCTTTTTTTAAATCTGAAACAATATTAGATGTTCCATCGGGAGAATTATCATCAACAACTAAAATATCATTAGAGTCATTTAATAAAAGTATTTTACTGATAATTAGTTCAATATTCTCAGATTCATTGTAAGTTGGGATTATAATTAAACTATTGCCTTTCATATTATTAACTTGTTATTCCATAGTTTTGTATATACCAGAATATAAATAATGATTAGTAATCAAGATTTAACGAGTGTTTTTATTATTATTACAATACTAATATTTTATTTTTTTCAGGTCACTCAAAGAGTAAAATTACTTTATTTATTTAGAAGTGCACATTATCATTTTACGAATATTTTCTTTCCGTATAATCCCGATGACCTTAACATTCATGGTAAAATAAACTATTTTCATTATTTCTATATATTCTTTTTTACCCTTATTAATGGAGTAATTATAGTTTACATTTCGTCTTTTTACTTTGATGGCTCTATTAAGAGTGAAGGAATGAGCACAAAACTATTTTTGAGTTTACTTTCTATTAATTCATTGATTTTTTTAATGCTTTTGGTAAGATTTTTATTGATTAAATATGTCTTAGAAAAATTTTTAAGCTCTAAGCTTAAGTTTATTTTTTTCAAAAACTATATTGTAAGTATTATTATAGCAGTATTATTATTTATCAACTTCGTTTTTTACAACTTAAACTCCTTTTATACTATTGATTATTTAAATAATACTTTTTTTATATTAATTGGATTACATTTTATTTTTCAGTTTAAAAACTATTTTAGTTTAATTATAAAGTCTGAACCGAAAGAAATTATATATTTTATTTTGTATCTTTGTGCGTTCAAACTAGCCCCTTGGTTATGGTTATATCAAGATTTGTTTCCAACCTAAAATTATCCTATGAGTATTAAAACTATTTTAATATCTCAGCCTAAACCTACTAATGAAAACTCTCCATATTCTTCATTAATTAGAAAGCATAAAGTCAAAATTGATTTTAGGAAATTTATTCATGTAGAAGGCTTATCTGCTAAAGAAGTAAGAGCTCAAAGAGTTGACTTTTCGAAATTTCATAATGTTATTCTAACGAGTAGAAATTCTGTTGATCATTTTTTTAGAATTACTGAAGAAATGAGATTTAAAGTGCCTGACCAAACAAAATATTTTTGTCAATCAGAAGCAGTAGCTTATTATCTTCAAAAATATGTAGTTTACAGAAAACGTAAGATTTATGTAGGTAACAATAACTTCATGGATCTTGAAGCTACATTTTTAAAATTTAATAAAGAAAAGTTTCTAGCACCTACTTCTGGTAGCTTAAACCCAGAAATAATTAAAACATTAGATTCTTTCGAAATTTCATGGGATCGTGCACAGTTATATAAAACTGTTGTAAGTGACTTATCTGATTTAAGAGATGTTTATTATGATATCCTTGTGTTTTTTAGTCCATTAGGAATTGAATCTTTATTCAAAAATTTTCCTGATTTTGAGCAAAACAAAACTCTAATTGCTGTGTATGGTAATACTACTGAAGAAGCTGCAAAGTCTAAGGGCCTAAGAATTGATATCAAAGCACCTACAGAGGTTTCTCCATCAATGGCTATGGCAATCGATAAATATATTAAGGGTTAATTTCTTCTTCCAAATCTAAACCACAAGTAAACTAGATTAGCAATTGATGCTAAAGCTGCTACAACATATGTTCCAGCTGCCCAGTTTAAAGCTTCTTTGGATTGAATAAGTTCTCTTTGATTTACAATTCTTTTTCTTTCAAGCCAGTAAATTGCTCTTTTACTAGCATCAAACTCAACTGGTAATGTAACTAAACTAAATAATGTTCCTGTTGCAAATCCAAGAATTCCAATAGAAAAAAGAGTTTCTCCAAGCACTGGTGAACTTTGCATTAAAAAAGCTCCACCAAGAATAATCCAAATACCTAAATTTGAGCTTACACCAACCATGGGGACCAGGATAGACCTCATTTTTAACCACTCATAGCCTTTGGCATGTTGAACTGCATGACCACATTCATGGGCAGCAACTGCAACTGCAGCCGTATTACTCTTACTATATACACTCTCACTTAAATTAACTGTCTTTTTTTGTGGATTATAATGATCTGAAAGTTGACCTTTTACAGAAATAATTTTAACATCATATATGCCATGGTCATTTAACATCTTTTCAGCTACTTCTTTACCAGTAAGGTTTGCAGATAAAGGTTGCTTAGAGAACTTTTTAAATTTTGATTTAAGTTGATTTTGAACGTAAAAACTTAACGCAAAGATAGGACCAACTATTAGAAAGTATGTGGGATCAAAGTAGAACATATATTATTGTTTTATACAAAGTTATATAAACTCTAATGATGTAAAAAAAATTATCAATTTTTTAACTTAAATATAATTATACTTAATTGTAATAAAGCTGTTACTCCATTAGCAATAATTATAGATAAGCTACCTATTAGAATTCCATAAACAAACCAAAGGATAACTCCTATGAACAATATAATATACATAGTTAAAGAAATACCATCTGCATTTTTTTCTTTATAAATCTTATAGACCTGAGGTATAAATGCTGATGTTGTTAAAAATGCAGCAGATAATCCAACAATTTCAAATAGAGGATCTATCATATGACAATATTTATAATTTTACCAGGGACTATTATAATTTTCTTTGGATTATTATTATTTAATATTGATTTAGTCTTTTCATGAGATAAAACTTCTTTTTCAATTTCTTGAATATTTAAATCTAAAGAAAGATTTAGGGTAAACTTAGTCTTACCATTGAATGAAACAGGATAAACCTTTTCTGACTCGACTAAATATTTTTCTTCATACTTTGGATATGTTTCTTCAACAATAGACTGAGAGTTGCCTATCTGACTCCACAACTCTTCAGCAAAATGAGGAGCAAAAGGAGAGATAAGTATCACTAAATCTTTAAGTATTAATCGATTGTTACAGTTCATCGAACTTAATTCATTTATACAAATCATAAATGAACTTATACAAGTGTTTAGACTAAGCTTTTCAATGTCTTCAGAAACTTTTTTAATTGTTTTATGAAGAGATTTAAGTTCCTCTTTTGATGGCTCTGTATCTGAAAGATTTATTTCACCTTCATTAAAAAATAAATTCCAAAACTTTTTTAAGAATGAATGAACTCCAGAAATCCCTCTAGTATCCCAAGGTTTTGACTGTTCAATTGGACCTAGGAACATTTCATACATTCTTAATGTATCAGCTCCGTATTGATTACATATTTCATCAGGATTAACTACGTTAAATTTTGATTTTGACATTTTCTCCTGTTCTCTGACACATATAAATTTGTCATCTTCTAACACAAATAAAGAGTCTTTAAAATCTTTATCCATTTTCTTAAGTATTTCAATATCTACTTTATTTTCACTATCAACATATTTTATATCAATTCTTACTTTATCAGTCTTAATATCTGAAATTAAATTTTTAGATAAATATTCTAAAGTTCCTGATTTACGATAAATAAATGCCGAGTTACCAAGAATCATTCCTTGGTTAACTAATTTTTTGGCATATTCATCTTTATTTAAAAAATCAAGATCATAGAGAAATTTTTGATAAAACCTAGAATATAATAAATGACCTGTAGCGTGTTCACTACCTCCAAAATAAACATCTATATCAGACCAATAGTTCATTGAATCTTTTGACACGAACTCTTCATTATTGCTTGGATCCATATATCTATGAAAATACCAAGAACTCCCTGCCCAACCAGGCATAGTATTTAACTCAATAGGAAAAGTGTCTATATCATTAATCTTATCATTAGAAATAACTTTTTTATCTTTTTCATTCCATGCCCATGCTTTTGAGTTTCCAAGAGGTGAGTCACCATTTTTTGTTGGTAAAAAATTATCAACCTCTGGAAGTTTTAATGGAAGATCATTTAAACTAATGTTTTTGGGAACTCCATCTTTATAATAGATGGGAATAGGTTCACCCCAGTATCTCTGTCTACTAAATGTTGCATCCCTAAGTTTATATTGGATTTTAGATTTACCAATATTCTCATTTTCAATTTTATTAATTATTAATTCTAGTGAATCATTATAATCTTTTCCGTCAAGAAATTCAGAATTAATTAATTTAAAACCTGTCTTATCAGAAAATGCACCATTTGATATATCTATATCTTTAAAAATGTTAGGTATGTCTATTTTAAATTTTTTGGCAAAATCAAAATCTCGTTGATCACCAGCAGGAACTCCCATTACAGCTCCAGTTCCATAACTAGCTAAAACATAGTCGGAAATCCAGATTGGTAATTTTTTTCCGTTTAGTGGATGTATTGCATATGAACCTGAAAAAACACCTGATACAGTTTTAATATCTGATAGTCTATCTCTTTCAGATTTTTTCGAAACTTCATTAATATATTCTTTAATATCTAATTTATTATCATTTGAAGATAAGTAAGATATATCTTCATACTCAGGAGCTATAGTTAAAAAAGAAACTCCAAAAATTGTATCTGGTCTTGTAGTAAAAACTTCAATAGACTTATTTGAATTTTCTACTTGAAAAGTCAATGAAACACCTTTAGATTTTCCAATCCAATTTCTTTGCATCTCTTTTAGTGGATCTGGCCAATCAATTTTATCTAGTCCTTTTAATAGTCTTTCAGAATACTTACTAATTCTAAGACACCAATGCTTGACTTTTCTTTTGGTAACAGGATATCCACCTCTTTCACTTACTCCATTAATTATTTCGTCATTTGCTAACACTGTTCCTAAATCTTCACACCAGTTTACCTCTCCATTAGTTAAGTATGCTAGTCTAAAATTCATTAAGATTTCTGACTTTTCTTTAGTATTAAAATTATTCCATTCTAACTGATTAAATGAATAACCCATGTCTAAAAGCTCATCCTTATATTTTTCACCACCTTCATTGTCAAATAAACTTATCAAGTTTTCTATACTTTTAGCTTTATTCTCAATAGAACAATAGTAAGAATTAAACATTAAAATAAATATCCATTGAGTCCACTTATAATAGTCCGGATCAGAAGTTCTTATTTCCCTAGACCAATCAAAGGAAAAACCAATTCTATCTAATTGATTTCTATACATATTAATATTCTCTAAAGTTGTCTTTTTGGGATGCTGGCCAGTTTTAATAGCATACTGTTCAGCAGGTAGTCCAAAAGAATCATACCCTTGAGGATGAAGCACATTAAATCCATTATGTCTTTTAAACCTTGAATAAATATCACTTGCAATATAGCCTAATGGATGCCCAACATGAAGACCAGCTCCAGATGGGTAAGGAAACATATCTAAAACATAGAGCTTTGGTTTAGAAGAAAAACCAACATTATAAGTTTTATTAGTTTTCCAGAATTCTTGCCATTTTTTTTCTATTTCTAGGAAATTATATTTCACTTTAAGTTAATTTTTACAAAGGAAGAACTTATTTAACTAACATAAAAATTAATTAATTATTTGTTTCTTACTTTTACTAAAGATTGGTGACTAAAAATAAAATAGAAAGTAAAAAAGTTAGAAGTAACTTAATCTCAATATTTCTTATAAATACTGTTGTACTATTTACTTTGTCATTAATAGGTTTCATTTATCTTAAGTCCACATCAGTAGAAAGTTATTTTAAAGAGAATGTTCTAGTTAACATCTATCTTAAAAACAATACTAAAGATTTTGAAAATAAGCAACTGATTAAATTTCTGAACTTAAATGACGATGTTAAACAAATTACTTACTTGTCAAAAGAAGATGCAGCAAAAACTTTTTCTAAAGAAATTGGTGAAGAATTTGTTGGATTTTTAGGTTATAATCCTCTATTAGACGCAATTTCAGTTCAATTATATAGTGATAAAATAGATGTTTACTCAATTGAAAAATTCATAGAAAATATAAATAATTTTGAATTTATTGAAGAAGTTGAATATGACAAACCACTTGTAAATGCACTAAATACTAATTTTGAAAAAATGGGTTTATGGATATTTATTTTAAGTGTTATCTTTTTCCTAACTAGTTTTATTTTAATAAATAATTCTATTAAAATTTCAATTTATTCAAAAAGAGAAATCATAAAGACCATGCAATTAGTAGGCGCAACAAGTAAATTTATTAGAAAACCTTTTATTTGGACCTATGTTAGAATTGGCTTTCTTTCATCAATTGCTTCACTCATTTTATTAGTTATTATAATACTTCAGCTAAGTTTTCAAATAGAAGAAATTGATTTATTTACAAAAATTAATGATTTAATTATACTAATTTGTTTTATTATATTTTACGGAATATCTAGTTCTTTTATAAGTTCATTCTTTATAACTCAGAGATATTTAAAATTAAAATTTATTAGATAGCTTCATGAATAAAAAAAAATATTTATTTAGTAAAAAAAGATATAAGATCCTTTTGTTATCTATACTAACAATATTAATAGGATTTATATTAATGTCTGGAGGTGGATCTGATAATCCAGAGATTTTTAATGATGATATATATAATTTTAGACGTATCAGATTAGCTCCATTAGTTGTGTTATCAGGTTTTGTTTTATGTATTGTTTCAATTCTTTATAAGGAAAAAGACTAATGCAAAAATTTGATTTAGATCAAATCAGTGATAATGATATCCTAGAGGGTAAAATGTTACTGGTTGATAAACCTCTTCAGTGGACTTCTTTTGACGTTGTTAAGTATATACGTAAATCATTAATATCAAAATTTAAAATCAAAAGAATTAAAGTAGGTCATGCCGGAACACTAGACCCACTAGCAACTGGATTACTCGTTATTTGTATTGGAAAGCAAACCAAAGAAATTTCTAAATATCAAAACTTAACTAAAACTTATACTGGTAAATTTAAACTTGGTGAAACTACCCCATCATATGATGCTGAAACTGAAGTGAATGAGACTTTTAAATATGAACATGTTAAAGAGATTGACATAATAAATTTATCACAAAAATTTACTGGTAAACTAATGCAAAAGCCTCCAATTTTTTCAGCAATTAAAAAAGATGGAAAACGATTGTATGAATATGCAAGAGAGAATAAAAAAATTGAAATTCAAGAAAGAGAAATAAATGTTCATGAGTTTGAAATAATTAAATTTTCAGATCCTTATATTGAGTTTAAAATTACCTGTTCTAAAGGAACTTATATAAGATCTATTGCAAATGATTTCGGAAAAAAGTTAAATTCAGGTTCATATTTATCTGAACTTAGGAGAATAAATATTGGAGAATTTTCTGTTCTTAATGCACTGAAGATTGAATAGAAGTTAAAACTTTATAATTATATTTGCATATTCCAAAACAATGAAATACAACCGAATATTACTCAAACTTAGTGGAGAGGCTCTCTTAGGAAAAAACTCTTATGGCATTGATAATGATAGGCTTGTAGAATATGCAGAAGAAATAAAGCAAATTCATAAAGAAGGTGTTGAAATTGGAATTGTAATTGGAGGAGGAAATATCTTTAGAGGATTGACTGGATCTAAAGATGGAATAGATAGAGTTCAAGCTGATTACATGGGTATGTTAGCAACAGTAATTAATGGTTTAGCTCTCCAAAATGCTCTAGAAAACATGGATATTCCAACACGACTTCAGTCTGCGATTAAGATGGAATCAATTGCTGAGCCATTTATTAAAAGAAAAGCCACTAGACATCTAGAGAAAGGACGTGTTGTAATTTTTGCATCTGGAACTGGTAATCCTTATTTTACTACAGATTCTGCTGCGGTTCTAAGGGCAATTGAGATAAATGCTGAAGTTATTTTGAAAGGCACAAGAGTTGATGGTATTTATAATGAAGATCCTGAAATAAATAAAGGAGCTATAAAATTTGATAATATTTCCTTTGAAGAAACTATAAAAAAAGGATTGAAGATAATGGACACAACAGCCTTTACACTCAGTAAGGAAAATGAGCTCCCTATAATTGTTTTTGACATGAACACTAGAGGGAATTTAACAAAAGTTATAATGGGCGAAAATATCGGAACAAAAGTTTCTAAATAATTCTTAAATATGGAAAACAATCAAGAAATAGTCGAAAGTGCAGAATTAAATATGATGTCTGCTATCAGTCATTTAGAAACTGAAATAGCAAAAATTAGAGCTGGTAAAGCAAACCCCATAATGCTTAAAGGTATAACAGTTGAATATTATGGAAATATGACTCCATTAACTCAAGTTGCCTCAGTTAATACTCCAAATGCTCAAACAATTAGTATTCAACCCTGGGAAAAAGATATGCTAGATGAAATTGAGAAAAGTATAATCAGCTCGAATCTTGGCCTTAACCCTGTTAATAATGGTGAATCATTGCTAATTAACATTCCCCCTTTGACAGAAGAAAGGAGAATTGAGCTAACTAAGTTAGCCAAATCAGAATCAGAATCTGCTAAAGTTAGCATTAGAAACACCCGAAAAGATGCTAATAATAAAATTAAAAATATTGAAATATCAGATGACTTAAAATCTAATCTTGAAATTGATACTCAAGAATTAACTGATAAATACATTAAAAAAGTAGATGAAATGTACTCAATTAAAGAGAAAGATATTCTAACTCTATAATATATGGATCTAGTCAAAATTAAAGATATATTCACCTCACCTGATATTAACAAAAACATTACTATTGGTGGATGGGTAAGAGCCTTTAGGGCAAAAAAATTTATTGAATTAAATGATGGGTCTTCAATAAAGAATATTCAATGTGTGATTTCAGATTCCTCAATAGATGAGAAAATCTTAAAAAAGATAAGTATTGGAAGCTCTTTGAAAATAAAGGGTGATTTAATAAAAAGTATAGGAAAAGGTCAAAATTTTGAGATTCAAATATTAAGTATAGAGTTATTAGGCGAATCAGATCCTGATAAGTATCCTATTCAGCCTAAGAAACATAGCTTTGAATTTCTTAGAGAGCAAGCTCATCTTAGAATTAGAACTTCAACATTTAGCTCTGTAATGAGAATTAGATCAAAACTAGCTTTTGGAATTCATGATTTTTTTAATAAAAAGGACTTTAACTATATAAATACACCTATAATAACCTCCAATGATGCCGAGGGAGCAGGAGAAATGTTTAAGGTCACAACATTAAGTGAAGATCAAATTGACAAAAAGGAAACTGATTATTCTAAAGACTTTTTTGGTAAAAGAACAAGTTTAACTGTTTCAGGACAATTAGAGGCAGAGACATATGCATTAGGTCTTGGAAATGTCTATACATTTGGACCAACTTTTAGAGCAGAGAATTCTAATACTTCAAGACATGCTTCTGAATTTTGGATGATTGAACCTGAAATGGCATTTTACGATCTTAATGACAATATGGATCTAGCTGAATCTTTTTTAAAAAATATACTTCAATATATTTTAGACAACTGTTCTGAAGATTTGAATTTTCTGGATGAAAGACTTACCAAAGAAGAAAGCCAAAAACCAAAGATTGAAAGAAGTGATCTTACTTTAATTGAAAAAATTAAGTTTACTATCGATAATAAGTTTGTTAGAATATCTTACACTGAAGCTTTTGAAATTCTAAGAAATTCTAATTATAACAAAAAGAAAAAATTTAAATATTTATTGAATGAATGGGGATGTGATTTTCAAAGTGAACATGAAAGATTTTTAGTTGAAAAGCATTTCAAATCTCCAGTTATTATTTATGATTATCCCACAAAAATTAAAGCTTTCTACATGAGATTAAATGACGACGAAAAGACAGTGAGAGCTATGGATGTTCTATTTCCTGGGATTGGCGAGATAATTGGAGGCTCACAAAGAGAAGAAAGGTTGGATGTTCTAAAGAAAAGAATGAATGAAATGGATATCGATGAAAAGGAATTATGGTGGTACTTAGATCTTAGAAGATATGGTACAGTCCCTCATAGCGGATTTGGGCTAGGATTTGAAAGAATAGTAATGTTTTGTACTGGTATGCAAAACATTAGGGATGTAATCCCCTATCCTAGAACCCCAAAAAATGCTTCATTTTAAATTACATTAATTCTTTTCTTACTTTTGTTTAAGTATATATTCAAATGCTCAATCAAAAACTACAACTAAAGTTATCACAGAAGCTTTCTCCTCAGCAGATTCAGCTAATGAAGTTAATTCAACTTACAACAGCTAGAATTCGAGCAAAAGATTACAAATGAAATTGAAGAAAACCCAGCACTTGAAAAAGGGAGTGAATCATTAGATAATGATACTAATGAATATGAGGGAGATAGAGATGAAGGAGATGTTAATGTAGATGAATATCTTTCAGACGAACCAGATAATTACAATCAAAACTATTATTCAAATCAAGAAGAGAAAACTAATTTTCAAACAAAAGAATCAGTAAGTTTTCATCAATTTCTTGATAATCAGTCAAAAAATTTAATTCTAACAGATTCAGAAAAGCCAATTTGTGAATTCTTAATTGGAAGTATTGATGAAAGTGGATATTTAAGGAGAGAAATTGAAGATATTATTGATGATTTGGCATTCACTCAAAATATTGTTGCAAATACCAATGAAGTTTTATCAGTATTAGAAAAAATCCATGATCTTGATCCACCAGGGGTTGGAGCTAGATCACTACAGGAGTGCCTTTTAATTCAACTCAAGAAAAAAAATAATTCAAAAGAATCAATAATAAATTCAATTAACCTCATAGAAAATGAATTTGAATTATTTTCAAAAAAGAAATTTTCTCGAATTTCAGAAAAATTAAACTTATCACAAGAAGATTTAAAATTAGTTATTGAAGAGATCTCCAGATTGAATCCAAAACCAGGCGGTTCTATTACAAGTGAATTTTCAAATAATACAATAGTTCCAGATTTTATTCTTTCAATAGAAGATGGAAACTTTATAGTTGAACTAAATAAACGAAACTCACCTGAATTAAGACTTTCAAATTCATATAAAAATATTCTTGAAGGATATAAAAATGATCCAAAAAAAACTAAATCTCAAAATCAAGCAATTCAATTTTTAAAACAAAAACTTGATTCAGCTAAATGGTTTATAGAGGCAATTGAACAAAGACATCAAACACTATTTCAAACTGTAAATGCAATTGTTAACTTTCAAAAAGAGTATTTTTTAACAGGAGAAGAAAAAAATCTTAAACCAATGATTTTAAAGGATATTGCCGAAATAATCAATATGGACATATCTACAGTTTCAAGAGTAGCTAATAGTAAATATATTGATACTCCTTATGGGATAAAACTTCTAAAAAGTTATTTTTCTGAAGGGATGAAAAACATGGAAGGTGATGAAATTTCTACAATTGAAATAAAGAAAATTTTACAAGAAATTGTAAATGATGAAAATAAGAATAAACCTTTATCAGATATAGAGCTATCTGAAAAACTTTCTGAAAAAGGTTATAAAGTTGCTAGAAGAACTGTTTCAAAATATCGTGAAAATTTAGATATATCCGTTGCTAGACTAAGGAAAGAGCTATAGTATATAGAAAACCAACCCTAACCTAAAAAAACTAATATTAAGACTTTCTCCTTGAACTGTTTTTTTATTTTTTATTAATGGATCTAAATCATATTCTAAAGATATATTCCATGTATTGTACCCTGCATTTAAATAAATAGAGGTAGTCCAATCATTAATTTCGTCTATCTTAAGTTCAGAACCATATGAAGGATTAGAATATAAAGGAAAATTCTTTTTTAGTTTAAATCCAGAATATATTCTCCAAAATTTAAATTCATCAATATTAGACTTTCTCCATCTATATTCGAGGGGGATCACGATTGATGAAAATGACATTTCATTTTTTGATTCTAAAAATTTACTAACTACTATTCTATAGTTAATTTCATCGTTTTCTTTAATAGGTTGGATATTTGAAGTGAAAAAATTTCTTTCATATCCAACTCCTACTCCAATTGCTCTTGTTGAATTATTATTTAAAGGAAAGTCACGTATGAAGCCAAATTGAAAGTTGCCAGAAAATCCATTTTGTTTAAAATCAGAAATAGACTCACTCTGAATAAAATAACTTGATCCAAAATAAAGTTGATCCTCTCTGTAGGTATCTTTTGATGGCTCATTAGAGGATTGACTAAATAGACTAAAGGAAATTAGATAGGTTAGAAAAAATAAATTTTTTCTAGTTAAAATTTTGAGTGTAGTCTCCAACTCTTGTTGTATAGTTTAGCTTGAGGGCGTTAACTTTACGCAACTCTTGCTTGATATCACTAATTATTCCCATCTTAGTATCACTATCAACCTTTAACGCAGTTGTTAGAACATTTTGAAGTTCTTCTCGCTTTGCAGCTCTTTCTGCCAAAACAAATGCACCAACTTCTTCAACAGTTCCAAATTTATCATTTAATTGAATCCTTGCTTGGCTTCCATAAGTATCAACATATCTACTAGAGGGTTTACCTGCATATATATAAATAACCCTATCCTTTTTATCTAGCTTTTGAATTTGATCCGCAGCAGGAAGTGTGTTTTGAACCATCAAGGTACTATCACGCATAACAGTTGCTACCATAAAAAAGAATAATAGCATAAAAACTATATCAGGCAAAGATGCCGTTGATATTGCAGGAAGATCACCACTTTTCTTTTTATTGAACTTTGCCATATTTAATTTACTTTACTTGGTTCAGCCTCAGATAATTTTTGAGGATATAATAATTTTACTACATCTAGCTTCTCTTTCAAGTTAGCTTTATCATCTCCAGTTGTTCTTGGATCACTATATATTAGATCAGCTTCAACATAAGAAATACCCATATTAGGGTTCAGTCTTGCAAATTCTCTATTCCTAAGTACATTATATGCAGCAACTAATTCATTTTGAACTGCTATATATACTTTATATTGAGTTTCTCTATCATTCTTTAATGATATAATAGCTTTATCAGGATTATCTGAAGATCTAGAATCTCGATTACCTTGACAATAATTACATGCTTCTTCACCCGATCCTCCTCCGTTATCTAGAAACTCAACAGCTAGACCTCTAAGATCTTTAATATCAGTCAATGATTCTTCAACTAATAATTGATTATTCTTATTTACTACAACAGTGAAAATATTTTTTTCTCTAATGATTGGAGGGTCAATTTGGTCTTCCATAGGGGGAAGTTTCCTGTTAATACCACTATCCGTTTCAATAGTTGTTGTTACCAAAAAGAAAATCAAAAGTAAAAAGGCAATATCAGCCATTGATCCTGCATTAACTTCTGGAGCTTTTCTTTTAGCCATAATTTATTTTTTTAGAGAATTTTTAATTCCAGGAAAAACCATTAATCCACATTGCAATAATTGATAAGATATAGAATACTCGTATACCTGTTCCAACTAATTTAGAACTCAAAGCTGAAAGAACTTTACCATCTCTCATTGGAGTTTCTACTCCACTTGAAAGAACAAAAGCAATTATCACTACAACCAAGAATAAACCTGCAGATTTTAATGCATTTTTCATCTTTGCCTTATCTTTTGCAATAGCTCTTAAAGAGAATGTTAACGTAACTATAATTGCTATTAGTAATATTATTTGACTAAGAATAATTATTGGTGTTATAGCACCATAATTACCTGATGCAGCTGCCATTTTTATGCTGTCGTCTCCACTTACAAAAACTATTGCAAGAAATATTACTCCAACTACTCCAAGGGCAATACACCCAATTCTAGTTATTTTTTCAAGATTCATAATTTATTATTTTTTTTGAGCTGAAAGAATATCAATTAGAGTAATTGATGCATCTTCCATATCATTAACTATTGAATCAATTTTTGCTACTATATAGTTGTAAAAAACTTGTAATATAATTGCTACTATTAGACCAAAAACTGTTGTTAAAAGTGCTATTTTAATACCACCTGCAACTAAAGAAGGTTGCATATCACCAGCTGCTTCAATTCTATCAAATGCATTAATCATCCCTATAACAGTTCCCATGAATCCAAGCATAGGTGCAAGAGCTATAAAAAGAGATATCCAAGAAACATTTTTCTCTAACTGTCCCATTTGAACTCCACCATAAGATATTACAGCTTTTTCGGCAGCTTCAACTCCGTCTTTTGCTCTATCTAATCCTTGATAAAAGATTGAAGCGATAGGGCCTTTTGTATTTCTACATACTTCTTTAGCAGCTTCAACACCACCAGATTTTAATGCTTCTTCAACGTCACCTGTAAGTTTTTCAGAATTAGTTGTAGATAAGTTCAGGTATATGATTCTTTCAATTGAAATTGCTAAACCAAGAATAAGACAAATAAGAACAATTCCCATAAAACCTGGGCCTCCTTCAATAAAACGCTTCTTTAATTCTTGAGTAAAACCAGCAGAAGCTTCATCTGAGCTTGCTTCCATCATTGACTCATCTTGTGAATCCTGAATAGTAACTATACTATTAATTGTAGACGTTGCATAAACATTTGTTGTAAATGATGAACCAACGAATACAAATAGGATTAAGGCAAATAATATTTTTTTCATGTTTCTAGTATTTTCAATAATTGAGAATCGAAAGATATAAAAATTATTATACGATTCAAATTTTTTTTTAATTGATAATTCTCTTCATTAGACTGTATATAAAATCTATTTTAATGGTTCATATTTTTCGTATGGATATGAATCTGGTAACACAAACGGCCCAGTGGAAATTATGAAGGGGAAATCTGATTCTGGATCTAAAATAAATTCCATCATAATAGCCTCATAACCAGTTGATTCATTATTCAATAAAATTTTATAACTATTGTCAATAGATTTTTTTACTGATGATTTTTTCCAAAGCTCCCCTTCTTGCCATAATCTAAAATCTCTTCCATCATCATTTTTTGCATTCCAAACTGAGACTGAATAATTTCCATTATAATCCAGAATTACATCAATACTGTCATTATTTAATTTCCAATTTAGCGAAGGCATTTTTATATCATTAACAATTCTGTGAAAATAGCTGATAAGATCATCATTTAAATATCTTCCTTCTAAAGAATGATTTGTATTTGGAACATACCTTAATAATTTATCACCTAGTAGTTCGTCAAAATAAAATCTCCATGAATCAGTAGAAAAAAATTCATCTGAACCTGCATTAATTAAATACTTAGGCATAGTAAGTTTCTCTTTAAAATAATATGGTTCCACATAACTCATAAGTGTTTTAAATTCATCAGTTCCCATCCAATCTTGTATATTATAGTTAACATATGATTGAACAGCAGGAGAAAACTCTCCATAACTCCTATAATGATTTTCAAAAGATGGAACCAAATTTAGCATATCAATGACCATTGGAACAACCGCAATAACCCTTTCATCAACTGCTGCTGTTGTCCATGCTACCCAACCCCTTTTTGAGGCACCAGAAACAACAAAATCTTTAACATTTATATTTTGCTGTAATGTGATTTCTTGAGCCAAATCCATTGATCGAACAACTGCTCGAGTCATAGGTAATCTAGGCAACCATTCAATATCTTTTTGCTTTGCACCTTTTTCTAAAAATTGATTCCATGCATATGCAATCAGGTCATCCTCATAAAAAGATTCTTGTTCAGATGATAAAAAGTTAATTGGCTGTGCTGGAATATTATGAATATTTACTATAACTGATTTTGTTTTTAAAGCATAACTTATAGATGTTGAATCAAGTCTGAAGTAATCTTCATCTTTTACTCCAGAATCTATAAAAATTATTCCCGTATCAGTTTGAGTTTCTTTTGGAATGACAATGTCCACATAATGCCACCATTCTACATCTTCAACTTTCTTTGAGTCTAACCATTCACCTGAGGTCATTTTTATATGGTATCCAGTCCACTCATCTTCATAAAAAATTTCTTCAATATCATAACTAAACTCATCTTTTGTAGAGTCAATGTAGTCTTTCATCGAGGTATAACCCTCTGTCGATAAAAAAGCATAATTAATCCCAAAATATACTAGTACTAATAAAAGAACTAAAAGAATTTTTTTCACAGACATAGAACAAATTTTAAATAAGTTTATTATAAAAAAGGCCCTTTTTTTTTCTTTAATAAATAACCTTTAACCAATTAATTATTTTTTTTTCGTATTTCTCTGCATCCTCCCAATATTTTTCATCACGAAGGGGTGTTCTTTTTGCAAACCATTTACCCACATAATAAAATATTATGAAATCTATTGGCAACGTAATTAATCCTAAACCACCATGTATCCAGTAATGTATGTAAAATCCATAGTTTAAATTGAAAATTACCACCTAATAATTGTACTTCCCCAAGTAAATCCACTACCAAAAGCTGCAAGAACTATAAGATCTCCTTCTTTAACTTTACCATCTTGCCAAGCCTCAGTTAGATGCTATTGGAATAGATCCAGCAGTAGTATTTCCATACTTTTGAATATTATTATAAACTTGATCTTCCGACAGACCGAATTTTTTTTGCACAAACTGAGAAATTCTAAGATTTGCTTGATGAGGTATTAACATATCAATTTGGTCTGGATTTAAATTATTATGTTTCAATCCTTCCATAATCACTTCAGAAAAACGAACAACTGCATTTTTAAAAACTAATTGGCCATTCATATTTGGGTAGTAGGAAATATCTTCTGGATCATTTGCATCTAAAATTTCTGGGACCCATCTATTTGTGCTCGGACCAATTAAAGCAAGTTCTTCTGCATGTTTACCTTCTGAATGAAGATGTGAAGAAAGAATACCCTTTGTTAAATCATCTTCTCTTGAAATTACTGCTGCTCCAGCTCCATCACCAAAAATAACTGAAACACCTCTTCCTCTAGTAGTCATATCAAGACCACCTGAATGATTCTCTGAACCAATAACTAATATATTTTTATACATACCCGATTTGATAAATTGATCTGCAGTTGAAATAGCATAAATAAAACCTGAACATTGATTTCTAATATCCATTGCTGGGCATGTTGGTATATCTAATAATTCTTGAACTAAAACTCCACTACCAGGAAAATAATAGTCAGGGCTTAATGTTGCAAATAGGATTAAATCAATTTCATTCTTGTCAATGCCTGCCCTTTCCATTGCTATTTTAGAAGCTTCCACACCCATAGTGGCAGTTGTATTTCCATCTCCTTTTTTAATATGTCTTCGCTCTTTAATTCCTGTTCTTTCTATTATCCATTCACTAGATGTATCCATAACCCTAGATAAATCATCATTGGTGACAACATTTTCAGGAACATACATTCCTAATCCAGATATTTTTGAATTATACATTTTGGTTTTTTTTTCAAGTTAATTAAAAATAATAGTGTTTTTTTATATTTATTTAATTTATCATTAATCTTTATATGGAAAAAAGTAAAATCTCTATTGATGAGATAAATAATGCAATTAAAAAGATAGTTGAACAGATAGATGTTTCAGGATTTAAACCAGAAATCATAGTAAGCATTAATAGGGGAGGCTGTATACCCGGAGTTTATCTTTCACATTATTTTAAAAAACCACACAATATAATTGATGTCAAATCACTAAAAGCTGATTCAGGAAATAAATTTTCCTTATTAATTAATTCTATAGATGATAATAAGCGTATTCTTATAATCGATGATATTAATGATAGTGGTGAAACTTTTAATATTGTAAATAAAATATTTATAAAATCAAATTGTGAAATACGTTTTGCAGCATTAATAAATAATATTTCAAGTAAAATTAAAATTGATTATCATGGTCAATTAGTTGATAAAAAAGATAATCCTGTTTGGTATGTTTTTCCATGGGAAGATTGGTGGTAAAATTTTAATTAATGTCAAAAAAAAATAATTTATTATTAACACTTGTAATTCTACACATAAGTATTATTACACTTTCCAATGTTTTAGTTTCAATTCCAATTGAAATATATAATTTTAAAATTACTTGGGCTGCTTTTAGCTTTCCATTAATAGTTGTTGCAACTGACCTAACAATTAGATTAATAGGAAAGTCTATGGCTCAAAAGACAATAACCTTTTCATTTCCTCTAGCAATTATTTCTTCAGTTCTTATTCTTTATATCGAAGATAATCCTGCATCTGTATCCTTAAGGATTGGTATTGCAAGTGGACTTGCATATGCAATTGGAGTTTTAATTGACATAAATGCATTTCAGTTTATAAGAAAAAAATATTCATCCTGGTGGATAGCTCCTGCATTATCTACTGTAGTGTCTAATATTATTGACTCATATACTTTCTTTTTTACTGCATTTTATAACTCAGATGACAGATATATGGCTCAAAACTGGCTTGAAATAGCAGGAACTCAAACAATATTAAAAATTCTAATAGGACTTGTTTTTTTTCTTCCTATTTATGGTTTTTTACTTAGTTTTTTTAGTAAAAAAATTAAGTCCTTTAAAAATGATACTTAAGTTAGCAGAGAGGAAGGGATTCGAACCCCCGATTCCAATTTCTCAGAATACACGCTTTCCAAGCGCGCGCCTTAAACCACTCGGCCACCTCTCTTAATTAATAAAATCAAATTCCAAAAATATCTAATGCATTCTTATCTGTAACCTTACTAACATAATCTAAGTCAACATCATATACTTCAGCAATTTTCTTAGCAACTAATTCAATATAGGAGCTTTCGTTTCTTTTACCCCTATAAGGTGCTGGAGCAAGATATGGTGAGTCTGTTTCCAAAACAATTTTATCAATAGGAATTTCATTTAAAAATTCTGATATTTTTCCGTTTTTAAAGGTTACAACACCCCCAATTCCTAGATAAAAATTCAAGTCTATAATTTTATTCGCTTGATTTAAATTTCCTGTAAAACAGTGGAAAATTCCTCTTAATTTTTCAGATTTAAATTTTTCTAAAACTTTGAAAATTTCATCAAATGAATCTCTAGAATGTATAACTATTGGCAAATCATATTCAATGGCTAATTTGATTTGCTCCTCAAAAGCAATCACTTGTTGATTAAAGTATTTTTTTTCATGAAAAAGATCTATTCCAATCTCACCAATGGCTTTATAATCATATTCTTCAATTTGTTTTTTGACAAAATTTATTTCTGAATGAAAATTATCATCAACATAACATGGATGAAGTCCAATCATACATGATATATCATCAGGAAACTTTTTTTCCAGATCATGCATACTGTTATTATATTTTGAGTTTATTGATGGTAAATAGAATTTATGAACACCAATATTTTTTGCTCTAGAGATGACATTGTCAATATCATCTTTAAATTCTTCAAGATATAAATGAGTGTGAGTGTCAATCAAATTAACTAAGTCCTAAGGATTTTTCAACTTTACCATTCATAAGAATATTCTCTGGATCTTCTACTCCCTCTTTAACAGCAATTAAAAATCCAACAGATTGATTTCCATCAATAATTCTATGATCATAAGACAGGGCTAAATACATCATTGGTCTTATTTCAACTTTACCATCTATTGCTACTGGTCTCTGAATAATATTATGCATACCAAGTATTCCAGATTGGGGAGGGTTTATGATGGGTGTAGAAAGCATTGATCCAAAAACTCCCCCGTTAGATATAGTAAATGTACCTCCAGTCAAATCATCAACTGTAATTGATTTATTTTTAACATTATCTGCAAGTCTTTTAATTTCTTGTTCAACTGCAGCAAAAGATAAATTTTGTGCATTTCTTAATATTGGAGTCATTAGGCCCTTAGGACCTGAAACTGCAATACTAATATCACAATAATTAAAAGAAACTTTTTCATTGCCATCTATCATTGAATTAACATCTGGATACATCTCAAGAGCTCTTGTAACAGCTTTTGTGAAAAAGCTCATGAAACCAAGACTGACTCCGTGTTTTTGAGAAAATGCTTCTTTATACTTTTTTCTAAGATCAAATATTTTTGATAAGTCTGCCTCATTAAATGTAGTTAACATTGCAGTTTGATTTTTAACAGAGACCAGTCTCTCTGCAACTTTCCTTCTTAGCATGGATAAGTTTTTCTCTACTTTCTCCCCTTCCTTCATCATTTGATGAACCCATTGCAGGTACAACTTTTAAAACATCTTCTTTTGTAATCTTTTCACCCTTTGCCTTGATCTCGTTTATGTCTATTCCTTTATCTGAGGCAATGTTTCTTGCAAGAGGTGTAATGCTTACATCATCACTTTGATCAATTTCAATCTTATTTTCTTCTTTAATACTATCGTTAATAATATCATTTGAGGATTCTATGACAATGGATGCTTGAGATGTATCGATTAAACAAACAATATCTCCTACCAACATTGTATCTCCTTCTTGTGCTTTAAAAGTAATTTTTCCAGATGCCTCAGCTGGAAGATCCAAAGTAGCTTTATCAGAGTCTAGTTCTGCAATTGTCTGATCTTTACTTACAATATCTCCATCTTTTACCATCCATTGAGAAATTTCAACTTCTGTAATAGACTCTCCCGGGGAAGGAATTTTCATTTCAAGAACCATTAGAACTTTTTAGCTAGTTTTAAGTTATCAAAATTAATCATAAAATTGAAACTATTTAAATAATCATTATCTTAATAAATAAAAATAAATGCAAAACAGAAGAGGTTTTATTAAGTCATCATCTATTGCTTCACTTGGTTTAATTTCATTAAGTCAAAATTTATATTCCATAAATAGATTTTCATCTAGAAAAATGAAAATAAGTTTAATGCCTGGAACCGTTGGAATTAATGTTAATGCCAATGAGTTACTAGATCTTGCAATAAAGAATAATTTTGAATCAATCTACCCTTTAATTAATGATATAAAACAAATGAGCACTATCGAGTTAAGTGATTATTTAGATAAAATGGCAAGTAAATCTATATCATTTGATGTCTCTATTTTACCAGTTGATTTTTCACAATCAAATTCTATTTTTAATGATGGTATAAAAGTTTTAAAGGACTATTGTAAAGTGATGAAAAAAATTGAATCAATTGGATTTTGTAGATGGATAATGCCTACAAGTAATAATTTAACATACTTAAAAAATTTTAAGACACATAAAGAAAGACTTAAAGAGTGTGCTAAAATAATTGGTGATAATGATATGAAACTTGGATTAGAATTTGTTGGACCAAAAACTCTTATGGCACGAGACCAATTTTCATTTATACGAACAATTGATGAACTTAGAGAATTAATCACTGAAATTGACGAAAGAAATGTCGGATACCAACTAGATACTTTTCATTTGTATTGTTCAAATCATACAATTGAAGACTTAAGATTTTTAAATAAAGATGATATAGTTATGTGCCAACTAAATGATGCTGTTAATGGGAGAACTCCTGATGAACAAATTGATTTAGAGAGAGAGCTTCCTGGTAAAACAGGTTTAATAGATACTACTCCTTTTTTAAATTTTTTACAAGAAATTGGATATGATAGAACAGTAAGTGCTGAGCCTTTTAATAAAGACTTAAACAAAATGAATAATGAGGAGGCTGCAAAAGCGACATATAATTCAATTAAGAATAGCTTCGAAGATGCAGGAGTTTTTTAGAATTTAATTATTTTCTAAAATTATTTTTACTCTTATCAAATACATATTCAATTACCTGCTTATGCCTTCTTTCAAATCTTACATGACTACCTGATGCTGTAGACCCATAAAACCTTCTTGTTGCTGGTCTCATGTTTTTTGCAATTGGGTGATAAGTTTGAATATGATTCCAAGCACCCATATTTCTTGGTTCTTCTTGAGCCCAAACTATATCCTTAGCATTTGAGAATTTTTTAATTTCAGAAATTATTAATTTAACAGGAAGAGGGAATAATTGTTCTATTCTAACAATGGCAACATTTTTTATATTATTTTTCTCTCTAAAATCAATCAAATCAAAATAGAATTTTCCAGTACAGAAAACCAGGGAGTTAGCCTCTATTGGGTCAATTTCAGTATCACTAATTACCGGAATAAACTTAGATGAGCTAAGCTCATCAATTTCAGAAATCACTTTTGGGTGTCTTAGTAAGCTTTTTGGTGTAAATAAAATTAAAGGCTTTCTGAAAGTTGTAAGCATCTGCCTTCTTAGAATATGAAAAAGATTTGAAGGGGTTGTGCAATTTGCAGCATATATATTGTCTTTAGCACATAACTGTAAGTAACGTTCCATCCTGGCAGAAGAATGCTCAGCACCTTGACCTTCATAACCATGAGGAAGGTATAGAACTATTCCGTTTTGCAATTTCCATTTGTCTTCTGCTGAAGAAATATATTGATCAATTATGATTTGTGCACCATTAGAAAAATCACCAAATTGAGCTTCCCATATTGTTAAACATTTTGGATTAGCTAAGGCATATCCATAATCAAAGCCAAGAACTCCATACTCTGATAAAAGTGAATTATATATTCTAAATACTCCTTTATTTTTTGATTCTATATTATTAAGAGGTAAGTATTCTTCCTCAGAATCCTCAGATTTTAAAACTGCATGTCGATGAGAGAATGTCCCTCTTTCAACATCTTGACCAGAGATTCTAATATTAAAACCTTCCTTCATCAATGTTCCATAAGCAAGCAATTCAGCCATAGCCCAATCTACTTTTCCCTTTTCAAAAATTAATTTTTCTCTTGAATCAAATAGTTTAACAACTTTACGTAAGAATGATTTATTTGGAAGATTTGTAATTGACTTTGCAACATTAATTACATCTTTTTTATCTGAACCAGTATCAAAATCCTCTAACATTTTTTTTTCATCAACTCTATGATAACCTTCCCATACCTCCTGCATGAACGGGGTAATCTTAGTTTTATCTTTTTTCTTTGAGTCAGTTAGTTCTTCTTCTAACTCAGAAAAATATTCAGATTCAATTTTAGAGATATGTTGTTTTTGAATTAATCCTTGATCAATTAATTTGGAAGCATATATATCACGAGGGTTAGGGTGTTCAGAAATATACTTATATAATTTAGGTTGAGTAAACCTTGGTTCATCTCCTTCATTATGCCCATACTTTCTATATCCAAGCAGATCAATAAAGACATCTCTATTAAATTCATTTCTATATTCTAAAGCAAAGGTTACCGCATGTATCACTGCTTCAACATCATCAGAATTTACATGAAGAACTGGAGATAAAGTTACCTTTCCTACATCAGAACAATAAGTGCTTGACCTAGCATCTAGATAGTTTGTAGTAAACCCTACTTGATTATTAACAATTAAATGTATAGTTCCACCAGTAGAATATCCTTTTAATCTTGACATTTGAACCAATTCATAAACCACACCTTGCCCAGCGATAGCAGCATCACCATGAACAATTATTGGTAAAACTTTATTTGTTTGATTATCAAAGTCATTTTCTAATTTAGCTCTAGCTATTCCCTGAACTATTGGATCAACTGACTCAAGATGAGAGGGGTTTGGAGCTAAGTTCATGTTAATTTTTTTACCCGATGGAGTAGTTCTCTCTGATGTCCAACCAAGATGATATTTAACATCTCCATCAAATATATCTTCTTCATAATCTTTTCCTTCAAACTCACCAAAAATATCTTTACTTGACTTACCAAATATGTTTGCTAGGGTATTTAATCTACCCCTATGAGACATACCCATTATAAATTCCTCAACACCTTTTTCAGCAGCAGAATTAATTAGAAAGTCTATAGCTGGAATTAAAGACTCACCTCCTTCTAAAGAAAATCTTTTTTGTCCAACATATTTCTTTTGTAAAAAATTTTCAAAAGTATGTGCTTTATTGAGGCTTTCAAGAATTTGTAGTTTTTCCTCTTTTGAAAAATTAGGATGATTTCCATTTACGTTAATTTGATTCTGAATCCACTTAACTCTATTTGGATCTCTTATATACATATACTCAATCCCTATTGAGTCACAGTATATCCTTCTTAAGTGATCTATTATGTTTTTTAATTTATCTGCTCCTATCCCAACTATTTCCCCTGCACTAAAAACTAATTCAAGATCACTATTTTCTAAACCAAAATTTTCTATATCTAATGTAGGTAAGTATTTTCTTCTTTCCCTAACAGGGTTTGTAACTGTAAATAAGTGCCCTCTTTTTCTGTAAGCATCTATTAGATTAATAACCTGAAATTCTTTTTTTATGTTTTCAGGTACTGCAAATGTTTTCTCTTCAACAGTAATATTTGCACTTTCTAATCCAAAATCAAATCCCTGAAAAAAAGCTTTCCAACTAGGCTCCAAACTATCAGGTGATTCCAAATACTGGTCATACATTTCTGCAAAAAAACTTGTATGAGCTGTGTTAAGAAATGAGAATTTATCCATTCAATGTTATATAGTTAATAAAATTACAACTTGTTTCTTATGTTTCTTAATAATTTTTAGATTTTTGTATGATGTTTGCTTTAATTGATTGTAATAATTTTTATGCTTCTTGTGAAAGAGTTTTTCAGCCTCATTTAAATGATAAACCAGTTGTAATTCTATCAAATAATGATGGTTGTGTCATAGCTAGAAGTAATGAAGCTAAATCTCTTGGAATTCCTATGGGAGCTCCCGCATTCAAATACAAAGAACTTTTTCAAAAAAATAGAGTTCAGGTCTTCTCCTCTAACTTTACATTATATGGAGATATTAGCAATAGGGTAATGTCTATTATATCTAGATTTGTGCCAGATGTAGAGGTGTATAGTATTGATGAGGCATTTATAAAATTTAATGGATTCTCTGAAGATGAAACTAATAAAAAATGTAAAGATATAATAGATACGATCTTGAAGTGGACGGGTATACCAGTTTCAATAGGTTTAGCACCAACAAAATCACTTGCAAAAGCTGCAAATAGAATTGCAAAGAAGTACTCTAATAAAACAGATGGTTTCTATTCAATTAATAATAATGAAAAACGTATCAAGGTTTTAAAAAATATTTCTGTTGGAGATATATGGGGTATTGGTTTTCAAAATGAAAAAAAACTATCCAGAGTTAATGTAAAGTCTGGAATGGACTTTATAAACCTTCCAGATAATTGGGTTAAAAAGAATATGAGTATAATAGGATTAAAACTTAAAAAAGAGCTTGAAGGAATTCCTACTCTTGATATTGAGGAAGGAAAAGTTGACAAAAAATCCATTGCTACAACTCGAAGTTTTGAATCTGAAATTTCATCACTTGATGATCTTATTGAAAGAATTACAACATTTTCTGTCGTTGCCTCAAAAAAACTAAGAAGGCAAAATAGTGAATGTAATATGATCTCTGTTTTTATTAGAAGTAATCCTTTTAAAAAAAATAGTGAAAGATCTCATTTTAGCTTAACCAGGACACTTCCTTTTTCAACGAACTCGAGTATTGAAATAAGCAAGTTTGCTGTAGAAACTTTTGAAGAAAATTTATTCTAAAAATAAATCATATAAAAAAGCTGGAGTAATACTTATGGGCTTATCTCCACAATCTAACCACCAATTTAGCTTATTTGATAAAAATATTGATAAACAAAAAAAGCTAATGAGAAGTATTGATAGTATTGATGATAAGTATGGGCTTTATAAAGTAAGACTAGCAAGTCAAGATCAAAAAAGAATCTGGAAAATGAAAAGACAAAAACTCTCAAGGAATTATACAACTAAGATTGATGAAATATTAATTGTTAAATAGAACATGAGTAAAAAGAATAATATTAGAATATTCAAACCTAATGATAATGACTCTTTCAATAACTTATTTGTTGAGGATGGTATATCAGCTGGATTTCCATCACCAGCAAGTGATTTTGAGGAATCAAGAATTAGTCTTGAGAAAGTGGTAGTTAAAAATAAAGAAGCCACATTTTATGCAAAAGTATCTGGAGAATCAATGAAAGATGCAGGTTTAGATGATGGTGATATTTTAGTGATAGACAGAAGCGAGGAATTAAAGAATAATAAAATTGCAGTATGCTATTTAAATGGAGATTTTACTGTAAAAAGAGTAAGAATTGAAAAAGACCATATCTATCTAATTCCAGAGAATAAAAATTATGATCCAATTAAGGTAACCGAAGAAAATGAATTTATAGTATGGGGAGTTGTTACTTATGTAGTTAAAAAGGTTTAAAGCCTTTCATAAATACCTGCAATTCCCTGTCCACCTCCAACACAAGCAGTCACCATTCCATACTTTTGATTTCTTCTTTTCATTTCTTCTAATAATTGAATTGAAAGTTTAGCTCCAGTACAACCTAAAGGATGACCTAAGAGCTATAGCTCCCCCATTGACATTTACTGTTTCTGGGTCAAGACCACTCTCTTGAATAACAGCAAGTGCCTGTGCAGCAAAAGCCTCATTTAATTCAGTTTGTTCAATATCAGATAATTTTAATCCTGCTTGTTTTAAAGCTTTAGGAATTGCCTCTACTGGTCCAATACCCATATATAGTGGATCAACACCACCTGATGTACAAGTTACCATTCTTGCAATTGGCTTCACTCCAAGTTGTTTTACCATTTCTTCTGACATTACAAGAACAAAAGCAGCTCCGTCAGACATTTGAGATGAACTACCTGCAGTAACTATACCTCCAAGTTTAAAAGCTGGTCTTAGTTTCGCTAAAGCTTCAATTGTTGTTTCTCTTCTAACACCTTCATCCATATCTACAGTATGTGATTTAGAAACTTTTTTGCCATCCTTAACAAACACTTCTTCCACAGTTACAGGAACTATCTGATCTTTAAAATAACCTTTATCAATTGCATTTGCAGCCTTTGCATGAGACTCATATGAAAATTTATCTGATGCTTCTCTTGTAATTTTATATTTTTCTGCAACTGCCTCTGCAGTATGTCCCATCCCAATATGATAATTCATGTTTTCCATGTTGGCGTTATAGCTTGGTGCTAACTTATAACCAGTCATTGGCAATAGACTCATACTCTCAATTCCACCTGCAATAAATATATCACCAAAGCCTGCTCTAACTTTACTTACAGCCATTGAAATTGCCTCAAGACCTGAAGCACAATATCTATTAATTGTTACACCCGGCACTTCTTTGCCAAGAGCTCTTGCAGAAATTAATCTTGCGACCTGTAAGCCTTGTTCTCCTTCAGGATTTGCACATCCAACAATTACATCATCAACTTTTGTAGTATCAAGTTCAGGTACTTGACTTGAAAGATGCTTGATTACATCAACTGCTAGATCATCGGTTCTATAATTTTTAAAGCCACCTCTTTTTGCTTTTCCTATTGCTGATCTATAACCAGCTACTATATATGCTTCCATAATTAATTTCTTAAAGGTTTTTTATTCATTAGCATGTACTGTATTCTATCTAAAGTTTTTTGATTACCAAGTAAACTCATAAAGTTTTCTCTTTCTAAATCTAAAAGGTATTCCTCGCTTACATTTTGAGAATAAGTAAGATCACCTCCACACATTACATATGCAATTTTTCTTGAGACTTCAACATCATAATCTGACATATATTTACCAAGTTTAAATTCATTTATAGCTGAATACAAAGTTGATAATCCAGCTCTTCCTAATACTTCAATGTCTTGTCTAGAAGATGGTGGAACATAGCCAGATTTTAAGCTTAAGGCTTTATCCTTTGCCTTTGCAATGTTTCTCATTCTATTCATGCAGATAAAATCTCTATTTGGATTCAAGTAATGAAGATCATAAGCCTCATGCGCTGATGTAGAAACAGACCCCATTGCAATGGACTTAAAATGGTCAATTAAAGAAGGCATTTTTACATCTCCTGTGTTAAAAGAATCAGATGCTCTCATTGCCATCTCTTTTGTACCTCCACCTCCTGGAATAAGACCAACACCAGCTTCTACTAAACCAATATATGATTCAGAGGCATAGATTCCAGCATCGCAATGAATTGCAACCTCAAGTCCACCACCCATAACAAATCCGTGAGTTGCAGCAACTACAGGCACATTACAAGTTCTCATTTTCATTAATATTTTTTGAAACCCAACTAAAAACTCCTCAATTTCACCAAAGTTTTGTTGCATAGCCATCATACCAATATTCATAAGATTGGCTCCTACAGAAAATTGTTTATCATTATTACCAATAACAATTCCATTCCAGCCGTCTTTTTCTGCAATATCAATTGCTTCACTTATTCCCTTTGCAATTCCCTCTCCAATTGAGTTTCCCTTTGTTTGAAATTCAATACACATAACCCCATCACCAATGTCATGAACCGTACATTCAGAATTTCTTAGAATTTGATTATTTTCTCTAAAAGCATCAAGTATGAAAGATGATTCAGCACTAGGAACGTTAACATATTTCTTTGACTTTAAATCAAAATATTTTTTCTTACCACCTTCAAACTTATAGAATGATTCAGCGCCTGAATTTTTCATATCTGAAATCCAATCTGGAACTTTATCACCACATCCTTCAATCATGCTAATTGCAGAATCTAGACCAAGATTATCCCATAGTTCAAAAGGACCCTGATCCCATGCATAACCAGTTCTTAATGCATCATCTAGTTGATAATATTCATCCGCAATCTCAGGAATGCTCATAGCTGAGTATGAAAGTAGACATGAGAAATATTCTCTGTAAAACTTATTTACATCTGAATCACCTTCTACTAAAAACTTAAGTCTTCTATCAAAGAGTTCAATTGATTTAGCTTCTTTAATTTCAGGAAGATTTGGTTTAATTGATTTTCTGTATTTGTTTGTTTTAAGATCAAGAGCATTTATAATTGTCTTTCCATTTTCATCTTTTTCTCTAGTTTTTTCGTAATAACCTTTACCAGATTTGTTTCCTAAAAAGTTATTGTCAATTAAAAATTTAAATGATTTATTTTCAGGTTTATTAGCTAGTTTACTATAGAAAGTGTCATCCTTAACATTACCTACCAGAAACCTTGTGACATTATCACTGGTGTCTAGACCAACTATATCTTGTAATCTATAAGATCCAGAATTAGGATGACCTATAACACTTCCAGTCATTAAGTCAACCTCCTCAATTGTAAAATTGTATTTTTCAGTAAGCTCTAAGACTTTAATTCCAGACATTACACCAATTCTGTTTCCTATAAATCCAGGTGTATCTTTACATAGAACTGTTTGTTTACCTAAGACAACATCACCAAAATCCATTAAAAAAGAGGTTAATGAAGGATCAGTTTCTGTATGAGGAATTACCTCAAATAACCTTAAGTATCTCGGTGGGTTAAAAAAGTGTGTTCCACAAAATTTTGACCTAAAGCTATCTGACCTTCCTTCACACAATAGTGAAATTGGAATACTTGATGTATTTGAGGTCACAAAAGCATGATCAGATTTCAGTTTGTCAACTTTTTCAAAAACAGTTTTTTTGATCTCAAGATTTTCTACAATTACTTCAATTATCCAATCAGCATCTTTTATCTTTTCAAAATCATCTTCAAAGTTACCTGTTGAGATTCTTTTAGCATATTCTTTTTTGTAAAGAGGATTAGGTCTAGATTTAATTGCATTCTTTAGAGATTCATCTGCAATAATATTTTTATTTTTAGTTGATTTATCCTTTGGCTGGATATCCAACATTAAAACATCTATCCCAACATTTGCAAGGTGACAAGCAATTCCAGAACCCATAACTCCAGATCCAAGTACAGCGGCTTTTTTAACTTTGTAACTCATATTTTTTTATAATAAATGCTAATCTAAATAAAATTATTTTAATTATTATCTTTACACGGTTAACAAAAAATTATGGATAAAGAAAATATACTAGCAAACTTTCAATCAAAGGCTAAAAATGCTGCACCGATTGGTGGTACTATTAAATTTGAAATTGATGGAAACTCTATTTGCATTGATGGAACAGGTTCTGAAAACAAGATCTTATTAGAAGATATGGAAGCAGACTGTACTATTACAATGGCTGGATCTTTAATGGAAGATCTTAAAAATGGTAAAGTAAATCCAATGATGGCTGTTATGAGTGGTAAACTCAAAATTAAAGGCGATCAAGGTTTAGCAATGAAGCTTCAGGCTTTCATGTAAACCAAAAATTATCTTTCATTAAATTTCAAAGCTGTGAAGCGTAACTTAGACATTCTAGTCATTTCCGATTTACACCTTGGGACATATGGGTCTAAAGCTACTGAAGTTTTAACATACTTAAAAACTGTTGATGCTAAGAAGATTGTTATCAATGGAGACTTCGTCGACATTATGTTATTTAACAAAAATTTTTGGCCAAACTCTCATATGAAAGTTATTAAATATTTTCTTGATCTTATTTCACAAGGAAAAGAAATATATTATGTTGTAGGAAATCATGATGAATCATTAAGGAAATTTTTAAACTTCAAGATTCAAAACTTCAAAATAGTAAATCAAGTTGTCCTAGATACTGATATAGGGAAAGCATGGTTCTTTCATGGTGACGTATTTGATTTTTCAATTCAAAGTCAGTGGATAACTAAATTAGCTGGATATACATATGACTATATGATTGTAATTAATAACTGGATCAATAAAAAAATTATGAAACCTTTGGGGGGGGCAAGATTAAACTTCTCAAAAACTATTAAAAGCTATGTTAAAACTGCGGTACAATATTTAGGAAATTTTGAAGAGCTTGCTGCTGAAACAGCTCAAAAAAATGGATATAAATATGTTGCCTGTGGACATATTCATAGCCCAAAGATCAAAACATTTAATGTTAATGGTGAAGATATTACATATATGAATTCTGGAGATTGGCTTGAAAGTTTATCTTCCTTAGAATTTATAAATAATAAATGGTCAATACATGAACACACTCCATCTGAAGATGAATTTGAAAAAGAAGAAGGTGAACGAATTGAGATGACTAACAAAGAACTTTTTACAGATCTATTAGCTGAGTTTAAAATCCATAGGGATAAATGAAAATTCTCTATGCCATCCAAACTACTGGAAATGGACATTTAGCCAGAGCTCAGAGTATAATACCAAAACTAAAGCTAGTAGGAGATTTAGATATAATTACAAGTGGTCCAAAAAATGATTTTTTACTTGAAGAAAAACCTATAAAGCATTACCAAGGTCTTACTTTTTTTTATACTGATACAGGAGCAGTTAGCTGGCTTAAAACAATTTTTTTAAATAATTATCTAAGATTTATTAAAGAGGTCATATCATGTCCTACAAAGAAATATGATCTAATAATCAATGATTTTGAACCAGTTTCAGCTTGGGCTTCAAAATTCAAAAAGGTTAAATGTTTTGAGTTAACTAACCAGTACTCTATGACATTAAAAAACACACCTAAACCTAAGAATTATTCTAAGATAGTTCTGTGTGCTATAAGTTATATAATTCCCTCTAAGCTTGGTTATGGCTATCACTATAAGAAATATACAGAAAGAATATTTTTTCCCATTATTAGAGATAAAATAAGAAACTTAAAAATTACTGAAAGTGATGAAATAATTATTTATTTACCTACTTATTCTCCTTTAAAACTTATTGAATTAATTAAAAAAATTCCTCAAAAAAAGAATTGGACAATTTTTTCACCTGATGCCAAATCAAAACAAAATATTTCAAATGTAAATATTGAGCCTTTATCTGAAGATTTATTTTTAAAAAAGTTTGCATCATGTTATGGAATTATATGCGCAGGAGGATTTACAACTACCTCAGAAGCTATCTTTCTTGGAAAACCAATGCTAGTTGTGCCAGTTGAGGCTCAGATTGAACAACAATTTAATGCGGCTGCTTTGAAAAAAGAAGGCGTTACTGTAATTGATAGATTTTCAAATGAAAATTTAGGTGCTATTTCTAACTGGATAGATTCACCTTCAGTTTTAAAAATAGAATATAAGGATGAATCAAAAGAAATAGTTGATATATTGATAAACGATTACTCAAATTTAAAATAGACTTACTTATGGAAAATGAAATTGAAAAACTAAAATTCCCAATTGGAAAATATAAAGCTATTCTTGAATTTAATTTTTCAAGAACAGTCGAGGATATTAAAACTTTAGAATCCTTTGCAGGTAAATTAAGAGAATCTGTAAAAGGACTTGATAAAACAGATTTTAAAAAATCATATAGAGACGGGGGGATGAATATCGCTCAAATAATTCATCATTATTGTGATACACATACTTATGCATTTCTTAGAACAAAACATACTCTTTTGGAAGATAATCCAAGTGTAAAGATGTACGAAGTATCTGATTTTATAACAACTCCTGACTCAAATGTATTAGATGTAAAAGATAGTCTTAATGTAATAGAGGGTATGCATGCAAAATGGGTAAGTCTATTAAAGACAATTTCTGAAAAGGATTTCACTAGAACTTACTACCATTCATTTAGAGATAAAAATATTATTCTTCATGAGCATGTTGGAATGTATGCATGGCATACAAAACATCACTTAGTGCATATAGAAATGGCTAAAGAAAATATTAAAGCAAAAGGAAAGAGAACAAAATAAAATATGAGTTCCAAAACAGTAATTTTTACTAGATTATATAGAAAGCTACACAGAAATGTTGGGATTATTTTTATTGGTTTTTTTCTACTAATATCAATAAGCGGTTTTCTTCTTGGATTAAAAGACGAGATAGGGTTAAAGCCTGAAACTAAATCGACTAATTCTATTAATCAGAGCAGCTGGATTTCAATACAAAGTTTAGACTCAATTGCTAGAACCTTTGCAAGTGGTGAACTTAAAATAGACTCTGAAATTGACAGAATAGATATAAGGCCAGACAAAGGGATTGCTAAGATTTTGTTTAAAAACAATTTTCAAGAGCTTCAATTAGATCTAGAAAGTGGAGAAATTTTATCTGTAGAAAAAAGAGCAGATAATTTTATTGAAAAATTACATGATGGCTCTATAATTGATTTCTATTTTACAGAAAACAATATTTCAACAATTACATATGTTAGTATTATATCATTAAGCTTAGTCTTTATGATATGTAGTGGATATTTATTATGGGCTAATCCAAGAAAGATTAGACGAAATAAAAAAGGTAAAAAATCTAAATAGTAAAAGTTGAAAAAATATTTAAGTGTTTTAGTATTACTATCCATAACTAGTCTTTCTTATGGCCAAGATGAAAGAATTTCCGATGGTCCATATATATTTATTGAAAAAGATAAACTTATAAATAAGTCTATAGTAAATGGTGAGGTTATAACAACTCTACTAAGTCTTGACTCTTATGATACAATATACTATCCTGAAAAATCTACTTTTAAAAAAATAAAAAAAATTGCTGCATTAAGTGATATTCATGGACAATATGATATAGCAATTGAATTATTAAAGAATAATAAAATAATTGATAAAAATTTAAACTGGAATTTTGCAAAAGGTCATCTAGTAATTACCGGAGATATTTTTGATAGAGGTGATAAGGTTAACGAATTACTATGGTTAATATATAAACTTGAAAATCAGGCAAAAGATAAAGGTGGTCGTGTACATTATCTTCTTGGTAATCATGAGTATATGATTCTTCAAAATGATTTGAGATACTTAACTGATAAATATGTGTTATCCTCAAAATTACTAGATATAGATTATGATAAATTATATGGTAATAAAACAATTCTAGGTAAATGGTTGCGTTCTAAACCAGCCATAATTAAACTAAACAATATAGTTTTTACTCATGGAGGTATTTCTGAAAAATTTTTAGAAAAATATGGTGTTGATTTAGATAATATCAATACTATGATGAGGAAAAATAACATTTACACTAAAGAACAACTTAAGTCTACTGATTATTATGATTTATATTATGGTAAAAATAGTTTAATATGGTATCGTGGTTATTTCAAAAAGTATTTTGATAGTTACAAAGCTGATTTAACTAATAATGATATTGATAAAGTTTTAAAGCTTTTAAATGCAAAGACCATAATTATTGGACATACTACACAAGAAGAAATAGTCGCTTTATTTAATAATAAAATATTTGGCGTTGATTCTGGAATAAAATATGGTATGGATGGAGAGATCTTAATTATAAAAAACAAAAAATTCTATCGTGGAAACTTAAACGGAAAACTTACAGAATTTTTAAATCAGTAAACCTATGCTCTTAAATTATCAACGCAAATTAATCACTCAGCTAAGTATAAAAAAATATCGTATTCAGAATAGACTTTTTGTAGCTGAAGGAAAAAAGGTCGTTAATGAATTGATTAATTCTGACTGGCCATTTGAAATCTTACTTAGTTCAGAAGAAAATTTTCATCCAAAAGCAGAATTATTAAACTTGGAGGAGATGGAGAGGATTACACATTTTAAAAACCCTAGTCCCGTATTGGGTGTTTTTGTTTTACCTGAATCTCAAAAAATAATTGCCGAGACTACAACAATTGCAGTAGATAACATTAGTGATCCTGGAAATTTAGGGACTATAATACGTTTGTGTGATTGGTTTGGACTCTCTGAATTGATTTGTAGTAAAACTACAGTGGATTGTTATAACCCTAAAGTGATTCAAGCTTCAATGGGTTCAATAGCTAGGGTTCGATGCCATTATATTAAAGACCTTGGAGCTTCACTAACTGCATTAAAAAAGCCAGTATACGGTGCTACTACTCAAGGAGATTCAATTTACAAAGCTAAATTACCAAAAGAGGCATCATATGTGTTTGGAAGTGAATCGCATGGAATCTCAGAATCATTATTAAGCCATTTGACTGGACAATTATCAATTCCTCAATTTAGAGAAGGAGGTAATTCAGCAGAGAGTTTAAATGTTGCAAATGCAAGTGCTATTTTCTTAAGTGAATTATTTAGATCTAGCTAATTTATTTTAGCAACATCCCATCCTCTATACTTATATTTGTTAAAAGTTATATTATGAACACATTTGAAATTAAATACCAAGGAGATTTAAGAACAACTGCAACTCATTTAGATTCTGGATCTAAAATAAGTACGGATGCTCCAAAAGATAACCATGGACTTGGAGAAACTTTTTCACCAACGGATATGGTTTGTTCTGCTTTAGCTAGCTGTATTTTAACTATTATGGCAATTGCTGTTGAGAAAGATGGAATTGATATTAAAGGTACTACTGCAAATGTTAAAAAAACAATGGGAATTAACCCTAGAAGAATTTCTAAAATTGATGTTGATCTAACTTTTCCAAAAGAATACGATTCTAAAACTAAAACTATTTTAGAAAGAGCGGCTAATAATTGTCCGGTTCATCACACCTTATCAGAATCTGTAGAAAAGAATATTTCTTTTACATATTTAAGTTAGTTATGAGATTATAACTCAAAATTAAAAATGTATTGATAACAATTAAAGTCCTTTTAAAATTTCTTTTAAACGTTGAATTCCTTGTTCTCTTGCTAAACGATTTGCTTCAGTTGCGTTTTGATTCTCCCCAGCTCTAAAAAAACCATGCCCTGCCCCATCATAAATAATTTGTTCAAATGGGTTTCCAGCTGCTTTCATAGCTGATGCACTAGCTTCAATTGTTGCATTTACTCTATTATCATTTCCTCCATAAAACCCATACACAGGTGCCATAATATTAGAATAAGAGGTCATATCAGTAGGACCAGTTCCATAGCAAACAATTGCAGCTTCAATTTCGGAAGATTGAGTTGCAAATTGAAATGATTGACTCCCACCCCAACAAAAACCAATAACAACTACCTTTCCATTACTAGAAGCAATCTTTTTGGAATAATCCACAGTTTTATTCAAGATGTCATTGATAACATCAGGATCAAGATTATATATCCCCGTTCGTGCATCATCTGAATTTTGATAATCATTTGTTCCACCTCCATTTGGAGCTGTACCTGAAAGAAAGTCGGGTGCAATTGCAATATATCCCATTTCTGCAATTTGGTCCGTCATACTTCGTGCCCAGTCGTTGAGCCCCCTATTTTCATGGATAAGAACAACTACGGGAACTTTTTCAGATACTTCTGGGTATACCAAAAAACTATTAATTTCATTTGTATTTGTATCAATTTTAACCCATTCATGATGTCGAGGTGAATTCTCAAGTCTTTCCAAAGAATTTTGAGCAAAGCTAAACTGAAATAAACTGATTAGTAATAGGATTGAATAGCGCATATTTTTTTATCAATATACATAAATTTCAAATTTAGAAGACAGGTTGTTCTATATTAGAGAATGTTATTAAGAGTAATCTTGATATTCTTTTAATAAATCTGAATTCTATAATCTTTAACCTCTCTATCAAGTTTTTTTGCATTACCCGAAACAATGTCTAAGAGTTGCCAAAAATCTTTACTGTGATTTTTAATCTTAGTATGAACTAATTCATGAAGAATTACATAGTCTACTAAATAATTAGGTAAACGCATTAAATGTAAACTCAGATTTATATTATTATCAAAAGAACAGCTCCCCCATCTTGTTTTAGAGTTTTTTACTGAAACCTTCTTGTAAACAAAGTTGTGTTTTACCGCTAATTCCTTAACCCTTTCAGGAAGATACTCTTTAGCTTCATTTCGCCATGCAAGCTCTATAGCTTTTCTGATTTCATTTTGAACCTCAGCATCATTTATTTTGTCTGATTCTGGTATAGTAACACTAATCTTATTATTCTTTACAACTGACCTTAATTTTTCGTTCTCAGAAACTTTTAATTCTAAATGATGAGACCTGGTTTGGAACTTTGTATCAAGCTCAAAAAAAGTAAATAGGAGTTCCGCTTTTTGAATTTTAGACAAATGAGACTTAATCCAGTCTATGCTTTTTCCTGTTACTTCTTCCGCTTTTTTAAAACTTACTGAAACAGGAACAGAAACTCTAACTCCTTTAAAAGGCTTAATAGTTATGTTTAAACTCCTTGCCCTTTGACTTCGAATTAAGGTTATCTGAACATCCTTTATATCAATTATCTTCTCTTGCATTAGTAGTTATAAATAATATAATTCATTAACTATATGGATAATAAAAAAACCGTAACAAACTATTAAATAGTCTATTACGATTTCCTTAAGTACTCGAGGCGGGACTTGAACCCGCACGAACATTACTGCTCATTGGATTTTAAGTCCAACGTGTCTACCAATTCCACCACTCGAGCAATTTGAGCGAAAGACGGGATTTGAACCCGCGACCTCCACCTTGGCAAGGTGATGCTCTACCAACTGAGCTACTTTCGCAGAACAGCAAATTTAAAATAATTTAGCTATTTATATATAGATAAATCTAAATTTAATGAATCAAAATATTTAAATCTATTCAGACACACAGATAAGATAGTATCTCTTAAAGAATTAGAGATTCTATCTGGGAAATATTTTACTGCAATATAAGCCTGAAATGTCTCTGCTATATCTTCAGAATTTGGATTATCTTTTGCATACGTTGACAGATAATTACCATCAAGATTAACAGCGTCAGTCCACCCTTGCTGTCCATACACATAGGGATCTATTGAAAGATGTGCAGACTCATGAATAAGTAATTCTTCTGTTCTATCCCCGCTAAACCTTGTTTCAACAAGAGTTAGCCAATCAGTATGAAATGTAATATTTGCATAATTAAGATCATCTGTTCTTTGAGCTGAGGCAACTTCTTCTCCTTTAAGAAACTCAAAAGATTTTATATTTCTTCTTAAGTCCTTTCCAAGTTGACCAATTAAAGGAGCGTATTTTTGCTCAATATTACCAGCCTCCTCTAGAGTAAACTCTGTATAAATTTCAAAATCAATAGATAGATTATCACCAAAATTAACTTTATATACATGAGCAGGATAATTGATAAAATCAGGAATAGATTTGTCATAAAACAATCTTGTTTCTATTCCTTGATAAGAAGATGTAGAGTAAATAGTATAATCAGATGATTTAATTAAATCCGGAAGGTCCCACATTGTTCCGCCAAATGGAGGTTCAAGTATTTCAATTTTATTAAAAAGATAAAGTCCATCAACAGCACTTTGAGACTGAATTGTATAAAGTTGATCTTGAAGATTATTAATTTGAGTAGTTAAACTATTGTTATCACTTTCAAGTATTTCATTTGACTCAGTAAGAACTTGGATTTGAGCTACATATTCCTGTATTTGATCCTGAAATCCATTTAAGATATTATTAAGATCATCTATTTGACTTGATAAAGTATTGTTTTGAGTTAATGCATCCTGAACCTGAGATGATAAAGTATTATTTTGAGTAGTTAATTGATTTACTTGAGAAGAAAAATCATTAATCTGAGAATTAAGTTGAGCTATATCATTTTGAAGATTAACTATTGTCTCATTTAATTGATTTATCTCATCTTCTTTAGAACAAGAATTGACTACTATAAAAAATAAAAGAATTAGAACTTTATAGTTTTTCATACTGAATAAATATTTCACCCGGATTATGCGATGGGATATAATAAGAAAACCCATACTTTTTACATATTTGTTCAATAATTTTTTTTTGCATAACAGGAGAATTACCAGTTATAACATGAAGACTAACACTCCCTTTCACAGAATTTAAAAGCATATACTCCTCAATTAATTCAAGACCTTCTGGATGTGTTTTGCCATGTAAATCAATCTTCATTTTTTATCTCTTTTTTTATTTGATTAAGTTTTATTAAGGCTTCAACTGGACTAAGATTATCTATATCTAAAGTCTCAATTATTTTTCTTATTTCTTGCATCTTTGGATCTTCAACATCAAAAAAACTTAATTGAAAGTTATCATCATTTTTTTCACCTTTCAATTCATTAGGTTTTGTTCTTTCCATCACTTTTAATTTATTTTTTGCAGAATCTAGAACAAGTTTTGGCATTCCTGCCATTTTAGCTACATGAATACCAAAGCTATGATTGCTTCCTCCTTTAACTAGTTTTCTTAGAAATACAACATCATCTTTTGTCTCTTTAACACTTACATTAAAGTTTTTAATTCCTTTAAAAATTGATTCCATTTCATTAAGGTCATGATAATGAGTTGCAAAAAGTACATGAGGCTTATTTTTATTTTCATGAAGGAATTCTGCAATTGCCCATGCTATTGATATTCCATCATATGTACTAGTACCTCTTCCGATTTCATCCAACAGTATTAAACTTTGATTTGTTAGATTATTTAGAATTGAAGCAGTCTCATTCATCTCTACCATAAATGTTGACTCACCCATAGATATATTATCACTAGCTCCTACCCTAGTGAAAATTCTATCAACTATTGAGAATCTCATTTCTTTAGCAGGCACAAAACTTCCAATTTGTGCTAGTATTGTTATTAATGCTGTTTGTCTTAAAATTGCTGATTTACCTGACATATTAGGACCAGTGATCATAATAATTTGTTGCTCTTTATCTAATAGTATATCGTTTGGAATATATCTTTCACCATGAGGGAGATTAGCTTCTATTACTGGGTGCCTGCCTTGTACAATTTCTATCTTTTTTTTATCAATTATATCTGGGCATATGTACTTATACTTTATAGCTCTTTTTGAGAAAGAATTTAAAATATCAATTACTGAAACTTTTTCTGAAATAACTTTTAAAGTTGTTAGACTATCTTGAAGTTTATCTAAAAGTTTTAAAAAAAGCTTGAGTTCTAAATCCTTAATTTTTTCATCTGCATTAATTATTTTTTCTTCGTACTCTTTTAATTCTTGCGTTATATATCTTTCTGCATTAACAAGAGTTTGCTTTCTAATCCAATCTTCAGGAACTTTATCCTTATGAGTATTTCTTACTTCAATATAATAACCAAAGACATTATTAAAAGAAATTTTTAATGAGGGTATTTTAGTTTTTTCAGTTTCCCTTTCTAGAATCAGATTTAAATATTCTTTTCCAGAAGATCTTATATCCCTTAATGAGTCTAGTTCCTTTGAAACATTATCATTAATAAAGTCACCTTTTAAAATCGATACAGGTGAATCTTCCTTCAGAGCTTTACTTATATCATTAACTGTTGAATTCGCATGAGGTATTGACTTTCCATAACTCTTAAGTGTTCCATTTAACCCAGACAGAGATTGTTTAATTTCATGAACACTTTTCAGAGAATTTTTAAGATAAATTAACTCTCTTGGTGAAATTTTATAAGTAGCAATTTTAGACATTAACCTCTCTATATCAGATATATTATTTAGGTTAAGGTCTAGTATGCCACTTATCTCATTATCTTCAATAATTGAGTATACAATATCTTGTCTTTTCTTTATCTCTTTTTTTTCTACTAAAGGAAATGCAATCCAGTTTTTTAATTTTCTTGAACCCATACTAGTAATTGAGTCATCAATTGTTTCAGAAAGATTAAATCCATTAGATGAATTTGAATTAAACAATTCAAGATTTTTCATTGTAAACTTATCCATCCAAACATAGGAGTCTGGAAAAATTCTTTGAAGGTTTGATATGTGACTTAAGTTGTTATGTTCTGTATCATCTAAATAATGAATTACTGATCCAGCAGCAGTTATTCCAAGTTTAATATCATCAACTCCAAACCCCTTTAAACTTTTTGTTTTAAAATGATTTAATAATTTATTTTTAGAATACGAACTATCAAAAACCCAATCATCTAATGGGTAAACATTATATGAATTACCAATTAACTCTTTAAGCTCATTCTTTGATGGCTTTGAAACTAATATTTCATTTGGAGAAAAGTTTGAAATCAATTGTTCAATTAACTTAAAATCACCTTGAGATATATAAAAATCTCCAGTTGAGACATCTAGAAAAGAAATTCCAAATTGATTTTTTTCGAAATAAATAGATGCTAAATAATTGTTTTTTTTCTGATCTAAAACACCATCATTCATAGCAATCCCAGGAGTAACAATTTCCGTTACGCCTCTTTTAACTATTTTCTTAGTAAGCTTGGGGTCTTCTAATTGATCACATATTGCAACACGATGACCAGCTTTGACTAACTTAGGTAAATAGTTTTCTATTGAATGATGAGGAAAACCTGCTAACTCAGTTTCACTAGTTGAACCAGCTCCTCTTTTAGTTAAAACAATCCCTAAGACTTTTGATGCTACTACAGCATCTTCTCCAAAAGTTTCATAAAAATCTCCTACTCTAAATAAAAGCATTGTATTAGGATATTTTAACTTAATATCATTATACTGCTTCATCAAAGGAGTGATTTTAGTAGCTTTAGTCACAGATTTGTATTTGTGCTAATTTAAATATTTTTATTTTTACTCTAATGCGAAAATTAAAAAATACTGAACTAAACAGAAAGTCAATTGATGAATTCAAAAAATCAAAAAAAACTTCTGCAATTGTAATTCTTGATAATATTAGAAGTATTCATAATGTTGGATCAATATTCAGAACATCTGATTCATTTTTAATAGAAAAAATAATAATTTCAGGGTATACTGCAACTCCTGAAAATGAAAGAATGAAAAAAACTGCTCTAGGATCTTCGGATTCTGTTGATTGGGAATATTCAGATGATATTATTAAAACAATTGAAGTATTAAAGAAAAAAAACATTAAAATAATTTCAATTGAACAGGCAGATAAATCCTTAAATATTGAAAAGTTTATTCCAGCAAAAGGAGTTAAATATGCTTTTATATTTGGGAACGAGGTAGATGGTATATCAGATGATATAATTAGTGTCTCCGATGAAGTTGTGGAAATACCTCAAGTTGGCACAAAACACTCTCTAAATGTTTCTGTAGCAGCAGGTATTGTACTCTGGGATTTTTTCTATAAAACCGAAATATAACTACCTAACTTTTATAGGTTGATCTTTATCAACACATTCAAGTTCTAATTGTCTAATTGATTTATTTAAAATTGGATGAATTAGATCAGGTGTTAATTCAAGCATTGGAGTTAAGACAAATTTTCTAAGCTGAATTCTTGGATGGGGAATTTCTAGACTTTTAGAATTGACTATCATATTATCAAAAAACAAGATATCTATATCAATACACCTATCACTATATTGATCAGTTGTTTTCAATCTTCCCATATCTTTTTCAATAGTTAAAATTTTATTTAAAATTAATTCTGGTGTTAGTGTTGACTCCAATAATATGCATATGTTATAAAAGTTATTTGAATTAAAACCCCATGATTTTGTTTCATAAATACTAGATTTTAGCACAACCTTTCCAATGATTATATCAATCTTATCAATAGCTTCATTAATTAATCCAGAACGATTACCTTTGTTCGATCCTATTGAAAAATACACTTTGCTCATAAGTATTATAAATGAACGCCAAAAATCTCTCTTTAGCTAACAATATATATCTAATCCTTGCAGGATTATTTATCACATCACTTGTAGCATCAAATTTAATATTTACAAAAATATTTTATTGGTATCCATTTGATATTAATTTAATGGGAGTAAAACTTTTTGAATTATCTGTAGGTATATTACCGTATCCTTTGACATTTTTAATTACTGATTTAATATCTGAAATATACGGACAGAAAAAAGCTGATCAAGTAGTAATTACAGGAATATTTGCATCAATTTTTTCAATTGGATTAATATTTATATCTAGTCAAGTACCTGCTATTGAAGGATCACCAATTAATGACGCAACTTTTAACAGCGTATTTCTTAATGCTCCTTTGGCAGTATTAGCTTCTATGTTAACATACCTGTTTGCACAATTTATTGATATTAGAATTTATCACTACTGGAAAAAATTAACAAAAGGAAAACACCTATGGTTGAGAAATAATTTTTCAACTTTCACTTCACAGTTTGTTGATACTTTCACTATAGTTTCCCTACTTATACTTTTTGGCATACTGCCTCAAGACAAATTTTTGGTACTAATTATATCAGGATTTATATTTAAAGTAATAGTGGCAATTCTAGATACACCCTTGTTATATCTATTTGTTTGGATGTTTAGAAGGAAATTTAATCTAAAAATAGGTGAAGAAATAAAACTAAATTAAATTGGAAAAAAAGAGAATTAATAAGTACATAAGTGAAGTTGGATTTTGCTCAAGAAGAAAAGCAGATGATTATATATCTGCTGGAAGAGTATATATAAATGGAATTAAAGCTGTTCTTGGGTCAAAAGTAAATATTGATGATGAAATTTCTATCGATGGTGAAGTAATTCAATATAAAGACAAAAAGAAAGTATATATAGCCTTTAATAAACCTGTTGGAATTGAATGCACTGGAAATGAAAAAATTAAAGGAAATATTATTGACTTTATAAACCATAAGGAAAGACTTTTTACGATTGGAAGAATAGACAAACAGAGTGAGGGTCTTATTTTGCTTACTAATAATGGTGATATTGTTAATAATGTTCTTAGAGCAGAAAACAAAAAAGAGAAGGAGTATTTAGTGACAGTCAATAAAAAGATTTCATATGAGTTTATTGAAAAAATGAGAAGGGGAGTAAGAATAATGGGAAGAATGACTAGGCGATGTTATGTAGAAAAAACATTTGAAAATAGATTCAAAATTGTCTTAACTCAAGGAATGAATAGGCAGATTAGAAGAATGTGTGAGGAACTAGGGTTAAGAGTTACGAAATTAAAAAGGATAAGGATAATGGATATTCATCTTTCAGATACAAAAATTGGAGAATATCGAGATTTAAATGATGAAGAAATTAAGCAATTATTTAATCAAAAATAGAAATATCTACAACGTAACCTTCATTGGATCTCACATTAAAAACACTAGAGTCCTCAAAAATTAAATATTGTCCTTTGATACCTATTAATTTTCCTTCAATATCATCTGATTTTTTTAAACTAACAGATTTTACAGAATCTATAGATTTATCTATTTGATAGTTAAACTTCATGACCTCACTGTCCGTTTTAAAAAACTCTTCAAATTCAGAACCCAATTCATCTAAAGCAATTTTTTTATTCTTAATTATATCTGCTTCTTCAAAGTTGCTAGTCAACATTTTTCTCCAATTCGTTTTATCAGAAAATTTCTCTTTCAATTTCACTTCTGCAACACCAGCAAGATATCTATTGGGAACTTCAATTAATTCAACTGCCTCAATAGCACCTTGATCAATCCATCTGGTAGACATATTATTTGATCTAGTTACACCGACTTTTATCCCACTTGTTTTAGATAGATATACAATATGATTTTGTAATTGAACTTTCTTTTCATAGGAAATATCTCTGTCTTCAATCCCTAAATGTGCTTTACTCAACTCAGGTTTCATTATCCAATCACCTGCTATTGGGGATTCAAAAAAGCATTTTTTACAAAATCCATTGGCAAAAATTTGTAGATTTTCAAAACATGATAAACAACAATATCCTGTTTTATGAATTTTAATTTTTTTTCCAATAATTTGATTCAGAAATATCAAATCATTATCAAAATCAATGATATATCTCACAGGGTTATCGTGTATAGATGTCATTTTTTTTAATACTCCTGAGAACATAATCTAATGTTTACTATTTTTATGCTAAATATATACATTCCATGCCAATTCCAATCTTTAATTCTGTGGCCTCTTTTTTTTTAAAAAGAAGAATAAGTCAAATAGAACTTTTTAAAGATTATCCTATTGAGACTCAACAGGAAGTGTTGAGAAAGCTTATTGTTTATTCAATTGATACAGAAATTGGAAAAAAGTTTGATTTCAAAACTATCAGGCATTATAATGATTTTAAAGAAAGAGTTCCAATAGTTTCCTATGAGGATATTTATAAAGATATAGATAGAAATAGAAAGGGTGAACAAAATATCTTTTGGCGAACACCCATAAAATGGTTTGCAAAATCAAGTGGAACAACTAATGCAAAAAGCAAATTTGTTCCTATTAGTTTTGAATCTTTAGAGGATTGTCATTACAAAGCTGGAAAGGACATGTTGTCTCTTTATTTCAATAACAACATTAATTCACAATTACTTACCGGTAAATGTTTAAGACTTGGTGGATCTAAAGATATTTATGAAAATAATAATAGTTATTATGGAGATTTATCCGCAATTATGATTGATAATTTACCTTTTTGGGCAGAATTAAGTAGTACTCCTAGTTCTAAAGTTTCATTAATACCTGAATGGGAGAAAAAAGTACAAGCAATAATCAAAGAGTCAATTAATCAAAATGTAACAAGCTTTGCAGGTGTCCCTTCCTGGATGTTGTCATTACTTCAACAAGTAATGGATAAAACAGGGAAAGATAATATTTCTGAGATTTGGAAAAACTCTGAAGTTTACTTTCATGGAGGTGTAAATTTTGACCCTTATAGAAATATCTATAAAAAATTATTTCCTTCTAAAGATTTCAAGTACTTTGAAATATATAATGCATCAGAAGGCTTTTTTGCAATTCAAGACCAAAATAATTCTGATGAATTATTACTAATGCTTGACTACGGTATTTTCTATGAATTTATTCCAACAAATAGTTCAGAACAAGAAATAATATCCCTAGCAGATGTTAGGCTCAATGTAAATTATTCACTAGTAATAACTACAAACTCTGGACTTTGGAGATATAAAATAGGAGATACTATAAAATTTACATCTTTAAACCCGTTTAGAATTAAAGTAACCGGCAGGACTAAGCATTTTATTAATGTATTTGGTGAGGAGCTTGTAATTGAAAATGCTGAGAAAGCATTATCTAAGACTTGTGAATTGACTAAAGCTGAAATATTTGACTATACTGTTGGACCAATATTTATGGGTAGTAAAACTAAAGGATCTCATGAATGGTTAATTGAATTTGAAAAAACACCAGATGATTTAAATAAATTTATAGAAATACTAGATTTAAACCTTCAAAGATTAAATTCTGATTATGAAGCAAAAAGATATAAAAGCTCAACTCTTGAAATTCCAAAAATAGTTGTTGCTAGAAAAAACCTCTTTTATGATTGGCTGGCTTCAAAGAATAAGCTTGGAGGACAAAATAAGATTCCAAGACTTTCAAATTCTAGAGAATATATAGATGAATTGATTAAAATGAATTAAGAAACAGCCTTAAGATGAGAAATATCAATTTTTTGGAGTTTCTGGTCAGCATAAATTTTTGTGATCTTTAATTCTTTTTCTTCAGAACTTGGTAAATTAAACATTGCATCATTTAAGATAGCTTCACATAAAGTTCTCAAACCCCTTGCTCCAATATTAAACTCAAATGCTCTATCAACAATAAAATCAATAGCTCCAGGAGTTATTGAAAAATCAATACCATCCATTTCAAAAAGTTTTTTATACTGCTTAACTAAAGCATTCTTAGGTAATGTCATAATATCTTTAAGGGCATCCTTAGATAATGGATTTAAATGACACATAACAGGAAGTCTACCTATAATTTCAGGGATTAATCCATAAGATCTTATATCATGTGGATTGATAAACTTTAATACATTTTCTTCATTATCATTTTTAGCCTTTTCATCTATAGATTTAAAACCAATAGATTGAAGATTAAGTCTAGTCTTAATTATCTTGTCTATTCCATCAAATGCACCTCCAGCAATAAATAATATATTAGAAGTGTTAATTTCAATAAATTTTTGGTCAGGATGTTTCCTTCCACCTTTTGGTGGGACATTGACAGATGTTCCCTCAAGTAATTTAAGAAGTGCCTGTTGAACCCCTTCACCTGATACATCTCTTGTAATAGATGGGTTATCACTTTTTCTTGCAATTTTATCTATTTCATCAATAAACACTATTCCATTTTCAGTCTTATCTACATCAAAATCTGCTGCTTGTAAAAGTTTACTTAATATACTTTCAACATCCTCACCAACATATCCAGCCTCAGTTAAAACCGTAGCATCCACAATAGCTATTGGAACATTTAAAAACTTTGAAATAGTCTGAGCTAAAAGAGTTTTACCAGTACCTGTAGGACCGACCAATAATAAATTACTTTTTTGAATCTCAATGTCATCTGATAAATTATTTTGATTGATTCTTTTATAATGATTATAAACAGCAACCGATAAAGTTTTCTTTGCCTGTTCTTGCCCTATAACATGTAAATCTAAAAAATTCTTAATCTCTATTGGTGGTTTTAGATCAACAGAAAAGTCGGTCGATTCTTTACTGGTTTCATCATCTTTAACAATCATATCTGCTTGTGAGATACATATATCACAAATATGAGCATCTAAACCAGCTATAAGTAACTTAGTTTGAGATTTCGTTCTCCCACAAAAGGAACATAAAATTTCTTCTTCACTCATATTTATTTATTTTAAAACCTCATCAACCATTCCATACTTATGAGCTTCATCTGATTTCATCCAATAATCTCTATCACTATCAGAATTTACCTTCTTATATGTTTGACCAGAATGTTTAGAAATGATTTTATATAACTCGTCTTTTAACTTTAATATCTCTCTTGCTGTAATTTCTATATCTGTAGCTTGTCCTGAAGCACCCCCTAACGGCTGATGAATCATTACTCGAGAATGTTTTAAAGCAGATCTCTTTCCTTTTGTACCAGCACATAGTAAAACTGCAGCCATAGAAGCAGCACATCCAGTACATATTGTTGCAACATCTGGCTTTATGTACTGCATAGTGTCATATATACCAAGACCAGCATATACTCCACCACCTGGAGAGTTAATATACATTTGAATATCTCTAGACGAATCTGTACTTTGAAGAAATAGTAATTGTGCTTGAATAACATTTGCAACACTATCAGTAATTGCAGTACCTAGGAACATTATACGATCCATCATTAACCTAGAAAACACATCCATCTGAGCAACATTTAATTGTCTTTCCTCAATTATATAAGGGGTCATACTGCTTACAATTTTATCATAGTAAGTTGAACTCACGCCATGATGTTTGGTAGCATAATTTTTAAATTCTTTTGAATAATCCATCTATTAAATTTTAATGTCAAAATTAATCAAATACACATCTAAATGAAAATAAATGATGATTATTTGAGTCAAGTTTTAGTTAAACATTATATAGTATGATATATTTTGTTAAATTTGCTCTCTTAAATTAGTAACATGGGTCGAGTACCCAAAATATTAAAATTATGGCAGTAAAAATAAGACTTCAAAGACACGGTAAAAAAGGTAAACCATTTTATTGGATTGTTGCAGCTGATGCTAGATCAAAGAGAGATGGTAGATATTTAGAAAAACTAGGAACTTATGATCCAAATCAACAACCAGCTTCAATTGAACTGGATTTTGATTCAGCATTAAGTTGGTTAGGAAAAGGTGCTCAACCCACAAGTACTGCAAAAGGTATTTTATCTTATACTGGTGTATTAATGAAAAAACATCTAGACGGAGGGGTTAAGAAAGGAGCATTTACTGAAGAAGAGGCAAAGAAAAGGTTTGAAAAGTGGATGAAAGAAAAAAGTGCAAAAGTTGAGAAAAAGATTGATGATGTTAAAGCTGCATTAGAGTCAAATAAAAAAGATGCTAGACTAAGAGAGGAAGAATACAGAAAAAATAAACTAGAACAATCTAAAGCTGCTGATGAGGCAAAAGCTGCTGATGAGGCAAAAGCTCCCGCTGATGAAGCTCCCGCTGATGAAGCTCCCGCTGATGAAGCTCCCGCTGATGAAGCTCCCGCTGATGAAGCTCCCGCTGATGAAGCTCCCGCTGATGAAGCTCCCGCTGATGAAGCTCCCGCTGATGAAGCTCCCGCTGATGAAGCTCCCGCTGATGAAGCTCCCGCTGATGAAGCTCCCGCTGATGAAGCTCCCGCTGATGAAGCTCCCGCTGATGAAGCTCCCGCTGATGAAGCTCCCGCTGATGAAGCTCCCGCTGATGAAGCTCCCGCTGATGAAGCTCCCGCTGATGAAGCTCCCGCTGAAGAGGACAAATAATCTTATTTATGAGTATTGATCATGTTAAAATTGGAACTATAGTTTCAAAACATGGGTATAAAGGGTTTATCAAAATAAGTGTGTCTTCTTTTAATTTTGACCAACTACCTGACATAAAACATATTTTTATTGATATTAATAACTGTTTTATTCCATTTATGGTAGATGAAATTAAATCATTCTCAGATAATCTATTAATATTAAAGCTAGTTGAAGTCAACACTGAAAAAGAAGCTGAGGATATAATTTTTAAGAATGTTTTTATTGATTCTAAAAGCTACAAACCCATTGAAGGAAAAAGTTTTTTTTATAATGAACTAGTAAGCTATAGTGTCTATTCAAAATCAAAAAAAGTAGGAATAATCGATAGTATTAATTCTGAATTACCTCAACCAGTTTTTGAAGTTTTAATCAAATCTAATAAAGTAATGATTCCAATTCATGAAGATTTAATTGATAAAATTGATAAAAAAAATAAAATTATTCATATCGATATTCCTGATGGATTAATTGAAATTATTTAATTGAATATTTAATTCATATTTTTGTAATATAAGCTCCAAATAATGAATACTAATTTTACTTCACCTGACTTCTATCATATCGATGATTTACTTTCTGAAGAACATAAACTAATCAGAGAGTCTACACGACAATGGGTTTCTAAATCCGTATGTCCTATAATCGAAGATTATGCTCAAAAGGCAGAGTTTCCCAAACACTTAGTTAAAGAACTTGGAGAAATAGGTGCATTTGGCCCATATATTCCTCAAAAATATGGAGGAGCTGGATTAGACCAGATAAGTTATGGAATAATGATGCAAGAAATTGAGAGAGGAGATAGTGGAATTAGATCTACAGCTTCTGTTCAGTCATCACTTGTCATGTACCCTATTTGGAAATTTGGAAGTGAAGAACAAAAACAGAAGTTTCTTCCAAAACTTGCAACTGGTGAGATGATGGGCTGTTTTGGTCTTACTGAACCTGATCATGGATCAAATCCTAGTGGTATGATAACAAATTTTAAAAGTGACGGAGATGATGTAATCTTAAATGGATCTAAAATGTGGATTTCTAACTCCCCTTTTGCAGATATTGCAGTTGTTTGGGCTAAAGATGAAAACAAAAGAATTCATGGGATAATTGTTGAAAGAGGCATGGAAGGGTTTACAACGCCTGAAACCCATAATAAATGGTCTCTAAGAGCATCTGCTACTGGTGAATTAATATTTGATAATGTTAGAGTGCCTAAGAAAAATATACTCCCTGCCAAATCAGGTTTAGGAGCTCCACTTATGTGTTTAGACTCTGCAAGATATGGAATATCATGGGGGGCAATTGGAGTGGCTATGGACTGCTATAATACAGCTTTAAATTATTCATTAGAAAGAGTTCAATTTGGAAAACCAATTGCAGCGAAACAACTTCAGCAAAAGAAATTAGCAGAGATGTTAACTGAGATTACAAAGGCTCAATTATTATCATGGAAATTAGGAAAATTGAAGAATGAAGATAAGGCTAGTTCAGCTCAAATTTCTCTTGCTAAAAGAAATAATGTGGATATGGCTATGAGTATTGCTAGAGAGGCAAGACAAGTTCTAGGAGGTATGGGAATTACAGGAGAATACAGTATTATGAGACATATGATGAATCTTGAATCAGTAATAACATATGAAGGTACTCATGATATTCATTTATTAATTCTTGGCCATGAAATTACTGGTCATAACGCCTTTTAGTCAAAAGTCAAAAACAAATCCAATACTTGGAATTAGTGAACTTTGATTTTCACTTAAAATTTCAATTAAATTCCTTGGATTAAGAATGTTTTGATTTTCATCTCTTTGAAGTCCATAGTCTGGCGGTCTAGGAATTTCACTCATTAAAAGATTTTCTATATCAATATAAAAATTCATAGATGTTGACTTAAAGTTCCATCTTTTATCAATTCTTAAATCTAGCTTTGTAAACTGATCTAAGAAATAATTTCCAAGTTCATTGTAGTCAAGGATTATTTCAGGATATGACTGATTACTTAAGTTTAAATTAACAGGTGCATAAGGAGTTTTTCCTGTAAGTCTAATTTTAGAACTTACTTCCCAATTCTTTTTCAGTTTATAACCTCCAGTAAAAGAAAATAGGTGTCTATTATCCCAAACTGATGGTAAAAATATATTATCAAAACCTGAAAACTTACTATAAAAGAAAGTATAAGATAGAATACCATAGAAATTATTTTTAAGTTTTTGCTGATAAAGAAACTCTAATCCATATGATTTTCCCTTTCCTTCGGTTAATATTCTTTCATTTCCAAGAACTTCAAAACCTGCGCCTTTATTAGCTATAGAGACTCCATCAACAAAAGAGATTGGATAATTATTATATTTTTTATAGAAAGCTTCAAACGTAAACCTAGAAGAATCTGTCCAGTTAAATTCTAAACCTCCAACAATATGATCACTTCTTGTGTATTTAGAATTTTTATTTAAAAACATGTCATTCCTGCCTTTAAAACCAAGTGAGGTGTAAGTAGGAATCTTAAAATATCTACCTGAAGCAAAATTTAATTTCCATTTATTGTCATCCGATATTTTTAAAGAAAGAGCTATTCTTGGTGATATATTTTCAAAAATATTATTCTTCTCAGTAAAGTTATCCTGATCTAATCTCACTCCAAAGGACACCCCTAGCTTATCATTAATAAATGCTTTAGATGATTTAAAAAAGACTCCATATTTTATAAAATCTATTTTAGTATCGTAATTAATATTGTAAAAATCATATTGAGTATTATTTAAGTAATTAGATAATTGAAAATTTCCTCCAAATGAGAATTTATAATTATTATTATTATGGTTACTATTAAATCTTAATTTAGTCTCATCCTCATTAGAAATATTTGAAAATGAAGGGTTTGATTTAGATAAATTATTTTGAAATCTTTCAAATTTATTATCTAGTCTATTGTTACTAATAGACAGGTTAAAAAATCCATTTTTATTTTTATAAAGTCTTTTCCATGAAACACCAAAAGTTCTAGATCTTTGATTTATAATGGGTATTTGTTCTATTTGAGATTCATTTTCAAAGTCAAATTCATCAGATTCGTTTAAGGTTAATTTATCAACTGAACCAATACCAATGAAATTCAAATAATTGAAATCATCAATTTTATGTTTTATTTTCATTTGATAATCCCAATAATCAGGTAAAAATGATAATCCAATAGCCTTGAATATAAACTGAAGATAACTTCTTCTTACTGATACTATAAAGGATGTTTCTTTATTTTTAAATAATTTTAATGGACCTTCAAAAGTTAATCCTGCTTCACTTGATCCAATTCTAAAATTCCCAGATATCTTTTCAGGATTTGCATCCTTTTGTTCAAAAGATAGAACACCAGAAAGCGCATTATCATACTCTGCACCAAATGAAGAAGTTGAAAGAGTTACATCTTTTATAAATGAAACATTTATCAATCCAACTGGACCTCCAGAACTTCCTTGAGTACTAAAATGGTTTATATTAGGTATTTCAATTCCATCTAAGTAGTAAACGGTTTCATTTGGACCTCCACCACGAATTATTATATCATTTCTAAAACCACCTATTGAAGGTGATATTCCAGGTAAACTTTGAATAACTTTTGTAATATCATTATTACCTCCAGGATAAGTTTCAATTTCTACAGCAGAAAATGTCTGAGTTGATAATGGAGTTTCAAAAGAGGTTTTAAAAGGTGACTCTACCAAAATAACTTCATCTAGTATTTCAGAAGAAGGGTTTAATATATATTGTAAAGATTGATTTCCTGCTGATTTAATAATTACATTAAATTTAGTAAGAGATTTAAATCCAATAAAACTAGCTGTAACATTGAAACTTGAAGTCGGTATATCAGTAATTTCAAAATAACCATTTTGGTCTGTAATAGTATAAAAACCTGAGTTTTCTATTTGAATAGTTGCACCCTCTAGCCCAAAACCAGTCTCACCATCAATTACTCTTCCTAATAAATCCCCCTGATTTTGTGCAAAAACATTTATTGAAAAGAGTAGAAAAAAACACAATAATTGTTTAGATCATTCAAATTAAGAGTTAAGAGCTTGATCACAATATTCATAACATCTTTTAACTTCATTGACTCTATTTGATCCACTAGGAATTCTATATTCAAGTTCAACTGATGCTGTGAACTTAAATGAATTATCTCTAATTAATTGGAGAACTTCTAAAATAGGAGTATCACCTTTACCCCATATTTGGTTATCAGACGCGCCAAGATTTAAGGGTTTTGCAGCTTGTCTATCTTTTAAATGTAGACTACATATTTTTGAATGATTTTTTAATATAAAATTTAATAAGGCCTCTTTTGTGTTTTCTGTTCGGGCAGCAATGTAATGTCCAATATCTAGATTTATAAAATTTTTCTCGGAGTCATCCATAGCAAAGTCCCATGCAGTATCAGATGCTTGAAGATGTGCATGGTATCCGATATTAACGTTATGTTTTTCTGCTAAACGAGATATTCTTTTAGTATTTTCTTTTGTGGTTAATTCAGCAGTTAAATAGTCTGCACCAAGAGCTTTAGTAGCCTTCATTGCATATTCTACCTCGCCATCAGAATTATTAGGACTCATACAATATGGCTTATATGCAAAAATATTAATGCCTTGATTTTTAAACTGTTTTTTTACATTCTTAAAATCTTTCATTGAAACATTTGTTCTCCAATCAGGGTGAGATCTTTTTGACCTAGGCATACCCAATGTTGTCTCAACGTGGTTACCCATCAGCTCAATATTATCAGAACCAGAATCTAAACAGTTTTGAATTATAATATTCATGTCTTCAATTCCTGGGTTAAAAGAATATGTCACTACTGATATATCAACTCCATTTATATCTTTAAGTAAAGGAGAAAAATTAAGATTTAGAGCTCCGAAAGTAACAAGAGATGATTTTTTTATGAAACTACGTCTTGAATTCATTATTGTTATTTTTATATTTTACATATGATTTAAAATAAACTTTAAAATCTTCGATTAAAATAGTTTTTAAATATCTAATTACAAAATGATAAAGGGGATAATCTTTGACATGGATGGAACGATAGTTGACAGTATTCCTTATCATTACGAAGCATGGAAAATATTTTTTAATGAAAAAAAGATTGCTAATTTTTCAAAAAAATTAGACAGCTTTAAAGATAAAGGTGGGAGCACACTCGATTTTATGAGATCTATATATGGTAACCTTTATTCAAAAAAAGAATTAAAAAAGATTATTGAAGAAAAGGAAATTGTTTTCAGAAGAATATCTAAAGGTAAAATTAAGCCCATTTCAGGTTTTATTGAATTTTTAAATTTATTAAATCTAAAAATATTCATCGTTGGGCTGGCAAGTAACGCAATAAGAAAAAATGTTTCAATGATAATTAAATGAACTAGAAATTTATGATCATTTTGATAGTATTATTTGTGGAGATGAAGTGATTAAAGGAAAACCTAATCCTGAAATGTTTAATGAAACTATTGATAGATTTAATATAAATAAAAGTGAGTGTTTAATTTTTGAAGACTCATTGGAAGGTGTTTTAGCTGCAAAAAATTCTGGTATTAAAGTTATTGGAATAACATCTAGTAGCTCTAATAAGGTGCTTACAGATGCAGGATGTGCTATGTCAATTAGTGATTATTTAGATTTTAAATTATCAGATATTAGAATATAAATCTGCAGATGTATTGAATTTAGTAAAAAAAAGTACTTCGGGTGGGAATCGAACCCACACTCCAAAGGAACTGGATTTTGAATCCAGCGCGTCTACCAGTTTCGCCACCGAAGCTAAAGAGTCTCAAAATTAATAAATTCCATTATATTAAATAATTTATAATAAAATTATACTGAACAATAATTATTTATAAATTTGCACTCCAATTAATTGATTGTGAAAACACCAGTAAAATTATTTTCTTGCACACAGAGTACTACTTTGTCTAAACAAATTGCTAAACACTTTGGGCAAGATTTAGGTAGTGTTTATTTTCAAAGGTATAGTGATGGTGAGTTTCAACCTTCTTTTGAGGAATCTGTTAGAGGATCTAGAGTCTTTTTAATTGGCTCTACAAACCCTTCAACAGACAATTTAATGGAAATGCTTCTTATGCTTGATGCTGCTAAAAGAGCATCTGCAAGACATATAACTGCAGTTATTCCATACTTTGGCTGGGCTAGACAAGATAGAAAAGACAAACCAAGAGTTCCTATTGGAGCTAAATTAGTAGCTAAACTTCTGGAAGCAGCTGGAGCTACAAGAATTATAACTATGGATTTACATGCTGATCAAATTCAGGGATTTTTTGAAAAACCTGTTGATCATCTATATGCTTCATCAATTTTTGTTCCTTATTTAGAATCCTTAAATATTGATAACCTCACAATCGCATCTCCTGATATGGGTGGTTCTAAAAGAGCATATGCCTATTCTAAATTTTTAGATGCTGATGTGGTTATATGTTATAAACAAAGATCAAAAGGGAATATTATTACACACATGGAGCTAATTGGTGATGTTACAGGTAAGAATGTTGTTTTGGTTGATGATATGGTTGATACTGCAGGAACTCTAACTAAAGCGGCTGACCTAATGATTGAAAAAGGAGCGCTATCAGTAATTGCTATCTGTACGCATGCATTACTTTCTGGTGATGCGTACGAAAAAATTGAAAAATCAAAACTTAAGAAATTAATCACAAGTGATTCAATTGAAATAAAAAATGAATCAAAAAAAGTTGAACATTTAACATGTTCTAAAATATTTGCTGAAGCAATGTATAATGTTCATCACAATAAATCAATTGACAAACTATTTATAAACTAAAAAAAATGAAATCAATAAAAATTAAAAGTTTAATAAGAGAAGTTACTGGAAGAAAAAGTACAAATTCAGTGAGAAAAGATGGTAATGTGCCGTGTGTGTTATATGGAGGGGATGATGTTTTACACTTTTCAGCTTCTGAAATAGGTTTCAAGGATTTAGTATATACAGCATCTGCACACACAGTTGTTCTTGATTTTGGAGATAAAAAGAGAAATGCTATTCTTCAAGATATACAATTTCATCCTGTATCAGATAAAATTATTCATGCAGATTTTTATGAACTTCATGATGATAAGCCTGTAACTATGGATATTCCTGTTGAACTTAGCGGATCAGCTCCAGGAGTTCAAAATGGTGGTGGTATTTTAACTAGAAATAAAAGAAAGTTAAGAATTAAAGCACTACCTGGAAATCTTCCAGACTCACTCAATGTAGATATTTCTAAGCTTGAATTAGGTGATAAACTTTATACTTCTCAACTTGAAGATGAAAAATTTGAATTACTTCATCCCGAAAATACGGTTATTTGTCAAGTAAGAACTTCTAGAGCTTCAATGGCATTACCAGAAGATGAGGAAGGTGTTGAAGGAGAAGAGGTGCAGAAGGTGCAGAAGGTGCAGAAGGTGCAGAAGGTGCAGAAGGTGCAGAAGGTGCAGAAACTCCCAAAGAAGATTCAAAAGAATAATTGTTATATAATTAATCTTAACTTTATTTAGATTATTATATAATGTATTTTTTTAAAAATATCGTATCATGGTTAACTTCAAAGTCTGATATGAACACGTATCTCATAATAGGAATTGGTAATATTGGCGATCAGTACAATAATACCAGACATAACATTGGATTTGATGTAGTCAATGAACTTTCTAAAGTTCTAAAAGTAGGGTTTGAATCAGTAAAATTAGCCCAAAGAGCAGAGTGTAAGTTTAAGGGAAAAAAAATTATACTAATCAAACCTAATAATTATGTAAATAACTCTGGAAGATCATTTTTATATTGGAAAAAAAAAGAAAAAGTTAGTACAGATAATACGCTTGTAATTTGTGATGATCTAAATCTTTATTTTGGAAATATTAAAATTAAATCTTCTGGTACAGCTGGAGGTCACAATGGATTGAAAGATATTGAAGAGTTTTTAGGAACTGTAAATTACCCCAGAATTAGAATTGGGATCTCAAATAATAATAAAATTCCAACATCAGATTATGTTCTTGGTAAATGGTCTGAATCTGAGCAATCAAATATTCATAATTTAGTGAAGATATCCTCTGAAATAGTATTCTCATTTATCCAAACAGGGATTGAACGAACAATGAGTTTTTATAATAAGAAGAATTTTATTGATGAAGATTTATAGAAGTATTCAAGATTACAATGAAGAAAAAAGATCAGTTGTTACAATTGGAACATTTGATGGTCTTCATCAAGGTCATCAAAAAATATTTAGCAGACTAATTAATACTTCTAAGGATAAAAATTTATCTTCTGTTGTCTTAACTTTTTTTCCACACCCTAGGATAATTTTAAATAAGTATAATGATATTAAGATGATAGACACATTAGATGAGAAAATTTTCCATCTAGATAAAATTGGAATTGATTCATTAATAATCCACCCTTTTGACAAGGATTTTTCTTTATTGACTGCTGATCAATTTATCAAAGATTTTTTAGTTGAAAAAATTAAGATAAAACATATAATAATCGGATACGATCATAGGTTTGGAAAAGGAAGGGAAGCTTCAGTAACAGATCTAAAAAATTATTCCAATGATTTAGATTTTACAGTAGAGGAAATCAAAGCACAAGAAATTGAGAAAATTACAATAAGCTCTACAAAAATTAGAAATTCAATTAATGAAGGTGACTTAATAACAACTGAAAAATATCTTGGAAGATATTTTAAGCTAACTGGAAAAGTAGTCAAAGGAGACGGATTAGGAAAAAAAATAAATTATCCTACTGCTAATCTTTTAATTAAAGAAAAGTATAAAATTATACCTAAGGATGGTGTTTACTTTATAAAAACAAAAGTTGATAATAAACTTTATAATGGTATGATGAATATTGGCCATAGACCAACCATTGGTTCAAATGATAAATCAATTGAAGTTCATTTATTTAATTTTCATCAAGATATTTATGACAAACAAATATCTGTTGATATTATATTAAAAATTAGAGATGAAATAAAATTTTCATCAATCGAAGCTCTTAAAGAACAGTTATTAAAAGATGAAAATTATTGTTTAAAATTAATAAACAAATAAGTTTTATCTTTGGTTTCAAAATAATCTATGCTTTCAATCGATAAAATTTCTAATGACAGAGAGGCTACTTTAATAGGCCTTAAGAAGCGAGGTTTTAGGAATCTTGAAGTCATTGATGAACTCATAGAGCTTAATTCTGTTAGAAAACAAATTCAACAAAAACTTGATCAAATTTTATTTGAATCTAATACTATCTCCAAAGAAATTGCTGAAATTTTTAAATCAGGGAATCAGAGTAATGATGTTGAGGGTCTTAAAAGTAAATCAGCAGAGTTAAAAACTAAATCGAAAGATTTATCAGATCAACTTGATAAAACAAAATCTAGTATTTTAAGTATAATTACTACTATACCTAACTTACCTGATAAAGATGTTCCTGAAGGTTTGACTGTTGATGATAATTTAGAGGTTTTTACAAGTGGTCAAATCAAAGATTCAAATGAGAGTTTAAAAAATCATTGGGATTTAGCGAAAGAACTTGATATAATAGATTTTGAACTTGGAAGTAAGATTACCGGTTCAGGATTTCCTGTTTATAAAGGTAAAGGAGCTAAACTTCAAAGAGCACTAATTAATTTTTTTCTTGACCGAAATACATCTGCAGGCTATACTGAATTTCAAGTACCTCATCTGGTTAATTCTGAATCTGCTTTTGCAACAGGACAATTACCAGATAAAGATGGTCAAATGTACCATGTCAATAATGATGATTTTTATTTGATTCCAACTGCTGAGATTCCATTGACTAATATTTATAGAGATAATATACTATCTAATGAAGAACTTCCTGTTCTACTTACTGGTTATACTCCTTGTTTTAGAAGAGAAGCTGGAAGCTATGGTTCTGATGTTAGAGGTCTTAATAGACTTCATCAATTTGATAAAGTTGAGATAGTTAGACTTGAGCATCCAGAAAATTCAAATAATGCTCTATCAAAAATGAAAGATCACATAATAAGTATCTTATCTGAACTTGAACTAGATTTTAGGATACTAAATTTATGTGCAGGTGATTTAGGTTTTACCTCAGCTATAACTTATGATTTTGAATTATTCTCAAAAGGTCAAAAAAAATGGCTTGAGATTAGTTCTGTTTCAAATTTCAAGACATATCAGTCAAACCGACTTAATCTTAAATTTAAGGATAAGGATGGAAAAAATTATTTGCTTCATACTCTTAATGGAAGCTCTCTTGCTTTACCAAGAGTAATGGCAGGATTAATTGAGAATAATCAATCAAAAGAGGGTATTAAAATTCCAAAAGCCTTAATTCCATTTACTGGATTTGATATAATTAATTAGCAATATGGTAGGAAGTGTTAAGCCAAAAAAATACCTGGGTCAACATTTTTTAATTGATGAAAATATATCAAAAAAGATCATTGAATCAATTGATTTTAATAAATACACTAAAGTTATTGAAGTTGGTCCTGGTAAGGGTGCCTTAACCAAACACCTACTTAATATAAAAGATATTTTAACTCTAGTTGAAATTGATAAAGAATCTATTTTTTTTCTTAAGAATGAATTTATAAAAGAGAATCTTGAGATAATAGAAAAAGATTTTTTAAAGTTTGAAATTGCTAAAACCTATCCTTCATTAAGTAGGATTTTAATAATTGGAAATTTTCCATATAATATTTCATCTCAAATTTTATTTAAAGCTATAGAAAACTATAATTCTATTAGTTCTCTTGTTGGTATGTTTCAAAAAGAAGTAGCAGAAAGAATTGCAAGTAAACATAACTCTAAAAAATATGGAATACTCTCTGTGAAAACTCAATTATTTTATGATGTAAAGATTTTATTTAATGTTTCCCCTAACGTATTCTTTCCAAAGCCAAAAGTTGATTCTGCAGTTATTTCATTGACTAGAAAAGAGAATATAAATCTTAATTGTGATATTAATTTATTAGATAAAGTTATAAAGTTAAGTTTTCAGCAAAGGAGAAAAAAAATAAAAAACTCTCTAAAAAGACTTGATATTCAGGATAATATATTAGAAGATAGTATCTTTGAATTAAGACCAGAGCAGCTTTCTGTTCAAGAATTTGTCAAATTAACTCAAAAAATTAGTAATGAGACAATTTAAAGTCAATGATGAATTAATAGATAATATTAAGAGACTTATTACAATTAGTGATAAGGAAAAGCTTGTCAAAGATCTTAATGATCTTCATTATGCTGACTTAGCTGAGATATTTGAACTTTTGGAAGTCAAACAAGTTATTTTTCTAGTTAAAATTTTTGATAAAGAAAGAATTGCAGATGCTCTTGCTGAAATTGATGAAGACCTTAGAGAGATTATTCTTGAAAACCTATCTACTAAAGAAATTGCAGAAAAGATTCAAGAGCTTGATACTGATGATGCAACAGATGTCATTTCAGAATTATCTGAAGATATTCAAGAAAGTGTGTTGTCACAAATCAAAGATTCTGAATTAACAGATGATATAAAAGAATTACTAAAGTATAAGGAAGATACTGCTGGTGGATTAATGGCAAAAGAACTTGTGAAAGTAAGTGAAGATCTTAGCATATCTAAGTGTCTTGATGAAATTAGAAAACAGGCTAAGAACGTCTCTAGGGTTCACTCAATATATGTTGTTGATTCTAAAAATAAACTAAAAGGCAGGCTATCATTAAAAGATGTAGTCACTGCAAAATCAGGATCAAAAGTTAAAGATATTTATATACCTAAAGTAGACTATGTAACAGCTGAACAAGAAGGAGAAGAAGTTGCAAAAATTATGTCCAAATATGATTTGGAAGCTATTCCTGTAACTAATAAAAGAAAAACTTTACTAGGAAGAATAACTATTGATGATATTGTTGACTTAATTAAAGATGAAGCTGAGAAAGATTATCAATTAGCTGCAGGTATTTCTTCTGAAGTTGAAGCAAATGACTCAATTTTTCAATTATCTAAAGCTAGACTACCATGGTTGTTTTTAGGACTTTTAGGTGGTCTTGGTAGTGTGTTTATTTTAAAAGATTTTGAACAGATAATGAATCAACCTGACTTAAGAAATTTATTTTTCTATACTCCTCTTATTGCAGCTATGGCTGGAAATGTTGGAGTACAATCCTCAGCAATAATTGTTCAAGGTTTAGCAAATGATTTAGTTAAAGGTTCTTTGTTGTCCAGGCTTTTAAAAGAAGTTGGTTTAAGTTTAATTAACGGCTTGGTATTAGCAATAATCCTGGTGATCTTTGGACAGATTGTTAATCAAGATTTATTTATGAGTCTAACAATTGCTGGTTCTATGATGGGTGTAATTATAATAGCTGCCCTTGTTGGAACATTTGTTCCAATTATTTTAGATAAACAAGGGATTGATCCTGCGATTGCAACCGGACCATTTATTACAACAGCTAATGATATATTTGGAATTTTCTTATTCTTTTATATTGCTAAAATTTCGTTAGGTTTTTAATGAAAAAAATACTAATTCTATGTACTGGAAACTCATGCAGAAGTCAAATTGCACATGGATTTTTAGATCATTTAACTAATAACTCGGTATCGGTCTTTAGTGCAGGAATTGAGAAGCACGGATTAAATAAAAATGCTGTAAAGTGTATGGCAAAGATTGGACTTGATATCTCTGATTATAATTCTAATCATATTGATGAATATATCAATGAAAGTTTTGACTTTATAATTACTGTTTGTGATAATGCAAATGAAACATGTCCTGTTTTTCAAGATAGGAATGCAAAAAAAATTCACAGAAACTTTAACGATCCTTCAAAAATAAATAATGGACTTTATAATGAAAGTTTTGATTTAGTAAGAGATGAAATTAAAAATTTTATAACAGAGTTTATAAAATCAGAATTAACTTGATAAAAACTTTTCAATTAATGATTTATTCATTCTAACAATTTTCCATTTTGAATAGTCATCAATTAAAGCACCACTCTTTAAATAGAAATTAATTGCAGGTTTATTCCAATCAAGAACTGACCATTCAACTCTATTAACTCCTTGTTTTTTTGCTTCCTTTAAAAAAGATTTATAAAGTGATAGCCCTATACCTTTTCCCCTCATCTTTTCAGTTACTACAAGATCTTCAAGGTGAAGTGTTTTTCCATCCCAGGTTGAATATCTAGGAGTATAAAAGGCTAGGCCAACTATTTCACTATTGATCTCTGCAATAAAACACTCATATCTAGGGTTATCTCTAAATCCATCCTCTAATAAATCTTTTTCAGTAATTTTTACAGCATCTGGATCCTTCTCATAAACTGCTAGCTCAATCAATAACCTAAGAATGTCTTTAACATCAGCAGAATTTGCTTTTCTAATTATATGGTTTTCCATATTTCAATTTAAAAAATTAATTGTTTTATCAATAAAAAATGATGGATTATCTGCATGAACCCAATGCCCAGAAAAGGGAACTTTAATAATCTCAATATTTGAAAAATTTGAGTAAAGCATTGGAAAGTCTGATTCGTCAACATAAGTTGAACTATCACCATAAAGAAAAAGAGATGGCTTATCAAAATTTATTCCTTTTTTAAGTTCTATTGATAATCTATCTTTAAATTCAATTAAAACTTCAATATTCAACTTTAATCCTAAGCTTTCTTTATCAACCCAATATAAATTTTTTAATAAAAATTGTCTAACCCTTTCATCACTAATATATTTGGAAAGATGAGTATCTACATTCTTCCTTGATTTTATTTTGTTAAAATCTATGGACTTTAAACCATTCAATATTGTTTCGTGCTGAGGCTTATATTGCTTTGGAATAATATCAACTATTATTATTTTTTCTAATAGTTCTGGATATTTTTGAGCAAATAACATACCTATATTTCCCCCCATTGAATGACCTAATAGGCAAAATCTTTTAATATTATAATGTTTTGCATATTTATATAAGTCCTCAACCATAATTTCAAAACTAAATTCATCACTCCAAAAACTTTTTCCATGATTTCTAAGATCTATTAAATGAACTCTAAAGTTATTTTCAGCAATTTTATTTGCATGAGTTTTCCAGTTATCTCCCATTCCTAAAAATCCATGAATAATAAAAAGATCTCTCTTAGAGTTTCCTATTAAATTTGAATGAAGAATTTTCATTTAAGTATATCGAGATATGATTTAATTGTTGATTCTAAACCAGTGTAAAGAGATTCAGTGATAAGAGCGTGGCCAATTGAAACCTCCTTAATGTTTTTGGTTGATTCTACAAAAAACTTAAGATTAGCTTGGTTTAAATCATGACCTGCATTAACATCTATATTAATTTCATCTGCTACTTTTGAACATTGAATATATTTTTCAACTGCTTTAAATTTATCGATATTATATTGTTTAGCATAAGGGCCTGTAAATAGTTCAATTCTATCTGCATTTATTTTCTTGGCCCCTTCTAGCATCTTTATGTCAGGATCAATAAATATTGAAACTCGAATTGAGTTTAGTTGAAATTCTTTAACTATTTCACTTAAGAATGAAGAATTGTTAATTGTATCCCATCCAGCATTTGAAGTAATTGCATCTTCGGAATCTGGAACTAGAGTTACTTGAGCAGGTTTTATATCATTAACAAGATCGATAAAATTTATGCTTGGGTTACCCTCAATATTAAGTTCGCTATTAATTTTTTCCTTGAGCATATTTGCATCAGAGTATTTTATATGTCTCTCATCTGGCCTTGGATGAATAGTTATACCCTGAGCTCCAAAGTCTATTATGTCTTGAGCAGTCTGCACTAAATTAGGATAATCTTCACCTCTTGCATTTCTCAGTGTTGCAATTTTATTGATATTTACACTTAATTTAGTCATAAATTCTGTTGAAACTTAATTGCAAATATAGTACTTAATAAAGTTATAAAGTTTGTATTTTTGTGATATGAAAATAGCTTTATACATAGCATTTCATAACAAATCCTCAATTGATTGTTGCAAGGAAATAATTGATATTATTTCACAAAACAATCAACTAGTTATTGATTCTAAAATAAAAAATGAATTAAATAAAGAAACTCAAAATAAATTTTCTTTTTTTGATTCGAAAAATCCAATAGAGGATAATATTGATTTTGTTTTTGCTGTAGGAGGTGATGGTACAATATTAAGATCTATTACATATGTTAAAGACTCTAATATTCCAATTCTGGGAGTAAACACAGGTAGATTAGGTTTTTTAACTAGTATTCAAAAAGAAAATATTCAAGAGGCAATTTCTCAGATTAATGAAAATAAGTTTAGTGTAATTAAAAGAACTCTTCTGGAAGTTAAATCTAATTCTATAAATAATGCTTTTTCTGATTATCCATTTGCTCTTAACGAAATCACAATTCAAAGAAAAGACACAACATCACTTTTGAATATATCATGTCAGATTAATGGAAATTATTTAACAAATTATTGGTCAGATGGATTAATAATTTCCACTCCAACTGGCTCTACAGGTTATTCATTAAGTAATGGAGGGTCAATTGTTTCTCCAGAATCAAATGTCATACTTTTAAATCCAATAGCTCCTCATAATATTAATATGAGATCCTTAGTTATTCCTAATAATTCAAAAATAAATATAGATATTGAAGGGGACAGTGATATAAACTTATCTGTGGATTCAAGAATGTATTCTGTGAATTGTTCTAACCAAATTGAAATATTTAAAGCAGATTTTACGATTGGAACTATTAAGTTTGATAATGATAATTTTTATAAGAGATTAAGAGAGAAGCTCTTTTGGGGTCAAGATATGAGAAATAAAAACACAAAAAAATGAAGATGATTCCCAAGCATACTGCAATTATAATGGATGGAAATGGAAGGTGGGCGGAGCAAAAGGGAATGCCAAGAGTGTTTGGACACCAAAATGGCGTTAGAGCTGTTAAAAGAATTGTTGAGGAGGCAAATAAACATAAAATTGAATATTTGACATTATTTACTTTTTCAATTGAGAACTGGGATAGACCAAGTGATGAAGTTGATACTCTTATGAAGCTTTTAGTTCAAACTCTCAAGGAAGAGTTTGAAGATATTTTTAATAATAATATTAAACTTAATGCTATAGGTGACTTAAGTTCTCTTCCAGATAAAGTAAAAGAAGAATTGGAAAGCATTATTGAAAACACTAAAAATAATACTGGAATGACATTAACTCTTGCTCTAAGTTACGGAGGAAAGCAAGAAATATTTAAAGCAGTTAAAGAGATTTCACAGAAAGTTAAAAATGATATAATTTCTCTCGATAGTTTTGATGATTCCGTGATAAATGACCATCTTTACACAAGAAATTTGCCAGATGTTGATCTACTTATTAGAACAAGCGGGGAAAAAAGAATTAGCAATTTTTTACTTTGGAAAATAGCTTATGCAGAATTATATTTTACAGATGTATACTGGCCAGACTTTACTGAAAAAGACTTTACTGAAGCAATCGTTGAATATCAAAATAGAGAAAGAAGATTTGGAAAAACAAGCAAACAGTTATAGGCCTAAATTATTTAAGGCTATTAGCTTTTTTATTTTAACAACTACGTTCCTTTTCTCACAGGATGAATATAGGAAAGGTGATACTTATTCAATTGACACTATTACTGTAGTTGGATTAAAAAATTTTAGTGACAGAACTGTTGTTACATATAGTGGTTTAAGACAAGGTCAGGCTATTCAAGTTCCAGGAGAAGAGGTTAGTGCAGTATTGAAAAAACTTTGGAATCTTGAGCTTTTTAGTGATGTAAACCTTTATGTTACTGATGTCAGTAATGGTAAAATTAAACTAGAGATTAATGTTGATGAACTCCCTACATTACTAAATTATTCTATTAATGGTGTTAAAAAAAGTAAAGCTGAAACTTTTGAAAAGGAAACTGAGTTATCAGAGGGCAAAAGACTTTCAGAAAGTTTTCTTACAAACACAAAGAATTATATTCAGAATGATTTAAAAAAAGTTGGTTTTTTAAACTCTCAAGTTAATATTATTTCTACTCCTGACTCAATTGGTTCAAATAAACGTAACCTAAATATTAATGTTACTAAAGGTGAGAGGATTAAAATAAAAAATATCACTTTCTTAGGTAATGAGATATTTGGAGATACTAAACTTAAGTCTAAGCTTAAAAAAACTAAGAAAAAATTTCCCTTAAGATTTTGGAAAAAATCAAAACTTATTGATGCAGATTATATAGCTGACAAGGAAACCTTAATTTCATATTATAAAGAAAAAGGCTATAGAGATGCAAGGATTGAATTTGACACAATAATTATAAATGATGAAAAGACAATTGATCTTGAGTTAACAATAGATGAAGGAAACAAATATTACTTTGGAAATATAAATTATATAGGTAATAGTTCTTACACTGATTTTCAGCTAGATCAAATATTAGGGATAAAAGATGGTGATTCCTATAATGGAGTTCTATTAAAAGAAAGGATTCAAGATGATAATCCAGACGCAAATGACTTAGCTAACTTATATCAAAATAACGGATATCTATTCTCATCTGTAAATGCTGTTGAAGTTAGTGCTGCAAATGATACTATTGATTTTGAGATTAGAATAAATGAAGGCAAACTAGCAAGCTTTAATAAAATTACAGTTGTTGGTAATACAAAAACAAATGATAATGTTATTTATCGTGAACTAAGAATTAAACCTGGTGAACTTTACAGTAAAGATAAAGTTGTAAGAACTATTCGTGAGGTTGGTCAATTAGGCTTTTTTGATGCTGAACAAATAAGTCCTGATTTTAAAAATGTAGATCCAAATCAAGGAACAGTAGATATTGAACTTGGTTTGATTGAAGCTGGAGCTAGTCAAATAGAATTACAAGGGGGGTATGGTGGTGGAGGTTTTATTGGTACTATTGGTCTAGCATTTAATAATTTTTCTACAAAAAATATTAAAAATAGAAAAGCCTGGAGACCTCTTCCAATGGGAGACGGACAAACTCTAGCTATTAGACTTCAAACTAGTTCTTTTTATAGTACCAAAAGTTTCAGCTTTGTGGAACCATGGTTTGGAGGAAGAGAACCTGTTCAATTCTCTCTTTCACTTTCATCTACAAAACAATATAGATATGACTATTTTACAAGAAGAGCAGATAAAAGTCAATCATTTGAAATTGCAGGATTTAATATTGGTATAGCCAAAAGACTTAGAGTCCCTGATGATTATTTTGTTCTCTCACAATCAATATCATACCAGTATTATAACCTACAAAATTACTTTACTGGACTTTTTACATTTGGGAACGGAGAATCTCATAATATAGCCTATAATATAGCTCTTTCAAGAAATAACACTTATACTAATCCTATATTTCCTGTTGGAGGTTCAAGCTTTTCTCTAAGTGCAAGATTGTCTCCTCCTTATTCTTTGATTTCTGGGGATGACTTTTCTAATATTGATGAAAGACCTGAATTTCAAAACAACAATGGATCTCCTAATCTAGCTGAAATTGACCAGGCTAAGTATAGATGGTTAGAATTTTATAAAGTTAAGTTTGACGGAAGTTGGTATACTAGATTGTTTGGTAAATTTGTTTTAAAAGCACAAACAGACTTTGGTTTTTTAGGAACATATAATAGTAATAAAGGTAATATCCCTTTTGAAAGGTTCTATTTAGGTGGTGATGGAATGCAACAATATGCAATGGATGGAAGAGAAACAATATCCTTAAGGGGGTATGAAAACGGATCCCTATCAAGCAGAGATGGATCAATTATTTATAATAAGTTTTCTTTAGAACTTAGGTATCCTGTAAGTTTAAAACCTAGTGCATCTGTTTTTGCTTTAACTTTTCTTGAATCAGGTAACGGTTTTGATAATTTTAAAGACTACAGTCCTTTTGACTTAAAAAGATCTGCTGGTATTGGTGTGAGGGTATTCATGCCTGCATTTGGACTTCTTGGAATTGACTTTGGATATGGGTTTGATTCTACAGACCTTTCAAATACTGGACAACCATCTGGATGGCAGACTCACTTTGTAATAGGTCAACAATTTTAATCGTTTTTTAAAGAAAAATTACGATATTGCAATCGAAAATTTTAACAGATTATGAAATCGATACTTAAATTATTAACAGCTACTTTCATAGCTTTAGCTCCGATTAATGCGGTAGCTCAATCTAATGTAGCACACATCAATGTCCAACAGCTTATTAGTGAAATGCCAGAAGTAATTGCTGCTCAAAATGAACTAGCTAAACTTGAAAAAGATTACACAACTCAAATTGACAATGCATTTAAGGAATTCCAAACTAAAGCTCAAAGCTATTCTTCAGACGCTGCAAATCAAACTGATGTTACAAATCAAGCTAGACAAAAAGAGCTTGAAAGTATGCAAACAAATTTGCAAGAGTTTAGAGACTCTGCTGCACAAGAGCTTCAGAAAAAGCAAATGGATTTAATGACTCCTCTTCTTGAAAAAGCTAGAGATGCTATTACAAAAGTTGGAAAAGATCAAGGATTTAATTACGTCATAGATTCAAGTCCAAACGGAGGAATTATTCTTGCCGATGGAAAAGATCTTTTAGCTGATGTAAAAATGGAGCTTGGTTTCTAAATAAACTGATTAGTTTACGTAGGGCTTCTTTACATACATTGGCTCCACGTAAGCTAAATCTTCAAATATTTTTTTATCAAATGCTTGTTGTGAAAGCTCTATCATCTTAGAGGAGCTTATTACACACTTTGTTAAATCACCTTCTTTATTTAAAATTTCACTCACATAAGAATAAGCACTCTCTGTATTAACTACAATTGTTGTTGATTCGTTAACAGTACTATCTAAAAATTCTTCATCAACCAACTGTACCTTAGGGGATATTAATTCTTCTAAAGCAGAATTATACTTTGACATATAAAAGTAATTTCCTTTATCGTTAATTAAACAGACTATATTCTCTGTTTTAGGGTTTACTGAATTAGCAAGAATCTTGAGTGTCGATATTCCAATTAGATTTATGTTGTGAGGGTAACAAAGTCCTTTTGAAACTGAAAGACCTATTCTTAAACCTGTGAAAGAACCTGGACCAATTCCAACTGAAATTGCATCCAAAGATTTTACATTTAAATTATTTTTTGATAGTATATCTTGAATTGAAGTTGTTAGAAGTTCACTATGTCTATAATTTTCATCTTCAGACTCAATCAAATCAATTAGTTTTCCTTTTGATGAAAGAGAAACAGAACAGTTTTTACTAGATGTCTCTAAGTTTAAAATTAATGACATCTCATACCAATTTAATTAGATTGAGGAATTGATAAAGGAAGTCCAAAATAGAACTCTAAAACTTTAAGTTTAAATATGTAATCAAACTTAGCTCTAATATTTTCAGAAACAGAAGACTCATATCTTTGCTTAGATTGAATAAAATCAAAAGAATTTACTGAGCCAAGTAAAAATCTATCCGAGGCATCTTCAAATGCATTTTTTAATGATTCCAAAGTCTTATTTGAAGCTTCATATAACTTGATTGCTCCTTTTAAATCATTATATGCTTGATTAATTGAATTTTCCAGATTTAATTTTTCTTGTTCATATTGATTTTGCAACCTGTTAAGATTTACTTTACTTCTTTCAACATTGTTTCTTATCTGTTTTCCTTGAAATATTGGAATATTCAAAGCAAGTCCATATCCTTGACCATCATTTAAATTAAATTGATCATTAAAACTAGGAGTATTATCTAAATAAGAAATTCTAGTATTCCATTGATAAAATGAACTAACTGTTGGCTGTAATTGAGATTTTGATATTTGAATATCCTTCTCAGCTATAGATATGTTGGTCTCCGCTAATTTAATATCATTTCTGAAGGTTAAAGATTTTTCAAGTATTTCCTTAGGTGTTTTAGATAGTATATCTGAAAAAGGAACACTAAAATCTTCATATGCAATATCAAAACTTTCAAAATCATCAATTAAAAGAAGTTGTGCTAAACTTAACTTTGCATTTCTAAAATTATTTTCGGCCTGAACAACACTTTGTTCCTGAGATGCTAGATTTGCTTCAATTTCAAAAATTTGTCTTGGTGAAAATGTTCCAATTTCAATTAAATCTTTAGTTCTTTCAAATTCTAGCTTAGTGATTTCAAGTTGTAATTTTTGAACTTTAAGTATTTCACTATTAAACATGATTTGCAAATAGGAGTTTGCTACTAAAAGCTTTATATCATCTTTCATATCATCTAGTTGAAACTGTGAAGAAAGAATTTCAAGATTAGCTCTATGAAGTTGATATACATTTCTAAATCCATTATAGACATCTAAACCAACACCTGCACTCATAGATGAAAATGAAGTGGTTATATCTTCAATTACATTAGTTGTAATATTAATCCCTCTACCAATGTTCCATTGGTGGTTAGCTGATGCTGAAACTCTTGGTAGAAAATTTCCTATTGCATCAGATTTAGCTATTTCAGAGTTAAGTAAGTTTAATTCTGATTGCTTTATACTTATATTTTTCTCAATTGCCATTTCAACAGCATCCTGAAGTGTTAAAACATTATCACCTGATTGAGAAAAAGCAAGTGTTGAAGAAAATAGAGTTAAAAGAATATATTTTTTTATCATTTTTATTTTTTTTATCTGTCCTCCCTAAATGAATCAAAAGCTGATTCTTCAGGTTCAATCTTAATCGGTTCTGTTTTATTCCAGATTTTAATTTTATCTGTCATTTCTAGTCCAGTTAAAATCTCAACTTTAATTCCATCTGATAATCCAACAGTAATGTCTCTTCTTTCAAAATTTTGAGAAGATGTCTCAACCTCAACATATGGTACTGATGTTCTTCTGTCAAATTGTAACAAAGCCTCAGCAATTACCATTATATCTTGTCTGTTATCAACAACTAGTGATCCATTTGCGCTGTATCCTGCTCTTATAAATGAACTTTCATCTAGAGTAAGATCAGCCTCAATTTTAAATTGGACTGCACCTCCAGCTTCAGTACCTTTTGGAGCAACAAATTTTAATCTTGCCTGAAAATCTTTATCAGGAATAGCAGCCATACTTACGCTTAGGTCCTGACCAACCTCTAACTTTCCAACTTCTGCTTCATCAACTTGCCCCTCAAAGATCATCTTATTTAAATCTGCAATTATCGCAACTGTTGATCCGGAATTAAAGCTATTAGCTGCAATTACTTGATCACCTAGTTTAATTGGAATCTCAAGAATAGTTCCAGTGATAGTAGCTCTAATATTTGTGTTTGCAGTTGATGATCCAGAGACAGATCCTTTTCTAATAATTTCTAAATCATTTTGTGCTGCTTGTAAATTTTCTTTTGCAGTATTGAATCTTAATTCTGCGTCTTCATATTCTTGTTGAGAAATTATTTGCTTTGAAAATAATTCTTCTGCTCTTTGCATCTGTCTTTCAGCATTCCTAACATTTAATTCCGCAGCGTTTACTTGAGATTGAGCGCCATAAACAGATCTCTCATCTGGAACTACTTTAATTATTGCAATCAAATCACCATTATTAACCATGTCACCTTCTTCTACCATTATTTCTGAAATGATTCCATTTAATTGAGGTTTTATTTCAACCTCATCCTCAGGAATAACTGTACCTGTCACAACAGATGTTTTTTGAATACTTGAGGTAAATGCAGTAGTTGTGTCATATTGAATTGCTGCTGTACTATTTGTTCTGACGAAATAGGCAATAGCTAATAGAAAACCTAAGATTAATACTATAATTCCGATATTTTTAAATTTCATTTTTTTTATTTTAATTAATTACTCTTCTCTTAAAGCCTCAATAGGCTTAATACTTACAGCTCTCTCAGCTGGAATTAGTCCAATAAGTGTTCCTAAAGTCACCATAGTAATAAATGCACCAAATACAATAGCTAAAGGAACAGTTGGGTTTGTAAAGGGAAAGTCTTCCAAACCTGAAGTACCTATATTTATAACAAATAGTAAAAAGGCACCAACAGTAATTCCTATTATTCCTGCTACTAATTGTAAGAAAAACTGATTCTAATACAATCTGAATCTTAACTTCTCCTGGAGTTGCACCTAATGCTCTTCTAATACCTAGTTCATTTGTTCTTTCTTTTACTGCAATTAACATTATATTCCCAATTCCAATAACACCAGCAAAAATTGTTGCAATTCCCACAACTAGAGATAAGAAAATCATACCCTTTGAAAATTTAGTAATACTTTCAAACAGTGCACCAATATTAAATTTTCCAAATGCTCTATCATCTTCAGGTGATACATTTTTAAGAACTTTAAGGTTAGATAATACAGTTTCTTCTAGATAATTTGGATTAACATAGTTATATCCTGATACAAACATAAATCCAAATTTATCTCCTCGATTATAAATTTTAGCAAAAGTGGTATGGAATAGTTACATCAGAATCTGATCCAAACCCACTCCCTTGTGAAATTTTGTAACTCCTACTACTTTAAAGTTTACATTATTAATTTCAATATATTTTCCAAGCGGATCTTCACCTTCAGTAAATAATCTTTCTTGTGTTCCTTCACCAATAACAGCTACTTTTCTCTCATATTTAATATCATCGTCATTAATATACCTACCACCATCAAATATTTTAATAACAGATATTTTAGCATAAACTGGAAAATTTCCAAAAATATTAAAGTTGTCAGACTTTGTTCCCCTGACTACAAGTGGAGGTGAACCTGAAAAAGCACCAGCTTGAAGGCCTGGTGCAACATACTCAATTTCAGGTATTCTATTCTTAATTAGTCAACATCATTTAATCTAAATATAGGACGCCTCCCCTCTTCAAATCCATTATACGGAATTGAAGTTCTTTGTGCCCATACTCCCATTGAATTTTTACTCATCCCACTAAAAGCTTCATCAAAACCGTTTTGAATTCCTGTTGCAGAACCTGCCAAAGCTATATATATGAATATGCCCCAGAAAACTCCAATAGTTGTGATAATAGTCCTAGTCTTATTTTTTGAAATAGATTCAAAAATTTCATCCCAAGTATCTCTATCAAATATTTTTTTTAAACTATTCATCATTTAATGCTACAATTGGTTTGATTTGAGCAGCTCTTTTAGCTGGAATATATCCAGCAATTACTCCAAATATTATCAATATTACTGTTGCTGATAAAGCAATATTTAGATTTACCCCTGCTCTAGTAATAAAAAATTCTTGAAGAGCCCCAGAATCTAAAGAATTAAGAATTATGATTCCTAAAATCATTCCTAAGAAACCAGATATAGCAGTAATAAAAATTGATTCAGTTAAAATCATTTTTATTATCTCACTAGGTTCTGCTCCTAGTGCTTTTCTAATACCAAGTTCTTTTGTTCTTTCCTTTACTATAAAAACCATAATATTAGAAATTCCTATGATTCCTGCAATCAGTGTTCCTATTCCAACAAACGTCACAATTATTTGTAAAGCATTCGCAAACTGCATGGATCTATCTATCTCATCTGCTACATTTCTAACTCTAATTCCACTTGGATCAGTAGGGTCAACTGATTTTATTTTTTTCAAGAAAGATTTAATATTATCAGATAATTTTACAGCTCCTGATCCACCTATTGTTTGATCAAAAGTAATTCCAATGTTTCCAACCACATCAGTTCCTTTTAAAATTTGTTGTCTTGTAGTATAAGGAATGATTAATTTATTTTCCTCTGTATCACCACTAGTGTCTTGAAACACACCGACCACTTTAAAGGATCTGGAGCCAAGGTTTATAAATCTTCCTATAGGATCTTCTCCTTTAAAAATATCTCTAGCTACCAATCTTCCAATTGTAGTGACTTTATTTTTTTCTTTAATATCTTTTTCATTAATATATCTTCCCTTCATTAAGACATGCTTTTCGATAATTTGATTCGCAGGAGATACTGCTGATATATCAAAATCGAATGTTTCTAATCCATATGAGATTGACTCTCTCACAAATAGAGCAGGATTTATATATTCAATAGAATTTTCAAATTCTTTCTGTAAAGCAGCTATATCTCGATTTTTTAATTGGATTCGTCTATTTGTTTTAAATCCATCAAATGGTTTAGTAGTTTTTCCAGGATATACATATATAACATTATTGGCATTATTTAGAAATAAATCACTGTAAGAGTTTTTTAATCCTTCTCCAAGTCCAAAAAGAATTATAAATATAAAAATACCCAGTGAGACTGTAATGCCCGAGAGTGCTGTCCTAAGTTTATTCTTTTGAATAGACTGAAATATTTCTTTCCAACGTTCTATATTAAACATTTTTGATAATGTTTTGTTTTACTTTTTTATCTTCAACTATTACTCCATCTTTAAGTCGAACTACTCTTTTACACATTTCTGCAATATCTTGTTCGTGAGTTACGACTAAAATAGTTTTACCTTCATTATTTATTTTTTGAATTAAAGCCATTACTTCCATTGAAGTCTTAGAGTCAAGCGCACCAGTAGGTTCATCTGCAAGTAAAACTTTTGGATTTGATGCTAAAGCTCTCGCTATTGCAACTCTTTGCTTTTGACCACCCGATAATTCACTTGGTAAATGGGTAGACCAATCTTTAAGCCCTACTTTATCTAAATAATTAAGAGCAATTACTTGTCTTTCTTTTCTAGGTATACCCTGATAATATAGTGGTAAAGCAACATTCTCAAGAGCATTTTTGTAATTAATTAAGTTAAAAGATTGAAAAACAAAACCTAAAAACTTATTTCTATAGTTGGCTGCCTTTTTTTCATCCATATCTGCAATACGAATTTTATCAAGGTCATAAGTTCCATTGTCTGAATTATCTAACATACCTAAAATATTAAGTAATGTAGATTTTCCAGAACCTGAAGATCCCATTATAGCGACTAATTCACCATCATTAACAGAAAAATCAATGCCTTTAAGAACATGTAATGAAGATGAACCCATTTCATAAGACTTATGTAAATTTTTAATTTCTATCATATATTTTGCAAAATTACCTAAATTCTAAATATTAGAACATATAATAATAGTAAAGTTTATTTTAAGTGCATAAAAACATTAGTACTATGTTATACAAAGTACCGAATAATTTATTTATTAAACAATTCATTTTTCAGTTTTATTTGTTTCATAGGATTTTAATGAGATGAAAAAAAGTTCAAAAGATTTTCTCCCTTTTGAGGTTATAAAACATGAAGTCAAAGGATAATTACCTTCAAATTTCTTTTTAATCTTTATACACCCTGCATCTTCCAGCTTTTTTATTTGAATACTAATATTACCCTTGGTTGCACCTGAAACTTCCATTAATTTTTTAAAGCTTGCACTCTCAACTGTAAATAAAAACGAAAGAATCTTTAATCGAATCGGATTAAAAAGTAACTTCTCTAATTCTTTATTCATCAGTTTTCATTCTAGATAGCATAATTCCGGGGATCAATAATCCAAGAGTTATTCCAATCATATTCACTATTAAAAAATTTTGATCTGGATTTTGATTCAACTTGAAAATGAAAACAAATATAACCATACCGCCTATTGTTAAGGGTTTAAATTTAATAATCATTCCAGTCATAACAACAACAAGACCTAGGAGAAATAAAATATCTGGAACTGGATTAATTCCTTTATACAGAGAAAAAAGTGTTATCATTAGCCACCCAAAGCCAAATACTCCCCATATAATTTTGATAGCTCTACCTAATGTTGTTGAATAACCTATCTCTTTATATTTTTTTATGTTCCAACGTGTCATATAGATCATGCCTATCATTGGTAAAAATATCCAGTATATTCCAGCAGAATAATATGTTTGTTGAATAAATGCAGGGAAAACATAGTGAATCAAACTCATTATGTTTATAAATATTCCCCAGAAAATTAAGTTAAAACTTAAAGGCTTTAGTTTGGTCCTAGTCTCATTAATTATGTCATTAATAATTTTTATCTGATCTGAATTTGTCATCTTTTTTTATACAAATGTAAACTAGTTTATAATATAAACCTAATTAATAAAAAAATTATCCTGCTTTGTTTGTTTTATATATTTTCCAAATAATCAATCCTATTAATATATATGGAATAGACATTAAATAAACAATACCCCTATTTAATCCCTTGGCTGATTCGTAACCCTGATCAGTTTCCATCATAGCACTTAACATGGAACATTGTGACTGAACATCAACAGTCATTAGAAAAATAAAATAAAAAATAGATAGTATTTCTTCATCAGTGAATATAATAAGGTGAAATCATAAGATAAACCACAACACCTGTAATTGCAATATACAGCCATATAGGGAATGTAATTCTAGCTATTCTTTTGTGTTTATCAAACATTTTAGAGATAGCTCTTACATAAGTGATAAGTACCATAGGAACAATAAAGATGGATAGTGTTATATGGGTTATTAAAATAAAAAAGTATACATATCTTATAAATCCTTCCCCTCCATATTGAGTTGCATCTGTAGTCATGTGATAAAGTATGTACATGACTAAGAATACTAAAGATAAGGATATTGACACCTTCATTAAAAGCTCATGTTGTTTGATCTTTTTATTTTTTACACTATAAAGAGCGCTAATCAAAAGTATAGCAGTCAGACCATTTATTGAAGCATAAATAGGTGGTAAAAATGTTAGTTGAGGAAGAGATGTTATTCTTATATTAAATAGAATTAAAACTACAACAGGAATAACTATAGAAACTATAATTATTAAAGTTTTATATTTTAAACCTTGACCTGAATTCTCAATTTTACTCATTAATTAATTTTTTTATATCATAGCTTAGCATATCTGTACCTTGCATACTAGCATTGATATCATTAATACCTAAATAATACATTATTGGGTTGCCAAAACTATCCCTTCTAGATCGAATATAACCATCTTTATCAATAAGTGCAAAATATCCTTGATGCTCAAAACCTCCTGCAAAATCTGCATTTTGATTTGCATAAATATTAAATCCAATATTTGCAAGCTCATATATGTAGTCTTTTTCACCTGTTAAAAAATGCCAGTTTTGAGATTTAATATCTAGCGCTTCAGAATATTTCTTTAAAATATATGGTGTGTCATTTTTAGGATCAATGGTTATGGAGATAATTCCAAAATCATTTGAATCTCCCAATTGTTCATCCAGAGACTTCATGTTTTTATTCATTTCAATACAAATATCAGGGCATCTGGTAAAGAAGAACTCTAACACATATACCTTCCCCAACATATCATCATTTGAGATTAATATTGAGTCTTGATTAGTTAAAACAAAATCAGGAGCTTTTCTTTTTTCGTCAGAAATTGTTAAATATGATAGCCTCTGATTAGTATTAAGTCTATTAGAGTCTTTAATATCGGAGTTAGCTACTCTTTCATAAATCTTAGGCAAAGAAAAAATTCCAAAAAGAATTATAACTATTAGTAATCCAATATATTTTATATTATTATTCATTAAATAAAGAGTCGTTTTTCTTTAATGCTAATCTATATTCAGCAAGAATAATCTTAACATCATCTACCATCTTATTATTAATTTCTGCAACAGATTGAGAATTAAAACCATAAAGCAATCCAATATCTTCATCATCATCCCTCCCCCTCAAGCTAAGATCCCTGTCTACTATGAAGACATAGGGTGTGCTGTAGTTCTTATCTAACTCAAGATTGGTTTTAAAACTATCAAATACCATTTCAATATTTGTTTGTGTAGTTGGAATAAAATTCCATTTTTTTAAATCAGTCCCAACGCCACTAATCAACTCTGCTTTAAGATCTGTAATTGCTTGAGATTCTTCTTTATTATAAATAATAACAAACTGAAAGTCTTGAAACTCATAGAACCTCTTGTAAATTTTTTGATTTAAGTTTAAAGCCTCTGATTTTTTATTCTCTATATCCCCTCCCCAAAAACCAACAATTGAGATTTTATCTTTAAATGATACTTCAGATTCATTACCATCGAGATTCTTTATATCATTTACCTTTTCTGTTAATACTGGAAGTCTTGCAAAATTATTAATACCTGTAGAAAGGAATACGTAAACAAATATTGGAAAGAAAAATAGAAAGCCTAGTATCAGATACTTTTTAAAGTCGTTACTCATTAATATATATCAAAGTTCCAAGCCTTTAAGCCATCAAACATTATATTAAATATATAAGATCCTTCATACAAAAGAATAAATAATAAAAAAGGGATAAGGATTAATAGTGGAAGGACTATAGTATTTTTTAAAAAAGGTTTTTCGTCCCTAACATGCATAAAATCCCATGTTATATAATACGCTTTTACAATAGTCAAAATAATAAAAATCCAGTTTATAAGTTTTATACCTAAAAAGTAGTTTAATAATATTTCAGGCTTAATAATACCCAAAGCCACTTCAACTATAGTTATGATTGATAAAAAGACAAGGACACCCCATATCTTTTGAACATTAGACTTAAACTTTAGTCGTCCCCTAAAAATTTCTAGTTTGTGATTATGACCTGCCATAGCTTATACTAAATAAAAAAATGTAAATACAAAAACCCATACTAAGTCAACAAAGTGCCAATAAAGACCAACTTTTTCAACCATATCATAATGACCTCTTTTTTCATATGTCCCAAGAAGTACATTTATAAATATTATAATATTTATAACTACCCCTGAGAAAACATGAAAACCATGAAAACCTGTAATGAAGAAAAAGAAATCAGCAAATAAAGGATTTCCATATTCATTACGAATTAGATTAGCTCCTTTAACAACTCTAGTAGCAGATGACATTTTAATCTCAGCTTCTTCTCGACTTAAAATTATTTTTTGACCTCTATCATCTAATGCTTCTAATCTTACAGTTAGAGCTAAATCATTATTAAATCCTGTCATAACCTCATCAAGAGTAATTTCAGGAAGTTTATATTCACTTTCATACCAAATACCAACATTATCATCATGAGTAACTCTGTCTTGTTGAGAAGAATAAGCAAACTCATCTATAGGTATTCTTTTACTTTCTTCAAGATTATAGAATTGTAAAATTTCTCCATTTTGAATTTCGACAGCTCCATATTCTCCTTTAATAAAATTTTTCCATTCCCATGCTTGAGATCCAACAAAAATTGCTCCCCCAATTATAGTTAAAAGCATATAAAAGGCAACACGGTTTTTATCATTGTTATGTCCAGCATCAACAGCTAAAACCATAGTTACAGATGAGAAAATTAGAACAAATGTCATCAGTGCTACATAATACATCGGAGCATCAATACCATGTAAAAATGGAAAGTGTGTAAAAACTTCATCTGCTATTGGCCAGGAATCAATATTTTTAAATCTAGAGAAACCGTAGGATACTAAGAAACCAGAAAATGTAAGAGCATCAGAAACTATGAAAAACCACATCATTAGTTTACCATAGCCTGCGTCAAGAGGTTTAGCTCCTCCTCCTCCCCAAGAATTTTGTTTTGTTTTTGTTATTGTAGATGCTTGCATCTAGGGCAATTTTGATTACAAATTTATTAATTTTTAACCGAAGTATTTAATAAAAAAGAATAAATATATCCATAATGCTCCAAGAAAATGCCAGAATATTAATGCCATCTCAAAACCTAATTTATTCTTCTCATATTTTTGTCTATTGAATTTAGCAGTAACAACAGTTAAAACAATTATTCCTGCCAATAAGTGAGCAAGATGAAGGAATACAAGAACATAGATGTATGATGTTGTGATAGAACTTTCTGGACCTGTAAAATAATAACCTCGAGAAATAATATCTCCAAAACCTAAAAACTGAGCGATAATAAAAACAATCGCCATTAGAATAGTTAGACCAAGAAAAAGGTTAACGTTATTTCTGTGAAGGTATATGTTTATATTCTCTGGAAGTGAGACTCTGACATATTGATCTAGTCTATATTTTGCAAGTTGAAAGAACACACTACTTAGTGCAATTGAGACAGTACTAATTGTAAACCAAACAGGAAGAACAAAAGAATCTAACCAATCAGGCCTTGAACTACTAACTATAAATGCACTTGTTAAACCAGCAAAAGTCATAGTAATACTAATCAATCCAAACCACAACATCATCTTCTTTGCTTTACTAGTCTTTACCTCAATTGAATCTGTAATACCCATTATGTTATAAATTTATCGACAACAAATATAATTTGAATAAAACTTAAATAAAAAATACTCGTATACATTAGTCTTATAGCATTTTGTTTATCCTTATACTTCATTAATCTTATTGCCTGAAATAACATAAAGCAACCAGAAACTAAAATTAAAAGAAGAGAGTAGAAACTAATTGTGAAGTCTCCTGTAAAACTAAAATAAGGAAGAGTAGAAACTAAAATCATCCAAATGGTATAAAATACTATTTGAAATGCAGTTGAATTATCTCTTTTACCAGATGGTAACATCTTAAATCCACCTTTTAAATAATCATCATGTGATACCCATCCAATTGCCCAAAAGTGAGGGAACTGCCAAAAAAATTGAATCATAAATAATATACCTGTCTCTATAGAAAATTGGTTAGTAACTGCAACCCAACCTAACATAAAAGGAATTGCTCCAGGAATTGCTCCAAAAAATACAGATAATGGAGTTATAGGTTTTAAAGGTGTATATATGGCTAAGTATATTATCATTGATAAGAAGCCAAAAAAGGCAGTTCTAAAGTTTATAGTATACAACATAAATAAACCTAAAAAACTCAGAATGACACAGACTAAAATTGCTTGACTATACACTTAAGACCTCCGGTCGGAAGGGGACGATTTTGTGTTCTGGTCATTAAAGCATCTCTTTTTCTTTCAATAATCTGGTTAAACCCATTAGATGCTCCAACTACAAAAAAACCTCCTAATATTAATAAGCAGTAAGTGTATACAATGAAAACACTTCAAAAGCAATCAAATATGATGCAACAGAGGACAAGACTACACTTAAGGATAATCTATACTTGATTAGAGTTAGAATTTCAGAAAATAAAGACTTTTGCTTTATATTTAAAGTGTCAGACATTAATTTTTAATTAGGAAGTACCCTTATTGAAGTCTGAATGTGATTGGAATACTAAATGGAACTCTTACAGCTCTACCTCTTTGTTTTCCAGGTGTCATTTTAGGAAGTCTTCCTATGATTCTAGCTGCTTCGTTTTCAAGATTTTTATCTGGACCTCTCATTCTAATATTAGTGATAGACCCATCTTTTGAAATTATAAAGTTAACATATACTCTACCTTGAATACCCATCTCTTGAGCTATATCAGGGTATCTAAAGTTTTTTCTAATATGCTTATTCATCTGATCCTGAAAACATGTTCTTCTTTGAGATTTAGCTACACGTTCACAACCAGGGAAAATTGGCACATCCTCTATCACAGCGAAAGGGACGTCTATATCTTCAAAGTCATCTTCTACAACGATGTCTTCAATTATCATTTCTTCATCTGATTCAGTTGATTCAATTACAGTTTCCTCAACTTCCTCTTCATCCTCTACTATCTCAATCACTTCAGGAGCAGGAGGTGGAGGTGGTGGTGGTGGTGGAGGTGTTTTTAACTGTTCTGTTATAGGAATATCATCTTCATCATCCTCAAGCATATTAACACCATCAAAATTTAATTGTCTATCATACGTTTTATACTCGACAGCACCCCAAGTACAACCTAATACCAAAGTCAAACCAATAACAAAATAGAGGTTCCTGTTTTTATTTAAGTCAGCTTCTGGATTTTTCTTTGGTTGCATGAATCAAGATTTAATTGCTAAACTATAAAAAATTATAATTATTTCATATAGTTAACCTATTCTTTATATTTTTTTAACTATCAACTAGATTTTTATAGTCCTGGTAACTTAGAAGGCTACTTATCTCTGAAATATCAGAAATATCAATTTTAATTATCCAACCTTCTCCATAAGGATCTTCATTTACTAACTCTGGTTTATCCTCTAATTCAGGATTTGTTTCAATTACTTTTCCACCTAAAGGCATAAATAAGTCTGAAACTGTTTTAACTGCTTCAACAGTTCCAAACACTTCATTTGAAGCAATTTCACTGTCTAAAGTGTCTATTTCAAGATAGACAATATCTCCGAGTTCTCCTTGAGCAAAGTCTGTTATACCAACCGTAGCAATATTATCTTCTATTTTCACCCATTCATGTTCCTCTGTATACTTTAATTCTTCTGGAATATTCATGATTATAATTTATTTAATGATCTTTTAATTAATTCTTGCAGCTCTATATCTTTATTCTCAAAATACACTTTACTAACAATTTTCTCAGATTTAGATTTATTAAAACCTAAAACTGAAAGAGCTAGCAAAGCCTCTTTTTTTATATCTAGATTTTCACCGGATAAATCTATATCTTTTTTGTCAAATAATTCTACTTTATCTTTCAATTCTATTATTAGTCTTTGAGCTGTCTTTAAACCAATTCCTTTAATAGATTTTATCCTATCTACATCCTCTGCCCACACAGCTTCTTGCATCTCTGTCGGAGATATTGAGGATAAAATTGTTCTTGCTGTACTAGGTCCAATTCCTGAGATTGAAATAAGTTGCTGAAAAATTGATCTTTCGCTTTGAGAACTAAAGCCAAATAAGATATCTGAGTCTTCTTTTCTTTGTAAATACGTGAAAATTTTAATATTCTCATCATCAGGAATTTTTTCAAAAGTATTTAATGATATATTAATTTCATAACCAATTCCATTAGATTCAACGATAATTTTTGTTGGGGTTTTCTCTATTAATCTTCCTTTTATATAGGTTATCATTTTTTCTTAATTTTTCTTTGATTCGCATCAATTACAGCTATTGCTGACATATTAACTATTTCATCAACTGATGCACCAAGTTGAAGGATATGTATGGGTTTATTTAATCCTATAAGAATAGGTCCAACTGAAACTGCACGATCTAATTCTTTAATAATTTTATATGTGATATTTGCTGAATCTAAGTTTGGAAATATTAAAGTATTTACTTTTCTACCGTTTAAAATTGAAAATGGAAATCTATTTTTCAACATTTCTCTATTCAATGCAAAATCTGATTGTATTGGCCCATCTACTATTAGCTCAGGGTTTTTATTGTGAAGAACTTCAACTGCTTTAGATATTTTTTTTGCTTCATCAAAATCAGAAGAACCAAAATTTGAATAGGAAAGTATTGCTATTACTGGCTCAATTCCAAACATAGTTACAATCTTAGCAGTGTTAATAGCAATTTTTGCAATTTCTTTATAAGAAGGGTTAATATTTAGAGAAGTATCAGAACAGAATAATGGACCTTGTTTTGTTATCATTAAATTTGTTGCTGCAACTTTCTCCACGCCCGGTGCCTTTCCAATTGAATTTATCAAAGGAATAAAAACAGAAGGATAACTTTTAGAATAACCTGATAACATACAATCAGCATCTCCATTTTCAACCATCATAGATCCAAAATAATCTCTCCCTCTTAAAAGTCTTTTTACATCATCGAGAGTTTTACCCTTTCTCCTAAGTTTCTTAAATAGAACTTTAGAATATTCTTCGATTAATTCTTTATTTGCTTTATCCGTTGGATCAATAATTTGTAAATCTTCATTAAAATCAAGAGACTCCATTAATTCTTCAATTATTTTTTTTCTTCCTAATAAAATAGGCTCTGCTATTTTCTCTTCGAAGCAAATTTGAGCTGCTTTTAGAACATCTAAGTGATCTGCTTCGGTGAATACAAGTTTTTTTTCTTTTACTTTTCTAGCACTTCTATGAATAATCCTTATTAATTTTTGATTATTCCCTAATCTTTCATCAAGTATTTCAGTGTATTTGTCCCAATCTGTAATTGGTTCTTGAGCAACACCTGAATCTATAGCAGCTTTAGCAACAGCTGGTGGTATTTCAGATATTAATCGAGGGTCAAAGGGTTTGGGAATAATATAGTCTTTTCCAAAATTCAGCTTTGTTTCATCATAAGCAATATTAACCTGTTCAGGGACAGGTTTCTTTGCAAGTTCAGCTAGAGCAACTACAGCAGCTTTTTTCATTTCTTCATTAATTTTTGTAGCTCTTACATCTAGAGCTCCTCTAAAAATAAATGGAAATCCTAATACATTGTTTACTTGATTAGGCAAATCAGATCTACCTGTAGCGAATATTATATCTTCTCTTGCTGACATTGCTTTATCATAACTAATCTCAGGATCAGGGTTAGCCATTGCAAAAACTATTGGATCTCTAGCCATTGTCTTAAGCATCTTTTCTGATACTATATTAGCCATTGAAAGTCCAACAAAAACATCAGAGTCAACCATCGCCTGTTCAAGAGTATTAATATCTCTATTTGATGCAAAAAACTTTTTTTCTTTACTTAGACCCTCTCTAGATTTATTAATGACACCTTTACTGTCAGTCATCAAAATATTTTTAAGTTGTGCCCCAAATGACAGATACAACTTTGTACAGGCAATTGCTGCAGCTCCAGCACCTGATACAACAATCTTTACATCTTTAATATTTTTATCTACAAGTTCAAGAGCATTTAAAAGAGCTGCTGCTGATATAATTGCAGTTCCATGTTGATCATCGTGCATAACGGGGATGTCAAGTTGATCTACTAATTCTTTTTCAATTTTAAAGGCTTCTGGTGCTTTAATATCTTCAAGATTTATTCCACCAAAAGTTGTTGAAATTGCTTTAACTACTTCTATAAATTTGTCAGGGTCTTTTTCATTTATTTCAATATCAAAGACATCAATATCAGCAAAAATTTTAAATAGAAGAGCTTTCCCTTCCATAACTGGTTTTGAAGCAGCAGGTCCAATATCTCCTAAACCTAATACTGCAGTTCCATTTGAGATTACAGCTACTAAATTTGATTTATTTGTATACTTATATACGTTAGAAGGATCTTTTTCAATCTCTTGACACGGAATTGCAACACCTGGAGAATAAGCAATTGCTAGATCCCTTTGTGAATTATATTTTTTCGTGGGTATAACTTCAATTTTTCCCGGCCTAGGCTTTGCATGATAAACTAATGACTCTCTTCTTTCTCTATTCTTTCCCATAAAGTTAGATTATGATCAAATATAAATTATTAATTAAATAAATTATTGTCATTATTTTTATTTCTTCCTAGGTGATTATACCCCTTATCTGTAACCTGTCTTCCTCTTGGAGTTCTCATTATGAAACCTTGTTGAATAAGGAATGGTTCATAAACCTCCTCGATAGTTTCTGAATTTTCAGACAATGAGGTAGCGAGTAGTTGATATACCCACTGGACCTCCATTATAATTATCAATTATTGTCTCTAATATTTTATTATCCATTTCATCTAATCCATTCTTATCTACATTAAGAGAGGTTAAGGCAAATTTTGTGATCTCTAAATCAATTTTACCATTACCTTTTATTTGAGCAAAATCTCGAACTCTTCTTAACAAAGAGTTTGAAATTCTTGGAGTTCCACGACTTCTTCTAGCTATTTCAAAACAAGATTTCTTATCAATTTCTAGTTTTAAAATATCTGAACTTCTTTCAACTATTCTAGATAATAAGTTGTCATCATAATGATCTAATCTGTTAGATATTGCAAACCTTTCTCTCATTGGATTTGTTAAAAAACCTGATCTAGTTGTTGCACCTACAAGAGTAAATGGATTTAAATTTAATTGAACAGTCCTTGCATTTGGGCCAGATTCAATCATGATATCAATTTTATAATCTTCCATAGCTGAGTAAAGATATTCTTCAATAATTGGGCTTAATCTATGAATCTCATCTATAAAAAGTATATCTCTTTCCTCAAGGTTAGTAAGAAGGCCTGCAAGGTCTCCAGGTTTATCGATTACAGGACCAGAAGTTACCTTTAAACCTACCTTTAATTCATTAGCTAAAATATGAGCTAAAGTGGTCTTTCCCAATCCAGGTGGTCCATGAAATAAAGTGTGGTCTAAAGCATCTTCTCTTTGGTTAGAAGCTTCAACAAATATTTTTAGATTACTAATTATTGAATGTTGACCAATAAAATCATCAAAGCGAAGAGGTCTTAGCGCTTTATCAAAATCATTGTCTCTTTCTTGATTAACATCCATTAGTTCAAATATACACTAATTGAGAAATTTGAGGTATAGATACAAGTTAATGTTGAAGCTCTCTTTCTCCCTTTTTAAGGGGTATATTTTGAGGCACAAAATCATCCTTTGCTCCAGGCTTAGAGTAGTCGTAAGGCCATCTAAAAACATGTGGAATTTTTCCAGGCCAATTTCCATGCATATGCTTAATTGGGGCTGTCCATTCAAGTGTATTTGACTTCCAAGGATTCATTACTGATTTTTTACCGTAGAACATACTTCTAATAAAGTTATATAAGAAAACTAATTGAGCTGCTCCAGCTAATAGAGCAAATAAAGTGATAACGACATTTATATTAGCTACATCATCAAAATAGGGGAAATTAGTATTTGTGTAATACCTTCTTGGTAAGCCAGCCATTCCGACAAAGTGCATTGGGAAAAAGACTCCATAAGCACTAATTGCTGTTATCCAAAAGTGGATATAACCTAAATTTTTATTCATCATTCTACCAAACATTCTAGGATACCAATGATATACACCTGCAAATAATCCGTATAGTGCTGAAATACCCATTACTAAATGAAAATGAGCAACAACAAAATATGTGTCATGTAGGTTAATATCTAAAGCACTATCTCCAAGGATTATTCCCGTAAGTCCTCCAGTTATAAAAGTAGATACAAGACCAATAGCAAATAACATTCCAGGATTAAATTGAATATTACCTTTCCATATTGTAGTTATATAATTAAAGGCTTTTACAGCAGAAGGTATTGCAATTAATAGTGTTGTAAATGTGAAAACTGATCCAAGAAAAGGGTTCATCCCTGTTATAAACATATGGTGTCCCCAAACAATTGTTGATAAAAATGCAATAGCTAAAATAGATCCAACCATAGCTCGATATCCAAAGATTGGTTTACGTGCATTTGTAGATATTACCTCTGATGCAATTCCAAGAGCTGGTAAAAGAACAATATATACCTCAGGGTGTCCTAAAAACCAAAATAGGTGTTCAAATAAAACAGGTGACCCTCCTTGATAATGAAGTACCTCACCTTGGATAAATATATCTGATAAGAAAAATGATGTCCCAAAACTTCTATCCATAATTAATAATAGCGCAGCAGATAAAAGAACTGGAAACGAAACAACACCAATTATAGCAGTAACTAAAAATGCCCAAACAGTTAATGGAAGTCTAGTCATTGTCATACCTTCTGTTCTAAGATTAAGAACTGTAACTATATAATTTAGAGCAGCTAAAAGAGATGAAGCTATAAAAAATGCCATTGATACTAACCATAATGTCATTCCAGCTGCTGATCCAGGTTGAGCTTGAGGAAGTGCACTAAGAGGTGGGTAAATTGTCCAGCCTGCAGCAGCAGGTCCTGCTTCAACAAAAAGGGATGCAAGCATGATAGCAGATGAAATAAAGAATAGCCAATATGAAATCATGTTTAAAAATCCTGAAGCCATATCTCTTGCTCCAATCTGAAGAGGTATTAATAAATTACTAAAAGTTCCACTAAGTCCTGCTGTTAATACAAAAAATACCATTATAGTACCGTGAATAGTAACTAAAGCTAAATATACATTTGGATCCATAACACCATCTGTAGCCCATTTTCCTAAAAGCACATCAAATACACCAAATGACTCTTCTGGCCATGCTAACTGAAGTCTAAATAGTAAAGACATTGCAATACCGACTATACCCATAATCAACCCAGTAATCAGGTATTGTTTTGAGATCATTTTATGATCAATACTGAAAATATATTTTGTAATAAAAGTTTCTTTATGATGATGATGTTCATCATGATCTTCATCATGAGATTCAATTATAACATCTTCTTTTTCAGTAATATCTAATTCGATATCAGTTCCAACTATTTTAGCTCTTCTATTATTTTTTTTTGCCATAATCTAATCTTTATCTATTGAACAAATTCTTTGAATGTAAGTTGTTCATCAATCCATTTATTAAAATCTTCTTCTGTATCAACAATAATTTTCATTTGCATGTTATAGTGTGACGCACCACAAATTTTATTACATAAAAGTAAAAAATCAAATTGATAAGGATCTAGAGGAAAATCACCATTAGCAGTTAACTCTTCACTTTTATCAAATCTAATTTTATTTATTTTTCTAACCTTTTTAACAATTTCAGGTCTTAGTCTCATATCCTGGGTAGTTGTGTTTGGAATAAAAGCAAATTGATTAATCATTCCTGGGACAGCGTTCATTTGGGCTCTAAAGTGAGGCATAAATGCAGAATGAAGGACATCCTGAGATCTTATCCTAAAAACAACTTCACGACCAACTGGAAGATGTAACTCTTGCACTACAATGTCGTCATCACCATTCCTATCAGTTGGATCTATTCCAACTAAATTTTTTCCATCAAAATCCTGAAGAAATCTAACATTTGCATCACCTAAAACACCGTCTTCTCCAGCATATCTAGCTTTCCAATTGAATTGTTGAGCGTATAGCTCCACAACTAAAGCTTCGTCGTTTTCTTCAATAGTCATAATATCTACCCAAGTAAATAACCCGTAAAGAATTAGTCCAGCTAGAGCTATAGTCGGAATGATTGTCCACACACCTTCTAAGAAATTACTATCAGCAAAAAATAAAGCTTTTCTCTTTTTATTTCCTCTATACTTAAATGCAAAGTAGTGAAGTAATGCTTGAGTAATTGTCTGAACAACAAATATTATAGAAAATGAAAACCAAAGTAACCTATCATAGTTTTCTCCATGAACAGATGCAGATTCTGGAAGAATTACATCTCCATACTGGAAAAAAGAAAAAATAGTTAATGCATAAATAAATATTAAGAAAAGAAACATAAACTTTCCTTGCATATCATTATCATTGTCGGTAGCTATTTCACTGTTTTCAAAGTCTACAGGTTTAGAAAGCTCAAGAATTTTAGTTAATTGCCAAACTGCAATAGAAATTAAAATTAATGATGTTAGTACTAGTAATAATGTCATTTTAGTCTAAGTTATAATATTGATATGTTTTACTTTCATCGATATACGGGTCACCTTTTGCAAGAATTGGTGCTTTAGAAATTTCTTTAAAAACTACATAGATAAATATTCCTAAAAAGAATAAGAATCCACCTATTTCACCAGGACCAAATGACCACATATCTCCTACAGCAGATGGCATGATCATATTATAAACATCTATATAATGACCTATAATAATTACAATTCCAGTTAAAATTACAATAAAGTTAGTCTTCTTAAAATCACTATTCATAAGAACAATTAATGGGAATATAAGATTTAACACTACCATACCAAAAAACAAGAAATTATAATCTTCAATTCTAGTAATGAAATAAGTTACCTCTTCTGGAATATTAGAATACCAGATTAGCATAAATTGAGAAAACCATAAATATGCCCAAAAAACACTTACACCAAACATAAACTTTCCTAGGTCATGAATATGACTATTATTAACAAAGCTTAAATAGTTTTGAGATTTAAGGTAAATGGTTATAAGGGCTATGGTTGTTATTCCCGAGACAAACATTCCTGCGAAAACGTACCAGCCAAATAAAGTACTAAACCAATGTGGATCAATCGACATAATCCAGTCCCAAGACATCATTGATTCAGAAATTAAAAAGAACACTAAAAACCCTGCGGAGAATCTAAATAATTTCTTGTGAATACTTATATCATTATTATTGTCTTGTTCTAAAGAAAGTCTTCTAGATATATTTCTATATAAAACCCAACCTGTTATGTATACTATTGCTCTTGCAAAGAAAAAGGGAGTGTTTAAATATCCCACTTTATTTCTTATAATTTCATCATGTGCAACAACTTCTGGATCCATCCAAATAAAAAGATGGTTAAAGTTAAGAGCAGAAAACACAAGAATTATAATAACAAAAATACAACCAGGCAGCAAATAACTAGTTATGCCTTCCATAATTCTGAATAGTACAATTGACCACCCTGCTTGTGAAGCTCTCTGAATAGCATAAAATGCAAGAACCCCAAGTGAAATCATCATAAAAAATAATGCAGGAACATATATAGCTGCCCAAGGCTTGTTATGAAGTTGATTAAAAACGTGTTTATCATGATCATATTCGTGACCAACTTCTGACTTATCTCCATGATCTCTCTATCACTCATGACTATCTCCTTCGTGACTATCTCCCTCGTGACTATCTCCCTCGTGACCATCTCCATGACTCATACTAGCTACAATTTCCTTAGCTTCTTCTACATTACTTGGAGCAGAATAAAAACCAAAAGCAATTCCAATAGCACCAATAATAATTAAAGCTATTGAAAGTCTTTTAATCTGTGTAGAAAATTTATAATCTGTCATTTATTACTTTTTAGATTCTTCTCTTAATTTCATAACATATTGGGCAATTTGCCATCTTTCTTCTTCATTAACTTGACCTGCATGAGATCCCATAGCATTTATTCCATACATCAAAACATGATAAATACTTCCTGGAGTAATCTCCCTGTCAATATATGCCGGAATACCTAAGAACTTTTCTCTCTGAGCTAGAATGCCCATTCCATCACCTTTATCGCCATGACACACTGAACAATATATCTCATACAACTCCTTACCCTGACTTAAGTTAGAATCATTATTTTCTAGTGGGGATAGTAGGTCCGACTTAGCCATCTCGTATCCATCAGTTGAATCTGGATAATCATAAGGATCCCAACCTCTTGCAATAGTTCCTTCTGGAGGTACTTGAGCTACAATACCATTTGAAAACCCATCAGACTCTGCATAGGTTTCATAAGCTAAGGATTCGTACATATCAGGAAAATATTGAAAGTTAGGCTTTGATGGATCAGAACAAGCTGCGATCAAAAAGCTAATGGATAATATTATAAATAGATTATTTCTCACTTTATTCTTTTACTTCTTTAATTGATATTGCACCCATTTTTTTTAGCATAGATTTTGTTTTTGATAGATTTGATCCGGAGTCCATATCTATTAAAAATTTATCATCAGTAGTTGAAGGATCAGGATTTTCAGCTTCTTTAAAAGGCCATAATTTACTTCTTAAGTAAAAAGTAATTACCATTAAATGAGCTGCAAAAAACACTGTCAATTCAAACATAATTGGAACAAATGCCGGCATATTTTCTATATAAGAGAAGCTGGGTTTTCCTCCTATGTCTTGCGGCCAGTCAACAATCATTATATAATTCATCATTAGAATAGAGACAGTAAATCCAATGCAACCATAAATAAATGTCGTAATAGATATCTTTGTTGGTTTAAGCTTCATTGCTTTATCTAAACCATGCACAGGAAATGGAGTATAAACTTCATGAATATATATTTTACTCTTCACGATTTCCTTTACAGCATCTAATAAGATGTCGTCATCGTCAAACAAAACATGTAGTCTTTTTAAACTCATTATTTATCTCTTAATTTTTTATAATTTTCACCTGAAGATTTTAAAATAGATTTTATCTCTGCTTGAGCTACAACTGGAAAACTTCTCGCATACAATAAAAATAATACAAAGAAGAATCCAATAGTTCCAATGAATATTCCTATATCAATAAAAGTAGGAGAGAACATTGTCCATGATGAAGGAAGATAATCTCTATGAAGAGAAGTAACTATTATCACAAACCTTTCAAACCACATACCCACATTTACAACAATTGAAATAACAAAAGACACAATTATATTAGTTCTGATTTTTTTAACCCACATTATTTGTGGTGAAACCACGTTACACGACATCATTAAAAAGTATGCCCACCAATAGGGTCCTGTAGCCCTATTTAAGAAAGCATATTGTTCATATTCAACTCCTGAATACCATGCAATAAATAGCTCAGTAATATATGCACATCCTACAATAGATCCCGTAATCATTATTACGATATTCATCATCTCTATATGTTGGATGGTTATATAGCTTTCAAGTCTTGAAACCTTTCTCATTATAATAAGAAGTGTTTGAACCATTGCAAATCCTGAAAATATTGCACCTGCTACAAAATATGGAGGAAATATAGTTGTATGCCACCCTGGAATTACTGATGTTGCAAAATCAAATGAAACAATAGTATGAACTGATAGTACTAATGGAGTAGCTAATCCAGCAAGTACTAAGGAAACTTCCTCAAACCTTTGCCAATCTTTTGCCCTTCCAGACCAACCAAAACTTAATAAACTATATATTTTCTTTCTCCATGGTTCAACTGCTCGATCTCTAATCATTGCAAAATCAGGAAGTAATCCTGTCCACCAAAAAACAAGAGAAACAGTCAAATATGTTGATATAGCAAAAACATCCCATAATAATGGAGAATTAAAGTTAACCCATAATGATCCAAATTGATTAGGTATAGGGAACAACCAATATGCAAGCCATGGCCTACCCATGTGAATTATAGGAAATAATCCTGCTTGAATAACTGAGAATATAGTCATAGCTTCAGCTGATCTATTTATTCCCATTCTCCATTTCTGCCTAAATAATAAAAGTACAGCAGAAATCAAAGTTCCAGCATGACCTATTCCAACCCACCAAACAAAGTTTGTTATATCCCAGGCCCAACCTACTGTCTTGTTTAGACCCCAAGTTCCAATTCCTGTTCCAATAGTATAAGCCATACATCCTAATCCCCAAAGAAAGGCTACCATTGCAATTGAAAAAGCTATCCACCAATCAGTATTTGGAGGAGTTTCAACAGGTCTGGCTATATCGTTTGAAATATCACCATAAGATTTATCTCCAAGGACAAGGGGTTTTCTAACAGGAGCTTCGTAATGTGATGACATATCTAGATTTTTTTACTATTTCTAATTTTTACTTGATAAATAACATTTGGCTTTGTTCCAATACTTTCAAGAACTCGATATGTTCTATCACCATCTTTAACCTTGAGTATTTCACTATCTCTATCATTAATGTCACCAAATACCATTGCATTATCATCACAAGATTCTGAACAAGCAGTTTTAAATTCTCCATCTCTTACTCTTCTTCCTTCTTTTTTTGCGTCAAGTTTGACTTTTTGAGTCATTTGGATACATAAAGAACATTTCTCCATTACACCCCTTGATCTTACATTAACATCAGGGTTTATAGCCATTTTACCAAGATCATTGTTCATGTTATAGTCAAACTCGTCATTATCTGAATATTGAAACCAATTAAATCTTCTCACTTTATATGGACAGTTATTAGCACAATATCTTGTTCCTACACATCTGTTGTATGCCATTTGATTTTGTCCTTCTCTTCCGTGAGATGTTGCCGCAACAGGACATACAGTTTCACATGGAGCATGATTACAGTGCATACATGAAATTGGCTGAAAAACAACTTGTGGATTAGCTGATGCCTTCTCAAGTTTAGTCTGAGTTGCTCTGTACTCTCTAAAACCAGATGCTTCATCTTTAGCCTCTACATCTCCTCTTATAGTATCTTGAGATGAGTAATATCTGTCAATTCTTATCCAATGCATATCCCTAGACTTTCTTACCTCTTCTTTACCCACAACAGGAACATTATTTTCTGCATGACAAGCTATTACACATGCTCCACAACCATTACATTTATTTAGATCAATTGATAAATTAAAATGATGACCTGTAGATCTGTCAAATTCTCTCCATATATCTACTTCTTTTGATGTTACCTTAGTTTCTATATGGTTTTTGGAAACCATAACTGTTGGATTCCATACTGATTTATCTTCCTCAATGAATTCTTCATAAGAAGTTTCTTTTATAATCTCATCTCTCCCCATCATTGTATTATGAAGCTGAATACATGCAAACTCATGGTCACCTTTAACTTTAGTCAATGTGACCTTATGAACCCTTTTAAAATCATCATAAAATCTATAAGCATTAACACCAACATTCATTTCCTCACTCATTGCTTGTGTTTTTCCATACCCTAAAGAAAGTCCAACAGTACCAGGTGTTTGTCCAGGCTGAATGATAACAGGAACCTTTATTGTAGAATTGTCATTACTTAAATTAACATAGCTTCCGTTTAATGCACCATTTGATACATTATAATTTTCAAGACCTAATCTTTCTGCATCTTCATATGATACAGTAAGATAATTATCCCAAGTAACTCTTGTAATAGGATCAGGGAATTCTTGAAGCCAGGGGTTTGAAGATTGTTGACCATCTCCTAAGCCAGTTTTTGTATACAAGACAAGATCTAAATCACTCATCATTTGACGAAGGAAGATTGTTTATATTTAAATTTGATTTTATCCTCTTTGGTGAAACATTATCATATGAATAATAGTATCCATCTTGAAGGGATTTTCCCCAAGTTTTACCTTTTAAAATATTAGTCCTCCAATTATTTTTAATTTCATCATAAAAAGAATTCTCAGAATCGGAGAGAACTAAAAGTATATCTTGAAATTGATTAGTATCAAAAAGTGGTTTTATAGTAGGTTGACTTAAATAATAGTCCCCTGATTTAAACTCATAATCTCCCCAAGATTCAAGATAATGAGGAGTTGCAGCTATATATTTAGAATTCATAGCTGTCTCATCTTCTTTCATACTAAAACATAAAGAGAATTCTAATTTATTTAATAGCTCTGAAAATTCATCAGCATTAGGGAGTGAATAACTAGGATTAACTCCTGCAGTGATTAAACCACTAATCTTTCCAGATTTTAATTCATCTATTGTATTTAATATATCCTTATCACTTCCTTGAAAAATTAATTTTGGTGACTTAATATTAAATGCATCACTCTTTATAAACTCATTAATCATTAATACTATTTCTTGAGAATCAACATCATCAAGACCAGAAATCACAACAGCTTTTTTTCCAGACTTTTTAATAGAATCTACTGCCAGTTTCACATATCTATCTAGATATGGACCTAATGCAGGACCATTGTATTTTTGATTTCTTAAATTAAGATAGATACTCTGAAGTGCTTGTTTTAATTCATGAGGTCTAGCCATAACCCTATTGTCTGCATTAGCTCCAGTTAGAGTCATATTTGATTCAAACTGAAGATGATAAGACATCGTATACTCATTTTCTTTATTTGGCACTCGATTTTTAGACCATCCTGAAGAATAGTTACCACCTTGCCAATCAGACATGAAATCAGCATCAATCGAAATAATAGTATTTGACAATGAAAAATCATAATCAGCTAACGCTCTTTTCCCATATGAATTTTGAAATGCATCTAGAGCTGCACTATTTGATATTGAGTCATAAACTACATGCTGAATATTAGAATATTTTTTGGTGAAATCACTTATAATCTTTTCAGTAGTTGGACTAGCAAATGACTGTGTAAGCAATACTACTTTTTTATTTTCATTCAAAAGACGGTCTAAATCTGCTTTTACAGATAAATTAAAATCTTTCCAACTAATATTTTTTCCAGATACTTTAGGGCCTTGAAGTCTATAGATATCATATAAAGAAAGAACAGATGCATTAATACGTGCATTTGTACAATTCATCGATTGTGCATCTTTATTTCCTTTAACAAAGATTGGGCGACCCGCCTTAGTTTTAACAATTATACTGCTAAAATCATAACCATCAGCTATTGTTGTGGCATAATAATTCGCAACACCTGGAATTATTTGCTCTGGCTGAACGACATAAGGAACTGATTTAATTACTGGACCTTCACATCCAACTAAAGCAGCAGCAGCAGTACTAAATCCAGCATATTTTAGGAAATCTCTTCTATTATGATTTTTTTCACCCTCTGAATTACCAACTGGGAGTTTCTCTACAAATTCATTGTTCTCAAGATTCTTAACAATTTCACTTTGTTCATTAAGTTCTTCAAAGCCTTTCCAATAAATATTCTTTTTTCCCATATTAAACTAGTAATGACATTTTGCACATTCTATTCCACCAAGCTGAGCTACAGTTAGTTTTTCAACACCATATTTTTTTGAAAGTTGATCGTGAACCTTCTGATAATATTCATTGTCTTTGTCAACAGTACTCTCTCTATGACAATCTATGCACCAGCCCATAGTCAATGGAGAATATTGATACATAATTTCCATTTCTTCAACAGGTCCATGACATGTTTGACATTCAATTTTAGCAACTTGAGCATGTTGAGCATGATTGAAATAAACAAAATCAGGAAGATTATGTATTCTTACCCACTTGACAGGTTTAGTATCTCCAGTGTAAACTTGATTTTCTTCGTCCCATCCAACTGCATAATAAAGTTTTTTAATCTCATTAGTGTAGAAATCTTTTGTGTATCCATTTTCTAAGTCTTCCTCACCATTGTAATCAGCAATATACTCATGGCAATTCATACAAACATTTAGTGCTGGAATACCTGAATGTTTAGATACTCTTGCAGAAGAATGACAATATTTACATTCTATTTGATTAGCTCCTGCATGAATTTTATGTGAATAGTGAATTGGTTGAATAGGTGCATAACCTTGATCAATTCCAATTTGCATAAGATAACCATAAGTAAAATAGGCACTAGACAATAAGAGACCTACAACCATTATGATAAGCAAAAATTGATTTTTAATTACTGTCTGCCATAAGGGGGTAATATTTTTTTTCTCTGATTCAATCTTTACACCGCTTGCATTTGCAATCTTGATAAGAGTTCTTTGAACCAAAAATAACATCACAACAAGTATTGTGAAAATTACTATACTTACACCTAGTATAATATTTACTGATATATTTGAGCCTTGAGCAACTGATTCTGTAGAAACTGAAGCAACATTAGTAGGAGGAGGAGGAGTAAAATTTGTATATGCTAAAATATTATCAATCTGTTCATCATTGAACTGAGGATAATTGGTCATCACTGCACGATTATATTCTTCCCAAATTGCAACAGCCTGAGGGTCACCCTCCTTAATCATTTGTGATCCTTTTCTTATCCAACTGTACAACCAGTCTTTATCATATTTCTCCGTTACACCATTAAGCGCAGGGCCAACAGCCTTTTTATTAAGTTTATGACATGCAGCACAATTAGCATTGAATAAGTTTTTTCCAGCTTGAATGTCCGCTTCTTGTGAAATGCTTATTGAAGGTAAAAGCAGCGTTACTAAAAGTATTCTTTTTAACAGTAACATTAGTTGGGGACGATAAAGTTTTTATTCATTAGATCAAAGCGGATTAAAACACTTTTAAAACAGCACAAATTTAAGTCATAAACGCCATTTTTAAAACTCTAGATTAAACAAATATTTAATTTATAATGATTCTAAATAACAAGTTATATCATTTTAGTAAATTTGATGCAATAAATTATGTCAATAGATAAATTTTTTCCATTATTATCACTAATTATTTTGTGTAATTCTTCTTTGAATGCTCAAGATGAAAATGTGATATATAATGATACATTAACAAAGAATCTTTTTCAAATTAAAAAAGACTACAGTAAGAGAATATTTGAATCAACTTATTATACAATTCAAATATATTTTGGAAGTCTAGATGAAGCAGATTCAATTTTAAATGATTTTAAAGAAAATTTTAAGGACATCAAAACAGATTTAATTTTTGAAACACCAAATTATAAAGTCAGAATTGGAGAGTATAAAAATATTGACACTGCCTCTCAAAAATTAGAAGGTATAAGAAGAATATACCCTGGATCTTTTATTATAAAACTTTCTGAATTATAGCTTTCTCTTTACTTCAACTTCCTGGTAGCACTGAATAATATCACCCTCCTGAAGGTCATTAAATTCATTAATCTGAATACCACAATCATAGCCTTTAGCTACCTCTTTAACATCATCTTTAAATCTTTTAAGAGAAAGTAGCTTACCATCAAAAAGTATTTCTTCAGCTCTTAATACTCTAACTTTCGAGTTTCTAAATATTTTTCCTGAAGTTACCATACAACCTGCTATAGTACCCATTCTGGAGATTTTAAAAGTCTCTCTAACTTCTGCATCTCCTGTATTCTCCTCCTCAAACTTAATCGAAAGCATCCCCTCCATAGCATCCTTCAAGTCATTAATTGCATCATAAATGATTGAATAAAATCTTATGTCCACTTGCTCTTTCTCAGATAACTTTCTAGCACTAACAGTTGGCTTAACATTAAAACCTATAATAATTGCATCAGAGGCTGAAGCTAATAAAACATCTGACTCTGTTATTGCCCCTACAGCTTTAAATATAATATTTACCTGAATTTCTTCAGTTGACAAATTCTCAAAAGAATCTGTCAGAGCCTCTACTGATCCATCTACATCACCTTTAATAATTACATTAAGTTCTTTAAAGTCTCCAATCGCAATTCTCCTTCCAATTTCATCAAGAGTTAATTGTTTCTGAGTTCTAACATTCTGCTCTCTTCCTAATTGTGTCCTTTTAGAAGCGATCATTTTAGCTTCTTTTTCATCTTCAAGAACTTTGAATGGATCTCCTGCTTGAGGAGCGCCATCCAATCCTAGAACAGATACAGGAGTTGATGGAGGTGCAAGCTTAACTGGCTTTCCTGCTTCATCAAACATAGCTTTAACCTTTCCACTAGTTTTTCCAGCCAAAAGATAATCACCTAATTTTAAAGTTCCATTTTGAACAAGTATAGTTGAAACATAGCCCCTACCTTTATCTAAGTATGCTTCTACAACTGATCCTGAAGAGTTCTTATTAGGGTTAGCTTTTAAATCCATTATCTCTGCCTCAAGTAAAACTTTTTCAAGAAGAGAATCAACACCTTGTCCTTTTAATGCAGAAATATCTTGAGATTGAATCTTACCACCCCAATCTTCTACTACTAGGTTCATTGATGCAAGAGATTCTTTAACTTTATCAGGGTTAGCACCTTCTTTGTCAATTTTATTTATTGCAAAAATTATGGGTACACCTCCTGCTTGAGCATGACTTATTGCTTCTTTTGTTTGAGGCATTATATTATCATCAGCAGCAATTACAATTATTACTATATCCGTGATTTGAGCACCTCTAGCTCTCATTGCAGTAAAAGCTTCATGACCAGGTGTATCTAAAAATGTAATTTTTTTGGACTTATTAACTAAAACAGAATAAGCTCCTATGTGTTGTGTAATTCCACCAGACTCTCCATCTGTTACAGATGAACTCCTTATAAAGTCAAGAAGAGATGTTTTACCATGATCAACATGCCCCATCACAGTTACTATTGGAGGTCTTTCCTCAAGATTTTTAGGATCTTCTTCTTGCTCTTCTTCTTCTTGCTCTTCTTCAATATCAGTTTTAATAAAATCTAGTTCGTATCCAAATTCGTCTGCCACAACTGTAAGGGTTTCTGAATCTAGTCTTTGGTTCATCGTAACCATTATACCAAGAGTCATACATGTAGATATTATATCATTAGAACTTATATCCATTAGCGTTGCAATCTCTCCAACAGTTATGAACTCAGTAATCTTAATTATTTTACTTTCCTTTTCCTGTAAAGCTTCTTCTTCTTCAGTCTCAATTTTTCTTTGATCTCTTTTATCTTTTCTGTATTTAACACTCTTCGACTTGGAGGACTTTCCTTGAAGTTTTTCAAGAGTTTCCCTAATTTGTTTTTTAATTTCGTCTGCCGTAGGCTCTACTTTTTGAGAAGCAGTAGTGGGCTGTTTGGCATTTTTATTGAACCTATTAGCTAAATCTTTTGGCTTAGAGACATCTTTACTTATTCTTTTTCTTCTTTTCTTTTTAGATTCCTCTAATTTCACTTTAACTTGGTCTTCTTTCTTTTTAATTGAATCTAAATCAATTATCTCTCCAGTTTTCTTTAGACCTGAAAGCTTTTGGAAATTTGTTTGAATTTTGGATGGATCGTCAGGATTTACTTTGATATCCACAGAAGGTTCCTTAGTTTTTGGAATAGAATCGGATACTTCTTTATTAGGTATCTCTTTTTTTTCAATTGGTTTAAGATCTTTTTCAGCTAGCCTTTTCAGCTGCCTTTTCAGCTGCCTTTTCAGATTTTAATTCTTCCTCCCTTAATTCTGCCGCTAACTTAACTTCAATCTCTTTTCTCTTTTTAACATTAATTTCTTCAAGCTTATCCTTGTCAGATTTATCTGTTTGAAATTCATCTAGCATAAGATCGTAAGTAATTTGATCGATCTTAGAGGTTGGCCTTGGCTCTATTTCAATATTTTTTGAACTAAGAAATTCAATAGCTCTATCTAGAGATATATTTAATTCTTTAAGAACTTTGTTTAACCTTATTGGTGATGGCATATATATTTTTTAGTCTTCGAATTCTTCCTTTAAAACTTTTAAGACACTAGATACTGTCTCTTCTTCAAGATCAGTTCTTTTAATTAAATCCTCTGCACTTAACTCTAAAACACTCTTTGCTGTGTCTAATCCAACTTTTCTAAATTCTTCAATAACCCATGCATCAATTTCATCCTTAAATTCAGAAAGCTCAACATCTTCTTCTGCTCCTTCCCTGTAAACATCTATCTCATATCCTGTCAACCTTCCTGCTAATCTTATATTATGCCCTCCTTTACCTATTGCTCTTGAGACTTCGTCAGGATGAAGATAAACCTGAACAGTTTTTTTCTCCTCATCAATTTTTAGAGAATTTACTTTTGCAGGACTAAGAGCCCTAGTAATAAATAATTGAATATTATTCGTGTAATTTATAACATCAATATTTTCATTACCTAACTCTCTTACTATTCCATGAATTCTTGAACCCTTCATTCCAACACATGCTCCAACAGGATCAATCCTATCATCATAGGAATCAACAGCAACTTTTGCTTTTTCACCTGGTATTCTTACAGCTTTCTTAATACTAATTAAACCATCAAAAACTTCTGGAATCTCTTGTTCAAATAATTTTTCTAAGAACAATGGTGAAGTTCTTGAAAAAATAATTCTAGGTTTATTTCCTTTTAGTTCAACCATCTCAATCACTCCTCTTACATTGTCACCCTTTCTAAAGAAATCTTTGGGTATTTGTTTGTCTTTAGGCATTATTAATTCATTTCCATCATCATCTAGAAGAATCACCTCTCTAGCCCTGACATGATGAACCTCAGCGGTGAATATCTGTCCAACTCTATCTTTAAACTGATTAAATATATTATTACTATCATGTTCATAGACTTTAGCAACAAGATTTTGCCTAAGTGATTGAATAGATCTTCTACCTAAGTCAACTAACTTAAACTCCTCTGATACTTCTTCTCCTACCTCAAAGTCAGGCTCAATTTTAACTGCTTCTTTAAATTCAATCTCTGCATTAGGATCTTCAACCTCGCCATCCTTGACAACTATTCTATTTCTCCATATTTCAAGATCTCCTTTATCAGGGTTAATAATAATATCGAAATTTTCATCCGAACCAAATTTTCTTTCAAGAGTATTTCTAAATACTTCTTCAAGTATAACCATTAAGGTTACTCTGTCAATTGTCTTTTCATCTTTGAATTCAGAAAAAGAGTCTAATAGTGATATGTTTTCCATTTACTTAACTTTATTTAAAAAAAAAAGAGGGACAAAACGTCGCCTCTGATGTATCAAAATGCTCGGCAAATTTATTATAAATAATTGATATAATAAAATTGTTGGCCTACTAGGTTTCGAACCTAGACTCTTCTGTACCAAAAACAGACGTGTTGCCAGTTACACCATAGGCCAATTAACTGCAAATTTAATTTAATTTTTTTTCTAAAAAAATATTTATCGAATTTCTTCTAAAATACGTGCTGGAACTGATCTAAGCACTAAAAGATTTAACAGAATAGAGATTAAAAGATAACTAAAAAGGAATATTAAAATTGGTTGGTTATAGGTCAATAGTAATTCTCCTTGGAAAATTATAATTAGTATTCCAATGCTAATTCTAATGAACTCAAATGAAACTGACCATTTAAAGCCATCCATAATTGAAGAAAAGCTAAAAATTGTTGAAAAAATTAAAATCAAATAAGCCATTTTATCAGCTAATGTTAAATCAGCAAATGAATTTAAAAAAATATATAGAACAATATTTAGTATAAGAAAATGAAAGGAGACGAAAACCTTGTGCAAGAGGTTGTACTTAGGTTTATATTTTTCTTGGGCATAGACATTTTCAACTATATTTCTTGGAATCTTATCTATAATATCTTTAGGTCTCCATCCTGTTGGCATAAACCATATTTTAAATTTATCACCAATATTTTTAGTATGCCAAGCATCTTCGATCAAATAACTTAAATGCTGAAAATTAATTAACAGAGGGTTCCAAGTCTGAACAGGTTTAAGTGTCCCGTATACACAAGGCACATCATCCAACTCTTCTTGAAATGTTCCAAAAGCTCTATCCCAAACACAGAAAATAGCAGCTAAATTTTTATCTATATATTCTTTATTGATTGCATGATGAACTCTATGTTGTGATGGAGTAACTAATATATATTCAAGCCACCCTAACTTTCCAATATGCCTAGTATGATACCAGAATTGTCCAAAAAGATGTAAAGGACCTAAAATAATTATCATTTGATGAGGAACACCTAACAATGCTGCAGGAATTAAAAATAAAATTCCAATACCAAGATTATTAGTTATGCTCTGTCTAAGTGCACATGCAAGATTAAACTCTTCACTACTGTGATGAATTACATGCATATTCCAAAAAATATTAATTGAATGTTTTAGCCTGTGATGACAGTAACTTGCAAAATCTACACAAACAAATGCAATAAAATATAGCAGTACACTTTCTTCTAACTCTATTACTTTTAATCTTTCATAAAAAAATGGATAGGATAAAATAATTATTCCTAGTCCCAAAATATCAACCATTAAATTAGTAAACCCAGAACTCAAGCTAGAAATGGTATCCATGTAAGAATGCTTTAAGTCATTTTTCCATACCCCATATGATATTTCAATAATAATTAAGACAAGAAAAATAGGAATAGTAATTAATAATATATTGGCGTAGGTGTCCATTAGGGTAATTTAAGTCTAAATTGTATTATCTATATGTGATATTCAAATATTTTATTTTAATTTGGTTTTATAAATATATCAATTATGAAGATAAAAAATACATTTAATCTTTTTACAATTATTGGGCTTGCAATTTTAATGAGTAATACAAGTCTATATTCGCAAAAAAAATCAAAAAAAAATTCCACCACATTCAATAAGGTTCTTCATGAATCTGTTGAATATAGAGAGATAGGGCCATTTAGAGGAGGAAGGTCTGCTGCAGTTGTTGGTGTACCTGGTAATCCTAATCTGTTTTACTTTGGAGCAACAGGGGGTGGAATATGGAAGACTGAAAATGGAGGTGAAACATATGAAAATATTTCTGATGGATTCTTTGGGGGAAGTATTGGTGCTATTGCGATAGCTAAAGATGATCCAAATGTAATATATGTTGGAGGAGGAGAAGTTACTATTAGAGGAAATGTATCCTCAGGTTATGGAGTATTTAAAAGTGTCGATGCTGGTAAAACTTGGTCTTTTTCAGGTTTACCAAACTCTAGACATATTCCAAGGATTGTTATAGACCCATCAAACAATAATATAGTTTATGCTGCTGTAATGGGGAACTTATATAAGCCTACTGATGATAGAGGTGTTTATAAATCTATAGATGGTGGAAAAAATTGGAAAAAAGTTCTTTATGCAAATAATCTTTCAGGTGCTTTTGAAATTGTGTTAGACCCAAATAATTCAAGGGTCCTTTATGCCTCAACTTGGAGAGTTCAAAGAACACCTTCGAGTTTAAGTAGTGGTGGTGATGGCTCTGATCTTTGGAAAAGTATTGATAATGGAGAAAATTGGACAAAAATTAGTACAAATTCAGGATTCCCATCTGGAATATTAGGTGTAATTGGGGTTACTGTATCACCTGTAAATTCTGAAAGAGTATGGGCAATTGTTGAGAATCAGGAAAAAGGTGGAGTTTATAGATCTGATGATGGTGGGAAAAATTGGATTTACACAAATAGTAGTAGATCATTAAGACAAAGAGCTTGGTATTATTCTAAAATATATGCTGACACTCAAGATATTGATGGAGTCTATGTGATGAATGTTGCTTATCATTATTCCGATGATGGTGGTAAAACTTTTAAATCATCCAATGCACCTCATGGAGATCATCATGATTTATGGATCGCACCAGAAGACAATAATAGACTGATAATTGGTGATGATGGCGGTGCTCAGGTTTCTTATGATAAAGGTGAAACATGGAGTACTTATTACAACCAACCTACTGCTCAGTATTACAGAGTTACTACTGATAATTCATTTCCTTACAGAATTTATGTTGCACAACAAGATAATTCAACTCAAAGGGTAAATCATAGAAGCCTTGGATATAGCATAGGTGAAGATGATTGGGAAAGAACTGCAGGTGGTGAATCTGGTCATATAGCGATTGATCCAACTAATAATGATATTGTTTATGGTGGAAGCTACCTTGGTTTTCTTGAAAGAAGAAATCACGAAAAACAAACATCTAGAGCAATAAATGTTTGGCCAATAACAACACTTGGTGAAGGAGCTGAAGCAATGAAATATAGATTTAATTGGAATTTTCCAATTGCATTTAGTAAACATGATTCGTCAAAGCTTTATACTTTTTCAAATCAAGTACATCTTTCAACTGATGAAGGTCAAAGCTGGGAAACAATAAGTCCAGATTTAACTAGAAACGATAAATCTAAACTTGTTTCTTCTGGTGGACCAATTACTCAGGATAATACTGGTGTTGAATACTATGCTACGATATTTGCAGTTGACGAATCTCCAATTCAAGAAGGTCTTATGTGGATAGGAAGTGATGACGGTATGATTCATCTTACAAAAGATAGTGGTAAAACTTGGGAGAATGTTACTCCAAAAAAAATACCAGAATGGTTAATGATAAATAGCATTGATGCATCATCATTTGATACAGGTACAGCTTACGTAGCTGGAACTAGATACAAACTAGGTGATTTCACACCATATTTATATATAACTGAAGATTATGGTAAAAACTGGAAACTTATAACTAGTGGAATTGATGAAGAACACTTTACAAGAGTATTAAGAGCTGATAAATCTAATGAGAACATCTTGTATGCTGGAACTGAAACTGGAATGTATATATCTTATGACAAAGGTACTAGTTGGAATAAATTTCAAAAGAATTTACCAATTGTTCCAATAACTGATCTTACAATAAAAGATAATTCATTAATTGTTGCAACACAGGGAAGAAGCATATGGATGCTTGATGACTTGACTGTTATTCATCAGTTATCTAGTTCAATTGATGAAGAAAAACTTTATAAGCCAAAAGATTCTTATAGAATGCGAGGTGCTGGAGGAAGAAAATCATTAACTGCTGGAACAAATCTTCCAAATGGAGTTATTATTCACTATTTTCTTCCAAACTACAACGATGAAAGTGATGAAGTAAATCTTTCAATCCACTCTTCAGATGGAGAATTAATTAAAGAGTTCTCAAATAAAGGCAAAGAGAATTCAATTAAAGTAAAAAAGGGAGGTAATTCTTTTGTTTGGGACATGAAGTATCCTGGAGCAAAGAGGCTTGATAATATGGTATTATGGGGTGCAGATTTTTCAGGAGCTAAGACAGTTCCTGGAGATTATATTGTAAAACTAAGTGTAAATGATTCAGAATTAACTCAAGATTTTACAATTCATAAAGATCCTACATCAGAAGGTTCAATAGAAGATATAAAAGCTCAATTTGAATTTGTAAATGAAATAAATGGTGTAGTTGATGAAGCTCATAATGCAATAGAAAATATTAGAAAAATTAAAAAAGATCTTACTAAGTTTCAATCAGATTATGCTGACGATGAATCAGCAAAAAACTTAATTAATGAATCAAAATTAATTTTAGAATCTATAGATCTAATCGAAAATGAACTTTATCAAACTAAAAATCAGAGTAATCAAGACCCTCTTAATTATGGAGTTAGACTGACTAATAATTTAGGGAACTTGAATTCTGCATTTCGAGGTGGAGATTTTGGCCCAACAGCTCAAGATATAATGGTTAAAAATGAATTAATTAAAAAAGTAAATATTCAGCTTGAAAAATATAATTCAATTATTTCAGAGGATATTCCTGGTTTTAATTCAAATTTCAAAAATCTTGAATTAGATTATCTAAATGTTTTTATGTAGTCAGTACTAAATTTTATAATTAATACAAAAGGCTAATATGTCCGAAACTAAGTTTCGAAAAATTAATAATGTGATTGGTTGGCTACTGTTTTCAGTTGCATTAATCACATACGGCTTAACAGTTGAACCCACTTCAAGTTATTGGGATGCAGGAGAGTATATATCCACATCTGCAAAACTTCAAGTTGGTCATCCACCAGGCGCACCATTCTATCAAATGATGGGTGCAATTTTTGCCTTATTTGCATCAGATAATGAATCTATTGCTATTGCTGTTAACTTTCTATCAGTCGTATCCAGTGCATTTGTTATATTATTTCTTTTTTGGTCAACAACATTATTTCTTCAAAAAATATTCAGAAAAAACAATTTTTCCAATAGCTTAAATATTATTTTAAGTGCTTCAATTGGAGCTTTAGCTTTCATGTTTTCAGATAGTTTTTGGTTCAATGCGGTTGAATCAGAAGTATATGCTTTAGCTATGCTTTTTTTATCAGCAACATTTTGGGCTGGACTGAGATGGGAAAAGGATTTTGATAATATAAGAGGTGATAAATGGTTGTTGTTAATCGCTTTTTTAATTGGACTTTCATTCGGAGTACATTTTATGGCCATATTGACAATTCCTGCTATTGGAATGATCTATTACTTTAAAAAATATAAAAAAATTACAATTAAGAGTTTTTTATTAGCGAATGTAATTTCAGTTTCAGTTCTATTATTTCTTTTTAAACTTCTACTTCCATCTACTCTTGCATTATTTGGTCAACTTGAAGTTTTCTTTGTAAACTCAATGGGGTTACCTTTTAACTCTGGAACAATCATTGCAGCTTTTTTAATAATCTTTCTATTCTACAGAACACTTAAGTATACTCGATCAAAGGGAATGTTACAAATAAACACATTAATACTATGTGTGCTATTTATTTTTATTGGATTTTCATCGTGGTTGATGCTTCCTATTAGATCAAATGCAAACACTGTCATAAATGAAAATTCTCCATCAGACGCAAGAACACTTTTAGCCTATTATAGATTAGAACAATACCCTAAAACATATCTTTTTTATGGGCCTATGTTCTCAGATATTTATGCTCCTCAAGATGAAAAAGAACCCTATATAGATGGAAAGCCAAAATATGAAAGAGATTATCTAACTAAAACATATAAAGTAGTTAATAATTGGGAAGATTCTGAAATAAATTCTAATTCTAATCACAGAGGCTTAATCCCTAGATTATGGAGTTCAAATCATGCAGGGAATTACATGAACTTTACAAATCCTTTGAAGTTTGAAATTCTTGATAGATATAAATCAGAAGAAAGAATTGTTCAAAGTGTAAATGAATTCCAAAACCGTCAGCTTCAAGGAGAAGTAACAGGTGATGATTACAATGAGTTCTTTAGATCTGTTGGCCCATACTTGAAGATCAGTAAACCAACTCTTTTTGACAACTTAAACTTTTTATTCTCTTATCAAGTTAATTATATGTATTGGCGATATTTCTTATGGAATTTTGCTGGTAGACAAAATGATATTCAAGGTGAGTATTCTATACTTAATGGAAATTGGATAAGTGGAGTCAATTTTATTGATGAGCTAAGATTGGGAAATCAAAAAAATCTTAGCGAAGATCAAAAAAACAATAAGGCTAGAAATACTTATTATTTTCTCCCTCTTATTCTTGGATTGATTGGTCTAATGTATTGTTATAAATATGATATCAAATCTTTCTGGACATTACTTTTACTTTTTCTATTCACAGGGCTAGCACTAAAGTTTTATTTAAACGAACGTCCTTTTGAACCAAGAGAAAGAGACTACGCGCTTGTAGGATCTTTTTATGTGTTTTCAATCTGGATTGGGATGGGATTTGCTGCAATAATGAATTATTTGAAAAAGTTTGAGAATAAAATCTCAAAATCTGTTGTCTACATAACCTGTATAATTGCTGTACCTAGTTTAATGGCATTCAATAATTGGGATGATCATGATAGATCAGATAGATATACTGCTCAATCTATTTCAAAAGCATATCTACAATCTATTGAAAAAGATAAAGATGCAATGATTTTTACAATTGGAGATAATGACACTTTTGCATTATGGTATGCTCAAGAAATAGAAGAATTTAGAACTGATGTTAGAACTATTAACACGAGTCTTTTAGCAACGGATTGGTATATTGATCAAATGAAAAGAAGGGCATATGGCAGTAGTCCTATTCCTTCTCAAATGGAACACGAGCAGTATGCTTTTGGAGTCAGAGACTATATTAGATACGAAAATTTACTTGACTCAATAAGATGGGATATTAATGATTTTGTTGATTGGGTTGCAAGTGATAATCCTAGAACAAAATATAGAAATTTAATAACTCAATCGGGAGGAGATGTAACTGATTATCCAGTAAATGCTCTTGAAACAGTATTTTATCCTACTAATAAAATCAGACTTCCTGTAGATAAAGAAAATGTCATAAAAAGTGGTATAGTTAAAGAAAAAGATAGAGATAAAATAGTTGATTTTATTGATATAGATCTACCTGAATCTATATTAACAAAGAATCAGATAATGATGTTAGATATTCTTGCAAATAATAATTGGGAGAGACCTATCTATTTTACTGGAGGTAGTTATGAGGATTCAGAATACATATGGATGAAGAATTATCTTCAACTTGATGGACTTGTATATAAACTAGTTCCAATAAAAACTTCAATTGATGCTAATCCCTATGAGATGGGAAGAATTGATTCGGACTTAATGTATAATATCGTAAAGAAATGGTCTTGGGGAAATTCTGAAAGTGATAAAATCTATCACGATCCTGAGACAAGAAAAAATAGTATTTCATTTAGGAGTAATCTATCTAGACTATCTGAAGTTCTTATATCTGAGGGTAAATTTAAGGAGGCTGAAGAAATTATAGATTTGGCATTCTCTAAAATGCCAATTGATTATTATGGGTACTATAGTTTATGGACTCCTTTTATTCAAGGTTATTATAGAATTGGTAGAGATGATAAGGCTAAAGAAATTTTTAAAAAAATATCTTTTAAGTATTCCGATAAGTTAAACTATTATTCTTCACTTGAAATTTACAATCAATATGATGTTGGCGAGGAAATTATTGCAGATATAGAGAGATTCAGAAACCTTATTGAAACAGCTCAAAACTCGGGAGAAAAAGAAATACTGTCTGACCAAATTAAGAGTTTTATATCCAGCTCCGAAAAATTTAATTATATATATGGTGAATATGATTACTACATTTCTCTTTCTGGATTTATCATCAAATTATTAGAATTAAATGAAATAGAATACTCGAGAGTCATAATAGATAAAATTGAAGAACAATTAATTCGAAGAGTTTCAGTTTTTTCAAATATTGATGAGGAAGAACAAGTATATTATATAGAAGGAATATCATCTGACATCAATGAATATAGTAGGCTAGTAAGTAAAATTGAACTTTACGACCTAGAGCTTTATAATAACTATGATGAAAATCTCAAAGAGATGTTGAGTAAAATGGTTGAATAAATTAGTTTAGTTGATCTTTCATTAAACTTATAAGAGTATTAGCATCTTGATCTCCACTTTGCCTCCATACCATTTCTCCAAATTTATAAATCATTAAGGTAGGTATAACCTTAACTCTTAGAGCCTCGGAAAGCTTAATATTCTTTTCAGTATTAATTTTAATAACTTTTCCTTTATCTCCAAGTGCTGCAGCTACATCTTTTAAAATAGGATGCAGTGATGTGGACAACTCATCAAACTCGCTAAAGAAAACGAGTAATAATGGCTTCTTCTCATCTAATAATTCACCAAACTTGGACATTTATATATATATTAAAAAGCGAAAGTATAAATTTTTTCTATTTAAATCCAAAAATTATGATTGCTATTAATCTGATTAATAATAGGTTCTTTATTTATTTTGTCAAAAAACAGTAAATTTTATAACTTAAACTTTAAGTTAATTTAACATTGAAAATCAATTCATTTGTGATATTTGTTAAAAATATAATTACAAAAATGAAAAAATATTTATTACTACTTGTTTTAATCTTTATAACTACATCAACAACTTACTCTCAGAAGATAGGTTATGAATTTCGTACAAATGGAAAAGCATACATCTCAACATCATATGCTGGTTTTGAAATAAGACATAGAACTGATAAAGAGGAAAATAGATTTACTTATAGACATAAAATTCCAGTCTTTGAAAAGCTTACATTAAGTTTACCATTACATTATAAAGTTGAAAAAGATCAAGCAACTCTGGAACCTAGGTTAATGTATAAGTTAGAAAAAGTGAGCTTGTGGGCGCAAAAAGAATTTAATCATGAAGAAAATATGAATGCTGCATTTGGTATAGATATTCCTGTTAAAGATTTCACATATAGAATTGGATGGGACTCATCAAATACAGTTAGAGTTAGATTAGCTAAAAAGTTTTAATTATGGAAAGTATATATTTCTTAATTCTTATTGCACTAATTGGATTAGCATTTGCAGATCTAATAGTTGGAGTTAGTAATGATGCAGTGAATTTTTTAAATTCTGCAATTGGATCTAAAGTTTTATCATTCAAAACTATAATGATTGTTGCCAGTATTGGGATATTTATTGGATGTGTGTTTTCAAGTGGTATGATGGAAGTCGCAAGGAAAGGGATCTTCAACCCTGGAGAATTTATGTTTAGCGAGATTATGATAATATTTATGGCAGTAATGATTACTGATATTTTATTATTAGATTTCTTTAATACTATAGGAATGCCAACCTCAACTACTGTATCTATAGTTTTTGAATTACTTGGAGCTTCTGTAGCTATGGCATTAATAAAAATTGGTGTGGATAACGGTTCTTTCTCTGATTTAGCTATTTATATTAATACCTCAAAGGCTACACAAATCATTCTAGGAATACTGCTTTCTGTATTTGTTGCATTTACCATTGGCGCAATTGTACAATGGATTTCAAGACTATTATTATCATATGATTTTAAAACAAAAGCTACATGGATTGGAGCAGTTTTTGGAGGTATTGCTTTAACAGCTATTTCATACTTTATATTGATGAAAGGGATTAAGGGTACTTCATATGCAGGAGAAAGTTTTAATTTAATTGGAGGAATTACAATAAAAGATTTTCTAGAATCGAATGTAATTTCTATAATAGCTTATAGCTCTGTTATATGGTCATTTATTTCATACATCTTAATACATTTTTTTAATGTTGATATATATAAAGTTATTATTGGCGTAGGAACATTTGCCCTAGCTCTTGCTTTTGCAGGAAATGATTTAGTAAATTTTATTGGAGTTCCAATTGCAGCTTGGCAATCATATGAAGCGTGGGTAGCGTCAGGAGTACCAGCTGATGAATTTAGTATGCAAGTTCTAGCTACAAAAGTTGCAACCCCAAACTTTTTACTTGTAATAGCTGGTGTAGTTATGGTTCTAACCCTATGGTTCTCTAAAAAAGCTCAAAGAGTTGTTAAAACATGAACTTGACTTATCAAATCAAGGAGAAGTTTCAGAAAGGTTTAATGCAAATTTTTTATCTAGATTTATAGTAAGAGTTGCATCCAACTTATCTAACTTATTCAATAGAATCTTACCATCTTCAGTTAATAGTGTGATTGAGAAAAGATTTGAAATCCCAGAAATATTTACAAAAAAAATATCTCAAAATAACAGACCTTCATTTGACGTAATTAGAGCTTCTGTTAACCTAATGGTAGCAGGAATTTTAATTTCCTTTGCTACATCCTATAAACTTCCATTGTCTACAACTTATGTAACTTTTATGGTAGCAATGGGTACTTCTCTTTCTGATAGAGCCTGGGGTAGCGAAAGTGCTGTTTACAGAGTAGCTGGTGTACTAAATGTAATTGCTGGTTGGTTTGGAACTGCTTTTATTGCATTTACTGCAGCAGGTGTAATTGCTTATTTAATTAATATTAGTGAATTAATGATTGCGGTATTATTATTCTTCGCAATTCTATTACTAGTAAGAAATTATATAAAAAGCAAAAACGAAAAAGATAATACAGTTGAAGAAATTTTAACACAGGCTGAGAGTAGTTCACTCCAGGGCGTTATAAATGAAAGTGCTAAAAACATTTCAAAAGTAACTAATAGGTCTAGTAAAATTTTTAATAATGTTATTAAAGGTCTTTCAAGTCATGACTTAACAGAATTGAAGAAAAACAAAGATCAAATTGCTAAACTTTCAAAAGAGATTGATAATTTAAAAGATAAGTTGTTTTTCTTTATTAGAAACCTTGATGAATCTAGTCTTAGTGCTAGTAACTTTTATATAAACCTACTTGGTTCTCTTCAAGATATAACTCAATCAATAGAATATATTTCTAAGATTAGTCATAAACACATTAATAATAATCATAGAAAACTGACTCTTAATCAAATAAGAGACTTATTAGCTATTGAAGAGGTTATGTCAGAGCTATTCGAAACCGTTTCAACTACGTTTAAAAATAAATCTTTTAACGAGATTGAAACTATCAATCTAACTAAGAATAAAACAATTGGATCACTTAGAGGAAAAAATACAATCTCAGATTTCTAGAACTAGAACTTCAGAAGAAAAAAGCCCTAAAAATACCGCACTGTATTTTAGTATTTTACAAGAATCTAAAGATCTTACAAAAGTTTTAACCAGTCTTATAGAAGATTATTATTTATCATATGATAAAAGTGTTAAACCAGCTGAGCCTTCTGGTTCAGATAACTAATAAAAAAACCCCAAATTAGTTTGGGGTTTTTTTTTGAGGATTTTCTTTTGTTAAGAGCCGCACATTAAACAATCATCATCGTCATTTTCTTTAGACTGTGATAATATTTGCTTTAACTCCTCTGGAGTAAGAGGCTCTACAGCAACAGGTTTTTGTTTGGATTTTGTAGTAGCTGTTTTTTCTGTTCTAGTTATTTGAACCTCTCCTACTTCTTCTTTCACAACTTCTGGTTCAACAATTACAGGTGATGCAACTTCTTTTTTCTTCAAAGTAAATTTGATAGCATCAACAGCAGCTTTAGTTCTTAAGTAATACATTCCTGTTTTCAATCCAGATTTCCATGCATAGAAGTGCATAGATGTTAATTTAGACATCGTTGCACCCTCCATAAATAAATTAAGAGATTGAGATTGATCAATAAAGAACCCTCTTTGTCTTGACATATCGATTATATCTTTCATCTTTATCTCCCATACAGTTTTGTATAGTTCCTTAAGGTCATCAGGAATTCCATCAATATCTTGAATAGATCCATTTGCACCCATTAATTCATGTTTCATGTCCTCATTCCAAAGTCCTAATTCAACAAGATCATTTAATAAGTGCTTGTTTACAATTATAAATTCACCTGATAAAACTCTTCTAGTATATATGTTTGAAGTATAAGGCTCAAAACATTCGTTGTTACCAAGAATTTGGGATGTACTAGCAGTAGGCATAGGAGCCACTAAAAGTGAATTTCTAACCCCACTTTTAAGCACTTGCTTTCTTAGTTTTTTCCAGTCCCATCTTCCGCTTAAATCTTCATCTTCAACACCCCACATATTGTATTGAAATTCACCTTGTGAAATTGGTGATCCTTCATATGTCTGATATGGTCCATCTTTTTTGGCTTCTTCGACAGAAGCATTTAAAGCAGCAAAATAAATTGTTTCAAAAATTTCCTGATTTAATTCCTTTGCTTTTTCTGATGTAAATGGGAGTCTTAATAAAATAAATGCATCTGCCAGACCTTGAACACCTAGACCAATTGGTCTATGTCTAAAGTTTGAGTTTTCTGCTTCTTTGACAGGATAATAATTTCTATCTATTACTTTATTTAGGTTTTTTGTTACCCTAACTGTAACATCATATAGTTTTTGATGATTAAACTCACCATCTTCTACAAACATTGGTAAGGCTATTGAAGCTAGATTACAAACAGCTATCTCATCTTCAGATGTGTACTCCAAGATTTCAGTACATAAGTTTGAAGATCTAATTGTACCTAGATTCTTTTGGTTTGATTTTCTATTTGCTGAATCTTTATATAACATGTATGGAGTTCCTGTCTCGATTTGAGATTCTAGAATTTTTTCCCATAGCTCTCTTGCTTTTATAGATTTTCTACCTTTTGATTGCTTCTCATATTTTAAATAGAGTTTATCAAACTCATCTCCATGACAATCATATAAACCTGGACATTCATTTGGACACATTAAAGTCCATTCTTCATTGTTTTCGACCCTTTTCATAAATAAATCAGGCATCCACATTGCGTAAAATAAATCTCTAGCTCTCATCTCTTCTTTACCATGATTTTTTTTAAGGTCTAGGAAGTCATAAATATCAGCATGCCATGGCTCAATATAAATCGCAAAAGATCCTTTTCGTTTTCCACCACCTTGATCTACATATCTAGCTGTGTCATTAAAAACTCTTAACATTGGAACAATACCATTGGACGTTCCATTAGTTCCAGAAATATAAGACCCTGTTGATCTTATATTGTGAATTGAAAGACCTATTCCACCAGCAGATTGAGAAATTTTTGCAGTTTGCTTTAACGTATCATAAATTCCGTCAATACTATCATCTTTCATTGTCAATAAAAAACAAGATGACATTTGAGGTTTTGGAGTTCCTGCATTAAAGAGGGTTGGTGTAGCATGAGTAAAATATTTCTTAGACATTAACTCATAAGTTTCTAATACAGAATCGATATCATCTAAATGAATTCCGACAGAAACTCTCATTAACATGTGCTGGGGTCTCTCTACAATTTTTCCATTAATTTTTAATAAGTAAGATCTCTCAAGAGTTTTGAATCCAAAATAATCATATGAAAAGTCTCTATTATATATAATTTTTGAATCTAGTAGTTCTGAGTTTTTCTTAATTACCTTCATTACATCATCAGCTAATAAAGCTGCTTTTTTTCCTGTAATTGGATTTACATATTCATGTAAATCTTTCATTGTATCTGAAAAAGACTTAAGAGTGTTTTTGTGTAAGTTTGAAACAGAAATTCTAGCTGCTAATGAAGCATAATCAGGATGAGTTGTAGTCATCGTTGCAGCAATTTCTGCAGCCAGATTATCTAGCTCTGAAGTTGTTACGCCGTCATATAAGCCTTCTATTACTCGCATTGCAACTCTTACCGGATCAACCAAGTCATTAAAACCGTAGCAAAGCTTTTTAATTCTAGCGGTTATTTTATCAAACATAATGGGCTCTTTCTTCCCATCTCTTTTAATTACAAACATATCTGTATCATTGTTATATCATTATTCAAAAAATTATTTAAATGATTATTTTAAAAATCGTCGTCAAGACCGAAGTTTGACTCTTCTTTTTTATCATTATTTAGAACACCTGCTTTCTGATATTCAGCAACTCTTTTTTCAAAGAAATTGGTTTTACCTTGCAGGTTTATCATATCCATAAAATCGAATGGATTTGTCACATTAAATTCTTTCTCACATTCAAATTGATCTAAAAGTCTGTCTGTAACAAACTCTAGATATTGAGTCATTAATTTAGAATTCATTCCAATAAGACTAACTGGTAATGATTCTGTGATAAATTCTCTCTCAATATTTAAGGCATCAAGTAATATTTCTCTAATTCTCTCCTTTGGAACCTTATTGATCATGTGGTTATTATGAAGATGAACTGCAAAATCACAATGCACACCTTCATCTCTTGAAATTAACTCATTTGAGAAAGTTAAACCAGGCATAAGTCCTCTTTTTTTAAGCCAAAAGATTGAACAAAATGAACCTGAAAAGAATATGCCCTCAACTCCTGCAAATGCGATAAGTCTTTCAGCAAAAGAATCAGATTCAATCCATTTAAGAGCCCAATCAGCTTTTTTCTTAATTGCAGGAAAAGTTTCAATGGCTTTAAATAGTTTATCCTTTTCTTTATCATCCTTAACATATGTATCTATAAGTAAAGAGTATGTTTCTGAGTGAATATTTTCCATCATAATTTGAAATCCATAGAAAAATTTAGCTTCAGAATATTGAACTTCATTTACAAAATTTTCTGCTAGATTTTCATTAACGATTCCATCAGAGGCTGCGAAGAATGCCAGTATATGTTTAATAAAATATCTTTCATCATCATTTAATTTTGTACTCCAATCATTTAAATCTGAGTGGAGATCAATTTCTTCAGCAGTCCAAAAACTAGCTTCACATTTTTTATACCATTCCCAAATATCATGATGTTCAATTGGGAATATTACAAATCTGTCTTTGTTTTCTTGTAAAAGTGGTTCTGCTTGCATATAATAATAATTTGGTTCTGGATTAATTTCCTTTCTTCAAATATTTAAAATTATAATGAAAATTGAAAGTGTATTTTCGAAACATTAACATAAAGTTTTTAACATTAAAAAAGGATAACTTTTTTTATATATTATTTCTAAATTTTTAAGTTTTAAAGCAGGTGAAAATAATTCGAAAAAATCTAAATATCTCAGTCATAATTAGGCCTTAAAATGACGATCAAAATATATGCTATAGATTTTATTTAACTTATGTTTGCAATTAGAAAATGAAAAACTTAGAAAAAATATTATTGTTTTTAACAATTTTGCTCGTCGTATTTAATTTAACACAATTAAATGTCTACGATTTGATAGGAGATGAAAACAGAATTGCGCTAATATGTTTTATTTTATCCTTATGTGCTCTTATTCTTATTTTGATTTTAATAGTTTCCAAAAGGATAAAAGACAGGCACAGCAACTAGATCTCAATAAAATCAACACTTACCCCAGACTTAATAAGAAACTCAATTCCTGATAGGTCTTTATACTTTTTAGAATACACAACCCTACTTATTCCTGATTGAAAAATAAGTTTACTGCATTCTTTGCATGGTGATAATGTAATATAAAGTGTAGATCCTTTAGTAGATTGAGTAGATCCTGAGACTTTAGCAATTGCATTAGCTTCAGCATGAAGTACATACCATTTTGTATACCCATCTTCATCTTCACAAAAATTTTCAAATCCTGATGGAGTTCCATTGTACCCATCTGATATAATCATTTTATCTTTAACAATTAATGACCCAACTTGTTTCCTTTTACAGTGAGAAAGTTTAGACCATTCTTCAGCCATCTTTAGATAAGCAATATCATATTTTAGTTGTTTATTCTTCAATCTAAAAGATTAATAATTGAGTGCTAAATATAAGTTAATCTTAATTTATTTTTTCAGTTTCTTTATATATTTGTAAAAATTAAAAAAATGTATCCAGAAGAAATCGTAAAACCAATGAAACTTGAATTAACTGATTCAGGTTTTTCAGAACTTACTTCATCAGAAGATGTTAAATCAGCATTATCTCAAGAAGGGACCACTCTCATTGTTGTAAATTCAGTTTGTGGTTGTGCAGCTAGAAATGCCAGACCAGGAATAATTAAGTCATTGTCAAATAATACTAAACCTGATAATCTTTGTACGGTATTTGCAGGTTTCGACATTGAAGCAACAAATACGGCTAGAGAAGAAATGCTTCCTTTCCCGCCCTCTTCTCCATCTATAGCCTTATTTAAAGATGGTGAATTAGTTCATATGGTTGAAAGACATCATATTGAAGGCAGAGAAGCTGATCTTATTTCTCAAAACCTTATGCAAGCTTATAACGAATTTTGTTAATTACTTTGGAAGGGAAATAGTAAAATCAGTACCCTTGTTATTTTTAGATTTATAAGAAATTTTACCTCTGTGTGAGTTAATAATACTTCTAACAATTCCAAGTCCTAATCCCATTCCATCTGACTTAGTTGTAAATTTTGGCTCAAATATTTTTTCTCTATTTTTCTTTGAAACACCAAGTCCATTGTCGGATACTACTATCTTAATTTTTTTAGAGGATTCTGTGATTTTTACTTGAATATTTGACTCCCTATCATATGGTATTGCTTGAATACTATTTTTAATTAAGTTAGTCATTACCCTAATCCATTGCTCTTTATCTAATTTTACAAATATGTTTTCATTTGAAGTTTCAAGAGTAATATTGTTTTGCTCAAAAATTTCAACTACTTTTTTAGTAGCCTCTACTATATCTGTTTTTTCAAGTTGTGTTTTTGGAAGTGTAGCAAAATCAGAGAATGAAGTAGCAACATTACTCATGGTGTCTATTTGCTCAATTAAAATTTCACAGAAGTCATTAAGCTTAAGTTTTTCATCTTCAGATTTGAGATCACTGTTTTTTTGAAAACTTTGAACAGTTAATCTCATTGGTGTTAATGGATTTTTGATTTCATGTGCTACCTGTTTGGCCATTTCTTGCCAAGCCTGTTCTCTTTCTGTCTTTGCTAATCTTTCGGCACTATCTTCTAGGTCATCAATCATTTTGTTATAAGAATTGACTAAACTATCAATTTCTTTAGTTGCATTATTTAAATAAATCTTTTCGTTTTTTTTCAATAAACCTGTTTGTCCAATTTTTACTCTTATTGTTTCAATTGACCTTGTAACAAACCTGGAAATAAAATATGCAAGAACAATTGTTACTACCAGCATGATAAAATATATCTGGTATAGAGTTGATAAAAATACATTTAATTCACTTTCCGCAAATGAAACATCTTGAAAGTAAGGGAAAAATAGTATTGCATATTTTTCTCCAGCATCATTTTTCAAAACACTGTAGGAGGCTTGAAACTTCCCAACATCTGTTAAATTTTCAGAAGTAAATTTTCCTTCATCATTAGCAACTAACATGTTTGCAAAATCTTTATCAAGAGAATAATTGTTTGATATAATATCTAAAGGGAGATAGGAGTAAAAAAGTGGTGCTCCTTGAATTGTAAAAATTGAGTATTCAACACTATGAATCTTTGTGATTTCATCAAAATCATTATCATAATTTTCCCAATCACTATAATTGTTAGAAAGATTGTACTTATTAACTATATAGTTAATCTGCCTTTTTAATTGATTTTCTTTTCTCTCTTGCCTGTAAGAATTATACTGGTCAGATTCTGTTCTATATTGATAATATGTTGAACCTAGAATAAGAAGTATAGCGGTAAAAACTAGAAATATCATTGAGATAAAAATTCTTAATCTCAATGACATTTTATTTTTAAACATAATTACCTATCTCTTTATAAAGTAAATATATTAAAGTTTTAACCAATAAATTAAACTGGAAAATTAAATACAGAAGGAATTAAATTAGAGAACTAGATAATTAGTCAACTAATAAAGCATATGTGATTTACTTAGAAGTAAAGAATAAACTATCCCTTAACAACGTGATCTCCACAAATATTGTTAGCTTCAACTTCGATATTATGTTTTGCACACAATAATGACTCTGTCATATTTGTACAATTTATACATGTATTAACTGTTTGTATCATTTTCAAATATTTATTACAAAATTATAATAAATAACTTTTAGAATGATTATAAATTACTCATTTACAGTAATTTATAATGAGTATAAATAACGCTATTGATTGTTTTCTGTGAAAAAATTACTGCATCTTTTATCAAACTCAAGAAGATCATTTTTGTTGAAATCAATGAAAATCTCATCTTTATTTTTAATCGGGTCTGAATTATAAAAGTACATCTCATCACCGTTTAAGTTTCCTTTTATTTTATATTCTTTTCCAACGAAAGATATTTTTTCAATGTTAAACTTATATTCTGACTTTTCGACAATATTAATTTTTTCAGGCCTAACATAAAATTCCTTTCCATCGATTTGTATTTTGTTTAAATCCCCTAAAATTTTTGCACAGTAACAATTTACTGGATTACAATACATCTCTTCGGGCTGGTCATACTGCTGAACAATCCCAGCTTTAAAAACAAGGATTTTATCTGATATATCAAATGTATCTTTAATATCATGGGTAACAAGAATAGTTGTTGTATTGGTTTTTTTTAAAATTTTATAAACTTCACTTTGGATTTTTGATTTGATACTTGAATCTAGGTTGCTAAAAGGCTCATCCATTAAAAGAAGGTCTGGCTCTCTAATGAGAGCTCTAGTAATACAAACTCTTTGCTGTTCACCTCCAGATAGTTCATGTGGATATCTATTTAAAAGATTAGTCAAGCCTGTTAACCCTATATAGTAATCTAAATTAATCTCATATTTTTCATCAAGATTTATCTTCAGATTTTCAATAACATTAAGATGAGGGAACAATGGATAATCTTGAAAAATAAACCCAATTTTTCTTAAGTTGGGTTTCACAGAAGTATCCTTATCGTTTAATACTCTATCATTAAGAGAGATTTTACCTGAGTTTATATCCTCTAAACCTGCCAGACACTTAAGAAAAGTTGTTTTTCCAGAACCACTTTCACCAATAAATGAGACAAAATCACCCTTATTTACAGTAAAGTTTAGATCCTTAATTAAAGGATTTTCTTTATTGTAAAATTTCACAAGATTTTGAATGTTAAGATACATCTATACTTTTATTTATGATTTTTCTCAAAAATATTAATAAAATAGCACCTAATAAAATAATTATTAATGAGTATATGGAAGATTTTGCAATCATTTCCTCAATTGCATATTCATAAGTCTTAACAGCTAGGGTATCAAAGTTGAAAGGTCTAAGAATTAAAGTTATTGGTAGCTCTTTAATTATATCAACAAAGCAAAGAATAAAAGCAATGTAAATTGATGTTTTATTTATAGGTAAATGAATTTTTTTAAATAGTTTAAAGTTACTCATACCTAGATTTTTTCCTGTATCATCAAATGAATCTGGGTGCTTGTCAAAGCTAGATCTAAGTGGTGAAATACCGACAGCCATATATCTCATTACATATGCATAAATCAGAATAACCACTGAACCAAATACAATTGACACTCCAATCATTTTTGAAATAAAAGCTAAAAAGATAATTAAAGACAAAGCTATCACAGCTCCAGGAAGTGCATATGTAAGGGATACTATCTCACTAAAGAAAAAAACAGTTTTACTTTTTGATATTTTTTTAATGAATTGAAAAAATATAGCTATGGAAACTATAATAATAGAAGAAATAAAGGCTAAAAAAAACGAATTAAATGATAACAATAATAATTCTTCAAAATCAATGATATTAATTGTCTTAAGAACATTATTAATTATATAGATTACTGGCACAAAAAATCCTAATACAAAAGGGAATAAACATATTATATAAATGTATATATAAGATAATCTACTTGTAGAATAATTACCCGAAACACTATCATTAGATTTATAATTATATCTGTATTTTGATGTTGAGTATCTTTCAAGAATAAAAAATATAGATACTATTAAAAGTAGACAAACGGCTAATATTGATGCAGTATTTACATCTTCCATCGAGTACCAGGATCTAAAAATTCCACTAGTGAAAGTGTTCACTCCAAAGTATTTTACCGCACCATACTCATTAAGTACTTCCATGACTATTAAAAAGAGTCCAGAAAATATAGATACTCTGGATATAGGAATTATAATTTTAAAAAAAGTTTGAAATTGAGACATGCCTAGATTTTTGGCGATGTTAATATAGTTTGAACCTAGAAGAGAAAAAGAGATTCTACATGCAGTATATAAATATGGATAAAGAACTAGAGCCATTAAAAAAGCTAAAATTTCAATTTGAAGATAATCTACATTTACATATTCATAAATATTAGGATAGAAGTTTCTAATATAACTTTGAAAAGGTCCAGTATAACTTAACAGGTCACTATAAGTGAATGCCATAATATATGATGGTATTGCTAGTGGAAGAAAAAGAACTAAGTCAAAAAATTTTTTACCTGTAAACTTCCTTGTAGATATCAACCAGGCAGGGACGATACCAAGAATTAGAGAAAAAAAAACTGTTAAAAAAACAAGATATAATGTATTTAATGAGTATCCTAAAAGGAGATTATTCCATAGGTATGTAAAATTATCAAAACTTAAACCAACTACACTATATAGAAGATAGACAAGAGGTAAAATTAAAAATAATGAAATAAGTGATGTTGATATTTTAACATTCATACATATGAAGCATTAGGTTTTATTTCCAACCTGCAGCGTCAAATATACGAATTGCATCATTCCTTTTAATACCAAGCATGTTTAGATCTAGAGTGTCTTTTTTGAAACTTCCCCAATCACTTACTATTTTGTTTGGCATTATATCAGGTTTTACAGAATATTCATATGTATTGTTTACATACGTTTCTTGTGCTTCATCTGTTGTCAAATATCTGATAAGCTTCAAAGCATTAGATTTATTAGGAGAATTTTTTGCTAAAGCAATTCCTGAAACATTAATATGAGATCCTCTCTGACCTTCCCCTTGATTCGGGAAGAAGACAGAAACTGATTTACCTGCATTAATTTCCTCTTTATTTTCGGATGAAAGAAGTAGGCCTATATAATAAGAATTAACAATAGCTACATCTCCTTGACCAGCTGCAATTGCTTTAACTTGATCACGATCATTTCCTTTTGGATCTCTTGCAAAGTTTGAAACAACAGCTTCAGTCCATGATTTAGTTGCCTCATCCCCAAGATTTCCAACTAATGAAGATAAAAGTGCCTGGTTATATGAATTAGAAGAAGATCTTACTAATAATCTTCCTTTCCATTTATCATTTGCTAAATCTTCATAAGTACTAAGTTCACCTTTTTGTACTCTCTCGTTACTATGAACTAAAATTCTAGACCTGTAAGTTACAGGAATCCAGAATCCGTTTTTATCTAATAGACTTTCTGTAATTCCATCTGTTAAGGATTCATCTTGATACTTTTGAAGAAGACCCATATTTGAAGCTTGCCACAGTTTACCAACATCAACAGTAATAAATAAATCAGCTGGGCTATTATCTCCCTCATTTTGCATTCTTTGAATTAATTCATCTGCATTAGATTTGATAACATTGACTTTGATTCCTGTTGATTTCTCAAAATTATCATATTGTATTTGATCTACATCATAATGTCTTTGACTGTAAATGTTTACTACTTGTTCTGTTTGGTTTTCAGCACAACCTATGATAAAGATTGCAAAAAGAGATAATATTTTTTTCATCATTAAATATTTAAAGCACAATATTAAAAAAAAAAATAATCCTATTTAGAATAATTCTAAATTAATTTTTATATTAGCCAAAAATTATTTAGAACGGTTCTAAACTAGAAATCAATTATTAATTAACCATAAACCTTTTTAGGACCGTTTTTTTTAACCAATTAAACAATTACCAAATGAAAAATTACAACTATAAACCAATTACATTAACTGCATTAATATTGATCTCATCTTGTGCGAAAGAAGACGATATTCAATACATTACGGAGACTATAACCGAAACTGAATATATAACAGTAACTGAAACTCAGGTAGTCGAAATCCCTGTACACTACATTACTCAAACAGTAACAGTAGAAATTCCTTATTCTTATGAATATGCAAGAGCTGGAAAATCTACAGTTTCTTATTCTGGACAAACTTCTAGACTTAAAATGGCTGATGAACTTTATGCAGCTTTAAATACAAACACTTTCACCAAAGCAAAATTATTAGAAATGTTCAATGACGGAACAGGATTTGCAGATGCGTCACTAAATACATCTGGAAAGAAAATGGGTAACAAAACTGCTGGATCTCAATATGCTTCAGCTACTGTTAAGCCAATGTTTGATGCAATGATAACTGACTTTGCTGATAATGTAATTCCAAACTGGGCAGTTGATGCTTCAAATGGAACTGCAGGAGTATTAACTGATGTGACAAGAACTATTCATGTAAATGCTAAAGGTCACGAAATTGACCAAACATTTATTAAAGGTATTATTGGAGCTATGAATGTAGATCAAATAATAAATAACTACATAACACCTTACCAACTAGATTCTGGAACTAGAATTGCAGACAACAACAGCCAAACATTATCGTCTGGGAAAGATTATACAGATATGGAGCACAAATGGGATGAAGGTTTTGGATATTTATATGGACAAGAAGAAGACGCTACAAGATTGATCTTGGATTGAGCCCAACTGGAAATGGAACAACTTTAAATAAATATTTCAAAAAAATAAATGCTAGTAATCAACCAGGAATAGGGATTCAGGTATTTGATGCATTTAGAAGAGGTAGAGCATATATTGTTGCAAATCAATATGACAAAAGAGATGAGCAAGCTACAATAATCAAAAAAGAGTTATCTAAAGTTATTGGTTACAAAGCAGTAGATTACTTAAATGGCTATATGACTAAGATTGATGCAGGAAATACTGCAGATGCATTTCATGCATTATCAGAAGCATATGGATTTGTAATGAGTCTACAATTTACTAATGATGGAACTGATAATCCATACTTTACTAATTCAGAAGTAAATGCTTTTTTAGCATTAATGGATAATTTCTGGACTGTTCAAAATTCAGATTTAGAGTCTATAAGAGATGAAGTAAAAACAAAATTTGGAATATAATTTTTATACTAGGTTATTATTTTCAATAGGTGAGTTTTTTTCTAATCAGTGGGATCACAATCCCACTGATTTTATAATTTAATAAAATGAAGAATTTATACATAAAAATATTATTAGGCATATTGATAGTTGTTTCTTGTAGTAAAGAATCAGATGAAATGATCAATCAATCTATTTCAGAAGTTGATCAACAAATTTCAAGTACTGATGCGTCAACAAACATCAACTAGTGGAATCTCAACGAATACTCTAGTGGAACTACATCAACAAATACATCTAGTCAAAATGAGACATTTGATAGAGGTACTATTCTTTCAAACTATTCTGAAAATATAATTATCCCCAGGTATACTATTTTTAAGTCATCCATGGATAATTTAAAAAATAGCATAGAAACATTTAAGTCAAATCCAAACTCTGATAATTATGATTTACTTCAAAATGATTGGATTGATGCATATAAAAAATGGCAGTATGTTGAAATGTTTAATATTAGTAAAGCAGAAGAGATTATGTACAATCTCAAAATGAATACTTATCCTGCAAGCAAAGAGAGAATAGATAATAATATTGACATAGAACAGTCAGATCTATCTAATCCTAATGACTGGGCAGCTCAAGGTTTTCCTGGTTTAGATTATATGATGCACGGAATTGCAGAAAATAAAGATGCAGTAATAGAACTTTATTCTTCAAACTCAAAATATGGTAACTATTTAAGCACTTTAGGAAATTTAATGAGTGATGTAACAAATTCAGTAGTAGAGGACTGGAGTTCATACAAAGAAACATTTAATACTTCTACAGAAAATACTGCTACCTCAGCATTTAATATGATGGTAAATGATTTTGTTTATTATTTTGAAAAAGGATTAAGAACTAATAAAATTGGTATTCCAGCTGGAAGATTTTCATCCTTACCCCTTCCTGAAAAAATTGAGGCTTATTACTACTCTAAAAATGGTTTTGGAAATTTATCAAAAACGTTAGTTCTAGAAGCACGACAAGCAGCAACAGAATTTTTCACAGGATCAAACTCAGAAGGTGTTAAAGGTCCAAGTTATAGCTCATATTTAGATTATTTAGAAACTGAAATTGGACCAACAGTAGAAACAAAATTAGAAGAAGCTAAAGTTAGCTTAGATAGTTTACAAGATAATTTTATTGATCAAATAGCTGACAATAATACTTTAATGCTTCTAGCTTTTGATGCACTTCAAACTATTGTTGTAAATTTAAAGACTGACATGTTATCTAATTTTAATATTGCAGTAGATTATACTGATGCAGATGGGGATTAATCGAATACGATATATTGAATATTTATAGATATTTAAATAAAAAACAAGATTCTTCAAGCCTAGCAATTTTTCGTCTAGGCTTTGGTTTTTTAATGCTGTATAGTGTTATTAGAATTTGGTCAAAAGGATGGATAGAATCATTATATCTGCAGCCTTCATTTCATTTTTCATATTTGGGGTTTGAATGGGTAAAACCAATTGATAATTACACTTATTTGATTTTTTTAGTTTGTGCCATTTCATCTTTTTTTGTTGCAATTGGATATAAATATAGATATTCAGTGATTTTACTTTTCCTAAGCTTTACATATATAGAGTTAATGGATAAGACAACTTACCTTAATCACTATTATTTAGTAAGTCTTATAAGTTTTCTAATGATTTTTTTACCTGCAAATGCAAGCTATTCTTTAGATAGCTTCATTAGAAATAAGTCATTTAAATTAATTCCAAAGTGGAATGTAGATGCTTTAAAGCTTATGATATGTATTGTATATTTCTATGCAGGAATTGCAAAAATAAATAGTGATTGGTTATTAGAAGCACAACCACTGAAAATTTGGTTAACCTCAAAATATGACTTACCTATTCTTGGTAATACAATATTTCAAATGGATTGGATTCATATATTTTTTAGTTGGTCTGGAATGTTTTATGATTTATTGATTGCATTTATTTTACTAAACAAGAAAACTAGGCCTTTTGGATTTATTCTAGTTGTCTTATTTCATTTTATGACAGCTATTTTATTTCCATCAATCGGTATGTTTCCTTATATAATGATTACATGTTCAATAATTTTTTTCGAGCCAGAAACCCATAAAAAGATTTTAGATAGAACTTTCGCAATTATAAAAAACCCTTTAAATAAAATAAAAAGTATTAAAGTTTATAATTATAGAAATACTAAAGTAGTTCAGACTTTAATGATAGTTTTCTTTTCCATACAACTACTTTTTCCTTTTAGATATTTTCTATATCCTGGAGAATTATTTTGGAATGAACAAGGATATAGATTCTCTTGGAGAGTTATGCTAATTGAGAAAAAGGGATTTACAGAGTTCAAGGTTGTAGATAGCAAAACTTCAGAATCATTCTATGTTACAAATGATAAGTTTTTAACTGAATTCCAGGAAAGACAAATGAGCTTTCAACCAGACTTTATTCTTGAGTATGCTCATTATATTGGTGATTATTATAACAAAAATGGGCTAAATAATGTTCAAGTTTATGCAGAAAGTTTTGTTACGTTAAATGGAAGGTTGAGTAAGAGATTTATTGATCCGAACTGTTGATTTAATGAAAGAAAAAAGAGGGTTTTCAAATAAAAAATGGATAACTAATTTAGAGGATGAAATTAAAGGCTTTTAATATATTACTAATTCTAATTTGTAATAATCTAATGAGTCAAGCATCGTTAGATGGAATAATTCTTGACAACAATAGCGACTTACCTCTTGTTAATGTTACTGTTTTTAATTCAAATACGAATGAAATTTCATACAGTGATATTAATGGAAATTTTAAAATAGATATTAATTCTAATGAAACTGAAGTTGTGTTTTACCTTGAAGGCTATAACTTATTATCTAATCTATATAATCCCAATCTTTCTGTTTTAAATGAATCTAGAAAAATCAGATTGATTCCTAAAGTTGAAACACTTAGTGAAGTTATTGTTAGAGCAAATTTGAAAAAGATTTTTCAAATTAAGAGAATGGAAGATATAGAAGGGACAAGAATATATGCTGGAAAAAAAAATGAAGTGATACTATTGGATGTCTCTATGGCTAATTTAGCATCTAATAATGCACGTCAAATTTATAATCAAATTCCTGGTCTTAATATATATCAAAATGATGATGCTGGATTACAGTTAAATATTGGAGGAAGAGGTTTGAATCCAAACCGAACTGCGAATTTTAATACTAGACAAAATAATTATGATATAAGTGCCGACGCACTTGGATATCCTGAAAGTTATTACACGCCTCCTGCTGAAGGACTAGAAGAGATCCAAATAATAAGAGGTGCTGCATCTCTTCAATATGGGACTCAGTTTGGTGGTCTAATTAATTTTAAAATTAAAAAACCTAAACCTAATGATAATTTTGATCTAATTACTCGTAATACAACAGGTTCAAATAATTTATTTACAAACTTTACGAGTTTAAGTTCAAGTAATGAAAAATTAAGCTATTATGGATATATTAATTATAAAAAAGGTGATGGTTTTAGACCAAATTCTGAATATGAATCAATAAATACCTATCAAAACTTAAATTTCAATTTAAGTGATAAGTCTAGGTTGACAACTGAAATAACCTATCTAGAATATCTTGCTCATCAAGCAGGTGGTTTATCAGACAGAATGTTTGAATCGGACCCATATCAAAGCAATAGAGAAAGAAATTGGTTTGAAGTTAAGTGGCTTCTATTTAATATGAAATATTTTCTTGAAATATCTGAAAATACAAATTTTAGTTTAAGTTTCTTTGGACTTGATGCAAAAAGGAATGCTCTTGGATTTAGGACAAATAGAGTAGATCAAATTGATTTTGGAGAAGAAAGAGATTTGATAAAAGGAGAGTTTAAGAATTTTGGATTTGAGTCTAGATACCTTACAAATTATAAAGTTTTTAAAAAGAAATCTTATCTACTCCTTGGTGCAAAATATTACAATTCATATTCTGAAAGTGTGCAAGGACCTGGAAGCTCATCTAGAAAGGCTGATTTTAATTTTGATTATGGAAATTTTCCAAATTATGTGAATCAATCTGAATATAGTTACCCTAATTATAATCTTGCAATTTTTGGAGAAAATATATTTTATGTAAGTGAGAAGCTATCTATAACTCCAGGTTTCAGATTTGAGAATATTAAAACAAGTTTAGATGGTTACTACAGAAGAATAAATTTGGATGCAGCTGGAAATACAATTTATAATGAAATTTTTAATGAAAATGATACTAAAAAGAGAAGTTTTTTATTACTAGGATTAGGACTTAGCTACAAGAATAACAATACTGAATTATATACAAATTTCAGTCAAAACTTTAGGTCTGTAACATTTGCAGATATAAGTATTATAAACCCTGCATATTCAATAAATCCTGATATTGATGATGAGAAAGGTTTTACGTTTGATTTAGGAATAAGGGGTAATCTTAAGAGAAAAGTTTCTTTTGACTCAAGTGTTTTTGCACTTATGTATCGCGACAGAATTGGTTTTATACAAAAAGCATATAGGGATGGAAGTGTTAAGAGTGAAAGAGGGAATGTCGGTAATGCGCAAATACTTGGAATAGAGTCACTCTTTGACTTTGATATTAATGAAATCTTATTTAAAAATGATTTTATTGATCTTAATCTGTTTCTTAATTATTCCTATATCGAATCCAAGTATCTAAAGTCAGTTGAAATAGGAATAACAGGAAAGCAAGTTGAATTTGTGCCAAAAAGTAATTTTAAAACCGGACTAAAATTTGGATATAAAGATTTTGCAATTAATTTTCAATATTCTTATTTATCTAATCAATTTACAGACTCTTCAAATGCTGTAGATGGAAACTTAAGTGGGGTTATTGGAGAAATTCCATCTTATGAGATTTCAGATTTATCATTTTCTTACAGGCTAAGAAATATTAAATTTGAGGCAGGTATAAATAACTTATTTGATGAAATATATTTTACAAGGAGAGCAACAGGATATCCAGGACCAGGTATAATTCCATCACCTCCTAAAAATTCATATATTACAATAGAAGTTAAACTCTGATGGAAGAATTAAAACATGAAATAATAATTTACGATGGAGTATGTGTACTGTGTAACTTTTTTATTAGATGGATTTTAAAAAAAGATCAGAATTTTAATTTTAAAGTAACAAACCTGCAAAGTAATTTTACAAAAACAAACTATATAGAGGTAACAAAAGTTGACTCAGTTGCAGTAATTCTCAAAGATGGAGGAATTCTACAGAAAAGCAAGGCAGTGAGTTACATATTAAAGAAAATTAAAAGATTATTATTAATTAGATTATTATTAATAGTTTTTCCTTCTTTTATATCAAATTTTATATACGATTTAATTGCTAAATCAAGGTATCTTCTATTTGGGAAATACTCCTCTTGCCCCGTACTTGTTGGTGATTTAAAATCCAGAATTATTGAATAAGAAATTGTTATGAACCTATAACGATATTTATTATTAGTTATTTAGAATTATTCTATATTAGACAAGGGAACTCCTGGCTATACTTTTAGAACCTTTAGCGTTATTATTCCTAAATTTGTTAAATTTAAATTTGCAGAAATTAAGTAAAATTTGGTTGGTTTAATAAGTCTTAATTATAAAGTTGCACCAATAGAACTTAGAGAAAAGTTTTATCTTGATGATGCACAAAAAATTGTCTTTCACAATTTATTGAAAAAGCATATTGGTGTAGAAGGCTTAATGCTAATTTCTACCTGCAATAGAACAGAGATATACTTTGAGTTTGAAAATCATATAGGACAAGAGAGTAAGTTTATTCACAGTATAGTTAAAGAACTTGCTGAATTTAGAAATTTCAAAGAGAGTCTTTCCCCATATTTAATCAAGCAAACTGGATCGTATAATGTCTCAAAGCATTTATTTAGATTAGCATGTGGTCTTGAGTCAATGATAATTGGTGAGTTTCAAATTGTTGAACAGCTTAAGAATTCATATGATTTTTCATATAAGCATAAAATGCTTGGACCAATTTTAAACAGAATGGTTCAAAAATCACTAGAAACTGGCAAGTTTATAAGGACTAATACAAAAATTGACAAAGGAGCTTTATCAGTTAGTTATGCGGCAGTTGAAAAAATTCACAAAACGTTAAAGATCGATAATCCAGAATTTTTATGTGTTGGCTTAGGTGAGACTTCCAAATTATCTATAAAACATCTTCATCAAAAAAATTATACAAACATCAAGATTGCAAATAGAACATTTAAAAAGTCTAGTGAATTTGCGAAATCATTAAATATTAATGCAATAAAATTTGAGGCTTTTAAAAAGGAACTATTAAAAGTAGATGTAGCTATTTTTTCTACATCATCTAAAGAAGCTTTGATCTCAAAAAATGAATTAGATGAAATTACCGGAAAAAGAGACAAAGATTTATTGATTATCGATTTGTCTGTCCCTAGAAATATTCCAAATGATTGCCAAGATATATCAAACGTTAAAATAATTAATGTTGATGACCTTAAGGATGTAGTAAACCTTAACTATAAAAAAAGAAAATCTCAAATATTACAAGCTGAGAAGTTCATTGAAGATTTTTTATCTGAGTTTGATGATTGGACAAATTCACGTCAACTAAGACCGTCTATACTATCTATTAAAAAGCAAATAAAAAACATTATTGTTGACGAAACACTCGAAAATGTTAACTCATCCTCAAATGGTTCTAATATAAGCATATTAGATTCTGATGGATTTAATGAACGACTTAATAAGGTTTATGAAAAGTTCTCTGATAATTTAATACGGAAAATCAAAGAGGCTAGTAAAAATGGTAAGGATGAAAAAGCAATTGGAATAATTAATCAAATCTTTCTTGATGATTAAAATAGGAACTAGATCAAGTAAGCTTGCACTTTATCAATCTAACTTGGTAAAAGACAAACTATCTAATATTTATCCTGAATTAGACTTCTTGTTAATTCAAATAAAAACAAAAGGTGATAAAATTCAAGATAGAAATCTAGATAGAAATCTAGACAAAGGTTTTTTTGTAAAAGAAATTCAAGAACAGCTATTAAATAATGAAATTGATATTGCAGTTCATAGCTTAAAAGATCTGCCTGTAGAAAATAATCCTGAAATTATAACATCCGCTATCCTAGAAAGGGGGAACCACAAAGATGTATTTATCAGTAATAAGAAAAAAAAGCTTTCAGAATTTACCTCAGATAATAAAATAGGAACTTCTTCCCTAAGAAGAAAGGCTCAACTTCTAAGTATGAATCCAAAACTTAAAGTTGAAGATATAAGAGGAAACGTTGATACAAGAATTTCTAAAATGACTAAAGGTGAGTTTGATGGATTAGTAATGGCAGCAGCAGGTATTGAAAGACTAGGACTTGAAAGTTATATTACAGCTTACTTTGATTCAGACGAAATGTTATGTGCTCCAGGGCAAGGAGCTATTTCAATTGAAACCAAAAAAGGAAGATCTGAAATTCATAATATAGTTTCAAATATTAATCATGATAATACTAATAAGTGTACATTTTATGAAAGATCTTTTATGAATGAGTTAGGAGGTGGATGTAATTCACCTATTGGGGCATTCTCTAATATTTTAGATAATAAGAAAAAAATTACTGGAACAGTTCTTTCATTAGATGGAAGAACTGTTTTTCGAGATAGTGTAGAAACTGATATTAAAGACGATGTAAATATTGGATTATTATTAGCAAATAAGATTCTTGAATCTGGCGCGCAAGAAGTAATTAAAGATATATCTATTGGATAGAGCTAAAAATATAATTATAACTGGTGAAGAAGTTGACTTCAACTTTGAAGAGCTAAAGAGTATGGGGGTTAGTGTCTTCCACTACCCTATGATTTCTATTTCTAAAATTGATAATCAAATAGAAAGTAATGATTATGAATATATAATATTTACTTCCAAAAATGGAGTAAGATATTTTCTTAAAAATCTTAACTCCAAAATCAATAGTAATTTAAAGTTTATTTGCATTGGAAATAAAACTGCGCAATCACTCATTGAAAATAAATTGACTCCATACTTTATTGTAAAAAGAAATTATTCCAGGTTTATGTGTGAAGAAATAAAGGGATTAAACATTGATAAAAAAGCTAAAATATTATTAGTTCAGGGAAACCTTGCAAAAAAAGATCTTCACGAATGTTTATCTAAGTATAATTATACTGAACAAAAAATTGTTTACAGGACTGATGCCATTCAAATCAAACAAAATGAAATAATAAAAAAGCTTGATGATGAACCTACTTATGTCGTTTTTACTAGCCCATCTACATTTGATTCTTTTATTGACAAATATGAATTAAAGGATAATATTATCAGTATTGGAGAAACAACTTCTAAGCATATTATTAGTAAGGGATACAATCCACTCATAACAGCTAAAATGCAATCATATGAAGGAATAAGCAATTCCATTATTGACTTTTTAAATAAAAATTTAAACTATGAATTATCCTAAATCTAGATTAAGAAGACTTAGATATAATAATAATATAAGATCTCTTGTTCAAGATGTTCATTTGAATATTTCTGATTTAATCTACCCTATTTTTATTTGTGAGGGAGAAAATATCAAAGAAGAAATTAAATCATTACCAGGACAGTATCGTCTTTCTGTTGATAATGTTTTAGTGTTATGTGATGAACTTATTAAGCTTGGAATTAAATCCATTCTATTGTTTGGGATTTCTGATAAGAAGGATAATGACGGAAGTATAGCTTGTAGTGAAGATAGCATAATCCCATTTGCAATAAAAAAGATCAAAAAAAAATTTAGTACTGATATCTTAATAATGGCCGATCTATGTAACTGTAGTTATACCTCACATGGTCACTGTGGAACAATAGAAAATAATGATGTAGATAATGATAAGACGGTTAAAACATTATGTAATCAAGGGCTTACTCTTGCAAAGTCAGGAGCAGATATTATAGCACCTTCAGATATGATGGATGGAAGGACAGCAGCAATAAGAGAAATTTTAGATAAAAATGGATTTGAAAAAATCCCTATTTTTCCATATTCAGTAAAATATGCCTCTTCATTTTATGGACCTTTTAGAGGTGCAGTAGATAACTCTCTAGAGAATGGGGATCGAAAGACTCATCAAATGTCCTATAAAAACTCTATCGAATTTATAAGAGAAATAGAACAAGATATTAATGAAGGATGTGATGCGGTGATAGTTAAACCTGCATTATCCTATCTAGATATTATAAGTAAGATTAAAGAAAATTTCAATATTCCAATTATAGCATACAATGTTAGTGGGGTATACTCAATGATAAAGTCTGCAGGAAAAGATAATCTAATTGATGAAACAGATCTAATAATGGAGATTTTATTCTCAATTAAAAGAGCAGGTGCAACTGCAATTATAACTTATAGCGCAATTGATGTTGCTAAAAAACTAAATAACAAAGATGTTTACTAATAGTAAGACAGCATATAACAAAGCAAAAAAAATTATACCTGGAGGTGTCAATTCCCCAGTTAGAGCATTTAGAAGCGTAAACTCTACTCCTGTATTTTTTGAAAGTGGAAATGGAAGTAAAATGTTCGATATAGATGGGAATAAATATATTGATTGTGTTGGTTCTTGGGGACCTCTAATATTTGGTCATGCAGACAAAGAGACTGTTGACTCTATTATTAGTTCTTCAAAGCTTGGAACAACTTTTGGAGCACCTACTGAAATTGAATCAACTATGGCATCTAAAATAATTGAAATGGTTCCTTCAATTGAAAAAGTAAGAATGGTTAGCTCTGGAACAGAAGCTACAATGAGTGCAATAAGATTAGCCAGAGGATATACAAAAAAGGATTTAATTATAAAATTCTCAGGAAATTACCATGGACATTTTGATAGCTTTCTTATTAAAGCTGGATCAGGTGCTATGACTCTAGGTAAACCTGATAGTCAGGGTGTAACGGAAAATATTGCAAAAGACACATTAGTTGCAGAGTTTAATGATATTGAATCTGTAAAAACTCTTTTCAATAAAAATCAAAATAAGATAGCTGCAGTTATTATTGAGCCTATAGCTGGAAATATGGGGCTAGTAATACCTAAAAATGGATTTCTTAAAGAGCTAAAGTCTATTTGCAAAGAAAACAATTCACTATTAATTTTTGATGAAGTTATGAGTGGATTTAGAGTTTCAAGAGGTGGTGCTCAAGAACTTTATAATGTTATACCTGATATAACAACGCTTGGAAAAATTATTGGTGGTGGATTACCTGCAGGTGCCTATGGTGGAAGTACTGAAATTATGGATCATGTTGCTCCTGATGGTCCTGTTTATCAAGCAGGCACATTATCAGGAAACCCTTTAGCCATGTCTGCTGGGTTAAGTGTTTTAACCAGGTTAAATGATGATATATATAAAAAATTAGAAAACATTTCCGCAAGGATTCATGATGGTATTAGCTCTAATATTAAAGAAACAGGTGTTAATGCTAACATAGCTAGAGTTGGGTCAATGATGACATTATTTTTTTCAAAAAAAGATTGTATTGAAAATTTTAATGATGCAAAAAATTGTGATACTAATCTTTATGCAAAATATTTTAAATCAATGCTAGAGATGGGAGTTTATCTTCCCCCCTCTCAATATGAATGTCTTTTTCTTTCTAGTAAAATTGATGAAGATGATATTAATAAAATAATAGATAGTAATCTTAACTCACTTAAAAAAATAATTTAATGGAATCTTTATTAATAAAAACACTAAAAGGAGAAAAAACAGAAAGACCACCAATTTGGTTTATGAGACAAGCTGGTCGAATCCTTCCAAATTATATGAAGCTAAAAGAAAGCTATTCTTTTCATGAGTTAATGAATGATAAAAAACTAGCTTCTAAAGTTACACTACTTCCAATTCAAGATCTATCAGTTGATGCTGCTATTTTATTTAGTGATATTCTTGTTATACCACATGCAATGGGACTTAATGTAGAATTTCAAAAAACAGGCCCAATTTTCAAAAATCCATTAGATATGGAGTCAAAATCTCAAGATTTAGAATTTGATCCGAGTAAACTAAACTATATATATAATAACATTAAACAAGTCAAAATTGATAAAGACAATAACATTCCTCTAATTGGTTTCTGCGGTGGTCCGCTTACAGTTTTCTTGTTTATGTTCAAGTCTGAGGGATCAAAAGATCACATGAAGAAAGCCATTCGTTTTCTTTATGAAAATAGAAGTGAAAGCATAAAAATTCTAGAAAAGATTACAGAATCATCAATAGACTATGTTGAAAATCAATGTAAATCAGGAATTGATGTTTTTCAACTTTTTGAGACATATTGTGGATCCATTCCATATGAATTATATACTGACCTAATATTACCTTTTTCTAAAAGAATCTTGAATGCAGCAAAAGAAAATAATTGTCCAACAATTTTTTTTCCTAAAGATTATGGAAATGGTATTTCTAAAATTGAAGAGGGCACGTGTGATTTTGTTAGTATAGACTGGCATTCATCAATTAGTCATGCTAGAAATATTCTTAACAATAAAATTGGGATTCAAGGGAATATGGATCCAAGAATTTTTTATGAAGATTATAATGTAATAGAAAATTATTTAAATAGTTTGGTTGATTTTGGCAGCCAAAATCATAACTGGATCTTTAATTTGGGTCATGGATTTCTTCCTGACATAGACTATAAAAAAGTTCAGTTTGTTGTTGAATGGGTTAAAAATAAAGACTGGAAAAGATAATCATTATGAAAATAAATGAAAAATTATTAAAGAAATATAGCTCAACAGGTCCAAGATATACATCATATCCCCCTGCTACTTTTTTTGATACAAACTTTACGAATGATGACTTTAAGGAAAAAATTATTGTTTCAAATAATGAATTTCCCCAAAATATTTCAGTATATATTCATATCCCCTTTTGTCCTCAAATATGTCATTTTTGTGGCTGTACTACTGAAACAGGGTTTACTAAACCATTTCTTGAAAGATATATAGATGCTCTAATAAAAGAAATCGATTATGTTTCAAAAAAAATTGACTCAACTAGAATATTAACTCAAGTTCACTGGGGTGGTGGTACACCTAATGCAATTTCTTATAAGTTTATAGAAAGGGTCACTAATAAGCTTTTTGATACTTTTAAATTTGCTTCAAATTATGAAATGGCTATAGAGTGTAATCCTGCTCATATTGAATTTAGACACATTGAATTATTAAAAAAATTCGGATTTAACAGAATTTCATTGGGAATCCAAGACTTTAGACTAGATGTGCTAGAAGGGATTAACAGAAAACCATCTAAACACCCTATTGAAGATGTAGTCAAGAAAATTAGTGATGAGGGGTTCACAGGAACTAACATTGACTTAGTTTACGGGCTACCTTATCAAACTCCTAAAAGGTTTGATAAAACTGTTGATAGGGCTATAAGATTAAATACAGATAGAATAGTTACATTTTCATATGCTCATGTCCCAAGTATTCTTCCTAGACAAAAAATTCTTGAAGATATTGGATTTCCAAGTTCAAGTGATAAAGCATTAATGTATGAAAATGCATACAAAAAATTAGTTGATGCAGGATACGTTTCAATTGGAATGGATCACTATTCTAAACCTGATGACGATTTTGCAATTGCATTGAAAAATAAACAACTTCATAGAAATTTTCAAGGGTATTGTACTTTAGAAACAACTGGCCAAGTGTATGCTTTTGGAGCTTCTTCTATCTCTCAACTAGATTCAGCATATATCCAAAATATTAAAAATGCCAGTCAATATATAAATTCAATTGAGAAAAATAATTTAGCTGTATTAAGAGGTTACTCTGTAACTAAAGAGCAAAAAATTATTCGTGAAATTATTAATTCTATAATGTGTAACTATTTTGTTGATATCAACCTTATTTCTAAGAAATATAATCTAACTAATTCTGAACTTTATAATTCTATACAATTTAAAGAGGATAGTTTGGAGGATTTTATTTCAGATAAAATTCTAGATTTTGATGATAATAAAATAACCATAAATGAGTCTGGAAGATTATTTACAAGAAACATTGCAATGAGATTTGATCCATTAATTGATCAAAAGATTGGAACATATTCAAATACTGTATAATGAAAGGATTACTAATGATAAATTTAGGTTCACCTGATAGTACGTCAATACCAGATGTAAAAAAATATCTAGATGAATTTTTAATGGATGAAAGAGTAATTGGTAAAAGCTATTTATTTAGATGGATACTAGTCAAATTAGTTATTCTAAATATAAGGCCTAGAAAATCTGCTCAAGCGTATAAAAAAATTTGGTGGAAAGAAGGTTCCCCTCTAATTGTTCTATCCAAAAGACTTTTTGAAAAAGTTACTAAATTACTTGATATACCTGTTGCCTTATCAATGAGGTATGGTTCAATTAGCATAAATAAAGGGCTGAAAGAATTAACACAAAAAGGAGTTAAAGATATATTGGTTATGCCACTCTATCCTCACTATGCAATGTCCTCATATGAAACAGTTACTGAGAAAGTTAAAGAAGAAGTAGTTAACAATTTTCCAGATATTGAACTTAATTTTGTTCCTCCTTTTTATAAAAACCAACAATATATAGATCTATTAAGTTCCAAAATTGAAGAATCTATAAAAGATATAAAATATGATCATATTTTATTTTCATATCATGGAATTCCAATTAGTCATCTAAAGATCTCTGACCCTACTAATAGCCATTGCTATAAAACTAAAGATTGTTGTAATGTGTCTTCAAATGCTCATGCAACATGCTATAAGCATCAAGTTTTAGAAACAACAAATAAGGTTATTGAAAAACTCAATATCGACAAAACTAAGTTTAGTAATTCATTTCAATCTAGACTTCCTAATGAAGCTTGGTTAAAACCCTATACAGATAGTGAACTAGAACGATTAGCAAAAAGTGGTAAGAAGAGATTAGTAATTGTAACACCTGCTTTTGTAACTGATTGTCTAGAAACATTAGAAGAAATTGCAATGGAAGGAAAAGAAGATTTTATTGAAGCTGGGGGTACTCATTATAACTATGTTCCTTGTTTAAATGATGATGATAATTGGGCAGAATTAATCTCAAATTGGACAAAAGACTATATCAGAAATTAAACTAGTACTTTGAACACACATACAGTTATTATTGGAGGTGGTATTTCAGGTTTAAGTGCTGCAAATTTTTTATCCAAAAAAACCTCAAATTTTATTATAGTTGAAAGTGATAAAAGACCTGGAGGAATAATTAATACAAGTTTAGAAGGTGGATACATATGTGAAAATGGACCAAATACAATACTTGACAATAATCCTGCTATTATTGAGTTATTAAAAGATCTTAATGTTCATGAAGATTTAATCTATGCAAATAACGAAAAAATAAAAAAAAGATATTTATTAGTAAATGATAGACTTACTAAAATTCCAATGAATTTTTTTGATTTTGTAACTACCCCTATTTTAAGTATTTATTCAAAATTTAGAGTGTTTTTTGAAATATTTATCTCTAGGCATAAAATTAATACAAGTGTTAAAGATTTTATTTCAACCAGATTTGGTAATGAATTCCATAATAAGATTATTGTACCATTTTTAACTGGAATTTATGCTGATGACACTAGTAAAATGAGTGCAAAAAATACACTTAAAATTCTTTGGAAGCTTGAACAAAAATTTGGTAGTATAATTATTGGTTTATTTAAAAAAGAAAAAACTCCACCTGCTAAAATCTTTACTCTTGATGGTGGACTTTCAAAGATTACATCCTTGTTATCAGATAAATTTCAAAATCAAATACTATTAGAAACAAAAGTCAAAGGAATAAAGAAGGAAAGTAATTCTTATAAGATATCATTCAATAATAGAGAAGACATAGTATGTAAAAATATTATATCTACAATTCCAGCATATTCATTAAAAGAAATAATTTTTGATAATAGAATCAAAAAAGCTTTATCAAAAGTTGATTATAATCCAATTGATGTTTTTCATTTTGGGTTTAATAAAAAAGATATTAAAAATGAGATAGATGGATTTGGATTGTTAACAAAACCAGAAGATAGAAAAAGTTTTCTTGGTATTTTATTTAGCTCAAATATTTTTAGTCATGTTTCAGGGAAAGATAAATTTTTGATGACAGTACTTGTTGGTGGTAAAAGACAAAAAGAATTATGTGAATTACCCCCTAAAAAAATTGAGAAAATAATATTAGATGAAATTTTTAAGCTATTCAAAATTAATTCAAACCCTGAGTTAATAAAGCATTTTAGATGGAAGAATGGTATACCATCGTATTCAATGATGATATCAAGTTTAGAAGATGAGATTAAATACTTTGAGAATAAAAATTCTAACTTTTCAATTATTGGGAATTATCATTTAGGAGTATCTGTAAGTGATTGTATAAATAATGCAAAAAACTTAATTGAAAACAAGCTTTAAATAGATTTAAGATATTTATTAGGAGTTGTACCAAATCTGTTTTTAAAAGCATTTATAAAATGACTAGAGGTACTATATCCTATTTGGTCAGCTACTTCATTTACATTGTAGTTTTTGGTAGACAACATTTTGCTAGCTATATTCATTTTGTATTCTAATAAGAACCCGTAAACAGTATATCCATATATTTCTTTGAACCCTTCTTTTAGGTTTTTAAGAGATATATCTACTTCAGATGATAACTCTTTTAAAGATGGAGGATCAGTCATTCTTTTGATAATTATTTCTTTGGCCATTTTAATTTTTACAACATTCTTTTCATCGGCTAAAAATGGACATTGCTCAATATCCATATCATTAGATTCATTAAAATACATACCTAATAACTCGAATATTTTCCCTTTGAGATATAGATTCTTGACATTTTCACTCAATTTCTCATTCATTATTTGATTAAGAACAGTACTAATCTGAGGTGAAATTACATTCTCTTTATAGTATTTTTTACCTGAATTTTCTTGTGATAAAAATGAGATGTTATCAGTTAATTCTGAAAACAAACCATGAAATTTTTTAATAGTAATTAAAAGACTTAAACATCTAGTTTTTTTTTCTAGAGTTGCATCAATTGGAAGATTAGTAGAAGGGTTAAAAAGAATTATTGAGTTGTTTTCTTTTAAATCAAGTGTATATGCTGCATTATTATACCTAAATGAAATTTTACCCTCTAAGCAAAAATGAAATTGTATGAAATTAATATCAGTACTAAACAATATGTCTTCAGAATCTTTCTCAAAATTTGAATAGGTATTAATTAAAATATCATTGTCTATCTTAAAGGTATTCATATCTGTTATTAATATAAGACAAATATAAAATTGTTAAATAACATATAGAATTAATTTCATTAAATTAGCAATTATGGATGTTGGCTCAATATTAATAGTACTTCCTTTATTAATTATATTTTCGTATCTGTTTGATATATTCGCTAGAAGAACGAAATTTCCATCTGTTATACTATTAGTATTTACAGGAATAGTAGCAAGGGGGATATCATCATATTATGGATATTCAAACTTTGATTTTTTAGATAGTCTAGTTCCAGTTCTAGGTACTATAGGTCTTATTTTAATTGTTCTTGAAGCTGCTCTTGAATTAGAAATAAAAAAAGAAAAAACATCAATTATAATAAAAGGGTTTTTAGCTGCTTTCTTTATACTTCTCATAAACATAATACTTGTAAGTCTTTTCTTTGGAGAAGTAATTGGCCTCTCTTATCCAACATCAGTTATTTATGCAATCCCATTATCGATAATAAGTAGTGCAGTTGCTATTCCTTCTGCAAACGGATTATTAACAAAGAATAAAGAATTTATAGTTTACGAATCAACATTCTCAGATATATTGGGAATTATGATATTTTACTATTCACTAGGACAAGCAGAAAAAGGTGAACCTCTGATAGGTTTAGAGCCAATATTTACATTAATTGGTCAAATATTTTTAATAATTATAATTTCAATTGCTATAACATATCTTCTATTTCAACTTATCCAAAGAATTGAACATCATGTAAAGTTCTTTCTAATACTTGCACTTTTAATATTATCGTATGAAATAGGAAAAGATTTCTTAAAGCTTCCATCTTTAGTTTTAATTTTTATTTTTGGAATATTTCTTTCAAACTTTTCAAATCTTATACCTGATAGTTTAAAAAAATACATAAAAACTGATAAAGTTGGAAAATCAGATCTTCATGAATTTCATCTATTAACGGCAGAGTCAACCTTTTTAGTAAGGACATTTTTCTTTTTATTCTTTGGCTTCTCTATACCACTTGAAAGTTTTGTAGAGTTTGAACCATATATAATTGGAGCAACAGTTCTACTTATAATGTATGGGGTAAGATATTTTTATTTAGCACTTGTGATGCCAGATGATGACTCAAAACCACTTTTATATTTTTCTCCAAGAGGATTAATTACAATACTTTTATTTTTGAGTATATCTGATTATGATATCCAAAAAAGTAATATAGTTGATGAAAAAGTTCTGTTAGTAATAATTATTGCCTCAATGCTTATTATGATTCAAGGATCAATTAACCGAAAAAAGAAAGAAGATCCAGAATTAGAGCCTCAACAAACTTTTACTGAAATTGTTGACTCACAAATTGATAAGAAATGAAAAAAATAAAGATCATAGCAATCACTATTGCAATAATGTTTTCTATAATCTATGCATTAAATCTAGAATACTTTATTAAAGGTGTTCGAATAGTATATTTAAATGGTGAGACAACAGTCTTTATTGATGATTTAAAATATTTTGATTATGAAACCATCAAAGCTCCTGATGAAAAGTCTCCTTGGAATGAAAGAGAAAATATAATTGATACTTTCTCAAATGAATTTGAGGAATTAAATAAGGAGTTTGGAACCGTTGCATATATTGTAATCCACAAGGATACAATTATTGCTGAAAAATATTATAAAGGATATTCATCTAATTCATCTTCAAATTCTTTTTCTATGGCAAAAACTCTTGTTTCAGCCATGATGGGAAAAGCAGTAGAACTTGGATATATAAATAGTCTTAATGATAAAGTTATAGATTATATACCCGAGCTTAAGGGAGAGTTTGCGAATGATGTTAGAGTAATTGATCTAGCTAGTATGACGTCCGGATTAGACTGGGATGAGGGTACTTCTGATCCATTTAGCCCTGTTGCTAAACAGTATTTTGTTTCAGATGTTGAAGAACTAATGTTAAATCAGCCAATTATTGAAAAACCTGGTGAGAGAAATCATTACTCTAGTGGTAACACTCAGCTTTTATCAATTTTAATTGAAAGAGCTTCTGGAATTAAAATTGATAAATTTTTTGAAAATGAAATTTGGTCCAAAATTAACCCCGATAATGATGCTTACTGGCAGGTTGATAGCAAAAAGAAAGGAAATATTAAATCTTTTTGTTGTTTTCACTCGAATGCACGTGATTTTTCTAGGTTAGGAAAGCTTTATTTAAATTATGGCAACTGGAATGGAAATCAGATTATCGATTCTACTTTTGTAAAATCATCTATGAAGCCTTTCCTTGATAATTTTGATGGATATGGAATAGGTCTTTGGTTAAAAAAACATAAAGATTTAAATATTTCATTGATGAGTGGTCATCAAGGCCAATACGTAATTATGATTCCTGAAAAAGAATTAATTATTACAAGATTAGGGGAGAGAGATATTGATCTTGGAGGTCCTGGTGTTTCAGGTGATGTTCTATCGTATATTGATGAGGCCCTTAAACTAATTGAAGATTAAATCTTGAGTTTTAATTTAACTGGACAATGATCAGAATGAAATACATCCTGAAGTATTGAAGCATCTTCAATTTTATTTAACAAGGATTTTGATACAATATTATAATCTATCCTCCATCCTTTATTATTAGCTCTAGAGTTAGCTCTATAGCTCCACCAACTGTATTGATGAGGTGATTTATTTATTACTCTAAATGAATCTATGAATTTATCCCCAATGAATGAATCTAACCATTCTCTTTCTTCAGATAAAAATCCTGAGACATTTTTATTTCTTACTGGATCATGAATGTCTATTGCATTGTGACAAATATTATAGTCTCCACAAATAACTAGATTTTCAATTTTGTTACTTAAAGAATAGATATATTCCTTAAAATCATCCATAAAACGAAATTTAAAATCAAGTCTATCAGTGTTAGTGCCAGATGGAAGATATAAGCTCATAATAGATACTTTATCAAAATCCAACCTTATAATTCTTCCTTCAAAATCCATGTAATCAATACCTGAACCATATTCAATATGATTAGGTTTTATTTTTGAAAAAATTGCAACACCACTGTATCCTTTTTTTTGAGCAGAAAACCAATATGAATGATAACCTAAATTCTCTATTAGATCAAATTCAACTTGATCCTTGTTTGCTTTTGTTTCTTGGAGACATATAACATCAGGAGATTCACTTTTAAGCCAATCAACGAGTCCTTTTCTCATTGCTGCTCTAATTCCATTAACATTATAAGTAATTATATTCAATTGTCTAGCTTTTTTAATAAGCTTTTAAGAGTTAGTTCAGAGTCAACTATAGTTTTTAATTCCGATAGTTTAATTCGTCTTTGTTCCATTGAATCTCTATCTCTAATAGTAAAAGTATCATCTTCAATTGTTTGATGATCAACAGTTATACAGTAGGGAGTTCCTATTGCGTCCTGCCTTCTATATCTTCTTCCTATTGCATCTTTTTCATCATAAACAATATTGATGTCATGAACAAAATCTCTCATAATTTTCCTAGTATATTCTGGCAACCCATCTTTTTTTAATAAAGGTAAAAATGCTAATTTATTTGGTGCTAGTTGCCTAGGAATACTCATTACAGTTCTTGAAGATCCATCCTCTAAAATTTCAGTTTTAAGTGAATTTGAAAGTATAGCCAAAAACATTCTATCTAGTCCGATAGAAGTTTCTACAACATAAGGTGTGTAATTCTTATCTAATACTGGATCAAAATATTGTATTTTTTTTCCAGATAATTTTTCATGGCTTTTAAGATCAAAATCTGTTCTGGAATGAATTCCTTCAAGTTCTCTAAATCCAAATGGAAAAAGAAATTCTATATCACATGCAGCATCTGCATAATGAGCAAGTTTATCATGATCATGATATCTAAAAGAATTAGAATTTATTCCTAAATTCAAATGCCAATCAAGTCTCTTTTTCTTCCATTGATTAAAATAGTCTTCTTGAGTACCAGGCTGAATAAAGAACTGCATTTCCATTTGTTCAAATTCCCTCATTCTAAAAATAAACTGACGAGCCACAATTTCATTTCTGAATGCTTTACCAGTTTGTGCAATACCAAATGGTATTTTCATTCTTGAGGTTTTTTGAACGCTTAAGTAATTTAAAAAAATTCCCTGGGCAGTTTCAGGTCTCAAGTATAAATCCATACTAGAATCCTCAGATGCTCCAAGTTTGGTGTTAAACATAAGGTTGAACTGTCTTACTTCCGTCCAATTACATGTACCCGAAACAGGACATTTAATTTCTAAATCATCAATTATTTTTTTTACTGCTATCAAGTCATCATTCTCAAAAGCCAAAATCATTTTACCTTTTACATCTTCAATAGATTTAGTAATCTCTAATACTCTTGGATTAGTTTCTAAAAACTGTTTCTTATCAAATTTTTCTTTAAATCTTTTTTCAGCTTTTGAAATCTCTTTTTGAATTTTTGAATTCAATTTTTCTATGTATTCCTCAATTAAGACATCAGCTCTATATCTTTTTTTTGAATCTTTATTGTCAATTAAAGGATCATTGAAAGCATCTACATGACCTGAAGCCACCCATGTTTTTGGATGCATAAATATAGCAGAGTCAATACCAACTATATTTTCATTTAGCTGAATCATTGACTTCCACCAGTATTCTCTAATATTATTTTTCAGTAAGGCTCCATTATGAGCATAGTCATAAATAGCATTTAAACCTTCATATATTTCACTTGATGGAAATATAAAACCATATTCTTTCGAGTGTGATACTATTTTTTTTAGAGCTTCTTTGTCCATTAGTATATTGTAAAAATAGTTCTTTTTACTATTTTAAATACGTTAATTTGTAATTGAATTAATACAATGAGAAATTTAATATACACTGTTTTATCAATAGTGATAATTAATGGTTGTGCAAAGCGAGGTTCGCCAAGTGGTGGTCCAGTTGATAGCATTGCGCCTGTTCTTATAAATGCTAGTCCTAAACTAAATTCAATAAACTTTGACTCTGAAGAAATTAAACTAACTTTTGATGAGTTTGTTAAATTAGATAAAGTAGAAGATCAATTAATTATTTCTCCACCTTTGGAAAAGACATCTTATGAAGTAAAACCTTTAAGTGGAGTAACTAAAAAAGTTTTTTTAAAATTTCTAGATAGTCTTGAATCAGAAACAACTTATACAATAAATTTTGGGAATAGCATTAAAGACAATAATGAAGGAAACCCTCTAACTTTTTTTAATTATACATTTTCGACAGGAGAGACTATTGATTCATTATATGTAAAAGGAAATATATCTGATGCCTATGATTTCGAAACTGATAATTATATTTCACTTCATCTATATAGAATTGATTCTATTTTTAAAGATTCTGTAATCTTTAATGATCGTCCAACATATATTGCTAATTCATTAGATTCAACCTCTTATCAATTTCAAAATATTAAAGAAGGTAAATATTTAATTATAGCCTTAAAAGATGTTGATAATAATTACTTTTTTGATCCATTTTTTGATAAGATTGGATTTGTTGACTCATTAATTACTCTTCCAAGAGATTCAATTATTGATTTTAGATTATTCAAAGAAGAGACAGCTTTAATATGGGATAAACCTCATTTTATAAATAGTGAAAAAATTGGATTTGGGTATTATGGAAAACTTGATTTAAAAAATATCGAGATTGAGTCATCTATACCTGACAGTGTTCAGTATACATTTACAAAAGAATTTGAAAAAGACACACTTAATTTTTGGCTTTCGAGAAATAGCTTTGATTCTTTAAATTTTAATTTGATAGAAAAAGATACTATTAAGCTTGTGACTATTAAATTTGACAGAGCCAGAGATACATTAATCGATTCATTAAGTATAAGTCCTAAAACAACTAATGTAATTCACCTCAAGGAAACATTTAAACTTTCATCAAACATACCTTTAAAAAATATTAAAGATTCTTTAATTACTATAAGGGATATTGATTCTTTAGTAGTTCCTTTTACAACTTCAATTAATGATAATTTAGATGAAATAGATATAAAATTTGAAGTTTCTCCTTCAGATAATTATAGGATTTTTATTTTGCCTGAATCTATAAGAGACGTAAGAGGTGTAGTTAATGACACCTTAGAATATAGCGTTGTTAGCCAATCAATAGAAGACTATGGAAATGTCTATTTAGATATAATTAGAAATAATGAGTCTAAATTTATTCTTCATATGATAAATTCTAATGGTGACATAATTAGAGAATTTAATAATGTATCTGAAAATTCCACATATAACTTTGAATATATAAGGCCTGGAAAATATACCTTTAGATTAATTGAAGATTCAAATAATAATAATATCTGGGATACTGGGAATTACCTTAGAAAAGTTCAGCCTGAACCTGTTTATTATTTTTCAAATGAAATTGAAGTAAGAGCAAACTGGGATCTAAATGAAATTTTTGATCTTAATCAAACTCAAATAATTAAAGATTCTATAAATTAAAAAAAATGAAAAAATTTTTATCACTCTTAACTATTATATTCTTTATAAATGTTAATGCACAAAACTCATACTTTCCAAGTAAAGGAAATTGGGAGACTAAATCTCCTGAATTTTTTAAATATGACTCAAAAAAACTAAGTAAGGCAATTGATTTTGTAATTAAAACTCAAAATAATGGAGATAAGGATTTAAGAGTTGAAATATTAAAGGGATTTTCATCCGAACCTTATCATAGTATTAAAGGCCCAACTAAAAAAAGGGGTGCAACAAATGGGCTAATTATTAAAGATGGATATATAATAGCGTCATGGGGTGACACCAAAAGAGTTGATATGACTTTTAGCGTTACAAAAAGCTATCTTTCAGCAGTTGCTGGAGTTGCTATTGATGAAAAATTAATTAAATCAGAGAACGATTTAGTATCTGATTACTTATGGGATAAAACTTTTGATGGTAATATGAATAGTAAAATTTCATGGGAACATCTTCTAAACCAATCATCTGATTGGTTTGGAAATCTTTTTGGTATTAATCACTGGGAGGATAGGCCAGATACTAGTAAGACCTTAGATGATTGGAGATCAGAAGCTCAAAGAGAGCCTGGAACTTATTATAAATATAATGACGTAAGAGTTAACGTTTTATCATACTCTCTTCTTAATATATTTAGAGAACCCTTACCGAAAGTTCTTAAAAACTATATAATGGATCCAATTGGAGCATCTGATAGTTGGAGATGGTATGGATATGAAAAATCTTGGATAAATCTTGATGGTTTAATGGTACAATCTGTTTCAGGAGGAGGGCATAACGGTGGAGGAGTATTCATTAATTCTGAAGACCATGCTAGGTTTGGACTCTTATATTTAAATAATGGAATGTGGGGTGATAAAAGAATTATATCTGAAGACTGGATAAAAAAATCAATTACTCCATCACAAACTAATCCTGAATATGGATATATGTGGTGGATTAATTCTGAACAAGGTGAAGACTATTTAAGAACAGATTGGAAAAATGTACCAACTAACATATACTATGGAGCTGGATTCGGCGGAAATTATGTAGTTGTAATTCCTGATGAAAATATAGTTGTAGTTGGAAGATGGCTAGGAAGAGATAAGATTGGTACTTTTATTCAGATGATTCTAGAATCTAAATAAATTATAGCTTAGCTTTTAGAAATTCTTTATTCATCCTTGCAATATTTTCAATTGATATACCTTTTGGACATTCAACCTCACATGCACCTGTATTTGTACAGTTTCCAAACCCTTCTTCATCCATTTGCTTTACCATATTTAGAACCCTGTCTTTAGCTTCAACTTGTCCTTGAGGTAAATATGATAATTGGGAAACCTTAGCAGACACAAATAGCATAGCAGATGCATTTTTACAAGTAGCTACACAGGCTCCACAGCCAATACATGTTGCAGCATCGAAAGCACTGTCAGCATCAGATTTTCTAATTGGAATTGTATTTGCATCTTGAGTATTACCTGAGGTATTAATACTTATATACCCTCCAGAATGTTGAATTCTATCAAAAGCTGATCTATCTACTACTAGATCTTTAATTACAGGAAATGAGCTTGCTCTAAAAGGTTCAATTACTATAGAATCTCCATCTTTAAATTTTCGCATGTGAAGCTGACAAGTCGTAATACCTGTGTCTGGTCCATGCGCTCTTCCATTAATAAATAATGAACAACTACCACATATACCTTCCCTACAATCATGATCAAAAGCTATAGGATCAACTCCTTCTAAAATAAGTTTTTCATTCAAGACATCCATCATTTCAAGAAATGACATATCTGGGGTTATTTCATCAATTTCATAATTGTGAAGGCTTCCCTTAGATTCTGAGTTAGATTGTCTCCAAATTTTTAGATCTAATTTCATTTTAATACTTTGCTGATTTATTATTTGTTACTGTATTTAATATAAAATCTCTTAAATCTTGATTTGATTTTTTTAAGTCCTCTCTTCTTAAATACATCATATGACCACTTTCATATCCTTTAAATATAAATCGATCTTTAAGTTTACCCGAAGGATCTACTTGTTGCATAGTATACTTTGCAGCAGAAAAAGTTGTAGCACCATCATAGTATCCCGACTGTATTAGGACATTTAAAAATGGGTTTTCTGCAATTGCCTCTCTAAAATTTCTTCTAATATTTATATTATCTGAATCCCAGGGTCTAACTGATAACTCATTTCTAGCCCAAGTATTATATTTTATATCCGTTTCGAATTTTAAAACTTCTTTGATGTATGAATTTATTGCAGGTGTAAAAGCATGATCCCAAGCACTCATTTCTGGTGCATATTCAAAATAATTTCCAGAATCTTTACTATCTATTCCTTTGTATCTAGAATCAAGTCTACCTATTGTAAACCCTTCATCTCTTAAAAGTTCTTTCCAGAAAAAACTAGTTGAAATATTTAAATTATTCTTTATTATTTCATCATACTCTATACCAGTAAGTATTTCAATTTTTTTAGCAATTTCATCCTTTTTACCCTCACTTATATACCCTCCCTTCGCAAGAGCTGGAAGTAATTCATTATATGCAAAATCTTCAGAAGTTTCAATAATCTCTTCCAAAGATTTCTCTTGAAGATTTTTATTTAACTTATTGTGGTACCATGCAGTAGCAGAAAAATATGGAAAGTCCACAGTGGGAAGAATTATACCTCCTGATTCATATCTTAGTTCATAATCAGCAGGAGAGACTAGAACTACTCCATTTAAATAAAGCCACTGATTTTGTTGAAGCTCATGTGCAAGACCCATTACTCTGACACCTCCATAACTCTCACCTATTATATACTTAGGAGACTTCCATCTATTAGATCTAGATACGAATGTACTCATCCACTCTGCTAGATACTTTGCATCTTGATTGACACCAAAGAATTTATCTGTTGCTTCTTGTTTTGTCATCTCTTTCAAGATTCTGGAATAACCAATATTAATTGGATTTACAAAGACAATATCTGCAACATCTAATATTGAATAAGGATTAGATTTATATCCATACGGTTGAATAGGATATCCTTCATCATCAATTATTAAATTGTAGGGGCCTGTATATCCCATATGCATCCATATTGAAGCTGAACCAGGACCTCCATTAAATGAAAACGCTAATGGTCTATTAGAGTCATCCTCAATATCAGTTCTTTTGTAATAAGTGTAATGAAGAGTTGCAATTACTTCTCCCTTTACATCCCAAATGGGTTGAGTTCCAATTTGAGCGGAATAGTTTACTTTTTCTCCAAGGATTGTAGTAGAATGATTTGTTATTACTTTTTGGTCAGCTGAAATCTGCCTATCAAAAATACTTCCTTGTGAATAGGTGTTTATTGATACTAAAAGTAAAAATATGCTGAATAAATTTTTCATGATTTTATATTATTTATAGGATCTAGTTTTGATTTCTATTTCTTCATACTTTAAATCTTCTTTATGTAAAATTGGTTTTGTTGGATCATTATTAAATTCCCACGCTGAAACAAATTTAAAGTTTTCATCATCTCTTATTGCTTCTCCATCACTAGTTTGGAACTCCTCCCTAAAGTGTCCACCACAAGATTCTCTTCTTTGTAATGCATCAATTGCAAATAACTCACCCAGTTCTAAGAAGTCTGAAACTCTCGTAGCTTTAGCTAGTTGCTCATTAAATTCTGATTTAGTTCCAGGAATTTTCACATTTTTATGAAAGTCTTTTCGTAAATCTTGAATTTCTTTAATGGCTTTTTTTAAGTCTATTTCATTCCTAGACATTCCACACTTCTCCCACATTATTTTTCCAAGTTTTTTATGATAATAATCAACAGAATTTACTCCATCATTGTTAATTAACTTATCAATTTGCTCTTCTATTTTTTTCTCACTCTTTTCGAACTCTTCTGAATCAGTAGAAATTTTACCAGTACTTATTTCATCAGACAGATAATCTCCAATAGTATAAGGAAGAACAAAATATCCATCAGCCAGACCTTGCATTAGAGCTGATGCTCCAAGCCTATTTGCACCATGATCAGAAAAATTAGCCTCTCCTATTGCAAAACATCCTTGAATAGAAGTCATTAGATTATAGTCAACCCAAACCCCACCCATTGTGTAATGAACTGCTGGATATATTTTCATGGGTACTTTATAAGGATCTTCATCTACAATTTTTTCATACATCTGAAAAAGATTCCCATATTTTTGTTTAACAACATCTCTTCCTAGTTTATAAACTAATTCTGAATCAGAAGAATCCTGACCACTTATTTTTACTTTTTCTTCACCATATCTAATAATTGCGTGAGAGAAATCGAGGAAAACAGCTTCTCCTGTTTGATTAACTCCATATCCATTATCACATCTTTCTTTTGCAGCTCTAGAGGCAATATCTCTTGGAACTAGGTTTCCAAATGCTGGATATCTTCTTTCCAAATAATAATCTCTTTTTTCTTCAGGTAAATTTACAGGAGATAATTTTCCATTTCTTATCAACTCTGCATCAGATTTCTCTTTAGGGACCCAGATCCTTCCATCATTTCTTAAAGACTCAGACATTAGGGTCAATTTAGATTGATAATCACCCGAAACTGGTATACATGTAGGGTGAATCTGCGTGAAACATGGGTTAGCAAAATAGGCACCTTTTTTGTGAATTTTCCATGCTGCAGAAACATTACTTCCCATTGCATTAGTTGATAAAAAGAATACATTTCCATAACCACCAGATGCAATAACTACTGCGTGAGCGGAATGTCTTTCTAATTTACCTGTAACTAGATCTCTTGCAATTATTCCTCTGGCTTTACCATCAACTTTTACTATATCCATCATCTCATGCCTACTAAACATTTCAATTTTTCCTCTAGCAATTTGTCTATTCATTGCTGAATATGCTCCTAATAGTAATTGTTGTCCAGTTTGTCCTTTAGCATAAAAAGTTCTTGAAACTTGAACCCCTCCAAAAGATCTATTATCAAGAAGACCTCCATAATCTCTTGCAAAAGGAACACCTTGAGCAACACATTGATCAATTATATTTCCTGATACTTCTGCTAATCTATGAACGTTTGCTTCCCTTGATCTATAATCTCCACCCTTAATTGTGTCATAAAAAAGTCTATAATTTGAATCTCCATCTCCTTGATAATTTTTAGAAGCATTAATACCTCCTTGAGCAGCTATTGAGTGAGCACGTCTAGGAGAATCTTGAAAACAGAATGCTTTTACATTATAACCTAACTCTGCAAGAGAAGCTGAAGCTGAGGATCCTGCTAGGCCTGTTCCAACAACAATCACGTCTATATTTCTTTTATTTGAAGGACTAACTAGGTTTATCTTACTTTTATGATTTTCCCATTTAAGTGCTAGGGAGCCTAAGGGAATTTTAGAGTTTAGAATATTCTCCAATTTAACTGAAGTAGAATCATCCTTAATTTTTAAAGTCTCAAGTTCAACTTTTAATTTTTCAGGAGTAAGAACTTTGTCATTAGTTTTATAAGAATGGATAATATCTTCTAGTTCAGTTTTAACAGAATCAATTTTTTGATTTTTAGACTTATATTCTTTATCTCCTGACTTTACTTTTTTATTAGTAAAATCCCAGTGCTTATTATTAATTTTTAGACTACAGAAAACTTTTGTTCTCTTACTATCATTATGGTAAATAAAAAAAGGCGAGACATATTCATCAGAGCTTTTCTTTTTATACTTGACATGTTTTTCTGTTAGATACAATCCCATTATGCAAATATATATTTTTTTTTATTCATTGTACCCCGTTTTGTGCCCCAAATTAATGCATCATATTATGAAAGATTGCAATAAAAATAAAACCAAAAGGGATAACAATAGAAAAGATTAAAGTAAAAGATTTAAGTAAATTATAATATCGAGAATTTATACCAACAGTTTTTAGTGAGGAACTAAATCCATGGAGTAAGTGTAACGCTAAAAAAATAAACGATAATGAATAAAACGAAGTTCTTACAGGACTCTCAAATTTATGAATTAACTCCTCATAATACCTATCAGGATCATTAGGTAAAAACTCAATGTATTTATAATTTATTTCTGGAACCCAAAAATCATAGAAATGAAGAAATAAGAAAGACAACACTACTCCTCCACTAATAATCATATTTCTTGATATCCATGATGAATTATCTTTCCCTACATATCTTGAATAATTTTTACCTCTCGATTTTCTGTTAATAATCTCAAGATAAAAGCCCATTATAAAGTGAAATATAACTCCAAAAATTAAAATTGGTTGAAGAATAAATTGAACGACAGGGTTTGTCCCCATAAAGTGAGATATCATATTAAATATGCTTTCACTAAAGACAGATGTTATATTTATTAAAAAGTGTTGTGTTAAAAACACAACAAGGAAAAGACCAGATAAGGCCATTAGTATTTTTCTCCCAATCGAGGAATCTATAAGCTTCATTGCAATCAATTATTACTCAAAATTAATGCATAAACACTTAAATAACTACTTTATTTGAAATTCCTTTTCTAAATTATCTTTATCAGTCATAATTAAAACCTTGTATGACCCCTTAGTAAGATAATCCATTACAGAGTTTTCATTTGATTTAAGATTATAACTTATAAAGTTGAAACCATTATCAAACTTTCCCTGACTAGTATAAAGAGTTTTATTATCAGAGTCAACAATTGATAATTTATAATCTTTTATCGAAGATGAAAAAAAAGTAAGATCCATATTTGGCTCAAAGGATTCACTCCAAATGCTTCTTTTAGATCCCCAGGAGTTTGAGTATTTCACATCTTTTAGTGGATACATATATAGAGAAGAGTTTTGAATTTCACTAGATAAATTCTGAATTTCTTCAATATTAGATAGGTATATTGACCTACCATGAGTTCCAACTAATAGATGGTTTTCGTCTTTTTGAATCACTAAATCATGAACAGCTGCAGATGTTAATCCACTACTAAATGGCTCCCATGAACTACCTTGATTTAAAGAGGCGTATACACCATGATCGTTCCCTATATATAAAACATTCCCATTAACATTATCTTCAATAACAACATTGATGGGAGAATCTGGTAGGTTTGAGCTAATTGACTCCCAAGTTTTTCCATAATTACTGCTTTTAAATAAATATGGGGAAAAATTATCCCATCGATACCCATCAAGTGATACATAAATAATATTTTCTTCATGAGATGAAGCATAAAGCTTACTAACCCAAAGATCTTGTGGTAAATCTTTGGAAATATTTTTCCATGTCTTACCACCATTCTTCGTTACATATATCATACCATCATCACTTCCAGTGTATATAACATCCTTATTTAATGGAGATTCTGAAATTGTTGTTAAAGTTCCGTATGGTACATTTCCCATTTTACCACCATTAGTTAAGTCGTCTGAAATAGTTTTCCATGATTCACCTTTGTCAGTTGACTTATGAAGAAAATTTGATCCATAATATAATACATCTTGATTATGTGATGAAAGACGAATTGGAGTTTGCCAATTAAATCTAAAAGGTGATTGTCCTAACTCGTGAACAGGTTTAATAGATCTTCTTTTACCTGTTTCTAAATCCAAACGAGAATAAAATCCAAATTGAGATCCCGTGTAAACTATATTTGGGTTTCTATTATCAATTTGAACTTCCATTCCATCTCCACCAAGTATACTCTTCCAGGGATATTTTCCAGTCATATTCCATCTTTTACTTTCAATAGAATTATGTGGCCCCATCCATACACCATTATCTTGAAGTCCTCCATATACATTATATGGTTTTTGATAATCTACATTGATAGAATAAAATTGACCTACTTCAGTTGAATTATTCTTTATCCAATTTTTACCATCATCATAAGTTATATTTACCCCACCATCATTTCCATTAATTAAATGTCCTGGTTTATTTGGATTAATCCATAAATCGTGGTGATCTGCATGCACATTCTCTTTACCAATACTATAAAAAGTTTTTCCTCCGTCATCAGAAGTTATTAGCGGTACACCGTATGTATATATTTTATCACTGTTATTTGGGTCCACATGAATTTTACCAAAATAATAACCGTATGAATAATATAGACCTTCTAGATAAGTTTCATGAGTCTTTTTCCAGGTTTGCCCCCCATCAATACTTTTATATACTTCAGCTCCAATAACAGGAGTATCAAATAACTCAGAGTTAGCATTTACTAAGTAATTATATAAATCATTTGGTTCTATTTTACCTGAGTTAATATCTGAATTAACTGATTCTGCATTGTACTTTCTAGGAAATCTGTTTGATCGAAGAAAGCGATTTAAATCCTCACTCTTTATTTTTTTAAAATCATCAACTGAAATATCTTTAAAAGATTCTTTAGTTAGACTTTCATTTTCATTTTGAGTCTTTAATTCTCTTCTATACTGGTTATCTAATACAGCATAAGCTATATTTTCATCATAGACAGCAATTCCAATTCGCCCAACACCTTCTCCAACAGGAAAACCACTATTCTCTTCTGTAATTTTATTCCAAGTATCTCCCCCATCTATACTTTTATATATGGCTGATGATTTTCCATCTTCATCTAGATTCCATGCTTTTCTATCCTTTTCCCATGTTGATGCATAAATGATATTAAAGCTATTTGGTGGTGATGCCATATCTATAATTCCAGTTATATCATTTACATAAAGTGTTTTTTTCCACGAACCTCCTCCATCTTTAGTAATATAGACTCCTCTGTTTTCATTTTTTGAATATAAATGACCAGTTACTCCAACTACTACATGGTCTTTATTATTTGGATTAATTATGATTTTCCCTATGTGATGACTGTCAATTAGTCCAACATTTACCCAATTTGATCCACTTGGATCTGTTTTTAAGATACCTATCCCAGAATATGAAGATCTAGATGAATTGTTTTCTCCTGTTCCAACCCATAGTACTTTGTTTTTCCAGTCCATAGTGATTTCACCAATATTTTGGGTAGGCCAATCCTCTGAAATAGAATTAAAAGAAGTACCATTATTATTTGTATGCCAAACACCCCCTGAAGCATATGCTACATAAAATTCTGAAGAATCCTCTGGATTCACCTCTAATGCAACAACACGACCACTCATTATAGTTGGACCTATATTTCTGAAATGAATATTTTTAACCCTAGATGAGTTTATTAATTGTGCCTTTTTTTGATATGCATCAATTAATTGAGATGCATCTGAAGGCTGAGGTTGAGAATAGCTTACTGAACAAGCTAATAATAGAAAGAAAATTATTTTATAGTTCTTCATAATACCAATTTTTACTTAAATTATAAACATTATATTAATTTTCTAGATATTTGATAAAAAATAAATGAGATATATTCCTTTAGATAATTCAATTTATAAGAGAAATCGCTTGAATTTCATGGATCAAATGAAGGGGAATTGTATGGCTATATTTAATTCAAATGATATTTATCCAGTTAGTGCTGATAGTGAATTACCTTTTGCACAACACAGGGATATGTTTCATTTAGCAGGTATTGATCAAGAAGAAACAATTTTAATTCTATATCCTTCATCAAAAGACAGTAAAACAAGGGAAATTCTATTTATAAGAAGATCTGATGAGCATACAAAGATTTGGGAAGGAGATAAATTAAGCAAAGATTTAGCGTCTAAATTATCTGGTATTGAGAGTATTCACTTTGTAGAGGATTTTAAAAATATTCTTCATTTAATTACAAGTAAAGTAGACACCTTCTATATTAATAAAAATGAACACTACAGGGCTAATTCTCCAGTAGAAACTAGAGAAGATAGATTCATAAGCTGGTTATTAAAGAAATATCCTGCTCATAAAGTTGCAAAAAGCAATCCAATACTACAGAGATTAAGATCTATTAAACATATAGATGAGATTGATCAAATCAGAAAAGCATGTCAGATCACTAAAAAGGGTTTTAATCGAGTATTAAAATTTATTAAGCCAGGTGTTTGGGAATATCAAATTGAAGCTGAATTTATTCATGAATTTATAAATAACTCATCTAAAGGATTTGCATACTCTCCTATTATTGCAAGTGGACAAGACAATAATGTTCTTCACTATGTGAAAAATAATAAACAATGTAAAGATGGAGAACTAATTTTAATGGATGTTGGAGCTGAATATGGTAATTATTCTAGCGATATGACTAGAACTATTCCTGTTTCTGGACATTTTTCAAAAAGGCAAAAAGAAATTTATAATACTGTGCTGAGAGTAAAAAATGAAGCGACCAAACTTTTAACCGTAGGTAATAACTGGAAAAATTTTCATGATCAAGTAGGTGAAATTATGACTAAAGAATTATTAGATATTAATCTTTTGGATAAAGCTGATATAAAAAATCAGACCAAAAAAAATCCAGCTTATAAGAAATATTTTATGCATGGAACTTCTCATCACTTAGGACTTGATACTCATGATTATGGTTTACTTGATGATCTATTTCAAGAGAATATGGTGTTTACAGTTGAACCTGGTATCTATATTCCAGAAGAAGGTTTTGGAGTTAGACTTGAGGATGATGTTGTAATCCAAACTAAGGGGGAGCCTATAAACCTGATGGAAGATATCCCTATTGAAACAGATCATATTGAGGAGTTAATGAATTAATTATCTCCTTTTAAGTGAAGCAATTTCAGTAAAACTTACATTTTCATATTTAAAATCTTGATCAGATATAAGTGATTCAGAAAAATTATCTTTCCAATCTTTATGAAAAGATAGATCATACTGACTAGGATTATTTATAAAAAACTCGACAGTATAATTATCATCAACATTACCCGGAAGAGACATGTTTCTTGCGTAATGAAAATTATCAATTAAGTTAATATGAGGCACTAAATCTATAAAAGATTTTACTCCTGTTTTTTCATTAGTAACTAGAGCGTTGATTTTAAGGTAAGGGACGAATCCATTAGGTGGTGTACCCTCTGGAATATTTACTTTATCCCAGTTAACTCTTGCTTCTATATGAATATCACTTTTACCTTCTGATAAGTGAAATTTATCTGGATACACTATGTCTTTTATTGCACCCTCAAAAATAAATACAATACCAGGCTCAACTCTCTCCTGTCCAATTATTAATTCTTGTGAAATTAAAAGATTAGAGCAAAACAAACATATAATTATATTTCTGATGAAAAATTTCATATTTAGATTTTTAGTTAGATTCTTCTTTTTTGAGAATTTTAATATCTTGAATTAGATTATCCATTACATCACTATCTGTTCCATCATAAAAACCTCTTATTCTTCTCTGAGAATCCACTAGCACAAAATTTTCAGTATGGATCATATCATAAAAATCTGAACCTTCTATGTCCTCTGCAACTAAGTAAGACTTTCTGGCTAGATTATATATTTGTTTCTTATCACCTGTAACCATATTCCATTTAGAGTCAACAACACCTTTTTCTTGAGAATATTTTTTTAGAACACTAACTGAATCAATTTCTGGAGTTACAGTATGTGAAAGAAGAAGCACTTCATCATCATCAATAAATTCATTCTGAAGGATAATCATATTATCTTTCATTATTGGGCAAATTCCTGGGCAAGTGGTGAAGAAAAAGTCTGCTATATAAATTTTTCCATCGTAAGTTTCATTTGTAACAATTTTATCATTTTGATTAAATAATTTAAAGTCCTTAATCTTATGAAATCTTTTTACATGTTGAACAGTACTGTCAACAAGTTGAAATTTAACCATGTTTGGTTGATAAATGGGTAGTTTTTTTTCTGGAGTTAATACATTATTGAACATAAAAACAGTAGCCACCGATATCGAAAGCATGATAAATGTAAAAAGTCCATATTTTTTTAACATATTATTTTTAAATGTCTTGGCAAAGATAATTCAAGGAATTAAAAAAATATTAAATTTGCTCTTTAAAATTAAAATATGTCTCCAGAATTTTTTATTAAAGCAGCTCCAACTATTATTGTCACTTTCAATTTTAGTTTTTCTTCATGAATTAGGTCATTTTATTCCAGCCAAGTTGTTTGGAACAAGAGTTGAAAAATTTTATTTATTTTTTGATATAAAGTATTCATTATTTAAGAAGAAAATTGGTGACACAGTTTTTGGAATTGGTTGGCTGCCTCTTGGAGGATATGTTAAGATTTCTGGAATGATAGATGAAAGTTTTGACAAAGAACAAATGCAAAAACCTCCTCAGCCCTGGGAATTTAGATCAAAACCAACTTGGCAAAGACTTATTATTATGTTAGGTGGTGTTACAGTAAATCTATTTCTTGGATTCTTTATATACATGATGATCTTTTTTGTATGGGGAAAAGATACACTCCCTCAAGAAAACATTCCACTTGGTTTTGAACCATCAACAATTATTCAAGAAATTGGTTTTGAAAAAGGAGATAAAATACTAGATGTAGATGGGAAAGAACTTGATAATGTATTAGAAATAAATAAGATGTTGCTTTTAAGACCTGTTAAGAAAATAAGAGTAGAAAAGTTAACTGGTAATATTGAGAATATATCTATACCTGAGAATATTGGTAGTGACATTTTTCAAAGTGGTCAAATTAATAGTTTTGTACCTCTCTTTAGTGCAACTGTAGATTCAGTATTAAATGATTCTCCTGCTCAATATTCTGGAATGCAAGCTGGTGATAAAATTATATCAGTAAATGGTGAAACTATATATGATTGGTCATCCTTTCAAAATTGGATTACTAATAATCCCATTGATATTATTGATGTAATAGTTGAAAGAGGTAGCTCTAATTATAGTTTAACAATTGATCGAAATGACGAAGGATTGATTGGAGTTTTTAAACAAAAAACTGGAATTGAAACAATAAATGTTAAGGTAGGGCTTGTTGATAGCATAACTCAAGGATTTAATTATGGGTATTGGATACTTTATGAATATGTTGCTGGCTTCTCATTTGTTTTTACAAAAAAAGGTGCACAACAACTTGGAGGGTTTGGCACAATAGGTAATTTATTTCCAGCAAAATGGGATTGGAAAAGTTTTTGGTCATCAACTGCTTTAATATCAATAATTTTAGCTTTTATGAATGTTCTTCCTATTCCAGCTTTAGATGGAGGTCATGTAATGTTCCTTATATATGAAATGATTTCAGGAAAAAAACCAAGTGATAGATTTATGGAAGTGTCGACTATGATCGGATTCTTTTTACTAATTGCAATTGTACTTTACGCAAACCTAAATGATGTCTTTAGGGCTTTTGCATAATTAAAAAAGGCCAAGTATAATATACCTGGCCTTCATTCAAAAATAAAACCTATTAATAAACTAGAACTTATATTTTAATCCCACTGAAATATTTCTTCCCATTTCTTCAATTCCAGCAGTTTTAAATCTTGATAAGTGATCATAGTATTCTTTATCAAATACATTATTCACACTCCAGAAAATATTTAAATCATTCTCTAGAAAAGATGTCATCCAATTACCTGAAAGGTTTAAAATAGAATATCCATCAGTCTCTTCTTCAAACATTGAAACCCTTCCTTGTTTTGCTTTAGCTAAAAAGTCAATTTCAAAAGAGTAATTACTTGAAAAGTCTATATTGAATACCTGATTGAAAGTTAAAGGAGAAATAAATGGTAATGCTTCTCCATCAGCAGATTCAGCAAAAATATATTCTAGCGAAGTATTATAGCTTAACCAGTCAAAACCAGTCTTTTTGTCAAAGCTAATTTCTCCACCATAAAGCTCTGAGTCTTGTTGCATGTAATTGAATACAGCAAACCCATCCATTCTATCACGAGAAGGAGAGATATATATATAATCAGAGATATCATTATAAAATAAATTAAAAGAAACTGATGAATCTTCATTATTTATATCAAAAGATATATCTGTTTGAAAACTTTTCTCAGCAACTAAATTTACATTACCCTTTTCATATCTAAAAGTACCGTGGTGAACACCATCAGCAAATAACTCAATTAGGTTAGGAGCTCTATAACCTGAACCAATATTAAACCTTAATGAAGAGTTTTTAAAGTCTCTTTTTATTCCAACTGATCCATTAAAGTTAGAAAAATCTGCAGATCCCATGTCAGAAGATATAGATCTGTTATCATATCTTACACCTAGTAAAGCTGCGCCATTTTCCATAGTGATTTGTCCTAAAGCATAAAGTCCAAAATCTTTCTTTTCAGCATCAGGGATTAATTCCTCATGACCAAAGTTTTTATTTTCTTGTGAAAGAATATTTGCACCAATAGTAAGATTTAAATTATCTGATTGTGGCATTACTAAACTAATATCTAAAGTATTCGTAGATAATTCCATATCAAGCTCTGCTTCACCTTCTTCATGACCTTCATGACCCTCTTCATCGTGGTCATCGTGACCCTCTTCCTCGTGGTCATCATGACCTTCTTCCTCTTCGTGACCACCAAACTCTTTTCTATCATTTAGTTGTCTACCTAGAGTTACATTAAGTTCATGATCATTACCTAGATCAAAAGTGTTTACCCATGTTAAGGTTGTGTGAGATAATTCTTGATAGTGATCTTCATGACCCTCTTCATCATGGTCATCGTGACCCTCTTCATCATGGTCATCGTGACCCTCTTCATCGTGGTCATCATGACCTTCTTCCATGTGAGGAAGACCAAGCTCAGAAAAATTCATACTCAATCTTAGATCTGATGAAAATTTTTCAGTTTCATATTTAAGACCTGCTTGAATGTCATTTTCTTTAAACCATGTATTTTCTACTTCTCCATCAGGAGTTGAAAAGCTTTGGTTATCCACCATATTAGCTCTTGCCAGATAAGAAAATTTACCCGATGATCCTTTTATTCCAAGATTATTGGTTATCCCATTATAATTGGAGTTGTAAAGACCCATATAATCGACAGAAAAATCATTAGAGTATCTCTCAGGTTCAATGTAAAGGACTCCACCCATTGCATCACTTCCATATAACACATAACTAGGTCCTTTAATTACTTCAATAGAGTTAATTCCTGAAGTAGATACACCAATTCCGTGTTCATCACCCCATTGTTGGTTTTCTAATCTTACTCCTTGAGAGTAAACAACAACTCTATCATAGCTTAGTCCACGAATTGATGGTTTTGAAATTCCTGGTCCAGTACTTACTATAGATACACCAGGTAATTTTGAAATTGACTTACTGATATATTGTTGTAAAATTGGGTTTAGATCATTAAAGATAATTTTATCAACTTTTATTACTGATTTACCAAGAGTTTGATTAAATGGTAAACTTAATACTATCTCATCCAGTTCGACCGTTTGGTCATTAACTTGTGAGAATGTTACTTGAGAAGCAAATAGCATTATCGCTATTAAACTCAGTGTATATAATTTTTTCATATTTTTTTTTAAAAGATTTATAAAATCTCCCCCAAATTAATGAGGGAGATATATCATAGTTTATCTCACTTCAACATATGCAATGTGATCATGGTCATCATGATCATCATGATCATCATGGTCATCTTTTTCACAAGAAACAGCTGTAAGTGTAGCGAACATAAACATTGTAAATAATAAGTACTTTTTCATAATTTAAGATTTTTGAATATTAATGATTATCAGTTATTTTAAATAACTAATAGTTGAACAACTAAATAATTGTTTTTGAATTAATAACCTATAAATTGTCAGTGACAAGATATATTTGGTTATAAAGCTCTATGTAATTGGGGGTCCACGATATTTAATATCGCTTGAAGAGCTATTTGAAAATAAATTTTGAGAATTTGAATTACTTTCTTTTAATAAATAATTAAAGTCTTGAGCTAGATAAAGATCATTTGAATTGTTATCAATATCAACAGAAAAGTATAGAGCTAAATCACAACTTTGATTTTCTTTATGAAAGTGAATAGATATATCATCGCATGTATCATGAGAGTCATGAATTGCATGAACAGACTCTACTACGCTTGGAAATAAAAGAGTAATTAAAAAGAAGTAACTTAATAATGATCTCATAAATTCAAATATAAGTAATATAGATTAAAATAAATGTAAAAAAAAAATTATATTTGCCGACTATATTCCTCCTTAGCTCAGTTGGTTAGAGCATCTGACTGTTAATCAGAGGGTCCTTGGTTCGAGTCCAAGAGGGGGAGCTTAAGTTCAATTAGTGTCTACCACAATAATATTAAAGCTTCACTCATAGTGAGGCTTTTTTTGTAGTTTAAAGAAGTTTAGTTTTATCTTTTTTTATTAAAGAGTATATTAAATCCATAAACTTGATGTAGGATGGCAGCCATAAATGTTAATACAATTGATTTTTGAGCTATCACTTGTAGCATAAGGTCTGCTTCACTATATATTTTTCCAGGGCCAATCTGAGGACCAAAAAATATAATTCTCAAATAAACAAATAGTACTATACAAAAAGCTACATACCCAAGAAAATAGGTGTTGCTAAGATAATTAGAATGGTAAACCGTAAGGCTATGAAGAATACATAGGAAGAATAGAGTTAGAAAAGCATAATTTGCAAAAAACACATGCGCTCCAAAATCAAGATCGTGAGGCACAAATCCAACTCCAGCATAAAAGAATCCTGCTAGTAATCCTACAGGCATAGTAATTTTGGAATAAAAAATTGACTTATTAGAGTCCCCAATAAGACCAAAGACTTTTTTAAAATTAAAGTAAAAGAGCATTAATGTTCCCCCAATCAAAATCAAACTTCCATTAAATAAAAGCATTGACGGGGTGTTATCTTTTTGAATAATAGCTAGATTTGTTTCGTCTGTATTTGTTTTTAAACTTCCTAATTCACTTAGAAAATTATGGGTAAAGGAGTAGTAATCTGATTGATATTCAATAATTTCTTTGTGAGATCCTGGGTAAATTAATGCAGCAATGATAGAGCAAAAAAAGAAAATTGTAATTGATATAATGGGAAGTTTAACTAAATAAAATCTTGCTTTTTTCATAAGTCTGAAAAATTAGAAATAAATTCACTAACATACTTTCTCATATCACCAGGATTAGAAAAAGAAGCATAATCTCCTTCTTTAATCATTTTTAGATATGGTTCTAATTGTTGAGGTTTATAATATCCAACCACAGGCATAATTGGCCCTCCATTTTCATTGAAAAATACCATTGTAGGATATGCTGAAATTCCTAAAAACTTTGTAAACTCATGAGAACTATTTTTTCCTTTTCTTTTAGGGTCATACTTTGGGTTATTAAATACACGATCATAAAAATAAATCTCTTCAATCCCTTCTCCATTAAATTTAACAGCATAGAAATTTTCATTTACATAAGCTATCAAATCTTTATTTGAAAAAGTATGTTTATCTAACAGTTTACATGGGCCACACCAATTAGCATAAACATCCATAAAAATTTTTTTGGGTACTGGTTTTTTGTGCCTCTAAAGCTTCTGGTAAAGACATCCATTTTATTTCCTGTGCCTGGAGGCCTAAACTGAATAGTATGGTTAACAAATAAATCTTTTTCATTATGTATAATTAATAATCATAATCTGGAATTATAGACCCATGAGGATCTATTGAGGTGTCTCCTAAAATTTCACGCATTCTGTTGAAAAATTTTGAATTTTCAATATGTTCAATTTCTTCAGCGATTTCATGTACTTCATCCAATTTAAAATTCATTTTTTCAACTAAGTAAAGCTCAATTAATCTATGTTTAGAAATGATTTCTGTAGCTTTAATTTTTCCTGAAGAGGTTAAAAGAATTGGTTTATAAGGTTTGGTGTCAATTAGCCCCATTACAACTAATTTTTTAATCATATTTGACACAGTAGACTTACTCACTTTGAAATAACGAGAAAGAGATGTAACGTTAACCGGCAATTCTTTTTCTTGTTTTTTATATATAATTTTTAGATAATTTTCTTTTTCTACTGTTTTTTTCATTGTAATGTTTTGTAGTATAAAACTAATAATTAGTTTTGTAGTGAAAAACTTTTTAAGTGAAATTAAATATAATACTTTTTGTTCTTTTTTCTATTCAAACAGGATTTGCTCAGGAACATACTGTAAATGGAACAGTCTATTCTGAGGGGGAACCTCTTAATGGAGCTTCACTGAGAATTAAAGGCACAAATTTGGGAACTATAACAAATGAGAAAGGGTATTTTTCAATTAAATTTTCTAAAAAAAAAAACAATCAATTAATAATTTCATATACAGGTCATAAGTCTAAACAAATAGAAATTGATCCAAAGGACAGTGATATAGGAAAAATTATATTAGAATTATATGAATCACTTGACGAAATAGTTATTTCTGGAACCTTAAAACCAGTCTCTAAGCTTAACAGTCCAGTGGCTGTTGAAGTCTATAGTCAAAGTTTTTTCAAAGCAAATCCTTCCCCATCTATATTTGAGTCATTAGAAAGCATAAATGGTATTCGACCACAACTTAACTGTAATGTATGTAATACTGGTGATATTCATATCAATGGGCAAGAGGGGAGCTACACAATGGTTCTTATTGATGGACTTCCAATTGTTAGTGGTTTATCAACAGTATATGGTTTATCTGGCATTCCTCAATCTCTAATAGAGCGTGTTGAAATAGTCAAAGGGCCAGCATCTACTCTTTATGGATCAGAAGCTATAGGAGGGGTAATTAATTTAATAACAAAGTTACCTGAAAATTCCTCTAAGCTTTCCGTTGATTCTTTTTTGTCTGACTGGGGTGAACTTAATACAGATATTGGGTATAAGTATAGTTTATCAAAAAGAACAACAGGTCTTTTAGGAATTAATTATTTTAATTTTTCTAATCCAATAGACAATAATAATGATGGATTTACAGATTTGACTATTCAAGACCGTATCTCAATTTTTAACAAGTTTACTTACGGAGATAAATTATCATTTGCCACAAGATTTGTCTACGAGGATAGATGGGGAGGACAGTTAAATTGGGAGCCAAAATATAGAGGTGGAGACACTGTTTATGGAGAAAATATTTATACTACTAGGTTTGAAGCTTTTGGGAATTATACATTCAATAAAAATCTTTCTTTTCAATTTAGCTATAATAATCACACTCATAACTCAGCTTATGGAACAACAATTTTTAATGCAAATCAAACTATAGGTTTTGGTCAACTAATTTGGAATAAATCAATAAAAAACAATGATCTATTATTTGGGTTAGCATATAGATATACATATTATGATGATGATACAACTGCAACTTTTAATGAGATTCTAAATTCAAATCAAGAAGATATTTATCATATGCCAGGATTATTTATTCAGGATGAAATAAAAATAAATGAGAGTAATACATTGCTTTTAGGGATTAGATTTGATCATAATTCTTTACACGGAAACATATTTACACCTCGTATTAACTATAAATTAAGCAACTATGATCAAACCTCAATCCTAAGGCTGAGTTTTGGAACTGGATATCGTGTTGCACAAGTTTTCACAGAAGATCATGCAGCATTAACTGGAGCTAGAGATGTTGTTTTTTTGAATGATCTAGAACCTGAAAAGTCTTGGAATACAAATCTTAATTATGTTAAAAAAGTATACCTAAAAGAGGGAGCCATTATTGATTTTGATATAAGCATATTTAAGACTCAATTTTCAAATAAAATTATACCTGATTATGATACTAATCCAAATAAAATTATTTATGACAATCTAAAAGGAAGATCAATTTCGCAAGGAGTTTCTCTTAATATTAATTCACTTTTAGAAAATGGGATTAGATTTAATTTGGGAGCTACTTATATAGATTCATACATAAAAGAAGATGGCGTGAAAACAGTACCATATCTTACTGAAAAGTTTCAAGGTGTATGGAAATTTGAAAAAAAATGGAATGATAAGAATTTAATTTTTGATTTAACAGGTACTACAATTGGCCCTTTAAGATTACCTACTCTTAGCAGGCTTGATCCTAGACCAGACTATTCATCTACGTTTAGTATTGTCAATATTCAGCTGACTAAAATATTAAAAAACACATTTGAAATTTATGGAGGTGTCAAAAATATATTTGATTTTACTCCACCTAAAAACAGTATAGCCCGATCTTTTGATCCATTTGACAAACAAGTAGTTTTTGATAATAGTGGGAATGCAATACAAAATGAAAACAATCCATATGCTCTTACTTTTGATCCTTCTTATGTGTTTGCTTCAAATCAAGGTTTTAGATTTTTCTTCGGCTTGAGATATAGAATTCCTTAATAAAAAGAACTCTTAAAAAAAGAGGCTTCTAAAAATTAATGTTTACAGCATTTATCATCATCACATCTACAATATTTTAAATTATAGACATGTAATCCAGAAAGAGATATCGCAGCAGCATAAGTATAAATTTCTGGAAGAGATGAAATTTCAAGGAATTCATTTATAATTAAACTGGAAAGAATTAACCAGGTTGAAACTAATAAAACCTTTACAGATAATTTAGTAGAATTTTTAACTGTATGATATATAGCTAAAAAGGAAATCAATAAAAAAACATAATTCAATGATTGCCATAAAAAAGGTATCTCTTGAGTAAGTGTTACAGAGGTAGCTTGTGACAAAAATAAAAAGGGAGTAAAAAGGCAATGCAGCATACAAAGACTACTTGCAGTCACACCTATATGATCAGAATTAATATCAATTATTTTCATAAACCGACCGCAAATATAAGTCTTTTATACATTTTTAGATCTTAACAAGGAAAAATCGTTAGAGAGGATTATTGTTTTAATCCTGCTCAACTTCCTCAATAATAAAATTTTAAGAATAATTAATAACCCTCATTCTTTAATGGGGTTTTTTATTAGTTCCCTCTTCCAACTTTTCTAACACCTGTCATCTTCGCTTTACCAACACCCTTTGATTGAAGCTTACTGCTAAATTTTTTCTTAGAATTTTTATTTGAGCTCTTAGACTGACGTTTACCGTTAGTTTCTTTATTATCGTTTTTATTTCCAAAAAATTTACTACCCATATTGTTTTAGTTTGAAATAGACATCATTAAATTTAAAAAGAATATTCAAATCACTCAAAAATGAATTAAAATATTTATAAAATTATTAACAACATTACTGAGTGATCTAGTATTTAATTTTTTTACTTTCGACGAATGTACAAATATATAGCATTAATATCTCTTACATTAATCTCATGTAGTAAAAGCGATGAAAGTGATATTTCAACAAATGATAATTTAACAACTAATCAAGTTGGTTTTGTAAACTCTGGAAATATTTATTTTGAGAACAATACATGCAAATGTCCAGATGCTGCAAATGGAGATAAAGACATAATTGGCGGCACTACATACACCGCAGTCAATAATTCTTCTATTAAGGATGAAATTACAAATGGAAATACATACCTGTGCACAACATTGGTAACTAATATGTCTGGTGTATCATTATCAGGAGTATTTCAAAATTTTTTCAACAATAACTCATTTAACTCTAATATTAGTTTTTGGGATGTATCAAATGTTACTAATATGGATGGAATGTTCTACAATGCAGACTTATTCAATCAAGATATTTCTAGTTGGGATACTTCAAAAGTAGATAATATGGGTAGCATGTTTAAAAATGCCTCATCTTTCAATCAAGATATTTCTAGTTGGGATACTTCAAAAGTTACTAAAATGCTTGACTTATTTAGAGCTGCTACATCATTTAATCAAAATATTTCTAGTTGGGATACTTCAAGTGCCACAAGCATGTCAAAAATGTTTGAAAATGCTACATCATTTAATCAAAATATTTCTAGTTGGTGCGTTTCTAACATTTCTGAAGAGCCTGAAAATTTTTCAATGAATTCACCTCTATTAGATTCCTACAAACCATTGTGGGGTTCATGTCCTGAATAATTTGATTCACTATCTTTGGTAAATGAAAATCACAAAAATACTATTAATACATTTATCGATTTTAATCTTTTCTTGTTCCTCTGAAGATAAAGTTGAAGACTCTTGTGTAGATGAATCTATAATTGAGGAATTTAGTGTTTGCATTGAAATTTATCAGCCTGTTTGCGGATGTGATGGAGTAACGTATCCTAATTCATGCTATGCAGAAACTTTCAATGGTGTGACATCATATATTAACGGAGCTTGTAATTAATATGGATATAATATCAGCAGTAATAGTGTTTACAGGTTTACTTTTCATAATAATATCAAAATTAATAAATAGAGAAAATGCAAAAATGCTACTAGCAGGGTATAATACAATGTCAGAATCTGAAAGAGAAAAATTTGATATTGACGGATATCTAAACTTTTTCAAACCATTCTTTTTCAAACTAGGCACCTACAGTACATTAATCTATTTTATAACTTTATTTATACTTAATTTAGATATAGCCTTGATAGCTTACACTATTTCTATATTAATCCCACTACCATATATAATAATTAAAGGAAATAGGTTTTACAAAAAAGGTTGAAATCTTGGTTTAATTTCCTATGAGGTTAAGAAAGATATATTTCCAAATAAGATATAATAGGTGTCCTAGAATTAACCCCCAAGTCAAAACCTTTTTTACATTTTTATCTCCTTTGAAAAATTTAAGTTTGTCTACAAGAATATAAGAAATTAAAATACTTATTAGTATCCACAATCCAAAAGCAGTATAATCTATTAAAGTGAAGTTCATTGTGTAAGTGATTTTTCAGCTTTTTGTTTTATTCTTGATTTATTTAAAATACTATCTCTTAATTCCGACTTCCTGTCAAATTCTTTATCAGTAATATTAATCTTCATTAACTCTCTATTAACTGTATATATTTCATAATTAAACAAAGCTTGATTTAAAAACTCTAATGCTTTAATTTCATTATCTACTCCTCCAAGACTATTATCTTTTTTTAACGCCTTTGAATAAACAGAAATAATTTCTTCGGCAATAATTTCATAGGCCTCTATAAAAGCACTTTCCATCTCTTCAGATTCAAGCTCTTTTGCCTCATACGTTGATTCACCGGATTGACTGAAGTTATAACTGTCTAGATAATAGATCTCCCCTCCACAACTAACTAGAAAAAAAGATAAGAATAGAATTTTTCTCATATCTAAAATTAAAAAATTATCAGAAATTAAATTGTTTTATGAAAGAATCTTTTAATATTTTATTAGGGGGGTACAATATAAGTATAGGGGCACAAATAAACTCTATACTATAATTTAATTTTAATATAAAAATATAGTAATATAGATTAAATATAATCCTGTATGATATTAAGAAAAATTCAAACTAATCAGGAGTCCATTCATAAAAATTAGATAATTTATTCATTTTAAATCCTTGACTAGGATATAGATTGTTACCTATGTTATTAGTTTTATCAGTCTCAAGCATCATTCCGCAGGCAGAAGTATCTTTTACAAGATTTTTAGCTTTTTTAATTAGATGTTTTGAATAACCTTTACCCCTTTCATTAGCATCTACAAATAGATCATTTAACAGCCAATATTTACTTACTCTTGTTGATGAAAAAATTGGATATAGCTGAACAAAACCTGTTAAGCATTTATCTACTTCAGACACATATATTTTTGAATCACACAATTTAATTCTTGATTCAAGAAATTTTTTTGCAACCTTAATATTAGAATCTTTGCCATAAAACATTCTATATGAATTAAACAGACTAGATAGATTATCAATATCAGATATTTTGACCTCTCTTATTTTCATTAATAGTATATTTATTTATTCTTAAAAATATAAAATCTTTATGAATAGGTTCAAATTTTACATTATTGCAAGCTATGTCTTTGGATTAATATTTTTTTTAATCAACAACTTTAATTTTGAATTCTTTATACTTATTGACCCATTCATAATAGTGCTTATACTTAATATTCCATCCTTAATAATTGGTTCAATTTTTTACGTACTTAAAAAAAAACTATTCTGGATTTTTTATGGAGTAACATTTTTCTTAATATCCTCTATATTTATTCTTTGGACAGCTATTGAAATTTATACTGGAAGCGATTGGGGTAAAATTCTTTAGAAATTAATCTAATTCCTTAATCATAATATTTCTAAACTCGATTGGATGACCTTCAGATTGAAGTGATAGATATCCCTCCTTTAATGGCTCACCAACTTTATCTGTAAAATTATCAGATAAATATGTTCCACCAAACTTAATATTTGTATATGAAATAACAGTATCCTTGCCGATAATATGATGGATAATTGAATCTGAGTAAACAACAAGATCAACGCTAACCCAATCATCTTTATGATAAGTTTTTGAATTAGAATTTATACAGTGCATTGTAGCTTTGAATCTTGGTTCAATGTTGTAATTTGAAGTGTTTATATTAACCTCTGTGCCAGGGGAGCACATATTCAATGTAGGTCTATCACCCTGCCCTGACCCACCAAGGAACTGAGCTTCAACACTTACGGGAAAACCCTGGTCAATAAACATTTGTTTTGGATCTTCAGAGTGTAACATTACTCCACTATTCTTGTATGACCATGATTCATTTCTAATATGTTCTCCATAAAACTTATAATCCAACTTTAGATGGTAATTTTTAAATTTTTTCTTAGTATAAAAAAGATGTCCAAATTCTCTATCAAATGAATCATACTCATCATATGATACCTTAATAGTTCCATCACCAACTCCAAATGTATTTTTATAATTATTATTAAATTCATATCCAGCTATTTTCATTTCCCACCCGTCTAAACTTTTGCCATCAAACAGAGTTATCCAATCATTACTTTCACTTTTACAGCTAAGTAATAAAATGCAACATGCACAAAGTAAGATTAGTGAATTTTTCATTACTTAAACTTAATAATTATAAATTACAATGCATCAAATTGATAGCTATATTTAACTGAAATACTTCGGTTGTTTATGTAATCAAACCAGTCAGAGTCTTTAATGAAATTAATTACTATAAATAATCCAGAGTTAGCAGTTTGAAGCATTCCAAATCGGGTATTAACAGATGTAACATTTGTTACATTATTGTATTGAATTAAGCTTTGTAAGTACATTTTAGGAGAAAAAGAGTAGCTCAATCTAAGCCCAGTTATTAATGCATTAATATCTCCATTTTCAAGATTAAGTTTTGTGTAATCAAGGTTAAGTGTTGAATTAAATTTATTACCAATTCTATATTTAATATTATTAGAAAATAAAAACCTATCACCCCCATAATAACCTCCAATAACTGTTCTAGAAGTGAAACTTAAAGCTGTGTTCGGATTAGATTTTATGTAGAGTTGTAATTCATTGTGATAATATTCTCCTGATGGAATTTCAACATCTGAAATTTTGAAAGCGTCAAAGACTCCTTCTGATGTAATATTTACCCCAGTATGAATCTCAAACCCTGAAGGCCATACCCAATGATTGTCAATATGAGTCCAACTACTTACAAGTCTATCTTGAAAATCAAAATAACTTCTATGAGCAATATGAGGTCTCACCTCTAAAAGGGGACCAAAGTCTTTTAATCTTATCTGTTTAAAAACTATAAATTCTGGTTTTTTAAAGGCAGACCTCATTAAAAACCCTACTTCAGGATTAAAGCCTTCTCCAACTTCTGTATAACCCGCATTAATTCTCCATCCATCCCAATTATAATTAGCAATTAACTTAAAAGAATGATCAGAAGAATCAATTCCAGGACTATCACTTTTTGAGAAAAACCCAGTTATATCAGCTTTTTTACCAAGGCCTAATTTACCATCGATAGCATATACATTATTATAATGTTTATTAGAATCTCCCATTTCATTCTTACCAACGTATACAACACCCAACGATGATCTTGAGTTATTAAAATCATGATTAACTCTAGCAACAGAAAAATTATTTTCATAAATATTCTGATCTGATATTTCATCAGTAACCATATTTAGTATCCCAACATTAGTTTGACCAATTTTCCCAGAAATTCTTCCACCTCCTTTTATAGGGACAACCTGCCCTTCATCTCCTATACCAATTCTTCTACTAAAAAAGAGATCAACTTCTCCTGGACTTCCAACTGAAAACTGCCCTGCATTCTCAAGAAAAAAAGCTCTTTTTTCAGGAAAAAAAAGATTAAAACGATCCAGATTAACTTGTTGTTCATCCACTTCTACTTGAGCAAAATCAGTATTATATGTTAAGTCAAGGGTTAAGCCAGGAGTTAAACTGTATTTTATATCAAAACCAGCATCCAGGTCAACAGATACATCTGTCTGATTGTCTAGCTTTTGGTAGGATGCATTTCCAATTGTATAAGGAATAATTTTAAGATTCTTAGGGCTTTTTAAATCAAGTCCTTTAAGTTTACCTGATATTGAAACTCTTTTAATGTCAAAACCTAATGGTAAAGAAGCCCAAAAAGAAGTCTCACTATTTTTTGAAATATTTCTTTGAAAATTTAATCCCCAAGTTTTATTTTCTCCTGGTAAAAACCTTAATGAACTTAAAGGGATTGAGAATTCTGCACTCCATCCAAAATCTCCTTTAATGGTTTTAACCTCCCATGATGCATCCCAGTTTACATTCGTACCACCAAGGGTTCCTCCTTTTTGTCTAGAATTTGGATTAAAATTACCAATACCTTCATTGTCAATTTGGGCATCATACTGCATTCCATCTGAATTAGTCCCAAAAAGAAAACCATTTTGAAAATCATTGTAGGTGTCAAGAATGAACAAGAAACTATCTTCATCATTTAAATCTGCATCTCTTTTTGAATCAGAAACAACAATTTTAGAGGGATCACTATCAAACCCTACTACAGATACATATAGATTTCTATCTGTATAAGCTAATCTTATTTCTGTTTTTTCACTTGAAGGCTCTCCAAAGTTTGGAGTTACTTGCGTCATTGAAGTTATAGGAAATATAGAGTTCCATATTTTATCATTAATTACATTACCATCAATTATTGGATCATTTTCTATATAATTAATTTTAACCTCAGGTCTAACTTTAATAAAATCTTCTTGACTATAAATAGTCGATTGAAAAGAAAAGAAAAAAATTATGAATAATGAGGTTTTATAATAAATATGTAGGTATCTCATTATTCTAAGGTATCATTTTAAAACCTTTTTTCATAAATTGTTATGATGAAAAAGCTTCTAATAATATATTTATTGATTTCGTTTACTGTTCCTAGTATTATTCATTCTCAAGATGATAATCGCTTAGCCTTAGAAAAAGTATTTAAAGATTGGCGTGAATTTGAAAAACCACCACTACTTAATGGTGCTCCAGATTATACCATTGATACATTTAATAATAGAATGCCTGAATTTAGAAAATTAAGAGATAGATTAAATGAAATAGATAAATCTAAATTAGATACTGAAAGTAAAGTTGATTGGACACTAATTTGGGCTGAAATGAATGGTTTTGAATTTAATTTTAGAGTTCTTAAGCCCTGGGAAAGAGACCCAGCATATTATAAGTCCGTGTGGATGAACAGAAGTGATGTGCCAGCACATGAGGGTCCAACTCATCATATGGTGATTGAAACTTGGGAATATAGCTTTCCACTTTCAGAGATTAAATCTTTCGAATTAATAAGTCAACTTAGCATTATTCCTTCTTTAAATCAGCAAGCAAAAAATAATTTAATTGGTAATGCAAAAGATTTATGGATTGCAGGAATAAGAGATATAAATCAACAAATTGATGATTTAGAATCAATTTTAAATTACCCAGCTGTTAGTGATAATAATAAATTGGTTTACACTATAAATGAGGCTATTAATTCTACAAAAAGTTTTTCAAATTGGTTAAATAGTGAATCTATTAAAAAGGATGGCCCTTCTGGAATAGGTAAAGAAAACTACACTTGGTATCAGAATAATGTACACCTAGTTCCATTGTCATGGAGTGATGAAGTGATGCTTTTAAAAAGAGAACTTTCAAGAGCTTGGGCTTCCCTTAAATTAGAAGAGCATAAAAATAGAAATCTACCTAAGCTTAATTCTGCATCTTCGTCAGAGGAATATAATTTACTTGCAACAGAGGCTTCACAAGACTTAATTGATTTTCTTGCAACAGAAGATATAATTGATGTCAAAGACTTTTATAAGGAAGCACTTGATGTGCATCTTGGAAGTTATATTCCTGAAGAAAAAAGAAATTTTTTTTGGATCACTGCTCATTTAGATCCAAAACCTCTTTTCTCTCATTTCTTTCATTGGTTTGAATTAGCGGAGATGGATAAAAATCCTAATAATAATATTATTAGAAAAGATCCTGTGTTATATAATATTTTTGACAGCAGAAATGAAGGCGTTGCAACTGCTGTAGAAGAAATGTTTATGCAGGCTGGGCTATATGAAGACAATCCTAGGTCTAAAGAAATCGTATATATATTAATTGCCCAAAGAGCCGCAAGAGGATTGGGTTCTCTTTATGCTCATGCAAATATGATGACGATGGAAGAAGCAGGTAAAATACATTCTGAGTATACACCTAGAGGTTGGATGAAGACTGAAAAAGAGCTGCTTATTTTTGAACAGCATTTGTATTTAAGACAACCAGGTTATGGAACTAGTTATATAACTGGTAAGTATTTATTTGAGAGTGCACTTGCAGAATATTCTAGATTAAATGAAAGTGATGAATCTTCTGATTTAAAAAACTTCTTTAATCAGTTAATATTAATAGGCAACGTCCCTATGACATTGTTTCATTGGGAACTTAATAACGACTGGTCAATTTTAGAGAATATAGTTCCTGGACTATACTAGGTATTTTGTAAGACAGCTTAGAAGGAATTAGAGTCTGCAAGCTGTATTAGGATATAGACCTTAGCAAACATAACTATAAGGAATAAAAAGAATATAATTTCGGGGTAATATTGTTTTGGTATTTTCATCAACTTTAACATGATCACAAATGTAAATTTTAGTTTAATATAAAATTCCAAAATTTTTGTTAATTATGATAGTTAGAGTAAATTGCTGACAGCTAATATCAATAAGTTTGCCACATGAATAGATACGGTCAAATTAAAGATTTGCTTCTTGGTGACTTAACTGCTTCCATTTTTATATTTGGATTAGTTGTGACATTATTAGTGATAGCATCATTGTTTCTTTCAAGCAAAGAGAGAGATGATTATGACAAAGATTATTATGACCGCCACGGTTCTTTACCTAAATAACTTATGAAAAAAATACTATTAGTACTAGCTTTTTTATTAACTCAAAATATATATTCTCAAGCTCATATTGGAGTTATGGGAGGATATGATCTAGACATGGAAAACTCTCAAATTGGAGTTGGCCTTAATTACATGTTGTTTCCAAAAGTTTCCCTTGGGGGCATGTTAATGATATCTGACCTCGAATCAGATAGCAAATCTATGGTTATGTTGAACGGGAAATACAATTTTGGAAGACTTTCTTTAGTTGCAGGAATTATGAATATGGAAATGCACAACATGGACATGGGCATGAACATGAATATGTCATCAATGTATGGTTCTGATGAAATGGACAGAGAAACCAAACCATATTTTGGTGTTGAGTATAAACCTTTCAAGAATAAAAAACTTAAAGTTTATTACACTCACTCTGATATGATGAAATCTATCGGAATTATGATGCCTGTTTTTAATCTAGGTAAAAAAATGCACATGAATCACTAGTTCGATTCAATTGTAATTTCTTCTAAATGCCTAACAATTATTACATCAGACTCTGGTGATATTTTCTCAACATCCCTCTTGAAAGGTATCAACTTTAATTCAATGCTTGCTTCTTGAGAAAAACTGTATGGTAGTCTAAAATTGTCCCAATGAGTTGGAATTATAGTTTTGGGATAGCCTGTAACTTTTAATAGTCTTTCATTATAGTTATAGAGTCCTAATTGAGATTGGTTTACACCTGCTAGAAGAATATCAGAGGTTATTCCCTCAAGTTCACGTTCAACAAAATTCATAGATCCCATAGTAAGTATATCTTGATCTTTAAATCTAGCCAAAAACATAAGTGAACCTCCTTCGATAAATTCAGATACTCTAAGTGGAGCACTTGGTGGTTTTGTGTATTCTCTTGAATCTAGGTAATGCTTATCATTAAGTGCAGAATGAATTGATGGAATTACTCTAACTGAAAAATTTTCAAATTGATAATCTTCTCCTCCTCTTACAGGATACAATTGATCATTACCAATACCATAAGCTCTCAATATATTAATTGTTGTTTCAGTGCCTATAACTTTAGCTCCAGTTTTTTTTGCTATATAGGGAACATCTGATAAGTGGTCAAAGTGAGAATGATGAACTAAAATGAAATCTACCTTATCAACCAAACTATCAATAAGAATTGAATCAGAAACAAAAAAATCAGATCTTAAAACAGTTTTTCTTTTATCTAGTTTATTAACTGAGGGTCCATTTCCAAGCTTGACCCTAGAAATATATGGGTCTATTAAAATAGTTGTAGTATCATCTGAAATTTTCCATCCAGCTGTTCCTAAGTACTTTAATTCAACTTGACTATGAATGTTTAAACTCATAGATATTAATAATAATAAGATCAATTTTTTCATAGTATGATTATTTATTTATAAAGTAAAAATTATTTTCATCAGTATTTGCCTCCATAATATCAATTTTACCATCATTATTAATATCAGAATCCAGAATATCATAAGTCCTAAACTGATTATTTGATAATATATTCTCCAACCATTTTTTACCATTAGAAATATTCAAATAAAGTTTAGTTGGGCCTGGAGAATTTCCAACTACTATATCTAGATATCCATTACCGTCAAAATCATTTACTGCTAATGAAAAACTTGAAGATTCTGATACATCAAAAACTATATTTTTTTTAAACGTAATGTCCTTATCTCCAAAATATATGAGATTTGGTTCATTTATATTCGCTGTAGCGATATCTTCATATCCATCAGAATTAAAATCACCGATCTCTACAGCCCTTGTGTTATCATTACCTGTTCCAAATAGTATTTTCTTATTAAAATTTAAACCCCCATCATTAAGGTATATGTAGTTTGGCTGATTGTTTCTATTAGCTAAAATTAAATCTTTGAAACCATCTTGATTCATGTCATAAACTTCTACATCTATAGTTGCATCCTCTGCATTTCCAAAAAGAATTATTTCTGAAAAATCTCCATTTCCATCATTTAAACATATCTCATTTGATTCAACTCTATTTGTTATTAATATATCAATGTCACCATCATTATCGATATCATTTAATGTAATATTTCTTGTGTTTGAATAGGGTCTGCCAAATGTGTTAGATTTGACAAAATTTCCATTTCCATCATTAAGAAAAATATAATTTGGCGCTTTATCATTACCAACAGCTATATCTAAATCTCCATCACCATCAAAATCTGAAAGTTCAGCAGCATAACTGGTTAATCTTTCTGATCCAAGATCTTTCTCAACTGTAAAGCCACCTTTTCCATTATTAAGTAGGATTTTATTTTGGCCAGGCCAATGTCTTCCATTTGCTATAATTATATCTACATCTCCATCATTATCAATATCTCCAGAAGAAATTGAAGCTGTTTTTTCTTTAGCTCCTCCCAAAAGGTTGATATTAAAATCTACACTCTGAGAATAATTAGGATTGCTGTAAACAAATAAGATAATTATTAAAACTATTTTTTTCATTGTTATTTAACTGGTATTAACCATGTGTTTTTAATTAAATTTATTTCACCCTTTAATTCTTCTTCTACAACTCTATCTACTACTTTAATTCCTTCAGCTGCCATATGAGTAAATGAATCAATTCCTTTGTTTGGAAAGTTTTGTCTTGTTCTATGAATATTAAACTTACTAGAAAAATTTGTATTAAATTCTCTTTCAATCATTTCTTTTCCAATCAAGAAACCAATTAATCCTCCCCATGTTGATGTTGGATTATCTGAATCCCAGCCTGACAAAGTTCCTATTTTGATAGTTTTTTTAATATCCCCTTCTCCATAAAATAAGCTAACAAGACTTGATGCAAAATTTATTCCAGCTGCAAAACAACCATTACAATATAGATTTTTAGATGTTATGTCATATCCATCTTTTTGTTCAACTTGATATCGTGAATAAATCGAATCTCTTGCTTGTTCCCATTTAATACCAGAATTATATAATCCCTCTGTGAAATCATACATTTTTGCTGGATAATTATTGTCAGCTTAAATACTTCCTTGATTCATTTGCAATCCAAAACATATTCTCTTTTGTAGAATTAAATTCTTTAGGATTTGAAGCTAACGAATGCATTCTTACATAGAATTCTGCAATTTCTTGAGCTTCTCCTCTAGCTACAGTTTTAATTGGAAGTTCTGCCATCCTAATTCCAAAATCAGGTCTAGTTGGAGAGAACAATCCAAATATCTCGGTTGTCAACTGAGCGTCAATCATATTATAAAATTCATTATTGGATGGCTCACCTGTTTCAGGAGGAAGCATACCCTGATTCATTAAGTCAAATGCTCTTTGATTAGATACCCATAAATAATTTTCTTCTTCAGCTTTAATATGTTTTATCCACCCTTCTCTTATTTGACTTGGAGAAAGTATACTTGTATTAAAGTAATTTAGAAGAAATTGATACATATACTCAATATCAGTATCATCGTCAGATCCCCAAACCTCCTCTTCAGATCTTAAACTATAATCAATTCTTATATTTGATTTATCAATTGATTGATCCTCCCATATACTTCTTAAATCAATACTACCCCAGTCTTCTCTAGTGTAAAAACTTCCAGTTTTAATATCACCTATGTTTCCAATCTTATCCATCTCAGTTATAAGACCAGTCCAATTTGCAATTGATTGTCCAAGCCAAAAACCATATAACTGATTAGAGTATTTTTCCCTTGAAATTTCTATAAAATCATTAGTATTGTTATTACAAGAAGATATAAATAAGAACAATGACCAAAGAATAAATAAATTTTTAAATACACTCATACAACTAGTTTAATTTTCTTAACTATGGGAATTAGTTATCTATTGACCAATAATCCCAATTTCCACTTTCTTCATATAATTGAATAATATTTTCAAGTTTTTTCTTTTTGATAATAATTTTATTATCGCTGGTAATTGAAAGGATCTTACTTTGTATTGAAACTAACATTCTCTTTAACTCAGTCTTTAAAAAATCAACAGAATTATCAAATTCATCTTTTCGATAATATTGTCTAATGGTCTCTAAAATTAAATCATGTTTACCCAAGTAAAGAGATTTTTGAGATCCACTATTTTTAAATATACATATGTAGGTTTTCCATCTTTTATCAAAAACAACCGAAATTGTTGTAAAAGTTTTATTGTAAATCGTTTTTACCTGATTAGAAATCTTTTTTCTCTCACTTATCAACTCTTCATATTCATTTTTTAGTTTAATTTTTTGCTTAGTGATTTTTTTAATTGATTTTTTTAATTGATTTTTCTTTAGCCAGAATTTGATCATAATTTAAAATTAAATTTTGATCACTTTTTTTAAGAGATTTAATGTCTTTATTTGTAAAATTTTTCACTATACTAATATAGACAAAAAATTAATAGGTATAGTATTTGATTGTACCCCAATATTAAAATTGTACCCCAGGGTATTAAATTCCTCCTAACGAGCTCCTAATTAATTTGATTTTTTCTTAAGACCTTCCCTGCTTTTATTTTCATAAATTCAAAATTATCAACAGCAAATTCTCCATTAATAATTACATATTTTATTCCATCAGGGTATTGGTGCGGTGATTCAAAAGTTGCATTATCAATTATTTTTTCTTCATCAAATATTGTAATGTCCGCCATCATTCCCTCCTTTATTAAACCTCTGTTTTTAAGGCCAAAAGACTTAGCTGGAAGATAAGTCATTTTATAAATTGCTTCACTCATAGATATTACCTTTTTTTCTCTAACATATCTACCTAGAACTCTTGGAAAAGTTCCATAAGCTCTTGGATGAGGGTGACCAACACCAGGCTCAGAGAGTCGTCCATCAGAAGCAATCATTGTATGAGGATATTTCATTATATTTTCTACATCTGATTCATCCATAGCATGAAATATACAGCTTGCCCCTCCATTTAGTTCCGCCTCTATAACAAGCTCTGCTCCATTTTTAACAGAAGGTTCAATTCCTCTCATTACTGCCCAATCCTTTAAAGTTTTACCTTCTAATTCAGGCTTCCAAGCTACTCTAGAGAATTGAACTCTACTTAAGTCATTCCCCCCTCTGTCATTTAAAATATTAAACTCAATTTCTTTCTTTATTTTTTCCTTTGTAATCTTATTTGAAACTCTTTTTTTAAATTCTTCTCTGCCTCCTGCCCTTGCCCATGTTGGGATTAGGATGTTAATCCCAGTATGACTAGCATTGTAAGGATATTGATCGGCCATGATTTTTATTCCCTTCTGTCTAGCTGAATCAATAAGAGATAGAGTAATTGCACTCTTTCCCCACATTGGTTTTCCAATAACTTTATGATGAGTCAGAACAACATTTATATCAGCATTTTTTGATATTTGTATTGCTTCTTTTACAGCATCAATAATTTTTAAACCTTCATCTCTTAGATGAGATGTATATATTCCCCCCTTATTTGATATCTCTTTTGATATTGCAATTACCTCATCAACCTTAGAAAAATTTCCAGGGAGGTACTTTAACCCTGTTGAAATCCCAAAAGCACCTTCATCCATAGCCTTACTTGCAAGATTCTTCATGATTTCTAATTCATCATTTGTTGGTTCTCTATTATCAAGATTCATTACAACTCTTCTAATTTTATTATGACCTGTTAAAAAACCCACATTCATTCCTACACCAACTTTCTCAATTGTATCTAAGTACTGCTTAAACCCATATTTTAATGGTACTCCTCTTCCATCTGGCCCACCAAAACTAGTTGTAACACCTTGCCTAACATGACTCTCACTATCTGAGAGTTTTATTAAATTATCCATTGGATCTAAATGAGCATGAGTGTCTATAAATCCAGGAGAGACTATTAGCCCTGAAGCATCAATAACTCGAGTAGATTTTTCTGAATTTATCTTACCAACTTTAATTATTGTATTTCCTGTAATTGCTATATCTACAGTTTTACTTTCTGTTCCCGACCCATCAAAAACTTGACCATTTTTAATAACTAAGTCATAAGATGATGATTCACAGTTAATTAGAAAAAAACAAGAAAGTATGAGAAAGGTTTTTTTATACATTTTTAAGTATTTTCTACTAAGAAGGTAAATATTATTTTAATTTTAATCAAGTTTGAATTAAGTCCCCTTAAAAAATAAACTAGCATGAAAGATAAAAGAGAATATGATATAATCGTATGGGGAGCATCTGGTTTTACAGGAAGGCTCGTTGCAGAATATTTATACTTAAACTACAATTCAAAGAATTTAAAATGGGCTATTGCAGGAAGAGATAAGCTAAAACTCATTTCAATAAGAGATACATTTCTTGATAAGAGCATTCCTATAGTTATAGCTGATAGTTTCGATGAAAAGAGTCTTGATGAAATGACCAAAACAACAAAGGTAGTTTGTAGCACCGTTGGTCCATATGCAAAATATGGATCTTTACTTGTAAAGTCTTGTGTTAATAATAAAACTCACTATTGTGATCTAGCAGGAGAAGCACAATGGATTAGAAAAATAATTGATTTACATCATGAAGAAGCAAAAAATAATCAAGTAAAAATAGTAAACAGCTGTGGTTTTGATTCAATTCCATCTGACTTAGGTGTTTACTTTATTCATAAGAATATTTCCAATAAGAACCTTACTATAAAAATGAGAGTTAGAGGTTTAAAAGGAACATATAGCGGAGGAACCTATGCTAGTATGAAGAATATCATTAAGGATGCTTCTTCTAATAGAGAAGTTCGAAAGAGCTTAACTAATCCATATGGATTAAACCCAGTTGGCGAACAAAGTGGGCTTGACAAAAGAGATTTAGCATCTGTAGTTTATGATACAAAAATTAAAAGCTGGATATCCCCTTTTTTAATGGCTGGAATAAATACTAAAATAGTCAGAAGAAGTAATGCATTGAGTAATTACCAGTATGGAAAAGACTTTAAATATGACGAGGCAGTCATGACAGGAAGAGGCCTTAAAGGAAGACTCAATGGAATAATATTTTCAATCCCTTTAATTTTTCTTGCTGCAAAACCTGGATCATTATTTAATAAAATTTTTAATTTTTTCTCACCTAAACCTGGTGAGGGACCAAATAAAAAAGAAAGAGAGAGTGGGTATTTTAATTTAAGATTTTTTGTTTTTCAAGAAAATTCTGATACTTCCATATTCAAAGTTACAGGTGATAGAGATCCTGGGTATGGTTCTACATCTAAAATGCTTGCTGAAAGTGCCATTTGTCTTGCAAAAGATAATTTAGATAATAAATTTGGTGTGTTAACTCCATCTTATGCTATGGGTGACCATATCCTAGATAGACTTATTTCAAAAGCTGGATTATCATTTAGCAAGATTAAATAATGATAAAAAATATTAGCCTAAAGAATTTATTATTTATTGGATTTTTAGTTGAAGTAATTATATATGGATTCTCTTATATAATAGCAGAGAATTGGGGGGAAATATTTAGACTATCTGCTAGATATTCAGGGAGGTTGTCTTTAGTAGTATATCTTGTGGCCTTTTATCATTTTACTTTCTCCTTTATCAAAACAAAATCAGAAAAAAAACTTAAGAATAGTATTATAGTATTTTGCTTTCTTCATTATATCCATTTTGTTTATCTAGCCTTAGCTGTATATCTTAATGATATACCTATTATTCCTACTAGGTTAACTGGAGGATTTATAGCGTATTTGATGATTCTTATTTATCCTTTGATCATTAGTAAGATTAGAAAACTTATTTACCATTTAATATATTTTTACTATGTTGGAATTGTAATGGCAGTAACAATTTTAGGAAGGGTTAGAGGTGATTTTGAAGGGGCAGAACCTGAATTTTTTCATTATTTAGGCTTAGCCTCAGTAATTTTAGGATTTATATATTTTACTTCTGTTATAATAAGATCAAAAAAACCTATAATTAAATAACAATCTCTTTACAATTTATTAACGGCTAAGTATCAAAATTATTGTGAATTGGTTTATCTTTGCAAAAAATTTAAAGACCCAAACCATAAACAATGAAAAATTTAATACTTTCTCTAACAATTTTACTAAGTTCTTTAGTAGTTTCTGCAAACGAAACTGATCCAAAAATCTACGGATATTGGCTTAACAATGACAGTGAAATTTTATTAATTCAAACGAATAATACTTTTTCTAGAAGATCTCAATCTGAAGTTCTTGCTCAAGGTGAACTAATAATTGGAGATGATAATATTAGTGTATTGAGAACTGATACAGGAGAAGAATATACATTAGAGTATTTCTTAGGTAGAAGAAGACTCTAGTAGTGAAAAAACCCAACTCTGAAGAGGCTTGGCTTTTCACAAAAATAGGTGACTAAAACTTACATAAATTAATTAAGTCTTTTTCATATATTAGAACTAAACTTCTGTATGAAAAAGACTCTACTAATAATTGCTTCCCTTTTTATTTCATTTTCTTTATATAGTCAAAAGAAAAGTATTGATTCTTTGACCAAGAAAATGACTATATCCAAAGGGATCATAAATTCATTTACTGATAACAATAAATTATTTTTTGAAATTCCAAATGGTCTTCTAAATAAAGAGATATTAGTTGTAACTAGACTAGCACAAGTTCCTTCTGGGTATTCTCCATATATAAATGCTGGCTCTAAAACTTCAGAACAAGTAATAAGTTTTTTAAAAAAGAATAACAGGGTGGATATAAGACAAATATCCTTTAACAATATAGCAAATGAAGAAGATCCAATTAATCAGAGTGTTACAGAGAATAACTTTTCACCCATACTAGCAAGCTTTGATATTAAGAACGACGATGAGAATTCATTTTTAATTGATGTTTCTGACTATTTTTTGAAGGATTCTCCAGGGTTTAATATTATAAATCCTAGACTAAAGGATAATTATAAAATTGGCAGTGTTGATAAAAAAAGAAGCAGCATTGACTCAGCAAAAAGTTTCCCAGAAAATATTGAAGTACTTAGCACGCTTACATTTAACACAAGTAAACCCCCTAGAGCTAATAGGACAAAGACCTTCAGCTTCCAAGTTAATCACTCATTTATTTTATTACCAAATGAAAAGATGAAAATTAGAAATTATGATCATCGGGTTGGGTGGTTTACTGTCAATAAAGTAGACTACAGTTCTGACGCATTAAAATCTGACTCCTTCAGGTTGATAAGAAGATGGAGACTTGAACCTAAAAATGAAGAAGCATATTCAAGAGGAGAACTAGTTGAGCCTAAAAAACAAATTATTTATTATTTGGACCCTGCAACTCCAAAAAAATGGAGACCCTATTTCATTAAGGGAATTGAAGACTGGAACTCTGTATTTGAAAAAGCTGGGTTTAAAAATACAATTGTTGCAAAAAATCCACCAAGTAAAGAGGAGGATCCAAATTTTAGTCCTGAGGATATTAGATACTCAACTGTTAGATACGTTGCTTCAGAAACAAGAAATGCTACTGGCCCTAGTGTGTCTGACCCAAGAACAGGCGAAATATTAGAAAGTGATATTATATGGTATCACAACCATTTAAGATCTTATAGAAATAGATATTTACTTGAAACTGGAGCTGCTAATCCATTGGCAAGAACTTTAGAAACTCCTGAAAAAGAAATTGGAGAAATGATGAGAAGAGTTATATCTCATGAAATTGGACATGCACTTGGACTGCCTCACAATATGAAAGCAAGCAGTGCATATCCTGTTGACTCTTTAAGATCTGGAGAGTTCACACAAAAAATGGGTATTGCTACAACTATAATGGATTATGCTAGATATAATTATGTTGCCCAACCAGGTGATGAAAACATAAGGTTTGTGAGACAACTTGGACCATACGATGATTATTCAATTGAATGGGGGTATAGATATTATCCTGGAAAGTCAGTAAAAGAAGAGCAAGAAATTCTATCAAATATTGTAGATCAAAAAAGTCTTGACCCAACTTATATGTTTGGATCATCATATGGTGACCCAAATTCACAAACTGAAAATATTGGAGATGATCCTGTAAAAGCAAGCACCTATGGTTTAAATAATTTAAAAATTGTTTCTGATAATTTAATTAAATGGACATATGAACCTGGTAAAGACTATAGTGATCTTGAAGAATTATACGATGAATTATTAGGAGTTTATAGAAGATATATATTTCATGTAATAGGTATAATTGGAGGTATTAATCAAACTCTTATAAACACTAATCAAGACAACGCTTTTACTTATGTAAATGTCAATAAAGATCAACAGTTAAGGGCGCTAGAATTTCTTGACAAAGAATTATGGGACACCCCCTCTTGGTTACTAAATAAAAATATTATTTCACAAATCAATAACTCTGATGGATTATATAAAATTGAGAGTATGCATGAACGTGCATTAAATTCTTTATTATCAAATCGAAGATTAAACAGAATGTTATCTTCAGAAAACTCACTAAAAGGAGATGGACTGAAATATCATGAACTTATTGATGATTTGTTTGAAACAATACTTCAAAACACTAACCCAACAGGTCAAATAAAAAGAAACCTTCAAATAAGTTTCTCAAAAAAAATTAATGAATTAATTACTGAAGAAGATTTAAAAGATGTAATAAAATCTAAAGCTCTATCAATTAAGAAGAAAATAAATAAAATATCAAATCGAAAATCAAGATCAGCCAATACTGATATTATTAAGGATCATTTTAGTTATATAGTTTTCTTAACAAATGATAAAGATTAAGACATTTTTGATTTAAATAAGTAAAGTGAAGATATTAATGTAATTGGAAGCCAATTTCTATTTCTATTACAATAAATTAAATGCTTTGTTGTTTTTGGATTGTATAAGCTTTTATTTTTTGAATTATTAATAATGTCAAGTTTAGAAAGACTATCATTATCATCAGTTATAATTTTATTTGAGAAATAATTTATTAAAGTAACCGGGATTTTGCTATATCCAAGCTCTTTAAGGGCAGTGTATCGATGATGACCATCTATTATTAGATTAGATTCATTACACATAATTATAGTAGATATAATTATATCATCATTTTTATACTTCAAATTATTTTTTAAAATATCCTTTTTATCTAGAAGAACTTTTTCGTGTGGAATAAGCAGATTAACATCAACTTCTTCAATTCCTGAAACAATATCTTTATCTACATTTATTGAATACATAGCTTATTCATTTAAAATTGCCTCTGCTTCTATTTCAACCAAATAATCATCCCCAACTAAGTTGGCTTGAACTAAAGTATTAGCAGGGTTTATATCTTTAAATCTTCTACCATGAGCTTCAGCTACTTTTTTGCCAATCATTGATGTTTTTAACAAAAACTCTAGTCCTGACTACATCTTCTAATCTGCCCCCTAATGATGAAATAGATGCCTCAATTTTATCAATTATAAAATCTGTTTGAGCAATGGGATCTTTTATTCCAATTACCCTATTTTCGTGTGTAGCAGTAGTTCCTGACACAATAATTCTATTACCAAATTTAACTGCTCTAGAATAGCTGGCCATTTTCTCCCAACTTGTATTACTTGATATGTTTTTTCTCATATGATTAATATTTTTGACCTCGTATACATTTGGAATTGAGTCAAGATGATGACTCAAATCACCAGATGCAGTAAGAAATGGAGGCTTTCTATATTCATCGCCACAATCTCCTGGAACTCTAGTTAATAAATTTAAGGATTTAGAAATTAAATTATTTTCTTCTGTGGAAAGAGTAATATTTGATATTTCTTTATGATCTTCTATATGATTGTTTTCCCCAAGTCTTGCTCCAATTATAACTGATGCTACATTAGGGTCCTCAAGTATGTATCTGCTAGAGATATTTGCTATGGAGGTATTCTTTTTTTTAGCTATTGAATCTAACTGTTCTAATAGTTTTTGAAATTTATTCCAACCTCCTGTAATATCAATAAACCTCTTATATTTCATCTGAGACCAATTAAGGTTATTGTCTATTTCAGGTTCTTTTTTACCAAGCCATCTGTTTGACAAGAATCCTCCTGCTAGAGTTCCAAAAGCAAATAATTTTATGTTAAACTGTTTACATAATTCAGACATTTCAAAACTAGCTCTTCTGTCTAATAAAGAATAACAAACTTGATTGGAAACAATTGGAATTCCAGATGATAGCGCAATCCTTAAATGACTTGTATCAAAGTTAGTTACACCAATATTCTTAACAAGACCTTCTTCTTGTAGATCCTTTAAATAGCTTAAAGCATCTATCCAGCTTGAATCTTGGTAGTGCCACGCATGAAATTGCATCAAATCAATTTGACTCTGATTCATCCTAATTAAGGCTCTTTCTACAGCTTCTCTTGTTGAATCTTTTGAAATTTTTCCTGGTACAGGCACCCACTTAGTAAATAAATTAATTTTATCTGATAGTTGATACTTATTTTTAAAAACTCCTGCAATAATTTCACTTGAACCATAATGATCTGCCATATCAAAAGCTGTGAAACCATTATCAGCGTATGAATTTAAATGACCTGAAGCATTTTCTGGATTTAAAATATTTCCATCTTTCTCCATATCAGCTATTTGCCATAGGCCTATAACAATTCTTGGAATAGTTATTTTATCAGAAAGTCTTACAAATTGATCCATAACTATTCTAATGGTAATTCTTTATATGTATTAATGTTTTTTGTTTTCACTCTATTCCATCTTATTGCAAAATACAAACTTGCTGCTGTCATAACAATCAAGTAAATATAGGTTGAATGAAAATACCATCCATCTACATTTGATGATAGATCCTTAAAGGTATGAATGACTAAAAAGATAAAAATTATAATCGACCCTGTGAAACCAATTAAAACCTGAATTGTTCTGTTTTTTATTATTGTGATATTATTATAAAGTATTGGATTTACTCTCTTAATAGAAATGAGTGTTATACACATTAACAGAAAATTTATCATCATTGCCGTAACCATAATATCAATTCCTAAGAAAAAATCTCCTGCAAAATGAGATCCAAACGCACCTATACTTGCAACAATACCTACATATATTATTGCCCTATGAGGTGTGTTAAACTTAGGATGAATCTCAGAAATTTTTTCAGGAAAAATATTATCCTTAGACCATGCAAACATAAGTCTTGAAACAGATAAAATCATTGCTGGCAAATCATTTATAAGAGCTATTGCTGCACCAATTATAATAAGTATTCCCCAGAAAGGAGGTAACACATAACTTAACAACCCTGGCGCAGTAACATCCTTGGTTAAAGATTCATCTGCAATAAAATTCCATGGAACAATATTATAAACTGAAATAGTAAATAAAATATAATAAAGTGAAACTATGAAAATTGCCAATAAAATTGCTCTTGGAATATTTTTTGTTGGATTTTTAGCCTCATTACCTGTTTGAGCTATTGCATCAAAACCGATAAAACTTGAAAACATTAAAGTAGATGCTGTTAAAAATATCTTCCAGTCAAATGACTTTTCCAAAATGGGTTCAATGACCCTGCTTTCAGTTCTATAGACAGAATCAATAAAATCATTTTGATCAAAAAGTAAACCAGATATGATTACTATACCTCCTAAGCTAAACATTATAATTAACATTGGAATAAGAGTGTTTCTATATAGTTTCCCTCCAATAATATTTACATAAACAAAAAGCCATATAAATAGAAGTGATATTATTAATCGTATTGATCCTACTTCTAGAAAATTAGAAATATTATAAAATTCTAAATTGAAAAAAACATCACGAATAAATGGAACAATTATATAAGAAATTACACCAATAACAATTGATAAACCAAACCACTGAGAGAAACTTGCTATAAATCCAAGATATGGGCTTAGACCTCTACTTGCATATAAATAGCTTCCTCCTGCTCTTGGCATAGCAGATGATAATATTGCATATGCGAATGCAGCAAATACAGCAGGAATTGCAGCAAATAAAAATGCTGGCACTACATATGGTCCAATTCCAGGTATATTTTTTTGGATCATGAAGGGAATAACATTTATTGAAGCACCCATCATAGAACAAATTCCAGTTGCAGTTATTAACAATCAATCCCATTTGCCTGATCAATTTATTTTTCTTCACTATGTTTAAGTTTTAATGGTCCTGCAAAATACATATTATTTAGAACTACTTTTTGTACATTTAAAAAATGTCAACCAAATCACATTGGGAAAAAATTTATACAGAAAAAAGTCCTCAAGAGGTATCTTGGACTCAAGAAACACCAGTAACATCAATTGAATTTTTTGAGGATTTTAAGTTAAATAAAACATCTCCAATAATTGATATTGGAGGAGGTGAAAGTAAATTTGTTGACTATCTTCTTGATAACGAATACCAAAATATTTCTGTTCTTGATATTTCTGAAAGTGCAATCAAAAGAGCTAAAGAGAGGCTTGGTAAAAAATCTGAAAATGTTGATTGGATTGTCTGTGATATAAATGAATTTAACCCTACACAAAAATATGCTTTCTGGCATGACAGAGCTGTCTTTCACTTTTTAACTTCCAAAATTGAAATTAAGAGATATGTTGAAACAGTCAAGTTAAATGCTGAAGCTTTTGTTATAGGAACATTTTCAACCTCAGGTCCAAAGAAATGTAGCGGGCTTGATATTTCACCCAGTATGATGAAAAATCTTTGACTAAATTATTTAATCAGGATAATATTTTAACAAAAAGAGTTGAATATATTAATCATACAACTCCTTTTGAAACAATTCAAAATTTTATATTTTGCAGTTTCTCATCTAGATAAACCAATTAAAAACTAAAAATGGAATACAATAAACTGCCTGGAACAGATATTGAAGTAAGTAAAATATGTCTTGGAACTATGACTTGGGGTAGGCAAAATTCTGAAAATGAAGCCTTTGAGCAAATGGATTATAGCTTAGATAAAGGAGTGAATTTTTTTGATACCGCAGAGCTCTATCCAGTTCCTGCTACTCCTGATAGATATGCTGATACAGAAAAAATTATTGGTAATTGGATTTCGTCAAGGAACTCAAGAGATAAAATTATTTTAGCTTCAAAAATTGCAGGTCCTGGAGATTATACTGCCCATATTAGAAAAACAGGTTACAAAGGAAAATCAATTGAAGAAGCAGTTAATGGAAGTCTTAAAAGATTAAAAACTGATTATCTAGATTTATATCAACTCCACTGGCCAGATAGAGCAACAAATTATTTTGGGAAAAGAGGGTTTGAATATATCAACGATGGCTGGGAAGATAACTTTAAAGAAAATTTAGAAACTCTAAAAAAAATAGTTGACTCAGGAAAAGTTAGACATGTAGGATTATCCAATGAAAATGCCTGGGGCATAATGAAATATCTAGAATATGCAAAGATGGGGCTGCCAAAAATGATTACAATTCAGAATCCTTATTCTCTTTTAAATAGGTTATTTGAAGTTGGAAGTGCTGAAATTTGTAAAAGAGAGAATGTTGGACTTCTAGCATATTCTCCACTGGGTTTTGGAGTATTATCAGGTAAATATAGAAATGGTAATATGCCTGATAATAGTAGATTAAAATTATTCTCAAATCTTGCTCGCTTTAGTAATGAAAAGTGTTTTGAAGCAACTGAACTATATCATAATATTGCTGCTAAACATAACTTAAGTCTAACTGAAATGTCCTTAGCCTTTGTTAATGATAGACCTTTTGTCACAAGTAATATTATTGGCGCAACATCTATGGATCAACTTAAGGAAAACATAAATAGTATAAATATTAAGCTTTCTAAAGAAATTCTTGGTGAAATAAATTTAGTTAGTGAAAAAATTCCAAATCCAGCACCTTAAATTAATCTGTAACTGAATTCAATGAGCTTTGATAACTCTAAAATATCAACCAAGGAGGCTACTAAAATTCTTTATGCTAACTATGATATAGAAGGATCAGTATTAGAACTTGATGGTGAAATAGATTTTAATTTTAAAGTTAATTCAGTAGACGGAAAAAATTACTTATTAAAAATATCAAGACCAGGTTTCAAATCTGATTACATTGACTTTCAAATAAAACTATTAGATCATCTTAATAAAAATTGTGAAATTGAAATAGCAGGTAATGAGTTAACAGTTGATGGTGAAAAATCATGTATTATAAAAGATAATCTAGGAAAAGAAAGAAGCGTTAGATTATTATCATGGGTAGAAGGAAGACTTTGGAGTTCTGCAAACCCAATTAATAAATCTTTAAGAAATGATTTAGGATCTAAAACTGCAATGATTTCTAAATCTCTAACAAATTTCAGTCATTCCTTTTCTAAAAGAAAAATAGAATGGGATATTTCAAATTCATTATGGGTAGAAGATTATATAGAGAAATTTGAAGTTGGTAACAAAAAAATAATTAAAGAATTTATAAAAGATTTTAAGGCAGGATTGCCCATCTTCAATAAATTAAAAAAGTCAATTATTCATAATGATATTAATGATAATAACATCATAATATCTAATGATTTATTAAATCCCAAGATTGAGTCTATTATAGATTTTGGTGATTCTGTTTTTACTCAAACTATAAATGATTTAGCAATCTCTTGCTCATATGGAATAATGAACCTAAATGATCCTCTATCAGCATGTTGTGATATAGTTAATGGATATAATGCTATTTCTAAAATAAGTGATGATGAACTAAAAATATTATTCAACTTAGTTTCGATGAGACTTGTAATCTCTGTTACAAAATCTTTAATTAACAGAGTTAAAGAGCCTGAAAACAAATATCTTTTAATAAGTGAAAAATCTGCATGGGACGTTCTAAAAAAATGGGTTAAAATTGACTCTGAATTTGCATATTATTCTTTTAGAAAAGCTTGCGGCACGAATGCTCATCCCAATCAAAATAAGTTTTATAAATGGGCAAAAAAAAATAAATTTTCAGCAGCCGATTTATTTCCTTCTGTTAAAAAAAATAAATTTCACAAAATAGATTTAAGTGTTGGCAGTAAGTGGATTGGAGGAAGAAAAGAAATTGAAGATTTAGATTTATTTCAATTCAAGATAGAAAAACTTCAGAAACAATATCCTGGAAAAATTATAGCTGGAGGTTATCTTGAACCTAGATCTATTTATTCCTCAAACTCTTATGATAAAATTGGAAATTTTGGAAACGAAAGTAGAACTGTTCATTTAGGACTTGATTTTTGGCTTTCTCCAGGCACAAAAGTAAATTCAATGTTTGACGGAGAGGTTGTTACTTCAATTAATGATAAGGGAGATAAAGAATATGGCGGACTTCTAATTATAAAACATAAAGTTGAAAATTTTGAATTCTATACTTTATATGGACATAATACTGTTGGAAGTGTATTAAAAAATAAAATTGGAGCCAAAATTAAAAAAGGAGATATAATTGCAGAAATTGCAAATTATCCTGAAAATGGAAATTGGGCACCTCATTTACATTTTCAAATAATGCTATCCACACTTAATTATAAAATTGATTTTCCAGGAGTATGCTATTATAACCAAGTTGAAGTCTGGAAAGATTTATGCCCAAACCCTAATCTTCTTTTTAAATCTGTGGATTTGAATTATACAAATGATAAATCAGATGGTGAACTTATTGAATACAGAAAAAAACATTTAGGAAAAAGTCTAAAACTTCATTATGAAGAACCTATTAATATTGTTCGAGGTGAGGGGGTTTATTTAATATCTAAAAATGGAAGAAAATATCTAGACACAATTAATAATGTTGCTCATGTCGGACATGAAAATGAATCAGTAGTGATTGAAGGACAGAATCAAATGTCAATTTTAAATACTAATTCTAGGTATCTACATAAAAGCATAAATGAGTTAGCTGAGGAAATAATTCAGACTTTACCAGAAAAGTTAAGTGTTATACATTTTGTCAATTCAGGAAGTGAAGCTAATGAACTAGCTATTAGAATGATGAAGTCTCATACTGGAAGCAATGATATTATTGTATCAGAAAATGGTTATCATGGAAACACTAATATTTGTGTTGATATTTCATCATATAAATTTGATGGTAATGGTGGTAAGGGTGCCCCTGAAAATACTCATGTTATTCCAATGCCAACTAAATTTAATGGAAAGTATAAAGGAGAGAATGCAAGTAAAGGCTATATAAGTGAAATTGAAAATTCTATTAATAACCTTAAATCTAAAAATAGAGGTCTTGGAGGCTTTATCATTGAACCTATAATAAGTTGTGGGGGACAAGTAGAATTACCAGATGGATTTTTAAAAACTGCCTATGACTTAATTAGAAAAAATGGAGGAATCTGTATTTCAGACGAAGTGCAGGTTGGCTGTGGAAGATTAGGTGAATCATTTTGGGGTTTTGAACTTCATGATGTTATTCCTGATATTATTACAATTGGTAAACCACTAGGAAATGGTCACCCTATTGGAGCTGTAGTCTGCACAAGTGAAATAGCAGAGAGTTTTGCCAATGGAATGGAGTTTTTTAACACTTTTGGTGGAAACCCTGTTTCATGCTCGATTGCAACTCAGGTTCTTAAGGTTGTAAAGAATGAAAATCTTCAGAAAAATGCCAAAACAATTGGAAATTATTTTAAAAAAGAACTTAAAAATCTATCTGGTAAACATGATATAATTGGTGATGTTAGAGGTCAAGGGTTATTTCTAGGTATAGAGTTTATTGATCATAAAATGAATCCACTATTTAAAGAAGCTAAATATATTGTTAATCGTCTTAAAAACTTTGGCATATTAGCAAGCTTAGATGGTCCTAGCAATAACGTTATAAAAATAAAACCACCATTAATTTTCAATAAAGATAATTGTGATACGTTTATTTTTTACCTTCATAAAATCTTAGATGAAGATTTTCTAAACAAATAATAACTACTATGATCAAATATAATATCTTATTTACCTTTTTATTATTAAATACTTCAATAGCTATGTCGCAAAAATATGAGACTCAAGAATATAAAATAGTTAATCAGATTGACAAAGTTGAAATTAGATACTACCCTAGTGCCGCGATGATAAAAGTCTCTGCTAACATGGGTAGAAATAATAATTTTGGAAAATTATTTAGATATATAGCAGGTGGAAATAAAAGTGATGAAAAAATTGCAATGACTACTCCTGTATATATGTCAAATGATAATAGGACTATGGAATTTGTACTTCCAAGAAAATTTATTTCTAATAATGCTCCTGTTCCAATTGATAGCGATGTTGAGACTTATATATCAGAGCCAAAGTATTTTGCAGCTATTAGATACTCAGGTTATTCAAATGAAAGAAAAGAAAAAGAATATAAGGAACAACTTATTAAAAAAATTGAGGAAAGTAAACTTAAAATGCTAAGCGATCATTATGTTCTTTCTTATGATGGTCCTACAAAATTCTACAATAGAAGGAATGAAATTTTAATTCAAGTCAATTACTCAGATTAATAATTCACAATTTTTTTATTTAAAATTATTGTTTTTTTATAAAAATTCATACCCTTAAATATCAATTTCATAAATATTAAATAATTAGTATTTCTAATTACCAATAAGTGTTTCTTATAAAATAGTTTTGGTTTAAATAATTTTAAACAACTTAAACTATGAAAAATTTTATAATAAATTTCTCCTCTTCTTTTAAGTTTATTTTACTAACTATAGTAGCTCTTCTTTCACCAAACATTTCATACTCACAAGACTTTGGAGCTGATTTAGTAAGTTCTTATGTTTGGAGGGGAACACAATTTGGATCTGGCGCACACATTCAACCTTACATGGATCTTGGGTCTGGTAACCTAACTGGAGGTGTTTGGGGAAGTTTTCCTACATCAGCTAAAGGTGGTGGAAATGAACTTGACTTATGGGTAAGTTATGATTTTGGACTACTCGCATTAACAGTAACTAACTATACATTTCCAAGTGAGGGAGGAGTATATGCTGATGGTGAAGGATTATTTAATGGAGATTACACAGAACTTGCTGCATCTACATCTATTATGGGTGTTGACTTGTCTGCAGGGTACTTTACTGAAGTTGAAGCATTATATGTTGAGCTTGGATTCTCCACTGGAGCTGTAGATATAGCTTTGGGATATGGTGATGATCAAGCAGATGGATTCTATGCAGGCGGAGGGTCAGGTTTAGTTAATATGTCATTTAGCGGCTCAAAGGATATTCAAATATCAGATAACTATGCATTACCTGTTTTTGGATCATTCATTTTAAACCCTGAAGCAGAGACTGCATTTTTAGTTTTTGGAATAAGTTTCTAAATTGAACACATTATGAAAAAAATAGAGGCAATTATTAGAAAGTCAAAATTTGACGAAGTCGTTAAAGCTCTGCATGATGTAGAAGTTTACTTTTTCAGCTACTGGGATGTTACCGGAGTTGGAAATGAAAAAATAGGAAAGGTCTACAGGGGGATTACATATAGCACAAAAGATATTCAAAGAAGGTGTTTATCAATTATTGTATCAGACACATTTGTTGATGCAACAGTTGAAGCAATAATTAAATCTGGAGCAACTGGAAGCATAGGTGATGGTAAAATTTTTGTTTTACCATGCGATGAAGCCTATAGAATTAGAACAGGAGAACAAGGAAATAAATCATTTAATTAAAAAACATGGAACTATTAACAACTAATAATGTTTGGATGATGCTCTGTGCAGCATTAGTATTCTTCATGCATCTTGGATTTTCTTTCTTAGAGATAGGACTAACAAGGCAAAAAAATACAATTAATATTTTATTCAAAAACTTTTTTATAATAACTATGGGGTTAATCACTTATTGTTTAATTGGTTTTAACCTTATGTATCCAGGAGACTTTAATATAATAAATGGATTTCTTGGGTTTTCAGGACTTGGTTTAGATTCAGTTGCAGCAGCAGATTTAGCATATAACGAGGGTTATACATATTGGACAGATTTCTTATTTCAAGGAATGTTTGCAGCTACAGCTGGAACTATTATTTCAGGGGCAGTTGCAGAGAGAATTAAAATTAATTCTTTTATGATTATAGTATTTGTATACATAACTCTAGTATATCCAATTGTTGGTTCATGGCAATGGGGAAGTGGTTTTTTATATAATTTAGGTTTTTATGATTTTGCTGGCTCAACTCTAGTTCATTCTGTTGGAGGGTGGGGAGCATTAATTATAATATATCTATTAGGGGCTAGAAAAGGTAAGTTTGATATTTCTGGAAATCCAGTTGCAATACCTGGATCAAATATCCCACTTTCTGCAGCTGGTGTTCTTATTCTTTGGTTAGGATGGTTTGGGTTTAATGGTGGATCTGTTTTATCTGCTGATCCTTCTAACACATCATTAGTTCTTGTAACTACATGTCTTGCAGCAGCAGCAGGAGGAATTGGAGCAATTTCACTTTCAACTCTACTTTATAAAAATCTAGATATAACTATGTTTATGAATGGTGTGCTGGGAGGACTCGTAGGAATTACAGCGGGTGCAGACCAAATGGGTCCAACCGAGGCAATAATAATTGGATCAGTTGGAGGAATAATTGTAGTTCTTGGTGTTGCTCTTCTTGATAAATGTAAACTGGATGATCCAGTTGGAGCTATTCCAGTTCATTTATTTGCTGGAATATGGGGGACATTATCTGTAGGTATATTTGGAGCATCAGCAGGGTTTAATCAATTTATGATTCAGCTTGCAAGTATAGGAATTGTTGGATTCTTTTGTGTGATTTGCACAACAATAATAGTCTTAACTGTTAAATCATTTGTTGGACTTAGAGTTTCTGAAGAAGAAGAATCTACTGGATTAGATATTACAGAACATGGTACGAAAGCATATTTTTCATCTTAATGAAATAATAGCTTCTATTGTTTTCAACCTTAAAAGGAGGTCATTTGATCTCCTTTTTTTGATTTAAAATTCAATAATAATTTATTTAATTATGATACTTTTATAATAATGAAGAAAATAGTTATTGTTGGAAGTGGTATTAATGGTTTAGTTGCGGCAAATTACTTAGTTAAAGAAGGTTATGATGTTAGTATAATTGAAAAAAAAGATATTACAGGCGGTGCTTGTATAAAAGATTCTATTCAAATTGAGAATAAAAAAATTGATTTTGCATATGGATCAACTGTTCTAGGAATGATGCCAGATTTTATTTTTAAAGAAACAGGATTGATTAATAAAGTGGAAGGGTTTTACCCTAAAACGCCTAAGCTTGTTTATTTTCAAGGTGATCCAAAAACTACTAAAATATTTCAAAACCATGATCAACTAGAGAAGGAGCTTAGAGAAAAATGGAATGAAAAAGGAAAAATAAGTGATTTTAGAAATGATGAAAATAAAGTTATAAATTTTATACAAAAACTTTATAGAGAAGCAGTATCTCCATCAATAGATTTAGCAAATAAAATATTAGGTAAAGAGCTAACAAGTTTGTGGATTTCAGGAACAGCAAAAGACCTACTAGATCATTATTTTACTAGTGATAGGACAAAATTATATATGGGAATGACTGTCATTGAAAGCGGTCCTGCTTCAATTTATGATCCTGGAACTGCATTTACAATCCCTTTAATGGACTCTGGTTCAGTATATGATGGTTATTGGGGTTATGTTAAAACTGGTATTTGGAAAATAACCGAATCTCTAACTAAAATTAATTATGATTTAGGAGTCAACATTCATTTAAACTCATCGATAAATGAGGTAGACACTAAAACTAATTCTATTTCTTTTGTAAAAGATAAAAAAGATTATAAAATTAATTATGACCATTTATTATTTGCAACTGACCCAGTGACTCCATCAAAACTTATAAATAATTTTAATCAGAAAAAGGTTAAGCTTGATTTAATTGGAACTAGTGGAAAGGTTACAGCTTTTTTTAAAAATCCTGTCAAATGGAAAGAATCAAATAATTATTCTGATTCATTTAGATTCGTTTTTTCAACAGATACTTTAAAAGATTTTGAAAATGCTAGTCAAAACGCATTAAAAAATTCTGGAGATTATTTTCCTGGATTTATTCAAGTATATCCTGATGGAAGTGCTCAGAGAACTATGGGTAATAAGGAAAATTTTGATAAGTTAATTTTCTTTACTAAGAATCTGAGTTATAATAAAAAAGCTGATGATCTAGAAAATATTAAGGATAAGATTGTTTCAACTGTACTTCCTTATATTGAGAATTCAGATGATCTGGTTTTTAGCAAGTTTCTAACTCCAAAAGATTTAAATGAAACATTTTTATTTCCAAAGGGAAATATTGATCATTCTACTATGACAGGTAATCAGAATTTTGATAAACGAACATTTAGTTCTCAATCTTCAAACTTTTATTCTTACTATGACTATGAGAACGTTTATTATTGTGGGGCGGGAAGTTTTCCATGTGGAAGTGTAGCTGGAACTCCAGGCTATATGTGTTCAAAACAAATAATTAAGGCTAGTTTGCAGTAATAATGCTGTATTATTATCTCCAATAAAAAAAATATTTTTAATACATTTAAATAAATACTTCAAAATGAAGAATTCATATTTACTCTTACTTTTTATTTTAATGTCAGCTTGTACAAATTCAACAAAGGTTGTGTTTTTAGGAGACTCAATAACAGCAGCTGGAGTTTATGATAAAGAGGTTGCTGAACCCTGGGGTGATACTTTTGTTTACCCTAAAGCAACTGGTTTTATTACACTACTAAATGAAAATGTTGGAGACAATATGGAATTAATTGGAAAAGGTGTTAGTGGAGATAAAGTATCCGATCTTCTTACAAGATATAAAGATGATGTAATGAAACTAAATCCTGATATAGTATTTATTTACATTGGGATTAATGATGTATGGCATAAATATGACTTTGGCACTGGGTCAGATATTGATTTTTATGAAAGTGGTTTAAGAAAAATTATTTATGATATAAAAAGTCAGGGTGCTGATATAGTTCTTTGTACACCAACACTTATAGGAGAAAATTCAGGTGAATTTACACTAGTTAATCAGTTCAAAGATGTTGAAACAATGGAAAGAATGAATGGGGATTTAGATGCTTTCTCAGATGTAATAAGAAAATTATCTACCGAGCTTAATACTGATTTACTGGACTTAAGAGAGATATTCATGACTTATGTTTCAGAAAATAACCTTAATAACGAACCAGCAGGTTTATTAACTTATGATGGTGTTCATTTAAATGACCTAGGCAATAAGTTAATTGCAGATGAAATGATGAAATTCTTAGATTAATTTTATTTAACATTTCATTTTAATATCATTTACAACATATAATTTAATTTTGTATTAAATATTATTCATATGTCGTTTATTAAAAATTTGAGTATGTTTCTTTGCATGTTACTATTGATAACATGTTCAAAAGAAAGTGATGTTGCCTCTGATACATATGCTTCAAATGCATCTCAAAATACTTACACACCACCAACAACCACAACTACTTCAACTACAACTACTACAACAGTTACTCAATTTACATTAGCTGTTACAGCGACTGAGGGTGGAAGTGTATCAAGTTCAGGTGGGACATATGATGACGGAACATCTGTAACCATTACAGCTACTGCAAATGAAGGATATAGGTTTACAGGATGGGAAGGCAGTGATTCAACAAGTGAAAGTTTAACAGTTACACTAAATTCAGATCAAACATATCAAGCCCTTTTTGAATTAATACCCGTGTACACTCTATCCGTTACTGCATCAGCAGGAGGAGGAACTGTCTCAACTGAGGGAGGGGATTTTGAAGAAGGAACATCTGTAACCATTACAGCTACTGCAAATGAAGGATATAGGTTTACAGGATGGGAAGGCAGTGATTCAACAAGTGAAAGTTTAACAGTTACACTAAATTCAGATCAAACATATCAAGCCCTTTTTGAATTAATAGCTGAAACATCAACGTCAACTGATACATCAACGTCAACTGATACATCAACGTCAACTGATATCATCAACTGCATCAATCTGATACATCAACATCAACTGATACATCAACATCAACTGATACACCTCCACCCTCAACTGTAGCTTCAACTTACTCAATATCTGTTTCAGCTCAAGGTTCAGCAAACTATATTCTAACTGGTGATGATGCTAATGGTAGTGTCAGCGGAAATGATCCTTCAGTTTCATTGAAAGTTGGTGATACTTTTAACTTCAATGTTAATGCCCAAGGTCATCCATTTTATTTAATTAAAACTTCTGATGGAGGAGTTGGTTCTAGCAATTTAATTGATGGTGTTTCTAATAATGGAGCAGAAAGTGCAACTGTATCGTGGACACCAACCGAAGCTGGAACATATTACTATATATGTGAATACCATCCTTCTATGTTAGGTACAATAACTGTAACTGAATAATTACTATCTAAATTTTATAATCTTAGAATTGGACGGAAGATATAAAGGATGTTTTGGAGTTCCATTAAGATTTTTACCAAAACACATTGGGTTAGGTATCAATTTTTTAAATTCATTTGGCTCTTCAATAGAATTTCCCCAGGCATAAACTACCTCATCAACTTTTGATACTAAATTGGTTAATACATTTAAGTTTTTATTTGTTAAACCAATACTAGTGTCTAATGTCTTTGGATTTGGTGTGATATAGGTAAAAAGATTACCTACAAAAAAACCTCCATAATCAAGTTTTTTTGTGAAACTTAATAATCTCCTTATTGTAGGATCATCAATACTTTCATTGCCAATTGATGGATTTAACATTATATATAATATCTGAGGCTTATTTAAATCCCAATGTCTTGATAATTTATATCTATGTTTTTTATCATTACTAAATCTAGCGTTTCGTAGTATATTATTCTTGATAATTGAGGCCATGTCCAAATTTAAATATACCTAAAAAAGAGATTATTTTCTACAATCTCTTAAAACATCCCTCTCTACTACTCTAAGATATTTTTGTCTTTTTTTATCTGAAACAAATGGCACTGACCAAAACTGTTTTGTGTTTTTCCAATTACCTCCCCATCCAAATACAAATGTAAAAACTCCTAATACTAATCTTAGTTTTACAGAGTTTAGATACATTGTTTTAACAGGTAGAGCTGGGGCTCCATGAGTTAAATAACATCTTATTTTTTTCTTTTTTAAAAAAGATCTGGGATATGCATATGTTTTTGTAATATTTACAAACTCATATGCGAAACCTGGAGTAAAAACTTCGTCGAAGAAAGTTTCCATTTTTGGAGTCAGCCTGAACCACCAAACAGGAGAGATAAAATAAATTCTATCTGACCAGGTTACATGATCTTTATACTTAGTGACTAAGTCTTTTTTGTCTCTATGAAGTTTATCTTCATAAAGATCAACTATCTTAACGTTTTGACTTTGATGTTTACTGAAAGTGTCGATAATAGTTTTGAAGATACCATTGTGGCAAAAAGAATTTTTATCTGGATGCCCAATAATTACTAAATTATTCAATGCTAGAATTTAAAATTAGTTAGCAAAATTAATAAATTTGTTAAGACTTAAGTTATGAAAGATTTAATAATTATTGGAGCGGGACCAATTGGACTAGCTTGTGGTATAGAAGCAAAAAAAAACAACCTGGATTATGAGATAATTGATAAAGGAATGCTTGTTAACTCAATTTTTAATTACCCTGTTAACACAACTTTTTTTTCTACAGCAGATAAGCTTGAAATTGGAGAAATCCCCTTCATTTCTCATAATGTAAAACCTACTAGGACAGAAGCTTTAGAATATTATAGAAGAGTTTGTGACTCGTGGAAACTAAATCTAAGTTTATATAATGAGGTATCTGAAATTTTAAATAAAAATTCTCATTTTGAATTAAAAACTCAAAATGGAATTATGAATTCAAAAAAAATAATAATATGTACTGGTTTTTATGATATCCCATATTTACTTAATATTCCAGGAGAAGAATTAAACAAAGTATTACATTATTATAATGAGTCTCACCCATACTACAAAATGGATGTTGCAATTGTAGGAGCAGGGAATTCAGCTGTGGATGTTGCACTTGACACATATAGAAAAGGTGCGAATAGTGTTACGATGATTATTCGAGAAACACAAATTGGCGAAAATATAAAGTATTGGGTAAGACCTGATATTATTAATAGGATTGAAAGCAATGAGATTAATGTTTTCTATGAATCTGAAATTTTAAAAATAAAGGAGAAGACAATTATTATTAAAACTAAAAAGGAAACAAAAGAAATTAAAAATGACTTTGTATTGGCTATGACTGGTTATCAGCCTAATTATAATATTTTAGAAAATCTTGGAGTAGAGATACTAAGTGATGAGTTTAAAACTCCTGTTTACAACGAGGATACAATGGAGACGAATGTTAAAGGTGTTTTTGTAGCTGGGGTTATTTGTGGTGGACTTAAAACTAATAAATGGTTTATTGAAAACTCAAGAGAACACTCACAAAAAATATTATCTCAAATAATTAAAGTCTAGAATTTTTATATATTTTTCCTTTTTTGATAACAACGTCTACATTTTGAAGTAATGAAATATATTTAAGGACATTACCCTTTACAGCAATGATATCTGCTTGTTTTCCGATCGATATTGTTCCAACAGTTTCTGATACACCCATAAAAAAAGAAGGCCAATAAGTTGCAGATTTTATAGCATCAAGAGGGTCTACATCCATCACATTGACCCATACATCTAGTTCATTCCATGTGCTCTGAGAATGAAACTTCATAGGTATTCCACTATCAGTTCCAATCATCATAACAACTCCTGAATTTCTTAGCTGATTAAATTTTGTTTTTAAAGTAGGTTTTCTAATTGGTGTAAGCTGAAAGTATGGTAATTCCCCTGGTTTTTTAATAGAGTTTTTTATATCAGTAATTATTGTGTCTGGAAGGCCTAAGTGCCATGAGTCATTGTCAAGATGCTCATTACTTTTTATTACATCAGTGTAATTATAGAGGCCTTCAATTGTTGGAGTCCAAAATAACGGACCTAGGTTCATTTGACCAGTTCTCTCATTAATCATTTCCATTACATCATCTGGATATTTAGGGGCTGATGATAATCCTGTATGCTCAAAATTATCAATTCCTACTTTAAGTCCCAATCTAATTTCTTCCGGGCGATGAGAGTGAGCTACGACTTTTAAATTATTCTTATGAGCTTCATCCACAATTGCATTTAACTCTTCGTAAGTCATTTGATCTTGATCAATAAGTTTTATTACATCAACTCCAGCATTTGCAAGAGTTTTTACTTTATTTCTTGCATCTTTTCCTCCATTTACACCCCATCTGAATTCTTCTGTTCCTGGATATGGTTGTTTCTGAATAAAAGGACCACTCATATACATTGTAGGGCCTGGAATTATACCAGAATTAATTCTATCTCTAACATCTATACTCTCTTCCAAGGGCCCTCCTAAATCTCTGGCACTAGTAACTCCTGCCATAAGAAGTTGATTAGCTGACGAAGGCATAATTACATCCTTAAATAATTTTAAATATGTAGCGTCCCAGTAATCATAATCTGAATGTCCATTAATCATTAAGTGAACATGCATATCCCAAAGACCTGGCATCACAGACATACCCTCCGTACTTATTATTTCATAATCCTCTGATATTTTTATATTACCTACAGTTCCAATTTCTATTATGGTTTCACCATCAATAAGAATAACACTATCATGAATTGGGATATTACCATATCCATCAATTAATGTTCCTCCAACTAAAGCCTTCTTTTGTGCAATTGAAAAAAAAGACGAGACTAATGTTATGATTAATAAGTATTTTTTCATTTTTTTAAAGTTAAGAATTAAATGATTTTGATAATAAACTGTGAAAATGATGAACTCCTTTCTCTTTTGTAGGAGAGAATCTTCCAGCTTTATAAAATTTTGATCTTATTCCTTTCTGAACACCTTCGACAACAAATTCATCCTCTCTTTCAACTTTATCAAGAGAAGCTCCAGCGCCTGTTTCTAGTTTAGACTCATCAAAAACATAGGTTAAAAACTGAACTTTTGTTTTTTGAATACTAATTGGTTTAACAACATTTATAGATAATCCCCAAGGGTAAAAGTTTAGCATTATATTTGGAAATAACCAGTAGTAATATGCTGCAACATTTTTTCCAAAATCTACATGTGATTCTGGAATATCAAAGGTCTCTTCACCGTCTTTTGCATAACCTACTTGTAAATTATAATTTTCATAAATTTCCGTATCATAATCACCATAATCTAAAATATTATTTAGATCATTATGTACAAAAGGAATGTGGAACCCCTCAAGATAATTATCACAATATAGTGCCCAGTGAGAATTAACTAGATAATCTTTACTCAAATCCCCTCTATAAGTTAACTTATCAAGAGGGATAAAGCTTACTCTTTCAGTAATTTCACTAAAAACTGTTTTTATTTCATAGCTAGGTTCAAGACCAACAAATAGAAACGGACCCATATTTCTTACTTGAAATTCTTTTAAATTATCACATTCTCTTGGGAAATTTTTTGCATCATCAAATTCTGGCATTGATTTAAATTTTCCATCCAAGTGAAATTTTCTTCCATGATACATGCATCTTAAATCATTAACCTTACATCTATCATTGACAATTATGTTGGCTCGATGAGTACAAACATTAGTTAAACATTTATGTTCATCGTTTTCATCTTTTATTAGTATTAAAGGTTCATCAATATAGTCTTTGATAAAATCAAAAGGGTAAACATTTGTATTAACTGGTAATATCGATTCATGTTCAATTAACTGCCATGATCTGTAAAAAACTTTTTCTCGTAAATCATTAAAATACTTATTAGATTTATAGAACTCTGAAGGAAGAGTTTCAGCAATTTTTATATCCTTTTCAACTTTAAATTGTTTCATGTCATTTAGTTAAAAGTATACTAAAGTCTAATTTGAAGTGTTAATTTACTAAATATACATACTAGATTTATTTGAAATTTAAAACAAATTTTATGGAAAGAAGAAAATTTTTACAAAATACTTGTCCTACTGTAACATTTGCTTTTTTTGGCTTGTCTTTTGTTCAGGCATGTTCTAAATCAGATGATGACGAGTCTTCATATTCATCTGACTCAGGCAATAACTCAAGCGATCCTTATGGTAATGACTCTCAATCGAATAACGGAATAACAGAAAGCGGCAACACTTTAACTCTAGATCTTACAAACTCAACTTTTAGTGGAGTAAGCAGTCCAGGTGACTTTATTAATTTAACGTCAGTAGGAGTATTGCTCTTAAAAACTTCAAATACAGAATATAGAGCATTTGATAATTGTTGTCCTCATAGTGGGTCTAAAAATGCATGGTCTTATACAAACGATAAGTTTAGATGTGGTACACACGGAAATAGCTATGGTATTGATGGAAATAATATTGTAAATTGTGGTTCAGCATCAACTTCGGGTGATTTGAAAAAATATTCAACATCTCTGAATAATGATACTTTAACCATAACTACTAGCTAAAATGTTTTTTTCAAAGGGAAGAGTGATATTGACAATTAGTCTAGCAATTTTTTTTAGTTGCTCTGCTTTAGGTCAGGACTTTTTTGAAGAGTTTGAAAATTTAATAGATGATGAAAAAACTTCTTTACTTCCTGAGAAAATAATTTTTACTCAAAAAATATTTTGGGGAAAAAATGGTTTATTCCGAAAAACAGGCATATCAAAACTTAGTCTTGAGAATAGAGAGAAAGAGCTAGTCTTGAGAGAAAAAATGCTAAAAGCTCATCAAATACTTGGTTATGTTACATTCGTAGGAATGATTGCTCAGGGAATTTTAGGGGGGAAGCTATATCAAGGTAAAAAAAAGGGAGATTACAGTCTTTACGAACCTCATAAAACTGTTGGAAAAATTGTTACAGCGACATATTTTACTGGTGCTGGACTCTCATTATTTTCTCCACCACCCCTAGTTTCAAGAAAAAGTGAAGGAATAAATAATATTAAAATACATAAAGTTCTTGCTAATATCCATGTTCCCGCTATGATTTTAACAAATGTACTATCTAAAGATGTAAACTCAGATGCTCATCGAGCAGCAGCTTATACAGCTTTTGCAAGTTATTCTTTTGCAATGCTTTCTATAATAATAGACTTCTAATGAGATTATTAACTCTTATATTAATATTAACTCTCAATAATTTAACTTCCCAGGAACTTAAAAATATTGATACTACTAAATCTAGTATTAGTTATTCTGGAAATCATTTTTTACATAAATGGTCAGCAGAGAATAATAATTTATCTGGTCTAATTAAAACAGATAATGAAAAAATTGTAAATATTGGTATAGTTGCTAAAGTGGCAGATTTCAAAAGTGGAAACTCTAGTCTTGATAGTAATTCTTATAGAGTTCTTGAGGCTCTAAAATTTCCTAATATTATTTTTAAATCAATAAGTATTAAAAGTCAAAATGGTCTATCAAACATCCAAGGCCTAATTGAATTTCACGGAATAGAGAAAAATATTGATGTGAATGTTGAGTTAACTAAAATGGATAATACAACTCAAATAAATGGGGAATTCACTCTTAATTTATCAGACTTTTCAATTGATCGCCCTTCTTTACTTTTAAGAAAAATTGACAACGAAATCAAAATAGAATTTATTCTATTTTTTGGTTAGGTTAGTATTGATGAAATCCCTGAGAAACAAATTCTAGAACAGTTGGAAGAGATTCTCTCCAATATGTCCAAGTATGAGCACCATCTCTTACTCTATACTCATGATTTATCCCTTTATCACTAAAGTCAATATGGAGTAGACTACTGTCTTCGTATAAATAATCATCATCTCCAGTATCAATAAACCATCTAACAGAATTTATTTCACTAATTGGAATTTTATTTATCAAAATTCTAGGATGATTTTATTTAACAAAGCTTCTAGATCTCCTTCGATATAATCAAAGTCATAATTGTAGTTATAATTATTTCTAAAAATCCATTCAATAAATTTATTTGGATTTGTAGGTCCTATTGCAGGACTTAAAGGAGCTGCAGATGAGAAAAGATCAGGTCTGTGTAATGCATATATTAATGTGCCTCCACCACCCATTGATAGTCCTGAGATAGCTCGAAATCTTTTATCAGATTTTATTCTATATTTTGATTCTACATGAGGCATTAATTCATTGAAAAAAAAGTCTTCGTAAAGCCAGTTTTCATTTGGGATATTGATGTAACCTACATATCCAGTATTTGCATCAGGCATTACAATAATCATAGGAGTTGATTCTCCATTTAAAATAGAATTATCAGCAATTTTCTTTACCTCGCCAAACTGGACCCATCCCGTATGATTATCACCAAGTCCATGGAGTAAATAAAGAACAGGGTAACTTCTAGACGAAGTATCATAATCAGGAGGTAGATATATAGAATAGTTTCTTTCCATATCAAGAATTTCACTTTTCATTGTAAGATTATCAAAGACCTTACTTTGAGCAAAAGTAAAGTTTGAAGAAATTATAATTAATAATAATGTAAGTCTATATATTTTTCTCATACAACCAATTTATAAAATATATATTATATTTAGGACTTTACTATTAATCAATAACTTAATAAAAATTAAATTATGAAAAAATTAGCTTTATTATTAATTATACTTATTTGCTTCATGTGAAGCTCCATCTACAGGGGTTAGTGAAGCAGATTCAAATACATTTGAAAAAAATGTAGAAACTTTAAAGAATGATTTCGTTAAAGGTTACGAAGAAGGAGACTATGACAAAGTAGTTTCTGTATTTGCTGATTCTATTAGATGGTACGGGCCAGGAGTTAATGCAGAAATGCTAGAAGGCATTGATATTTTAAAAGAAAATGTTTCTTTCTGGATGGGTAACTTTGAAAATATTTCTTTTACTGAAGGCTGGTGGTCTTCCAGGGACAGATATTGGTTTCTGGGGTGGAAATACATATCCCGTTTCTGATGCAATGTCTGGACCAAATAATGTAAGAATGTATGGAACATGGGATATAACTAATTCATATACTGGAAAAGAAGCAACATTTAAGCATTATGTGTGTTAAATTTTAATGAAGATGGGAAAGTACATACAGTTACTGAATATGCTGATGTAGGTGGTTTAATGACAACTTTTGATGAGTAATTGTTAATAATTATTTCTAATCAATGGAGTCATTATAAATTAAATCTTTTTAGATTTACTCGTTGGCTTCGGCTAACTTAAATTGGTTTATGGTTAATTAAAAACCCTCAAGATCTTTCTTGAGGGTTTTTTTATAGTAAAAAATAATATCTATTGAGAATCACCTCTAATAGCATATTGTCTTAGAGTTATAATTTTGCCATCTACAACATAATAACTTTCATGATGAAGATCGATATATGCTTCACTATCTTCAGTTTCAGGATAGTCAACTGAGAATCCAGCCTGAACATGTTCACCACCAATTGAAGGGTCTAAGTCAACAGAGAAAGCATAATCATATGACCATGATACATTTTCACCTGTAGTAAGAGATTCGATAAAAGAATCAAAAGTATTAGTATACTCTCCCTTTGGTGTCCATACCTCAACAGTGTCAGCAAAATATTCTCTCATACCCTCATAATCTTGACTAGCCCATAGACCGTCAACTATATTAACTACATCTATAGCTTCTTGAGTTCCAAGGTGCCATTTAGAATCAGAGTTTTCGCCAGAGACAAAGCCTATTGCTCTATCTGACATATTTGTTTCACACCCATTTAAAAAAACAGATAATGTGAAAATTGTTATTAAAATTGAATTTTTCATTGTAATTGTTTAATTAACAAATATATAACTAAAATAAATAACAATATCGTATCTTTTTTATAGTGTGCTATTTATGTTTTAATAATTTATTTATATATACTAATTTAAAAGTTTAATTAGTATATATAATATTATATACATTTATTATTATCAATATATTTGATTTAAAATTTATATAAATTGTATTAATAATACATTATTTAATACATCTACTATTTCTATTTTTTTATATATTTTTGAGATATGAAAAAAATGATAATTGCAATTCTAATAATGACTAGTTCTTGTGAAGGGACTCGAACAGATAACTACAATAATAAACCAAGTACTCAAATCGATTACTATGTTTCAGAAAATACTAAAAAACTTGACTTTCCTTTTTCTGATGCTACAATAGTAAACAATGTAATATACGTATCAGGACAGGTTGGAAATATCCCCGGAAGCAACGAATTAGTTAAAGGGGGAATTAAAGAAGAAACGAGACAAACAATGAAAAACATAGAAGGAATTTTGACTTCATTAGGAAGTTCAATGGAAAAAGTATTTAAGTGTACTTGCATGTTATCTGATATATCTGAATGGGGTGAAATGAGTGCAGAATACAGAAAGGTGTTTAATGATAATAAGAAACCATCGCGAAGTGCTTTTGCAGGAACTGGATTAGCATTAGGTGCTAAGGTTGAAATAGAATGCTGGGCAGTAAAATAATATTAACGCTTTTGCTTGACCTTAGATTCAAAAATTAATTCAGAAAGTAATTCATCTGCCTTATCATCAGCTTCTGATCTTTTTTTAGAATCAAACTTTTCGTAAACTGAAATAAAATGATTTGAAGTTCTCCTTGAGATTTTTTTTAGAAGAAAGGCCTCCTGAACCCTTCTCAGGAAAATACTTTTTGAACTTAATTGCATTGGTTTATAATTATTCTAAAAATAGAAAAAAAACTGATTAAATAGCTATTATAATTAACTTTTTAAAAAAAATATTAACCCTAAGACTGTCTGATATGAGTAGTTTTCTTTTCAGATAGTTAATAAATTAAAGTTAATAGTCTGTTACTTAAATAAATACTGAAATTTTAAAAATACTTGAGTCTTGTTCATTCTGTAATGAGGAGAATTATAGTCTGTAAACTGATCAACATAGTTTTGATTTCCCCCTAAATAGAATATAGTATCTGGATTAGGCCTCCAAGAAATAAGTGGTTGAAAGAAAAATTGCTCAGAAAAATCATTATACTCAGAAATCAATCTAAGATCAAGAAAGTTTGTAAACTGATAACGAATATCTACCCTACCAATATAACCCTTAAAATAATACTCATCTGAATTAAGTTTTTTTATTGAAGAATAATTGATACTTGGTATAATTCTAAAATTATCACTAATTGATATTTCAGATGAAAGTCTTATATCGTTAACCATACCTAACATTGGAGTTTCAATCCGGTAAGCAATGTCTTTACCCCACTTGTACCAAAAATTAAAATTTAGAAAGTCTGTTGGCTGACTTTCAACCCTAAGCCAATGATTAATAAAATCTTTAAATTGAAACTCTAGATGTGACTTTATAAAGTTGTATTCATAATTATATAAAACATCAGTATTTAAAACTGTTAAAAAGCCAAGATACCCTTGAAAGTTAGATCTAGAAATATTGTTAGAATAATCATAATCGAAGTCTTGCCTTAAACTTATTCTGTATCTTTTTATAAGATCTTTATTAGGAAATTTATAATAACCATGCCACAGAGTATATTTTTTCTGATTGTTAGTAGAAATAAAACCAAGATCTGATCTAAATTCGTCAGAAAGCTGCTTGTACTCAATAAACGACCTCCACGTTTCAGTATTTCTACTAATAGATGCAAAAATGGCATTCCCATTAATTATTTCTCCATCTAATTGTACTGAATTATCTCCATATTTTTTATCAGAGTCAATCCAATCAGCAACCGGTTCCTTGTTATTATTTAAAGAATAATTCAAATCTCAAATTTCCATACATCTGAGAAATTTATAAGTGCATCAAAGCCATATAAATTACCATAAGCATCTCCCTCATAAAGCCTGTTGGAAGCTAGGAGTCCTATCTTAGTCTGATTGATTAATAAAATTTTGGTACCTAATAACATTACTGAAGCTTTTCCCCCCAACTCCTGAAAAAGATTCATATTGTGTTGGCACAAGATATGGCGTCTCTTATCAAAAGCACTTAAAACATATAGTCTTGACTTTTTACCTTGATTGATTATTTTGGATGCAAATGATGGATTATTAATTGATCTTGAATAAAACACATCAATTGATAGTCCATTGCATCAACTCCTCTATTAAAAAAAGGTCTTCTTTCAGGATAGTTTATTGCTGTTGGTGAATTAATATCAATTTTTGTAGCATCAGATTCAACTTGTGAAAAATCAGGATTTAATGTTGCTTCTAATTGATAAGATTTTTATTCAACTCCATATTTACTCCAATTCCATAATTTAATTCTGGGGTTTCATAATTAATTCTATCATAATATTTATCTCTTGAACCTGAAATATTGGAACTTACATAGGGTAGGAAGTCTAATTTTTTTTCTATAACTATATCATTCATTACTATTGTGTGGTCAAGCAAACACAGTTGACAACTTGCATCTCTATTTACCATACTTGAACTAGCTCTTACCTCAACACCTTCATTATCATCATCAATATAACCTGTAAAAAGTTCTATTTTCCATGATTGATTTTTTCCGTTTGGAAAGGGAATCTCAGAATAAGGTATTATAAATTCAACCTCATATCCCCTATCAGTTTGTCTTCCTTTTGATTGGAAATCAAAATTTGCATTTTTCATATTTAGATCACCTAAGCTTTCTGAAGGAAGTCTAATTACATCATTTTGACTTCCTGAAGCATTGGAAGCTAATATAATATGGTTTCTAGCGTCACCATAGGTATCAATTGAGAGTCCAACAAAATCAGCTCTCCAGAAGGCACTGTTGTCTCTTGGTGTTAATGGAGCTACAACTCTTTCTCTATCAGCTTTTATACCTATATAGAGAAACTTATCAGAGTAAGTTATATATCCTTTTGTCTTTTGAGATGGCATACTATTATACCCAGGAGTATCCTCATAAATTATCTCAAGAATTTTTGCACCCTGGATTTCTTCATCTGAAATTATACCATCTTTGTTAAAGTTACTTTCATCTATTTTATTTAAGACTAAGGTTGTTTCTTGACCTAAAGAAGATGAAACGTATAAACCTAAAAAAATTAATAAGAACTTTTTCATGATTTAGACTTTAGACCAAAATAAATTAAAAAAGTTGTGTTGAATTAAAATTAAGATTTAATAAGATACTGAAATTTCAAAAACAATTGAGATTTATTAACTCTGTAATTTGGAGAGTTATAGTCAATGAATTCATCTACAAGGTTTTGATTTCCTCCAAAATAAAATATTGTGTCAGGGTTTGGTCTCCACGATATTAGGGGCTGAGTAAAAAATTGGTCAGAAAATTCATTGTACTCAGATATAACTCTAAAGTCTAATGAACTAGTAAACTGATATCTAATATCAAGCCTTGCAATATAGCCATCAAAAAAATATTCATTAGAATCTAATTTTTTTAATCTTGAGAAGTTAATGGAAGGTTTAATTCGTAAGTTATCATTCAGAGTAATCTCAACTGAAGTATTAAAAGAGAAGCGCTCTCCCAGCTCAGGTATTTCTTCACGATATGCTATTTCATTTCCTGTACCGAATCCACCTTGGATATTCATGAAATTAAAAGGTTTTGATGAAATTCTCACATAATGACTTGTAAAATTTTCGAATTCTGATGCTAAATGAGAATCATAAAAAGCGAATTCATAATTATAAAAAATGTCTGTATTTAAAATTGTTAAAACAGTAAAATATGCCTCGAAAGCTGACCTTTTTAATTTATTAGAATAACTATACTCTCTATCATATCGTGCACTAACTCTATAATTTTTAAGATATTTCTTATCAGGATACTTATAATATCCATGCCATATTTCATATTTCTTTAGATCGTTTTGAACAATAAACCCGTTATCAGCCCTGAAGGTTGGAGAGATTCCTGTATACCTTAAAAATGATCTCCAGTTTTGAGTGTCTCTTCTAAATTCACTAAATAAAGCATTTCCACTAAAACTTTCTCCATCAAGATTTACCGTATAATCTCCAAATTTTTTATCTGAGTCAATCCAGTCTGATACAGGCTCCTTGTTAGAGTTTTTAAAATATTCAAGTTCAAATTTCCAACCACCTGAAATCTTGAAAAGTGCGTCCAGTCCTAATAAATTTCCATAAGCATCTCCTTCATAAGATCTATTTGTTGCGAGTGCTCCAATTTGAATGTTTGGATTTAAAATATTTTGATATCTAAGTACATTATTAAAACTTCTCCCCCCAACTCCTGAGAACGATTCAAATTGTGTTGGGACTAAGTATGGTGAGTCTTGATCTATGGCAGTAAGCATGTAAATTCTTGATTTTCTACCTTGATTTAAAACTTTAGATGCAAATGAAGGATTATTTATTGATCTAGAATAATATACATCCATTGTATAGTCCATAACATCTATCCCTCTGGTAAAAAAAGGTCTTCTTTCTGGGTAGTTTATCGCAGTGGGTGAATTAATATCAATTTTAGTTACATCTGCTTCAACTTGAGAAAAATCAGGATTTAAAGTTGCCTCTAGAGATATATTTTTATTGATCTCTAGATTTACTCCAATTCCATAATTTACCTCTGGTTTAGCATAGTTTACTCGATCATAAAATTTTTCTCTTTCACCAGATAAATTAGAACTTACATATGGTAAAAAGTCTAATTTTTTCTGATAACTTATATCATTCATTACTATTGTATGGTCAATCTGGCAAAGCTTACAGGAACTATCATTATCAAGTTTACTACTGTAAACTCGTGCGGTTGATCCCTGTTTTACTTCGTCTCTATAACCTGTGCTAACTTTAAGCTTCCATTTTTGATCTTTACCGTTAGGGAAGGGTATAGCAGTAAAAGGTATTATAACTTCAACTTCATATCCAAAATCTGTAAGTCTTCCTAGTGATTCCCAATTAAAATTTGGGTCAAGACTCCAACCACTACTTTGACTCCCAAATCCAGATGATTCAACTCTTACACCATCATTTTGACTTCCATAAATATTTGCACTGAAACCAAGATTGTTTCTGGCATCTCCATATGTGTCAATATGTATATTTACATAGTCTTCTGAAAATAAGGAAAAATTATCTCTGGAAAGTATTGACGCGGTAACTTCATCTCTGTAAGCTTTAAATGCTATGTATACAAATTCTTCAGAATAATTCACATATCCAGTTGTTTTGTAGGATGGCGCAGTATTATAACCTGGAGTGTGTTCATAAATAATCTCAATAGGGAAAGCATTTTTTAATTCTGATTCAGAAAGAATTCCATCAAGTTTGAATTCAGATTCAGCGGTTTTTAAAAGATTTAAAACCTGATTTTGAGAAAAACAAATCGTAGTAAAAAGAATTAAGAAAATAGTAAATTAGTTTTTTTCATTTTGACATATTAGACCTCAAAGAAATTAAAAAGTTTTTGAACTACAATTATTTGAGAAGTTAAAAGGTAGTTAAATAAGAAGCTTATTTAGATTTGAAACCAAAGAATTTCTTAATGCTATTTGAATATCTAATCCATATCGCAGCCAAACTCCAGAAGGAACCTAGAGGTATCCACCATAAAGCAATAACTAGAGTATAAAACTGAGCTTTATTAGCGTTTTTAACCTTTTCTTTTAATTTTGAATAGCTGAGTTTTTTCATTTATTTTTTTTGTCGAAACTATACTTAACAGAAAGTATATGTGCAGAAGAGTTTGAGTTAAATTTCTCTTTATATTTCTGATAAAAATAACGCAGCGTTATACTCTGAGAATTAGCTGTATTTATTTTATTGCTTATACCATATCTGTAAGCTTTTTGCTCATTACCATCTATTTCATTTAAATATTCAAAGTAAATTTTAGGATTATTTGACCAATCTTTAACTTTCCACTCAATTAAAGGTCTTACACGAATTCTTTTCTTAATCCTATTGTCTCTATCTAAGGAAAAGCGATTTTGATATGCTAACCTTAACTCAAAATTTAATTTATTTGTGGTGAACTTTTTTTCAACTCCAAATCTATAACGTATCATATTTTCATAACCTTGAATTCCACCATTGTTATCATTTCTACTGTAATACCTTAATTGACCTGATAATGTTAGTTTTTTTATTGGTTTATAAGATATTTCAGACTCTGTTATATAAGAATCAACTTCATTAAGATCTTCTTTTAATCTAAAATGTTGGCTTAAGTCAACATTCCACAAATCATTAATTTCTATTCCATACTGAACTGAAGACCATCCTTTAAATTCATTAGTTTGTCCAAAGCTATTGTTGCTTAGGAGAACAGGAAATATCAAAATAAAAAAATGAATAGTTCTTCTAGTAATAAACATGGATAGTAATGATATTTAAGTTTTTATCAATTTTGAAAATTTTAAATGTTTTGACTTTAATGTCAAGGTTTTTTTCTTGTTTCTTAATTTCTTCATCTATGATTTCATTCATATTAGAATCAACATATTGAATCTGTAAAACTATTCTTCGATTTAAATCCTCAGCCAGTGGATGAACTTTATTATTATATGAAAATCGCATTAAAATAAACTCTCCAAAAATTATAAATAATATAACTATTAGGTTAACCATAATTAATTCCAATACAGGTAAAAAATCTTCTGATAGAGCATTAATTACTGCCATTCCAATTGTTATGAATAAATAAGTCATTTCCTCAGTTTGAAGAGGTTGGGTTCTATATCTAATAATACCAAAAATCGCGAATAACCCAAGGGCCATTCCAAGATTAAGATCAAAATTCTTTAAAGTAAAACATAGAAAAAACACAATTAAACTAATCATCAAAAATGTAAAAGAAAAGCGTCTTAACACCATGTGTTTTGTGATTATCAAAATCATTGAAGCAATAAAGATTGTATTGATAGAGAATCGAGTGATAGCAGTATTCCAATCTAGCTCAATAAGAAGTAAAGAAGTCATATTACAACTGTTTATGGGGTATAAAAGTAAATTAAATAAAGCGTAATCTTTATCTCAATCAAAAATAGTTTATGCTGAAGAATTAATTATAATTAGATCGTAAATTAAGAATTTGCCATTTCCTTTACAGCTATTACGAATTGGTCTAATTCATATGTTGTTGTAAAAATATTTGGACTAATTCTACAGCCCTTAACATTCGCATAGTCTATAGCAACAGTAAATATTTTATATTTTTCAAACAACACCTTGGACATGGCTGAAGGAGACATATTAGAAAGACCTACATTCCCAATTCCACAACTTCTATTTAAATCTTCAGGTGTATTTACAATTACATTTTCTATACTTCTTAATTTATCTGACCAGTATCTTTGAAGATATCTCATTCTTTTTTCTTTCTTTTTCATGCCAATCCAATTTGTATAATCGATAGAATTTGATATTGCAAGATCTGTGTGAACTGGATGAGTACCTATGTGATTTAATCTCTTTATATCATTTTTATTTGTATTTCCATTAGCTAATAAAGGCCATATTTTATGAGTATTATTTCTATTTACATAAAGTAGGCCAGCGCCTAGAGGGGTTGCTAGCCATTTATGAAGACTTGATCCATAATAATCACAGTTAAATTCATCAATAGAGAAATCAAAATGTCCTACACAGTGAGCGCCATCTACCATAACTTCAACCCCGTAGCTATGAGCCATTTCACATATTTTTTTAATAGGCAGAATTTGTCCAGTAATATTTATCATATGGCAGACCATAATTAGCTTGGTCTTGTCAGTTATCTGACTCTCATAAATTGATACTATTTCTTCATCATTCTTGGGGTGGTTTGGAACAGATACTATTTTATTTTTTACACCATATCTTGAAGAAATTTGTTCAAACATTTCCTTCATAGAACCATAATCCTGTTTTGCGTAAATTGCTTCATCTCCCTTTTCCCATTGAAAACCAGAAATTACTAAATCTAGAGATTCTGTAGTGTTTCTTGTTATTGCAATTTGATCAGAGGTAGAACCTACAAGATTTGCTAATTCACTTATTACTCTGTCTTTATTTTTCTTAAGGTCATTCCTCATATAATATGATCCTTCAATATTTACATGTCTTACATGTTTTATAAAATGCTCTAAAACAGGGTTAGGAATAATACTATAATAACCACTTTCAAGATTTATATAATCATCTTTAAGGGTGTAATGAGATCTGATTGTAGCCCAGAGTTCTTCATCACTTCTAGTTTTTGGTAGGCTGTGAGAGACAGATTTAATTTTTGTTAACTCTGATGCGGAAACTAATGATGAGACAGATAGGGCTCCAAGGGTTTTTATAAAATTTCTCTTATCCATTAAATTAGTAATTTTACTTCAATTTAATAAAAATGCAGAAAGAAATAAGTTTTTATTTACTGATTTTCATTGTGTTAAGTGGTTGTAATAAATCTGAAACTCAAAATTGTAAATCAGAAAAAAAATTAATTGCCTGCACTAAAGAATATATGCCAGTTTGTGGCTGTGATAATATTACCTACTCAAATAAATGTGTTGCCGAATCAGAGGGATTAAATACTTGGACCGATGGAGCGTGTAGTAATTAATTTTCCATAAATTTATATTAAAACCTATTAAATTGAATCTAGAAAATTATACAGATGGCTTCTTTGAGGTTAACCATATAAATGGTTTTCTGCCATTAAAAAGCCCACTTGCCACACTTCCTTCAAAATACAATGAAGTTCAAGCTTTAATTGATGAAATGCCAATTAAAAAAGCTGATGGGACAGATGGATTGCTGTCTAGTAGAGGGGCGATTGAAAAACGTGTAAAAGAACTTTCAAACTTGAAAGATCTAGTCAAGCAAGAAGAAGATATTTTTATTATTCAAGCATTATTTAGGGCCTATTCATTTCTTACAAGCGCATATCTTTTAGCTCCTGCTCACTTCAATTATATTGATACAAAAAAATACGGAAAAGCTCATAATATATTACCCTCTCAAATTGCTGAGCCTTTTGTAATTGTTAGTAAGAAACTTGATGTATATCCTTTCATAGATTACCATTATTCATATTCACTAGGTAATTATGTTAAGATAGATAAGACCAAAGGATATGAGTGGGAAAACCTTGGAATGGCTGCAAAGTTTTCTGGAATGGATGATGAAAGAGGCTTTATAATGCTTCATGTAGATATAAATCAACATTCTCCTCAATTAATTGGAAGTATTCTTGATTTTTTAAAATCTGACAATAATGAAAGTGTAAATAAATCTCTAAACAAATGTCTTTCTGCTATGAGAAATATTAATGAAAGAAGACAGGTAATGTGGCAAGCTTCAAGATGGAAGCACTATAATGATTTTAGAGTATTTATAATGGGAATTAAAGGAAATGATGAGATTTTTGGTGATGGTGTTATTTATGAAGGAGTATCTGATAAACCTGTTCAATACCGCGGTCAAACTGGGGCTCAAGATAATATAATACCAACAGCTGATATATTTACAGGAGTTATTGGATATTATCCAACTAATGATCTTACAAAATATCTTTTAGATCTTAGATCTTACAGACCAAAGTGTATACAAAATTTCTTATCTGACATTAAAGAAGAGATGGGAGATAGTAGACTATTTGATAATTTAAAAAAATCGAATAATGAAGAGGGGCTATGCTTATTATTTGAAATTCTTGATGAAATTTATTATTTCCGAAATGGTCATTGGCAATTTGTTCAGAAATATATAATGGCTAATACTAAATATGCAAAAGCTACAGGAGGAACTCCTATTATCTCGTGGATTCCAAATCAAATTACCGCAGTTCTTAACTACATGTCAGATGTTATCGATCTAATTCCTGTTGATTCAAATTATATAGATAGATCTTCAAATCTAGATAGTTTAAACAAAAAGAGAGACTTGCTAACCCAACAGTTACAATTACTTCATGGCGATAACTACAATGCTGACGAGGTTTTCTCCTTAAATAAGAAGATGAACCTTAATGATGATTAATTAAAAATTGATTTATTCTTGATAATCTTAAAGATTATTCAGTACTTTGTATAACATAGTACCGAATGATATATGAGTACAAATAACTTTAAAACACAAATAAGAAAAGGTTTAATCGAATTTTGTGTTCTTCAAATTATCTCTAGAGGTGAAGTATACACTACTGATATAATATTAGAGCTTCAAAAATCAAAAATTATAGTTGTAGAGGGAACACTGTATCCATTACTTAACAGATTAAAATCATCTAATTACGTTAATTATTCTTGGCAAGAATCAAAACAAGGACCCCCAAGAAAGTATTATGTTTTAACAAAGGAAGGTGTTGATCACTTAAAAGAATTACACCTATCGTGGATTGAAGTTGACAAAGCAGTAAAAAAAATAATAAATACAAAAAAATAATGAAAAATATAATTCTAGTACTTGCCCTTATATTCATATCAAACATTCAATCACAAGAGAATAATAGAAATGATTTAATTGGAGAATGGGAGTTTAAAATAGATGTAAAAGATGTAATAAAAAATTCAGATGATTTAAACGGGTTTGAAAAATTAGCTGCAAGAGCTTTTTCTGGAATAATTGAAGAGGCCTTGAATAAGACACAAATATTAATTGATTTTAAAAAAAATAATACTGCTGCAATAATAATAACTACAGGTGAAAAAACAGAGAGTAAAGTGGTTTTTAGTTGGGAAATAGATCAAAAAGGATATTTAATATTAGATGCAACATATGATCAAACTGAAGTTCAATTTGGCGATACTGCATATTGGGTTTTTGATGATGATAAATTAGTTCCTTATGATATAAAAGCGAATATTAACAAAGGAATGTTGTTGATTAAAGTAAGATAAAATGAAAAAAACACTAAATATAAATATTGGGAGTAGAGTTTTTAACATCGATGAAGATGCTTATAATTTACTATCTAAATATCTAGAATCAATAAAAACTTATTTTGATAAAATAAAAATTGATGAAGATATATTTGAAGATATTGAAAATCGAATTTCAGAAAAATTTAGCTCAACATTAGATAAAAGACAGTCTTTAAATATTGGTGATGTCAATAATATAATTAAAGAGATGGGTACTCTTGAAGATTTTAAAGAAGCTTATAATGATTTTGAAACTAATGATTCCAAGGATCAGAATAAAGAATCAAATAATAGAGAAGATAAAAAAAGAATCTACAGAAATACAAGCGATAAAGTAATCGCCGGAGTTGCTTCTGGATTAGCAAACTATTTTGGTGTTGACCCCATTATTTTTAGGATAATTTTTATTGTTTTACTTTTTACAGGTCCTGGATTTTTTGCTTATTTAATTTTTTGGATTGGAATACCTGCAAATGAAGGTGGAAGAGTAAATGAAAATAAGAGACTTTACAGGGATGGAGAAAATAAAATTTTAGGTGGAGTTGCATATGGTTTAGGAAATTACTTTGGTGTTGATCCTGCAATACTTAGAATACTTTTTGTAATATCTATTTTTATTGGAGGTTTTGGAGTAATTACTTATTTAATACTATGGATATCAATTCCTGAAGCAAAGACAGTCGGTGAGAAAATGAATATGAATGGGTATGCTATTACTCTTGAAAATATTGAAAAATTTATAAAAGAGAAGCTTGCAAAAGAAGATGGAAAAGAAAATTTTTTTGTAAAAATAATTCTACTTCCATTTAGAATTATAGGTCCAGTATTATTAGGAATCATTGGGCTTATTATTCCTATACTTAGAGTTTTCTTGAGTTTTATCCTTTTTATTATTTCATTAGTTATTATTGTTTTTTTGGTAGTGTTTACTCTAGGGGCTTTAAAATTAATTAATTCTCAAAGCTTTCTACTCGGGAGTATTGACGGTTTTTATATTAGTGGTATTGATCTATCCGTTATAATTGGTGAATTACCATTATATCTACAATTATCAATTTTTTCATTCCTAGTTGTGGCTCTATTATTTATCATAATGATTATTTCAAAAGTATTATTCAACTTAAAAAATAATATTTCTAGTAGATTAATTGGGTTATTTTTTATTGGTATTATTTTATTCATTTTTAACCTCATGGTTCTTGGTGACACGATTGATAAATGGGAAAAAAATGGTCAAATTGATGAGTGGGTAGATGAAGGTAAATTAAAAATTGATAAAAGAAGATCCTATAGATATTAATGTGTTTTATAAATGCTTAATTTAGCGATCCGTATGCCACGAATTTTACTATTTTTTCTCTTATTACTTCAAAGCTGGGGTTATTCTCAAAAAGAATTCAATCTAGTAAAGTCATCAGAAAACATTATAGTTTTAGACGGTTTCATTTCTAGTGAGGAGAAGAAAAATTCACTTGTTTTTCCAATAGACTTTGAACAGGAACCCGGAGATAATATTCCAACCAAACTTGAGTCTGAAGTTTATGTTACATATACTGATACATTTATTTATTTTGGAATAAAGGCATATGGTAATCCCCAAAATATTAGAGGACAAGTAAAGCCAAGAGATCAAGCAGAATATGAAAATGAAGATATGATATTTTTAAGATTTGATCCTTTTGGAGATTCAAGGGTAAATTATATTTTAGGTTCTAATGCTTTTGGAAGTCAAGTAGATATTAGAGCTAAAAATGGAACTAGTGATTCTGATTCTTTTGATAATGGATATAATGCAGTTTTTGAAACTAAAAGTTCAATTGTTGAAGACGGATATATTCTCGAATTTAAGATTCCAATTAATTCACTTCCATATCCACCTGGAAAAAATCAAAGATGGAACTTTAATGTTTCTAGAGTTTTTACACTTGATGGAACTTTTTACAGAAGTCAAAGCCAGCCTTATGATAGGTCAGATCCTTGTTGGGTCTGTCAAGTAACAGATAAACTAATTATGAATGATATTGTATATAAGGGGAAGACTGAACTGCTACCCTATATATCATCTAATATTTCTGGGCAAAGACAAACAAATAACACAAACCCTATTGAGTATGGAAAAATTAATGGTAATGTTGGGATTGGTCTTAACTATGATTTTTCCCCATCCTCTTCAATTGAAGCGACAATTAATCCAGACTTCTCTCAAATTGAAGCTGATGAAACACAAATAGATATTAATTCTTCCTATGCACTGGACTACCCTGAATTAAGACCTTTTTTTAATAAAGGAATGGATTTACTAAGATTTATGGATAGAGGTTTTTATTCTAGGACTATTAACTCTCCAAGTTTTTCTTCAAAATTTGTTAATCTTGGCAAAAATTCAGGAACAATTCTTTTAAATGCTATTGATGAAGTATCACCTTATCTTGTTGGAGGAGAAGATAAATCTTATTTTGGTGATGGTAGTGTCAGTTATGTAAATGCATTTCGCCATCAGAGATTAATTAATGAAGGATCTAAATATGGAATGTTTACAACCAGTAGATATTTTAAAGAAGGTGGGTATGGAAATCTAATTGGAATTGATGGGTTATTTACATTTAATAAAATATGGAGGTTTCAATTTGAATTTTCTAAAAGTTTCAATAAAGAGCCTGTTGCGAATTGGATCGAAAGTGATGAAACATTTTTAGATAAAACAGTGAAACTAGATGGGGAAAAATTTAAAGGGAGTGCTAGTTACATAAGACTATCTAGAAATACAGAGCATTGGAATACTAATATATTTTACAAAGGAATATCCCCAGGTTTTAGAGCAGATGTTGGATTCGTCCCAAGAATAAACAGAAGGTTGTTATCTATTTATCAAGGTTATGAGGCTCTTTATGATAAAAAATATCTCAAAGAATTTTCTACAAGTTTAAGAGGTGATGTAAACTATAATTATGATAATAAATTAAAAACCAAGAATTTTGATTTTAATATAAGCATTAAAACATTTGGGAAAACTGAAATTGGATATGTGTATGAATATAATTTAATTCGAAATTACCTAAATGTTGATTTTAAAAATTATGGAAAGTCAGGGTTCGGAATAAATGGATTTCCAACTGAAAATTTAACCTTTGCTTTTGAAGGGACAATTGGTAAAGAAATTGCATTTAACGAAGAAGTTCCAAAAATAGGAAGAGAGGAAAATATATATTTATCTATTTCTTACAAAGTTGGAAATAATATAAGCTTAAGTTCATCAATAAATTATTCTAAGTTGGAGGATTTAGAAACATACGAATCATTTTACGATGGCTATATATCTAGATTATCTTTCAGATATCAATTTAATAATGACTTAAGCCTAAGACTGGTTTCAGAGTATAATGAATTTAACGATACTTTCTTATTTCAACCTCTTCTTAAGTGGAACCCAAACCCTTCAACAATTTTCTATATAGGGGGTATTCAAAACTCCATTAATGATTTTAATTTAGATCCTGAAGATTTTAATCCTTTTAGAATAAACAGATCTCAATTTTTTATTAAGTTTCAATACTTGATAGGAATATAAATTTTAATATATTTAAATATGAAAAATAAAATCTTACTATTAGCCCTTATACTTACATTTTCTTCATGTGGTATTTTTATATCAGTTACAGATACTGGATCAACAGTAAATGAAATTCAAGTTGAAACTAGTTTGGACGAAGTCACAAAATTTATTGGAAAATATGATATTACTGTGTTTGGATTACCTGATGTTGGTGAATTAGGATTAATCATGAATGTAACTAGAGATGGTGATGAGCTTAAAACTGAAATTGAAGAAGGAGAACAAGAATCTGGACTTGATGTTTTAAAAACTGAGATTGAAGAAGACATATTATATATTGATCTATACGTAGATAGTTATGGCATAAACGTTTCTTTTGAAATTTATGTAGATGGAAATACAGTTACAGGATATCTAGCTGATATGTTTGAGCTTGAAGGAACTATTACCTATTAGCTTAAGTTAGATAGGAAAGAGAATAAATTAATATTGAATCTCTCCCAAAAATAGTTATTGAGATATCTCATATTCAAATTCCCAAAGTGGATTATCTAACTTATTAATTATATAATTTAATGTTAGCTCTTCTCCAGCTAAAATATTTTTTTCAGCTTGAATTCTTATGTGTTTTATATTTCCAATAGATTCATGTGATTCTGAAACAACAGCCTTACAGTTTGGCATTTCATGATGATTAATAAAAGCTCCTAAGGGAAGTCTAATATAATTATCTGGGAACCTTTCATCATATACGTGAGATATTCCAAGATCAGTATTTACTTGAATATCTTGAGTAGCAAAAACTCCAAGTCCTTCAATTTTACTTTCTTTTATTGTTATGGATTCCGGAAGTGGTCTCCACTCTTTTTGCTCATTCATAACCTCAATTTATAAATAATTATTGATTTGATATTTATTTTAACCTAAATATCAGTCACACTCTATTTCGTATTCTTGCCAAGGTTTATCTGGACTAATGTTTGGAAAGTAATAGCATTTTTTTGTATTGTCAGGAAAAATAACAAACTTAAAAAACGCTGATGGTACATGAGCTCCACTTTCAAGTATTATATGATCTGAATCAAATTCTAAATATATCTCAACATTTATATCCCCTAGCTCGTCAGCCCATTCTCTTATTTGACTCTCTAAGCCAACCCAAGCACCTCTATTTAAATCATCATATTGAAGGGCAACATTTAGATAAGTGAAGGTAGAAAATAAGTTTGCATAAGAATCATTAAATGATCCTGCTGGAGCCATATGACCTCTATCCCATCTATTTGAATAGTAATCATTATCATCAGATGTATATATTGAATCTACTGTGTAAAAATTCATACCATCTCGATCAGCATTTTTAACAATATCTCTAACAGTATATTTAACCCAGTTAGGTTGTTCATAGATTTCGTTATATGAAATATCAAAAATACTTGTTGATACTAAAAGGGAATCTATCCTATCTCTTGTTAAAGTTATGGAGCTAACATCCTCTGTAGAGTCAATTTTTGAAGTATTTTTATTTTCCTTTTGACAAGACCCTAATAGAAATAAAGAGATTAAAATATATTTCTTCACTATTGTTTTACTAATTTTCTCATTAATCCTTCTTGTGCAACTGAAGCTACCATTGTTCCATCTTTCTTAAAAATACTTCCTCTTGCAAAACCTCTAGAATTTGATGCACTTGGACTTTCCATGTCGTAAAGTAGCCAATCATTTATTGAAAAGTCTCTGTGAAACCATAAAGCATGATCTAAGCTTGCATAGTAAGCTCTTGTTTTTGCAATCTCTTCTCTGTGAGGAAGTGATGCAGTAGCTAAAAGCTGGTAATCACTTACAAAAGCTAATAATTGATGATGGAAGGGAAGTGGTAAATCAATTTTATCTTTTAGCCTAAACCAACAATGATTTAATGGAAGTGTGTTTTCTTTTTGCAAAAAAGTATGAGTACCTACAGGTTTAAATTCAAAAACTTGTGGATGTGACTGTTTTAACTGATTATATCTCTCAGGAGTTAAATCTTTATGATCTTCTGCTTGCTGAATATCAGTGAGTAACAATTCTGGAGTTAATACATTTGGTTTTTTTATTTGGTGATTAAAACCTATTTCTTTTTTTTGAAAAGAAGCTGCCATATTAAAAATTGCTCTGTTTTTTTGAAAAGCTACTACTCTTCTGGTTGTAAAACTTCCTCCATTCCTGATTTTATCTACTTCATATGTTACAGGCTCATCAAGGTTTCCAGGCAAAATAAAATAAGCGTGCATAGAGTGAGCAATCCTATCATCAGGCACTGTTTGATATGCGGCATGAAGTGATTGACTTAATGTTTGTCCTCCAAAAACTGTTCCCCAGGAAGTATGATAATTTTGACCCTCAAATCTATTGTCATCAACCTTTTTTAGATTTACAATTGAAATTATTTCTTCTAGATTCATAAAATTTTTATTTATTATCTCTAATGCTCCAAACCTCATTTATAGGTTTTCCTTTACTACTTAATCCAGTATGATACCAGTCATTATTTTTAACTTCATAATTAAAATCAAGTTCAGCTCCAACCCTAGAATCATCTCTTGAAAAATATTGAATAATTTCAATATACTTTCCCTCTATTGTTTCATACTCTCCTCCTCCACTTCCTGAGAACTTAAATGTTTCTGTATTAAAGGCAATCCATTGAAAAAATCCATCTATTAATACTTTCATTGTTTTCCTAGGCAAATCTGTGTTTCTTGTTCGGAATTCTCCATTATTATACCTTCCAGACATTACCCATTTTCCTTTAAGTGTATTGTTTTCTTTTGAGATATTCTTCCATTTAGAAGTCTTTACAATGCTTAGAGACTTTATACTATCTTGATCATAATTAGAATTAAATTCCAAGTTAATTTCATATACTCCTTCATTAAGCTGATAATATCCTCCTAATGTTGATATAAAATTTCCAGAATCTGATTTAAATTTTGATATTACTATATATTCATTATCTAAAATTACTCTTGATATATCTTCTTCATTATCAATATGATAGACTTGAGAGAAATTTAAAAAAGGAGTATATAAGGAAGACTAATATTAGTATTGGTTTTTCACATAATCTTTGTAAACCCTTAATAAACATATACATCATATGGTAAAGTTAGCAAACAATGATTATCTTTGGCCTTCAATTTAATATAATTTTAATGAAAAAAATACTAGGAACAGCATTTCTAGCACTAACTTTTTATGCTACAAATGCACAAGAAATAAATTTTGTTGAGTATAACCTTGACAATGGTCTTCATGTAATTCTTCATCAAGATAATACAGCTCCTGTTATTACTACAGCTGTTTCATATCATGTTGGATCTAAAGATGAAGAAGAAGGTAGAACTGGTTTCGCTCATTTATTTGAACATATGCTTGGTCAAGAAACCAAAAACATGGATGCTGGTGATTGGTTTAAAATTTACCGATCAAGAGGTGGGAGTGGTAATGCGTCAACTAGCGTTGATTTAACTTCGTATTATGTTACTCTTCCATCAAATAGTCTTGAGCTTGCATTATGGAGATATTCAGAAATAATGTTGCATCCAGTAATTGATCAAAAAACAATTGATGTTCAAAGAGAAGCAGTTAAAGAAGAAAAGAGACAAAGAGATAATCAACCATACGCTAGGTTTTATCAGTACCTTAAGGAAAACTTGTTTGAATCACACCCATATACTTATCCTTTAATTGGATATATAGAAGACTTAGACAACTCATCATCTAGAAGACTTCCTAAGCTTTAAAGAAAAGTTTTATGCGCCAAGTAATGCTGTGTTTGTTATTGCTGGAGATATAGATATTGATGAGACTAAGAAACTTGTTGCTCAGTATTTTAATGAAATTCCTAATAAAGGTGAAAAACCAGTAAAAGATTATCCATCAGAGGAGTTGTTTAAAGAAATGCGAGTTAAAGAATATGATCCAAATATTCAAATTCCTGCTCTTTTTTATGCGTTTAGAACACCTGCAGAAACAGATAGAGACTCCTCAATACTAAATTATATATCTACTTATCTAAGTGGAGGTGAAAGCTCTGTGCTTTATAAAAAATTAGTTGATGAAAAACAGATGGCTCTAGCTGTTCAATCTTTTAACATTGAACAAGAAGACTATAGTATGTTTGCAGTATTGATTCTTCCTCAAGGAGAGACTAGTTTTGAGGATTTGATAAGTGAAATTGAAGTTGAAATAGAAGGTATTCAAAAAGAAATTATATCTGAAAAAGATTATCAAAAAATTCAAAATAATTTAGAGAACATATATGTTTCTTCATTAGGGTCAGTTAGCGGAATTAGTCAAAGTTTAGCCAGTTATCATAATATTCATGGTGATGCATCGATGATAAATAAGGTCTCGGAAATTTTTAGATCAATTTCCAGAGAAGAAATTAAAGCTGCTGCAAATAAGTATTTAAATAAAAATCAAAGATTAATAATGGAATATCTTCCTGAAACTAAAGAATAAAAAATGAAAAAAAATTTAAAAATATTAGTTATGATTGGGTCGTGTAAAAAACTTATCGTTTTATCCATGCTAGTCTTATCAAGTTCATTAATTGGACAAATTGATAGAAGTATGCCTGAGGCTGGTCCAGCTCCAGAGATTGAGTTTAAAGAACCTTATACTACAAAATTGTCTAACAATCTAACACTTATGGTTGTTGTCAATGATAAATTGCCAACTGCCTCTGCAACACTAATTATTGATAACCCGCCAATTTTAGAGGGTGATAAATCAGGGGTGAAAGGCCTAGTTACCTCAAATATGGGTAAGGGAAATAAATTTCAAAGCAAAGATGAGTTTATAGAGGAAAAAGATTTTATGGGATCGTTTATTAGTTATAATTCTAGTGGTGGTTCTATATCTTCGCTATCTAGATACTTTGAGAGAACAATGACTATGTTTGCTCAAGGAGCATTATATCCTATTTTTTCAGATGAAGAATTTGAGAAGGAAAAAACAAAGCTAACTGAAGCATTAAAAATTGATGAAAAAAATGCTGCTTCAATTGCAAGAAGAGTCGAAAATATAGTTGCGTTTAAAAAAGATCATCCAAGATCTGAATATACCACAGAAGCATCAGTCTCAAACATAAATATTACTGATATTGAGAACTTTTATAAGAGTTATTTCAAACCAAACAACGCATATCTTGTTGTTATAGGAGATGTTCATTTAGAGGGGACTATAGCTCTATCAAAAAAATTATTTGAAGACTGGAAATATTCTAATGAACTAGATAAAATGTTTGGCAAAGGATCAATTAATGATTTTGAAGAACCTGAAGTTTCCGACAAAACAACCATTCATATTGTGGATGTTCCAAATGCAACTAACGTTGAAATAAGCTTTCAAAATATAATTGATAGAAAAACTTCTGATAGTGATTACTTTTCTGGAACTGTAGCTAACAGGGTTTTAGGCGCAGGACCAGAGTCTAGATTGTTTAGCGTCATAAGAGAAGAGAAGGGATTTGCTTATGGAGCATATTCTGGTCTTCCAACTAGTTCCAAAACCAAAACAAAGTTTGTAGCAAGAACAACTGTTAGGACAGAAGTAGCTGATAGTGCAATTGTAGAAATGCATAATCAACTTAGGATAATGAGAGATAATCCTATTACAGATGAGGAATTATCTAATGTTAAATCTGGTTATTTTGGTGAATTTGCAATGTCAATAGAGAACCCAATAACTATTGCTAATCAAGCTTTATCTATAAGATCAGAAAATCTTCCTGAAGATTTTTATAGAACTTTTCTTAGTAATTTAAATACTGTTTCTAAAGATGATGTAATGCAATCATCTAAAAAGTTTTTCTTAATTGACAATGCTCAAATAGTTGTAACAGGAAAGATAAATGATATACTTGACAATTTAGAGAGTATATATTTAGATGAAAATAAAATAGATGTAATTTACTATGATGCTTTTGGAGAGGTTATTGAAAAGCCTGATTATTCTGTGTCAGATGATGTTTCTGCTGAAAGTATAATTAATAAATACATTGATTTAATTGGAGGTAAAGATAAACTTGACAGAAGTTGAATCTATTGAAATTAACGGTAATGCAAACTTAAATATGCAAGGGCAAAGTTTTGTCTTAGAGTTTTATTCTTTAAAAAATAACCAAAATCAATCTTTAGCTACAGTAACTGCTGGAGGTATGGTTGTTCAAAGAAGTGTGTTTAATAAATATCAAGGCTATAATGAAGTAAATGGTCAAAGAATGCCACTTACTGATTCTGAACTTGAACAAGCTATAATTAATTCAGCATTATTCTCAGAATTAAATTATGATTTTTCTACAATTGAATTAGTAGGAACTGCATCAGTAGATGATCAAAAAGCCTATGAGATAAAAATCACTGACAATAAGACTGAATACTATTCTGTTGAATCAGGTCTAAAGATAAAAGAAGTTGAAATACAAGAAATTGAAGGCAATCAATTAGCTATTGAAACTACAATTAAAGAGTATGAAGAAGTTGAAGGAATTTTAATTCCAAAAGAAATTAACCAAGTAACACCGACACTCCCAATTCCAGGAGGTATTACTATTAAGTTTAACAACATTAAACTTAACGTTAAAACTTCAGATTCAGATTTTAACTAGAAAATTATTCAAGGAAATTAAGGTGTCTTTTTAGGCACCTTTTTTTTTGTTACTAGGTAAACCCCCATTAAGATTATACTAGTTCCAACGAATTGAATTAATTTAAAGTCCTCTCCATCTAAAAGTCCCCAGAAAATTGCAACTACAGGCATTAAGTAAGTTGTGGAAACTGAAAAAACAGGAGTTGATATTGCAAGTAGTTTAATGTATAAGACTTTTGCAATTGCTGTACCAAAAAGAGCTAGTATAATTATGTAAATGAATGATTCCACAATCAGTGGATCTGAAGCAAAGTCTGAAAATGGAAAATTAGAGAAACAAAGAACTATAAATGCAGGAATAAACATAAACAGAAAACTCATGAATACAATTCCAAGTGCGGGAATATTTGGGAGTTTATATTTTAAAACATTAGCATTAATTGCATAACAAAAAGCTGCTAACACTATAAACATTACATATAATAAATTAAATGAGGATGATAATAATTCATTGTTTATCAAGACAATGATTCCTGTAAAACCAACCAAGACTCCTAAAACTTGTTTTTTTAATAGCTCCTCTTTGAAAACAACAACACTAATCAATAATGTAAAAAGTGGAGTTAGCGAAACCATTACAGCAGTAACAGAACTTGAGATTTCTGTTTCAGCAAAGGCAAATAAATATGCAGGTAAAAATGAGCCAATAAATGCAGAAATTGCTACCCATTTCATTTTTTCTTTAGGTATCATTTTGATTTTCTTATACCCCATTGGTGCAATTATAAGAGTAGTGACTATAACTCTTAAAGATCCTAACTGAATAGGCGTTAGACCTGTAAGTCCTTTTTTTATGAGTATATAAGAGCTACCCCAAATTATAGATAAAATAACTAACGTTCCCCACTTTCTTAGACTTAAGCTCACTATCTATTTGTCTTTTGGTATTATTAACTTTACTTGCTTTATTCTTTTTTTATCTACTATTTCAACTATAAACTTATATGAGTCATGAATTATAACTTGTCCTACTCTTGGAATCTTTTTAACTTTTTCAATAAGAAAACCACCTAAAGTTTCAATTTCAAGAGCGATCTCCTCAAATGAAGTTGAATCTTTTAAATTAATTGCTCTATAAAAATCTTGTAAATTTATTTTTGAGTCAAAAATAAATGTAAAGTCATCTAACTTAGAAAATAGATTGTCTTCCTCATCATTTTCACCACTAATCTCTCCAAAAATTTCTTCAATAACATCTTCAAGTGTAATTATTCCCGAAGTTCCCCCATATTCATCAACCACAATACCCATGTGAATTTTCTTAGTTTTAAATTCAGTTAACAAATCATCTAATTTTTTGTTTTCTGGAATATAAAGAGGTTTACGAAGTAATGAAGTCCAATTAAAATTATCATTTTCTAGGTGAGGTAAAAGGTCTTTAACATAAAGTACGCCAATAATTTTATCAAGGTTTTCTTTATATACTGGAACTCTTGAAAAACCTTTAGCAATTAAATCATCAATAACATCAAGTATTTTTTTGTTAGATTCAAGAGCGAAGACATCTATTCTAGGACACATAATTTGTCTGGTCTCAACATTTCCAAAATTTACAATTCCTTTAAGAATCTTTTTTTCCTCTTTACTTGTTTCTTTAGAATCTGTTAAATCAAGGGCTTGAGATAACTTGTCTACAGATAATTGTTTTGAATCTTTAGCTAAGCTTGATTCTAAATAGCTCATAGATTTACTCATTGGCTTATTTAATAAAAACAAAACATAGCGATCCAAGAAGTAAATTGGGTTTACCATTATTTTAGAGAAGACCAAAGGGTTCCTGTTAGCATAAATTTTAGGAAGAATATCTCCTATAAATAAAATCAACATTCCTATTAATCCTACCTCTAAAACAGTTTCTAGAAATGGGCTATTTATAGAACTTAAATATGGATTGTCAATAGAAGCAAATAATATAACTATTGCAATATTTATAAAGTTATTAGATATAAGAATGGTTGCAAGCAGTTTCTTGGGTTGTTCAAGTAATAATTGAATTTTTTTAATCAGTTTATCACTCTTATCATCTGGCATAATTGATTTATCCAATGAAAAAAAAGCTACCTCACACCCTGATGTAAGTGCGGATAATACTAGAAAAATTAAGATTAAAATAATTTTTACTATCACAGAAATCTAGAATAAAAAGTTATAAAGTTGAAATTCAAAAATATGTTTAGAAAGGTAGGTCGTCTTCAGTATTATCAGTCTCTTCATTCTTAGTTTCAACAGAAGGCTTTGGCTCAACATTTGAAACAGAATCTTTTTTAGTTGAAAGAAAAGTAAACTCATCAACATTTACTTCAGTAGTATATCTATCTGCTCCATCTTCTCCTTGCCACTTTCTTGTTCTTATTTTACCTTCAACATAGACTTTATCTCCCTTAGATAAGTATTTTTCACAGATTTCAGCTGCTTTGTTTCTTAAAACAATATTATGCCAATCTGTATTAGTTACTTTTTCATTGGTTGACTTATTTGTATATGACTCATTTGTAGCTAGAGGAAATCTTGCAAGACAGCCACCATTATCAAAATGTTTAATTTTTACGTCATCCCCTAGATGACCAATTAACATAACCTTATTTAATGTTCCACTCATAATTATATATAGCTAATATACAAAAATAGAGTACCTAGATTAATAACTTATTAATAAAATTAGTTATTGGTACAGGAAAATTATACTTGTTTAGCTTGGATAAATGAACACCTTGACTTATGTCTTGATCAATACTAAGATGATGGAATGTTATGTATAGTATCTGATGCGAGAGAATATGTTTTATTCTCTCTTTTTTATACTTTTCTTCATTTATTACTATAGATTTCGATTTTGTGAATTCTTTAAATTCAGGAAGTGTTGTGATGTTCTTTATTTCTCTTTTACTTTCGATAAGAGGAAATTCATTCAACTTATACCAAATGTCTTTACTTAATCTTTTATTAACCATTGTGTTATAATTATTATCAATACAAACGATATAATTAAAAAACCTTTCTTTTGATTTTTTCTTCTTGGATTTAACAGGTATTATCTCAACTTCTTTTTTATTAAAAGCAATACATTTTGAGCTAAAGGCACATGACTCACAATCTGGAAAAGGCGAACACACCAATGATCCAAACTCCATCATTGCCTGATTAAAGTCACCTGGATTATTTGTTTTATTAATTAATTTCTGACCAATTTCTTTAATTTTTCTCTGAGCCTTTAATGAATCTATTGGTGTTTTAAGCCCATAATATCGAGAAAGTAGTCTTAAAACATTCCCATCGACAACTGGATTAAATTCGTTAAAGCAAATAGATGATATTGCACTTGCAGTATAGTCACCAACACCCTTTAGCTTAATTATATCATAATATGTTTCTGGAAATTTTCCATCCAAATTACTGATTATGTATTGTGAAGATTTATGGAGATTTATGGCTCTGTTGTAATACCCTAGTCCCTTCCAGATGTTCAGGACTTCAGATTCTTTTGAAGATGCTAGACTTTGAATATTTGGAAATTTTTTAATGAACTTATTATAGTATTTTGTGCCTTGAACTACTCTTGTTTGTTGAAGTATTATCTCTGAAATCCAAACTCGATATGGATCTTTATTTTCTCTCCATGGCAAATCTCTTTTATTATTTATATACCATTTAACTAATTGATTTTCAAAAGACATTTAGTAGATTTTTCTAGGGTTAATTATATATTACTAAATCACTAATTTAAAATATAAATTTATATATTTGCTAGCCTTAAAAGCTAATTGTATAACCAATATAACAGAAAATGACAAAGGCAGATATTGTAAAAAATATATCAGATCAAACTGGAGTGGATAAAACTGATGTTCAGATGATCGCTGAAAAGTTTATGGAGGAAATCAAGAATTCTCTCCAAAAGAATAATAATGTTTACTTAAGGGGGTTTGGCAGTTTTATAATTAAAACAAGAGCAGAAAAAACAGGTAGAAATATTTCAAAGAATACAGCTGTAATAATTCCTGCTCATAACATACCTGCATTTAAACCTTCAAAAACTTTTGTAAAATCTGTAAAACAAAATGTGCCAGTTGGCTAATTTTAAAATTAGATAGATATGCCTAGCGGTAAAAAAAGAAAAAGACATAAGGTTGCTACTCACAAGAGAAAAAAAAGAGCAAGAGCAAACCGACATAAGAAGAAATAGTGTTCGGGATTACACTTTAAACATCTCAAGTTCTTTGAAATAACGTATAACGAAAGTTATATTATTATTGAATAATGTTTAACCTTTCTACAATTAAGTAGAAATAATACTAAAAACAGTGAAAAAAGAATTGATTATAAGATCAAATTCAAGTGCTGTTGATTTTGCGATGCTTAACGACGGTAGACTTGTTGAGCTGGATAAAGAAGTAGGTAAAAACAAATTTTCTGTAGGTGACATTTTTGTTGCAAAAGTTAGAAAAACCATACCTGGATTAAACGCCTCATTTGTTGATGTTGGGCACGAAAAAGATGGTTTTCTACATTATCATGACTTAGGACCTAAATTATTATCATTATCTAAATTTGTAGATCAAATTGATACTAAAAAAGTAAAATCTTTTTCTTTTAGTAAGTTTAGTTTTGAAAAAGATATACCAAAAAATGGTCTTATTAAAGATTGTCTTAAAGCTAAACAGACAACTTTAGTACAAATTATTAAAGAACCTATATCAACTAAAGGACCCAGACTAAGTTCTGAAATTTCTTTAGCAGGTAGATTTATGGTTTTGATTCCCTTTTCTGAGAGAATCTCTATTTCACAAAAAATTAAAAGTCAAGATGAGAAAAAAAGACTAAAAAACTTAGTCAAGAATATTAAGCCAAAAGGTTTTGGTGTTATAATTCGAACTGTAGCAAATAACAAATCTGTAAATGAGCTAGAAGGAGATCTAAAAGATTTAATTCTTAGATGGAAAAGACTCTGTATTAACTTAAGTAAATCAGATTCTTATCCAACAAAAATCTTAGGTGAGATAAATAGAACAACATCGAAGTTAAGGGATGTATTTGATGATTCCTTTTCAAATATTTATCTAGATGATCCTAGCTTACATAGTGAAATTAAAGACTATATAAAACTCATTGCACCAGAAAAATCATCTATTGTTAAACTCTATAAAGGTGTTACTCCAATTTTTGAAAAATATGGAATTGAGAGACAAATTAAATCTTCCTTCGGAAGAACAGTCTCTATGCAAAAAGGAGCATATCTAATAATTGAACATACAGAAGCTCTTCATGTTATTGATGTAAATAGCGGAAACAGATCAAATAAAGCTAAGACTCAAGAAGAGACTGCCATGGAAGTAAACTTAATTGCTTCAGCTGAAATAGCTAGACAATTAAGACTAAGAGATATGGGAGGAATTATTGTTATAGACTTTATAGACCAAACTAAAAGAGAAAACAGAAAAAAATTGTTTGATCATTTTTGCCAGGAAATGGCAAAAGATAGAACAAAGCATAAAATTCTTCCACCTAGCAAATTTGGATTGATTCAAATCACAAGGCAAAGAGTAAGACCTGAGATGATTATCAAAACCCAAGAAGCTAATCCTAATAAAGATTTAGAAGTGGAAGCGCCTATTTTATTAGTAGACAAAATCAACACAGAACTTAACAGAATTGTTAAGAATTCGCGTTACAAAAAAGGATCAATATATATTCATGTTCACCCATTTGTAGCAGCGTATATAGATAAAGGTTTATTTTCATTGAAAAATAAATGGAGTTTTAATTACAAAAGAATAATTAAAGTTATTCCTAGAGACTCTTATTTATATCTTCAATATAATTTAACAGATAATAAATCAAAAATTTTAAGATAAAAGTTACTAAAACCGTTTAGATATTCTAAACGGTTTTTTTTATATTATAAAATGGAATCTTCAGTAAAAAAGAAAATTGAACATTATTGTGCTTACCAAGAAAGGTGTCATTTAGAAGTGACAAATAAACTTAATAAGCTTGGTGTATTTGGAGATGAGCTTGATGAATATGTTTGTTATTTGATTGATGAAAATTTTTTATCTGAAACTAGATTCTGCGAAGCATATGTAAGAGGTAAATTTAATAACAATAACTGGGGTAAGGTTAAGCTTTCAAGAGAGCTCAAATTAAGGAATATTTCAGATTGGAATATAAGCAATGCGTTAAATCAAATAAAAAGTGAAGATTATAATAAAAAACTAAGAAAGCTTTGTGAAAAACTAGTTGAAATTAGTGATAAACCAGAATTTGAATTAAGAAATAAAGTAGTTAAAAATCTATCTTATAAGGGTTGGGAAATTGATTTAATAATAAAGACCCTTAATCAACTAATAAAGTAACCTTATTATTATTCATTTCAACTGTTCCTGACTCAATGTCAAGCACCGTCTCTCTCTCGTTAAACTGAAATTTATCCTTAGCGTTTTCTTCAATCATTAACTTACCAATGATTTTTACCTTGCCTTTTGTAAGAGTAGATACAATTGGAGCATGGTTATTTAAAACTTGAAAGTCACCATGTGATCCTGGAAAGAGAATTGATTCAACATCACCCTTATATAAAGTTTGCTCTGGTGTAATTATTTCTAGATACATTGTTATTTAATTTCAGCTAACATTTTTTCTCCAGCCTCTATAGCTTCTTCAACTGTACCTTTAAGATTAAATGCAGATTCGGGAATATGGTCAAGCTCACCATCCATTATCATATTAAATCCTTTGATGGTTTCTTTTATATCAACAAGAACTCCTGGGATACCTGTAAATTGCTCCGCAACATGAAAAGGTTGAGAAAGGAACCTTTGAACCCTTCTAGCCCTTGCAACTGCTAGCTTATCGTCCTCTGAAAGTTCTTCCATACCAAGAATAGCAATAATATCTTGTAGTTCTTTATATTTCTGAAGTAGCTCTTTAACTCTTTGAGCACAATTATAATGATCATCACCTAAAATTTCTGGAGTCAAAATTCTTGATGTTGAATCAAGAGGATCAACAGCAGGGTATATTCCTAGCTCAGAAATTTTTCTCGATAATACTGTAGTAGCATCAAGGTGAGCAAAGGTTGTAGCTGGTGCAGGATCTGTTAAATCATCTGCAGGAACATAAACAGCTTGTACAGATGTAATTGATCCATTCTTTGTTGATGTTATTCTTTCTTGCATAGTTCCCATCTCAGTTGCTAATGTTGGTTGATATCCAACAGCAGAGGGCATTCTTCCCAATAGAGCTGAAACTTCAGAACCAGCTTGTGTAAATCTAAAAATGTTATCTACGAAAAATAATACATCTTTTCCTTGTCCATCTGCACCACCATCTCTAAAATATTCTGCTATAGTTAGACCTGAAAGTGCAACTCTTGCTCTAGCTCCTGGAGGCTCATTCATCTGACCAAATACAAATGTTGCTTTTGATTTTAGCAATGCTTTCTTATCTACTTTACTTAAATCCCACTCTCCTGCTTCCATTGATTTTTTGAATTCTTCACCATAATTTATAATTCCAGATTCAATCATCTCTCTAAGTAAATCGTTACCCTCCCTTGTTCTTTCACCAACACCAGCAAATACGGATAACCCTCCATGACCTTTTGCAATATTATTGATTAGTTCCTGAATTAATACAGTTTTTCCAACTCCAGCTCCACCAAATAATCCGATCTTACCTCCTTTTGCATATGGCTCAATAAGATCAATAACCTTAATCCCTGTAAATAAAACTTCAGTTGAAGTAGATAACTGATCAAAAGCTGGTGCGTCTCTATGTATTGACATTCCATCACTTTCTTTTTTTGGTAATACTTCAAGACCATCAATTGGATCTCCAACTACGTTAAAAAGTCTTCCATATACATTATTACCAATCGGCATTTGAATTGGATTTCCAGTCGCAATAACCTCAGTACCTCTACTTAATCCATCTGTAGAGTCCATTGAAATTGTTCTTACAATATTTTCACCAACATGAGATTGTACCTCTAAAACAAGTAATGTACCATCCTCTTTCTTTATTTCTAACGAATCATAAATATCTGGAAGCGAGCCTTTCGTAGATGAGAAATCAACATCTACAACTGCTCCAATTACTTTTGAAACTTTACCTATATTTTTTGACATTTTTTATGTTTATAAAATTAAAGTGCAAATATATGTTCTTGGATTAAAAATTAAAAGTTAATAGCACTTCAATTTTGATAATTTATTAAGATAAAAGTTATAATCACCAAAAAGCTTCTGAATTGTTCTGGCTCTGTTTAATAAAATAGAATATATTAGATGCTAATTTAATTATTTATGGCATCAAAATATATTGATCTTTCGACAGTTAAGTTTTTTATGAACAACGTTCAAGAATTAGAAACAGTCCTGGAAAAGGAAAGGTTTGTTGATCACGATCTTGAATCTGTGAATCTTTATGTTGACTCAGTTAAACAATTTGCAGATAGAGAATTGTTTCCATATTTCAAAGAAATGGATGAAAATCCTGCTCATTATAAAGATGGCTCAATTCATGTTCACCAACAAGTTGAAAAAATGATGAAGGAGGGTGGCTCTATGGGCTTAATTGCTGCACCATTCAATTATGAAGATGGAGGTTTACAGTTACCCTTACTTGCTCATACAGCTGCTAACTATATTTTAGATGCTGCTAATAACCATTTGCCAGGTTATTCTGGTCTTACTTCAGGAGCTGCCGAGCTAATTGTAGAATTTGCCAGCAAAGATCTTAAAGAAAAATATACACCTAAAATGCTTACAGGTGAATGGGGTGGAACTATGTGTTTAACTGAACCACAAGCAGGAAGCTCATTGTCAGATATAGTTACTAAGGCAACTCCAACTGATGATGGCCAGTATAAAATTAGTGGTCAAAAAATATTCATCTCCGGAGGGGATCATCAGTATGCTGATAATATAGTTCATCTGTTATTAGCTAGAATAGAAGGAGCTCCAGCTGGAACAAAGGGAATTTCATTATTTGTAGTACCAAAGATGAGGCTAAAGGAGGATGGCGAGCTTTTATTTAATGATGTTACTACTGTAGCTGATTTTCAAAAAATGGGTCAAAAAGGATATTGTACTACTCATCTTAGTTTTGGAGATAAAGATGATTGTCAAGGTTATCTTGTGGGTGAGGAAAACAATGGTCTAAATTATATGTTTCTAATGATGAATGGTGCTCGTATTGCTGTTGGCAGGGGAGCATCAGCTATTGCTTGTGGTGCTTATTACGCTTCACTGGAGTATGCCAACGAACGTCCCCAGGGTCGAAAACTTTCATCAGATGGAACGAAGAATTTAAAAGATAAACAAAGCTTAATTATTGAACATCCAGATGTCAGGCGAATGCTCCTACTTCAAAAGTCAATGGTTGAGGGGTCTATGAACTTGATTTTTAAAGCTGCAAAATATTATGACCTGCAACATAACAGCGCTGATGATAAAGAAAAAAATAAGTATCATACTTTACTTGAGATGATAATTCCTGTCGTTAAAACTTATCCTTCAGAGGCTGGAATTTACTCTATCAATAATGGCCTTCAAGTTCTTGGAGGTTATGGTTTTTGTTCAGATTTTATTCTGCAACAATATTATCGTGACATAAGAATATCTTCAATATATGAGGGTACTACAGGAATTCAATCACAAGATCTTCTTGGTAGAAAAATGATGTTAAATAATGGTGAAGGTGCTAAACTGTTATTAGAAGAAATTAAAAAGACAATTGAAAAGGCAGATCAAGATGATGAATTAAAAGAGTGGGCTTCCTCTTTAAATAATCAACTAGATCAAAGTCAAAAAATATTATTTCATCTTATGCCATTCGCAATAAAAGGAGATTATGAAAGATTTTTAGCTGATGCATCAATTTTTATGGAATTCTTCAGCCTAATCATTGTTGGTTGGTCTTGGCTAGAAATTGGTGTGGCTACTAAGCATGCTTTATCAATTAGCAATAGTACTTTAGATTCAAAATTCTATCAAGGCAAGTTAGATGCTTTAGAATATTTTTATGTTTATGAGCTCCCTAAAACAAAAGGGCTTGCAGAAATTCTTCTTCATCCTTCTTCAGTTACAATAAAAAAGAAAGATAAAGTGATTAATTAAAATTCGATTTTTTGTTTCTCTATTGATATTTTTGCCATTCTTGCATATGCTAGAACAACATAATTTAGATGTTTAAACCTTGGATCCTTTGTTAAGCCCTTTTCGTATCTAAAATATATCTGTTGAACAATAACAGCTATTTTAAAAAGCCCAAAAACAAAATAAAAAACAATATTTTCAATCTCATCTCCAAACTTTTTGGAATACATTTCTAAAATTTCACCTCTCTTTGGATTGTTCTCTTCAGAGGTAATATTCAGGTTTATTTCTCTCATATAATCAGGATCATCTTTGTTTATCCAGTATGCAAGTGTGGTGCCTAAATCCATAAAAGGATCTCCTGTAGTACACATTTCCCAGTCAAGAACTGACTTTACCGATAAAGTTTTTGAGTCAAGAACTAAATTATCATATTTAAAATCATTGTGAATTAACGAAACATAAGGTGATTCTGTAATATTGTTGTTTAACCATTTAATTACAAAATTTATTTCAGGAATATCATTGGTTTTTGAATTCTGATATCTCTTTGTCCACCCCTTAACTTGCCGATCACAATATCCAACTGGCCTACCAAATTCGCTGAGACCTATTTTTTCAATTTCTAATTTATGAAGCTCAGCAAATGTGTCGACAAACTCAGATGCTATAAAATCATATTGTGTTTTTTTTGTTAGTATTTTTTTAAAATTATTACTCCTTAATACTATTCCCTTAATTCTTTCCATTATATAAAAATCAGATCCTATAATATTGATGTCATTACAATAATGAAGTGGTATAGGTGATTTTTTATAATTGTTTTTAAGAGCAGATAAAACTTTATATTCTCTGCTCATATCATGGCCTGATTTAACTTTTGCTCCAATAGGGGGTTTTCTAAGTATATATTCTTTTTGATTAGATTTAATTAAATACGTCAGGTTAGAAAAGCCAGACGGAAATTGAAGAATTTCAAAATCACTTTTACTTATATCTAAAAAATTTGATAAATAATTAGAAAGTCCTGCATTATCAAGCTCTTCGTCTTCTCTTATTTTTGTTGGATTGTCATTAAATGTTTCTGACATTATAGATTTGAATAATGAGCTTTATTTTTTATATGATTTTAAAATAAGTCTAGCCAATCGGCTTTTATGAACCTCATCTGCACCATCATATATTCTTGCAGCTCTTTCATGTCTATAATAAGATGATAAAATTATATCATCTGTAACACCCAATGCTCCATGGACCTGAATTGCATTATCAACAACTTTTTGAAGTACATTAGCGCAATAAAATTTAATAATAGATATTTCTGATCTTGTTTTATATGTTCCCTGAGAATCAATTTTTTTCGCAGCGTCTTGCACTAGTAATCTTGCAGCATTTATCTCTGCTCTTGACTCTGCAATCCAGTTTTGAATAGTCTGTTTTTCTGACAACATTGTTCCTGGAGCTATTTCTCTTGAAACTGCTCTTTCACACATTAAATTAAATGCTCTTTCACACATTCCAATCCATCTCATACAATGATGAATTCTTCCAGGGCCTAAACGTTTTTGTGCAATTGCAAAGCCCTCCCCTTCGGATCCCAAAACATTTGTGATTGGAACAGAAACGTTATTAAATTTAATTTCCGCATGACTTTCCCATCCTGCACCTGGATGCCCCATGATTGAAACATTTCTAACAAATTCAACTCCATCCGTTTTCAATGGAACAATGATTTGACTAGCTTTTTTATGAACATCCTCTCCGTCTGGATCAGTGACCACCATAACTATTGCAAAATATGCTCCATCAAAACTTGAGGTAAACCATTTATGTCCATTTATAATATAATTTCCATCTTCTTTTTTTGCAGTTGTTCCCATCCTTGTTGGGTTTGAGCCAGCATAATTAGGCTCTGTCATTGCAAAACAACTTCTAATTTTGCCTTCTAAAAGTGGTTGAAGGTATTTTTCCTTTTGTTCTTTAGTACCAGTCTCAATTAAAACTTCCATGTTCCCAGCATCAGGAGCTTGGCAATTGAAGACATAAAATCCATAAGGACTTGCACCAAGTATCTCGCTAACCTCACCATGTTGTTCTAGTGTTAAACCTAAGCCTCCATATTCTTTAGAAACTTGTGGCAGCCAAAACCCCATCTCTTTAACCTTATCTCTTAATTCATTTAGTTTAGGTAATTTTTCACTCCACTCAGAATTAACAATCCATGGTTCAAGTGAGATCAACTCATCATTAATAAATGTTTTAATTTTTAGCTTTACTTCTTTAAAGTTCATTTTTAAATAAGTTTAATTTTTTAATTTGGAAGCGAATATATCAATGAAATTATCTCAGCTACGCAAACAGGCTTGGTCTCTCCTTCAACCTCAAATATAATTTTTAATGTATATTTTGCCCCGCCTGAAACCTCCTCAATATTTGTTAAAGATACCGTACCCCTAAATTTTGAATCCGCAGGAGTTGCGTTTGGAAATCTCACCTTTTCAAGTCCGTAGTTTACTGCTAATGCTATGTTATTCAGTTTTAGTGTTTGGAACACAACCTGTGATGCATAAGATAATACATGAAAACCATGTGCTATAGTTTTTTTATAAGGTGAATATTTTGCAGCTTTTTCTTGATCTATATGAATCCACTGTTTATCTTGAGTTAATTCTGCAAATGAATTTACTTTCTCTTGTGACATTTCAAACCACTCTGAGATACCAATTTCCTTTCCAAGGTATTTATTTAAATCTTCTAGATTTTCTATTTCTGTTGAATAAGGTTTTTCCATAATATAAATTAATTGATCATGTATCCCCCGTCTATATTAAATGTCTCTCCTGTTGTATAACTTGATGCTTCCGAAGCAAGATAGACAGCCATCCCTGAAATTTCTTCTGGCTCAGCTGCTTTCCTAATTGGTAAATCTTTCAACCATAATTCTAACATCTCTTCATTTTGCCACAAAGCAGAACTTAATTTTGTTTTTATTAATCCTGGGCATATTGCATTAGACCTGATACCATACTTACCCCACTCCTTTGCTTGAGATTTAGTTAACATACTAATTGCAGCTTTACTAATTGAATACACTCCTAATCCTTTATCTGGCTTATGCCCTTCTACAGAAGAAATATTTATGATAGAGCCAGATTTGTTATTTTTCATATGCTTCATAGCCATATTAGAAAGCTTAAATGCAGCTTTTACATTAATATCCATAATTTTATTAAAAAGCTTTTCATCCGCATTTTCTAGTCTATCAAAAACAGGGTTTATTCCTGCGTTATTAACTAGTATGTCTATTTTATCATATTTTTTTATTGTTGTGTCAATCAGCTTTTTCAAGTGATCTTCTTCCCCTACATGACATTCACATGCGAGTGCATTGTATCCATTCTTTGTTATTTTATTGGCGATTTCTTCTACTGCTTCTTTCGATCTACTGCTAACAACTACGGTTGCTCCAAATTCTGCAAGAGCCTCAGCAATTGATGCACCAATACCTCTGCTTGCTCCTGTAACAATTGCAACCTTACCAGATAAATCAAATAGTTTTGTATATTTTTTTGTCATTCTAAATACAGTTATGTTAACGTAATATACTAATTGATTTAATTATCCTTATAAGAATCTAAAATAAATACAGAAAAAGGTTTTTTGATAAAGTTTAATAAGGTTGTATGTTTTTATAGATGAAAATATTCTTATATATTTAAGAAAACTGATCTTTAATAATTAAGATAAAAAAACGGGAAATAATAAAAACCAAATAATTATGAGTGCAAATCAAGAGCCATTTGAACTTAACTTTTACAAATGGGAAAAGGAGTTTAAAGATAAGCCATACCTAAGACAACCTATAGGTGAGCATGGGAAGAATACACATGGGGTCAAGTTGGAGATATGGCCAGACGATTAGCCTCTGGGCTTAAATCTCTTAATCTTAGAGAAGGTGCACATATAGGGATTTATTCAAAGAATTGTAGAGAATGGATTATTTCAGACTTAGCAATTGTAATGGCTGGATATGTTTCAGTTCCTTTCTTTCCTTCTTTAAACGGTAAAGAACTTGCATACATTATGGATTATGGAGATGTTGATGCGCTTTTTTTAGGTAAAATTGAGACATGGGATGATATAAAAAATGACTTACCCAAAGATATGCCTATGATTACGTTTCCTAATTATGCTGGCTGTTCAAGCGTTGATGTAGGTCATAAATGGCATGAATTTATAGATAAACATGAACCGTTAACTAACCCTCATAATCCTAAATTATCTGATTTATGGACAATAATTTTTACCTCTGGAACAACAGGAAATCCAAAGGGAGTTATGCTAAATTATCAAGCAATTGACGGAATTAAAGTTGTGCTAGATGATCCCAATAACCCTTTAGGAATTAAACATGATGGTAATAATGAATTTATATCTTATCTACCGCTAAACCATATTTTTGAAAGAGTAGTTATTGAATGGACATCATTTAGATATGGTGGAACAATTTCATTTGTAGAGTCAATAGAAAAGTTTGGGCAAAACCTTAAAGATGTTCAGCCACATGTTTTTGCAGCGGCTCCAAGAGTTTGGACAAAACTTCAAATGGGTATTCTGTCTAAATTTTCTCAAAAAACATTAGACACTTTACTTAAAATTCCATTATTATCAGGATTGCTAAAAAAACTTTTAAAGAAAGGACTTGGGTTTAGTAAATCTAGAGTTACTGTATCTGGTTCAGCTCCAATGCCTGTAGAATTAATTGAATGGTTTAGAAAGATTGGTGTCTATATAACTAATGGATATGGAATGACTGAGAACTGTGCAATATGTAGCTCTGTTGACGGAAAAGACTTTGGGAAGTTAAACACTGTTGGAAAACCTCAAAAAGGAGTTGAACTTAAGATCGAAGAGGAAACAGGAGAAATACTTATGCGAGGGCCATTTGTAATGGTTGGTTATTATAAAAATGAAGAATTATCAAATCAAACATTAAGAGGTGGTTGGCTTCACACAGGGGATAAAGGGTTCCTCGATGATGATGGATATTTACATATAACTGGAAGAGTAGCTGATAGTTTTAAAACTTCAAAAGGAGAGTACATTGAGCCACTTACTTTGGAACAATATTTTGTTAATATTAATGAAATAGAAGAGGTTTGTGTTGTTGGTCTTGGAATTGCTCAGCCACTTTGTCTAATTCAGTTGTCAGAAATCGGTAAGAAAGCATCAAAAGATGCTCTGTCAAAAATGTTAACTGAAACACTTGATACTGTTAATAACGGGCTTGTTAACTATAAAAAAATATCAACATTGATAGTTGTAAAAGACGAGTGGACTCAGGAAAATGGGGTTATTGGACCAACTCAAAAACTTAAGAGAGGAGCTGTTGAAGATCTTTACTCTGGAAGTTACCTTAAATGGCACGAATCAAATGAAAAATTAATCTTTGAATCATCATCAAATCACTCCGAAAGATTTGATTCATACTCATAAGACTAATTCCGTTCACAGCCAAGGATATCAGCCGCATTTGGTGGGTGAAAAAAATTATATTAACTTGGATTCAAATCAGAACAAGTATTATGGGTCTTAAGCCTGTTTTTACTGGCCTTTCCACCATACTTGCATTAAATTATATAAACTAGTTATAGAAAAGAATTATCTTTGACGTAACAAAACCTAATTAATATGAAAAATATTTTAAACAAGTATTATTTAGCCTTTATGGCTGTAATTCTATTTGGTAGTGTTTATTCTCAAACTCAAATATCTGGTTCAGTAATGGACTCAGGTAGTATGGAAGCAATTCCTGGGGTAAACGTTATCATTGATGGCACAAACATTGGAACTGTTACAGATTTCGATGGAAACTTTGTCATTAATACGAGTCAAGATGCTCCTTTAACTCTTATTGTTAGCTATGTAGGGTATAGTGCAGAAAGAGTTGACGTGACATCTGCAAGTCAAAATATAAATGTAATGCTTAGCGCAGGACAAAACCTTGAAGAGATAATAGTCTCTGCTTCAAGAAGAGCTCAAAAAGTTACTGATGCTCCGGCTTCAGTAAGTGTGATCTCTACTAGGCAAATTGAAAATTCAGCTCAGGTAGCTGAACCATCAAGAATACTTGTATCTGTTCCTGGTGTTCAGATTCAACAGCAAACTGCAAACTCAATGAACATTGAAATGAGAGCTGGATCTGGAGTTTTCGGAACATCTACTTATATAATGAGAGATAATAGAGGATTAATAACTCCTGCTGCAGGAACCTTCTTTAGTTTCCAGCAAGGTCTTTCTAACTTAGATTTAGCCTCTGTTGAAATAGTAAGAGGTGCTGCAGGTGTATTGTATGGACCTGGTGTAACGTCGGGTGTAGTTCACTTTAGATCAAAAAGTCCTATTGACTATACAGGTAATGCTGTTTCAATGTGGGGTGGAGATTTAAATACTTTTGGTTCAGAGTTTAGAATTGCGAGAGCAAATGATGATAAGACTTTTGGATGGAAAATTAATGCTAGAGTAAATTCTGGTGATGATTTTACTTATGAAGATGAAGCTGCATTAGCTGCTAACGTTGGTGGAATTAATAGTATAATTAGACAACCTGTTATTACAAACATGGCAGTTGACCCTCTTTTATCTGCAAATGGACCTGTACTTTATGACTTTACAGGAGGAAACTCTATTATAGATACATATAGCAATTTTACTATTGACACAAATTTAGAGTGGAGACCAACTGATGATACTAATTATCAAGTTAGTGCAGGTATGACTAATGGAGGTGGTCTATTCTTTCAAGACTTAGGTATTGGGTATGCTGATGGTAGTACATATTGGGGTCAAGTTCAGGCTACAGTGGGTAACTGGTATGCTCAAGCTTTTATAGACCATAATGATGGTGGTGGAACAGATAATCCAACATTCTTGTATGGTACAGGTTTACGTCAGGTAGCCAAAAGAACAACAATGGAAGCTCAAATTCAGTACAACTTTGATATGCCTTGGCTGTTTGATTCAGAATGGACTGTAGGATATGATTATAGAAATACTGATTCTGACTCTGAATATACTCTATGGGGAAGAAATGAAGACAGTGATGACTATATAACTAACGGTATTTATGGTCAAGGAACTTTAACAATGTCTGAAAAAGTAGATCTTGTAGTTGCTGGTAGATATGATCAAGCTAGTTTTATTAGTGCAGGAGAATTTGCTCCTAGAGCAGCTCTTGTATATAAGCCTTCTGAGAAAACGACTTGGAGACTTTCATATAACAAAGCTTTAACTGGACCTAGTGCGCTTCAAATGTATATTGACTTCCCAGTAAATGTACCAGCACCTGGAGTTTTAGACGCATGGTTAAGTGGACAAAGTACTGCACAGCGTTTTGCTGATCCAGCAAGTCAAGTAATTGATTTGGCAGGTTTACCTGTTGATATTCCAGTTTCGGCTGCAGGTGGTGGATTACCACTCGCAATTCCTTATGGATGCTGTTGCTGGTGCGTCTCTTGCAGGTTTATATGCTCAGGCTCCTACGCTTCAACCATTATTAACACCATTTTTTGCAAGTTATATGGGACCACAAGGTGGATCAGGAATTTTATCTCCTTATGATTTATTCGAACCTACTCAAACTACTGGTAACAGAAATACAAGAACTGGAAGATTTAGTTCTGTTGAAAACTTTGAATTAGGGTTTAGCTAGTGTTATTGGTAAAAAGTTAAAAATTAGTGCTGATATATATTCTTATGTAAACACTGGATTTACAAACTTTAGTGCAATTGGAGATGCATATGCATTAGTTGGATCAAATATTCCAGGAGATTTAGGAGCAGCTGTTGCTGCTGATGCTACTGCATACGTAACTGGTGCTTTAACTGCTGTTACAACTCAGACATATCAAGGACTTGCAGCGCAATTTGGACTTCCATTTAGTGTTGTTGCTTCTGGTGCTCTTGCAGCGCAAGGTGTACCTTCACTTGAGGCTTCAATTGCAGGTGGTGTAGCTCAAACTTTAGGTGGTATTAATGGTGCATTTCAAGCATGGTGGTGCAGGTTTCGTTGGTGCATTAGGCCCATTATTTGGTGCTATTGGTGCTGTTGAGTCTGATAGAGTTCCTCAAGGAGATGGAATTACTCACATTACAACAGGATACATTACTCAAGGAGATGCTAAAAGATCTCACTTTGGTGGAGACATTAGCATGGATTACTTTGCTAATGCTGATTTAAGACTATGGGCAAATGCTTCATGGTTAAGTCAAAATGAGTGGATTCCAGGAGAAGATAATGATGATGATCTACTTAACACTTCATATTTGAATGCTCCAGCGTGGAAATGGAGAATGGGTATGGACTATACTCCTATATCAGGTCTTCAGTTTGGAATGTCATTCCAACACGATGATAAGTTTAGATCAGTTCAAGGTTTCTGGAATGGTATGGTCGAAACTAAGAATTTAATTGATATGAGTGTAGGATACAGATTTAATCCTGGCTTAAGGTTTGACATTTCTGCTACAAACCTTACGGATAATGGTTACAAGACATATCCTAATTTACCAACTATTAGAAGAAGAGTGTTAGGTAAACTAACTTTTAACTTCTAGTTAATCACAATTTTATCATAAAAAGAGCAACTTTCGTTGCTCTTTTTTTTTGCATAAACTTTTATGTAACTATATTTGATTTTTAGCCATTATAATGAAAAAAGTAGGTATCGATTCCATAGCGTATTATGTCCCTTCTCTATATGTAGATATTGAAGAGCTGGCTTCTAAAAGAGATATTCCTCCCAAAAAACTTATTAATGGATTAGGTTTAAAAAAAATGGCTACTCCTGATTATGACGAAGACTCTGCTTCGATAGCAGCCAATTCTCTGTTCCGTTTAATAAAAGAAAACAATATTAATCCAACTGAGGTTGGTAGAGTTTATTTGGGAACAGAAAGTGGTGTTGATGCATCTAAACCTACATCATCATATGTAGTTGAGATTCTTGAAAAAGTATTCGCTAAAGAGTATGGTGAGAGGTGTTTTAAGAATTGTGATATTGTAGATCTCACTTTTGCATGCGCAGGGGCTGTTGATGCTCTGCAAAACTGCTGTGACTGGGTTAGAAATGGTGAAAATAGGAAAGCTATTGTAATTGCATCAGATATAGCAAAATATGAATTAAACTCTACTGGAGAATATACACAAGGTGCTGGATCAGTCTCAATGTTAATATGTGATGACCCATCAATTATATCTTTCAACGGTTCCTGGGGAGTGTCCACCAAAGGTATTGGTGACTTTTTTAAACCACGTAGGCTATTTAAAAAATCTAATATTCTAATTGAAGCTGCTAAACTTTTAAAACAAGAGATATCTTCAAGTGAAGCTGAAACTATTTTAGAAGGTGCTGACTCAAAGTTTTGGTCGGATTCAAATGATCTTATAGAGGTTTACAAAGAAGAGCCAATATTTGAAGGTCAACTCTCTAATGAAAGCTATAAAGAGAGAGTGTATGAGGCTCTTGAAAATTTTAATGAGCAAAATGAAAGAGATGTATTAAATGAATGGGAAAATATAATTTTTCATCTTCCTTACGCATTTCATGGTAGAAGAATGATAATAAACAAATGGCTTGACTGGATGTCAGAAAATGGTAGGGCTGAAGAAATTTATTCTGAGATTGGCAAACCTGAATCGAATCAAGATAAGGATTGGATGAAAAAAGTCTCTAAATCTAATCTTTACATGAAATTTATTGAAGATAAAATAGCTCCAGGTGAAAAGGCTTCTTCAGAAATTGGGAATATGTATACTGCATCTATTTTCATGGCACTAATTAGCTCACTTGTTGATGCCGTTGAAAATGATAAGCATTTTGAAGATAAAAAAATTGGTTTTATTAGTTATGGTAGTGGCTCAAAAGCTAAAATATTTGAAGGAACTGTTCAGAAAAATTGGATTGAAAAAATTAATTCTATCAAACTTTATGATAGTCTAAGCAAAAGAAAAAAAATAAGTATTGATGTCTACGAAAACTTACATAAAAGAAGGGTTACGTCTAACATAAATAATAATGACGGTATTATAAAACTCAATAAAATTTCTGATGGTGAGTTTACCGAAGGTCTTAGAAATTATCTTAAATATTAAATTATATGAATATTTTAGTTTGCATAAGTAATGTCCCCGATACTACATCAAAGATCAATTTTATAGAAAATGATTCAAAGTTCGATTCAAATGGTGTTCAGTATATTATTAATCCAAATGATGAATTTGGATTAACAAAAGCTGTTTGGATGAAAGAGTCTAACGCTGCTAATGTAACCGTTCTTACAGTTGGAGATCAATCTGCAGAAACCATTTTAAGGAAGTGTCTTGCTATTGGAGCCGATAAGGCAGTTAGAATTGATTGTGATGCTAATGACGCATATTCAGTTGCTAAAGAAATTGAATCTCATTGTCAATCCATAAACTATGATTTAATTATATGCGGTAGGGAGTCTATTGACTATAATGGTGGATTAGTGCCTGGGCTTTTAGCTGGTTTTTTAGACTATAACTTTGTTACTAATTGTGTAAGTCTTGATATAAAAGACTCAAAAGCAACTTGTGCAAGGGAGATTTCAGGAGGCACAGAGATAAGTGAATGTGAAATTCCATTAGTAGTTGGTTCTCAAAAAGGATTAGTTGAAGAGAGTGATCTGATTATTCCTAATATGCGAGGTATAATGATGGCTAGGCAAAAACCTCTTGAAGTAATAGAAGCTAAGAATGTTAGTGCCAAAACAAGTGATAAAAAGTTTCACAAACCTGAAGTAAAAAGTGAAGTAAAACTTGTTAAGCCTGATGAATTAGATAAATTAATAGATCTTTTAGAAAACGAAGCAAAAGTAATTTAATATGGCAGTACTAGTATATATAGAATCAGAAGAAAATAAATTCAAAAAGACAGCCTATGAAGCTCTTTCATATGGAAAAGCGCTTGCAGATAAAATGGGTGTTAAAGTATCAGGGTTAGTTTTCAACTGTTCTGATACAGATAGTTTAAAAAAATATGGAGCAGATAAAATTATAACAATTGATAATCCTGATTTTGAAAAATTTTCGTCAAAAAAGTATTCACATGCACTAGCAGAGGTAATAAAGTCTGAAAATTCTTCAGTTGTTATATTATCTTCATCTGCTGATTCAAAATTTTTAGGAGCTCATTTATCTGGAATTACTGATTCCTCATATGTTTCTAATGTTGTGGGAATACCTGAAAGTATATCTCCTTTTGTTGTAAAAAGAACATGTTTTACCAATAAAGCCTTCTCGTCAACTGAAATGAATGATGGATTAAGAATTATAAGTGTTTCTTCTAACTCATTTGGAATGATTGAAAACTTTAATGATTCTACAGTTGAAAGCTTTAATGTAGAAAAAGTTGATTCAAATCAAAAAATTATAGACATAGTTAAAGAAACAGGGAGCATAACCATCGCTGATGCTGATATTGTAGTTTCTGCTGGTAGAGGTCTTAAAGGTCCTGAAAACTGGGAAATGATTGAAACATTAGCTGATACACTGGGTGCTGCAACTGCTTGTTCAAAACCAGTATCAGATATGGGGTGGAGACCTCATAGCGAACATGTAGGGCAAACTGGTAAACCAGTTTCTTCTAATCTATATATTGCAATCGGTATTTCTGGCGCAATTCAACATCTAGCTGGAATAAACTCCTCAAAAATTAAAGTTGTTATTAATAATGATCCCGAAGCACCATTTTTTAAAGCTGCTGACTATGGGGTTGTAGGAGATGCATTTGAAGTAATTCCTGAATTAATTCAGAAGCTTAAAGATAGGCAATAAGTAAATCTTATACTTAAATTTTACAAATAAATTTATCTTATACTAAAGATTTTAAATCTTAGATAACATAGATTTACTTGTATAATAAATTTACTTATTATAAGATAAAACTATTAATTAATAATTATTATAAGATATTCTAATACTCAGTGTAAAGAACCTCTAGTTTAATTCTTTTTGAAAGATTTGATTGATCAGGGTTTGATCCAAATAATGATACCGGAAACGGTAAAGATATTGAAGAACTTGGCAGAGCTATTCTTTTCATGTTTGGTAAATAGCCATTTCTCATAGTCATGTCATCAATATTTGAGGACGTTGTTAGACCAAGATCTATATTTAATGAATCATACCTGACTATATTAGACACATGATTAGTAATATTAAATTTATAACTCGTAGGCGTGTTAGTAGGAATCATATTGAAGTAGACCTCCAAAACGGAACTTGTCAGAGTTTACAGCAGTAGGAGAAAAATCTATTGAGAAATCTTTTAAATAGTCCTCAATTGGCTCACCATTATCATAAGAATAAATATAAAGTCGTTCTGGTAAAAACTTATAGCTTGAAGGACGAATATCTTCATCTATATACAATATAAGACTAGCCTCGTTTATTAGAACATCTTTCGACTTGAAAGAGTTTAATTCAGAAGATATAGAGTTATCATTGGAGAATAGTTTTAATTTTGAAATGAACTTTGATCCATTAAGATATATTTTTTCAGAGGGGATGTTTTCGCTTGAAGAATTAACTTCAGCCAATATTTTTTGATCATAATTTGCATGATCATAAAGATTAATAGTAACTCCTCCCAAAGGGATTATATTAGACTTGTTCTTTTTTTCAATTATATCATCTGAAACATCATCCGTTCCATTGGTATTATAATAATTATAGTTGTAGTCCAACACAACCCTAGCATTAAAAATATCAAGCATCATGTATAAATCATCTGAGAAATTTTCAGCCCTCACAATAAGACCTTTAAAATAATTATTAAAATTAGCCTGATTAACTAATTGGTCTGACCCCTCCATATTAATAATATAGCGCTGGAAAAAATCTGTGTCTAAGGGGATTCTAATACGTGGAGTTTCAAAATAATTCACCTGACTTAATTCATCAGGATCTGTGGTAGGATCATCCTCTGTAAACAAAATTGGGACTTCATCAAAATTTAAGCTTACCCTCTCATCGTGTAATGTTTTCCCATAGTTTCCTCTTTTATAGAAGTCATCATCAGAAAAATATTCCTTTAATGACTCAAAGTTATTAGCTGGATCTAAAGAACTTAAGTAATAAGTTAACTCATATACTTTAAGGTCAAACTCTGCATTTCTGTTCCCAAAAACTGAATCTATTTCATAAACTTGACTTTCGACATTATAAGTTCCACTATCAGTATCAGTAGGATCTAAAATGCCATCATTATCCGAATCACTGCTCAAAGGATTTGTTCCTGCTTGAAGCTCTATAATATCAGATAGCCCATCATTATCCGAATCACTAAAGGATCTGCAGGATCAGCATCATAAACATCAATAACACCATCATTGTCTGAATCATTAACGTTATTAAAAAACGGAAGGTCAAGATAAACTGCTGTTAATTCCTCTTGTTCATTAATTACTCTTATGTCTGTAAGACTACCCTCAGTTTCTTCAGTCTGGCTAAAATCACCAAAATTTTGAAGTGAAAAAACATCCAGCTGGGATATAAAGCTAGACTTTGTTTGACCAAAAATATTATCATTAAAAACTCCAAGGTGCACATTAGATAGATTATTTGTCTGAACCTTATCTAAGGATTCTTGATAAGAGAAAATTGGAAAGGTTTCAGATTTTAAATCTTGGAATTGTTGATCTAATATTTCAATCCCCACTGAATAATAGTCTTTGTTACAAGATGTAATAAGAGATGAAGAAAGTATAACTAAAAGAACTGCTGTGAATTTCTTACTATACATTTATTCAATATTTTTTAATAGGAATTCCATTAATTTTTCATCATCTGAAGAGTCTTTAAATTCAAGAAAATCTTTAGAGTGTTTCTTTATTGAGCTAGTTGTCGATCCATCTATATTATCTGAAGAAAGAATTACTGAATCCGAAAACTTTATCATTAATTCCGTTAGAGATTCAAAGTTAGGTTCAGATATTATGTCCAGATCCCCTTCAACTCCATCAAATTCAATTTTTTCAGTAATCTCTTTTGACAAACTACCAGCAAATGATTTTGAATACAGAGAGGAAACTATTTTACTATTATCAAACACAGGGTCATCTGAGTAAAGCTTTCTTAAATAAAGTGGAAATAATGAAGCAAACCAACCGTGAAGATGAATTATATCTGGTGTCCAATTAAGTTTTTTAACTGTTTCTATAACGCCTTTTGTAAAGAAAATCATTCTTTCATCATTATCTTTTAAAAGCTTTTCATTCTTATCAAGCAGCAATTCCTTCCTTTTAAAATACTCTTCATTGTCAATGAAATAGACCTGCATCCTTTCTTTTGGTATAGACGCAACCTTAATTATTAAAGGCATGTATAGATCATTAATAATCATATTCATACCTGAAAGCCTAATAACTTCATGCAATTGATGTCTCCTTTCATTTATCATGCCATATTTTGGCATAAAAATTCTCGTCATACCACCATTGCTGTTAATTTTTTTTGATACTGAGAATGAATTTACTGCCTTTTCGGTTTGAGGAAGATAAGGAACTACCTCCGATGAAATGACTAATATTTTTTTGTCTTTCAATAATTTCAAAATCTTGATATTGGCTTAGTGTGCAAAATTACAAAAATTATGAGTAAGAATATAAAAACATTATCTTTAAGATTATTAATTTCTCAGAATTGAGAGTTTACTCTTCCCATAAAGAACTTTTAAAATCCCTAGGTAATAATCAGTCTATTGGGCTAGTTCCGACAATGGGGTCACTTCATAAGGGACATTTATCACTTATTCAAAGAGCTGTTAGCGAAAACAAAGAAGTTATCGTTTCTATATACGTCAACCCTACCCAGTTTAATGATAAAGAGGATTTAAAAAAATATCCTAGAAATCTTGACAATGACTTGAAAATACTTGAACGGCATTAATAATATTTTGGTTTATACCCCAAGTGATAGTGACTTATATAATGAACATGAAAAATCAAAAAAATATAATTTTGGAGATTTTATGAATATTATGGAAGGAAAATCCAGGCCAGATCATTTTGATGGAGTGGCAACTAGTAGTTGAGAAACTTTTCAAAATATTTACTCCAAATAATGCATATTTTGGAGAAAAAGATTTTCAACAATTAATTTTAATAAAATCACTAGCAGATAAAGCTTAATTTAAACTTAAATGTTGTTGGCTGTAAAACCATTAGAGAGGAAGATGGATTAGCTATGAGCTCAAGAAACAAGCTTCTAAGCAAAAAAGAAAGAGAAAGTGCTGGTGAAATAATTAAACTTCTTTTAAAGGCTAAAGAATTGAATAAAGGTTCTAATTATGGACAAATTAAAAAAATGATTATCGATCATGTCAATTCAATTGATGATATTGATTTAGAATATTTTGAAATAATAAACCTCTCACAGTTTTTAGATGCTAAAGAAACAAGAGCTTTCATAGCTTGTAAAGTTGGAGACGTTAGATTAATTGATAATATTAGCTTTTAAAAATTGAAGAAAAAACTAAGAATACTAATTCCAATTCTACTAGGTATCTTTTTTATATATCTAACTTTCAGGGTTACAACTGAAAACGAAAGGACTTTAATCTGGAATTATATTAAATCAGCAAAAATTGAGTATGTCTTTGCTGCAATGACTCTAGGTGCTTGCTCAGATATAATAAGAGGACTTAGATGGCAGTTTTTATCAAATGCCATTGGTTATAAGTCAAACACCATAATAAGTGTTGCAAGTGTGTTTATGTGTTACACATCCAATATGGCTATTCCTAGATCAGGTGAAGTTGTTAGGGCTTCTATATTAAGTGAATACAATAAAATACCAATTGGAAAAACTTTTGGCACAATAGCGGCAGAAAGAATTGTTGATATAACTATATCTTTATTTATCCTTATTCTAGTTTGGCTACTTCAGTATGATGTTATTCTAGAATCACTTTTCGATGATAACTTCCTTTATAATATCAGATCAAAATATAGGCGCTATATTAATCGTCTCTATTTTGATGTTTTGTGTAATAATTTTTACTATTTCAAAAATTGAAAAAATAAAAATATTTTTCAAAGGAATTGTTGAGGGGTTTTTATCATTAATTAATCTTAAAAAAAAATTGCTCCCATTTTTATTGTTTTCCTCACTTATCTGGATATGTTATATTTTAGCTTTCTTCGTTATTAAGTTTTCAGTTTCTGAATTAGAGATAATAAATAATAATTTAATTTTTCCAGCATTTGTTGTTGGTGTTTTTAGTATTTCTCTTTCTAATCACGGGCTAGGAGTGTATCCGCTAGCTATTTCTTTATTTTTATTAAATTTTGGAATAAATACTGAAATTGGATTAACTTATGGTTGGCTAGCTTGGTCCTGTCAGGCAATTATAACTCTAATTTTTGGAGGTCTTTCTTTTTTTGTACTACCTTTGTTAAAGACAAGTGATTGAAATGGAAAAAATTATTAAACAATTTTTATCAGAAGTAAATCAAAAAAACCAAAATGAGCCTGAATTCATACAGGCGGTTACTGAGGTTGCTGAGACTGTTATTCCTTATATTGTATCAAAAGACATATACTACGGCCAAAATATTTTATTAAGAATGGTTGAGCCTGAAAGAGTCATTTCTTTTAGAGTAGCATGGATTGATGATAATGAGGAAATCCAAGTTAACAGGGGTTATAGAATTGAGATGAATTCTGCAATTGGACCATACAAAGGAGGTCTAAGGTTTCACCCTTCTGTAAATTTGAGCATATTAAAATTTTTAGCCTTCGAACAGGTTTTTAAAAATGCTTTAACTACCCTTCCTATGGGTGGTGGAAAAGGTGGATCTGATTTTGATCCAAAAGGCAAATCTGACACAGAAGTTATGCGGTTCTGCCAAAGCTTTATGACAGAATTATTTAGGCATATTGGCCCTAATAAAGATATTCCTGCAGGAGATATAGGTGTTGGTGGAAGAGAAATTGGCTATATGTTTGGTCAATACAAAAGATTAAAAAATGAATTTTCAGGAGTATTAACAGGTAAAGGAGTCTCATGGGGTGGATCACTTATTAGACCAGAGGCTACAGGATATGGTGTGGTATATTTTATTGATGAAATGTTAAAGAATTTAAGCCAAGGGCTAAAGGGTAAATCAGTTGTTATATCTGGGTCTGGAAATGTTGCCCAATATGCAACAGAAAAATGTATAGATATGGGGGCAAAAGTATTAACGCTTTCTGATTCATCTGGCTTCATTTATGATAAGGATGGAATTGATAAAGAAAAGCTACAATATATAATGGAACTCAAAAACATTAAAAGAGATAGAATATCAGCCTATATAGACAAGTATTCCAAGGCTGAATTTCATGCAAATAAAGATCCATGGGCTATAAAATGTGACATAGCTATTCCGTGTGCAACACAAAATGAATTAGATGTCAATGATGCAAAGACGCTAATAAAAAATGGATGTAAAACTATTGGAGAAGGAGCTAATATGCCTTGTACAACTGATGCGGTTAATCTATTTATTGAAAACAAAATCTTATATGCGCCTGGAAAGGCCTCAAATGCTGGGGGTGTTGCTGTTTCTGGACTAGAAATGGCTCAAAATTCTTTAAAATATAATTGGAGTCGTGAAGTTGTAGATGGAAAGTTAAAAGAAATCATGTCAGACATACATACTTCATGTATTAAATATGGATCAACTAAGGATCAAGTGAACTATGTAAAAGGGGCAAATATTGCAGGCTTTGTAAAGGTAGCTGATGCAATGCTAGCTCAAGGAGTAGTTTAATTAAATGCCAAACTCAAGAGCTTTTGTAATTAGATCTATAAAGAATGGTGAAACCAGTTTAATAGTCTCATGTTATCTTGAAGATATTGGATATAAAACCTTTATAGTAAAGGTGTTTATGGTTCTAAGAAATCTAAATTTAGCAAAGCTCATTTTTTTCCTCTTAATATAATTAGCCTAAATTATTCATACTCAGAAGGAAAAAATTTAGGCTTTATTAAAGAAGTAAAAACTGAAAAACTTTATAAGAGCCTTCATCTTGATATTCAAAAAAGTTCGGTGATTATTTTTTTATCTGAAATTTTAAATAGCATTTTTAAAGAAGAAACTCTGGTAAATAAAGATTTATTTAATTTTTTATTAAATACTCTTTCTTGGTATGATCAAGTAAAGAGCTGTAATAATTTTCATCTTAAGTTTCTAATTGAGCTTTCAAGATTTATTGGGTTTTACCCTAATATAAATAATGAAAATGATTCTTTTTTTAATCTTGAATCAGGATCAACTTCTGCAATACAAAGTATAGGTGCTAATATTAGCGGCAACGATTTAATCCTATTCAAAGAGTTTTTAGGCACGGAATTTGAAGATTTAAATTCTATGAACACAAAAAATGAATCTAGAACTCGAATTCTTAATTATATAATTGACTATTATTCTCTACATTTACAAATGTTCAAAACACCTAAATCAATAAATGTATTTGCAGAAATCTTTAAATAAATTATTCTTGTTGAACAGGCTGATTATTCTATTGTTTTTTTTCTCAACCCTTTCTTTTGGCCAACAAATTACTGTGAAGGATGAAAATACAAATGAAAACCTTCCAGATGTTGTTATTTTTAATGAGAATAAATCTCAGTCAATAATAACAGATCTTGACGGTATTGTAGATTTAAGTTTATTTTCATCTGATGAAAATATTTTTTTTCAGTTACTCGGTTATTCAACTCTAGAAATATTAAAGATTGAGGTTTTAAATGGAACAACAATTTATCTTCAATCAGAAAGTCAAAATCTTGAAGAAGTTATCTTATCAGTCGCTAGATCTGAATCTAATGTAAATCAAATTGCTGAAAAAGTATCCGTAATTAAATCTGAAGACTTGTTTTTATCCTCTCCAGCATCTGGAGCAGAGTTACTTGAACTAAGTCCTGGAGTAAGAGTTCAAAAAAGTCAAGGTGGTGGTGGGAGTCCAATTATAAGAGGATTTGAAGCTAACAGAGTGTTAATTGTTGTCGATGGGGTTAGAATGAATAATGCTATATACCGCTCTGGGCATCTGCAAAATTCTATTACAATTGATCCAAATAATATTGAAAGAGCTGAGGTGATTTTTGGATCCTCCTCTGTTGGATATGGTTCTGATGCATTAGGAGGTGTTATTCATTACTACACTAAAAGCCCAATACTTAAAGGTTCTGAAAAAATCAAATCTAGCTTTACTTCTAACTACACTTCTGCAAATCAAGGGCTTTCAAATAATTTTATAACCAATTATAGTAGTGAAAATTGGGGAAGCATTACATCTCTATCTATTTCTAAATTTGGAGATATAAAAATGGGTGAAAACAGAGATCATGGGTTTGACAATTGGGGGCTAACTCCCTTATATTCGAAAAACTCTAGATACTCCTATTACTCTCAACCATCAACTAATTCAAATGAAAACGTTCAAAAAAATACTGGGTATAGCCAAGTAGATTTATTTCAAAAATTTTTAGTAAAACTTGGCGATACTAACCTACTAAATATAAATATTCAATTTTCTGAGTCAAGTGATATTGATAGATTTGATCAATTGAGTATTACAAAAGGTAATTCTCTAAAATTTAGCGAGTGGTATTATGGCCCTCAAAAAAGACTTTTAATTTCGCCTAGTTTGAAAATTTTTCCTAACAGAAAGTTCATGAAAAAAGGTGTAATCACTTTTGGGTTTCAAAAAATAAATGAGAGTAGAATTAAAAGAAAATTTAATGCTCTCAATAGGTCACATCAGATTGAAGATCTTAAGGTATTTAGCCTAAATGGTGATTTTGATACTTCTTTTAATGATGACCATTCTATCTCCTATGGTGTTGAGTCAACATATAATTATAATTATTCAAAGGCATATGATCAAATAATTGAAATACAGGGAGATGAAATAACTGGACTTAGTAAGAAGTTTGCAATTCCTACCAGATACCCAAGTAACGGAAGTTCATATACAAGTTTTGCTTCCTATGTGAATTGGTCTTGGAATATGAGTGAGTTTTTTACTTTTAACATTGGTACTAGACTTACATTTACTGGACTTAAAGCAAGTTGGAACGATATCATCTCAGTAAATCCTCAATTATCTGAAGTAAACCTTAACTCTGAAGCATTAACTACTACTGTCTCTATAAAACTAAGACCTAGTAAAAGAGTTCAAATAAATACAGTTTTATCTAGTGGATTTAGAAATCCAAATATTGATGATATTGGAAAAATAAGAGAGAATAATGGTTTGTTAGTGGTTCCAAACACATTTTTAAAACCAGAATATGCATATAACTTAGACTTAGGTATTGACTTTAGATCTCTTAATAACAGAAATTATATTTCCTTGAGAGGTTTTAGCACTATTATCTCAAGACATATTGGAAGAGATGAATATGTTGTTTTCTCTGACATCACGACGCCCGACCTGTCAACAGTAATATATAATGGAGAAGAAGTTACTACCATTTCAAATAAAAATCTTGGAAATCGATTTATACATGGTTTCTCGATTGACGGTTTCTCACAAATTAATAATAATCTGAAGTTTGATTATGGCATAACTTATACTGAAGGAGACAATAACGAAACCTATGGGCCGCTTCCTTCTATATCTCCTTTATTTGGGTCAATTGCGCTTTCCTATTCAAAAAGAGGCCTTAACCTTAAAGCAGTGTATAAATTTAGTGAAGCGAAGAGTCCTGGCGAATATAGCTTTGGAGGAGAGGATGGGCTAGATGAAACCCCTTTCACAATTAATAGCGAAGGAGCTGTTAAGCTATCTTGGAACTCCAAAATGGTCTGATCTATCAATATATGGAAGTAAAAATATTTCATCTAATGTTACTCTAAGAATAGGTTTAACTAATGTTTTTGACACTCACTATAGAACTTTTGCTTCTGGAATTTCTGCACCTGGAAGATCCTTTCAGTTGGGCCTAAATCTTAAATTATAACCCTTCATATTAACTTTTATTTGATCTAAATCATTAATTTCGCCTTTAATTAATGCATAATGGGATTTAGAGAATCTAAAAACTTTTCACTCACATCAATTTCATCAGAAATCCAAGATTTTTGGTCTAAAAATGATATTTTTTCTAAATCATTTAACAAGAAGAATAGCTCGCATTTTATTTTTTTTGAAGGCCCCCCATCTGCTAATGGTAAGCCTGGAATACATCATGTAATGGCTAGAACAATTAAAGATGCTTTCTGTAGATATAAAACTTTAAAAGGATATAATGTAAAAAGAAAAGCTGGCTGGGATACTCATGGCCTTCCAGTTGAGTTAGGTGTTGAAAAAGAATTAGGTATATCAAAAGATGATATAGGAAATAAAATTAGTATTTCAGAATATAATGCTGCCTGTAAAAAGGCAGTTATGAAATATACTGCTGAATGGGAGTCTCTTACAGAAGAAATGGGTTATTGGATCGATCTTTCTAATCCATACGTTACTTATACCTCTAAATATATGGAGACTGTTTGGTGGCTTCTTAAAAATATTTCTGATAAAAAGCTTCTTTATAAAGGGTATACTGTTCAACCTTATTCACCAGCTGCTGGAACTGGTCTTAGCTCACATGAGCTTAATCAACCAGGAGCATATAAAGACATAAGTGATACATCTGTAATTGCTCAATTTAAATGTTTAGAACAGGGGTTGCCTGAGGAATTAAAAACTTTCTATCCATTTTATTTTCTTGCTTGGACAACAACACCATGGACATTGCCATCTAATACTGCTTTAACTGTTGGATCGAAAATTGAATACTGCTTTGTTGAAACATTTAATCAGTATACTAAAAAAAAGACAACCGTTTTATTGGCAAAAGCTTTAATTGAAAAAGTTTTTAATAAAAACTTTTATAAAATTGATAATGAAAATGATCTTGATGGTTTTAAAAATACTGATTCAAAAATTCCTTATTTTATTTTAGGTTCTTGTCTCGGTAAAGATCTTGAAAACCTTAAATATGATAGAATATGGGAAGAATCTCCACTTCCTATAGAAAATCCTGAAAATGCTTTTAGAGTAATCATTGGTGATTTTGTTACAACTGAAGATGGAACTGGAATTGTTCATACAGCTCCTACTTTTGGTGCTGACGATTATAAAGCAGCAAAATCTGCCGTGCCAGAGGTTCCTCCTCTTCAAGTACTTGATGAAAAAGGGAATAAAGTTCCTCTAGTAGACTTAAAAGGTAAATTCATTAAAGGTCTTGGTCTAATAAGTGATAAGTATGTCAAAAATGAATACTATGAGCCAGACATGATTCCAGAAAAGTCTGTTGATGTTGAAATTGCAATTAAATTAAAGGAACAAAATCTAGCATTTAAGGTGGAAAAATACTCTCACTCATATCCACACTGCTGGAGAACAGATAAGCCTGTCCTTTACTACCCAATGGAATCGTGGTTTATTAAAATCAGTGACCTATCAGAGAAGATGTATAGCCTTAACAAAGATATAAATTGGAAACCAAAATCTACTGGAGAAGGTAGGTTTGGAAATTGGCTGAAATCTGCAAATGACTGGAACCTGTCAAGATCAAGATTTTGGGGAGTCCCTTTGCCAATATGGTCAAATGAAGACGGAACTGAGCATAAAGTAATTGGATCTATTGAAGAACTAATTAATGAAATCAATATTTCTATAAAACATGGATTTATGAAGTCAAATCCTTATATAAAATTTAAGCTTGGCGATACTTCAGATAGTAATTATAATGAAGTAGATCTTCATAAAGATTTTGTTGATGATATTGTGCTCTCATCAAAGGAGAATCTTCCAATGAGGAGGGAGAAAGATATAATAGACGTTTGGTTTGAATCTGGATCAATGCCTTATGCTCAGCTACATTATCCTTTTGAAAACAAAGATCTTATTGATAGTCAATCAAACTTTCCTGCAGACTTTATCGCAGAAGGTGTTGATCAAACTAGAGGCTGGTTTTACACACTTCATGCTATTTCTACTATTGTGTTTGATTCAATCTCATATAAAAATGTTGTTTCTAATGGCCTTGTATTAGATAAAAGTGGACAAAAGATGTCTAAAAGATTAGGTAATGCTATAGATCCATTTGAAATGATAAATAGTTTTGGAGCGGATCCAGTTAGATGGTATATGATTTCAAATTCAAACCCATGGGATAATCTAAAATTTGATCAAGAGGGCGTTGCAGAGGTAAAAAGAAAATTTTTTGGAACCCTTCAAAACATCTATAGTTTTTTTAGTTTATATGCCAATATAGATAGCTTTGAATATAAAGAAGCTAAGATAAATATTGATGATAGGCCTGAGTTAGATAGGTGGATCTTGTCTGAGCTAAATACTTTAATTAAAAAAGTTGATGATAATCTTGAGAATTATGAATTAACACCAGCTGCAAGAGACATTAATGATTTTGTTCAAGAAAAACTTAGTAATTGGTATGTAAGGTTATCCAGAAGAAGATTTTGGAAGGGAGAGTATAATAACGACAAAGTATCTGCTTATCAAACTCTTTATGAATGTCTTTTAAATGTTAGTAAACTTATTTCCCCTATAGCACCATTTTACTCTGAGCATATATTTCAATCTTTAAATAATGTTACAAACAAGGAGGAATTTGAGTCTGTTCATCTGTCAAGTTTTCCTTTGTCCTTTCCAGATCAAATAGATACTAAGCTTGAAAATAAAATTAATCAAATAAGGAATATTTGTTCCCTGGCTCTCTCTATCAGAAAGAAAGAAAAAATCAAAGTAAGACAGCCATTAAAAAAAATTATTATTCCTGTAAAAAATGATGCTGAGAAAAAAGAGATTATAGATGCTAAATCTCAAATCATATCAGAGATAAATGTCAAATCAATTGAGTTTTTAGATGATAAAAACTCATTATTGGTCAAGGAGCTTAAGCCAAACTTTAAATTGCTTGGCCCAAAGTATGGAAGGATAATAAATGATGTTGCAAAAGAAATAAAAGCTCTATCAAATAGTGAAATTGAAAAACTAGAAAATACAGGTAAGTTGATCTTAATTATAGGAGAAACTGAAGCTTCAATTACTCTCGATGATGTTGAGGTTAACTATAAAGACATTGAGGGACTTTCAGTTGCAAGTGGAGGGGGACAGACAATTGCGCTTGATCTAAATCTTAATAATGACCTTGTAAATGAAGGAATTGCAAGAGAGATAGTTAACAGGGTGCAAAACATAAGGAAAAGTAAGGGGCTGGAGGTAACTGATAAGATCGAAATAAACATCAAGAGATCTGTTGACCTTGAGAATGCTATAAATTCCAATTTAGATTATGTTAAGGGTGAAACTCTAGCAATAAAATTATATTTTAGCGAAAAGTTAGATGGGGGAGAAATTATTGAATTTGATAATATTACAACTACCATAACCATAAATAAAGTTTAAAATGAGTAAAAATTCAAACAATAGATATTCTGATAAAGAATTAGAAGGTTTTAGAAAAATAATCAATGAGAAAATTGAAAAAGCTCTAACTGATCTTAATCTTCTAAAAAGTGCATACATGAACGACAGCAATAATGGAACTGAAGATACATCCCCAACATTTAAATCAGTTGAAGAAGGTTCTGAAACTATGTCAAAAGAGGCTAACACTCAATTAGCATTAAGACAAGAGAAGTTTATAAGAGACCTAAAAAACGCGCTTGTTAGGATTGAAAACAAAACATACGGAATTTGTAGAGTAACTGGTAAGCTTATTGATAAAAAAAGACTTAAAATAGTGCCTCATGCAACCCTTAGTATTGAAGCTAAAAACATTCAAAAATAAATCTTATTGATTTGAATTATTTGCTAAAAAATATTGATGCTAAAAAATCAGTAATATTTATCTTATTATTAATTTTTCTAGATCAGTTTGTAAAGATCTATATTAAACTTAATTACCCCCTAACAACTTATGGAGAATCTCCGATTATTGATCTAGGATTTTTTAAATTACTCTTTATTGAGAACAAAGGAATGGCGATGGGAGCTAAATTAAATAATCTCATACCTTTTTTAGATGATAATACAGCAAAACTAATTTTAACCATTTTTAGAATATTTGCTTGTATTGGTATCGGCTTTTGGCTTAAAAGTATTATAAAAAATAAAGGATCTCAATTATTAATAGTTTGTGTTTGCTTAATATTTGCAGGAGCTGTAGGGAATTTAATAGATTCTGTTTTTTATGGGTTAGTTTTTTCATCTAGTTATGGTCAGGTGGCCTCATTGTTTCCTGAGTCTGGATATGCTCCCTTGTTCTATGGGAGTGTTGTTGACATGATACAGTTTCCATTAGCAACATGGAATTGGCCTAGTTGGGTCCCTTTTATTGGCGGTGATCAGTATACCTTTTTTGAATATGTGTTTAATTTTGCAGACTCTTATATAAGCACAGGAGTAATTCTACTTTTAATCTTTAACAAAAAAGTGTCTCTCTAACTTAGAGTAAAATCATACACTCTTTTTGGGGTTATAATATAATCCATACTTATATCATGTTTTTCAATATCTTGAATTTCGTCAATAGGATCGAATAAAGAAAGGCCAATTTTTAAAACATCCTCTTTAATGTTTTCTAAAAATTTATCATAATAACCACCCCCGTAACCGACTCTATGTCCTAGTTTGTCAAAAATCAAAAGGGGAACAAATATAACCTCAAGTAGGCTTGCGTCTTTTTGATTTGAACTAATTGGTTCTCTTATTCCCAGCTGATTCAAAAAATAGTTTGTGTTGTTGTCAATTTCTATGTTTAGAAGATCTTTCCCGAGAATCTTAGGGACAAAAACTCTTTTATTTTTCATAAATAATAAGTTTACAATTTCATCTGTTTCTACCTCGTTATTTATTTCATTAGATAGGTATAAATGATAAAAACTTTTATCCCATATATTAAGTTCAAGAAGATTTTCAAAAATCCTTTTACTTAGCCCTTGTACTTGATTAATATCAAGTAATGATCTTTGTTTTTTAAAAGATTTTCTTAAAAAAAATTTACTGTTATTCATGATCAACATTAATATAAAATAAAAATAGGCTTAATTTTGTATTGGTGAAACAATCTGAACTTCATATTCAATCTAAATCTCTTCCTGAACTTCCAGGAGTATATCAGTTTTATGATGATGAAAAAATAATTTATATAGGTAAAGCAAAAAACTTAAAAAAAAGAGTGTCATCATATTTCACTAAAAACCATGACAGCAAAAAAACAAGGCTCCTGGTTAAAAGTATAAGGAAAATTGAGAAAATAATAGTTGATACAGAAATGGATGCTCTTTTATTAGAAAATAACTTAATAAAAAAATATCAACCTAAGTATAATATTCTTTTAAAAGATGATAAATCATATCCTTGGATTTGTATAGTTAAAGAGCCCATCCCTGACATTTTTTATACAAGAAAAGTTGAGAAAAGAAGAGGAGAGTATTATGGTCCTTTTACAAATGTTTATAGTGCTAGATTTCTGATTAAACTAATTAAAGATATTTATCCTTTTTTAAATCATGAATTAAATCATTTGATAAAAAAAGAGACAGAAGAAAGTATTAAGGCAAAATTTTCAGAAAACATAAAATCAATTAGAAACTTAATCAAGGGTCACTTTAGGAAATCCATTGATGAACTAAAAGGAAAAATGAAGTTATTTTCAAAGAACCTTAAATATGAGAAAGCACAGGAAATAAAAGAGAAACTGGACATCCTATATAATTACCAAGCTAAGTCAACGATTGTTAATTCTAAGATAAGTGACATTGATGTTTTTGCAATGGTCTCAGACGAATCATATGCGTATATTAATTATTTACAAATTTCATATGGAGCTGTTATTAGATCGTTTACGCTGGAAGTTAAAAAGAAGCTTGAGGAAACTGATAAAGAGATATTAAGATTATCAGTAATAGAGCTTAAACAAAGATTTCAATCACAGAGTAAAGAAGTGATTGTGCCATTTAAATTAAACCTTCCCAAACCTCTTAAAATTAATGTTCCTAAAGCAGGTGACAAAAAAAAATTAATTGAACTCTCTGAAAGAAATGCAAAGTTTTATAGAATAGACAAACTAAAGCAAATAAAAATTATTGATCCTGAAGCTCATGGCAACAGAATCATGGAGCAGGTAAAAAAAGATTTACAGCTTAAAGAGAAACCTATACAAATTGAATGTTTTGATAATTCAAATTTGATGGGAACAAATCCAGTTGCATCATGTGTTGTTTTTAAGAATGGTAAAGCTTCAAAAAAAGATTATAGACATTTTAAAATTCAAAATATTGATGGCCCTGATGACTTTGCTTCAATGGAGCAAGTTATTTATAGGCGACTAAAAAGACTGTTAGAGGAAAATGAAAATTTACCAAATTTAATAGTGGTCGATGGTGGAAAGGGTCAATTATCTTCTGGTGTTAAAAGCTTAAAAAAATTAAACTTAGAAAACAAAGTTGCCATAATAGGTATTGCAAAAAAACTTGAAGAAATCTTTAAACCCAATGACTCTCTCCCTTTATATATCGACAAGAAATCTGAAACATTAAAATTAATTCAGCAATTAAGAAATGAGGCTCATAGATTTGCAATTAACCTTCATAGAGACAGAAGAAGCAAAGATGCTCTTAAATCAGGTATTGATGGATTAAAAGGTGTTGGCCCAATTTTAAAAGACAAACTTTTAGATAAGTATAAATCTTTCAAGAGGTTAAAAGATGCTGATCAAGAAGATTTAATACAATTTCTTGGAAAGAATAGAGGTAGATCTATTTTTAATCAATTAAGAAATTAATTTTAATTAATTTTGACTTGTAAAAAATGAAAATTATTTTCCTACATCTCCAGATTCTACTTTTTAGTATTAATGTAATTTTCAGTCAACCTAGTCCACCCAAACTATCTGAACCTTTTAAAGCTGGAGAAAAACTTGAATATAGAGTTCATTATGGAATTTTTAATGCGAGTTATGCTTCCCTTAGTTTATCAAAAAAAGACAGTCTAGACGATGAGAATCTTTTGGCTTCTGGATATGGAAAAACAATTGGGTTAGCAAGGCTCTTTTTCAAAGTCGAAGATTATTATAGCAGTTATTTTGATAATGAAAAGGTGTCTCCCGTTTTTTTTAAACGTGATACTTATGAAGGAGGGTACACTAAAGATCTGGAAATATCTTTTGATTCACAAGGAAACAAGGCTAGTGTAAATAATATAAAAAAGGGTACACTGGAAGTTATTCCAACAGAAGAAAACGTTCAAGATCTTATCTCCTCTTTATATTACCTTAGAAAAAACTTTTCTCCAAACAGTATTGAAGTAGGCGATTATTATACAATAAACATGTTTTATGATTCAAAAAACCGAGAACTAGCACTTAAGTACCTTGGAAAAGAAGTTATAAATACTAAATTTGGAAAAGTTGAGTGTTTAAAGCTAATGCCCGCTACAGACAGAAGTAGAATATTTAAAGGTGAGGGTAGCATTACAATGTGGTTGACAAATGATAAAAATAAAATTCCAATAAGAATTCAAGCTGATTTGTTAGTTGGATCTATTAAAGCTGATCTAGAAAAATTTTCTGGAATTGCCAACCCCCTAGAAATTATAATCAAATAATGATAAAAAAGAGTTCAATCTTAGTTTTCATTCTTACAGTATTTTTAAGCTCATGTAATTCAGATTCAAATGAGCCATTGAAAGTACAGCCAATTAAATACAAATATGGGTATGATGAAAGTAAGTACTCATTTGAAGAAAAAAAAGTAGGAAGAGGTGATACGTTTGGAGACATCTTAGAAGATCAGGGAATTGATTATCCTGAAATATATCGAGCACTTCAAAAAACAAAAAATGATGTAGATTTTAGAAAACTTCAATTAGGAAAGCCTTATACATTAATATATACAAACGATTCTATCCCAAAGCTAAAAGCATTCGTGTATCATCCTACAATTGAAGGTTACTCTTTTATTCAATTGAAAGACAGTGTCTATGGAAAGACATTAAAAAAAACTAGAACTTATAAAGATTTATCTGCTTCTGGAATTATTAATAACTCCTTATATCTCACTCTAGAAGAACAAGACAAAGATCCATTATTAACCTATTATTTGTCTGACATATATGCTTGGACAATTGATTTCTTCAGATTAGATAAAGGAGATAAGTTTAAAGTCATTTATACTGAAGCGTATGTTGATGACTCAATTCCCGTTGGAATAACCAAAATAAAAGCTGCCTATTTTGTTCATAAAGGTGTTGAAAGGTACGCCTTTGAATATGAAACTGATTCTATAAAAGGGATTGTAGAATATTTAGATCAAGATGGGAAGAATCTAAGAAAAGCATTTTTACAATCGCCTATTAAATTTGGAAGAATTTCATCAAGATATAACCTAAGAAGAAGAATAGCTTTATACGGTAATAGAGTTCGAGCACACAAAGGCACTGATTTTGCAGCTCCTGTTGGAACACCAATTATGTCTACTGCTAATGGAACTATTATTGAGTCCAGTTATACCAGAGCAAACGGGAGGTATGTGAAAGTTAGGCACAACAACACCTATGACACTCAATATCTACATATGAGAAAAAGTAATGTTAAAGTTGGGCAATTTATTGAACAAGGAGATGTTATTGGATGGGTAGGGATGACTGGGAATACATCTGGCCCACATGTGTGTTATAGATTTTGGAAAAATGGAATTCAAGTAGATCCATTTAAACAAAAACTTCCAGAAGCAAAGCCAATTAATGAGTCATTAAAAAATAAGTACTTTAGTGATATTGTTTTAATCAAATCTGAACTTGATTCAGTGATAATTAAAAATAAGACTTCCATCTAATGGCGTTATCAAAAATAGATCCAACCAGTTTAAGTTCCTGGGCAAGCCTTGATAAAAAATTCAAAGCTGAATGTGATAATCATATTTCAAGCTTTTTTGAAGAAAGTGATCGGCTCGAAAAGTTTACAATAAGTTGGAAGGATTTTTATTTAGACTTTTCAAAAAACAGACTAAGTTCTTCTTCATTCAAACTTTTAATTGACCTGTGTGGAGAAACTGATTTAAAGAATAATATTGAAAAATATTTTAACGGCTCCGTTATTAATGAAACAGAGAAAAGAGCTGTTCTTCATACTTCGTTAAGATCAAGTGAAATAAAAAACCCCAATTTAAAAAAAGAGATTAACGATACACTTGATAAAATTATAAGTATTTCAGATGAAATAAATAATGGTAATAAACTAGGATACACTGGTAAAAAAATTACAGATGTAGTTAATATTGGAATCGGTGGTTCTCATCTGGGACCTGAAATGATTACTGAAGCATTGTCTTATTATAGCCATGGGGTTAACCCTCACTTTGTCTCTAATATTGATCCTGATTTTACATCAAAACTACTTGAAAAACTAGATCCTGAGACCACTATTTTTATTATTGTTTCAAAAACATTTACCACAATTGAAACTCTTGAAAATGCAAAAAAAATAAGAAAATGGTTTATAGACAAGGCTAATGTAGAATCTATAAAAGATCATTTTATAGCTGTTTCAAATAATACTGAAGCACCAAAAGAATTTGGTATTTTATCTAATAATGTTCTTTCTATTCCCGAGTGGGTTGGAGGCAGATTTTCACTTTGGGGATCAGTTGGTTTAATTATTTCTATTGTAATTGGATCAAAAAACTTCAAAGAGTTTTTAAAGGGTGCTGAATCTATGGATCTTCATTTTAGAAATTCTCCTTTTGAAAAAAATATCCCTGTAATTCTTGCTCTAATCAGTATTTGGTATAATAATTTTTTTAAATGTGAGACGGAAGCTGTTCTTCCATACAATCAGTTTCTTGGAAAACTTCCAGATTATTTACAACAAGCAAGCATGGAGAGTAATGGCAAGAGCATAGATAGAAGTGGTAATAAAATTACTTATGAAACAGGCTCTATTATTTGGGGTTCAACAGGAACAAATGCTCAGCATGCTTTTTTTCAACTAATGCACCAAGGAACTAAAATTATCCCTTCTGATTTTATTGCTTTTAAAAAATCTCTATATGGCGATAAAGCTCAACATGATATTTTGACTTCAAATTTTTTAGCTCAGACAAATGCATTAATGATGGGTAAAATCTCTTCCGGGAGTGAGAATCACAAAAATATTGATGGTAATAAACCTTCCAATTCAATAGTTATTAACAAGCTTTCTCCCTCAAATCTAGGAGCTCTTATCTCAATGTATGAAAACAAAATTTTTACAATTGGCTCAATTTTAAATATCTATAGCTATGACCAGTGGGGTGTTGAGCTAGGAAAATCAATAGCTAAAGATATCATTAAAGGAAAGCAAGATAACCTTGATCAATCTACAATAAAGATTAGCGAAATATTAAAGAAATGAGTTAACATAAAAATCTAGATAAATCTTTAGATTATGTTAATATTTAGTTCGCGTAAAAACTCTTGAATAATTTTACTTTTACCACAAATCAAATAAAATAATAATGAAAAAATTAAGCTTAATCTTATTTGCTCTATTAACAACAGCTGTTTATTCTCAAGATGCTTCGCTTGATTCAATTGCTCTTTCAGAGGTAACTGTGACATCGAAAGTTGTAGATGTTGCAAAAGAGCGTGAAACTCCGATTGCATTTAGCACAGTAACAGGTGCTGAAATAGAACTTAAAGGGGGAAACTTAGAGTTTGTTGAAACTCTTAGGAGGACTCCTGGTGTTTACACCAATCAAGATAACGGTGGTTATGGTGATGGCCAAATGTACCTTAGGGGATTTGGATTCACTAATACTGCTTACGTTATAAATGGTCAACCTGTGAATGACATGGAAAATGGACGGGTATACTGGTCAAACTGGGCAGGACTAATGGACATTGCTTCTAGTGTTCAGCTCCAAAGGGGGCTTGGTTCTACTTCTCTTGCTGTTCCTTCAGCGGGGGGGACAGTTTCAGTTAACACAAGAGCTGCTGAAGCAACTCCTGGATCAGGACTTAAACTTATGCTGGGTGATAATGGTTATCAAAAAACAACCGCATATATGAATACTGGTGTTAATGAATTAGGCTGGTCATCAAGTTATTTACTTGGATTCTGGCAAGGTGATGGATGGAGAAATGGTATGCAAGGTGAGGGTGTAACTTATGCTTTTTCTGTTGGGTATACACCAAGAGGTGGAGATCATGAATTTAACCTTTCAGTTATTGGTGCCGGTCAGTGGCATCATCAAGCATATTATGGAACTCAGGTTCAAGATTACTCTAGACTATGGGCCTGCTCAAGGTGATGACTTTAGAAAATTTAATCAACTATACGGTGATTACAAAGGTGAAGAGTTCTCAGTTTTGAGAAACTATTACCACAAACCTTTAGCAACTCTTAACTGGGATTGGGAAATTAGCAGTAGAGTTACACTTGCTACATCTTTATATGCTTCTGCAGGTAGAGGTGGTGGAACTGGTCTTAGAGGAAGAGGTTCTTTTGGTACTACTTCTTTTAGAGAGTCTTTTTCAGAGTATATGGATGATCATGCTGAATGGAGAAACTCAGATTATACAATTAACTGGAATACTGCGGTTTCAAAAAACTTAGCTGGAGCACATGTTCCTGACAGCGGACCTTTTGCTGGCATGAACCTTGGGTATCACAATACCATAGATGGACTACCTAGTAAGTGGGGTGCAGATACAACTGTAAGGAGATTTTCAACGAATTCTCATAACTGGATTGGTGGAATATCAAAAATTAAGATAGATTCAGATAATTTCAGATATGAACTTGGAGTTGATTTAAGATCATACAAAGCATACCACAGAAGAGGTATCAGTGATTTCTTAGGTCTTGACGGATATATCTCTACAATTAATGGAAATAACTTCTCAGGAAATGGAGACAGAATTGGAACAGTAGTTACTACTGCATATGAATCTTCTCCGTTTAAAAACCTTGGAATGGATGATCCAAATGGAACTCAGAGATACTACATTGGTTATAACGACTGGACAGGTATTAATGGTTTAATTGAATACGTTGGTAATGATAAGTTTTCAGCAGTTCTTCAATTAGGATCAACTACACAGAAATATCAGATAGAGCACTTCTATACTACTCAACCTGATACAAAGAGTAGAAAAATTACTGTAAATGGTGGTTATATAAAAGGTGGTGCAAACTACAACATGACTGATAGAGCAAATGTATTTATTAATGTAGGTCAGATAAGTAGACCTCCACTAGTAGATGGGGTCTTTACAAATGCAGATTATGACTTTACAGAAGCAGAAGATATTACATCTGAGAAGATCACATCTTTTGAGCTAGGTTATGGTTACACTGGTTCTAATTTTAAAGCAAAAGTAAATGCTTACTCAACAGTATGGGGTGACAGAACCTTCAGTAGATCTACTTCAATTGGAGATCAGGGAATAACGATAATTTATGATGGTGTAGAACAAACTCATAATGGTATTGAAGGTGAATTCACTTGGTTTCCTTCAAGCAGATTGAGACTTCGTGGAATGGCTTCATTAGGTGATTGGAAATTTTCTAAAAACTTCAATGGTACTTCTTTCTACAATGATAATGGTCAAGCTGCGGGAGAAACTGGAACACTTTATTTAGATGGTGTTAAAATTGGTGATGCTGCTCAAACAGTTTTATACTTAGGAGCTAACTATAAGCTTTCTGACAGATTATCTGCTGATATTGATTTTCAAACATATTCTAATCTTCATGGAAGATTCAGTCCATTAGATAGTGAGTTTTTCTCTTCTAATAATAGAGGTTCAATTGAGCTACCAAGCTTTAGCTTAGTTGATATAGGGGCAACTTACAAAACAACTTTCTTAGGATATGAAACAATTGTAAGAGCTAATATCAATAACCTATTTGATGAAGAATATATTTCTCAATCTCAAACGAATCTTCATAATGATGGAGGAAGAGCTTGGAATGGAGTTAATGTAGAAAACCTAGTTTACTTCGGTAAAGGAACAACTTGGAATTTAGGAGCTACGTTTAGATTCTAATTAGAGTTTTAAAGCTTATTTATATTTATTTAAACCCTGCTTTGGCAGGGTTTATTATTTTAAATAAATTTCTCTTAGCATAAGCTGTATCTCATCTTTTCCTGAATAGGAATTAACATCAACTGTGTAGAGAATATCAAATGTTGACTTTATATTTACAAGGGCTTCCTTGTTATCAAAACTTATAAAGGATAATTCTTTCCCAGATTCATCCTTAATTTTTGACTTTACAATTTGTGACTCTTTTCCAACAAACTTCAATGTTTGGTCTAAAAAACAATTGTTGGTTCTAAATACAGGTTTTTTATTTCCTAAACCAAATGGTGACATTCGTTGAAGAATTTTAACATTCTCCATTGTGATTTCAGAGAAGTCAATTAAAAGATCGTATAAAAATGTTTTTTGGAACATTTTACCTGAAACTGAATCTTTTACAGTGTTTTCAAACTGTGTTTTAAAACTTTCAAAATTTGATTTCTTTACTTTTAAGCCAGCTGCGTATTTATGTCCCCCAAATTGAAAAATATTATCCTCACATTTCAATAGAGCCTCATATACATCAAAGCCTGATACTGATCTCACAGAGCCAGTTAAAAACTGCTCATCTGAATCAGTCATTACAATTGTAGGTTTATAAGATCCTTCGATAAGTCTTGAAGCAACAATACCCAGGACTCCTTTGCTCCACAAATCAGAATATACAATATTGGTGAAACTATTTTGAATTATTTGTGTTTCCGCTTCTTCTAATACGTTTTTTTCAGTTGACCTTCTAGTTTGATTAAGAAATTCTACTTCATTTGAAAGAATGTTAGCTTTTTCAACATCCTCCTCTATTAATAACTCAACAATTATTTTTCCATTTTTCATTCTTCCCGCAGCATTAATTCTTGGACCAATATTAAATGAAATTTTTGATTCATCGATTTTACTATTAATTGATTTTAAAAAATTTCTAAGCCCAGTTCTAGGGTTTGAATTTATTGTCCTTAAACCATGGAAAACCATTATTCTATTTTCATCAATCAAAGGCATCATATCAGAAACTGTTGCAATTGCAGTAAAGTCGATAAAAGCATTAATATTACATTGATCATTTGACATTAAGTTATGGGCAGTAATCAATTTAAATGCTATTCCGCACCCACATAATTCTTTAAAAGGATAGTTACAGTCTAATTGTTTTGGGTTAATTATTCCATATGCTTTTGGCAAATTTTCTCCCGGGAGATGGTGGTCGCAAATGATAACTTCAATACCCTTTGAGTTTGCTAAAGCTACTGGATTTATAGCTTTAATTCCACAGTCAACAGTTATAATTAGAGAAAAGTTATTTTTTTCAGCATGTTCAATAGATTTTAGAGATACTCCGTATCCTTCTTGATACCTGTCTGGAATATAATAAGAAACATTAAATCCTTTAAAATTAAAATACTTATAGAGCATGGCAGTAGATGTTGTTCCATCTACATCATAATCACCCAAAATCATAATCTTTTTAGATTTAAAAAATTCTATTCTTTCTACAACTTTTAACATATCTTTCATTAAGAATGGATCATGAAGTAAATCAAGATTTGGTCGGAAAAACTGCTTTGCTTTCTCTAGTGAGTTTATATTTCTTTGAAGTAATAAGGAGCAAATAAATTCCGGAATTTTTAAAATCTTATTAAGATTTTTTATGTTCTTATGAGCTGGCTGTTCTGCCTCTATCCAGCTATTCATTGCTTTTTGTCAATACATATAACAAACTCACCTTTTATTTTCTTATTGGAAAAATATTTTATGGCTTCAGCTATGCTTCCTCTAAACGTCTCTTCATATATTTTTGATATTTCTCTGCTCAAACTAATTTGCCTATTCTCTCCAAAATATTCTATGAACTCTGTTAGTGTCTTTACAACCCTGTATGGAGATTCATATATAATTGTGGTTCTGATATTTTGAGAAAGCTCAATTAGTTTAGATTTTCTTCCTTTTTTTCGTGGTAAAAATCCTTCAAAGATGAAACTTTCGCTAGGCAAACCACTTAAAACTAATGCCGGTATCAATGCAGTTGGACCCGGCAAACATGTAATGACTATGTCTTTTTTAATAGCTTCACGAACTAATAAAAACCCCGGATCCGAAATACATGGAGTTCCGGCATCAGTTATTAGGGAAATTTTCTTGCCAGAAATCATTAACTCTATATAATCATCAACTTTTTTATGTTCATTATTTAAATGATAGCTGTTAGTTTTAGTTGAAATTTGATATTGATCAAGAAGTTTTTTTGCATGTCTAGTGTCTTCAGCTAAAATTAAATCTGATTTTTTAAGGGTTTCAATTGCTCTTATGGTGATATCTTCCATATTACCAATTGGTGTTGGTACTATAAAAAGTTGAGGATCATTTATCATCATCCGATTCTGGTATTTCAGTAACTAAATCTTTAATAGAGTCAATTAATGGTGTTATTTCACTCTCATTATATGGAAGATCATATGATTTTTCTGAATTTAAATTTAATTTTTTAAGAGTTTCATTTAGTTTTTCTGAATGTAATTCCCATTGAGAATCTTTTTTTCTTTTAGAAAGGAACTTGTAGATTACAGCTAACTCATATATGTATTTTGCATCCTCATAAATATTTTCATTATCTGATGAATTATGAATTTGAAGAGCAATTTCTTTTATTTTATTTTCTATTTTTTTAAACATTATCGTTTATTATTATAATGAGTTACTTTTTGATAAATTTGCTTTAATTGTAAATCAAATTACAAAATGTTTTTAGAAAACCCTGCATATAATAATGAACAATTCGGTTGGATTGAAGTAATATGTGGATCAATGTTTTCTGGTAAAACTGAGGAGCTTATTAGAAGGATTAAAAGAGCGAAAATAGCAAATCAAAAATTTAAAGTTTTTAAGCCAACAATTGATTCTAGAAGCAAAAATTATATTGAGTCACATGATGAAAGTAAACTTGAATCAACTGAAGTTAAACATTCATCTGAAATTTTAGATAATGTTAAAAATTGTCATGTAGTGGCAATTGATGAAGCTCAATTTTTTGATGATGGAATAGTTAATGTTTGTAATCAACTTGCAAATAGTGGTATAAGAGTAATTATTGCTGGCTTAGACATGGATTATCTGGGCAATCCCTTTGGACCCATTCCTAATTTAATGGCAGTAGCAGAGTATGTTACCAAGGTTCATGCAGTTTGTAAAAAATCAGGAAATATTGCTAATTATAGTTTTAGAAAAAATAAAAAAAAAGATATAGTTGTTATTGGTGAAAAAGATAAATATGAACCTTTAAGTCGTTCTATATATTATAAAAAAATGAAAATAGATAAAAAAAAATGAAAATAGCTGTTGTAGGAGTAACCGGAGTTGTTGGAACTGTTTTACTTAAACTATTGGAAGACAGAAAATTTCCTGTAAGTGAAATCATTCCTGTTGCCTCAGAGAAATCTGTTGGAAATAAAATTATGTTTAACGGACATGATTATAAAATCGTTTCTCTAAATGAAGCTGTTAATATGAAGCCAGATATTGCATTATTTTCTGCTGGTGGTTCAATTTCTTTGGAGTGGGCTCCAAAATTTGCAGAAAATGGTACAAGAGTTGTTGATAATTCTTCTGCTTGGAGAATGGACTCAACAAAAAAACTAATTGTAAGTGAGGTCAACTCTAAAGCTTTAACAAAAGAAGACTTTATAATTGCGAACCCAAATTGTTCTACAATGCAAATGCTTGTTGTATTGGCTCCTCTTCATGAAAAATATAAAATTAAAAGACTAGTAATCTCAACCTATCAATCTGTTTCTGGAACAGGTAAAGATGCAATAGATCAACTTGAGGGTGAAAGAAACGGCGAGAATTCTTTAAAAGTATATCCTTATTCAATAGATCAAAACTTACTGCCTCATTGTGATGTTTTTGAAAAGGATGGTTATACTAAAGAAGAAAACAAGCTAATCAATGAGACTCGAAAAATTTTGAACGATAAAAGCATTCAAATAACTTCTACAGCTGTTAGAGTGCCTATCGAAATATGTCATGGTGAATCTGTAAATATAGAATTTGAAAAAGAATTTGAAATCGAGCATATTTTTGAAATTTTAGGTGAGGCTCCCGGATTGATTGTTGAAGATGATCCTGATAATAATAAATATCCTATGCCAATTAATTCATCAAATAAAGATGAGGTTTTTGTTGGTAGAATAAGAAGAGATTTTAGTATCAAAAGCGGATTAAACCTTTGGATTGTTGCTGATAACCTTAGAAAAGGTGCTGCAACAAATACTATTCAAATAGCAGAAAAATTAATTGAAATGAAGATAATTTAAATCTACATTTCAAATGACTCCATAAATTTTGTAGTATAATTACCTGATAAAAAATCTGGGTTTTCAAGTAATTTTTGATGAAAAGGAATTGTTGTCTTTACACCTTCAATCACAAACTCATCTAGAGCTCTTTTCATTTTATTTATAGCCTCTTCTCTAGTTTGTGCAGTTGTGATTAATTTAGCTATCATTGAGTCATAATAAGGTGGTATTAAATATCCACTATAAACATGTGTGTCAATTCGAATTCCGTGACCCCCAGGAAAATGAAGTGTTAAAATTTTACCAGGATTTGGCATAAAGTCATTAGTTGGGTCCTCAGCATTGATTCTACATTCTATAGAACATAGTTTAGGAAAATAATTTTTACCAGAAATTGGCTTTCCTGAAGCAACAAGTATTTGTTCACGTATTAAATCATAATCAATCACCTGTTCAGTAATTGGGTGTTCAACTTGAATTCTTGTGTTCATCTCCATAAAGTAAAAATTCTTGTGTTTATCAACAAGAAATTCAATAGTTCCCGCTCCTTCATATTTAATAGATTCTGCAGCTTTTACTGCAGCTTCTCCCATTTCTTTTCTTAGAGGCTTCGTCATAAACGGTGACGGTGTCTCTTCAATTAGTTTTTGATGACGTCTTTGAATAGAACAATCTCTCTCTGAAAGATGACAAGCTTTACCATAAGAATCTCCAATAATTTGAATTTCAATATGTCTTGGGTCCTCTATAAACTTTTCTAGATACATGTCATCATTATCAAAAGCTAGTTTTGATTCTTGCCTAGCTAATTCCCAAGCAGTGACTAAATCTTTAGGAGTTTTAGCTATTCTCATTCCTTTTCCTCCTCCTCCAGCTGTTGCTTTCAGCATTACTGGATAACCTATTTCAAGTGCTATATTTTGAGCCTCTTCTAAAGTTGGGACAAGTCCTTCAGATCCAGGAATAGTTGGGACACCTGCTTTTTTCATCGTTTCTTTAGCAGATGCTTTATCTCCCATTTTGTCTATCATTTCAGGTGAAGCTCCAATAAATTTTATCTTGTGTTCATCGCAAATTTTCGAAAATTTACTGTTTTCAGATAAAAATCCATATCCCGGATGAATTGCATCTGCATTTGTAATCTCTGCAGCTGAAATTATATTGGCTGGTTTTAAATATGAATCTGCACTTGCAGAAGGGCCAATACAAACAGCTTCATCTGCAAAACGAACATGGAGACTCTCTGCATCTGCCTTTGAATATACAGCTACAGTTTTAATGCCCATTTCCTTACATGTCCTAATGACACGCATAGCTATCTCTCCTCTATTGGCGATTAATATTTTATTAAACATTTTTATGATGGGTCAATAATAAAAAGTGGTTGATCAAATTCAACAGGGCTTTGATCTTCAACAAGAATTTTAACAATTTTTCCTGACATCTCAGATTCTATTTCATTAAATAATTTCATTGCTTCAATTACACATAGAATATCTCCCTCAGCAATAATTTGTCCAACTTCTGTAAAGTTTGGTTTATCTGGAGAAGGTTTTCTATAAAAAGTTCCAATTATTGGTGCTTTTACTATTATGTGGTTTTCGTTTTCTGCTTTTGTAGACTTTGTTTTAGAGGCATTTTCTTCTAAAGTATCTAGATGAACATTTGAAATAGCAGAAGGTAAAACAGGAATTTTAGTAGTATCGTCAACTACTATTTGCTGAGTAATATTTTTCTTTGTTTTGATTGTAATTTTAAAGTCTTCTCTTTCTATTTTAACTTCTTCAACACCAGATTTAGAGACAAATTTTATTAGATTTTGTATTTCTTTAATATCCATTTTAAATAGTTTAATTATATGCCCATGTTAAATATGCTGCACCCCATGTTAAACCAGCTCCAAATGCTGCAAGTATTAATTTATCTCCCTGCTTAAACTCTTTTTCATAATCATACATTAGTAGAGGTATCGTAGCGGCAGTAGTATTTCCATATTCTTCAATATTCATTAAAACTTTATTTTTATCTAAATTAATCTTTTCTGCGGTAGCATCAATAATTCTTTTATTGGCTTGATGAGGTAGAAGATATTTAATTTCTTCTGGTTTTAGATTATTTCTAATGATAATTTGTTCAGTAGCATTCGCCATCCCCGATACAGCTGACTTAAATATAGTCTTTCCTTCTTGAGTTATATAATGCCATTTATTTTCAAATGATTCTTGTGAAGTCGGATACATTGAGCCTCCCGATTTAACTTTTAACCATTCTGCTCCAATTCCATCGGATCTTAAATACTCATCTTCCCACCCAAAATCATTTATGCTGGGCTCAACTAAAACAGCTCCAGCTCCGTCACCAAATAGTATGCTAGTTGATCTGTCTGTGTAATCTACAATAGAAGACATCATGTCAGCACCAATAAGAAGAACTTTTTTGTATCTACCTGATTCTATATAGCTAGTTGCTGTTGACATACCATATAAAAATCCTGAGCATGCTGCATTTATATCGAAAGCATATGCGTTAAGTGCCTTTATCTCTGAGGCTACAGTTGGAGCTGTAGATGCAACATGATAGTCTGGAGTTATTGTAGCAAGAATTACTAGATCTATAGTTTTTGGATCTACACCATTTCTATTCAATAAATCTTTAGCAGCATTTATTGCTAAATAGGAAGTGGCTTTCCCTTTTTCTTTAAGAATTCTTCTTTTTTTAATCCCGGTTCTAGCGGTTATCCACTCATCATTTGTGTCAACCATTTGTTCTAAATCTTTATTGGAAATAAAGTCTTGGGGAATATAGCCTCCAACAGCAGTAATAGCGGCTTTTATTTTGTTTGTTTTGTTAGATATCATACTAACATCAATAATGTCATTAGACAATTAAATTGATAATTTAAGATACTAGTTTTTTTCTGATTCCAAAGAATCAACTAAAACTTTTCCTCTGTAATAAAGTTTACCTTCATGCCAATGGGCTCTGTGATATAAGTGTGACTCACCGGTAGCTTTGCATGTTGATATTTGCTGTTTTTCAGCTTTAATATGCGTTCTACGTTTATCTCTTCTAGTTTTAGATATTTTACGTTTAGGATGTGCCATTTATAATAAGTCTTTTAATTTGTCCCACCTAGGGTCAGTTTTTTCTTTAAAATTTTTTTTGGGTTTAAGTTCTTCTAATTTTTTTGCTATTTCTGATTTTAATGAACCGTTTTCAATTCCAGGATGAACTTTTTTTTGTGGAACAGCCAGTACGATGCTCTCGTATATCATACGTGATACATCTAGACTGTGAGACCCTGCAGGTAAGAAAACAACCTTGTCATCTGATGATACAACATTGTTTTTGAATTTTACAACTACTGAGTAGTCTGTTTCAAATTGTAAAGTAAAACTTTCCATAGAAACATCACACTGAACATCTATTTCACCACTAAATAAAAATTTTAAATTTAATAGTGTTGATTTTTTTTCTAGTTCAAGATTTGCTAATAATTTAGCATCAAGAAAATCATAATAGTCAAAATTTTTAAAGAACTTATTACCAAGCTCATAGTTAAAGCAGTGTAATCCATCTTTCAAACCCGAAAATTTAATTAAATATGGCGAAAGCGATTTCATCACTTAACTATTGAGCGGCAAATTTATAAAAATTTATCTATTTAATGTCAATCTATCGTATTTCTTGACTTATATATATCCAATCCTACTTTTAAAGCCTGTATGAATGAGGATGTACTTGCTATTCCTTGCCCTGCAATATCAAATCCTGTTCCATGGTCTGGAGATGTACGAATAATGGGTAATCCAGAACTATAATTAACTCCGTTACCAAAACTAATTGTTTTAAATGGTATTAAACCTTGATCATGATATGCTGCAATAATACCATCATATTGCTTATGGTTTTCATTACAAAAAAAGGTGTCTGCAGAAAAAGGCCCAAATATTAAATTATTATCCTTATTAAGGTCTGTTATCGCAGGTATTAATATGTTTTGATCATCACTGCCAATTACACCATTATCACCAACATGTGGATTAATAGCAAGAATTGCAATCTTGGGAGCTTTAATTAAAAAATCATTTTTTAGAGTGTCTGTTAAAGATTTAATTTTTTGGATTACTTTCTTTGTAGTTATTTCGCTGACAACATCTTTAAGAGGAATATGTTCTGTTAATAGTCCTAATTTTAAGTTGTCTGATACCATCAGCATCATTGGGTCTATATTGAATGTGTTTTTTAAATAATCGGTATGGCCCGAAAATTTAAATGAGCTTGAGTAAGACAAGCTTTTGTTAATTGGAGCTGTAATCAAAATATCAATTTTTTTGGATTTTGCATCCTCAACTGCTTCCTTAAAAGAAATAATACCGTTAGCTGAAATTTCTTTATCATTTTTACCAAATTCAAATTTAGAACTAGAAAAAACTTCTTTAATATTAATGTGATCTGAAGCTATTTTATCTAAAGAGTCAATTTTTTTTAGGGGCAACGTTGTAATCTTGAAAAAATCTTGTTGCTTGACAATTAAATCTAAAGAGGAGTAAATTATAAAATTACATTCCTCATATAGGTGGCTTTCAGAAAGCACTTTAAGAATAATTTCAATTCCTATGCCATTAGGGTCTCCTATTGAAATTCCTATATTTATTTTTTTGGATTTTAACACTAGTTAATTTAATTAGTAATTTTACAGATCAAAAATAAAGATAATAATGTTCACTGGTATAATAGAATGCACTTCAACTGTTGATAAAGTTCAAAAAGATAAAGGAAATCTTAATATTTCACTAAAATCTCCAATCACAAGAGAGCTGAAAATAGATCAAAGCCTTTGTCATAACGGAGTTTGTCTAACAGTGGTAGATATTAATGATGATATATACACAGTAACTGTTATTGCTGAAAGTCTTAGCAGGACAAATCTTGGAAAAGTAAAACCTGGAGATATTGTAAATCTTGAAAGGTCAATGTCTGTTAATTCTAGATTTGACGGTCATATAGTTCAAGGTCACGTGGATGAAGTTGCCATTTGCACAGAGGCGATTGAAACTGATGGAAGTTGGAAATATGTCTTTGAACATTCTCAAAAAAACATAACTGTTGAAAAAGGATCAATAACCATTAATGGTGTTAGCTTAACTGTAGTTGAATCCACTTCTGATTCTTTTTCAGTTGCAATTATTCCATATACTTATGAGAATACAAATTTTAAAAATATTACTTCAGGAAGTATTGTTAACCTTGAATTTGACATTTTAGGAAAATATATTACAAAAATGATTTCAAAAAATAAATAAAAAATGAATAGAATACCTCAAGTAAATTTGAACGATTATCTAACAGGAGATCCTGATAGCAAAAAAAAATTTATTAGTGATCTTGGAAAGGGATTTAGTGAGATTGGATTTATTGCTTTAAAGGGTCATCTTTTAAATGATTCTGTTAAAGAGTCTCTTTATGATGAAGTTAAAAATTTCTTTAATCTCTCAAATGAAATTAAATCAAAGTATATTATAAGTGGGCTTGCAAGTCAAAGGGGGTTTACTCCATTTGGAAAAGAACATGCAAAAGGTAGAAATGTAGGAGACTTAAAAGAATTTTGGCATTTTGGACAATATGTAAAAAATGAACCTGAGTTAGATAATAAATATCCAAAGAATGTAATTGTTAATGAACTTGAAGAGTTTAATTCCGTCGGGCAAAAAACATATGAACTTTTGGAAGAAACTGGGAGACATGTCTTGGGAGCTATAGCTTGTTATCTAAATTTAGATGAAAAATATTTTGATAAGCATATTTTTAACGGAAACTCAATTCTTAGAGCAATTCACTACCCTCCTATAACACAAGAACCTGACAAAGCAGAAAGAGCAGCAGCACATGGTGATATTAATTTAATTACACTTCTTATGGGAGCTCAAGGGAAAGGACTCCAGGTTTTAAGCAATAATGGAGAGTGGGTTGATGCTATTGCAGAGGATGATGAAATCATTGTAAATATTGGTGATATGCTTTCCAGACACACTAATAATAAATTAAAGTCAACCATTCATAGAGTTGTAAACCCTCCTAAAGATTTATGGAATAGCTCTAGATATTCAATACCCTTTTTCTTACACCCAAGACTTGAAATGCCCCTAAATTGTCTAGAGACTTGTGTAGACAAAGACAATCCTAAAGGATTTGATGATACAACAGCTGGTGATTTCCTTTACCAAAGGTTGGTTGATCTTGGACTTGTTAAAGACTAGTCTTTAAGCTTATTGTATAGTGATTGAGATAGTTTTGCTAAAAACGGAATTGCCGTTTCTTCATACTCATATACATTGTCATTAATAATATTATTCTTGTTTGTATATATTGTTGCTGTTAGGAAAAATTCTACATCATCTTGATAGTTTTTTATATATGCGTTATCTGTAGATGTTCCGTATGCCTGACCTATTTTATTGTAGACCCTAATATTTTTATTTGCTACAATAGTATCTGCTCCATGAATAAAAAACTTATTATATGATTCAAAATACTTTTTATCAGTTGTAAATTTATTTCCAAGGTCTTCATGGGTAAACCTGCTCATCCAATACCTCAAAAAATCATAATCTTCAACATTAAGATTAAAGGCGTTATCATCATCAAACTTAGAAGGAAATATTATTCTTTTTATAATATTGTGCATGTCAATTATTGAAGATCTGTTTTTTTGAGAGAAGTCAAGAGAGCCAAGCTCAACTATACCATCTTTAAATTTTTTTTCTCCTTTTTTTAAACCTAATATATTATCGTCAGCTGTAACTATATCTCTCTCTTCATTTGAAGAGATTAGATCATTAAACATTGTTTTTATTTCCCAATCGATAGTATAATTTGGATCAGGGCTAAACTTATGATTTAAATATGTTTTATTGAATCCCGCTTGATTCATCTTGGCATTAAAATGGTTATATCCAATAAAGTCAATTAACACATTTGAAGCAGAATTATCACTCACTAATAAAATATCAGCAATAAGATTCTGAAAAGATGTGATACTATCTTTTTGAATTAGACTCATTTCTTGATCTAATGGTGAAAGCGTGATTTTTGATTTAAGGGACACATTAATCCCTTTAGATCTTAGTTCATTAATTTTATCTAGAGTTAAAATTACGATCGGAAGTTTTATAGTACTTGCTGGATAAAAATAATTATTCTCATCCACTTGAAATTCAAAATCCATAAAGTCTGGCTCACCTTCTTTATCTCTTTTTATTTCTGTATATATAATCTGTATTTCATAATTTTCTTTGTTTTTAAGAATCTCTTTTAAAAAACCATCACCTTTCATAGAGGAGTTTATAGGGTTTTCTTTTAAAAAACATCCTTGTAATAAGAAAAAAGATAAAGCAGTTAAAATGAGCTTATTCATACTATTAAAAGTAAAAAAAACCCCTCGGCTGAGGGGCTAGTTTTTTATTCACCAGGTCTAACTGATATAGCTCTCCAAAGAGGAACACTCCTTAGATGTGATCTCATATTAAGCACTGATTGCATTTGTTTTGGGATTCTGACAGTTTGCTCTCTAGTTTTCATCATAGTTTCCCATGAATCATAAAAATCAACAGTCATATAGTCATTATAAACATCATCACCCATTTGATCTAGTCGTTTTAAAAGACCCCAACCTGATCTTGATCCTAGGTCTCCTGAATTTAGACTATTTTCAGCTTTTTCATAAGCATATCCATTAGCTACTCCTGCTTTCATAAAATTAAGCACTACTACTTGAGGTGCATCAGGTGTTTCCCCTTGATTGTCAGCAAAGTTTAATCCTTTATTAGCATATGTATGATCATAAGCTATAGTTCTTGCTTTTATGTTTTTTTGTTGAAAAATTTCAACATCCATTTCACTATAGTCTGGTCTCATTTTAAGAACACCTGCATTAGAATTCAAGCTATCAGGATGTTTAGCTATTGTTACAAGAAGCATATTCCATTCGTCTGTGTCGGTTGCGTTTGGTCTCCACCAAACATCCCAGCCTGTTATGGTTCCTTCATCAACTCTCATTTGAGCTAACTCTTTCCACTTTTCGTTAAGTATAGTTCCATAGTCTTCCCCTGGAGTAGTTTTAACAAAAGTCATGTTTACATAATCTCCATTTCCTTGAGCAGTAAGTGATCCGATTGCAACAAGGGCAATAATTAAAAATAATTTTTTCATTTTGTTTGTTTTATGTTATTGATTTAAATTAATTAAAACAAAGCTAACAAAATTGTTTAATTTCTAATTTATCTAAAATACAAAACCCCTCTGGTGAGGGGTTTTTTTAAAGTTTAATAAGCGTTAATTAGTTAGAACTTGCTCTTACAAATTTTCCATTTTCTATATGCCCTTGATGGATATATATTTGATCTTCATGATCTCCCTCAACTAGACTCCAAAATTTTTGTCTAGCCTCAGTGGATCCAGAAGTTGCGTTTTCTAAACTTGTAGCAAATTCATGCATACTATTGTATATCCATTTGCAACCATTACGTCAGATCCTGACCCAGTAAGATGATAGCTGTGGTTACCAAACATAGCCACTCCAGACTGAACAGCAGGAACTGTAACCCAGTCATGATAAGCTTGTCCCATTTCACCCTGATTACCTTTAGTGTTATATTTTCCTATAACTAATATAAAATTACCTGACACATCTATATTCTCACCTACAATATGATCGTTTTGCCAGTCAATCCTTCTCATTTCATCAGTATGACCATTCCAAAATGATTGGTACTCACTAACCATTGCTCCCATTTCTTTTCTTTCATCTTCACTTGCTGCTTCCCATTTTTCTCCAACGTGAACCCAAGGTGTATCATTAATAGCATCATTAGCATTCATATAATTATCTTGAATAACAACAGATGGTCCAGATCCATAATAATGACTTGTCACCCATTGTCCTTGAAGAGTTCTTTTATCTCCTTGTTGCATGTTAGTTACTTGCTCGTGTAATTCCATAAACCTGCCTATTTTTTGAATAGGTATGTCTAAATAAGATAAGTTCATTACGGTTTCAGCTTGAGCTGACACAGTAAATGAAATAAATAAGGCTAAAATTGTTTTTAAAATTTTCATATTATTTTGTTTTTATTTTTGAATCCTTAAATTACAATAAAAAAAATAACTGCTTTAACATGAAAAGAAGATCCCTCCTAAAATCATTGACTGCCGCTTCACTTGGTGCTCCATTAATCGGTTGCTCCAATTTAAATTCTACTGAAAAAAGTAGTCTTACAAATATTAAACACAACCCAATTGGAGTTTCTACGTACTCTTTTTGGCAATTTAATGGTCGTGAAACACCTATTGAATACTGTATTGATAAAGCATCTGAATTTGGATTTGATGGAATAGAGCTTCTGTTAATCCAAATGGAGTCAGAAGAAAACAGCTACTTACAAAAACTTAAAAAAAGAGCCTTTGATTCTGGATTAGACATAATGGGTCTCTCAACTCATCAGAGTTTTGTTAGTCCTGATCCTGATAAGCGAAAAGAAAATATTGAATTAACAAAACGTCAAATTGAAGTTGCATATTCACTTGGAATTCCAACTATTAGAATAAATACTGGAAGGTGGGGAACAACTAAGCCACAGGGTGATAAATCAGAGTTTGATGTGTTAATGGATAACAAAGGTATAGAAACTGTAATTGACGGATACACTGAAGATGAAGGTTTTAAGTGGGTTATAGACTCTATAGAGCAATGCATTCCTACAGCTGAGAAATGCGGGGTTGTTCTTGGGCTTGAAAATCACTGGGGCCTTGGATTAACCTCTGGAGGTGTAATGAGAATCGTGAATGCTATTAATTCCCCTTGGTTAAGTGTAACTCTAGATACAGGAAACTTTTTTGACAATCGTGAAAAGCAACTTTCAGAACTTGCCCCTCATACATGTCTTATTCAAGCCAAAACATATTTTGGTGGTGCAAAATGGCCTGCTTTTAATCAGATTAATATTGACTACACCTCCATTGGAAAGCTAATGCGGGAAAATAATTACAAGGGATATATATCTCTTGAATTTGAAGGTAATGAAGATGCTAATTCTGCTGTCCCAAAAAGCCTTGATCTTTTAAGAAAGTCTTTTTACTATAATCTTAGTTAAATAGTTTTTATAACTTTAAAGAAAACCAACTTTAATGGAAGACAACCCAATACCAATATATGTCATTGAATTCATGTCCGATGAATGGAAAACATGGGCTTTGTTTTCGATAATATTTATATCAATTCCATTAATTCTTGGCAGATTTTTAGATAGAAAGCGTAAAATTCAGGTCACGTATGCCATTGGTGGTATTATGATTATTGATTTTATTGCAGAACATTTATTTCCTTTAATGAATGGTACTTGGGATCTTCAATATAATATTCCTCTTCATCTCTGTGGTATTTCTTCAATTATATGTTGTATTCTTCCTTTTGTTAAGAAGAAGGAGCGGTTGTTCCAGTTTGTATATTATACAGGAATCATTGGAGGTATAATGGCAATTTTAACTCCTCAACTTAATTATTTTGATGGAACTTTGAGATACTATCTTAACTTTTTTGTGTCACATAGTTTAATAATTGCTCTACCAATATTTATGTTTCTCCACCTAGGAATGAAGCTGCCTAAGTTTTCCTGGTTTAAGATTTGGATACATTTAAATATTCTTATGGCTATAATCATGCCTCTAAACTTTTTGCTTGGATCAAATTATATGTATGTAAATGCACCGCCTGAAGTTAGTAATCCTTTAATTATTGGTGATTGGCCATACTATCTGTTAATTTGGGAACCACTTGTAATCATTATAGCATACTTAATTTATGTTATAAGTAAAAGAAAAATTATCCTTTGACTTTGTTAAAAACATTATTGTTACTTACTTTTTTATTGGGCGAGGTTTCTCATGAAACCTGCTCAACGTTTTATCTTATAAGACATGCTGAAAAGGTTAGAGTTGATAAGTCTGAGAACAATCCAGCTTTAAATGAGAAAGGTATATTAAGAGCTCAAAATTGGAAAAATTATTTTTTAGATAAAGAGATATCCAAGATTTATTCAACTGACTATAAAAGAACAATAAGAACGGCTCAACCTTTAGCAATAAATAACAATATTGAAACTATTATTTATTCTACATCAGATTTTAAATTTGATGATTTTATAAAATCAAATATTGGAGAAAACACCTTAGTTGTTGGCCACAGCAATACTATTCCTGATTTTGTAAATGAGTTAATTAACGAGGAGTATTATACTCAAATAGACGACTTGAATAACTCTAATTTATATGTTGTTTCAATATGTGATTCTAAAATCACTCATAAATTAATTAAAGTAGACTAAATGAATTCCCCTATTAAAGTTTTTAGTAATTGGGTTATTAATGGTAAAGATGAGGGAATGGAAAAAGGACATTCTCCAGTCTGTAAAAAACATGCTTGATTATTCAATAAAAGAACTTAAAGAATATAGTTTTATTGATGCTGGATGTGGGAATGGTTGGGTTGTTAGAAAAGTAGGTTGTGATCCTAAATGTAAAAAAGCAATAGGTGTTGATGGGTCTTTAAATATGATTGAGAAGGCAAAAAAGCTTGATGGGGATAGCCAATACTATTGTACAGATCTAATGAACTGGAGTCCAGATAAAAAGGTTGATCTTGTTCATTCAATGGAAGTATTCTATTATTTTGAAAATCCTGATATGCTAATCAAGCATATCCATGATAACTGGATAGTGAAAGGTGGAAGATTGATAATGGGTATTGATTATTATAAAGAAAACAAGCCTTCTCATTCATGGCAAGAAGACTGTGGTATAAATATCATGAAGATGTTTCCAAAAGAAAGTTGGATTACATTTTTTAAAAAAGCAGGTTTTAATAAAACAGAATCATGGTTTAATGGAGGAGATGGTGAATGGAACGGAACATTAATTGTTTCAGGAATCAAGTGATGACTCTACTTGGTTTTTAAAGTCCCTGATTTGAATTTCAAATTTATCATTTAAAGACTTATTTGTTATTCCATCTTTATCTGAAAAATCATCACTAAAATTTGGAAATGAAAACACAGGTATAATGAGGTTACTCTGTCTTGAAAAACGCTCCTCAGCAATCTGTAAAACAGTCTTAGCACCATTTGATCCATTTGATGCTGCTAATAGAAATAAAGGTTTGTTACACCAAACTACTTTTTCAACTACAGATATCCAGTCAAAAATATTTTTAAAGGCTGCGGTGTAGGCACCATTATGTTCCGCCAGAGATATTACTATCCCATCACATTCGCTAATTAGTTTTTTGAATTTTAATGCTTTTTCTGGAATACCCTCTATTTTCTCCCTGTCCTCGCTGTAAATAGGCATTTCAAAATCATTAAGATCAATAATGATTGACTCATCTGGAGCAATCTTATTCACTGTATAAGTGGCAAGTTTACTGTTAATTGAATTTTTTGAGTTTGATGCCCCAAAAGCTAAAATTTTACTCATTATTTATTTAGGTGAGATCCATCACAATACCCTTCTGGATTTGATGTATTTCCACACCCACATTTTGGCCTATTTGAATTCATATTATAAAGTTTTAAGATTAATTTCTAATTCTATATCATCATAAATCATTTTGTCACCAAGCTTTTCAAAAAATGTTCCCGATCTAAACTGGATATCATACATAGATCTATCAAAAACTAGATCTGCTTTCCAACCATCCATCGAATTTATTATTTCAAATTGGATAGGATGAGTATAACTTTTAATTGTTAGCTCTCCTGAAACTAACCACTTACCATCTGAAATTAGTTCAGAATCCAAAATAGATATTTTAGCTGTTGGATATGATTCAACAGAAAAAAAATCATCTGACTTTAAATGAGTTTCAAGTCTATTTTTTGCAAAATCCGTGGGTAAATCGTCATTCTTAATTGTCGACATGTCTACAATGAATTCCCCAGTAGAAATCAATCCACCTGATAATTCAAACTGACCAGAAGCAAAATTAATAGTCCCATAGTGGTAGCTAGTAGAAACTTCTCTCCCTGTCCAAGTAATATAACTAGTTTCGTTTTCAATATTATAGACTCCATCTGAAGCGTTTAACGTCGATACCTCTACAGCTTCTTGTTTGCTATTGTTTAGATTACAAGAGACTAGAATTGTAAACATTAATAAGGTGAATATTTTTTTCATCGAATAAAATTTTTTGTAAAACTAGGAAAATCAACATACGAGGTTAATGATTACCTTAGTTTTAATGATTATTTAACATCTTTTTGTATACAATTAAAAGTAATTTATACATTTAAAATCAATAATATAGATAAATGTAAAGTTAACTATACTTTATAAAAGTAAAGTTTGTTTTACAATTATATAAAATAATCATTAAAGTAAAGTTTGTTTTACAAAATATTTTTATATATTTGTAAAGTTAGTTTTACATATGCTGGTAAATAGAGTAAAAGATTTTAGAAAAGGGGGTGGGCTAACCCAGGAAGAGCTTGCTAACAGAGCAGGCGTAAGCAGGCAAACAATCATTTCAATTGAAAAAAACAAGTTTATTCCAGGTCTAGATGTCGCTTTAAAAATATCTAAATCTCTGAATACTCCTATTTATAAGCTTTTTTATTTTGTTTAAATGGAAGCAATAGATGCAGTTATAACATGGGTTGACGGGTCGGACCCAGACTACCAAATGAGGTATGATAAATACCTCAGCGGAAGAAGTGATATTAAAAAACAATACCTACAATCAAATGAAATTACTTTTTGCATTGGTTCAATTTTAAAATACGCACCCTTTGTGAGAAAAATATTTATTGTTACAGACGGTCAATCTCCTAATCTGGAAAAGATAAAAAAATTTGCTCCTTTAGACAAAGTAAACATTGTTGATCATAAAGAAATATTTAATGGAGCTGAAGGTTTTCTGCCAACATTTAATGTCCGCTCAATTGATGCTGTTCTATATAAAATAAATGGCCTTTCAGAAAAATTCATATATTTTAATGATGACATGTTTTTGATAAAAAAAAGCAGTCCTGAAGAATGGTTTGTTGAGAATAAAGCTGTGTTGAGAGGTAATTGGTCGCAAACATATAACACCCAGCCATTAAAAAAAATATCAAACATGATCAAAAGTGCTCTTAAAATTCGACCAAGCTATAATGCAGCTCAGTCTAAGGCGGCAAATATTGCCGGATTTGAAAGAGAGTATTTTAGATCATATCATTCTGGCAGACCTCAGTTAAAGTCTGTTATTAAAAGTTTCTATGACAAGAATCCCAAAGTGCTTGAAAAACAACTGAAATATAAGTTTAGGGATGCCAAACAGTACATGCCCTACAGTCTTTGTTGGCACCTTTTAATTAAGGAAGACAAGTATATAGCAGCTTCAAAAAGCAGACTTGTAGAGATTGAGAAAATTAGAAACTATAGCCCTAAAAAACTTAAAGAAGTCTTAAGCGAGCTGGATCGCAACAAAGAGGTAAAGCTTTTAAACATTCAGGACCTAAACTATGCCTCAGAAGATACGAGTATGGTTTTCAAGAGTTGGTTTTACAATAAACTAACCAATTGAAATTATAAGTTTTTTATCACCTCAACCACCCTGTCAATTTCTAGCTTAGTATTATATAGTGAAACTCCAAGCCTCGTAACTCCTCCTGCTGGCTCCAAACCAAGTTTCTGAATTGCTTTAAGAGCATAAAAATGTCCATCCCAAGCGCATATATTTTCGCTTGCTAATTTTTTACAAACGTCTTGAGGAGAGAAATCACTATGAACAAAAGATACAGTTGGAGTCCTTTTTGTACTTGAAAAATCTTGGCCTATAATTGTAATTTTGTCCTCTTTTTGCAGTGAGTCATAAAGGTGTTTCGCAAGTTCAAATTCATGAATACTTATTTGTTTATAAGCGCTTTCTAGCTTTTCTCTTAAAGAGGAACCTTCACCTATAGACGAAATAAAGTCAATAGCTGAGGCAACTCCAGAACAAGCAGCGTGATTTAGTGTTCCTGTCTCAATAATATAAGGCGCTTCTTGATCTTGAACAACTAGCCTATCAGTTGTTAAGCTATCTAGCAGCCCTGGTTTTGAATAAAGAAAACTAACGTGTGGTCCATAGAATTTATATGCAGAGCAGAGCATGAAATCACAGCCCAATTCTTGAACATTTATTGAAAAATGTGGGGCATAATGCACTGCGTCTAATAAAAAAAGACAGTTTTTATCTTTCAGATAATTCCCTATGTCAACAAAATCATTGAGGGTTCCAAGAGCATTAGAGGACATCCCCATACAAACCATTACTGTTTTATTATTAATTTTATTTTTAAAATCTGTGTAATCAAGGGTGCCATTGTCTAAAAGCTTGACTTCGATTAGCTTAACACCTACCTCTTCAAGAACTTTCCACGGCCCCCTGTTTGCTTCATGGTCTAACTCAGTTATGATTACCTCATCGCCTTCATTAAATTTTCTTGATAAAGCCCTAGCTAAACTATAGTTTAAAGTTGTCATGTTTTGACCAATAGAAATTGTTTTTGGCCCTTCTGAACCTAACATTTCAGAGACTCTTTCCCTTACACCATCCATCATGAAATCTGTTTCTTTACTAGTCACAAACTCACCATGAGTGTTAGCATTTGATCTAATATAGTATTGTGAAATGCCCTCTATTACTTGAATCGGAACTTGAGTTCCCCCTGGACCATCCAGATAGATGATTGGGTTGTTGTTTGCATCAACCCTTCCTAAAGAAGGAAAGTATTCTCTAATTTTTTCTGAATTTATCATATTAAGATTATTCTTCTATTTTCCAAAAAGCTATTCCTCCAGCTTGTTTTCCAATATTTACGGAGCTAACCACTTTAGCTTTTTCTAAATCTATAACATCTACAAGACCTGGATCGCCTCCCACCCCCTCAACAGTAACAAAAGCATATTTGCTGTCTGGAGAAATAACTACTCCGTGGGGAACAGTAGAGTTATTGGAAATAATCGAAGGGTTTTTTTTGTCAAGCTCCCAAACTAAAGTTTTAGCATCACTCTTTAGGGTTGCAACTAAAAATTTTCCATCTGCAGAGATATCAATATTGTAAGGGCCTTTTCCAGTATTTATTCTATTTGTAATTTCCCAGAGGGCTGTGTTAACCTCAATTATTTCATCAGATCCATTTCCTGCAATATAAACCTTAGGTTCTGTAGGATGTGGCATTACCCATGTTGGCTTTACAGGCGAATGGTGCATTCCCCCATGACTCATACTGTGATTTTCATCAAGACTTAAAGTTCTATTAACTTCAAGTGTTAAAGCGTCTACTTCAAATAACTCCCCTGACATCATTGCGACAGAGTATTGATATCTACCGTTGGGCGATATCCTAGACCCGTGGGGCATTACGCCTGTTTGAATTTGTTTAATTTCAGTCATTGTTTCTGGATCAACAACTGACACACTGCTTGGTTTCATTGCACCATGTAGATTAAAGTTTACACAGTATAATAATCCTGTCAAACTAGATATCTGCATTGAAGCTGGGAACAACCCTAAAGTTGTTTTATCAATAGGCCTATTTGTCTCCGTTGAAAATTTAACTAAAGATCCATATGGATTTCCATGAGCTAAAGAAAGATACCAGTAGTCACCCGAAGGGTCAACAGTTAATCCATGAGGACCCTCAATCTCGGTTTTCATTGAGCCAACAGGGATTCTCTCCAGTTCAACTGCAGTCTCTCCATCAAAATTAATTAGAGAAACCGTATCATCTGATTCTGCAGCAGCATAAAAATAATACTCCTGACTATAGCTGAATGTAACAGAAAATATACTTAATATGATAAACTTGTTCATCTAGTCAATAATAGGTGTTTTGTTTATATACTGGTTTGCTTTAGAGTTGTCTGGTTTTAATTCTGACACTTTTGAGGAACCTAAACCATTATTCCAATCAGAATAAAAAACATATCCTTTATAGAGCTGTGCACCCCAAGCCATAGTTGCGTTAGGAATGTATCCGTTTGATGTTCCAGTCATTATATAACCTATCTCTCTTCCTTGCCTATACAGGTCTCCCAGAAGATCGCCACTTATATCTACTATCCTTACCCCTCCTCCATACATTGCAACATATAAAACATCATCTTCAATCCAATAGTTATGTGAACCTTGTCCTGGTAGCTCATATTTTGCAACCTCTACCGGGTTATCTAAGTCTGAAAAATCAACAAAGTGAAGAAATCCTGCAGTTATATTAGGGTTATTTTCATCTACGCCGTCAGGAAAAATTTCATCTCCTAGAACTGTATAAAATTTTCCTGTAGACTTACTTTTAAATGGGAATGTCGCATGGTGTGCTCCAGTTGCATAATCATAGTTTGCAAAAGCAACAGGGTTTGATGGTGAACCATCTGCAATTCCATTTCCAACGTCAACCAAGTAGACTCCATCTCTCCAATTAGAAGAATATGCGATTCCATCCTCAATCCATACATCATGAATAGATTGTCCTTCCTTGCCAACCTCAAACATTCCAACCTCAACAGGATTCTTGGGGTCTTCTATATTAATAACAAAATACCTCTGACTTCCACTAAGGGCATAAACATGGTCATTATCTATAAAGACATTATGAACACCTCCAGTTAGGTTTTTTGTATATTCAGAAAGAATCTTAACATCATATGGATTAGATACATCCAGAATTATTATTCCGTTTTTTCTATCTGACGCTCCCTCTCTTCCTATCACAGAAATTCTTCCGTCTTGAGAAACTTTTACATCGTTTACAGTTCTAGCATCGACCTTTACACTGTCAATTTTTTTAATATTTGCTGGATCAGTTACATCCCAGAAGAAAGATGTCCCATCTGCTCCCCAAGTACCAGTTACTGCATAATCTCTTCCATCAACTCCTTCAAAAACCCAGAAATCAGAAGTGTGTTTATCAGACACAACTCCTTTTCCAACTTTTAACACTTCTCTTTCAACTCCTCTTCCAACAACTTTTAGTGGTCTAGATGCTGAGCTGGTTCCAAGGCTAGCTGAAATCATATAATCCCCTATCACATCTGCAACAAACCTTCCGTCATTCATTATTAAACCTGATGCATTATTTGACTTGTCAATAGCTTTTCCAGAAAAGGTATAAGTAAAAGGTAGCCCTTCAAGCTGGTTTCCATTTATATCATAACCTACAGCTTCATAATTAACAACATCACCTGTTCGCGAAACATCTAAACTAGCTTTAAGTTCTAATTTATTAATTGGATTACTTAAAACATCAATAGTTAAAGTCGTAGATATATCGTCAAATGATGCAGAAAGGATTGCTTTTCCAGGAGATACTGCTTTAACATTATTAAATGCATCAATCTGAATATTTTCAGAGCCTGAGCTTAACTGAAAAAATTCATTTTTTCTTGTAAAATTCATTTCATCAACCACTTCAAATTCGAGAGGGATGTATGAACCTTCGTAAACTTTTGCTGAAGTTAGTGTAATCTTTATTTCTTTTGCCTTTGGGAAATCAACTTGAACTGGAAAGGTTCTGCTTAATCTTTGGCCTTCTTGACCTATACATAGTGCTACAATTTCATGAGTTCCTGGCTCGTTAGCTCTAATTGTTCCTTTATCTCTGTCCACAGTGACTGCTTTGGCTGTGCTAAAGACGCCTTTCTTGTTATAATAAATAACTGCCTGGCACATAGTTTTCTGACCTTCAAGATCTTCGGCAAAAGATGTTGGTTTAAATGTTTCCCCAACTCTCATTGTTAAATTTTCTAGATTAGATTTAACAATTAATTCTTGCGAGTACATAGAGGTAGTGGTAAGAATAAGAGCTGAAATAATAAGGTTTAATAGGGTTTTTTTCATAACTGTGATTTTTTGTGAGCTTTAAATATAAAAATTATCTGACAGAAAATGACCTAGTCTCCTTTAAGAAATCTAGGTCATTATCTAAATTAACCAATTTGCATATGGAAATATGCTTAAATATTGGTTAGACCTGCAGCTTTAAAAAATGTTTAAAAAAGATCTGCATTCATAACTTTAGACCATGAACTAGCAAAATCATTAATAAACTTTTCTTTATTATCGTCCTGAGCATATAGTTCTGCATATGATCTTAAAATTGAATTTGATCCAAAAACTAAATCAACGGATGAAGCAGTCCATTTAAGTTCTTCTGAATGTCTATCTCTTAACTCGTAATTGTTCTCATCAACAATAGTCCATTTATTATTCATATCAGTGAGGTTAACAAAAAAGTCATTAGATAAAACACCCTCATTATCTGAAAAAATTCCAGATTTATTGTCAATATGATTAGCGCCCAGCACTCTCATACCGCCAACAAGAACAGTCATTTCAGGAGCTGTTAAACCCAAAAGTTGTGCTTGATCTACCATTAATTCTTCAGGACTTGATTTAGATTTACCACTAAACCAATTTCTAAATGCATCCGCTTCTGGCTCAAGATTTGAAAATGAGTTTACATCAGTCATTTCTTGTGAAGCATCACCTCTTCCTCTTTTGAATGGAATTGTCAAATTATATCCTGCTGCTAAAGCTGCTTCCTCAATTGCAAGGTTTCCGGCTAAAATTATTGTGTCTGCCAAACTTATTCCTGTTTCTGAAGAAATTGTTTTCAAAACTGAAAGAGTTTTTGAAAGTCTTTCAGGCTCGTTTGCATTCCAATCTTTTTGAGGAGATAAGCTTATCCTTGCTCCGTTTGCACCTCCTCTTAAATCTGAACTTCTGAAAGTTTTAGCACTATCCCAAGCTACTGATACTCGATCAGAAATTGACAATCCTGAATTAGAAATCTTACTTTTGATATCATCCTCATTATAATTATTGTTACCTGTGGGAACTGGATCTTGCCATATTAAATCTTCTTTGGGGAAACTTGGTCCAATATATCTTGTTTTTGGACCCATATCTCTATGTGTAAGTTTAAACCAAGCCCTTGCAAATGTGTCTGAAAAATATTCTTGATCATCTTTAAACTTTAAACATATTTCCTTATAAATAGGATCCATCTTCATAGCCATATCCGCATCTGTCATTATTGGATTCTTTCTTATTGACGGATTGGTTGCGTCAATAGGCTTATCCTCCTCCAATATATTAACAGGTTCCCACTGCCAAGCACCGGCTGGACTTTTTTGTAATTCCCAGTCGTGGTTAAAGAGCATTTCAAAATAGCCATTATCCCATTTGGTAGGGTTTGTAGTCCAAGCACCTTCTAATCCACTTGTTACTACTCCTTTTTCTGTAAGTGTAGGGTTTATCCATCCAAATCCTTGATCTTCAATATTAGCTGCCTCAGGCTCTTTCCCTAACTTCGAAGCATCCCCATTACCATGCGCTTTTCCTACAGTGTGTCCTCCAGCAGTTAATGCTGCAGTCTCTTCATCATTCATTGCCATTCTAGCAAAAGTTTCTCTTACTTGAAGCGCAGTTTTCATTGGATCAGGTTTTCCATTTACACCCTCAGGATTAACGTATATTAAACCCATGTGAGTAGCTCCTAATGGTGTCTCTAATGTTGATGGATCCTCTAAATCTGCATACCTGTTTTCGCTTGGCGCCATGATTTCATCTTCAGGTCCCCAGTATATATCAATTTCAGGCTGCCAAGTGTCTGTTCTTCCATAAGAGAAGCCAAATGTTTTCAGACCCATACTTTCATAAGCTATATTTCCTGACAGAATAAATAAATCTGCCCAGCTTATTTTATTACCATATTTCTTTTTAATCGGCCATAATAGTCTTCTTGCCTTATCAAGATTTCCATTATCTGGCCATGAGTTTAAAGGTGCAAATCTAAGATTCCCTGTTCCTGCTCCACCTCGTCCATCAGCAACCCTATATGTTCCCGCAGCATGCCATGCCATCCTTATCATCAGCCCCCCATAGTGTCCCCAGTCAGAAGGCCACCAAGATTGTGGCGTAGTCATTAATTCATGCATCTCTTTTTCAAGTGCTTTATAATCTAGTGTTTTAACTTCATCTCTATAATTGAAATCATTAGAGTATGGATTTGTCTTTTCATCATGTTGATGAAGAATATCAAGATTAAGTCTTTTTGGCCACCATTTAAGTGGTGAAGTTGCTGGAGATGTAGACCCTCCGTGCACAAAAGGACACTTTCCTGTAGATTCTCCATTCTCTGAAGATCCATTGTTTTCATAATTTTCCATATACCTTATTTAATCTTTAAAATTATACTTTTTAAAAATTACTTACAAGTGCTTTCTTAGTATGTATTAGTTTTGGTTAATTACCATAGTTTTTCCTTATGCTTTTGATGTAGTTTGCTTGATACAAAAATAATTAGCAGGCTCAGCTTTCAATTCGTTATCTTTGAAAAGTTTTGCCTCAAAAAAACACTAATACCCTCTATGAAATTCTCTGATTTAGGATTAAACTCAATTTTTGTAAAAGCTATTGAAGAAAAAGGTTATTCTGAACCTACCCCAATTCAAGCTAAAGCGATTCCAGAAATTTTAAAAGGGAAAGACATTCTTGCTTCTGCTCAAACTGGAACTGGAAAAACTGCAGGCTTTACTTTGCCTCTGTTACAGCGTCTTTCAAAACAAAAACACCATCCATCAAGATCTGTTAGAGCATTGATTCTTACTCCTACACGAGAATTAGCCTCTCAGGTATATGAAAATGTTCAAGAATATAGTTTGTTTTCAGACTTAAAGTCAACGGTTATTTTTGGAGGAGTTAACCAAAAACCTCAGGTTAAAAAAATCAATAAAGGCATTGATGTATTAGTTGCTACTCCTGGTAGGTTACTTGATTTATACAGACAAAAAGTTTTGTTTTTTGATAAAGTGGAAATATTGGTTCTTGATGAGGCAGATAGAATGTTAGACATGGGGTTTCATCGAGAAATTTCAAACATCATTAGCCTTCTACCCAATGTTCGTCAAAACCTAATGTTTTCGGCAACATTTTCGAGAGAAATTAAAAGTTTAGCTCAGGGAATTCTTAATCACCCTGTACAGATAGACGTAAGCCCTGGAAATGCAACTGTAGAGGCTATCATTCAGAGTGTTTTTAAAGTTGATAGAGCGACGAAAATCAGAGCTACTAATCAAATTAATTATTGAAGGAGAATGGGAACAGGTTTTGGTTTTTACCAGAACCAAACACGGTGCAAATAATTTATGCAAAAAGATGATTAACTTTAGTATTAACGCAAAGGCTATTCATGGCAATAAGAGTCAAACTGCAAGAACAGCAGCATTAGCAGGATTCAAAGACGGGTCTGTAAATGTGTTGGTAGCCACAGATATCGCTGCACGTGGAATAGATATTCCTCTTCTTCCACATGTAGTTAATTTTGAATTACCCAATATTCCCGAAGATTATGTCCATCGTATTGGAAGAACTGGACGAGCAGGAAGCAACGGAGAGGCAATATCATTAGTTTCTATTGATGAATACGCTTATTTAGAGGATATTGAAAAGTTAATTAAACTTAAAATTCCTTCATCTATAGCTGAAGGGTTTGAATTAGACCCAAACATAGTTCCTGAGCAAGCTAAAAAGAAAAAAAACTCCAGTCAAAAAAACTCAAATAAACGATCTGGAAAATCAAGAAACAATAAGAGGCGTTTTAAAAGATAAACTTCAACAATTTTGAATAAGATTCTCTTTTTACTCTTTGGAAGAAATAAATTAGAGTATTTTTGCCAGCTTTAGACAACCTATGGATTCTATTCGAAATATTGCAATTATAGCCCACGTAGATCACGGTAAGACTACTTTAGTAGATAAAATTATTGATCATTGTAAGGTTCTTGATGATCGTAAAGAAAGAACGGAGTTGTTGCTTGACAATAATGATTTAGAACGTGAACGAGGAATAACTATCCTTTCAAAAAATGTTTCTGTTGTATATAAAGGTGTAAAAATTAATGTTATTGATACGCCTGGCCACTCTGATTTTGGAGGTGAAGTAGAGAGGGTGTTGAAGATGGCTGATGGAGTTTTATTATTAGTTGACGCGTTTGAAGGTGCCATGCCTCAAACAAGATTTGTTTTAGGAAAAGCTGTTGAACTTGGGTTGAAGCCAATTGTTGTTGTTAATAAGGTTGATAAGGAAAACTGTACCCCTGACATTGTTCAAGAAGCAATATTTGATTTAATGTTTAGCTTAGATGCTAGTGAAGATCAATTGGATTTTGTTACTCTCTTTGGGTCATCCAAAGAAGGCTGGATGAGTCTAGATTGGAAAGAAAAAACAGATAACATTCAACCTCTTTTAGATGCTGTTGATTGAAGTAATTCCCGAAGCGCCCTATAATGTGGGTGACCCTCAAATGCAAATTACATCTTTAGATTATTCAAAGTTTGTAGGTAAAATTGCTATTGGAAGAATTTTTCGAGGGGATCTTCTAGAAGGAAAAGATTATATATTATGTAAGGCTGATGGCGTAAAAAAGAAAGTAAGAATAAAAGAACTCCATGTTTTTGAAGGGATGGGAAAGGTGCAAGTTAAAAAAGCAAGGTCTGGAGATATCTGCTCAATTGTTGGTATAGAAGATTTTGAAATTGGCGATACTATTGCAGATCTTGAATCTCCTGAAGAGCTTCCAAGAATTGCTATTGACAAGCCTACAATGAGCATGTTGTTTACAATAAACAACTCTCCTTTTTTTGGGAAAGAAGGTAAATATGTTACTTCAAGACATATAAGAGATAGGCTATACGCTGAACTAGAAAGAAATTTAGCTCTAAAAGTTGACGACGGTCCAACCGAAGATAAGTTTAATGTATATGGAAGAGGAATTCTTCATTTATCTGTTCTAATTGAAACAATGAGACGAGAAGGCTTTGAGCTTCAAGTTGGAAAACCACAGGTGATTTATAAAGAAATTGACGGGGTAAAATGTGAGCCTATGGAGTCACTTGTAATTGATGTTCCTGATGAGTTTTCTGGAAAAGCCATTGAGCTTGTAAGTCAAAGAAAAGGTGATATGTTAGTTATGGAGCCTAAAGGGTCTTTACAACACCTTGAATTTGACATACCTTCAAGAGGGTTGATTGGATTAAGAAATAATATTTTAACAGCTACTGCTGGTAACGCTGTGATGACTCATCGATTTAGAGAGTATGGGCCTATTAAGGGTAATATTCCTGAAAGAATGAAAGGTTCTTTAATTTCAATGGAAGCTGGGGTCGCAACAGCTTTCTCTATTAACAAGCTTCAAGACAGGGGTAGGTTTTTTATCTCTCCTGGTGCTGAAATATATAAAGGGCAGGTTATTGGGGAGAACACTCGAAACGATGATCTAAGTATTAATGTTATCAAAGGAAAGAAGCTTACTAACATGCGAACCCAAAGCACAGATGCTGCTGTTCAAATTGAACCAAAGATAGACTTCTCTCTAGAAGAAAGTATGGAGTTTATTCAAGTAGACGAATACTTAGAGGTTACACCTAGCTCATTACGTATGAGAAAGATTGGCTATGGTGAAAATAAAAGAGGCTATTAGTTAGTTTCTCTAATTCTTATATTTTTAAAATAAGCCTTTCCTAGATGGTCTTGAAATTTATATTATAATAAATTTTATATCTTCCTATCTCTAAAACTTGATAAATGAAAAACTCACTTTATATACTTCTCTTATTAGCAACTTTTTATGTTAAAGCTCAAGATGATATAATTAAAAATATTGTTGCTGAGGCTACAGATAATTCTCATCTTGAAATTCTCGCTCACGAATTATTGGATGTTGTTGGGCCTAGACTAACCGGAACACCTCAAATGAAAAACGCTGGTGATTGGGCGTTACAAAGATATGCAGGCTGGGGAATTGATGCTAGAATTCACGAGTTTGGAGAATGGCAAGGATGGGAAAGAGGTATTACACACGTAGATCTAGTCTCTCCCAGAACTAGAACTCTTTCTGGAATGCAATTGGCTTACAGCCCTTCTACTTCAGAAAAAGGGAATAACAGCTGGATTAGCAATAATTCCTGAAGTAGAAAATAAAGAGGAGTTTAATACATGGTTAAAAACAATTAAGGGGAAGTTTGTTTTAACCAGCATGAACCAGGTAACTGGAAGGCCAGAATATAATTGGGAAAAATTTGCAACCCCAGAGTCTTTTGAAAAAATGAAAAAAGACAAAATTGAAGCCTCAAGAAAATGGAATGCCAATTATAGAAAAATGGGGGTTAATAGAAGAAACATAATAAAAACACTAGAAGAAGCAGGGGCTGCAGGAATTTTATCAAGTAATTGGGCAGGAGGATTTGGTGCAAATAGAATTTTTAGTGCTGGCACAAAAACAATTCCAAACATTGACTTAAGGCTGGAAGATTATTCTATGTTGTATAGAATGGTTAAAAGTGGTGCTGGTCCTGAAATAAGAGTTGTTTCGACATCAAAAGACCTAGGTGTTGTTCCTACGTTTAACGCACTTGCTGAAATAAGAGGTGTGGAAAAGCCTGATGAATACGTGATTTTATCAGCTCACTTTGATTCCTGGGATGGTGCAACTGGAGCTACAGATAATGGAACTGGAACTATAGTGATGATGGAGACCATGAGGATATTAAAGGCTATTTACCCAAACCCAAAAAGAACAATTCTGGTTGGTCACTGGGGATTTGAAGAAGGCGGATTAAATGGCTCAAGAGCATTTGTTGAAGATTTTCCTGAAATCGTAGATAACACTCAAGCTCTTTTTAATCAAGACAACGGAACAGGTAGGGTTGTTAATATTAGTGGTCAAGGGTTTTTAAACTCTTATGAGTATGTTTCTAAATGGCTATTACCCGTCCCAGGTGAAATAAAAAAACATATTAAAACTGATTTTCCAGGAATGCCTGGCGGTGGTGGCAGCGACTATGCTTCATTTGTAGCGGCTGGAGTGCCTGCGTTTAGCCTATCCTCTCTTGATTGGTCATACAGAGACTATACATGGCATACGAATATAGATACTTATGATAAAATAATTTTTGATGACGTTAGAAGCAATGTGATTTTAACCGCAATCCTTACCTATATGGCTAGTGAAGATGAAAGCAAGGCGTCAAGAGAAAAAAGGATAATGCCTGTAAGTCCAAGAACTGGAAAACAAGCAATTTGGCCCAGGAAAAGAGCGCCCAAAAGAAAGGCTACGGATAATTAATTTATAGTATGAGAAAACTTAAACTTCTCTTTTTAATATGCGCAATGTTAACTGTGCTTGGTGGTTATTCACAGTCTAAAAAAAATAGCTTCACCTTAAAGATAAAAGTAGCTAGCTTTAAAAACATAAAGGGTGTTTTACGTGTTTGTGTAACCGATCAAAAAGACAATTTCTTAAAATCATGCGCGTTCTCAAAAATAGTAGTTGTTGAAGATGAAGCGGTTTCCTTAAAAATAGAAAACATAGAAAAAGGAAATTATGCTGTTTCGGTGTACCACGATGAAAATAATAACGACATTTTAGAGACAGCTGGATTATTTGGTATTCCGATTGAACCATATGGTTTTTCAAATAATCCGTCAATGACATTTGGTCCATCATTTAAAAAGAGTGTTTTTAAGATGACTTCCGACAAAGACATAAGCATCAAACTTAAATAGTTTTACTTAACTTTTTTATACCCAGGACCTCTAACTACCCTTCCTGGTAAGGCCCCTGTGTGGCTGCCGTTTTTGAGGACCTGCTCTCCATTTACAAAAACATGAATCATTCCTGTTGATAGCTGATGTGGTTCAGCAAAAGTAGCATGATCTTGAATTGTTTCAGGATTGAAGATGGCTAAGTCTGCGTAAAACCCTTCTGTTAGACTACCTCGTTTTTTGATTTTAAAATTAGTGGCCGGCAGTGAGGTTAATTTTCTAACAGCCTCTTCAATAGATATTATTTTTTCTTCTCTTACATACTTTCCTAACAATCTTGAGAAATTTCCATAAGCTCTAGGGTGTGTGCTTGAGTTTAAAAAAACTCCCTCTGGACTTAATGAACCTGCGTCTGAGCCAAAGCTCATATAGGGTAATGCTACTTGCTTTTTTATGTTTTCTTCTGACATTAAAAAGTAAACCGTTCCAACCCTACTCCCGTCTGCAACTACTAAATCCATTGCAGTTTCTTCTGGTGATTTACCATGTATTTCTGCAACCTCTGTCAAAGTTTTTCCCGTATAATGTCTTAGGCTATCGTTTTTAAACCCAACTAGCAATAAATTGTCTGGAGTTCCTGCAGCGTACATTAAGTTTTCCCACTTATCAGTTGGAGTAGTCATTTCTTTTAAAACCCTTCGACGTATGGCTGGGTCTTGTAGGCGTTCAGCCCATTTATCATAACCTCCTTCTTGAACCCATGGTGGCATAGAGGCGTCTAGTCCTGTCGCTCCAGCTATATACGTATACATGTTTGTGGTTATGCTTAACCCTGCGACTCTTGCGGAGTCAATCTTTCTAATAACTTCATCGTATTTACTCCAATTTTCCTTACCACTCATCTTTAAGTGATAAATTTCCGCTCTAATATCTGCTTTATCTGCAATGGTTATCAATTCATCGATACTTTGTAGCAACCTATTTCCTTCACTACGCATGTGTGAAATATAAAGGCCGTCATATTCTGACGCCACTTTTGACAACTCTATCAATTCCTCAGTGCTTGAATAGAAAGCGGGAGCGTAAATTAATGATGATCCTACACCTAGAGCACCATCTTCCATAGCCTCTCTAACCATTTGTTTCATCGAATTCATTTCGTCAGTAGTTGGTGGCCTATTTTCATAGCCTATATGGTTAATTCTAACTGTAGTTGCTCCAATAAAAGAGGCAACGTTTGGTGAAATTCCACGACTTACTAATGATTGTAAATATTCATCAAGAGTGTTCCAATCTATTTCATATTTAATATCACCTTGTGCATTTGGAAGCTGTAGTTCGTTTTTAAGATTTTTGCTTAATGGCCCCATTGACCATCCTTCTCCAAAAACCTCCAACGTAACGCCCTGCATGATGTCACTTTTTGATCTCCCGTCTTGTATTAATGATTCTGTAGCCCAAGAAAGGGTGTTTATAAATCCTGGCGCTACTACCAAACCTGTAGCGTCTATCTCTAGTTTTCCCCTCGCAGTTAGATTTCCAACCGCTACTATCGTATCAGCGTTAATAGCTACAGAGCCAACATAGGGAGGTGTTCCCGATCCATCTACGATTATTCCGTTTTTAATTAAAACATCATGCTTTTCCAAAGACGAGCAGCCAGCTATTAATAATGTTAGTGATAGAATTTTAAAAAGCTTCATACTTTGTTTTTTTAATATATATTCATAATTTAAGGAAAATTAACTTATGAAAACAAACCGTGAATTAGTTGAAAAAACAAAACCTCTTTTAAAAGACTCATTTGTGGAAGTTTTTGCCTGTATTTTTTTAGCTTCTGCTTTTACCTCAAATAGTACTTTCTTTCGCTCCACAAAATGTTATTTTAAACATAGTGGTGACATGTGTGTCTGCATATATTCAGTTAGGATTAGCTGTATATTGTATTGGTCTTTATAAAGGAGACGAGGTTAATTACTTAACAATATTCAGCCGCTTTAATGGCCTAAAGCCTATTGTTTTTATTCTTATTCTAGTGGTGGTAATTACGCTTGGCTTTATCTTGCTTATTGTCCCTGGTATAATTTTAGCTTTAATGTATTCACAGGTGTTCTTTATACTTGCTGATGATCCCGATGTAGGAGCAATAGAGGCTTTTAACAAGAGTGAAAAGATGATGAGGGGGAATAAGCTGCAACTGTTCATGCTTAATCTTGAAGCTGCACTTTATTTATTTGCAGGTGTTTTCACTTTATTTATTTGGTGGGCTTGGTTAGTGCCTAGATATTCGGTTGCACTGGCAGGGTTCTATGAAGAGTTAAAAAAAGAAAATAACTAAGGTTACTTTTTAATGAAAAATTAAATGTAGTAATAGCAAGCTAATTGCTAAGGACCAGCCCCAATTTCTAGTTCCTCTGTTTGCTGGCTCGAATAGCCCTAAAATAGAATTAAGTTTTCCTCTGCTTCCAGCTATTGTTATAGAAAGTCCTATAAAAATAACCCAAAAAGCTCTTACAAAATAGTTCATTTCTGGAAAGAAAATCTGTAGGGAGATATTTATAGGAAGAGTTGCAATAAACGCAAATAAGACAATTTCTCGGCGGGGCTTTGACAAAATAACTGCACTACATATCAACACTACTATTCCACAGTTTATATAGTACCTCAAATTATTCAGGGTGTGAGTAAACGCTGAGTCTGGATCATCAAATTTTAAGTATAATAAAACCAGCCCCATTATCAGTGATGTGCCAAGACTAAATAGAATTGCCTTTTGTCCAGCTTTTATTTTTTCTTGATCATTAGCTTTTTTGTTAATGTACTTTGAATAAATATCTGTTGACCACAAAGTTGCAAGTGAGTTAAATGTTGAATCAACTGTACTCATAAGCGAAGCAAATAGTCCACATAAAATAATGCCTTTTATTCCCACCGGTAGATAGGTGTTAACAATATATGGAAAGGCCATGTCTGGCTCACCAAGACTATCGCCTAAAACTCCATAAAGTGCTATTCCAGGAATAATGATAATTACAGCCATCAAATATTTTATTAGACCTCCTGCAAGCAACCCAGCTTGAGCATGTCCAACACTTTTTGCTGCAAGTGCTCTTTGCATTACTGTTTGATTGGCACACCAATAATTAATGTTTAACAAGAATAATCCGAATAAGTGTGTCCATGGAAGGGTTGGGTGGTCAGCGGGTAAATGTAAGTGCATTCTTTCAGGAGTTTTTATATACAGCTGCTCCCATCCCCCTAGCTGGTTTACTGCTGTCAAGCAAACAACAATTCCTCCAATTATTAATACGCTAAACTGAATAATATCTGTTTTAACAACTGCACTTAACCCTCCTAGATAAGTATATATAGCAGAAAAAACTCCTAGTATTAAAATCAACATTGCTATTCTAACTATTCGATCAGGATGTAATACTGAAAGCTGTTCTCCAAAGACAAGGTCTGCAGCGTATGCCCCCCAAAAAAGAGCTGCGCCAATTGTAACTGTAGCAAATAAAGTAATATTTGCTATTGAATAAAACAGTGCTATTCGCTGACCAAGTTTTTGAGCTATAAACTGTGTTATTGTTGTAATTTTTTGACGCAAAAAAAGCGGCACAAAAACAAACGCTCCAATCAATATTCCTTGCACAGCATTAATTTCAAGATTAGCTTGTGCTAGTCCAAATAAATATGCAGACCCCATCATGCCCAGGAATTGATAACCCTGAATATTTGTTGCAATGGTTGAAAGAGCAACTGAGTACCAGGGAAGGTTTCTAGAGCTTAAAAAATACTCGTCTGCTGAGCTGTCTGCTTTTACTTTTCCTCGAAGAGCCACTACCATGATTATGAAAAAATAAAACAGAACAATTATAAAATCTAGCATATCTTATTTTCTAACTCCATTACCTAGCGGACTATTTGGGGTTTTGTGAGGGCGTCTTCCTAAAACTTCTGGAAGTGATACTGTTTTAAGCCGAGGCAAAACATGTTTAGCAAACAGCTCGCACTCTTGTTGATGAGGATATCCAGATAATATAAATGATCGAATTCCCATTTCCATATATCGTTCAAGTTTTGCCAAGACTTGGTCTGGATCTCCAACAATGGCTGCCCCACATCCTGATCTTGCTAGCCCAATTCCTGTCCATAAATGTGGCTCTACATAATGTTGATTGTCTGCCTCTTCTCTAAGCATAGCTTGACGTGCTACCCCTAAAGAGGCTGCGTCCTGTGCTCTGTTTCTGATATCTTTTCCTAAATCTAAATCTAATTTTGAAAGCAGGTTGTTTGCATAATCTCGGGCATCTTGCTCGGTCTCGCGAACTATAACATGTATACGCAGCCCAAACTGAACCGTTCGTTCATGCTCTGACAGCTTTATTTGTCATATTGTTCATTAGCTCTTGAAGTTTTTTCTCAGTTTCAGGCCACATTAAATAAACATCACAATGCTCAGCGCATAAATCCACACCATCTGGAGAATACCCCCCAAAATAAAGAAGAGGTCCACCGTTTTGTTGATATGGTTTTACAGGATCTGTTGGTAAATTAAGTTGATAGTATTTTCCGTTAAACTCTATTCTGTCTTGTGTCCATGATTGTTTAAGAATTTCTATGACTTCTCGTGAGCGGGCATATCGTTCTGGAGAAGAAAGTTTTGTTCCTGGTAAGTCAGAAGATATTATGTTTACGTAAGCCTCCCTTTAAGCATATGGTCTAAAGTTGCAATGGTTCTGGCTAACATTGGTGGGTGTAACTCACCACATCGAACGGCTGCTAAGAAATTTATTTGCTCTGTGAGTGGAGCCATTCCTGCAACATATGAAAGCGTGTCTTGACCCACTTGGATAGGAAGAGGGGCAAAGAACATTTCTAAACCCTAATTCATCCGCTTTTTTTATAATTTTTGACGTGTTTTCCCAGCTACTTTTAAAGTCTGGGTTGCGGTTTCCTAAAAAATCGTCATCTCCATCACACAGTGGGGCAAACCAAGAAACTTCTGCGCCATCAATTTTCATTTGAAGGTTTTTTTTCATCACCACAAGTTATAAAATTGTTTTACTTGATGTTGCTAAAGAAGTTATTCAAAATTTCTAAAACCACATTCAAAACAATAAGCAACTATATATCTTTCTTTTTCAGACAGGAACATCCTGTTCAAGCCGCTAATTTCATTCAATAAACCTTGGATTTGAGTCGGAACCATGCCCTGTATCAGTGAATTTAAATAATCCTCAAATTCAACCTCATTATTATAAGAGAAAGCTTTATAGTCTTCTAGCTCAAGTTTTGTGACCATAGAATTAATAGCATCGTCTAAAGAACCTAGCTTATCGACTAAACCTAATTCAAGGGCTTTATCACCTCTCCATATTCTTCCACCAGCAACTTTAAGAACTTCCGAGAAGTCCATTTCTCTATTATTAGCAACCTTAGTAACAAAATCTTTATAGAAGTTTTCTATACCTTCTCTGAATTGCTTATTAATCTCTTCATTCATTCCTCTTCTCACATCATAAATTTCTCCAGCTTTTGTCATGCTTATACCGTCATAATTAATCCCCGCCCATTTTGCTAATGGAGATAAATCTGGATAAACGCCGTAGACACCAATTGATCCTGTTAGAGTAGTATTTTCAGCCCAAATTTCTTCTGATGTAGTGGTTACCCAAACCCCGCCAGATGCAGCTATATCTCCCATGGATGTTATTACGGGCCTTCCCGTAGATTGAAACTCCTCCAAAGCATTTGTAATCATTGTAGACGCATAGACATCACCCCCTGGACTATTAACCCTTAGGACAATCCCTTTTACATTTTCATCATCTCTTGCTTTATTAATTTTTTTTACAATGCCTCCTGAGCCAGCAGTATTGAAACCTATATTGCCAGTTACAATTGCTCCTTCAACATGAATAATAGCAATCTTGTTTTTTTCTTGAACTCTTTTTTGTTTATTGCTTATGTCTTCATCTTTTAGTGTAGACAGATATTCTCTTCCTGAAATTCCCTCAGGCCTCTCGTACTCCTCTTCACTACCATATTTTTCAATCAGATAATTTCTTGTTTCTTGCTCTGACATCAGCTTGTCAACGAGACCAGTTGAGAGAGATGTTTCATTGTTGTCACCATTATTTTCAGAGACAAGTAAAGGGTAATTATCTCCGATATACTGAATTCTTCCTGACTCGAAGCCTCTCCCAATCTCCATTTTGCTTTTATATTTTTCCCAAATCGGGGTTATAAACTCTAACCAAGCAAACCTATCAGTTTCAGACATGTCGTTTCTTGTATAACCTTCGGGGCCTGATTTAAAATCACCTGCAGCATAAACATTCATATTAACTTTAATGTTTTCAAAGAAATCTTTTTGATATAGCCTTACTCTGCTGAACCCAAATGGAAGCACTGGTTCATAAGTGTCTTTTTCCAAAATTATCTCAGTCGCTTGTGAAGCCATGAGGTATCCTGTAGTTCCCAGGCCGCTTGTAAAAGCAATAATCTCTTTACCATTTTCTCTTGCTTCATATAGAGCGTCTGCTATTTTTAACGCAGAAGTGTAATAAGCGCTTAAGCCGTCAACATCAAGATAAATAGCTTTGAGATCATCGTCTGTTCCAGCATTTTTAATAATTTTTAAAAATTTTTCTAACTCAATCTGATTGATGGAGCTCTCAAAAATCTCAAATTCTTCAAAAGGATCATTTGTTAAAATTGCTTTATCCACAATCACTCCTTTTGGCTCTAAGTATAAAATTTGATCCTCAGTCTCAACTTTATCAGATTCAAACAAAGACCCCCCCAGACTGAAAAGAAAACCAAATGTTATTAGCATTAAAAAAAGCACTGTAAGGGTATTTACAAAAAGCTTTCTAAGTTTTCCAAGAAGATTCTCTACAAACGAGATCACATTTTTAATTTTTTTCATAATATTTTTAAATACAGCTCTAATATAAACAAAAAGCCTCTCAAAGAGAGGCTTTAAGGGTAGGCCTAAGGTCCTAAGTTCGAACTTTTTTAGAAAATTATTACTTAATTTTGAGTTATGAAAAAGTTACACGCATTGATTTTGGGAGCTACTGGGGCTACAGGAAAAGAACTGGTCAAATTATTATTAGAAGATTCTAATTTTAGTCAAGTTTCTGTATTTGTTAGAAGAAAAATTGATGTTGATCATAAAAAATTAACTGTACATAAAATTGATTTTTCTAGGTTAAACGAGTATAATAGTTTGATTAAAGGAGATATATTGTTTTCTGCATTAGGGACTACAAAAAATGAAGCTGGAGGCAAAAAAGAACAATTTTTAGTTGACTATACTTACCAGTATGAGTTTGCAAAAATGGCATCCGACAATGGTGTTAATCATTTTTCTTTGGTCTCATCTATTGGTGCAAACAAAAATTCTTTCTTTTTCTATCCAAAAATTAAGGGTGCTTTAGAGTCTATAATAAAGAGTTTAAAGTTTAATAAAATTCATATTTTTCAACCACCCTCTTTAATTAGACAGCCAGAATTAATTAGATCTGGAGAAAGATATAGTATAAACTTGTTACAATTAATAAACAAATTAGGTTGTTTAAAATCCTTAAAACCTATATCAGTTAAAAATTTAGCAATGAAAATTATTAAAGAATCACTTTTAAATCAAAAAGACGGTATAACTATTTATGAATCTAAGGATTTGTTCAATTAGAAAAAATAAAACCCCTCAGTAAAGAAGGGTTTTAAGGGTGGTCCCACCTGGACTCGAACCAGGGACCAAATGATTATGAGTCATCTACTCTAACCAACTGAGCTATAGGACCGGTTAAGTGCGCAAATATACAATTTCACAATGTTTTTATAAAGCTTAAATTGAAATATTGTTTTTTATTTCGAGTACTTTTGAAAAATGGAAAGTCAAAGACAAAAAAAGATCTCTTCTTTATTACAGAAAGAAGTTGCCGAATTAATTAGTTCAGACTTAAGAAGGGGTGGATCTAAGAATCTTATTATTTCTGTAACACGAGCACGTGTTTCATCTGATCTTTCACTGTGTAAAGTTTATCTAAGTATTTTTCCTAGTGATGGAGCGCAAGAACAGTTAGCATTAATCAAACTTAATGCTCCTAAAATAAAACATGATCTTTCGAGAGTTCTTAAAAATCATCTTAGAAAGGTGCCAGAGCTTGCTTTTTTTATTGATGATTCTCTTGACTATATTGACTCAATGGAAGACTCTCTTAAAAATCCAGACAATCCAATTAAAGGGTAATGTTTAAATCTTATATATACAAAATTGCAGTTCGTTATTTTTTCTCTAAAGACTCTAAGACTATTGTAAATAGGATAAATGGTTTTGCTTTTTTAATGATTGTTTCAGCTTCTTGCGTTTTACTGGTTGTTCTAAGTGCATTTGCTGGTCTTAAGGATTTTGGTTTAACATATACAAGCTCTTTTGATCCTGACCTAAAAATTGTTCCAAAGACTGGAAGTTATTTTTATTTAAATAAGGAGTCTTTAGAACAAATAGAAAACTTGAGTTTTGTAGAAGAGGCCTCACCTGTAATTGAAGAAAAGGTCGTTCTTTCTAATGAATTAAACTCTGGGGCAACAATATTAAAAGGTGTTGGGCCTGATTATTATATGACAGGTGTGTTAGACTCTCTATCGCTTATAGGTGTCTTTTCCCCTACAAAAGAAAGCTCTTTATATCTTGGTGCTGACCTTGCTTCTTCTTTAGAGGTTGTAATGAGTGAGGATTTTTCTTTACTAGCAACAGCCGCTAAGCAAAAATCAAAATCTTTATTTAGTTTTTCTCCTTTTAACTCAAAGAGACTTGAAATAGAAGGAATCTATCAAATAAGTTCGGATATAGAAAAAAAATATGCCTTTGCTCCCATAAAAACTCTTGCCTCTTTGACTGGTGTTAGTGATAACTACTTTACTTCTGTTGAGGTTATGACTGGATGGGTTGTTGATAAAATGGTTTTAGAGAAAGAGATTAACGACCTCTTTACTTCTGAGGTTGTAGTTTTAGATAAGAAAGACCTAAACCCTGCTCTTTACAAAATGTTAAACACAGAAAACCTTGCTGTTTATTTGATTTTTTCTCTTGTTGCATTAATCTCTATGTTCAACCTTGTGGGATCTTTAACCATAATGATGGTTGAAAAAAAGAAGGATCTTCGTGTGCTTAAAGTTTTGGGTGGTCAAGAAGATGATTTTAATAAAATCTTTTTTACTCTTGGCGTTTTTACTTCTGTTTTTGGAGCATTGTTAGGTATTTTTATTGGTTGGGTGATTATTCTTGCTCAAAATACTTATTCCCTCATTTTAGTGCCTGGCACATCAATACCATACCCAGTTTCTTTAACATCTTTTAATGTTTTAGTGGTCTTTTTAACAATCTTTTTTCTCGGTCTTCTTACCTCTGCTTGGTCAACTCATAAAGGAAGTCGCTCCTAAGCAAGCTCTTTTTCGAAAAAACTTTTTTTAACACGATCTAGTTCTTGAAGTATTGTTGCTGGATCGTTTTCTGTTAATATTCTACTTTTAGTTTCTTTAAAGTTTGCAATCCCTTTAAAATAAGTTCCGTAATGTCTTCTAGTTTCTAGCACACCTAGAACATCTCCTTTCCATTCAAGCGCCATCTTTAGATGCCTTATTGCCATCTCTGCTCTCTCTGCAATTGATGGTTCGTCTATTTTTTTTCCTGTTTGTAAGTAATGTTTAACTTGATTAAAAAACCAAGGGTTTCCAATTGATGCTCTTCCAATCATTGCCCCATCTAGACCATATTCATCTCTCATTTCCTTTGCTTTTTCTGGACTGTTTACGTCTCCGTTTCCAAAAACAGGAATATGCATTCTCTGGGTTATTCTTGATTTCTGCAATCTTTGTCCAGTCTGCATCTCCTTTATACATTTGAGCTCTTGTTCTTCCGTGAATAGATATTGCTTTTATTCCTACATCTTGTAATCTTTCTGCTACCTCAACAATTCTAATTGTTTTTTCATCCCATCCAAGTCTGGTTTTCACTGTTACTGGGAGATTGGTTCTCTTTACTATTTCTTTTGTTAGGCTAACCATTAAAGGAATGTCTTTAAGTATTCCTGCTCCCGCTCCTTTACACACAACTTTTTTAACCGGGCAACCATAATTGATGTCTATTATATCCGGATTGGTTTTTTCAACAATATCAACAGCGCCAAGCATAGAATCAAGGTTTGATCCAAAAATCTGAATTCCAACAGGACGCTCTTTTGTATAAATGTCAAGTTTTTTTGTGCTTTTAGCTGCGTTTCTTATTAAGCCTTCACTCGATATAAATTCAGTATAAACAACATCCGCACCCTGCTCCTTACATAAAGCTCTAAAGGGAGGGTCACTAACATCTTCCATGGGCGCTAACAGAAGGGGAAACGGTGGAAGTTCTATGTTGCCTATTTTAACCATGTGACAAAATTAACAATTCTTGAATTTATTTAGGTCTTGTCTGTAAAGATTATACAAAGTAAGTATCTTTGTACAAAATATATAACTTGTCAAACAACATACGTAACTTCTGTATTATAGCCCATATTGATCACGGTAAAAGTACACTTGCTGATCGCCTTCTTGATTTTACTGGGTCAGTTACTGATCGTGAGAAAAAAGATCAACTTCTAGATGACATGGAGCTTGAAAGAGAAAAAGGGATTACGATTAAGTCCCATGCTGTTCAAATGGATTACGAGGATAATGGTGAAAAGTTTATTTTAAACCTGATTGATACTCCTGGGCATGTAGATTTTTCTTATGAGGTGTCTAGGGCAATTGCTGCATGTGAGGGAGCTTTATTGGTTGTAGACGCTGCACAAAGTATCCAAGCTCAAACAATTTCAAACTTGTACTTGGCGGTTGATAATGATTTAGAGATTATTCCTGTTGTAAATAAAATAGACTTGCCCTCTGCAAACCCTGAGGTTGTTGTGGATGAAATTGTTACTTTAATTGGATGCAAGCCTGAAGAGGTTATTCTTGCTTCAGCAAAGACTGGAGAGGGTATTAAAGATATTATTCGTGGAATTATTGATCGTGTCCCTTCTCCTGAGGGAAATCCAGACATGCCTTTACAGGCTTTGATCTTTGACTCTGTTTTTAATCCTTACCGAGGTATTGAGACTTATTTCAAGGTTGTTAACGGTAAGCTTGCAAAAGGAGATAGAGTTAAGTTTCTTTCAACAGGAAAAGATTATGGTGCTGAAGAGGTTGGAACTTTAAAGCTTAGCCAGGTGCCTAGAAAAGTAATTAAAACTGGTGATGTTGGTTATTTAATTACCGGGATTAAAGACGCGAAAGATGTTAAGGTTGGAGATACTATAACTCTAGCTAATGAAGCTTCTGTTCCTGCTATTGAGGGGTTTGAGGAAGTGAAGCCAATGGTTTTTGCTGGTATTTACCCTGTTGATACAGATGACTATGAGGATCTTCGCTCAAGCATGGAAAAACTTCAATTAAATGATGCCTCTTTGGTTTTTTCTCCTGAAAGCTCTGCGGCTTTAGGTTTTGGCTTTAGATGTGGGTTCCTTGGTATGCTTCATTTGGAAATAATACAAGAACGTCTCCAGAGAGAATTTAATATGTCTGTTATTACAACTGTTCCAAATGTTTCCTATAATGCTTATGTAAATAAAGATCCTTCTGCAAAAATTTTAGTAAACAACCCTTCAGATCTTCCTGACCCTTCAAGTTTAAACAGAGTAGAAGAGCCTTATATCAACGCTACAATTATAACAAAGTCAGAGTTTGTTGGTAATGTTCTTACTCTTTGTATTGAAAAAAGAGGTGAAATAAAAAACCAGCGATACCTAACTACTGAGAGGGTCGAATTAAATTTTAAACTACCTCTTGCAGAGATTGTTTTTGATTTTTATGATCGTTTAAAATCTGTATCTAAAGGTTATGCCTCTTTGGATTATACCCCAACTGGTTTTGTTGCCTCTAAACTTGTTAGGCTTGACATTTTACTAAACGGTAAACCTGTTGATGCCCTTTCTTCTTTAATTCATGTTGATAATTCACTAAGAGTGGGTAGGAAAATGTGTGAAAAACTAAAAGAACTGATTCCTAGACAGCAATTTGACATTCCTGTTCAAGCTGCAATTGGTGCAAAAATTATTTCTCGTGAAACAATTAAAGCTTTTAGAAAAGATGTTACAGCTAAGCTTTATGGGGGAGATATAACCAGAAAGAGAAAGCTTCTGGAGAAACAAAAAAAGGGAAAGAAAAAAATGAGAATGGTTGGAAGTGTTGAGATACCTCAACAAGCTTTTATGGCTGTTCTTAAAATAAACGACTAGTGAAACTGTACTCAATTGAAACTGGAAATTTTAAGCTTGATGGTGGTGCCATGTTTGGTGTTGTTCCAAAACCCTTGTGGGAAAAAACAAATCCTGCTGATTCAAAAAACAGAATAGAAATGAGTGCACGTTGTTTGCTTATTGAGGATGGTGATAAACTTATTTTGGTTGATGCTGGACTAGGCGACAAACAAAGCGAAAAGTTTTTTAGCCACTACTCCCGATCCGGTGACGCCTCTTTGCTTAATTCTCTTAACTCTCGTTGGTTTTAGCCCAAACGACATAACGGATGTTCTGTTTACCCACCTTCACTTTGATCATTGTGGTGGAGCCACAAAGAGAGAGGGTGATAAAATTGTTCCTGTTTTTAAAAATGCTCGTTTTTATTGTTCTAAAAGTCATTGGGAGTGGGCAACTGTTAGTCCCAACCCAAGAGAGAAGGCTTCTTTTTTACAGGAAAACCTTTTACCTCTTATGGAGTCTGGTCAGTTAACACTTTATGATGGTGATGAAGATGGGGTTTGTCCTGAGCTTGGGCTAGACCTTCTTTTAGTAAATGGTCATACAGAAAAAATGGCTTTACCTAAAGTTAAATACCAGGGAAAAACTATCCTTTTTGCTTCTGACCTTGTCCCTACAGCTGGGCACATCCCTGTTCCTTATTTAATGGGTTATGATGTTAGACCACTTGTTACTATGGATGAAAAGTCCAGTATTTTAAAATCTGCTGTTGAGCAAGACACCTTGCTGTTTATGCAACACGATCCATATAACGAAATTGTTGTTTTAAAAGACACTGAAAAAGGTGTTCGGTTAGATAATGGTATGTCTTTAAAAGAAGCTTTTGAATCGTGAAACCAATAAAGGGAAATAAAAAAATTGAGGCGTTGTTTAGTTCAGGAAAAAGATGTTCTTCTTCTTTTTTTCACTGCATTTTTGAGCTGGATGATTCCACAGAGAGTGGTTATGTTGTGTCGGTGCCTAAAAAAAACTTTCCAAGAGCCGTTGATCGAAACAAAGTGAAGCGATTAGTTCGTGAGGTTCTAAGAAAAAACGCAGATGTCTTTGGTGATGTTGGAGCGGGTAAGTTTATGTTTATTTATTCTTCTAATATGATTGCATCTTTTTTAGATATTGAAAAAGATTTTAAATCTCTTTTGAAAAAATTTTTTTAATATTTATATTCGTATTTATAATGATTATAAATAACAATTGTGAATAGGTTTTTTTATCTCTGTGTTTTATTTTCCTCTTTATTTTATTTCCTCGTGCAGTAAGGGTCTGATGTGGATGTTGTAGAAATGAGTTTTCCTGAAACTGCAGAGATATATTTGTTAAACAATTTAGATCCTGGTTTTGTATATCCTGAAAATCTTCAATATCTGTCATCACGAGAAGTCAAGAGTAGTGTTTGCCTAGACATAAATGCACATATAGATGTTAGTATTACTAGACCTTCTGTTCCTGCTATTGTTGATCCTAGTAATCCTACTGCATTACACCTAACACTCAGGCGCCTCAGAACAATGATGGCAGGTCTTGATAAGCCTTTACGTGCCCATACTTGTCATTCTGAACAAATAAATACGTTGATTGGTGGTGATTTTGAAAGTGGAGGCATTTCTTCTGATCAGGGTTTTGATGTTTCCAAAATTAGTAAGGGTGAGTTTAAGCTTCCTTTTTATAATGTCTGTATGGAGGTGGAAAATGTGGGGTCTTCTTCTGGTTTAGTTTTGCGTGAATGTGATAAAAACCCCAAACAACAATTTGTTTTTGAGGATGATGGTAAAATCAAGCAAGTGAATGATCTTAGTTTGTGCTTGACTACTTCTGCAGATTATGGTTGGTATGGAGGTGGATACAAACCTATTTACATTGTTCGTGATTTATTTATGAGTGCTTGTAATCCCGCTTTTTCTGAAAGACAAAGCTGGGGCTTAAGGTCGGTTAATTAATATTTATATTTACTAATGAGGGTTTTGTCTATTTTCTTTTCCTGTCTAATTTTCTTTTCCTCCTGTGACAAGCAATCCGAGGTTGATGCTTGTAGAGCCCCTTGAAGAAAGAGGTTTTGCTAGAAACAGTAGAGGTTTATTTGTTAAATAATTTAAACGATACAAGAGGTTTTTGTATAGATATGACTGGTTATAAAACCAACGCTGATGTTAATAAAGCTTTACAAACCCACTCGTGTTATTCTTACCAAGGGTCTGTGTCTGTTGATCAGGGTTTTGATGTTTCCAAAATTAGTAATGGTGAGTTTAACCTTCCTTTTTTTAATGTCTGTATGGAGGCAGAAAGCGCAGAATCTTCTTCTGGTTTAATTCTTCGTGGTTGTGATAAAAACCCTAAACAACAATTTGTTTTTGAGGATGATGGTAAAATTAAACCCGTTAATGATCTTAGTTTGTGTTTGACTGCATCTGATGACTATAGAGAGGGTGGTGGTGGTAGCCCTGTTCACTTAATACGTGACTTGTCTTTGCTTGCTTGTGGTGAGTTCTTTTTCTACAAGACAAGGTTGGGGCTTAAGGTAGGTTAATTAGTTTTTTTATTATAATACATTGCACAGTGGGGTATGCCGTCCTCCATATATCTCTCTCCTCTATACTCGAAACCTAGGTCTAAATAAAATTTTTCTAAGTATGCTTGTGCTGATATTTTTATCTCTTTTTCTTCAAAGTTTCTTTCACAAACCTCCATGCACTTTTTAACAAGTTCTTTTCCGTAATCATTCCCTCTTTCCCTTTCTACGACAGCCACCCTTCCAAACCCTGGGTTGTTTGGATAGTAATCTCCTTTGTTAAAGATTCTTCCATAAGCCATTAGCTTGCCTTTTTTAAACCCTGATAAATGAATTGCTTTATAGTCTTTATCGTCAAAATCATTATAGAGGATCTCTTGCTCCACAACAAACACCTCACACCTTAATTTAAAAATTTCATAAAGCTCTTTTGTGTTTAAATCAGAAAACTTTTGCTCTTTCCACTCAATCATTATTATCAATTTTTTTTATTCTTCTCTCATGCCTTCCTCCCTCAAATTCCTCTTTTATAAAAACATCAACAATGTTTAGTATCTCTTCTTCTTTTAAAAATCTTGACGGGATGCTTATGATGTTTGCGTTGTTGTGTTGTTTAGCTAAGGAGGCTATTTCTTCACTCCAACATATTGCCGCTCTCACCCCTTTGTGTTTGTTGGCTGTCATTGCTGCTCCGTTTCCGCTTCCACAAACTATCACGCCTATATCTGCTTTTTTTTCCTTTACTATCTTTTGCGACCGGGTGTATGAAATCAGGATAGTCTACGCTTTCTTCTCCATCATACCCTTTGTTGATAACCTGGTGTCCTTTTTTTTCTCAGATGTTCCTGTATTTTCTCTTTCACCCCTACACCTGCGTGATCATTTCCTATTGCTATTCTCATGTTTATCAAATTAGTAAATCCTTTATTGTTTTTTAATATGTTGTTAATAGTTGTTTGTTATTCTTAATAACTATTTGATTTGTTTTTTTTCAACAATTCTTGTTGTTTTCTTAACACTCCTTTTGTTGTTTTGTTCAATTTACTTATAAACTTTTCTTTTCTTTTTGTTTTACTAACAATTGTTTATTTCCTTTTCTTTAATCTGTTAATCAGTTTTTTATATTGTTGATTACTTGTTGGAAAAGTTCTTTTTTTGTTTGCTTCTTTATTTCAACACCCTTTTTATAAAGAAATTAACACCCTATAATATACTAGTTAATTTATTAAATAGAATTATAATAATTATGTTTAGATGTTTATTGATAATAAAAAGAAAACTAGGTTTTATTAACAGTATCTTTGATTTTTAAAAAAACAAAAAATGTCAAAGAAGAAGAAGGATCTTAAGGTGTTGGAGAGAAGGATTATCTCTTTGATAAGAAGTTTCCCCAATAGAGAGTTTAATTACAAGAAAATAGCTTTTTCTATTAAAGTTAATGATCAAAAGGGAAGGGATGACATAGTGATGGTTTTAAACTCACTCTTGAAAAAAGAAAAAATAATAAAAATGGAAAGCGGGAATTTTGTGGCACCAACCATTGAAACAAACTCAGCAGAGGGAAGGTTAGAAATAACATCCACTGGGAGAGGATACGTTGTTTGTGATGATTTAGATGGAGACGTCTTGATAGAACAAAGAAACCTTAACAAAGGTCTGCACGGTGATGTTGTGAGCGTTGTTGTGGGAAGCAAAAACAGTAGAAACAAATACGAAGGAAAGGTGGTCGAGGTTGTTAAAAGAAACAAAGAGGTGTTTGTTGGGGTTTTTCAAAAACAAAAAGAGTATGCTTTTGTTAACACAAGGAACGAAAGAATGTATACTGATTTTTTTATTGAAAAAGAAGAAATGAAAGACTATGAGGAGGGAGAAAAAGTAGCGGTAGAAATAAAAAAATGGGATAAAGCAAAAGGATCACCTGAAGGAAGGATAGTTAGGAGTTTTGGTTTTGGAGAAGACGCACTAGACGCATATTCAATTTTATACGAGTATGGTTTGTCAACAGATTTTGAAAAAGAAGTTGAAGATGAGGCGGTTAAAATAAAAAAAGAAATAGAGAAAGAGGAAATTGAAAAGAGAAGAGACATGAGGGGGACCATGACTTTTACAATTGACCCAGCAGACGCAAAAGATTTTGATGACGCTATATCTTTCAAGCCAATATCTGACAATAAATACGAGGTGGGAATTCACATTGCAGACGTGTCGCACTATGTAACCCCCGGATCAAAAATAGACGACGAGGCACAAAACAGAGCTACATCCGTTTATCTTGTCGACAGGGTTATACCTATGTTGCCAGAAACACTCTCTAACAACCTTTGTTCACTAAGACCAAATGAGGAAAAGCTTACTTTTTCTGCTGTATTTATAATAAAAAAAAATGGAGAGGTAGTGGAGGAGTGGTTTGGAAAAACAGTAACAGAGTCTGATTGTAGGCTTTCATATGAAGAGGCTCAACACATAATAGAAAACGAAACAACAGAAATACCAAAAGAAGTAACAATTTTAAAAGAAGAAAAAAGGGTTACACAAAAAATTGTTGAGGCAATAACAACACTTAATGGTATAGCTAAAACAATTAGAAAGCAAAGAATTAGCAGCGGGGCTATTATTTTTGATAAATCAGAAATTAAGTTTCAGTTAGATGAAAAAAACCAACCAAAAAAAATACTTTTTAAAACATCAAAAAGTGCAAACAAATTAATAGAGGAATTCATGTTGTTGGCGAACAAAAAAGTGGCGGAAAAAATGAGAAAAAGCAATGAAAGATTTGTTTACAGGGTTCACGATCAACCAAATGAAGAAAAACTAGAAAACCTACAAACAGTAGTAAAAAGACTAGGTTACAATCTTAAGATTTCAGGCTCAAAAATGAACAACTCACTTAACGAGTTGCTGAAAGAGTTGTTTTGGGAAGAACGAACAAAACTTAATTGACACCCTAATGATCAGGAGTATGAGTAAAGCAGAGTATACAACAAAAAACATTGGACACTATGGGCTTGCTTTTGAAAACTACACTCATTTCACATCGCCTATAAGAAGATATCCAGATGTCTTAGTTCATAGGCTCATTCAAGCAGAGATTGGAAAAGAAAAGATTAAAACTGAAGAACTAGAATCTTTATGCAAACACTCTACACACATGGAGATACTTGCAACAAAAGCAGAGCGTGATTCTATCAAGCTTATGCAGATTAAGTACATGTCCGATAAGGAGGGGGAAATATTTGAGGCTGTTATATCAGGAGTTATACCTAGGGGAATTTTTGTGGAGATTGTAGAAAACAAATGCGAAGGGCTGGTTAAAGCAAAAGATTTACCAGGTGACTATTTTACATACGACCTGAAGAACCATAGGTTTGTAGGAGAGAAAAAAGGAAAAAAATATCAGCTTGGTGATAAGATAAGGGTAATGCTTATAAAAGCAGACCAAATAAAGAAAAGACTTGATTTTCAAGTCGTTAGTTGAGGCATCGAGCGGATTCGAACCGCTGTGAAAGCTTTTGCAGAGCTCCGCCTAGCCACTCGGCCACAATGCCATTAAGTGCAAAAATAAAAAAAAGATTAAACTTTCTTTCTTAATTCAACAGAATCAACATTTCCACCAATAGGAGGAGAAAGTTTTTTGATGCTAACATCAATAGAATCAATATTATTGTCAATTTTTTTAATTCCTTCAATTATTCTTTCAAGCACAACTTCTAGAAGTTTTGAAGGAGTGTCCATTTCTTTTTTTAAAACATTATAAATAGCAACATAATCAACAGTGCTTTCAAGAAGATCATTTTGATCAGCCAAAGAAGTGTCTGTTTCAACCACTGCGCTTACAATATATTCACCACCAATAACACTTTCCTCATGGAGGCAACCATGAAAAGAATAAAACCAGGCGTTATTTACAGAGATTTTTGACAAATTTTTATCAAAGATATAAAAGCTATCACATTTTCTTGTTTGCTTTTCAATATCTTTGACTTCGTGAAGAAAAAAGGACCAAATTTTATTGAACAAATTATTGACGGAGATATTGCAAGAGGATTCGAAAAAAAGAACCTTAGGTTTAGGTTCCCCCCAGAGCCAAACGGTTACCTTCATATAGGGCACTTAAAGGCAATTTGTCTAAACTTTAATTTAGGAGAAAAATATAACTCACCTGTAAACCTTCGCTTTGATGATACAAACCCAGAAAAAGAAGCAAAAGAGTATGTGGATGCAATTAAGCATGATATTAATTGGTTGGGTTTTAACTGGGACAAAGAATGTTATGCTTCTGATTATTTTGATCAGCTTCATGGTTGGGCAACAGACTTAATTAAAAAGGAGTTAGCGTATATAGACTCTCAAACATCAGAGGAGATGGCTGTGCAAAAAGGAACCCCAACAAAACAGGGAGAGCTAAGTCCGTTTAGAAACAGAAATAAAGAAGAAAGTTTAAAAATTTTCAAGGAGATGTTGGATGGAGAGCATAACCAAGGGGAACATGTGTTAAGAGCAAAAATAGACATGGCCTCACCAAACATGTTAATGAGAGACCCCGTGCTGTATAGGGTTATGAATGTGGATCATCACAGGACAAAAGGGAACTGGAAGATCTACCCTATGTACGACTGGACGCATGGTGAGTCAGACTATATAGAGCAGATATCACATTCACTGTGTACTTTAGAGTTTGAACCACACCGAGAGCTATATGATTGGTTTTTAGATGCAATTAGTCCAATAAAAGGAATAAGGCCAAAACAAAGAGAGTTTTCACGATTAAATCTCTCATATACAATTACAAGTAAAAGAAAGCTTGCAGAACTTGTAGAGGCAAAACTTGTGGAAGGATGGGATGACCCAAGAATGCCGACTATTTCAGGTTTAAGAAAAAGAGGCTACACGCCCGAGGCATTAAAAAACTTTGCTTTAACAGTGGGTATCTCTAAAAGGGAAAACGTCATCGACGCATCTTTGTTAGAGTTTTGTATAAGAACTCACCTTAATGAAGTTGCTCCAAGAGCAATGGGTGTAATGAATCCATTAAAATTAAAAATAATTAACTATCAAGAGGAGGCTGGGGAAAAAATTAATTTTGAAATTAACCCACAAGATAAAGCTCTAGGAACTAGGGAGATTAATTTTTCAAGCACTCTTTATATTGAAAAAGAAGATTTTCAAGAAAACCCAGAGGAGGGTTTTTTAGACTTTCTCTAGGAGAAGAGGTTAGGTTAAAAAACGCTTATATTATTAAAGCTGTAGACTTAGTTAAAGATGTAAAAGGAAACATTATAGAGGTTTTGTGTGAGTATGATAAAAAAAGCAAAAGCGGATCAAACACACCTGAAAGCAATAGGCGCGTTAAAGGAACTGTTCATTGGGTTTCTGCAGCTGACACTGTAAAAGCAAGAATAAATGTTTATGATAGGCTATTTAAGGTTCCAGAGCCAGGCAAGGGGGGTGACTTAAAGGGTGAGGTTAACGAAAATTCACTTGAGATAAAAGAGGCTTATATAGAGCCTTATCTTGCAGAATCCACTGAAGGACAACAATATCAGTTTCAGAGATTAGGATATTTTGTAAGAACAGCAAATAAAAAAACCCTAGAGTTTAATAAAACTGTAGGGTTAAGAGATGGTTGGAAAAAATAACCAACCACATTACTCACCTTCAAACTCACCAAACTCAGGCTTCTGAGGTTCTTGAGGTTTTTGTGAGATAATTTTTTTTGTTTCAGCATTAGAGGTTTTTTGATTTTCTCTTTGCATTGCTTCACCAATTTTGCTACTTGCAGTGAAGGCCGCAACCATATCATTTAACATTGTGCTTCCCGCTTGAGGAGAGTTAGGAAGAAGAATTAAATTAGAGTTTGTTTCTCCCCCTATTGACTGAAGAGTATCATAATGTTGAGTAACAACAATAAGAGCAGACGCTTCTTGAGAGTTTATACCAACAGAACCCAGTGTTCCAACAGAATCTTCTATACCCTTAGCAATTTCTCTTCTTTGGTCTGCAATACCTTGACCTTGAAGTCTTTTGCTTTCTGCTTCAGCTTTTGCTTTTTCTACCATTAATATCCTTGCAGCATCACCTTCATACTGAGCTGCTGTTTTTTCCCTGTCAGCTGCATTAATTCGGTTCATAGCTATTTTAACCAAAGAATCAGGCTCAATATCTGTTACAAGGGCTTTAACAATAAAATACCCATATTCATCCATTGCCTCACCTAATGATTGTTTTACGGCAACCGCAATATCATCTTGTTTTGAAAAAACATCATCTAGCTTCATCTTCGGAACTTTAGAACGAATTAAATCAAAAACATAGGACGTGATTTGATCTTGAGGGAAATCAAGTTTATAAAAAGCGTCAAACACTTTAGAATCAACTACCCTGTATTGAACGGAAACTTTTAGTTTTACAAAAACATCATCACTAGTCTTTGTTTCCACTACAACATCAAGCTGTAATACTTTTAAACTTAGCCTACCTGAAATTCTGTCAATAAGTGGAATTTTTACGTGAAGACCAGGCCCGCGAACGGACTGAAACTTTCCGAATCTTTCCACTAATGCTGCAGACTGTTGCTTCACAATAAACACTGTAGACATAAGGATGAAAAAAAGAAATAATATGATTAAGGGTGTTGTAAATAAACTCATTTTTTAAATTTTATTAGTTAAACTTTCAATTCTATGAAGGGTTTCCTCAGGCCCTATAATTTCAATTATTTTAAACAAATCAGGCCCAGACAGATTTCCTACTAAAGAAAGACGAAGTGACTTCATTATATTTCCAAAAGAAATCCCTTTCTCAGATCCAAATGACATTAGCTGTTCTTTAAGTGCCTTAGGGTTCGAGATCAACTCCTCACTTAATTTACAAAAATTTAAAACATCAAAGATTATCTCTCTGTTAATTTTTTCAATAACACCTGAGTCATACTCTTTAGGTTGGCCTGTAAAAACAGCAAGCTCTTTGTCTATGTCAAGAGCCGTATTTAGCCTTTCCTTTATTAAATCAATAATTTCTTCAGTTATCTCTGAAGAATATTTTTCTCCTAATTGTGTTGCTGCTTTTTCTGAAAGTGCAAGAACTTTTTCAGCTGAAAAATCTTTTATGTGTAAATGGTTTATCCATAAAGCTTTCTTGTAGTCAAATCTAGCACCTGACTTATTAATTCCGCTATCATTAAATTCATCAATCAATTCAAAGAGCGTGTACTTTTCCTTATCAGAGCTATTATTCCAGCCTAATAGTGCCAGGTAGTTAACTAAACCTTCTGAGGTAAAGCCGGCTTCTTTAAACCCTGCTGACTCCTCCCATTTTACCGCAAAGACGGGGTGGCCTTGTTCATCAGCATCTCTTTTAGAAAGTTTTCCTGCCCCACTACTTTTTAATATCAATGGAAGGTGATAAAATTTGGGAGGTGTCCATCCAAAATGTTCATATAAAAGAACATGAGAGGGGAGTGAAGACAACCATTCCTCTCCTCTTATAACAGATGTTATTTTCATATCGTGGTCATCAACAACATTCGCTAGATGATAGGTAGGCATTCCATCCGATTTCATTATTATTTTATCCTCAAGCTCTTCAGAGTTAAAGCTTAACCCTCCCCTAACTTGGTCAACAACCTTAATTGTTCTTTTTTCTGGAACCACCATTCTTACCGAATACCCACCTCTCTGTATGCGGGACTCTGTCTCATCGTTAGTTAAAGTGAGAGAATTAGACATTTCCATTCTGGTTGTAAAGTTGTATTTAAAATTCCCCCCAGATTGCTCTCGTGCTTTTTCTAGATCATTCGGTGTGTCAAAAGCATAGTACGCTAATCCTTTTTCAATTAAAATTGAAACACTTTTCTTGTATAAATTCCCTCTACTGCTTTGCCTTACTGGGCCTTCATCAAAATCTAAACCTAACCACTTTAACGAGTCTATTATGTGTTTTTCTGCACCCTTTACAGTTCTTTTTGCGTCAGTATCTTCTATTCTAAGTATAAAACTACCGCCACTTTTCTTAGCTACTAGGAAATTGAAAAGGGCTGTTCTTAAGCCTCCAATATGAAGTGGCCCAGTAGGGCTTGGCGCAAATCGAGCTCTTTCTAACATTCTTCAAATATAACACCATATTCTTCCTTATTGAAATTATCCTAAAGAATTGATTTATATTTGTCCAAATATGCAGAATATCAAATTTTTAGGCACCTCAAATCACTTCTTAAATAAGACTGCGGTTTCGTCAATGCTTCTGAGTTTTGCCTCTTCTGAAGGGTTTGAAGTCGACAACATTGAATATAACTTCGTTGATTCTAAAAAAATGTACTCTTTAAACAAAGACTATCTTAATCATACAACGGACACAGATATAATTACTTTTGATTATTCTGAAAACAAAACAATCTCTGCAGAGGTTTATATTTCAAAAGACATGATGATTGAGAATGCAAAAGAGAACTCTCAAACACTTGAAAATGAATGCATTAGGCTTGTGTCTCACGCTCTTTTTCATTGTATGGGATATAAAGACAAGTCTCCTAATGAAAAAAAAACAATGAGGTTGAAAGAAGAGGAGTTCATTTCTGCTGTTTCACGTGAAACTAAATTAGATGTTTGAAACCAAATATGATGTAATTGTTGTTGGCGGGGGCCATGCCGGTGCAGAAGCTGCTGCAGCTTCAGCTAACCTTGGAGCTAAAACCTTATTGGTGACCATGAACCTTCAGACAATAGGTCAAATGTCGTGTAACCCAGCTATGGGAGGAATTGCTAAAGGGCAAATTGTCAGAGAGATTGATGCTCTTGGCGGCTACAGTGGTATTGTTTCAGACCTAACAGCTATTCAGTTTAAAATGTTGAACAAGTCTAAAGGACCCGCAATGTGGAGCCCAAGAGTTCAGTCAGACAGAGCACAGTTTGCTCTTAAGTGGAGAGAGCTGCTAGAAAAAACACCCAACCTTGACTTCTACCAGGACATGGTAGTTGGGTTAATTATTAAAAATAAAATTATACAGGGAGTTAAAACTGGCCTAGGAAATAAAATTTTTTCAAAAACAGTTATTCTAACGAATGGAACTTTTTTAAACGGACTAATTCATGTAGGGGAGAAAAATTTTGGAGGAGGAAGAGTTGGAGAGAAATCTTCTACAGGCATTACCGCTGACTTAGAGTCCTATGGTTTTTCTTCAGGAAGAATGAAAACAGGCACACCCCCTAGGGTTGACGGAAGATCTCTAGATTATTCGCTTATGGAAGAACAGCCAGGTGACTTAAACCCAGGAAAATTTAGCTATCTAGACAGTGTAAAGCCAGTTCAAAAACAAACCAGCTGTCATCTTACACACACCAATTCTAATGTACACGAGATCATGGCAAACTCTTTTGATAGGTCGCCTATGTTTAACGGTAGTATAAACAGCACTGGTCCAAGATACTGCCCATCAATTGAGGATAAAATTTACAGGTTTTCAGAGAAAGACCATCATCAAATATTTGTTGAGCCGGAGGGTGTTAATACTGTAGAGGTTTATGTTAATGGATTTTCAACTTCAATGCCAGAAGATGTTCAGTATTCAGCCATAAAAGAAATTAAAGGGTTTAAAAATGTAAAGTTATTCAGGCCTGGATATGCAATAGAATATGATTATTTCCCCCCAACCCAGCTAACCTTAACGTTAGAGACAAAACTTATAGAAAACCTATTCTTTGCAGGTCAAATAAATGGAACAACAGGTTATGAAGAGGCTGCAGCACAGGGACTGATGGCTGGAATTAATGCTGTATCTAAGGCCTTTTCTAATGATCCTCTAATTCTAACTAGAAGTGAAGCTTACATTGGCGTGCTAATAGATGATCTAATAACCAAGGGCACTGAAGAGCCCTATAGAATGTTTACCTCAAGAGCAGAATATCGTACACTTTTAAGACAAGATAATGCTGACATAAGGCTAACAGAAAAGTCTTTTAATTTAGGATTGGCTTCCGAGAAAAGGCTCAAGCGAGTTATAGATAAGCAAGAAAAAGTAGAAGGTTTTGTAAAGTTTTTTGAGGAAACAAGTTTTGATCTAGATGAAGTGAATAATATTTTAAACTCTGTTGGTTATGAGCCTGTCCCTCAAAAAGCCAAGCTTGCTAAAATTTACTCAAGACCAAACATTAAACAAGAGGACATCAATAAAGTGGGTTCTGTTAAACACTACATAGAAGAAAACAAGCTTGACAGCGATGTGTTAGAGCAAACAGAAATTCAAATTAAATACAAAGGGTATATTGAAAAGGAAAAAAGAAATGCGGATAAACTTCAAAGTCTTGAAAACATTAAAATTCCTAAAAACTTTGACTATAACCCTCTAGCTTCTCTTTCGCATGAAGCTAAGGAAAAACTTAATAAAATTAAACCATCAACCCTTTCTCAAGCATCTAGAATAAGCGGCATTAAGCCAAGCGATATTAGTGTCTTGCTTGTTAAAATGGGCAGATAGATGTTCCACGTGAAACGTAAACTACAAAAAGACAAATTTTTAATCAAGATTAAAGACTTTATAGTGTCTAACGAGTTTTTTGAACTTTATACAGACTCTGAGACTGGCATAACCTGGACTGAGGTTAAAGAAAATCACAACCATTTGAGTTATTACCAATCAGAGAATTATATTCCTCATTCTGATAAAAAAGGACTGTTAGGTTTTTTATACAGCTTTTCTCAAAGGTTAATGTTTGTCTATAAAAGAATTCTTTTAATGAAACAGCTTAAAGAATCTAGGAGTGTTCTTGACTATGGTGCTGGCGATGGAAAGTTTGCAAAGTATTTAGAAAAAAAAGGAAAAAAAATATTCACCTATGATCCACTTAAAGGAAACAGCTCAAACAACATTAACTTGTCTCAAAATGCTGATTTTCAAGCAGATATGATAATGATGTGGCATGTGCTTGAACACATTCCAGATCTAAAAAAGGTTTTCCCCCAAATACTGGAGAGGGTGAACAAAAATGGATTTTTAGTTATAGCTGTTCCAAATAGAGATTGTTTTGATGCAAAATATTATAAAAACCACTGGGCTGCCTGGGATGTTCCAAGACACCTTTATCACTTTAACCATAAGTCGCTATTAAACTTTATGTCTTGTTATGGACTTTCACTTGTTTTTAAAAGACCTCTAGCTTTAGATTCTTATTACGTCTCTTACTTGTCTGAAAAAAACAAAAAGTCTTATTTTCCATGGATTTCTGCAATTATAATAGGGCTGATCTCAAATACTTTAGCTTTATTCTCATCAAATTATTCCTCATCAGTATATGTTTTTAAAAGAGATTAATTTTCGGAAAGGTTGATAAGTTTAGTTAGATGAATTGCAAAGTTGGTAAACACAATCTTTGAATTCACATTTCTAGAGATTGAATAATGAGAGTCCTCAACCAAGTCAATAATCTCTATTATGTTTCTGCTATGAATAAAAGGGGATAACTTCTCTATTTTAAAGTCAGAACTTGAAATAAAAGAAGTAAGATTTTCAGATTTATAACTAACAAGCATGGCCTCTCTAACAAGAAAGGAACAATAACTCAGGAACTCCTTTTGCTGTTCTCTTGAATTAGAAGAAAGTCTTTCTGCCCATTTAGTTAAATCCAAAACAGCTTTTTTACTCTTTTTGGCTAAAAAAGCAAACCTTAAACAATCAACAAAATGCTCTTCATGAGATATTGAAGAGGCTTCTTCTCCAATATAATTCATAGACCTTGCTATGCTCCCCCTTGAAGAACGGATAATTAGGTCATAATCAATCCCATCAAAAGAGTTTTCAAGAAAAATTTTGTGATCATCATAGTTAACAGGAATTAAATTAGAAATTTGACACCTTGAAATAATTGTAGGTAAAACCTCCTGAAGACTATTTGTTATTAAAATAAAGTATGTGTTGACTGGTGGTTCTTCTAGAATCTTCAAAAGCTTATTTGAGGTCTGAGCCATCATTGTTTCCGCTCCCCAAAAAACAAAAACTTTATTACCCCCCATGAAAGGTTTTAAAACAGCTTTTTTTTGAACTTTATCTATCTCAGGAACTTTTATAGAACCTTGAGATGTTGAGTTTCCAATGAAGTTAGACCATTTTTGTAAATCAGAAAAAGGATGTTGTTTAACAAAAGATAACCATTCAGCATATACGTTTTCTTTGTCCTTTAAGGAGGCAAAAGAAGGAAAAGAAAAATAAAGATCAGGATGATCTAGGACATCACCATTAAAGGAGCTGTTTTTCTTGAGAAGTTCTTTAGAAATTTCAACAGCTAAATTTAAACCACCATAACCATCCTTGTCAACAATGATTTTTGATTGAGGATATTTATTTTTTTCAATAGAGTTGTAGATCTTTTTTTTAATGTGAGCTTGACCTAAAATTCTATCTAAATTCATACTCAAATATATAGCATATTATATCTTTGTCAACAAAATAATATCAACATGTTTTACCTAGAGAATCAAGATTTAAGCAACAAGAGGGTGATTATAAGAGTTGATTTGAATGTTCCCTTAGATAAAAACAGCTCAGTTACAGACACTACAAGAATTGAGGCTTGTAAAGAAACGGTAAACACGGTTATAAAATTAGGAGGCTCATGTGTCTTGATTTCTCACCTTGGAAGACCCAAAGGAAAAGAAAAGACACTATCTCTAAAAAATATTGTTGAGACAGTTTCTGCTGTTATGGATAGGCCTGTATTATTTCATGAAGATTGTGTAGGAAGAGATGCAGAAAAGGCCACATTATTATTAAAACCTGGTCAGATTATCTTAATGGAAAACTTAAGATTTTATGATGAAGAAACAGAGGGTAGCATGACTTTTGCCGAAAACCTTTCTAAACTGGGAGATGTTTATATAAATGACGCTTTTGGAACGAGCCACAGAGAGCATGCATCAACCGCACTTATTGCAAAGTTCTTTAAGGGAAAAAAGTTTGCAGGTAAACTACTACAGAAAGAGCTTGAAGTTATCAATGAAATAGCAGAGAAAGGAAAAAAACCAGTACTAGCAATTTTAGGAGGGGCTAAAGTATCAAGTAAACTAAAGATCCTATACAACCTTATTCATAAAGTAGATAAAATTATTATTGGGGGCGGAATGGCCTATACTTTTATTAAGGCTAAAGGAGGTAATATAGGTAACTCATTATTTGAGGATGGACTTATTGCCAGCGCTAAAGAAATACTAAAAATAGCTGAAGAATCAGGGAAAGAGGTTGTTTTACCCGACGACTCTATTGCCTCTACAGACTTTGACAATAACGATCAGATAAAGACTTTTAAATCAGGTGAAATAGAAGAGGGCTGGATGGGTCTCGACATAGGCTCTAGATCTATTGAAAAATTTAATCAAACAATTCTTTCAAGTAATACAGTGTTTTGGAATGGCCCAATGGGTGTTTTTGAAAAAGAACAGTTTTCTAAAGGAACAAAATCAATATGCACCTCTCTTAAACAAGCAAAGGAAAACGGGGTCAATGTTATAGTGGGAGGGGGCGATTCAATAGCTGCCTTAAAAAAGCTTGGAAATAAAGAATGGGTTACCTATATTTCTACTGGAGGAGGAGCGCTTTTAGAAAGTCTAGAAGGTAAAACTCTGCCTGGAGTTAAAGCTTTATCAAATGATTATTAAAAACATACTTCCATTATTGTTTTCTTCGCTTATTATTGCCTGTCAATCAAATAGCTCTCAGGCATTTGTGCCAGAATCAAATGGAAACATGAATGCGTTAACTATAGTTATGAGCAAAAGCTCCTGGGGAAAAAATTTAGGAAAACAGGTACAAACATCTTTAACAGAGCCTTACGAAGGGCTGCCTTTTGACGAGCCAAAATATGATTTATACCACTTAGACCCGTCTATTTTTAGTGGTTTTGCAAGAAGTGGACGAAACATAGTAGTGTTCAATAAAGACACTACTGAACAAGGGTTTAAATTAATAAAAAATCTTTGGGCAAGACCACAAATAGCAGCGATTATAACAGGAGAAGATGACGAGGTAATGAGCTTTTATTTTGAGGAAAACAAGAGTCTTTTGATGAGGTCAATTGATGAAAATGAAAGAGTTGAAAAGATTAAAAGAATGTCAAAATCCTTAAATACAGGATAAGGAGCTTACAGAAAGATTTGGAATAACCTTAACTTTTCCAGATGCATATCAAACAGTAAAAGATACAGCTAATTTTACATGGATAGAAAAGAAAGTGGTCAAGGGACATTTAAATATTATCGCATATACCCTTCCACTTGATATAGAACTTGGAGAAGATAGAAGAACGAATACCTAAAATTAGAGATTCAATTGGAGAACTTTTTGTGCCTGGAAGAGTCACCAGGGTCATATATGATAACAGAAAGAGCATATTTACCATATTATTATAAAACAAAAGTAAACAGTATGGATGCGATACTTACAAAGGGAACTTGGGAGGTTCAAAACGACTTTATGGCAGGACCATATATAAACTATATAATCAAAGACAGCATTAATAAAAGAAATATTGTAATAGAAGGGTTTTCATTTGCACCATCTGAAAGCAAAAGAAATTACATGTTTGAATTAAACACGATAATAACAACAATGAAGCTTGTTAACTAGAATAATTATTCTTTAGAATCCTCTTCTTCATCTTCTTTAGTAGCTTTTTTAAACTCCTTAATACCACTACCAAGCCCTCTCATAAGCTCAGGAATTTTTCTGCCACCAAACAGTAAAAGAACAACGATAACAATTAAAATAATTTGAGGTCCACCTATCATATTTGAAAATTTATGGAACTAAGTTCCTTTTATCAAATTTACAGAATTATTTTTTGTAATATGAATTTATTAAACAGATAATAACTTATGCTCAACTATACATATATTTGCATTAATGCCAAAAAAGAAAAAACATACTCTAATTGATAAACTGTCTGAGAGGTTTCATATTCTTTTAGTAAACGAGAAAACACTTGAAAAGAAAAAACTTTTTTCATCTTCATCCGTAAACTTGGTGGCCTCATCCTTGTTTGCTTTTTTATTGTTACTATCAACATCTTTCATGTTAATATACGTTACTCCACTAAAAGAATACTTTAGAGGCTACACCAGTATTGAGCTTAGAGAGAACGCTGTAGAAAACTCCATGAAATTAGACTCATTAGAAAGCCTTTATATAAGCCAAGGCAAATACATAAATTCCTTAAAAGATTTATTATCAGGCAATATTTCTATTGAAGATTTAGATCAAAACTCAGAAAACATTGAGGTTAACCCATTAGAGCTTGAGATTGTCAAAACAAACCTGGAGGACTCACTTTTAAGAGCTTTAGTTGATGAAGAAGATAAATACAATGCTTTTGATCTTCAAGGAGAAAGGTTTACAACAGTTTTATTTCCCCCTGTAAAAGGAGGCTTATCCTCAGGATTTGATTATGAAAGCAAGCATTATGGAGTAGATATCGCTATGCCTGAGAATTCTCCTGTTCATTCAATTAGCGAGGGGATTGTTGTTTTTGCTGAATGGACATCAGAGACAGGGTTTGTAATAATATTAGAGCACTTAAACGGTTTAACGTCCATTTATAAGCATAATTCTTCTATCATGAAAACCCAAGGTGATAGAATAGAAACAGGAGAGATAATTGCCTTTACGGGTAATACAGGATCATTAACAACAGGGCCACACCTTCACTTTGAATTATGGTATCAGGGAGAACCTGTTGATCCAGAGAGTTATATTGAATTCTAAATGAAAACAATAATCACAATATTATTTGCTAAACTGATTAAAAGAAGAAATCAAAAATGGATTACAAACCCTATTAAATGGCAGTCTAAAACATTTAATAAACTTATTACCTCTGCATCAAGCACAACCTTTGGCCAAGATCATGGGTTTTCAAAAATATCATCTTACGAGGACTTTAAAAAGAGAGTTCCAGTAAGAGATTATGAAGGACTAAAACCATATGTTGATAGAGTTGTTGAAGGAGAAAAAGATATTTTATGGCCAGGACAACCACTTTACTTTGCAAAAACAAGCGGAACAACTTCGGGAGCAAAATACATCCCAATAACAAAAGAGTCTATTAAAACACATATAAATTCTGCTAGAGATGCGCTTTTAAACTATTTTTTAAAAACTAAAAATTTCAAACCTATTAACGGGAAACATATGTTTTTACAGGGAAGCCCTGAGCTAGAGAAAAAAAACGGAGTTTATTTAGGCAGGCTTTCAGGGATTAGCGCCCATTATATTCCAAAACTTTTCTTAAATAACAGAAAGCCTTCCTGGTCTACAAACTGTATTGATGATTGGGAAGAAAAGGTTGATAAAATCATTGAAGAAACAGTTGGAGAAAAAATGACAATTATAGCTGGAATACCATCCTGGGTTCAAATGTATTTTGAAAAAATTGTATCAAATGAAAAGAAAACAATAAGTGAAGTTTTTCCAGATCTATCACTTTATGTTTACGGGGGCGTAAGCTATGAACCATATCGATCCACATTTGATAAACTTTTAGGAAAAAACATAGACACCTTAGCGACATTTCCAGCATCTGAAGGGTTTTTTGGGTACCAAGATGATTTCTCAGGTAATCAAACAGATCTTTTGCTGCTTTTAAATAACGACATTTTTTATGAGTTTATTGAATCAAAAGATTTTTTGAAAGGAGACTACGACAGGATAAGCCTTAAAGATGTTGAGCTAAACATCAACTATTTATTAATTATCTCAACTTCAGCAGGACTTTGGGCATATAATATTGGAGACACTATTAAGTTTACCTCAAAGGAACCGTATAAAATAATTGTAACAGGAAGAATTAAACATTTTCTTTCAGCTTTTGGAGAGCATGTGATATCAGAAGAAGTAGAAAAAGCCATGAAAATTGCTACCACTAAACATAATGTTACAATAAGAGAGTTTACTGTTGCACCAAATATTAATCCAAAACAAGGACTTCCTCGTCATGAGTGGTATGTTGAGTTTGAAACAATCCCTGACGATATTAAGGGGTTTTCTGCAACCCTAGAGAAAGAAATGATAGGTCAAAACATTTATTATAAAGATCTAATTCTTGGTAATATAATTCAGCCATTAGACATTGTCAATGTGAATAAGGGAGGCTTTAATAACTATATGAAATCAGTAGGAAGATTAGGGGGGCAGAATAAGGTTCCACGACTTTCAAATGATAGAAAAATAGCGGACATACTTAATAATTTTAATTTTTGAAAAAGAACGCAACCATTGTTTATTCTATTAAAAGAAGTTTTGTGAAATCAGACATCTCAATTCTTGATGCTTTGGGGTTTAATGTTTTTGAAATTCAATCAAAACCAGATAAAAGATTCTTATATTTTGTATTAAACAGAATAAAGGAAAAGGTTAAATCCATTCTTTACATATCTAGATCTAGATTCTTAATTTCATGGTTTAATGATTACCACTCATTCATACCCATTTTATTTTCAAAACTCTTTTTTAAAAAATCCATAATTATTGTTGGAGGTTATGATGCGATAGTTGATAATAAAAACAAACATGGTCTTTTTTTTAAAAGCGGTTTACGATCATTTATTGCAAAAATGAATTATATAATGGTTAGTGAGGTCTGGGTGGTCCATAAGTCACTTGAAAATGGCTGTGATTTAGCAAAGCAAAAATTTAATATTATTTCTGGAGTAAGAAGTTTTACAAAAAAGAAAACTATCGTTATAAAAGAAATTAATACGGGGTATGATGCTAGATTTTGGAATTATGCAGAAAACTCAGTAAAAGCAGGGGTTTTAACTGCTGCTTTTTTTTCAGATAAAAGAGTAATAGACATAAAGGGCCTAAAAGGATTTAACAAACTAGCTTCTTTTCTCCCAGAGATTAACTTTACAATTGTTGGTGAATCAGAAATAAGTGTAATCGATTTTATAGACCTTGAACCTAACGTGGAAGTAATAGGTGTTCAAAGCAAAACTCAAATGAAAAAACTTTACCAAAAAAATAAATTTTATTTTCAGGGCTCCAGGCTAGAAGGTTTGCCAAACTCTCTTTGTGAAGCAATGTTATGTGGTTGTGTTCCAATTGGATCTAGAGTCTTTGGGATTCCTGATGCAATCGGAAACACGGGAATTTTATTTGACACCAATAACGATTTAGAGAAAATTTCACAATTTATAAAATCAGATATAGGGTTTGAGAATTTTAAGAAAGCAAGAAAGAGAGTTGTACAGAATTTTGATATTTCTATAAGAACTGAAAAAATAAAGAAAAGAATTTTATAATGGAAACAGGAATATTAGGGTTTATTGGCTCTAAAAATATTGGCGATTACATTCAAACAAAAGCTGTAATAGACTTAGTTGGCTCTAAAAATATAAAAATTCTTGATCGAGAAAACCTTGATAAATACAATGATAATGTAATTAAAACAATAATAAATGGCTGGTTTATGGAAAGCCCAGAGAACTGGCCGCCAAGTGAAAAAATAAAACCACTTTTTATTTCGTTTCACTTAAACCCATCAATTGAGGCAGAGCTTCTTAAAGATGAATCATTACAGTATTTTAAAACTCATGAACCAATTGGATGTCGAGATATTTACACAAGAGATATTCTTTTAGAAAAAGGTATTAATGCTTTTTACTCATCATGCATTACTACAACAATAGACAGGGATAATTATTTAAAAAGTAAAACACAATCTAAGGGAATAATTGTTATAGGGGCCTTTGATAGGCTTAAGCCAACTTTAGATTATAAATCGAGTTTTAAACTACTCTTATCAATTCTTAAGTACCCCTTTAAAAAAATAGATTACTCTTTAAAACTATTTAAATTCAATAGACATTTAATGAATCAAGACTTTAAAATTAAAAGATATAACCAGCTTACTAAGAAGCCAATTAAATCTCATAATGAGGGTTTAAAATTAGCAACAGAAATGTTACAAAAAATAGCCGAGCATGAGGTTGTTATAACATCAAGGATTCACGCTGCATTGCCTGCTTTAGCAATGGGATTAAAAGTTGTATTTATTGACGAAGGCCTAGACCATGTTAACCATAAGCATCGACTATCAGGTTTAACAAATTATTTTACCTGTGTTAATCTTAAAGATTTTTTTATGATTAATTTAGATAACATTCCTGCAATGGACAAACACAAAGTGCAGACAAAAAAAATAAAAGACACCATAAGTAAATTTTTAATTCAATGAATATCTTAGTCTTAGGTTCTGGGGGAAGAGAACATGCAATTATTAAAAGCATGTCAAAGAGTGAAAAGAGCTCAACGATTTATGCTCTTCCAGGAAATGGAGGAACCTCACTTTTAGCTAAAAACATAGCAGGAGATGTAAATGATTTTGATCTAATAAAAAAAGTTGTTATAGAAAAAAACATATCAATGGTTTTTGTAGGCCCTGAAGATCCAATTGTAAAGGGCATATATGATTATTTTAAATTAGATGACTGAACTTTCAAAGGTTAAAATTATTGCTCCAAGTAAGTTGGCTGGATCTTTAGAGGGAAGTAAAGATTTTGCAAAGAACTTTATGAAAAAGTATAATATTCCTACTGCAAGACATAAAACTTTCACAGCAGAAAACATAAATCAAGCAGATAGTTTTTTGGAAAGCATGACCCCTCCTTATGTTTTAAAAGCTGATGGTCTAGCTGCAGGCAAAGGGGTTTTAATATTGCAGGACCTAACTGAAGCAAAAAAAGAACTTAGAAGCATGATCATTGATAAGAAGTTTGGAAAATCTTCTTCAAAAGTTGTTATTGAAGAATTTCTAGATGGGATTGAGCTATCATGCTTTGTTCTAACGGATGGCCATAGCTATAAAACACTTCCTTTTGCTAAAGATTATAAAAAAATAGGTGAAGGAGACACAGGGCTTAACACTGGGGGAATGGGAGCAATATCTCCTGTGCCATTTCTAGATGACGATTTTTTACTAAAAGTTGAAAATAAAATTATTAAGCCAACAATTGACGGAATCAAAAATGAAAAAATGGAATATATGGGCTTTGTTTTTATAGGCTTAATTAAAGTTAAAGAGGAACCGTATGTAATTGAGTATAATGTCAGGATGGGAGACCCAGAAACAGAAGTTGTCTTTCCAAGAATATCAACTGATGTTATAGATCTTTTTGACTCTCTAGGTACTCCAAAGTTTAATCAACTTACGTTGAAAATCAATCCTAAACATGCGGTAACAGTAATTTTAGTTTCTGGTGGATATCCAAAAGAGTATGAAAAAGAAAAAGTCATTACAGGATTGTCAGATGTTGAGGAATCAATCATTTTTCATGCTGGCACAAAACAAGAAGAGAATAGTTTTGTAACAAACGGAGGAAGAGTTCTTGCGGTTACATCAATGTCTGATAAATATCAAGAGGCCTTAAGGTTATCTTATGCCCAAATCCAAAAACTAGGATTTGAAAAAATGTATTACAGAAAAGATATTGGGTTTGATTTATAAAAAAGAGTGGGAAGTACTGTCTTTATCTTCTTCATCATTATCATCAAATTCTTTTAATTTTTTTATCCAATAAGTGGCTCCCGCAATACCAATGGCAATAAAAAACCAGCTAGTAATATTAGCTAAAAACCAGCTGTCAAGCTGAATTGTTCGTAGCAGATCAAATGGAAGAAAAAAGACCTCTTGAAAAAGCCATGCAACAGAATTAAAGAAATCTTTTACCATAACAATATATATTATCCAAAATTAATACATTGATATATGATTGCAAAGACTTTTGAAAAATTTAATTATATAACTGTAACTATTTCTGTTTTATTATTGCTTGGTATATCAATATATTATTCTACACTTGAGATTAAATGGTCTTTTTTTGAATCTCAAATTTTAAATACACTTGTAATCTTTTCGCTCTTTTTTGCTGACAATCTATTCTATAGACACAGTTACAAGACAATTAACAATAGAGAGATCAGGAAGAAATGCATCTCCATTTAATTTTATACCCTCTAGTAATTTTGTCATATCCTCTAGAGTCTGTTGATTTAAGATTTATTATCTCATCAGCATTAATTTTTTCAGCTTGGAGAATTTTTAGAATTTTTATACAAACCAGTAGATATGACCGAAGAATCAAACAACTTTTAGACACATCGCTACTTTTATCTCTATCTGTACTTTTAATTCTTGAGAACATAGTTTTATTTATATTCCTAGCAGCAGTTAGTTCTTTGACACAACATAAAAAAAGAAATAAGATATTTTGTTCTGATTATAACGATGCCTCTTATTTTTATTCCTGCTGCATACATATTTCTAGAGACTTTTTCATTAGGGTCATTTACATTTAGCTCTTTTTTAATTGGTGATGATTTTTCATTGTTAAGCAAGCCTGTTTTTTCTATAGCTCAAGCGCCTTTTGCAGTACTCTTTTTTTATTATCTAATTGCAGTTATAGCTAAAACCAGCAGATCCTCAGGCCTTAATACAAATGTACTTGATATGGCAGGAGTCTTATTTTTGTTAGTAACCGCTATCATAATTTCATTACTAGAAGATAGCAGTGGATCTGAGTATCATTATTTTTCATTAGTACTGGTTTACTTTATAGCTCAATTTTTTTCAAAAAAAATAAACAGTTCAATTGTAAACTTTATCTTTATATCTATAATTGCATCTATTATAATTTTTAATCTTTTATTATGATAAAGACTAACATAAGCAAGCTAGCCATTGAAATATTTGAAAAATCTGTAAATGATTATCATATTCATGATGATATAAACCGCAAATCAACCAACCCTTTTGAAATGAAAAGTTTTGAGCATTTGCTCTATGAAAAGAATTGGATAGACACTGTCCAGTGGCATTATGAAGACATAATAAGAGACCCTGAAATTGACCCTAACGAAGGGATGAAGTTAAAGAGAATGATAGATAGCTCAAATCAGAATAGAACAGAAATGGTTGAGTATATAGATTCATATTTTTTAGAGCTGTATTCAAATGCAACACTAGTAAAGAATGCTAGGATAAATTCGGAGAGCCCTGCATGGGCAATGGATAGACTTTCTATTTTAATACTAAAAATCTATCACATGGATGAAGAATCGAAAAGAGTAGACGTTAGTGAAAAACACAGAAATAATTGCCAGGCTAAACTAGATGTTTTACTTGACCAAAAAACAGACCTTTCAGAATCAATAGATCAATTGCTAGAAGATATATCAAGTGGGCAGAAAAAAATGAAAGTATATAAGCAAATGAAAATGTATAATGATGAATCACTAAATCCTGTTTTGTATAAAAAAGATGACTCAAAAAAAGGATAAATCTATTCTAGTTTTTAGGTTTTCTTCTCTTGGCGACATAGCCATGACAGTTCCTGTATTAAGGTCTTTTTTTAATACATATCCAGATCAAAAGATAATATTTGTTTCAAGAAGCTTTGTTGAACCTTTGTTTCAAGAGTTTGAGAACGTAGAGTTTATTGGGCTTGATTTTAAAACTGACTACATTGGTGTTAAAGGGCTCTTTAGAGCTTTTTAGTTAGATTAAGAAAAAAAAATATAAAATCAGTTGCTGATTTACATAATGTTTTACGAACTCAGGTTTTAAATTTTTTATTTAAACTAACATTTACAAAAGTTCAAAAGATTAATAAGGGAAGGTCAGAAAGAAAAAGGTTAATAAGGAAAAAAAATAAAAATTTTAAACCTCTAACTCCAGTTCACTACAGGTATTGCGATGTCTTTAGACGCCTTGGGTATCCTGTTGATTTAGCCAATCATGAGTACCCTGTAAAGCCTTTTCTTGATCAAGATTCAGATGAACAAAGACTTCTTTCTAGAAACAAAGAAAAGAAAATAATAGGAATAGCTCCATTTGCATCTTTTAATGGGAAAACCTATCCATTAGATTTAATACAGAATGTGATTGCGTACCTACAAAAAGACCATACAATATATCTATTGGGAGGAGGAGATGAATTAAAACAAATTGAGGTTTGGGATAAAGCCTACGACAATGTTATTGATATTTCTAAAAACTTCAATCTACGAAAGCAAATAAACATTATAAATTATATGGACTTAATGATTTCCATGGATTCTGCTAATGGCCATCTTGCGGCAAATTGTGAGGTCCCCGTATTAACAGTTTGGGGAATGACACATCCTTTTTGTGGTTTTGCCCCTTTTGATCAGGGGATAGAAAACTCAATCATGATTGACAGAAACTATTACCCACACATACCAACATCAATATACGGTAATAAAATTCCAAAAGGGTATGAAAATGCATTCAGGTCTATAGAGCCTAAAGAGGTAATAGAAAAAGCATTAGAGATCTTAAAACTTACTAAACCTCATCATAATTAATTATAACCTCATCAGAAGTTGGCCTTGCTTGACAGGAAAGTATATAACCATCTTGAATCTCATCATCGGTTAAAATTTGATTATTGTCCATTTTCACAGAACCCTTATCAAGTTTTGCTAAACAAGTACTACAAATACCTCCTTGACATGAGTATGGGGCATCTATATCGTTTTCAAGAGCAAAATCTAAGATGGTTTTATCATCATTCATTTCTAGATTATACTCAACATCATCACAAATAATTGTTATTTTTTTAGACATATAGTAACTGATTATCAGCGCAATATTACTATAAAAAAGGTATTTATTAAAAATAAAATTGTAGTTTTATTTCCCAATTTCAAAAAAATGAAAAATTACGATTTATCAGCAAGCTGTAATACCATTGAAAAGAACACTAGTTTCTCAGGTAATTTTACATCGGAATCAGACTTTAGAATTGATGGTTCTTTTGAAGGAAATATAGAGACAAAAGGCAAGGTTGTTATTGGTAAAAACGGAAAAATAGACGGTACGATTGTTTGTTCTTCTGCGGACATTGAGGGAAAATTCAGCGGAACAATTCATGTTGATGATCTTTTGTCAATCAGATCTTCTGGCGATGTCCAGGGTGATGTAGTAATGTCAAAGTTAATCGTGGAATCTGGAGCTGTTTTTAATGCAAAATCTTCTATGCAGAATGAAACTGGAAATATAGCACCCCTTAAAAAGATTACAAACTTCAACGACGCACGTGAAAAAACAGCCTAAACCCTGGCTTATATTCTCTGGTTTATTTATTCAGATTGCACTTATAATGTACCTTCTTACAAATGTTGGTAAAAGAGCAGATATATATTTTGGAAATCAAGATAACCACATCACTTTAGCACTTTCTATAATAGGCATAATATTGATTATTTTTTTAATAATTAATCAGACAAAAAATTTAAAATAACTTTTTAAATTTTGACCTCAAATGATTTTATAAATATGTATTTATATATTACATTTGTCGCGCAAAACTTAATCTACTTAGTTTAAGCATGATGTATACAAAAAGCAGATCTTTTTTTCTATTGTTGATACTCTTATCTGCCTCCTTCATCCACGCGAAAGAAGAAGAAAAAACACAAACAATTCAAGAAGAAATTACTGAGTATATATATCATCACGTACAAGACTCTCATGATTTCTCTCTTTTTTCAACTAAGGACGAAGAAACTGGTAAAAAAAAGTATTATGGATTTCCCCTTCCTGTAATATTAATTGATGAAGGAATTAAGGTTTTTATGTCTTCTAAATTAGATCATGGAAAAAAAGTTGTAGAGTCTTCAGGGAAATTTTATAAGCTAGATCATGGGAAGATATATGAAACCAATTCAGAAGGATATATTTCTTATAGTGATGATGGAAAGATAACTAATGCCATGCCTTTAGATTTATCTATAACAAAAAGTGTGTTTTCAATTTTTTTGGTCTCACTATTAATGTTTTTTTTATTCACGTCTCTAGCTAAATCATATAAAGAGAATAATCTAATAGCTAAAGGAGCGGGTAGATTTTTTGAGCCTATTGTAATTCTAATAAGAGATGAAATTGCAATCCCTAGTATTGGAGAGGAAAAGCATAAAAGGTATATGGCATTTTTACTAACTGTTTTCTTTTTTATATGGTTTTTAAATCTTTTAGGCCTTAGCCCTTTAGGTGTTAATGTAACTGGAAACATAGCAGTAACTTTCGGTTTAGCGTTAATCACTTTTTTAATTACTAACCTTACTGCGAATAAAACATATTGGAAGCATATTTTTTGGATGCCAGGTGTTCCAGTATGGCTTAAACCCCTTCTGGCACCAATTGAGCTTTTAGGAGTATTTATTAAACCTTTCTCTTTAATGATAAGGTTATATGCAAATATTCTTGCAGGCCATATTGTATTATATAGCTTGATTGGACTGATTTTTATTTTTAAAAATCTAGTTGGATCTAGCTTATCACTTGTCCTTGTATTCTTTATCTCAATGATTGAAATATTAGTAGCCCTATTACAAGCGTATATCTTTACGCTTTTATCAGCTTTATATTTTGGTTTTGCAGTTCAGGAAGAGGATCATTAACTTTAAATAAATGTATAACTTAAATAAATAAAAATGGAAATACCTAAAATAGTCGGAGCAGGACTTGTAATCATTGGAACAGGAATCGGTATTGGACTTATCGGTCGTGGTGCTATGGATGCAATTGGTAGACAACCCGATGCTTCTAATAAAATTCTTGTAGCAGCTATTGTAATAGCAGCTCTTGTAGAGGGAATTGCTTTTGCTGCATTATTCGCAGTTAACTAATTGAATTAGTTTATGGAAAAATTAATAAGTGAATTTTCATCTGGCCTTTTCTTTTGGCAGACTGTAATTTTTGTTACGCTAATTTTCTTGCTTAGAAAATATGCGTGGAAACCAATATTAGATGCTGTAAATGAAAGAGAAAAGTCAATTAGAGACTCTCTAAACTCTGCTAAAGAGGCTAAGAAAGAAATGGAAAATCTTCAGGCAGAAAATAAAAAAATTCTTCAAGAAGCTAGAGCTGAAAGTGATGCTATGATTAATCAAGCAAAACAGTCAGGTAAAGATCTTGTTGAGGAAGCAAAATCTGACGCTCGCTCAGAAGCTGAAAATATTTTAGCTCAAGCACGTACCTCAATTGAAAACGAAAAAAGATCAGCACTGAACGAAATTAAAAATCAAGTTGCAGATCTTTCAATTGATATTGCTTCTAAAGTACTAGAGCAAGAACTAGATGATAATAAAAATCATCAAGACTATATTGACAAACTATTAAAAGAGAAAAAATTTGACAAATAATTATGGCACTAGGAACCTCTTCTAAAAGATATTCAAAAGCTCTTATCAGCCACTCAATTGACGAGGGTAATTTAGATGTGATGTTTGAGGAGATATGTTCATTAATAAATATTCTAGAAGAATCTGACGATTTAAAAGATTTCATTGCAAACCCTACTATTTCAAGGGAAAACAAAACAAAGCTTTTAAATGAATTAACATATCAATCTTTGCCTAATATTTCAAAGTTAATTCACCTTCTATCTGTAAATAACCGCATAAATATTCTTCTAGATGTATGTAGGGTTTTTGTAGACCAATACAATCAATATAATAATATTATAGAAGTTACAGTTACTACTCCAGTTGAGATTTCAGATGATCTTAAACAGACAATAGAGGAGTATTTGTCTTCAATAAAGGAAGGGAAAATTAAGTTGACAAAAAAGAAAGATAAATCTTTAATTGCAGGGTTTACCTTGGACTTTGATAATACAAGGCTAGACGCAAGTGTTAAAAAAAGATTAGAAAAAATGCAAAAACAGCTTAAAACAACTTAAAGTTAAACATGACCTTGTTTTATGGAGGTCCATTACAAAAAAAGAAAAAGAATTAAAATTTAAGAAATGCAAAAAATTAAACCAGCTGAAGTTTCAGCACTATTAAAAAAACAATTAGAGTCAGCAGATATTCAATCATCATTTGATGAAATTGGAACTGTCCTTGAGGTAGGTGATGGTATTGCAAGAGTTTATGGCCTTTCTAATGCTCAGTATGGAGAACTTGTATCATTTGATAATGGTCTTCAAGGAATGGTATTGAACCTTGAGGAGGATCACGTTGGAATTGTTTTATTTGGAACCTCTAAGGGAGTTAAAGAAGGTGACAGTGTAAAGCGAACAAATCAAATTGCGTCTATAAAAGTTGGTGAAGGAATTCTAGGAAGGGTTGTTGATACTTTAGGGAAACCAATTGATGGAAAGGGTCCAATTAAGGGAGATCTTTTTGATATGCCAATTGAGAGAAAAGCACCAGGTGTTATTTATCGTCAACCAGTTAATGAGCCACTTCAAACAGGGATTAAATCAATTGATGCAATGATTCCTATCGGAAGAGGTCAAAGGGAACTTGTGATTGGAGATAGACAGACAGGTAAAACTACAGTGTGTATTGATGCAATTCTAAATCAAAAAGAATTTTATGATGCGGGCGAACCAGTTTTTTGTATATATGTAGCTATTGGCCAAAAAGCTTCAACTGTTGCAGGTATTGCTAAAACTTTGGAGGAAAAAGGAGCACTAGATTACACGGTTATTGTAGCAGCAAACGCATCTGATCCTGCTCCGATGCAGGTTTTTGCTCCATTTTCAGGAGCATGTATAGGAGAGTTTTTCAGGGATACTGGAAGACCTGCTTTAATAATATATGATGACCTTTCTAAACAAGCTGTTGCTTACAGGGAAGTCTCACTACTTCTTAGAAGACCTCCAGGTAGAGAGGCTTACCCAGGAGATGTTTTTTATCTTCACTCAAGACTTCTTGAAAGGTCTGCAAAAGTTGTAAACGACAATAAGGTTGCAAGCGAAATGAATGATTTACCTGAATCATTAAAATCAAAAGTAAAAGGAGGAGGGTCTTTAACAGCACTCCCAATAATTGAAACACAGGCTGGAGATGTTTCCGCGTATATTCCAACAAATGTAATTTCCATTACAGATGGTCAAATATTTTTAGAATCTGACCTCTTTAATTCAGGTGTAAGACCTGCAATTAATGTAGGTATTTCAGTTTCTAGAGTTGGTGGATCAGCCCAGATTAAATCCATGAAGAAAGTTGCCGGTACATTAAAACTGGATCAAGCTCAGTATAGAGAACTTGAAGCTTTTTCAAAATTCGGATCAGATCTTGACGCAGCTACACTTAATGTTATTGAAAAAGGAAGAAGAAATGTGGAAATTTTAAAACAAAATCAAAATGACCCATTCCAGGTTGAGGATCAGGTTGCAATAATATATGCAGGCTCTCAAAACCTTCTTAAGGAGGTTCCCGTTGAAAAAGTAAAAGCTTTTGAGGAAGCCTTTCTTCAAGAACTTAGAAAAAACAACAAGAAACTTTTAACAGAATTAAAATCTGGAAAAATTTCTGATAAAGAAACAGATGAAATCAAAAAAGTTGCTGAAAAAATTGCAAAAACATTCTAAAATATGTCAGGGTTAAAAGAAATTAGAAATAGGATAAGCTCTGTCTCATCAACGATGCAGATTACTAACGCCATGAAGATGGTTTCTGCTGCTAAGTTGAAGAAAGCGCAGGACTCTATTACCGCTACACTTCCGTATTCTAATAAACTCTCAGAATTAATAAAAAGCATATCTGCTTCTGCCGATTCATCTGAGTCCAACCCACTGTTTGAAAAAAGAGAAATAAAAAAACCTTTAATAATTGTTATAACCTCTAATAAAGGACTTTGTGGGGGGTTTAACTCAAACATAATCAAAGAAGTATATAATTTAGCTTCAAATTATGGGACTAATACCCCTGACCTTTTAACCATTGGAAAAAAAGGAAATGATATTTTAAGAAAAAAAATTAATGTAATTAGCTCTCATAAGGAGGTATATGATAATTTCTCCTATTCTTTTGTAAAAGAAATTGCTGATGATGTAATGAAAAGATTTGAGAATCAAGAGTATGATGAAGTAGTTTTGGTTTATAATCATTTTAAAAATGCGGCTACACAAATTATCACAAAAGAACAATACCTGCCAATTCTTGATGATAAGGATACTAATGCTTCAGTTTCTGGAGATTATATCTTCGAACCAAATAGAGTAAAAATTCTTGATGAGTTAATTCCTAAGTCATTAGCGATTCAATTATTCAAAGCAATATCAGATTCTATTGCTGGGGAGCATGGAGCAAGAATGACTGCAATGCACAAGGCAACCGATAATGCTTCAGAATTGAGAGATGACCTTAAGCTTACATATAACAAAGCAAGACAAACTGCAATTACTAATGAAATATTAGAAATTGTTGGAGGAGCTGAAGCATTGAATTCATAAATCAAAAACCACATTCCACACTTTTTGTATTTTTGATTTAAATCAGATAAATGAAAATATTTATTCCCATGGCTGGAAAAGGAACGAGGTTGAGGCCCTTCACCTTAACTCGCCCAAAACCTTTATTAGAAATAATTCACAAGCCAATAGTTGAACATTTGATAAATCAAATTACCTCAACACTTTCAACAAAAATTGATGAGATAATATATATACTTGGAGATGAAGCTTATTTTAATTCTAGTGTTGTGGATTCTCTAACATTAATTTCAAATAAATATAATGCAAAAACAAGAGTTTATAGACAGCTAGAGCAACTAGGTACAGGTCATGCAATAATGTGTGCAGAAGAGTCCTTATCAGGCCCGTCTATTATTGCGTATGCAGACACGATGATTCAGGGTAAAGTCGAAATAGATCCAGAGGCTGACGGAATGATTTGGGTTAAAAAAGTCGAAAACCCTTCAAGTTACGGGGTAGTAAATATTGATAACGAGTCTAATATTACAGAACTAATAGAAAAACCTAAAAACTTTATATCTGATTTAGCAGTAGTTGGAATTTATTATTTTAAAGATATTTCTTTGATTAGAGATGAGTTACATACTCACCTTCAGGATGAGTTACCCCCTGGCAAAGAATATCTTCTAAATCATGGTATAGAAAAAATGATAGAAAAAAAGAAGACTTTTAAATCACAAGAAATTGATATATGGATGGATTGTGGTACGCCTAAATTATTAATAGAATCTGCAAAAATAATAATGAAATCTAATGAAGGTTTAAGTAATCAAGACAATTTTTCTAAACAAGGAAATGTAAAAATAAATCAGCCAGTTTTTATTGGAGAGAATGTGATATTTAAAGATTCAACAATTGGTCCATATGTATCCATTGGAGATAACTGTATTATTTCAGACTCTAATGTAGAGTCAACTTTAATATATAACAACGTAAAAGTATCTAACGCAACGATACAGAACTCAATATTAGGCTCTAACTCTGTTTATGACGGCTCTAATAAAGAAATTTTTTTAGGGGATTATTCTCAAATCAATAATGATGAATAATAAAACTGGAAAAATATTTATTTTATTTTCTTTATTCCTTTTATTGTTTCTAGAAGGTTGTTCAACTAAGAAAAAGATTCTAAGTGATTTGCCTTCAAATGATATTGAGGTATCTGAAATCATTAAAAACTCAAAAAAGTCAGAACTCAAGTTTCAGAATTTAAGAAATAGAGTTAAAGTAGAATTCAATGATGGCCGCTCAACTCAATCTGTTAGTTTAAGCTTAAGAGCTTTAGACCAAGAACTGATTTGGATAAGCGCTTCAATGATTGTACCTATTGCAAAAATTTTATTGAGTAATGAACGAGTTGTTTTTTATGAAAAATTCCAAAAAACATATATAAACCAGGAGATAGATCTAATCATGAGCGCTCTTGGAATTAAAAATCCTGTAAAATCATTTCAAAACCTACTTTTAGGAAAATCAATACTAGACATTAACAGAGGGAGTTGGGAGCGCGTGGAGAACCCTAATTATTACGTATTAAAATCTTCAAAGGGCATACAATCTTCACTTTTTATCAACCCTAAAACTTTTTATCTTGATCAACAAAGAGTTTTCATTCCCCTGCTCTCATCTCTAATTACAATTGACTACAGTAATTACAAAACTATTGAAGATAAAACTGTGCCAAATAATGTTTTAATCTCATATATGAGGGGAAATAAAATTATAAAAATCAACCTAGAGTATTCTCAATTTGATTTTCCAAAGAACTTAACTTTCCCAATGGAAATACCAACTGATTATAAAATCAAAACTTTAGATGAAATTCTTAAGTAAAACATCTTTTTTCTTACTATTAATTTCAATTATCCCATTGAATGCTCAAAACTATGAGACAAGACAAAAAAATTTAGAGGCACAAAAAATATCTTTAAAAAAGGAAATAAATCAAATCAATTCTCTAATTACTGAGTCAAGAAAAAAATCTAAAAATCTATCAAATGAGCTAGAAGATCTTCAGCTTAAGATTTCTGTAAGAGATAAATTAATAAATGTCAATAATTCTCAATTAAATAATTTAACAAATATTATTTTCAATCAAACTGAAAAAATTACTGATTTAGAGACAGATTTAATAGAGCTCAAAAATGAGTATCAAAAAATTATTTACAACTCTTATAAAAAGAGATCTACTGAAATGAAATTAATGTTTTTGTTTGCTTCAGAAAACATAAATCAAGCATTTAAACGATTTCAATATTTTAAACAATACTCCAAATTCAGAAAAAAGCAAGCTGATAAAATTGTACTAATTCAAAAGCAAATAACACAAAAAATAGACAGTCTTGAAATTAGAAAAAAAGAGAAACAAACTATTATTCAAGAAAATAGATATGTAAAAAAATCTTTAACAGAAGAAAAAAATCAACAAAACTATTTGTTTAAAAACTTGATAAAGAATCAAAAAAATTATGCTTCAGAAATTAATAAAAAAGAGAAACAAACTAGATTGATTGACAATGAAATTAAGAAGTTAATTAGGTTAGCAATAGCTGAATCTAATAAAAATAATAATTCAACAAATTTTGCCCTTACTCCAGAGGGAAGATTGATTTCAACAAATTTTCAAGCAAATAAAGGAAGATTGCCATGGCCAGTTAAAGAGGGTGTTATTATAAGAAGATTTGGAACCCAGCGCCATCCAGTTGTTAGGACAACTACTATTAACAGCAATGGAATATCTATCGCAACATCACCTAACTCTGTAGCTTACTCTGTTTTTGATGGAGAAGTTTTATCAGTATATGGTTTTTCTGGTGGGAATCCTGGTGTATTAATTAGACATGGTAAATACATTTCAAACTATCAAAACTTATCGTCGATCTTTGTAAAAAAAGGAGATAAAATTCAAGCTAATGATGAAATAGGGATTGTGTTCACAAATGAATCAACTGGAAAAACTGTATTAAAGTTCAATGTTTTTAATGAAATGAAGCCTGAAAACCCAAATATTTGGCTTGATAAATAGTTAATCTTCTATTAATAACCAAGCATCTTTTCCATCCCCTTTGATTGTAAAAATTAAAGAAGCTGCCTCCTTACGAGTATTAAGTCTTGCATAAGCAACTCTGAAAAGACCTTTAGGATTTAGAGAAGTGAATGAAGCCTGATATCCCTGACTAATTAATTCATTTAGTTGTTTTTTGGCATTACTTTTTGATCTAAAAGATCCTGAAATTACACTAAAGTAAATGGAGTTTTCTTTTACTAGAGGAGCGGTAACATTAAGATTTATGGCAGGGAGTTCTCCTAAATTAAAAGTTGCAGCCTGAACATTTTTAAGTATTTGATCTTGAGCAATTGCAATGTTTTTTAGCTTTTCATTATCGATATAATTATTGTAATTAAAATAACCAAAATAACTCAGCCCAATTACTGAAATAAAAATTGCAGCATTTCTTAGTAAATAATTTGAAACAAGTTGAACTTCATTACTAGATTCCGTTTTAAGACCCTGAAGCATTGGTTCTTTTAAAAATGATTTAAGACCAAAACTAGAACTATCATAATTTACTGATAAGTCAGGATTAAAGTATAATGTGCTTTCATTTTTTAATTCAAAGATTCCCAGAGATGGAATTTCAACAAGTAGGTCTTTAGATAATTTTTTGTTCAATGAAATAACTTCTTCCTCTAAAACGATCAACGCTTTTTTATATGATATTTTTCTAATCTCACTTATATACTTGACTAACAAACCGTCATTTTCTTTTAGCATTGAGTTAAAAGAGACATGCTTAGCAGGAGGAACAAACTCATTTCCTTTTATTGATGCAGCCTTACTCTTAAGAACAAAAGCGCCAAAGTCAGGCACTATAACACAGTCATTCTTGTGTAATAGTTCAATAATATCTTTGAAAAGTGTCATTAAGTAAATTTAAAAAAAAACAGTTAATAACCAACACGAGACCGAACTCTTTTAAGAACATTTTGAGCCTGTTTCCTCGCTTTTATTGCTCCTTCTAATAATAGTCCTTCAACTTTATCTCTGTTATTGGTTAGCTCAAGAAAATTTTGGCGATTTATTGAAAAACGATTTAAAATTTCATGATATAGAAGTTCTTTAGCCTCACCATATCCAATTCCACCCTTTGTATATTTTGAGTGCAATTTTTTTACCTGATCTTCTGAAGCGATTACTTTATATAATTTAAAGACATTACATTGATCTGGGTTTTTAGACTCTTCGACTGATAGGCTTTGAGTTTGAATTTTCATTATCTGTTTTCTTAATTTTTTATCATCAAGAAAAATATCAATTATATTGGATTTAGATTTACTCATCTTCTCCCCATCTGTTCCTATAATATATTTTGTATCATCTTGAACCTTAGCTTCAGGAACTACAAAAGTATCCCCCATTAAATTATTAAATCTAGAAGCAACATCTCTAGTCATTTCAAGATGTTGAAGCTGATCCTTTCCAACAGGAACTATATCAGCATCATACATTAAAATATCAGCAGACATTAGCATTGGATATGAAAATAACCCAGAGTTTACGTCCTTCAGATTATCTGATTTATCTTTAAAAGAATGTGCTAATTTTAATCTTTGATATGGAAAAAAACAACTTAAATACCATGCTAATTCAGTTACCTCAGGGACATCACTTTGTCTAAAAAAACAACTTTTTTTGGAATCTAAACCAAAAGCAAGCCATGTAGCTGCAGTTAAAAATGTATTTTCTTTTAATATGTTTTGATCTTTAATTTGAGTTAGAGAGTGCATATTTGCAATAAAAAGATAAGACTCTTCATTTGATGAGTTAGCCATTTCTACCGCAGGAATAATTGCTCCAAGTATATTGCCAAGATGAGGAGTTCCGGTGGATTGAATGCCAGTTAATATTTTGGCCATGAGTTATTTTTACAAAACAAAGATATATTTTTTGACCTTGAAACAAAATACCTATACCTTTGAATTATTAATGTCAATTTAAAGACATGATTAAAAGACTATTTTTAAAGTTATGGCTTGGGGTCTGGTTTTATTTTCTTGCTGGAATTCAAGTTGTTTTATATTTCCCCTTTTTAGTCATTCTTCTTTTATTGCCCAAGGCATACTCTAAATTATTTTGGGTTGCTAGAAACCTATGGGCGAGAATAACTTTACATGGTAGTGGTTACTATGTAAAAATTGAAGATAAGGAAAAATTAAATTCAGACACAAACTGTTTAATAATTGCAAATCATTCTAGCCATATGGATGTTTTCCTTATGTTAATTGCGTTTAAGAAGCCATTCGTGTTTGTTGGAAAAAAAGAACTTTATAAAATACCTCTTTTTGGATATATTTATAAGAGAGCGGCTATAATGGTTGATAGGTCTGACTCTAAAAGCAGGTTTGAAGTCTATGGTCAAGCAAATGAGATGTTAAAGGAGGGCTACAACGTCTGTGTTTTTCCTGAAACAAATTATTTGGATGACACAATAATATTGGGTGATTTTAAGAGAGGAGCTTTTAAGATAGCAATTGACAATAACCTTCCAATAATACCTCTAGTGTTTTATGATTTGAAGTTAAAACATCCATGGTTTCCTAAATTTGGTTCTCTGGGAAAACTTAGGGTTAAAGTTTTAGACACAATAAATGTTGAAGGTTTAAAAGAAGAGGATATTCCTATGTTAACGATGAAGGCTTACAATAAAATTAAATTCGAGCTGGAAAATGATCCAAAACAAGCTGCAGTTAAGGCTGTAAATAAGTGGAAAAAAATATTATCCTAATCAGTTTTAAGTTCTTCTAGAATTTTTTGCTCTAACTCTTCCATTAATTCAGGGTTGTCTTTTAAAATAGCTTTTACAGCATCTCTACCCTGACCAAGTTTACTTCCACCATAGCTAAACCAAGACCCACTTTTTTCAATTATATCATGTTCAACACCAATATCTAAAATCTCTCCAATTTTGGAAATACCCTCCCCATACATTATATCAAACTCAGTAGTTTTAAATGGAGGTGCAACCTTGTTTTTCACAATTTTCACTCTAGTTTTGTTACCTAAAACACCACCATCAGCGTTTTTTAATTGTGTAGACCTTCTAATATCAACCCTTACAGACGCATAAAATTTAAGAGCATTACCACCAGTAGTAGTTTCTGGGTTCCCAAACATTACCCCTATTTTCTCTCTTAATTGATTTATGAAAAATACTGTGCAATTTGTCTTGCTAATCGAACCGGTTAATTTTCTTAAAGCTTGCGACATTAGCCTAGCATGAAGTCCCATTTTAGAATCTCCCATTTCACCTTCAATTTCACTTTTTGGAGTTAATGCAGCAACAGAGTCAATTACTAACATATCTATAGCACCAGACCTTATTAAATTATCTGCTATCTCAAGAGCCTGCTCACCATTATCTGGTTGAGATATAACAAGCTCTCCTAAATCTATTCCTAAGTTTTGTGCATAGAGCCTGTCAAAAGCATGTTCTGCGTCAATAAATGCTGCTATCCCACCGGCTTTTTGACATTCCGCAATTGCATGTAATGTTAGGGTTGTTTTACCTGAAGATTCTGGACCATATATTTCTACTACCCTTCCTTTTGGATAACCACCAACTCCTAAAGCAATATCTAATCCGATAGAGCCTGAAGAAATAGCTTCAATTTTTTCAATCGTTTGGTCTCCAAGCCTCATCACGGAACCTTTTCCGTAAGTTTTATCTAGTTTATCTAGTGTTAAATTTAAAGCTTTGAGTTTAGAATCTTTGGAATCAGACATATTGAAACATTTATCACTAAAGTAATATTTTTTATATTTATATTTTACCAAACTATGAGAAAAATATTAATATTATTTACCGTACTATTTGTTTCCAATTTTTATGCTCAGGATATCCTTTCTTTAAAGGAAAGAGCTAATTTTATTAACAAGCTTCAAAAGGATAGATTCAATAATTTATTACCAGATCTTATGGATAAGACTGATATAGATATGTGGGTTTTAATAACAAGAGAATACAATGAAGATCCTATAATTAAGACTATGCTTCCTCCTACATGGTTAAATGCAAGAAGAACAACAATCTTAGTTTTCTCAATTGATAATAAGACTAAAGAATTTGATGCTGTGGCTATTGCTAGATATGCATTTGGTGACAACATTCCATCAATTTGGAATAAGGAAGAGCAACCAAATCAATGGGAAGCGTTAAAAGAATATATAATAAGTAAAAACCCAAAAAAAATTGGAATTAACACATCAAGCTATGAATCTCTGGCAGATGGCCTTAGTAAGTATCATTATGATCAGCTCTACGATGTTCTTCCATCAAATTATAGAAAAAAACTTGTTTCAGCCGAAGATCTTGCCATAGCCTGGATTGAGACAAGAACAGATTTAGAGATGACAATTTTTACTCAATTAGTTGAAATTAGTAGTTCAATTATTAGAGAGGCATTTTCAACTAAAGTAATAACTCCAGGAATTACAACTACAGATGATGTTGTTTGGTGGATGAGAGAAAAAGTTTCAGATCTTGGACTAGATACTTGGTTTCACCCTAGTGTTGATGTTCAAAGAGAGGATAATAGTGATTTATACGCATTTGATGGATTATCTAAATTTGACATAATACAACCAGGAGATCTAATTCATTGTGATTTTGGAATTACATACTTGACATTGAATACTGATACTCAGGAATTAGGATATATTCTCAAACCTGGGGAGGTGAAAGCTCCAGACTACCTAATAAATGCACTTAAAGAAGGGAATAGAGTGCAGGATATTTTTACAAATAATTTTAAACAAGGAGTTACAGGGCAATGAAATTTTAAAAAAATCCTTAAATCAAGGAAAAGCGGAGGGATTAAGACCGTCAATTTATACTCATCCCCTTGGCACTTATGGTCATTCAGCCGGAACTACCTTGGGAATGTGGGACTCACAAGGAGGAGTTCCTTTTTCAGGAGATTACCCATTACAATTCAACACCTCCTATGCAATTGAACTAAACACAACAGTATATATTCCCGAGTGGAAAAAAGATATTAGAATTATGCTAGAAGTACCAGGGTTTTTTGGAGAGGATGGTTTCAGATATATTAAAGGTAGACAAACTGAGTATATATTGATAGGCCCTAAGCAAGAAGGTTTAGCTGACTGAAATCCACATAAGATTATTAAAAAGTTGTAATTTTGAATTCTATATTAGTATAGCATGCAACTGTACAATAAACTTAGTGCTGAAGAGCGCGCCCAAATTATTGATAAAAATTCTCAGGAAAGAATTACACTGTCTTTCTATAAGTATTTTAATCTTGGAAATCCTTTAATCTTTAGAGATCATATATTTATTAAGTGGTCAAAAATGGATGTATTAGGAAGAATATATGTTGCCAAGGAGGGAATTAATGCCCAATTATCTGTTCCAAAAGAAAGCTTTGATAGATTTAAACAATCAATTACAGAAATAGTTCCTTTAAAAAAAATTAGACTTAATATAGCACTTGATCACTATAGCAAGTCTTTTCTAAAACTTACTATTAAAATTAGAGAGAAAATAGTTGCAGATGGACTAGATGATCTGTCTTTTGATGTAACTAAGATTGGAGAACATCTAGATGCTCAAAAATTTAATCAAATGTTAAATCATGGAAACACTGTGTGTATTGACATGAGAAATCATTACGAAAGTGAAATAGGATATTTTAAAGGCGCTATAAAACCAGATGTAGACACTTTTAGAGAGTCTCTTAACATAATTGATGAGGAGCTTAAAAAAAATGGAAAAGAAAAAAATTACCTTATGTATTGTACTGGAGGTATTAGATGTGAGAAGGCCAGCGCCTATTTAAAACACAAAGGAATAAAAAATGTTTTTCAACTTGAGGGAGGAATTATAGAATATACAAGGCAAGTAAAGGAAAAAGAACTTGAGAATAATTTTCTTGGTAAAAATTTTGTCTTTGATAAGAGAATGGGTGAAAGAATATCAGATGAGATTGTTTCTAATTGTCATCAATGTGGCAACCCATGCGACTCTCATGTTAATTGTGATAACGAATCATGCCACCTTCTTTTTATTCAATGTGATGAGTGTAAAGAAAAGATGAATAGTTGTTGTTCTGAGGAATGTAAGGAAACAATTAAACTTCCTTATGACAAACAGAAGTCTCTTAGAAGAGGAAAACGAAATAGTCATAAAATATTTAAAAAAGGAAGGTCAACTAAATTAAAGTTCAAGATTAATTAATATGAAAAGATTACTTACAATAAGATTACTTTGGGTTTCAGTAGTTCTGGGTCTTATGTCCTTTTTCGGATTATTTATTCTTGCTGGCAATGGAACATTTGGAGAAATGCCAGAATTTGAACAGTTAGAAAATCCGAACACTAATCTTGCTACTCAAATAATTTCATCTGATGGTGAGATACTAGGAAAATTTTATTTTAATGACAACAGAACTCCCATAACTTTTGATGAGCTTCCTAATAATTTAGTTAATGCATTAATTGCGACCGAAGATGAGAGGTTTTATGATCATCCAGGAATTGATGTAAGATCAACCCTAAGAGCAGTTGCCTTTTTAAATACAAGAGGAGGTGCTAGTACAATTAGTCAACAGTTAGCAAGACAACTTTTTGTTGGTGTACGATCCAGAAACATATTTCAAGCTGTCCTTCAAAAAGCCAAGGAGTGGGTCTTAGCTATCCAAATAGAGAAGAGATATACAAAGAATGAGATTATAGCTATGTATTTGAATGTTTATGATTTTGGGAATACAGCGGATGGTGTAAGATCAGCATCAAAGATATATTTTAATAAAACTCCTGATTCATTACTAATAGAGGATGCAGCAACACTAGTGGGAATGTTAAAAAACTCTTCATATTATAATCCATTAAGAAGACCGGAAATTGTTACTGAAAGAAGAAATATAGTTTTTCAGCAGATGCAGAGAAACGGAATGATTTCTATACAAGAATTAGACTCATTATCAAAAACTCCCCTTAAAATTGACTACTCACCTGAATCCCATCGAGAGGGGCTTGCTACGTATTTTAGAGCCTACCTTCAAGGATTTATGAATAAGTGGTTAAGGGAAAACCCAAAGCCTGATGGATCAAGATATAATCTTTATAGAGATGGTATAAGAATTTATACAACAATTGATTCCCGACTTCAAACCATTGCAGAAGAATCAGTAAACAAGCACATGAAAAATCTTCAAACAGAATTCTTTGCTCAGAATAAAGAATCAGAAGAAAACCCAACACCTCCTTTTAGAGACCTTAGAGAAGGTCAAGTAGATACGCTAATCAAACTATCAGCTATGAGATCAGAAAGATGGAGGAAGATGAAATCAAGTGGAAAAAATGAGGATGAAATATGGGACACATTCCAAGTAGATACTCCTATGAAAGTATTTTCATGGAATGGAGATATTGACACAATAATGAAGCCAATAGATTCTATAAGATATTATAAATTTCATTTACGCGCATCTATGATGTCTATGGAGCCTCAGACAGGCCATGTTAAAGCTTGGGTAGGAGGGTTTAATTACAAACATTTTCAATATGATCAAGTTAAGCAAGGAAGACGCCAGATAGGATCAACCTTCAAGCCTTTTCTATATGCTACAGCTATAGATCAATTAAAACTCTCGCCATGTTACACTTTACCAGATGCTCTTTATTGTATAGAGCCAATGAAGCATGGAAACATGGACGCTTGGTGTCCATCAAACTCAAGTGATAAGTATGGGCAAACTAGAAATTTAAAAAATGCTCTAGCAAATTCAATTAATACAATTAGCGCAAGATTAATGGATCAGGTGGGCCCTAAACCAGTTGTTACTTTGATGAAGAAAATGGGTATTAAATCATATTTGCCTGAGGTTCCATCTATAGCCCTAGGAACTCCTGATATAAGTCTTTATGAAATGGTTGGAGCTTATAGCACTTTTGTTAATAAAGGAATCTATATAGAGCCAATTTTTATTACTAGAATAGAAGATAAAAATGGGGTACCACTATATGAGGTAATTCCTCAAACCACTGATGTGCTTAGCGAAGAAGCAGCATATGTCACAGTCAATTTAATGGAGGGAGTTACTAAGTACGGCTCAGGAGGAAGGTTAAGACATTCAGGCTTAGAAGAGACTAATTATATTTATAAAAATTTAATAACTGGATATCCATATGCATTTGAAAATGCCATAGCTGGGAAAACAGGAACAACTCAAAACCAGAGTGATGGATGGTTTATGGGAATGGTCCCAAATTTAGTAACGGGTGTATGGGTAGGAGGTGAAGATCGATCTGTACATTTTGAAGACATTGCTTTTGGACAAGGAGCAACAATGGCTTTGCCAATATGGGGTCAGTTTATGAAAAATGCATACTTAGACCCTGAGCTGGGAATTTCTCTAGAAGACTTCCCTGTTCCAGAAATAGTTAACATTCCCTTAGATTGTGAAAACTTAAATATTGAAAGTTCTAAAAAGAAAAAAGACTTAGAGGATCTAGGATTTTAGTTTATTATTTTTTCATAACAATGAAATGGAAACTCACTTTGCATTGGAAAAAAAACATCACTTAGCTGAACATACTGTCTTGATTTATAGAATTTATTATTTCTTTTGTTTTGACTAAAAGTGTCAAGTCGGACTAGACTTAAAGCCATTTTCTTGAGCATACTCTTCTGAAAAGTCCATTAAAGATTTTCCAACTCCTTTTTTTTGAAATTTAGGATCAACAGCTAATCTATGAATGTATAAATTCTTACTATCTTCTGTTAACCACTTTACATCTTTGTATTCTACATCTTTAGTTGAACAAAGCACAACACAACCAATAATCTCCGACTTATGTTTAAAAACATATAATTCATTGTTTTTAATATCATCTTTAAAAACCTCTCTATTTGGGTATTTTTTACTCCATTGAAAAATCTTTTTACTAATTAGGTCAGTGGCACAAGCTTCAATTATTTTCATTATCCTATCAAGATCAGTTATTTCTGCTAATTCAATTTTAATCATAAAAAATAATAATGTTTAAATTAGAGTAAAATTAATTTAATTGTTTAAAAAAATAATCTTTTACTTAATCATCTGTTTTTCTTTATTGACTTCGAATTTGATATATACTCAAAACCAGATTAACCTAGATGTTGATAACGATCTATACTTTGACAGCAGAGACATGTATTATTCTAGTGGAATTTTTCTTTCTTTTTCGTCACTTAAAAATATAGATGATAAAAATTATTTTAATCATTTTAAAATAGGGCAGTTAATCTATACTCCTTCAAGCAGGTATGAGATAAATCCTCTGCAATATGATTATCCGTACAGTGGATATCTTTTTTTAGAGATGAGTAAACAAAAACAAATTTCTGGAAACTCAAGTTTTACCCTAGGGGGAAACATAGGGATAACAGGTGATGCTTCTTTAGCTAAGGGGATGCAGAACCTATACCATGATCTTGTTTTAAATTTACCAGAATTAGCATGGAAGTCACAAATGCCACAAGAATTTCAAATCAATTTAGTTGCTAATTATTTTAAAGGTTTTGCGATTGAAGACAAGGTGAATCTTACAGCACATCTATATTCTAAAATAGGAACCTATCAAATTATGACTGGTATTAATTTTGGACTTTTAATTGGAGACTTGAGCTGGGTTAGTTTCTCAGATAATATTGTTACCAATTCTAAAAATAAATTTTCTTTTTACTTAGGAACACATCAGGAATATTATTTTCATGATTATAAGCTAGAGGGTAGTTTGTTTAATAAAAATGCTCCTTTAACCATGACTTCTAATAAATATAGAAACACTATTGAGGTGGGTCTTCAGAAGAAGTTTAGAAACCTTCAAGTTTTGTCAACGTTTAACTCTATGTCTAAAGACACGGAAATGCAAAGAACATCAAGACATCCTTTTTTAAAAATTAGCGTGACTTATAAATTTGACTAATTTTAACTTTTCTTTAAAATAATTTCTCGAATATTAATTCTACTTTTAGAATAGTTGATTTAAAAAACGCTCCTAATGCGATTTTAGTCCTTTTTTAGCTAGGTTAATTTTGAATTTTTGTTAATTGGTTTTGTTTGGAGCGTTTTTTTAATTCACCTTCAATTTATACATAAAAGGATTACCGATACCTTCATCTTCTGATGTTACCCAAAATGTATTTTTATCAATTATTTTAATTGATTCAATTTGAGCTCTCTCCAATGGTATTTTATATTTTTTAAATGTATTCTCTTCAAGGTTTTTTAGATCAAATGTTTCAAACAAAATAAGATATTGACTGCCTTTAGAGCTGTAGCCTACTAATGCAAGCAAATTTAGCTCATTATTATAGTCCCCACCAGTTATTAAAGAGTTTACATTAAAGGTAAACCCACTTGTAAGTTTTTGTGGTTTTTTTTCAAATTTATCTACTAAATATAAATCTGTATTTAGATTTTCTCTGTCTTTTGAAAATAACACAAGTTGTTCATTAATTACTATGAGTGCCTCAGCATCATATTTATGTTTTGGTCTAGGAAAAAAAGTTTCTTGATCAGCATAGAAAACCTCCATTATACCATCTACTGAATAGTTGTCATCTTTACTAATACGAATTATGTTTAAGTTATCTCTATTGCCAAAATTATTTCCAGTATCAGCAACAAAAAGATATTTATCATCACCAGCAATATCTTCCCAGTCATTATTTTCTATTTCAAAGCTTGAATCTTTATTTAAATCCATGGTTTCAATTAAATCTCCATTTTCATTAAATATATAAAGAGAAGGGCCATCCCCGGAGTCGTTATGTGTTATGAAGTTTTTAGCATAAAACTCAAGACCTGAAGTCTCATTTATTTTTTTTGGTAAAACAATTGTTTTAATAATTTCTGCAGAATCAAATTCTTGCATACTAACTTTATCTGAACAGCTCCACAATATTAAAACAGCTAAGAAGTAAATTTTTTTCAATAATTTTAATTTTATGAAACGCAAATTAGCAATAAAAATTAGAACAGCCCACAAGTATTTAGGGCTAATTATTGGTGTTCAATTTATAATTTGGATAACTATCCCAAAGATATTCAGGACTTTTTTTTCTTAGACTTCTTCTTTTTTTTCTTAGCCACTGAAGTGTTTTTCTTAGATCTATTCCAAAGATTTCTTCGACTGTTATACTTTTCAGCACTAACATTTGTTTTCACTACTATAACTCCAGCTGCACCTTCGCTTCCGTATTTGTTTGTAGCTGCTAGACCGCTTAGAACTTCTACATATTTTACTTGACCAGCATTTAGAGAGGGAGGGTTAATGTATATAACCCCGTCAATTTCCCAAAGAACCTGATTGCCTGCTGTTTTAAAAGACTGCCTTCCTCTGATGGCAATATTATTGTTTCCCATTCTGTCTCTGATTTTTCTTGCACCAGGAATTCTTGAGGCGAGGGCGTCAACTAATGACATTGAAGCAACAGCATTTTGTTGTGATTTTAAAATTTGATCTTCTTGTGAAAAAGAAAATGTAGCAATTAAAAGAAAAGAAAGTAAGTAGGCGTGTTTCATATTAGTTAGAAAGCTAAAGTATTAAAAAGTTTACAAATAAATCGTGTTAATTTTTCTTAATCCTTATCCTTTTCTCAGTAACAGTTCTCCAAAGGTTTCTTGGAGAATTTATTAACTCATTATTTGAAGCACTCACAGAAGTTTTAACAATTATTACACCTGCAGCTCCATCAGAACCATATTTATTATTTGCAGCAAGACCTTTAACAACTTCAACATAAACAACTTCGTTAATACTGAGCATAGGTGGAGTTAGATAGGTAACACCATCTATATCCCAAAGAACTTCATCTCCTGCCGTTTGAACAGAGTTTCTACCTCTTAGCGACACACTAGCATTTCCAAATCGATCTGAGACTTTTTTTGCACTAGGAACTCGTCTGATAATTGCAGAAACCAGTCCAACTGGAGATCCTGTTGCATCTTGATTAGATCCAATTATGCCATATTTAAATGAATTTTTATCTGAAAAGTGATTTCTAGTCCCATAATTAGCTGGCGTATATTGACCATTACCCATCATTTGAGAAAAAACAGGATTTATAAAAAAAATAGCTAGAAAAAACAGAATTTTTTTCATCGTAAATTATTAGTTTATAGCAATGTACAAAGATATCCTTTTTTTGTATACCTTTACAGACTAGCTAAAAACGAATGTACAAAAAGTGGACAGACATAAATGAAATTTACTTTCCAGATGGGGTAAGATCTGTTTACTATGAAGGTAGAAGAGTTAAAAAGGTTGACATACAAATAGAAAGAAGTTTTCTTGAACTAATGTCTTCTGATCATGACTGTTCAAATCTGCCAGACCACATACATTATCTTCCAAGAAAACAAGCAGCTGAATATCTTGGATTGAGCGAAAGTACACTCACTAGGTATCATGAAAAAGGTAAACTTACCTGGATAACTAGAAGAAATAGAACTCCTATCTATAAAAGAGAAGCATTAGATATTTTTAAGCAAAAAAATCAATAAAAACATTACCTTAGACTTTCATTTTTAGTCAAATGGTAGTTAATTTTCATACTGTAAATCTTAAAAAAAGACACCCACTTCAAATAAGCAGAGGCGTTCATGATAAATCTCAAAATTTATTCATTGAAATAGTTAAAGATGGAATAACTGCATGGGGTGAGTCTGCTCCAGGAAAAACCGAAGGCGCTAAAAGTGCAGAAGAAGTTCAAGCTCATCTGACTAGATTAATAAATTCAGATATAAATGATTTATCTATTCACGAGGTTTATCAAAGGAGTAAAGAATTAAAAATACCCGCATGTGCTCAGGCTGGAATTGATATTGCGCTTTGGGACCTAAATGCTAAAATGGCTAAACTCCCATTAAAAGATTTATTAGGTCTTCCTAAACCTAATGTCCCTACTTCAATTACCGTTGGAATTAATCCTCCAGAAATAGTTAAGGAAAGAGTGGAAATGATTATCAGCAATCCACAGGTAAGAGCTTTAAAAGTTAAACTAGGCTCCCCAGAGGGCATAGAATATGATAAGCTGATTTATTCTCAGGTTATTGAATCAACAAAAAAATCAAACATTGCAATTCGTGTAGATGCAAATGGAGGATGGTCTTTAGATGAGGCAAAATTTATGATGAAATGGTTAGCAGAAAGAGATGCTGAATATATCGAGCAGCCGCTGGTCGAGGGAGATGAAGATAAATTGAAATTTTTATTTGAAGGTAGACCTCTTCCAATTTTCATTGACGAATCGTGTAGGTTTGCTGAAGATGTGGCAAACAACTATAAATATGTGGACGGAGTAAATTTAAAGCTTATGAAATGTGGAGGTATAACTGAGGCTTTGAAAATTTTAAATGTTGCTAATTCTCATGGATTAAAAACTATGATTGGATGTATGAGTGAATCTTCAGTCAGTATTTCAGCAGGAGCCTCAATAAGTGGAATTATTGACTATGTAGATCTTGACTCACACTATAATTTAAATCCAGATCCAAGTGAAGGAACCTCAATGATTGATGGTGTAACCATGATTAACTCATTGCCAGGACATGGGGCAAAACTTAAAACAGGAAAGTATGCTTAAGCCAACTGATAAAGTTGCTGTATGGATGGAATCTAGCCTTGATGATGATTATGGCAAGATGGGTATTAGTGCACTTAGATATCTTGATAATGAAATCTTATGTGTAGTAGATTCTGTGTTTGCTGGTAAAAATATTTCCGAGCTTTCAATTATAAAAAAAGACATTCCAATAGTAGAAAGTATTGAGCAAGCAAAATCAATGGGAGCCAACGTTCTTCTTCTAGGAGTTTTAACATCAGGTGGGATTAGACCTAAATCATGGGATGGTGTTATTAAAGAAGCTCTAGACAAAGGAATGTCAATAATTAATGGACTTCATGATCAAATATCTCCGAGTTTTTCTAAATATATAGTAGATGATAACCAATGGATTTGGGATACTAGGGTTCCAAAGTTCATTCCTCAAATTGGATCTGCAAGAGCTGCTGACCTAAAAAACAAAAGGGTATTAATGATAGGAACAGACATGGCTGCAGGAAAAATGACTGTGGGTCTTGAATTATATTCTTATTTAATAGAGAAAAAAATAAACACCGGTTTTGTTGCAACTGGACAAGTTGGAATAACGGTTACAGGCAAGGGAATTCCTTTAGATGCATATAAATTGGATCATGCTTGTGGAGCAGTGGAAACTGCTGTTCTAGAACAAAAAGAAAAAGAGATAGTAATAGTTGAGGGACAAGGGTCAATATTACATCCTGGAAGCACAGCAACCCTCCCTTTGATGAGAGGAACATGCCCAACACATATGATTCTATGTCATATTGCCAGAAATGACTCCTTACGATCGCTGGAGAATATTAAAATTCCAGACTTAAAAAAATTTATAGAACTCAATGAAGATCTTGCTTCGGTTTTGGGAACCTATCCAAAAGCAAAAGTTATAGGAGTAGCACTAAACACTACCTTAATGTCAGAAGAAAAGGCAAAAGAGGTTATTACTAATGTTGAAAAAGAAACTGGCATCCCTACCACAGATGTTGTTAGGTATGGAGGTGAAAGAATTTTCAGTTCATTAACATAGTCTATTTGCAATGGTGGTCTGCAGCTCTAGTAGCTATTTGATTATTAGGTTTTACATTTACTTTATAACCTAATGAATTTGCCCACCCCTTAGTTGCAGAGATTAGTTTATTAGATTTATGATTTTCATCAGAATTATAATCCATATCAATTTCGACCTTAACACTTACCTGTTTGGTCAACCATTCTGCTACTTGAATGCTATATTCTGCTTCAAGCCAGAGCCTTTTCCAAATATCATTTATTGCCTCACAAGAAGACTTACTTAAAATATAATGGACTCCTCTTGTTCCAAGCCTATAAGCTATTACGCTTGTATAGTTTGTTTTTTTTCCTACATTTTGAGAGTCAGACCCTATGTGAATTTTAGCATAAGGATATTCTTTTAATATAGAAAGTGTGTGATCTACGGGATCAACATTATTCCCTTTGACATCCTTAAAAAGTCTCATATTCTAAAATAAATATTATTTGTAAATTACAGTATTAATAAAAACTTAAATTATTAACTAATGAAAAATTTTCTCCCAATTTTATTATTAATGCTTTCGTTTGGAAGTGTTCATGCCCAAAAAACAAATAAATTAAAAAAAGAATTAATTAGCTCAATAGAGCAAAAGTCAAATGATCTTATAACAATAAGTGATAATATATGGGAAGCTGCAGAAGTTGCCTTTAGAGAGGTAAAGTCTGCGGAATATTTAATCGAATATGCTAAAGAAAATGGGTTTACTGTTGAAGAAAGTGTTGCAGGAATGCCAACAGCATTCACTGCTACTTATGGAGAAGGGAAGCCAGTAATAGGAATTTTGGGAGAGTTTGATGCTCTTCCTGGTATATCACAAAAACGAGTTCCTTATAAGGATGAACTTCTAGAAGGTGGAGCCGGTCACGGCTGTGGACATAATTTATTTGGGACTGCTAGTTTAGGAGCTGCAGTAGCAATAAAAGAGCTTATAGAGCAAGGAAAATTAACTGGAACAATTAAATTTTTTGGAACACCAGCAGAAGAAAAATTTTTTGGAAAACTTTGGATGATTAGAGAGGGATTATTTGAAGATGTTGATGTTGTTATGGACTGGCATCCAGCTGATCATACCGAGGCAAATGTCCAGCCCTCACTTGCCCTAGTTGATTTTATGGTTGAATATTCAGGCCAATCTGCTCATGCATCTGCAGATCCATGGAATGCTAGAAGTGCTTCAGATGCCTTGGAATTATATACGCATGGAATAAATTCATACAGGGAACACATAAAACCAAGCGTAAGAATTCATTATCATATTCAAGATGCAGGTCAAGTTGTTAATGTTGTTCCTGATTATTCTAGAATTTGGGTGAGAGTAAGAGATATAACCAGAGAAGGAATGGTTCCTGTTTATGATCAGGTTAAAAAAATGGCTGGAGGAGCTGCTATAATGGCTAATGTTGACCATAAAGTCTCATTAATTTCTGGAATTCACGACCTTCTTCCTAATAGAACTGGTGGGGCAGTTATGCAAAAAAACCTTGAAAATTTAGGAGATATAAACTATACTCAAGAAGAGGTCAATTTTGCAATTGAAATGCAAAAAGAAAATGGAAAACCTACAATAGGTATAGATGGAAAGATTAGACCTCTAAGAGAAACTCTTGAAAGTCCTGGTGGAGGTTCAACAGATGTTGGCGATGTTAGCTATAACGTTCCGGTTGTCAGTCTAGCAGTAACAGTTGCCCCTAAAGATGTCCCATGGCACTCATGGTCTGTAGTTGCAAGTTCAGGAATGTCAATTGGACATAAAGGAATGCTTCATGCAACAAAGGCTTTGGGAATGACAATGATCGATATATTTAAGGATAAAAAATTAAGAGAAGAAATAAAAAAAGAGTTTGATGAAAGAAAGGGAGATTATATATATGATCCTTTTTTAAATCCAGGACCTCCTCCATTAGATTATGAGGATTAAATCCAAGATCTTTCCCTCATTTCTTTTGTAACAATTTTGGACAGATATATTATAGCTATCATATTGGGGATTGCCATAAGTGCAAAAGCTACATCAATTAATCCAATCACAATTTCTACTGTCAAAATTGAAGAGATTATAATAGCCGCTATGTATATATAATTATAATACTTTCCTTTTTCAGGGGTTGTTAAAAAACCATAACATTTAACACCATAATAAGAATAAGTAAAAAGTGTAGATATTCCAAAGACGGAAATCATTATAATTAAAATATAATCCCCAAAACCAAAAAATAATCTTCTAAAAGCCTCAAGAGATAAAACAATTCCATTTAAATCAGTTTCTAGATAAGCTCCAGAAATAATAATTATTAAACCTGTAATCGTACAGACTAAAATTGTATCTAGAATTGGACCTAACATTCCAACTAACCCCTCATCTGTTCCTTTTTTTGATGTAGATTGACCATGATAAATTGGGGCTAACCCAACCCCACTTTCACTTGAAAAAACAGCTCTACGAATTCCAATTAACACAAGTCCCCAGAAACCACCCTGAACCATTGTATTAAAATTAAATGCCTCACTGAATATAAGGGCAAATGTTGAAGGAACAACACTTGCGTTGGACACTAAAATAAATATTCCTAAAAGAAAATATAGAACAACCATAATAGGAACTAAGCTTGAAGTAACTCTAACTATGGATTTAAGACCTCCAAAAATTACAAAAGAAGTGAGTATAGTAAATATTACTCCAATTATTAACTTCCAGTTACCATTACCAATATTTAAAAAACTATTTGGATCTATTACGTCAATGTAAGACTGGGTTAGTTGATTAGCTGTAAAAGCAGGAAGTACACCTACTAATCCTGCAACTGAAAACCAAATTGCTAAAGGTCGTCCCCACTTTTTGATACCTAAAGTCATATAGTACATTGGACCTGATAGATAATTACCATCTTTATCTTTATTTCTTAAACTAACAGCCAAGGAGCATGAAAAAAACTTTATTGTAGCCCCTATTAGAGCAGTAACCCACATCCAAACTAGTACTCCAGGTCCACCTTGGTGAATTGCAATGGAAACTCCTGAAATATTACCGAGACCTACAGTAGCGGCTAAAACAGCAGAAAGCGCTTGGAACCTTGAGATACCAACACTTGATTTGTCTTTTTTTAGAAGAAGTTTAAACCCGGTTGAAATTTTTAACAAAGGGTTTGCACGAGAAATAATTGTTAGATAAATTCCTCCTCCAATTATTAGAAATAACATTACCCAATTTAGAGGAACTATAATCTGATTGATAACATTTTCAATAATATCAAATAATCCAGTCATGTCGAAAATTAACGATTAAATTTTGAAAAGAATACTTTCTTTTTTAATTTATTAGAAAATTAGAAATTATGCAATCAAGAAGAGAGTGGTTCAAATCTTCAATAGGGTTAGGAGGGTTAATAATGGCACCCTCTATATTAACTGCTGAAGAAATAAAAAAATACAATCCAAGACCGGTAACTAGTATTGTAAAGTTAAGTTCAAATGAAAATCCTTATGGTCCTTCAGAAAGAGTAAGAAATGCTATTAAAGATTCATTTGGGGATGCATGTAGGTATCCGTATGAATATATCTTGGAACTACAGAAATCTCTTGCTAAAAAACATAACGTTTCTCCAGAAAGTATTGTTATTACAGGAGGGTCTAATGAAGCACTAAGGGTAACAGGATTAGCTGTTGCAGATGATGGTGGTGAAATAGTTGCTGGACAACCAACCTATTTAGCACTTATGAGTTATGCTGAAGCATGGGGTGGAAAAATTAAATGGGTTCCAGTAGACTCTAATAAGGGATATGACTTGGGTAAAATTGAGGAAGCTATTGATGCTAAAACAAAGATGGTTTTTATAGCAAACCCAAATAATCCAACAGGCACACTATTAGAAAAATCATCATTAAGTGATTTTTGTGAAAGAGCGTCAGAAAAAACAATAGTTTTTTGCGACGAAGCATATTATGATTATATAGAAGAACCTGAATATCCATCAATGGATTACTTAGTCAGAGAAGGTAAAAATGTGATTGTATCAAGGACCTTTTCTAAGGTCTATGGTATGGCTGGCTTGAGAATAGGATATTTAGTGTTGAAACCAGATTTAGCAGATAAGTTATTTGGTGAATATTCACCTTATGGAAGAAATAAGATTATGGCACAGACAAATGTCCTTGCTGTTGCAGCAGCTTCGGAAGCATTAAAGGATAAAGACTTTTATTCTTTCTCTTTAAAAAAAGCAAGCCAGGAAAAAGATAAAATATATAAGTTATTAGATCATTTAGATCTTAAGTATGTCAAATCGAGTACAAATTTTGTCTTTTTTGAATCTCAAAAACATATTGATGATTTATCTAAAGAAATGTTAGATAAAGGAGTTAGAATAGGAAGAGCATTTCCTCCATTCTATGATTGGTGTAGAATTAGCACAGGGACAAGTCAAGAAGTTGATAAGTTTATTTCTGCAATGTTAGAGGTATATAGCTAATTCTTATAAATAATATACGTCGCTTTTACACCTGTTGCTAAATTCCATCTATTGGTGCCCACGAGTTTGCCTTGGTCATCATAGACAATAATTTCTGCTGTATTTGGGCCTGAGCTCCCTTGGTTTAATGCAACAAAGTCTACGACGTTAAACCCACTTTTCAAGTCAAGTTTAAAACCTTTTGCTTTTTCAGTTAATAAAATTGCTGGCATAACAACCTCATCGTTTACTTGGATTTTAATTAAATCCCCATCAGGATATTCATGATCTCTTAAAACTATATTTACATACTCTCCATCATTTCTGATTTCCCCAAGAAACATGTCTACTTTAAATTGATTTACATTTTTATTTGACTCAGATTCTTTTTTATTTAATCTTGATAGATAGAAACCATTTGAATTAATAAATCTTTCTGGTCTTTTCTTTTCAACCTTAGCATCAGGAAAGAAATTTTTTTTATTTTTTTCTTCTAATTTTTTTAAAAATGGATTCTCCTTTTTTTTAAGATTTAAAAGAGAGTTTTTTGATTTAGAATTTGATATAGAAAATGGATTTCCAGATGAACTATTAGAGTTATCCTGAGAATAACTAACTCCAATAAACATTACTGAAAACAGTAAATAAATTAAATATTTATTATCTTGAATCAACCTAATAATTTTATACTAAGATAAACCTTTAACATGCAATTAGAAAACATCGATTGGCTAATTATTTCGGCATTTTTTATCCTTTCATTAGCTATTGGAATAATTGTTTCAAAAAAATCAGGAAAAGATGTAACGGAATTTTTTCTTTCAGGAAGAAAAATGCCTTGGTGGCTTCTTGGGATTTCAATGGTAGCGACCACTTTTTCAGCAGACACTCCTAACCTGGTAACTGATATTGTTAGAACCAATGGTGTTGCTGGAAACTGGATATGGTGGGCATTCCTATTAACGGGGATGTTAACAGTTTTTGTATATGCAAAACTTTGGAGAAGATCAGAGGTTTTAACTGATCTTGAGTTTTATGAATTAAGATATAGTGGAAAAGGAGCAGCCTTCTTGAGAGGCTTCAGAGCTTTCTATTTAGGGGCAATCTTTAATGTTCTTATTATGGCTAGCGTTTGTTTAGCAGGAATAAAAATTGGAGGAGCATTACTTGGATTAAGTCCAGTTGAAACACTTTTAATTACATGTACAATTACAGTTGTATATAGTTCAATAGGAGGTTTAAGAGGAATTATTATAACAGATTTTTTCCAGTTTATATTAGCAATGGTAGCTACCTTTTGGGCTGCATATGAGATTGTGAATTTACCTCAAGTAGCAGGGCTTACCAATCTACTTAATCATCCAGACGTTATACCAAAGCTAAATTTAATTCCAGATATAGCAGATACTGATTTATTTATAGCAGTATTTATTATCCCCCTTGCAGTTCAATGGTGGGCTGTTTGGTATCCTGGAGCTGAACCAGGAGGAGGAGGGTATGTTGCGCAAAGGATGTTGTCAGCAAAGGATGAAAAAAATGCAATTTGGGCGACACTTCTTTTCAACTTTATGCATTACGCTATTAGACCGTGGCCATGGATTTTAATTGCACTGGCATCAATTGTAGTCTTCCCTGACTTAGACTCTCTTCGAGTAGCTTTTCCAAATACTATTGTAGGAAATGATTTAGCTTATCCAGCAATGATTTCATTTCTTCCTCCAGGACTTTTGGGTTTACTGGTTGCCTCACTAATTGCTGCATTTATGTCAACAATATCAACTCACTTGAATTGGGGATCATCATATCTAGTTCATGATTTCTACAGAAGATTTTTTGTAAAGGGTAAGTCAGAAACTCACTATGTGTCTATGGGTAGAGTTTTTACCGTTTTGTTAATGGTATTTTCTGCATTTTTTGCACTTTTTCTAAACAATTCTCTTCAAGCATTTGGAATAATACTTCAAATTGGTGCAGGAACGGGTTTAATTTTTATTCTTAGATGGTTTTGGTATAGAGTAAATGTTTATAGCGAATTAACAGCTATGATAGTTTCTTTCTTGGTTGCCATTATGTTTGAATTTATCATTCCTAATAACTTTTCTGTTGAAGAAAAACTTATCATTGGAGTTACGATTACTACAATTTCTTGGCTTATTGTAACGCTTATTACCCCACCATCAAGCATGGAAACTCTTCAAAATTTTTACAAGAAAATTCAACCAGGAGGACCAGGCTGGAAAAAAGTGATAGAGGAGTCAGAAGCTAAAGGCATAAACATAACTGGAAAAAAAGAGAAATGGGATGTCCCTAGTGGTATATTGTGTATGCTATTTGGAAGCATCTCTGTTTATAGTATCCTTTTTGGAATTGGCTATTTACTTTATTCGAAAACTACTACAGGAATAATATTTATGTTAATCTCAGTAGTTTCTGTTATAGTTCTTATGAAATTCTGGAAGAGACTCTCAACTGAAGATTAGCCAAGAAGCATTCCAACAAAAGTTGCTGATAATAAAGAGACTAATGTCCCAGCAATCATTGCTTTAAAACCTAACTCAGTTAATAATTTTGATTTTCCTGGAGCAAGTATTCCAATTCCTCCAATTTGAATTCCTATAGAAGCAAAATTTGCAAAACCACACAACATAATTGTTGCCATTATAACAGACTTCTGATAGGTTAGGTGTAAAGCATTACCAACATCTTGAAGACTAGCAAGTTCTATATAGGCTACAAATTCACTAGCAGCAAGCTTAACTCCAAGTAGCTGACCCATAAGATATATATCTTCATACGCTATTCCAATTAGCCACATAAGAGGAGCAAATAAACACCCTAAGATTAATTCAAGAGAAAAAGATTCATAATCAGTGTTTTGGTCTATCCAATTATTAAGGCCAAAGACATCGGCAATTTGATAAAAAATCCCATTTACAAGAGCGATAAGAGCAAGAAAGACAAGAAGCATAGCTCCAACATTTACAGCCATTTTTATTCCATCTCTTGTACCATTGGTAATTGCAGAGAGTAAATTCGTACCAGTAACATCTGTACTAATTTCAATATTTTTAGTAACCTCTTCAGTTTGCGGAAACATCAATTTCGAAATAACAATAGCACCTGGAGCCGCCATTACAGAGGCTATAATCAAATTTTTTGCGACCTCTATTCTTTGAATAGGATCATCGCCTCCCAAAAAACCAATATAGGCAGCAAGCACACTTCCTGCAACTGTTGCCATCCCACCAGTCATTAGGAGAAAGTATTCTGATTTATTCATTTTGTCCAAGTACCCTTTTACTAAAAGAGGTGCTTCGGTTTGTCCTAAGAAAATATTACCAACTACAGCCAAACTTTCCTGACCAGAAATATTTAGGAATTTAGTTAACATCCATGCTAATCCAGATACTACTTTTTGAATAATGCGATAATAGTACAGTACTGAGGTTAGAGCGGAGAAGAAAATAATTACGGGTAAAACTTGAAAAACAAATATTTCACCATACTTAGAAGAATCTGCTAATTCACCAAAAAGAATTTTAGAGCCTTGGTTTGTAAATGTGACTATAGCTAAAAACCCTTGCCCTAACTTTTCAAAAATCATTCGTACAAATTCAATCCTCAAAACAGCTACAGCAATAACCAACTGACTTGAAAGACCAATAATTATTGTCTTCCAATCAATTCTTTTTTTATTGTTGCTAAGTAGGTATGCAATTAAAATTATAGAACTTAAACCTATAATTCCCCTTACTATTGATGTGATTGAAATCCCTTCGTGTGGAATTATTTCCATTAAAAAAGTTTTACTAAAAATAATAAATATTATTAGCTTTGAATCAAAATTCAAAGTATATATGAAATCCTACTTAACTTCACTATTCTTTTTTTTATTACTATTGATTTCTTGTGGAGGTTCAAAAACTAATTTGAACGACTCTTTGCTAACTGGAACTGTTAATCAAAATAATAATACTACTCAGGTCAACACAAATAATCAAGGTAATTCCTCAACTATTCAAACACCATCTTATTCTTTTGGAAATGAACTGGTTTGGAGTGATGAATTTGATGAGCGCATGGCCCCTGTTTCATCCAGATAATTGGAATATTGAAACTGTTCCCCCTGATAATGGAAGTTGGTACAACGGAGAGCTTCAATATTATACAGATAGAGAAGATAATATTAAAGTTGAGGATGGCTTCCTTAATATAACAGCAAAAAGAGAGGATTTCAGTGGTAAATTTATACACTTCTGCTAGAATACATACCCAAGACAAATTTGAATTTACAGTATGGTCGAGTTGAGATGAGAGCAAAACTCCCTAACTGGGAGGGTATGTGGCCAGCTTTTTGGATGCTGGGAGCTATATTGATGACACTTAGGATGGCCGTTTCTGTGGTGAGCTTGATATTTTAGAACATGGAGACTTTGTTAAGATCCTCCACTAATTGATGATCCTGGTTTGATTTCTTCGGCGGTTCATTATGGTCCTTCAGACCATTCAAGATCACACTATGCATCTGTTCCAAACACAATCTTTTTTGATACTGGTCAAGAGAAGTTTTGTTAGAGCTGAAACAACATTATTGATAACCCATTTGAGGATTTTCACACTTACTGCTCTTCAATGGGCTCCAGATAAACTGCAATTCTTTGTTGATGAAGAATTGTATTTTGAGTTTCCATTGCAATCTCAATCATTCACCTTTTGATAAGCCATTTTTCTTACTGTTAATTATCTTAGCTGTTGGAGGGACATTGGACCGATGGGTTTGTTGCGTCCAGGCTTTACCGAGTGCTACATATAAAATAGACTATGTTAGGGTATATCAATAAGATCTTTTTAGTATTCCCATTATTTATTTTTTCAAATGTACAAGACTCAATACAGAAGATTGATCTTGATAATGTGATTGTAAAGTCAACAAAGATTAATTCTAATAAGAAAGAGATCCCACTATCTGTCTCAATAAAAAACTTTAGAGATGAGAAAAATTATAATTCTCAATCTTCATTCTCAGACTTTACGAGAAATACTCCAGGACTATTTACAAGTTCCTCAAACAATTTTTCTCAAGATCTTAGAATTTCAATTAGAGGTTTTGGAGCTAGGTCTGCGTTTGGCATAAGAGGAATAAAGTTAATAGTTGATGGGATACCTGAAACAACACCAGATGGTCAAAGTCAACTGGATAACCTTCCATTAGGACTTGTTTCTAGTGTTGAAATACTTAGAGGTCCTAACGCAAATCTATATGGAAATTCATCAGGAGGTGTTATTAGTATAAATACTTTGACAAAATCATCAGAGAAACACTATAGATATTCGGGAATTTTTGGAGCCTATCAATATCAATCTCTTCAAAGAACAAGGATTTTAGATTGGAATAGCTCAAGTTTAATAATTCATTATGATAAAAGAAGATCAAATGGTTATAGAGATCAAAGTGGTTATAAATCAAACATTCTAAATCTAAAATATATTAATGATTTAGATAATAAAAATAAGATAGTATGGCAGATTAATTATACAGACAGTCCATATGCATATGATGCAGGAGGTCTAAAACTTAGTGAAGTTGAAAATGACCGAAGACAAGCAAGGAAGAATAACATTGACTATGATACATATGAGAAAGTTAAACATTTAAAGACTGGTGTTTCATGGAATCATAAAAGGAATGAAAATTCATTCTTTGATAGTTATTTCTTTTACCAAAAAAGAGATTTTTTCACAAAGTTACCATTCAATTTTGGTGGAATCATCTCACTTGACAGAGACTATTATGGTCTTGGAACAAAGTATACTAAAAGATATGCTTTGGATAATCGAAATAGAACTCTTGTTCTAGGGCTTGATTATCTAAATCAATCCGACGACAGAAAACGATACAAGAATGATCTTGGTGTTAAGGGTGAAATAACTTTTGATCAAATAGAGAGGTTTAAAAGTACTGGACTTTACATGCTAAGTCAGACTAGTTATGATACAGGCTTTCTTTTACGATATGGAATTCGATATGATGTCAATATTATACGCACTGATTCATCTAGTTCAATTATGTTAGACAAGCTGAATCCTTCTATTGGTCTTTCCTATAAAGTTAATTCTAATGACAATATTTTCTTTTCATTTGGGACAAGTTTTGAAACCCCTACATTGAATGAGCTTTCAAATAATCCAAATGGAGAAGGTTTAAATGAAAACCTTAAATCAAGCTCTTCTCTCAACTATGAAATTGGATGGAGAAAAGCAGTTTCAAACTTAACTTTGGAAGCTATTGCTTATGTTATTAGCTCAGAAAATGAAATCCTACCATATGAACTTGAGCAGTTTCCAGGAAAAAACTTTTACCAAAATGTTGGTTCTACTTCTAGATATGGATTAGAACTAAACTCTCAGCTATCTTTTAAGGGAGGAAGAATTAATTTATCCTACACATTAAGTAAAAATAAGTTTGAAGATTTTATAATTGACAATAACAATCTTGCAGATAATTTAATTCCGGGTATTCCTAGTCAAATGTTAGACTTAGATCTAATTTTTAAACTTTCAAGAGGTAGATCCCTAATTATTTCTAATAGATTGATTGGTGAAAGATATGCTGATAACGCTAATGAAACACTTATAAGTTCTTATAATCTGCTTAACATTAAATACTCAAAAGAAATATTTAAAAAAAGTGAAATATTTTTAGGTGTAAATAATGCTTTTAACCAAGAATATTTTGATAATATTAGGATAAATGCATTTGGAAAAAGATATTATGAGCCTGCTCCAAAAAGAAATTTCTATTTTGGTATAAATCTTTCGTTTTGATTAGAGTTATAAATTTAGTCACCTTTTTAATTATTTCAATTTCAGTAAACAGTCAGTCAGAATATATTTATATCCTTGGTAATACTCAAGATGCAGGATTACCTCACATAGGCTGCCAACATCCATTCTGTGAAGATAATTTTAATGTATACGAAGAGCACTATACAACTTCAATTGCAGTAGTTAACTCAGATTTAAAAAAGTATATTCTTTTTGAGGCAACTCCTGATATTACATTTCAGTTAAATAATTTGAAGAAAAATATATTTGATGAATTTCTACTTCCAGAATCTATTTACATTACACATGCTCATATTGGTCACTATACTGGTTTGATGTATTTTGGAAGAGAAGCTTTAGGCGCAAAGGACCTAATGGTAAGAGTTCTACCGAGGATGAGTAATTTTTTACAAAATAATGGTCCTTGGAGTCAATTAGTTGATATAAATAATATAAAAATCAAGGAAATAAATTTTGGATCAAGCACTAATGAGCTAACTAATATAACAGTAACACCTGTTCAAGTTCCACATAGAGACGAGTATTCTGAGACAGCAGGTTACATTATTGAAGGAAAAAATAAAAAAGCTCTATTTATTCCGGATATTGATAAATGGGAGAAGTGGGATAGAGATTTAAGCCAACTCGCTAAAGAATTTGATTTTTTATTAATAGACGCTACTTTTTACGACTCAAAAGAAATAAATAGAGATATCAGTGAGATTCCTCATCCACTTGTTACGGAAACAATAGATCTATTGAGTGGATTAAATATAGAGAATAGGAAGCAAAGTGTATTTCATCCATATGAATCACACAAATATGATGTTGGACCCAGACAGCGAGTTATCTAAGCTAGTTACTAGCAAAGGGTTTAATATTGCCAGACTCGGTCAAAAACTCTACTTATAGTTCTTCCGACTGTAATTTAGCAGCGATAGCTTGAACTTCATCAAGCACTCTTAATAGGTTAGCGCCCCATAATTTTTCTATTTCGGACTCACTATAACCTCTTTCCCTTAGTGCAGCAGTTACATTCATTGTCTCTGAGGCGTCATTCCAGCCAACTATTCCTCCACCACCATCAAAATCTGAACTTATTCCAACATGATCAATTCCAATTTTATCTGACCATATAATCTATATGGTCCATAAAATCAGACATATTTGGTGGGGGATCCTTTCTATCAGTTAAAAAACTTCCAAGTGCTGTTACTTGAATAACACCCCCGTTGTCTTTTACTAAATTAAGCTGCTCATCATCGAGGTTTCTAGGATGATCTCTTAGTGCTCGTGCAGAAGAATGTGAAGCAATAACTGGAGCTCACTTAATTCTATCATTTGGCTATAGCTTCTTTTGATGGGTGAGAAATATCAATCATTACACCATAATAGTTTAAAAGACCTACAACTTCTTTTCCCAAATCGCTTAAACCACTCGTGTAAAGCAGTCCCATCAAATTCTCCAGTATTTGAATCAGAGAACTGGCTATGACCATTGTGTGCAAGGGAAACATATCTCGCTCCTCTTTCCCAGTATTTTCTGACATTTGAAGTATCAAGCCCCATTGGATAAGCATTCTCTACACCTATCATAGCTACTTTTTTTCCTTTTGCGTGTATTCTTCTTACATCATCAGATGAAAGTGCAAGCTCAATTTGATCAGGGGCATATTCATTAACTAGTCTATCAATAGCATCAAACTTTTGATATTGCATTATCCTCAGCAGCTGCATAGCCTTCTTCATCAAGACTTCCTTGACCGGTATAACTACAAACCATGCAACATCAAGCCCCCTGCCTCCATTTTAGGGAAGGTTTACTTGTGTCTCAGTATTCATTGTATAGTTTAAGCTATCCGTAAAGTTGATAACATTTATATCATCATGTGTGTCGATTGTTATAATTCGTTGAATTTTCATTACAAGCAATAGCTTAGTAATTATCAATATTAATATATTTTTCATAAATTATTCTGTAGTTCGTTATAATAGTAGATCATTCTTATATATTGATCAATTACTTTTCCATTTTCATATACTACTTTTTTATTTATGCTATTATCAGCATCATAATAAGTCCATTCTCCGATGCACGCCCATATCAAGTTGTCCTTCAATGCTTGTATACCATTTTCATAATATGAAATAAACTCACCGTCAATCTGTCCATCTTTTCTGTATCCAATATATTCAATTTGTTGAGTACCTATGATAACCGACGGATTTTTTAATGTACCCCCTTTTGTAAGTAACCGTAGTCATTAAAATAGTATCATTATAAAAAACATTACACGTTCCTGTATATTTTCTTCCGTTAGTATAGGTGATTCCACTTTCTGTTAAAAGGTTACACTTAGGTATTGGTTTCTCCTAACAATAACTGTTAAATTAGACATATAATATGCTTAGATTATTTTTCATTTTTAATTATTTTTTATTTATTTGATTAATCAGTTAGTTAGTTAATATTTTAATCTTTGGCATAGTATTTGCTTATGTGTGTGTGTACATTTAATATGTAACATGAACGTTCATAATAAAATACAAACATTAAATATAAATTAAATTTTAAAACATGAAAAAAGGATTATTAACTGTTTTGCTTGCCTCACTAGTTTTAGTGGGTTGTCAAAACTACGATGATCAATTTGATGATTTAAATGCACAAATTAGTGCTTTAAAATCACAAGTTGATGGTTTATCTTCTTTATCAGGTCAAGTATCTTCACTATCTGGGACTATTAGTGGTCTTTCAAGCTGGTGTTGCTGCTGCTCAAGCTGCTGCTACTGCTGCTGGCCATCTGCGATGCTGCTACTGCTGCTGTAATGCATTGACTTGTCTGGTCTTATCTGCTTCACTTGCAACATTACAAGCTGAAGTTGACGCTGTATCAAGCTTCTTTAGCTACTGCTGCTACTGCAACTGCTGTAACTACGTTACAATCTGAGCTTGACGCAATTGAGGCTAGTTTAGCGGATTTACTTGCGACTTCTAACATATACTCATCTAATGTATCTGTTACAAACGCTACAACTTTAAATTCAGCATTAGCTCTTGGAAACAAGATTAATGTTCTGAATGCAGATTTAACTATTACAGGTTATTCAGGTATGGACTATGCTGGAGTACAAACTCTAGTTGATAGAATTAATACTATGACTGGTAATGTTCTATATACTGCTTATTCTTCAACTGGAACTGAGGTTGTTTTCAACAACTTAACTTCTGCTGGAAATATAACAATGACTCAGCCAGGTGGATATCATTTCCCTAAGCTGACTAACGCAGCAATCATCGATATGAAAGATGATTACGAAACAACTGTAACTAGAGTAAACTTCCCAGTATTAAAAACAGTAACAGGTCTTAAGACTGACGCTACTGCTGATACTGTTGAATTTACTTATGCTACGGCTATGGATTTCGGTGATATGGCAACAGCTCCTGGTAGTGCTTTAACTATTACTACTAAAAAGGATGCTACTTTAGATCTTGGATCTTGGGTTGCAAAAGATGCTGCTGGTAATCACATTAACTTTACATTGACTCTAAGCGGACCTGCATCATTTACTAATGGTACTGCTGCTGGAACATTTGCTACAACTGGTTTACCTGGTAACACTTTAGGTGCTCACGATGGTACAATCGAGTTAACTAATGTTGCAACTGCTGCAGTTCACAACTTTAGAGGTACAATTACTTTAAACACAGGTGTTAAGAATTTCACGGGTAACAATATTGTTTCTCTTGGACATTCTGGTGCAACTGATCTTGAAACTGTTAACCTAACAATGGTTAGAGATAATGAACCAAGTTTAAGCGCAACATCTGTTGCAGCTTTAAGCAAGAGTTCATCTACAACTCAAGATATAGCAATAACTTCATCTCATACTAAATTAACTTCTCTAACTATTACAGGTAAAGCTGGTGACGTTTCTGTTACTTCTGCTCCTGCAATAACGACAGTTAATTTAACTGGTGCTGATGCATTTGATATCTCAATTAGTGGTAACGCTGCATTAACATCTTATACAAGTGCTACAAAAGCTGAAGACTTTACATTCGATAATAACGATATTATGACTTCTCTTAGCGCTAGTCACACAACTACATTAACTGTAACTGGTGATAAAGCTGTATCTGCAAGTATTGTAGGTAACGCTGAATTAGCATCTGTAACTATTGGTTTTGATGATGTTGATGATTTAGATATAACAGGTAACGCTAAGTTAGCTACTCTATCTGCGACTGCTTTAGTAGATAATGGAACTTCAACTGCAACTGATGTAAAAATTTACAACAATGCACTTGTAGCATCTCTAGTAAGAGATACTAAGGAAGCTCCATCTGCAACTGTTGTTGCTGGTGCATCTAGTGATACTGGATCTATAACTTCTGCTTCAGGTATTTCTGGATTAGACACTTACTTAACTGATGCAATTGCTGCTGCAGGTACAATAAGTGTATGGTTAGATACAGTTACTAAATTAGAAAAACAAGCTACTTATGGTGGATCTTATACAGATTCTACTTCAAGTTTAACAGCTCCTTCTTCTACTCCAACTGCTGCTGAAGCTGTAGATTTCGCAACTAACTATACTGGGTATTATGCTTATGTATATAATAGAGATGCGTCTGCTGCTGTAACTGCAACAACTGGTGCAAGACAAAACGAGGCTTGGACTTGGACATTTGGTACAGTACAAGCTGCTGCAACATATGCAGATGTAAATCTAGGTGCTTCTGAAGGATTCTTAGTTACTTATGATGGTGGTTCAACTATCTTTGATCAAGGAGACACTTACAACGGTACAACTGTTACAACTGTTGATCAATTAATAGCTTATATGAATGCTGATACATCTTTAGATGCATTGGGTATTGATATTATTGCATCAAGAGCTGGTCACGTATCAACTTTATTAACTTTAACATACCAAAAATCAGCTGGAAACGGTCTTGCTAATGTAGCAGGTGTTGCTTCAGGTTCTGCTGGAACTGGTGTAGGTAGAGTTGCTTATACTGTTATGATGTCAGAAGGTGTTGAGTCTATTATTTATGGACCAGCAGGTGCTGATAACGATGGTGCAGCTGAATTAGTTGATGATCTTGTAACATCTTTAAATGAGCATGTAGACTTTACTGCTATTGAAGGTACTAACGGTTCAAGTCAAATAATAGTTCAAAGACATATTTCAGGTGGTTCAACTCACAGAGATTTATCTCCAGAGGCTGCTCCTATAACTGTAACTCCAATTATTGATGTTGCGATGGTAAGTACTACTATGACATTCTTAGATGGGTTTGCATCAAACACTGCAGCTCTTGCGAGTAACAACTTTGTATTTACTGTAACTGAAAGACCTCTTCCAGGTATTACTGTAACGCTTAAGAACACAGGTAATGCTGCATTCTCAGGTACAGTATCTTTCTCTATATCTACATTATCTAACACAGCTATCGTTGCGCAAGCGGATAGTGCTGCTAGTGCAACACTTCCAAATGGTGTAGCTAACAGATTAGTATTAGGTAATAACGCACCAACATTTGCACAAGACCCAGGTATTGGAGCATATGTAACTGCGTATGCTGATATTACTGGTGGTACAACAACAACAACAACTGCTGCTATAACCGGTGTATTAACTAATAGAACTGGATGGTAATCATTTACTATTAATAAGTTTTATTAATTAAGAAAAAATTAAGCCTCCCAATTGGGAGGCTTTTTTTATATTTATAATCATGAAATTCAATACCAAAAGTAACTTTGGTTTAGTATATATCATACTGCTAACACTGTCTATATTTACCCCTAGATATGGGGTGCTGGACAGAATGTCCATACAGCTTTTTTTATTAAGTGCTACAAATATTTTTGCAATAATTTCTATTCCACTAATATTTAAAAGTATTAATATTAAAAAAACAGTTCAGAGCCCTTTGATTATTTGTTTTGGTGGATATATATTGATGAGCTTGCTCTCAATGATTAAGTCAATAAATATTGTTGAATCACTAGTTAGATTTAATCAAATATCTACCTTTTTCTTATCACTTTGTGTAATAGTTTTCTTAGCTAATGAAAAAGCAATAAAATTAAATCATGTACTAGGGTTAGTTTTAATTACCTTATTATTTGATGTAGGTCTTTCATCCTATGTTTTTTATGAAATAATTACTTCACAAAACTGGACTTATGACTTTAATTATTTACTTGCTGGATTCCATGGTAATAGGAATATTACAGCTGCGTCAATAGCTTTTAGAATTCCTTTTGTAATAATTATATTAACCAGGTTAAGCAATATTTATATCAAAATATTCTTGGTTTTTATAATTACAATATCATTTTTTTATATTTATTTATTGGCTTCAAGAATGGCTTTACTTAGCATTATTATTTGTTTAGTAACCATTATCATTATTTCAGCATATGCAAAACTTAAAAGAGGGTATGAGTTTTTTAAGTTCAACAAACCGATATTACTTTACTACATTCTTCCTTGTATTCTAGCATATTCTTTGACAACATATATTGTTGAACCAACAGATCAGGCTGATGTTACAAACAGAATATCTTCATTATCAGGTTCGCAAGATGATTCTAAAAATACAAGACTAAGATATTACTCACATTTATCAGAACATATATTTAAAAACCCTCTTCTAGGATCAGGTATAGGAACATGGAAAATTTATTCAATAAAATATGACCGAGAAAACATCCAAAATTATATTATCCCCTTCAATGCACATAACGATGTGCTAGAAGTGAGTGCAGAAACAGGTATTATAGGAGGATTATTCTTTCTTTCTTTTTTTGGATATTTATTTTTCTATTTACTTAAAAATTTACAAAAAAATCATAGTGATCCTTACAGCTATTATTATTCATTAGTGATGTGCTTGCCTTTCATTTGTTATTTTATTGATTTAAATTTAAACTTTCCTTCATCTAGACCTTTTAATCAATACCTACTTTTGTTATACATATATATAATTCTGTATTCTAATAAACCACTCAATGAAAAAAATTAGTCTTTTTTCAACTCTTTTATTTCTTTCAATCTGTGCATTGATTTCTAATTATCAAGTTTTTTATATGAATATTGATCAACAAAAGCTTTTAGACGCAGTAATATATTCAACGTATGAGGCTGATGATGAATATTATCAAAAATTAGAATCAGGATACCCCACATTAACAGCCACAGCAATCCCTTTTAAAAGTGTGTTAGGTGCTTATTGGATTAATCAAGATTCGATTGCTAAAGCAGTAAGATTACTTAGAGAAGGAGAAAAGCATAATCCATTTCTTGGATTTTCAGATATGATTTTTGCTAATATTTGGGATGCTGCTAGAAATAATGATAGCATGTCTCATTACACAAGAAGAGCATTGACTAAACTTCCCAACTCTCCCTCAAATTATATATTATTATCTAAAATCTATATTAACGAAAATAAAATTGATAGTCTTGATATGCTGTTTAATAAAATCTCTTCAAGAGTTCGTGACCCTGAAATCTGGAAGATTTACCTATCAGCGATGGTTAGTAATAAGGGTTTAATAGATTCAATTAAAGTTTTAAACCATGCAAAGGAAGCGAAAATTGAATTTGCTGAAAAGGAAATTAGGCTACTTGCTAATTATATAATATATGGTGAAGAAGTAGTAAAAAATAACATAAAGCTAAAAGAGGATGCTATAGCAAATTATAAAGAAGATCCTTTTTCATCAATAGAGATGATGAAAGAGGCAATTGAACTAATCTCTACCGAAGTCTTTGACTATGAAACATTAATAGAAATGCTTTTTTTTCAACAAAATTATTCTGAGGTAATTGAAAACTATCTAATATTAGGATCTTATCTAGATCAATTAACTGTTAGATATACAACGGTCGAAATGGTAGCGATTTCTTATCTAAATCTAAACGATATCCGGAATGGTTGTTATTTAGCACAGATATTAAGAAATAATAATCGAAAATATTCAGCCTCTATTGATTCAGTTTGTAAATAATAAAATTACTAGAACTTGAATAATTCCTGTTACTCCTGAAATAATGAGTAAAGTTTTTAAATGAGAAAAACCTCTATTTAAAAGAAGATGATGTATATGAGACCTGTCTGCTTCAAAAGGAGAGACTCCTTTATAAATTCTTATACAAACAACTTGAATGAGATCAATAATCGGATATAACAGACAAACCAGTATAATCCATGGTGTGCTTAGGTTAAAATTACTTGAATCAATAGCATTACCTAGATATATTATACCAACTGATACAATTCCTCCTAAAAGTAGGCTTCCGCTATCCCCTAGAAACACTTTATTATTCTTCTTGAAGTTAAAAAAATAGAGAGGAAGTATTGAACAAATTGTAATCAATAAAAGCAAGTTTAAGCTATCAAAAGTATAATCTTGTAATAAAATAATTATAAAAATTAGACCTTTAATAACCTCGGTAATAGCCAGTCCGTCTATACCATCAGAAAAATTAACAGCATTAACAATTAAAACTATTAAAAAAATACTCAGTAATTGAGAAATCATATAAGGTATTTCATAAAGTCCCAAGAATCCATTTAAATTTTCTATTAAAAATCCTTGATCTATTAGAATTTTTGCAATTATAATTTGAAAAATAAATTTTAATTTAAAGTCTACTTGATAAAGATCATCATAAAGACCAATTGTAAATAAAATACTTAGTGGGATTATTAGTGAAAAATCAAAAAGCTCATTGGAATTATAATATAAGTAAAATGTTATAATAACAATTGTTGTAAAGACAGATAAGCCTCCATTTCTTGTCGCTAAACTATCATGCGAAGATCTGTAATTGACTATATCAAATCTATTCTTTTTAATAAAATATCTTTGAGATATAAAGATTACCGTTAAGCTAATTAAGAATGATAAAACTCCAATATTCAGCATAATATGTATCTAAATTAGTTAAAATCTCGAAATACAAACGCTATCCATTCTAATATATATTAATGAAGTAAAGCAAAAAACAGAATTTTTTTAATAATTTTTCTTTTTTTAACTAAAATCAAGTACTTTTGTTACTCAATATTAGTGTAGATTATGAAATGGTATGTTATTTATACAAAGAGAAATTTTCTCATAAGAGTTGCGAAATCGTTGAATACACTTGGAATAAATGCGTATTGTCCGGTTATTGAATACGTAAAGCAGTACTCGGATAGAAAGAAAAAAGTTGAAAAACCTGTTCTTACCTCTTATGTATTGGTTAATATTTCAGAAAAAGAGAGAGTGAATGTTTTTTCTATTCCAGGAGTTCTTAGATATTTATTTTGGCTTGGGAAACCTGCTGAAGTAAGACAGGATGAAATAGACATTTTAAAAAGAGAATTAAAAGGCTGTATTGATATACCTGAAAACACTCTAGTAAAGGGTAAAGATTTTACTATTCCATCTGGCCCATTTAAAGGGTTTGAAGGAAAAATATTAAATCTATCAAAGAATAAACTAAGACTTAAATTAGCGAGTATTGGACTGTTTATGACAGTTAATATTTCCTAGAGGACTTAGTTATAATCTGGTTTATGTGGTTTGTAATATTTGTAGCAGACGCGGCGGAGCCATGAAAAAAAGATAATGTTAGAAAACTTAATTACTTCTGAAACACGACTAAGACTTTTAATAAAGTTTTTTGTTTCTCAAGCTAATAGTGGCTATCTGAATGGGTTAGCAAATGAAATGGGAGCATCTACTAATAAAATTAGAAAAGAGCTTAACCATCTTCAAGAAGCAGGATATTTAAAGAAAATAAAAGTTGATAATAAAGTTGAGTATAAGGCAGATACTAAACACCCTCTTTTTGAAGTTTTGCGTAAAGTGGTGATGAAACACCTTGGTTTAGAAGACATTGTTGATACTGTGCTGGAAAGGATGGGGAATGTTGAACAGATAGTTTTAGTTGGAGATTATGCAAATGGTCAAGACAGTGGTAAAATTGAAATTTTTCTTATTGGAAATGATCTCAACATGGATTATATATCTCAATTAGAATTAAAGATTGAAAAACTGATAAAAAGAAAAGTAAGCTTTTATTTAGCATCTAAATTTTCATCAGATCAAAAGCATATTACATTATTTAATAATAAAGCAAAATGAAATCAATAGAGAAAGAAGAAAGACCCTGGGGAAGATTTTTTGTTATACATGATGAAAGACAATATAAACTCAAAAGAATTGAAGTTGATCCAGGGGGAAGATTATCTTATCAGTATCATAAAAAAAGATCAGAGACTTGGACAATCGTCGAAGGAGAGGCTTTAGTTATATTGGATGATAAATCATTCAATTATAAAGCAGGAGATTCTATCTTAATTTCTCAGGGAATAAAACATAGAGTCGAAAATAAAACAAATAAAAAATTAATTTTTATCGAGGTTCAAACTGGAACATATTTTGGAGAAGATGATATTGTTAGAATTGAGGACGAGAGAAGGAGAAGTTAAATGAAAAAAAAAGCAATTATTGTTTCGGGATATTTTAATCCATTACATAAAGGTCATATAGAACTTTTTCATACAGCTAAATCAAAGGGGGATGAGCTTTTTGTAATTGTAAATAATGACTATCAAAGAGAATTAAAAGGTTCTAAGGAATTCATGTATGAAGAAGAAAGAGTATTAATTATAAAAGAACTTTTAATAACAGACAAAGTTATTTTATCTATAGATATGGATAAAACAGTTTGTGCTACACTTAATAAACTTAATGCAAGCTTCTCAAGTGAGTATGACTTATACTTTGCTAATGGAGGAGATCAAAGTAATAAATCTATTCCAGAAGAAGAAGTGTGCAGTAAATTAAACATTAAATTAATTGATGGATTGGGAAATAAAGTTCAATCTTCATCGTGGCTCTTAAAAAACAACAATAGATGATAATAAAAAACATTTGTTGTATTGGGGCTGGATATGTTGGAGGGCCAACCATGGGTGTCATTGCATTAAAGTGTCCTAATATTAAAGTTACTGTTGTCGACAAAAGCTCAGACAAAATAGATTCTTGGAATGGACCATTAGATACATTACCGGTTTATGAACCTGGACTTTCTGAAATAGTCAATAAGGTTAGAGGTAAAAATCTTTTTTTCTCTAAGGATATTGATGATGCTATTGATAATGCTGAAATGATTTTTATGGCGGTTAATACGCCAACTAAAACAGAAGGGGAAGGTGCCGGAATGGCTGCTGATTTAAGATATATAGAGGCATGCGCACTTGATATAGCTAGAGTTTCTAATAATGATAAAATAATTGTTGAAAAATCAACACTTCCAGTGAGAACAGCAGAAAAAATAAAAGATATATTAAACCAGCACGGTAAAGATGTTAATTTTGAAATACTCTCAAATCCAGAATTTTTAGCTGAGGGAACTGCTATTAAGGATTTATTTAAATCTGATCGTGTTTTAATCGGTGGAGATTCAACAGAATCAGGAAAAAAGCAGTAAAAGCATTGGTCGATATTTATTCTAATTGGATTCCAAAAACAAATTTTAACTACAAATGTATGGTCTTCAGAACTTGCTAAACTTGCATCAAATGCAATGTTATCTCAAAGAATATCATCTATTAATAGTCTTTCTGCTCTTTGTGAAAAAACAGAAGCTAATATTCATGAACTTTCGAAAGCAATAGGAATGGATCATAGAATTGGACCTCACTTCCTAAAAGTATCATCTGGTTTTGGAGGAAGTTGTTTTCAAAAAGACATTTTAAACCTGGTCTACCTTTGTAAATATTATGGATTAAATGAGGTTGCAGAATATTGGCATCAGGTAGTTAAAATGAATGATTATCAAAAGAATCGTTTTGCACAAAAAATAATTAATCAATTTGAAGGAATTCTTATTAATAGAAAAATTTCAATTTTAGGTTGGGCATTTAAAGCAAACACGAATGATAGTAGAGAGTCACCTTCAATATATATTGCAAAAAAACTTTTAGATGCCGGAGCACATATTCAAATTTATGACCCTATGGTTCCTGATAGTAGAATTTTTTCTGATTTAAACACATATTTTAAGGATGATGTTAAGCTTGAAAATATAACATTCTGCACAACTATGAGAGAAGCAAATAAAAATGCAGATGGAATAGCTGTTTTAACTGATTGGGATGAGTTTAAGGAATTTGACTGGATAAACTACATAGATGAAATTAATTCAGATGTTATCATATTTGATGGAAGAAACATTTTAGAAGATGAGCTGAAAGATTATAAACACTATTTTAAATTATGACAAATATTTTATTTTATGGTGGGGCAAGTCTTCTTTCAAATATTTGGTCTAGGTATTGGAAAGATAATTTTAATATTTTCATTGGCCTTAATAAAAGATGGATAGAAATAGAAGGTGTTAAATCTTTACAATTAAAATCAAACATTAATGATTTAGATGAGATAATAACAAAACACAAAATAGATATAGTAATAAATTGTGTTGGTCTAACTAATGTTGAAGAATGTGAAAAGAATTCTGATTTAGCATTTTATTTAAATGGATATTTACCAGGTGAAATTGCTAAAATTACATCCAATACAAGCGCTAAATTAATACATATATCTACAGATCATTTATTTGATGGAAAATCTAAAGAAAATCAAGAAGATGATTTAGTTAAGCCATTAAATACATATGCAAAATCTAAGTTTTTAGGGGAGAATGAGGTTTTTAAAAATGACAGTAGTGCACTTATAATAAGAACAAATTTTTTTGGAAAGGGACCATTATATAAACCATCATTTTCAGATAAGATTATTTCTTCATTGATAAATAAAGAACAAATATATCTTTTCAATAATGTTTACTATAGTCCAATCCATGTCAATGAACTTGCTGACGGTGTTTTAAAATTAATCGAATTTAACAGGGAAGGAATCTTTAATATTTCAAGTAATGAAAGAATCACTAAATATGATTTTGGACTTTTAATTGCCAAAGCAATGAATGAAAATAAAGATTTAATAATACCAATTTCAATAGAAGAAAAAACAAATTTAATGTTAAGACCAAATGATATGAGTTTAAATAATAGTAAATTTTTAGATTCAACTAAAATGAGAATTAAATCAATAAATGATCAAGTTTTAGAGTTAATTAATATATCTCAAATTGACGTCAACACCTTACAGTAAATTTTTCGCGATATTAAATAAAAAAGAAAGAATTAAAACATTAGTTTTAATTGTCCTTTTATTTTTGGGTATGATTCTTGAAATTTTAGGAATTGGATTGTTATTGCCATTTCTAGAAGTTATCTCTAATCAGGATATTACATCTAAATACCCAATTCTTGAAAATTTATTTTTTTTATTGTCAATTAATTCATTTCGTGATCAAGTTTATTTCTTGTTGTTAGTTCTTTTTGTATTATACTTTTTTAAGGCCTTATATTTAATTTTTTTAAACTATAAACAAAATATATTTCTTCAAAATATAAATGCCAAAGTTGCTTCAGACCTTTTTTATGTTTATTTAAACCAACCTTATTCTGACTATTCAAAACTTAAGACATCTCAGCTTATAAAGCACATAACTTCTGATGTATCTTTTTTTAATACTTTTTCAAATGGAATTCTTTCATTAATTACAGAGTCGGGGTTATTGTTAGCATTAATGATAAGTATAATTTATATTGAACCAGCTGGAGCCTTTGTAATAGGATCATTATTTCTCTTGTTTTCAAGTGTTTTTTATTATTTCTCAAGAAAAAAAGTAAAAATATGGGGAGAGAAAAGAAATAATTTGATTGATAAAATATCAAATATATCACTAGAAGGTTTCAATGGATTCAAAGAGCTCTTAATTTTTCAGAAATCAAAAATGTTTACTAAAAATTATAGAGATAATAGATTTGAGTTATCTACAATTCAATCTAAAATGAATACTTTAAGTGTATTACCAAGACACTACTTGGAGTTTATATCAATTTTTATTTTTATTCTATTAATTTTGTGGAAGTTATTCGAAGGAAGTGATATTTCGTCTTTGATTCCTACCCTAGGAGTATTTATTGCTGCTTCATTCAAAATGATTCCATCTATAAATAAGATAATTATTGCTTCTCAGAATATTAAATTTTATCGTAATTCTATAGATATAATAATTTCAGAATTAGAGTTAAAGAAAAATATTGTAGATACTAGTATTTCAAATAATTCATCTAATTCAATAGCTCCTAAAGGAGATATTGAGTTTAAAAATGTCTTTTTTACATACACTGGCAACAAACCATATATTCTTGAAAACATCAATTTTAAGATTGAAAGAGGAAAAAGTATAGGTATTATCGGTGAATCAGGAGCAGGAAAAAGTACCTTAATTGATTTGATTGTAGGATTGCTTAATCCTTCTGTTGGAAATATTTATGTAGATGGTAAAAAAAATAGTTTCATTCCAGAATTGTTAAAAAAACAAATTGGATATATTTCTCAAAATGTTTTTTTATTTGATGCATCAATAGCAGACAATATAACTATGACTAACTTAAATTATAATGAGAAAGAAAAAGAACTCATTTATAAATCTATTGAAAATTCAGATTTAACTCAAATGGTTCAAAATTTACCTGAAGGAATTGATACAGCTGTAGGTGAGAATGGAATAAATTTATCTGGTGGGCAAAAGCAAAGAATTGCAATTGCAAGAGCGCTCTACAGAAATTCTAAAATATTAATTTTAGATGAGGCTACCAGCAATTTAGATACTCAAACTGAAAATAAAATAATTGAATCAATCAACAGATTGAAAGGAGACATAACACTTATTATTATTTCCCACAGATTATCTATATTAGAGGATTGCGATCAAATTTTTGAAGTAAAAAACTGTAACCTCCATAATATTACCAATTAATTATTCAACAGATATCTAACTAAACTAATATATTAAATATGCAAAACTCCTTTTATTATAAACGTGAAAACTTTGATTCAACAGGTGTAATAGTTGAGCCTAAATTAATTTCAATAACAGATGTAGATGCAGTAATAAATGATCTTGACAGATTCTTAAAGGATAATAAAGATAATCTAGAGGAAGGAAAAGAGATTAATTATGCAAACTCTGAAAAAACAGTAGTTAATTCTTTTCACAGACTTGAAAATTATCAAGGTTATTTTTTTAATGAATTATCAAAAAGATCAAAAATTGTGGATTTAGCAGAAGAATTATTGAAAGATAAAGCAGAATTAATTAGTATTCAAGCATTTGTAAAACCCGGAGACATGGGACTTGCTGCTCCTTATCATCAAGATAACGCATACTGGTGTATAGAACCAGATAATGGTCTAACAATTTGGATAGCACTTGATAAATGTGATAAATCAAATGGTATGATAAAATATGTAACTGGTTCTCACAAGATTGGAGTAGTCGAGCATACTCCTTCATTAGCACCTGGTAGTTCACAAATTATTGAAGAGAAAAATCTTCCAGATGGAGAAGTTTTTAATCCTTCTTTAAATCCTGGTGATGCAGCCATCCATCATACTATGAATATTCATGGAAGTAATCCTAATAATTCTGGTAAACAAAGAAGAGGGATTTTATTTTGCTATAAAGGGAAGAAGACTCAAAGAAACATGGAATTATTTGATAGATATCAGAAAAATTTAGATAAAGTTATGGAATTAAGAAACGCTGAATGAATAATTCAAAATATTTAAAAGCTCAAGAAACGCTAAATGAATATGAAGCTAATTCAATGCATGGTCAGCTTCCTGTATATTGGAAATCTGCTAAAGGTTCTACTATTAAAGATCACAACAACAAAAAGTTTATAGATTTTACATCAGGAATATTTGTAACAAATATTGGTCATTCAAATCGATATATTAAAAATGCAATAAGAAAGGTTTTGAATTCTAATCTAATACACAGCTACACATATCTTAATGAATTTAGGGTAAATTATATAAAAGAACTAGTTGAATTTTGTGGCTCAAATTTTGAAAAAGCATATTTAGCTTCTAGTGGAACTGAAGCTACTGAAACAGCTTTAAAATTAATGAGAATGTATGGGCTCAAGGTAGCCAAAAAAAGAAATCCAGGTATTCTATCTATAACCGGGAATTATCATGGAAGAACAATGGGTTCATTTATGATGTCAGGGTTCCCCAAAAGTAAATGGTGGATTGGTCATCAGGATCCTAATATATATTTCATGGACTTTCCTTATCCGTGGGAGGTTAGTGAAGAAATTGGTAAAGATTTCTTTAATAAGCAAATCCAAAACTTAGAAACAAAAGGTTTAGATTTCAAAAATGATATTTCAGGTATAATTTTAGAAACTTTTCAAGGATGGGGTGCATTGTTTTACCCTAAAACATATGTGAAAGCATTAAATGATTTTGCAAAAAAAAATAATATTTTAATATGTTTTGATGAAATGCAAGCAGGGTTTTATAGAACAGGGAAAAAGTTTGGCTATGAACATTATGAAGTCAATCCTGACATTATCTGTATAGGAAAAGGAATGAGTTCAGGCCTTCCACTTTCTGGAGTTGTTAGCTCTAAAGAAATTTTAGACCTACCACAACAAGGAGAATTAAGTAGTACAAATTCCGCAAATCCAATGGTTTGTTCTGCCGGACTAGCTACAATACGTTATATGAATAAGGCTTCATTCATAAAATCTTTAAATGCTAATTGTGAATTTTTCAATCAAGAACTATCTAAAATTCAAGAAGAGTTTAGCGATAGAATAAAAGTTTTTGGAAAGGGAATGATATCAGCAATAATAGTAAATAATCATAAGGGTGAACCAGATGTCTCTACTACCAATTTATTAGTTGACGATTTATTAAATAATGGACTGTTGGTTGTCAAAACAGGTAGAGAGTCAATTAAATTAGGCCCTCCATTAAACATTAAACATAGATTTTTAAAAAAAGGACTTAACATTTTACATAACTCAATTAGAAATATATTAAATGATACCATATAGTAGACAGCATATTGATCAAAAAGACATTGATGCAGTTTTAGAAGTTTTAAAATCTGACTATTTAACTCAAGGGCCAAAAACTCCATTATTTGAAGAAAGTTTATGTAGACAATTTTTATGTAAACATGCAGTAGCTGTAAATAATGCCACTAGTGCATTACATCTAGCCTGTTTAGCATTAGAAGTTTCAAAAGGAGATATAGTTTGGACTTCGACTATAACTTTTGTTGCTTCAGCAAATTGTGCTAGGTACTGTGGGGCTGAGATAGATTTAGTTGATATTGATAATTCTTCATACAACATGTCCATATCTTCTCTTGAAGAAAAGTTAAGGATTGCAAAGTTAAAAAATAAACTCCCAAAAGTAGTTATACCAGTTCACTTAGCAGGGAACCCATGTAATATGGAATCAATATTTAAACTGTCTAAAGAATATGGTTTTAAAATTATTGAAGATGCCTCTCATGCCTGTGGCTCAGAATATAATAATAAAAAAATTGGAAGTTGTGAATATAGTGATATCACTGTATTTAGTTTTCATCCAGTCAAAATGATTACAACAGCCGAGGGGGGGGTTTGTTTGACAAATAATGCAAAAATTGCCAATAAAATCGAAAATTTAAGAAGTCATGGTATTATAAGATCAAATTATACAAATCCTGATGAAAACCATGGTCCATGGTATTATGAACAAACATCTCTTGGCTTTAACTATAGACTAAATGATATCCTAGCATCTTTAGGAAACTCTCAATTAAGTAAGCTTGATGAATTTGTTAAAAAAAGAAATCAATTAGCCAATTACTACAATAAAAAATTTGAAAAAATAGATTTTATAACAACACAAAAAATTAACAGTAATTCTATATCATCTTACCATTTATTTATAATCAAAATTCATCATAGTCATCATGATTCTCGGCTAAGACTTTTTGAAAAATTAAGAAGCGAAGGATACTTTGTTAATATTCATTATATTCCTATATATCTACATCCTTATTATTCAAAAATTTTTAAAAAAAATCAATATCCAAACTCAGAAGATTATTATTCGGGCTGTATTAGCTTACCATTATATCCTGGCCTTAAAACTGAAAATATAGATCATGTAATTGAAGTAATTCTTGAGGATAAGGGTTTCCAAGCTATTTTTTAATGAAAATTACTGCAACTATCCAGGCAAGAATGGGGTCAGGTCGATTACCAGGTAAGGTTTTAAAAAAAATTGCTGGTAAAACAATTTTAGAGTGGTTAATATCAAGACTTAAAAAATCAACACTAATCGATGAAATTGTTGTTGCAACAACATTTAGTAAAAATGATTTAATGATAAAAGAAATCAGTAATAACATGAATATTCAATGCTGGCGAGGCAGTGAAAGTGATGTTCTAGAGAGAGTACATGATGCATTTAATTCAACAAACGCCCATATTCATGTTGAGTTTTATGGAGATTCTCCATTTATAGACTATAAGATTGTAGATAGATATTTAAACTATTTTAAAGAAAATTTTAATGAAATTGATTATTTAACTAATTCAATAAAGACTAGCTATCCTCCGGGTAGTGAGTTTTCAATATATAAAGCAGAGTGTATTAAATATGCACAAAAATATACTTCAAAAAGTGATTCTTTAAGAGAACATGTAGGTCAGAATATTATTAATAAAAAAAAATATAAAATTAAAAACATTGAAGCTGAGGGGATATATAATCAGCCAAACTTATATATAGAAATTGATACTATTGAAGACTTTAAAATGTTAAATAAACTTATTCCTAAAGTTATTTTAGAATATGGTGAGGATTTTTCATTGAAAGATATTATTCTTGTTTCAATGAAAGAAAAAAAGCTTTGTGAGCTAAATTCAAATGTAAAAAGAAGATGGAGAGAGTATAGAGATGACTAAATAAGCATTATTTAATTTAAAGTTTTCTTTTTCTATTATTTCAAAAACTCAATTTAAAAGTATCTTTATGAACAGTTTTTTTTATAATTTTTTTTCTATATCATTTGATTCTTATAAAAGTTTTATTTCATCTTATAATTTCATTGACAAATGGGAAAAAAAAAGAAGAAATACATACTTTTCTATTAATGATTTAGTATTTAAATCTATATATAATAAGTCACTTAAATCAAAAGATCATGATCAATTTATCTTAGATTTTATAAATTATTTTATTCATGAACATTTATCATTTAGATTTACTTTTTTAAATAGCAATTATAGTAAATCAAAGTTTATTTTTATGTCCTTTGTGAATCACTATTTTTTTTCAATTAAAACTATTCTAATATCTATTAAGCATAACGCTTTTAAATTTAATTTAGATAAACTGTCAAACATTAACAGTATTAATATATCAATTGGGTTTCCAAATCATTCATTTAACTATAGCCCTGAGAATATAAACAATCCAAGTTCATTCATTGAGTATTTAATGGTAAATAAATTTATTACTGAAGAAGATAATATTTTAAGTATTGATGAATATCTGAGGCCAAAAAGTAAATTAGAAAAAGAAAATAATTCTGATTACCCAAAATCTTTTAGACGAATTACTTTAAAAAAAACATCAAATATTTTAAAGTTGATTATAAACTTTTTAATTCTTCCATATTTATTTATAGTTTATATTTCTAAATTCAGAGTTTTTTCTTTTTCACTTTTTTCATTTTTTATTCGAGATTACTTTTTCTCAAATCAATTTAATAGTATAATTGAAAAAATAGATAAAAAACAAATAAAAATCAAAAATATTTTTGTTTTAAATCATTTAAATAAATCGGGATTAAATTATAGAGGAAAGTTTCAAAGCTTAATAAAGCAATTTAACTATGGCCAACATTATGTTATAGGAACATCTTCAATAAACTCTGATTTAATTGGCAGTAATAATACTTTAAGTTTATCACAAATATTAAGTGAACTTCCAACAAGATTGTTTTCAGAATTCCATTTGAACCCTATTAATTTTTCAAGTTACTCAAAAAACTTTTCAAAATTTAGGACTTTGATTAATGAAAAATATAACATAAACACTCTAGATATAAGTTCAAAAATTGAGATTGATAACAAATATCATCAAGACAATATTTTTTCCAATTTAGGATATGAAATAATTGAGCATATTAAATTTAAATCTTCTAGGAATATATTATTTTTTGATAATACGATTGAAACAATTAAACAAAATTTTTCAAATCATTTTTTGGGAGATATTCTAGCTTTAAAAAACTTTATATATGACTTCCATAAAGAAATAGCAGGAATATCAAAATTTTATAACTATAATTTATATTTCAAAGGTAAATACAGCAACACTAAGATTTTAAATTCAATGATTGATGAGATTTCAAAGTCATTGAACATTAATATTTACATTATTAATCCATATTCAAAAGTTCTTATAAACGATAATAGAAAGTTCGATTTAGCAATTCATTTTCCTTTTACTTCCACACATTACACCTTTACACATCTAGCTAATAAAAGTATTTATTACATACCCAATAGCTATGTTGAGAATTTTGATAAAAATATTAATGACATTTGTTTAGGAGAAGAAAATCTAAAAAAAATATTAAATTAATACTATAGAATAATCTTTTTAATGATTACTGAAGAAAAAATAATTAACTCAAGAATCGGAATAGTTGCAAATGATGCGGGAGGATCAAATTATATATATTCATTTATAATTAATCATTCAATATCTCCTTTTTTATTTTGCTCAGGTCCAGCAGTAGATATTTTTAAGTTAGTTTCAAATGCAAAAGTTACTTCATCTATTGATGAAATTATTTCAAAAGTTGATATTTTAATTTTTTCTAGTGGAAGCCCTTCAGGATTTGAAATAAATGCTCTTAAATATTCAAAAGATAAAGTTTTAACCCTATCCTTTATTGATCACTGGACAAATTATTTAACCAGATTTAAAATTAAAAATGAGATTATTTTACCAGATGCGCTTATTGTTTATGATAAACATGCTTATGATGCAGCTAAGCAACAATTTCCTAAAAACACCAATATATTACTATTTGATAATTATTATATGCAAAATCAAATAATTGAATCAAATAAGTTTGAAAGAAAAAACGACTATATTTTGTATATAGATGAGCCTATCAAAAATCACCCAAATACTTTGATAAATTATAATTATGATGAGTTTTTTGCTTTTAAATTATTTTTAAAATTAAAGAGTAAAACTAAGTATAAGGACGATAATATTATGATTAGACTTCATCCTTCACAGTCAAATCAAAATAAATATTCTGAATTCATTAATGCTGATCAAAATATTTATATTTCTAAAAATAATACACTTGCCCATGATATAGTTAAATCAAAAATTGTTGTAGGTTTTGAATCAATGGCCTTGGCTGTTGCCTTAGAATTGAAAAAGCCTGTGTTTTCAATTATTCCTAACAACGGAAAAAGTAGCTCTTTGCCTTTCAATGAAATAAAACTATTTTACAATGAAGTATAAAGTTGCTATTATTGGGTTAGGAAATATTGGGTTACTTTATGATAAGGAGGAATTTCATAATAAGTCAAAGTTCCTTACTCACACTAAAACAATATATCATTCTGAAGATTTTGAACTTATAGGAGGAATTGATTTAGATCATATTAGAAGAAAATATTTTAATGAATTAACTAATTGTAATTCTTACAAATCAATAAACCATCTCAAAAAGGAAAGACAAGACGTTGATGTTTTTGTTTTATCAACTTCAACAGAATCTCACCTGAAGGTTTTACAAGAAATATTAAGTAACTATAACCCTAAAGTTATATTATGTGAAAAACCCTTATCATATAAAATTAATGAGTGTGAAAAAATCATAGAACTTTGTCAAAAACACAAAACAGAACTCTTTATAAATTTTCCTAGAAGAATAGAGAAATCTATTGTAGCTATGAAGAAAATGATTAAAAAATCAGAATACTTTAAAGGAACAGTCTGGTATTCAAATGGAACAATCAATAATGGTATTCATTTTATAGATATCATCATGTATTTATTCGGAACACATAAAAATTTAGAATTAATATCTGTAAATCATGTCTATAAAGATCGTGATGATTTTGATTCTGATTTTAAAATTTTATTTGAAAATGGAGAAATTTATTTTTTCTCCTGGCCTGAATATCTATTCTCAAATTATAAGATTGAAATCTTTTCAAAGAAAAAAAGATTCTTATATGATAATAATGGATACAAAACTCTTATTAACAAGGTAGTTAGTGATCCTTATTTTAATGGACATAAATATATCTCTACACAAAGTGAATCTATTGAAAATAACATTAACACATCTATGATTTCTGTGTATCAAGATATACTACATTTCTTGAATGGAGATGAAAATAAATGTGTATTAAATAATATTGAACAAATTCTTAATATTCATTATATTATAAATCAACTAAAGCTAAAAATAAATGGATAAACTTGCTATAAATGGAGGTGCTCCTGTTATAGATTATAAATTTAAAACTTATAATACAATTGGAGCAGAAGAAAAAAAACGCTGTACTTGAAGTAATTAATTCAGGAATATTATCAAAGTTTGTTGGAGCATGGGGTGAAAATTTTAATGGTGGTCCAAAAGTAAGATTATTTGAAGAAGCCTGTGAAAAAAAAGTTTAATGTAAGACATGCTATAAGTGTAAATTCCTGGACATCAGGACTGATATGTGCTGTAGGAGCATTAGATATAAACCCAGGAGATGAGATAATTTTGTCTCCATGGACAATGAGTGCTTGCTGCAACTCAATTCTTCATTGGAATGCTATTCCTGTATTTGCTGATATTGAAGACTGCAAACATTTAATCTCGATCCTTCTATTGAAAAAAATATTTCAAGTAAAACAAAAGCAATTATGCAGTAGATATTTTTGGTCACTCTTGTGATATTGATCGAATAAATGCACATCGCAAATAAGCAACGTTTAAAGAATTATAACTGATTCAGCTCAAGCTCCTGGAGCAAAATATAAGGGCAAGGGTGACAGGAACAATTTCAGATATAGGAGGATTTAGTTTAAATTATCATAAGCATATTCATACAGGTGAGGGGGGAATGATCGTAACTAATAATGACTATTATGCAGATAGAATTAGGTTAATTAGAAATCATGCTGAGAGTGCTGCTAAAGGCTCAGGGGTAAATAATTATGCTAATTTAATCGGATATAACTTTCGACTAGGTGAAATAGAATCAGCAATTGGGATTGAGCAACTTAAAAAATTAGATAGTTTAGTTGAAAGAAAAAGAAAAAATGCTAAACAATTAAATGAACATCTAACTAACTTAAAAGGTATTCAACTCCCATTAGTTAAGAATGAAAATTCTCATTCTTATTATGTTTATCCATTAGTTTTAAATCTTGATATATTGAATACAACAAGAGAAAAAATAATAAATGCTCTTAAAAGTGAAGGTGTACAAGGTCTAATGGCAGGTTATGTTAACATTCATCTATTACCTGCCTTTCAAAAAAAAATCGCATATGGATCAGAAGGATTCCCATGGACCTATGAAAAGTCAAGAGACAATATAAGTTATAATAAAGGAATTTGTCCTGTTGCTGAAAAACTACACTCAGAAACATTTTTAGGACTAGAAATATGTGATTTTGATCTTAGTATTAAGGACATTCAAAACATTGGATTTGCATTTAGTAAAGTTTGGAAAAATTTAAATGAATTGTAATTACCGTTTTCTATGAAGTTATCACTAATCATGAATCAAAACTCATATGCGGGAAGAGAGTTTTTGAATAAGCTTCATTTAAAAAAAATTAATCTTGACGTTATTGAAATTGGAAATTATCCTGAAATTGATATTTCAGAAAACGAAAGATGTGGAGGTCTATGGAAGCCAAAATCATCAGAATTCCTTAAAAGTTTTTTCAGATTCTACAATTTTAAATCTTTAAATTCTCCTCAACTTAATAAATTTTTAAAAGAACAACAGTATGATATATGTATACAAGGAGGAACAGGTATTTTAAAAAATAATATTATCTCAAATTTTAAAATAGGAGTCTTAAATTTTCATCCTGGAGATTTGCCTTATTACAGAGGTTGTAGTGCTCCAGAATGGCAATTATGGGAAAAAAAACCTATTGTAGCAACCTGCCATTTAATAGATGAAGGAATTGATACAGGGCCAATACTTGAAAAGTGTAAATTAAATATCAAGATGGATTCATATTCTCATTTTAGGTCTTCTATATACCCAGGAATTGCAACTTTTTTAGTAAATACTATTATGCAGATTACTAAAAACTCAAAAAAAGTAGAAGTCAAATTTGAAAAACAAGATGAATCAAAAGCTTGTTATAGAAGCTATATAGGAGATGATAAAATAAATAAGCTAAGGGATAGGTTTTTAAAACTTAATAGGAAGTGAAGATTGGTCTTATTCATGCTGGTTCAGGAAATTTAAAGTCAATTTCAAATGCTTTAAAGAATATTGGTTTTGCAACAGAAACCATTACCAAAACAAATCAATTTAAGGGAATAGATACTATTATACTTCCAGGAGTGGGGACTTTTAAAAATGCAATGAATACTCTAAAAAAATTGAACCTTATAGATTCAATAAAAGATCATGTAGATAACGAAAAGAAATTAATTGGTATTTGTTTAGGCATGCAATTGCTGTTTCAAAAGAGTTATGAATTTGGAGAAAATAAAGGAATAGGAATAATCAAGGGCGAAGTGTTGCCTTTTCAGGAATCAAAGCTAAGAGTTCCACATGTTGGTTGGAATACTTCTAGTTCTTCTGTAAATGGATTCTCTAATTTTAATGGAGATTATTATTTTGTTCATTCATTTTATTGTGAACCAAAAAATAAAAAAGATATTTTATTTCAAACAAATTATGGCCTAAAATTTTGTTCAGCAATAAAAAAAGATAATGTATATGGCCTTCAATTTCATCCAGAAAAAAGTCAAAAATTAGGACTTAAGTTATTGGAAAAAATTATTAATGAATAAGATTAGGTTGATACCAGTTCTTTTTATAAAGAATGGATTTATTGTTAGAAGCGAAAAATTCATTAAACATAAAATAATTGGAAATGTTGTAAATCAAGTAAGAAGATTTAATCAATGGGATGTTGATGAATTAATTTTTATAGATATATCAAGGACTAAAACTTATGATTCTAAAAGAGATGATCATAAAGTTGAAAGAGTAGAATCTTTAGATGATATTTTAAATGTTGTTTCCTCTGAATGTTTAATGCCGTTGACTTTTGGAGGAGGAATAAGAAATCTAAGTACAATTAAAAAGTATATAAGCAATGGAGCTGACAAAGTAGTAATTAACACTTTACTTCATTTAAATCCTTCAGAGGTCAAAAGAGCAGTATCATTATTTGGTTCTCAGGCAATTGTTGCATCTTTAGATTTTAAAATTAATAATGGTCAAGTAAATTTTTATATTGAAAATGGAACAAAAATGTTAAACACTAACTTTCAAGAAATGATTACACTATTAGAAAATCTTGGTGTTGGAGAAATTTTCCTAAATAGTATGGATAAAGATGGAACTGGTGATGGATATGACGTTGAAATAATTAAGCGCTTTGTAGAATCTACTAAATTGCCAGTTGTTGGATGTGGGGGTGCTGCATTTGTTAATGACTTTAAAGAACTTGCTTCTATAGAAGGTATATCGGGTGTAGCTGCTGGAAATTTATTTCATTTTACTGAAAATGCTTACCCCAGAGCTAAAAATAATCTTGTCAAAAATAACTTTAATTTTAGACTATACAATCCAAAATTTTTATGATGAATATAATAAAGCCTAATATACATTTTTGTATTAATTGTTCGTTTCCGTCTAGTTCTGCTGCCCCATTAGAATTTGATGATAAAGGATTATGTTCGGGTTGTTCAACAGCAAAAGAAATTAAATCTATAGATTGGTCTCGAAGAAAAATGATGTTTGAAAGTTTAGTTGAAGAATATAGATCTAAGGATAATTATTATGATTGTATAATTCCAGTATCAGGTGGAAAAGATAGTTATTGGCAAATTCATAAAATTAAACAGTATGGGCTAAACCCTCTTTTAGTTACATACCATGGAAACAATTATACTGACGTTGGCATGAAAAACTTAAAAAATATGAGGGAAGTCTTTAATGTTGATCATGTTTTTTTCACACCTAGTATAAATCTACTGAAAAAAATGAATAGGGTTTGTCAAAGACTCATGGGTGATATGAATTGGCATGCTCATGCAGGTATATTTACATACCCAATAAGAGTTGCAGTAGAAAAAAAAATACCACTAATGGTATGGGGTGAGCACGGCTTTATGGATTTAGGAGGAATGCATTCATATCATGACTTTGTGGAATTCACATATAGGTATAGACACGAGCATTGTCTTAGAGGTTATGAGTGGTATGATATAATTAAAGCCTCTGATAAATATAATGATCCAATCTCTGTTAATGAAATGATTCAATGGAAATATCCAAGTGATATAGATATTGAAAAAGTTGGAGTCAGAGGTATATATCTTTCAAATTTTTTCAAATGGGATGCTAATATTCATGGGCCTGAAATGATCAAAAAATATGGATTTCAAGAATCTGATATTCCTTTTGAAAGAACATATAGGAAAATGTCCAATCTTGATGATATGCATGAAAATGGAATTCATGATTATATGAAGTGGATAAAATTTGGATATGGAAGAGCAACAGATCACACCTCAAAAGATATAAGATATAATAAGATATCTAGAACAGAAGCTATAAAAGAAATTATTAAAAGAGATCATATAAAATCTAATGATTTGGAAAGATGGTTAAAATATGTTGGATGGTCAGAAAAAGAATTTGATTTAGAAGCTGATAAATTTAGAGATCCTCATGTATGGTGGATTAAAGATAATAAATGGTTTAAGAAAGATATTGATGGAAAAGAGAGAGAATATGGCCAGGTTTTTCTGGATAATGTTCAAAAAAATAAATTCTATAATGAAAGTAAATAAATGAAGATATTAAAGATTTATATTTTTTTATTTTCTAAATCATTTGATATACTCACACAATTAAATATAAATAATGATATTCAAAGTATACTTAAAAATCAAAGAAAATATAATTTGTTGATTAACGATTTTATTTTGAGAAAATCTAATGAATACCTTTCAAAAAAGAAGAAAATAAATAATCAATTTTTTATAGATTTCTTGAATGAATTAAATTTAAATCATTTAAAAAAAAGGATTATAATATTTAATAAAACTAAATTTTTTGGTAAAAGACTTTTTCAAATAGTATCATTTATAGCTCTTTTTATTTTTGTTTTAAAAAAACTTTATAAAGGATTTAATAATAACTCTAAATATTATAAATTAAACAACTTTAATTATTCAGGCTCAAAAGAATTTATCCCTTGTTTTGGGTTTCCAATTCACGCATTCACTTATCAAGAAAAAACTAAATATCCTTCATCATTTATAGAATATCTTATTTTAAATAATTTAATTAAAAAGAATAATTCATTATTATCTGTTGATGAATATGCTAGGCCAATAAAAACAGAAAAGCATTTAAACTCAAATTCAGTTAATAGAATATTCGTAAATAAAAAAATTAATCTAAAAAAAGTTTTCAAAATACCAATAAATCTTTTTAAAACATTTCGAAACTTTAATAGAGAATTTAAAACAAAAAATTTACTCTTATTTATTTACTATTATGAAAAAAAATCTAAGTCAAATTTAATTCTTGAATTAAGTAATACTTGTGTAAAAAAAAGAATTAACCTAAAACAGTTTTATTTTTTGACACCTTTTGATATTGGTCTATTGAAGTATGATGATAAAATAACAAATTTTAATTTTTATTCATATAGTCAAAATGAATTTATTCCACCCTCAATAAATATTCATAATGAAATAGATAACCAAACTAACAAACTACCAATCAACAAAATATTAGAAGAGATAACTCTAGATCTTTTTTCAATGTACAGTCATAATACAATCAATCTAACTAAGCATCTAAGTTTTTATAACAATACAGTTGAAAAGATTAGAACTAATTATGGATTATGTTTACAGAGCTGCATGTTTGAGAAAAAAGAAAGTGTTTATTCAAACCTAGGATTTGATAAAACCATTAACATTGAATTAAATTCAAACAAAAAAAATGTTTTGTTATTTGATTTACCAATTGAATCTTATCAATCAACATTGGAGAGACAATTTTCGGGAGATTATTTTGGTACCGAACGTTTTATTTCATCGTTTTACAAGAGTATTATAGAAATATTTGCCTCACAAGAGGTGAATATATTTTTAAAACCAAAATACTCAATACACAAAGAAAATATTAGTAGTTTTTATTTAAAATTGATTAATGACTTTTCATCTAAAAATATTAATTTAGAGATTATTAATCCATATGATAAAATCATAATTAAAGACAGAAAATTTGATATAATGATCAATCTACCCTACACTTCAACGCATCATACCCTTAAAAATCTTTCTTATAATAACTACTTCTTTGTGCCTCAGAAATATTTAAAATATTTTAAATATAAAAATAAAAACAAAAATAAAAAGATAATTGGGTCTTTTGATTTATCTAATCTTTTAAATCTTAAAAATGGGAAAAACAGGAGATAACATTAGTTCCGGAAATGCTAACTGGAAATTTTCAGGAAAAATGGTCAATGATTTTGAGTCACATGTTTCAAAATCTGTTCCAATCTATAACCGAGGACATGAATTAATTATTAAATTAAGTGATTTTTTCATTAAAGATGACTCACTTGTATACGATCTAGGATGCTCAACCGGAAAATTACTAATTGATTTAGTTAAACACAATAAACATAAAAAAAATTCAAAGTTTATTGGAGTTGATATCGAAAAAGATATGATAGAATTTGCAAACAAACAAAAAAGTAAATCAAAATTAAACTCTAACAAACTTGAGCTTTTTCATGAAGATATTGTAAACTATCAATTAAATTCTAGCGATTTAATAATCAGTTATTTTACAATTCAATTTATTCACCCAAAGCATCGTCAAAATTTAATTGATAAAATATATAAATCATTAAATTGGGGTGGTGCCTTTTTATTTTTTGAAAAAGTAAGATATAATGATGCAAGATTTCAAGACATATTTACAACCTTATATAATGACTATAAATTAGATATGGGATATTCCCCTGAAGAAATTCTAAATAAAACTAAAAGTTTAAAAGGTGTAATGGAGCCTTTTTCAACTAAAGGGAATACAGACATGCTAGAAAGGGCCGGCTTTAAAGATATTACTCCTGTTGTAACTGACATATGTTTCAAAGGGTTTTTAGCTATTAAATAGCTTTTAGATTAAATGAAAGTTTAAACAATTCAAAATAAATTCTAATTAATGGATATAAATAGTCTGCATCAAAAATTTAAGAAAAATTCAAGATTACAAGAGGAAAACACAGAAAAAATTGACTCTAAACATATTGAAATAATTAAAAATTCAAAAGAAAATTTCAAAAATTTAGAATGGTCAAATTTTAGAAACTGGAAAGATCAAAATGATATGGGGTTAAGATATCCTATGACTTATTTATCAAAGATTTTTTTAGGGATAAAAAAAAATAAAATTATAGACTTTATACTAAAGATTCCAAGAAAGAGACTTAATCATTATTTTCATTATTCATCTATGTTAGATGATATTGAAATTGTTAAGTCTTTAGGAGGAGATTATCTATTAAATGAAAACCCACAAAATAAAACTCCAGGAGCAATAAAGTTCCCTTTGGTTGAAGGTTACTCTGTTTCATCTAGATGGTTAAGATATGTATACATATTAACCAGAATAATAAAAATGAAATTACTTAAACAAGATAGTGTTTGGCTAGATATTGGCTCATATTATGGAGGCTTAGAAGGATTAGTTAAAAAATATTTTCCAGATATAAAAATTATTATGGTTGACTTTAACCATCAATTAGCAAGAAGCTATATATATCTAAATGAACTTTATCCTGATGCAAATCATATTTTGCCTAAACAAGTAAATTCAATTCAAAATATTGAAAGTATTCCTAAAGGCTCAATAATGTATGTAGAGATTGAGGATTTTGATAAGCTAAATAACTTTAAAATAAATCTCACAACAAACTTTTTTAGTTTGGGTGAAATGAAAAAACAAACTTTTAAAAATTATATTCAAAGTGATATAGTTCAAAATTCTGAAATAATCTATTTTGCTAACAGATATAGTAGTAGTCCTTTTTTTGAAAAAACTTATGATGATGCAATAAATATCTTCGACTATAAAATCAATAAAAATTTAATCTATTTAGATGTTTTTCCAATTTCTCAATATCAGATAACACCAAGAAAGATTTTAAATAGAGATTTTTTTAGAAATATTTCTAGTCAATATTTTGAAATGATTTGGAAAAATAAAAATTAGATAAGTTCTAAATATACAATATATGAAAATCACTCATCTTAATTCAGCTACAGAAATAATAGAAGTTAATGGTGTTAAAATTTTAACAGATCCATGGCTTGATGATGGTATATACTACGGATCATGGTATACATACCCACCATATGATTCTAAAAACAATAGGTTAATTAAAGATATTGATTATATACAAATTAGCCATATACACCCAGATCACTTTTGTGAAAAAACTTTAGCAAAAATTGATAAAAGTATTCCAGTCTTAATCTTAAACTATGCTGAAAAATTTGTATTAAAAAAACTAGAACGATTAGGTTTTGAAAACATAATTGAACTAGATCATAATAAGAGAACTTTATTGAAAAATGGAGTCTATATTAATATTATAGCTGCAGATAATTGTAACCCTGAAATATGCGGGCATGCTTTTGGATGTTTTTTTAATGACAATAAAAGTGGAAAAACCTATCAGATTGATTCAATGTCAGTAATTGATAATGGAGAGTATACATTACTTAACACAAATGACTGTCCATATCCATTAGCTCACGAATCTGTTAATTTAATTCAAGAAAAATATAAAAAAATTGATTTTATGCTTGTTGGATATTCTGCTGCTTCATTATATCCATTTGTTATGAAAGATTATTCAGATAAAGAAATGAATGTTGCAAAAAAGAACACTAAAATCAAATGTTTAAATTTCGCTTTTAATTTTATTAAAGATTTAAAGCCTAAGCATTATATGCCATTTGCTGGTTCATATGTTTTAGGAGGAAAGAATTGGGAGTTAAACAAATTTTCACCTATACCTAATCTTGATGAAGCGAGAGATTATTTAGATTCTAAACTAGAAAAACTAGCTACAAGCAGTAAGTGTATTTTAATTAATTCAGGTGAAAGTTTTGATATTAAAAATTTAAGTCAAACAAAAAAATATACACCAATCGATGAAAATGAAAAGTTAAATTATTTAAAGAATTCGTTATCCTTGAAAAAGTTTGATTATGAATCAACTAGTAATAAATCAATTAAAGATTTACTCGAGTTAATTGAGCCTGCATTTAAAAGATTTAAGGATAAAGTTAAGCAGATTGGCTTTAAGACAGATACTAAAATAATTATAACATTAAGTCCCGCTAAATATTTAGTTATTGATATGTCTCAACCAATCCCAGTGTATAATTTTTCTAATTCTTATGAAAAGATTACTAAACCTAATATACTTTTTGAACTAGATAATAGATTATTATTTGATGTTCTTAGAGGACCTAGATATGCACACTGGAATAATGTAGAGATAGGGTCATTAATGAGAATGAAAAGAAATCCAGATGTTTATGAACAAGGCATTCATCTTTCATTATGCTATTTACATGTTTAATTTAAAATATAGTATAACTTTTTCTTTATGAAATTTGAATTTAAAAATATCGAAAAAAAAGACTGGGATATTCTATTAGATTGGAGAAATGATTTCTTCACTAAAGAGATGTCTGTTAATTTAAGCAAGCACTAAAAAGATGGTTTACAGATGAATACTTAGAAAAAAATCAATCCAATGATAATATAAATCAATATGTTTTTATTTATAATGATTTATATGTAGGGACTATGAAAACAGATAATTCAAAAAACAAAAGCACTACTTTATCATATACAATTAATCCTAAATTTAGAAAATAAGTTATGGAAAACTAATGATGTGGTTTTTTTTGTTTGAAAGAAATGGAGTATTTTTATGCAAGGTAAAAAAAACAAATTTTGCTAGTATAAAAATGTGTGAATGGAATAACTTTAAACTTAAGTCTAAACAAAAATCAATTCTATTCTATGAAAAAATAATAAAAAAATGAATAAGAGAACTGACATAGACATTATTGATGAAATTCAATCAATTAGATCTAAAAACAACATCAATTGGATGAATATATTAAAAATAGCTTTTAAGTATGCTCCTGAAGAAACTAGAAAAGTTTTTAAAAATATTGCAAAAGAGGATAATAGTATCATAGAATTATCCAATGAATTAGCTAATAATAAGTTAAAATAAAGAAGTAATAATATTTTAATAAATGAATATAGGAGGATTTGATTTTGAAAATACAGAAAACACATTAATTATAGCTGAAATTTCAGCTAATCATAATCAGGATATTGAAGTTGCCAAGAAGACAATTTCAGAAATAAAAAAATCTGGTGCAAATTGTGTAAAACTCCAAACATATACCCCTGATACTTTAACTATTGATTCTGACAAGGATGATTTCAAAATTAAAGATTCTATATGGAAAGGTAAGTCGCTATTCAGCCTTTACAATGAAGCATATACTCCATGGGAATGGCATAAAGAATTATTTAGTTTTGCTAAAAAAGAAGGTTTAATATGTTTTTCTTCACCATTTGACAATACTGCAGTAGATTTTTTAGAAGATTTAAAAGCACCAGCTTATAAAATTGCTTCTTTTGAAATACACGATATTCCACTTATAGATTATGCTGCATCTAAAGGGAAAACCAATTATATTATCTACAGGGGTAGCAACTCTAGCGGATATTCAACTAGCTATTGAAACATGTAAGAAAGCTGGAAATAATGAAATAATACTTCTTAAATGTACATCAAGTTATCCAGCTCCACTTGAAGATGCTAATTTAAAAATGATTCAAAAATATTCTAAGGATTTTAATGTTATAACTGGTTTGTCTGATCACACTATTGGCGATACTTGTACAATTGCTGCAGTTTCATTAGGCGCAAGAGTAATTGAAAAACATTTTATATTGGATAGAAAAATGGGAGGTCCTGATGCGTCATTCTCAATGAACCCTAAAGAATTTTCTAAAATGGTAAAAAGTATTAGAGAAGTTGAAAAAGCATTAGGAAAAATTGATTATAATTTAACTGAAAATCAAATAAAAGGAAAAGTTTTTTCTAGGTCTTTATATGTAACTAAAGAAATAAAAAAAGGAGAAAGATTTGACAATTCAAATGTTAGATCAATAAGACCAGGTTTTGGATTACACCCTAAAGAACTGAAAAATATTATTGGAGAATATTCAAATCAAGACATAGAAAAAGGTGAAAGATTTAGTTTAAGATTTATAAAATAAACTATAAATCACTTAATCAAAATCATTAAATTTGAAAGAACTAAAATTTTCAAAATTTTAAAAAAATATGGATAATAAGATTGTTAGTGTTGGATACGGTAATGTAAAAAAAGTTATAATTGGTGGGTCTAATCCTCTTGCTTACGTTGGAGGGCCCTGTGCAATAGAATCAAGAGATCATGCTTTATTTATGGCAGAGAAAATTTCTAAGATTTGTGATAAATTAGAAATTCCATGGGTGTATAAATCTTGTTACGATAAAGATTGCCGTTCATCTCCAAATAGCTTTCATGGAGTCGGAATTGATGAGGGATTAAAAATCTTATCAGAGGTAAGAGATTTATTTGGAGTTCCTGTTGTTTCAGATTTTTCAGATCCTTCCTGGGCAGCTGCTACTGGTGAAGTTTGTGACATGGTTCAAGTACCAGCTTATCTTTGTCGTCAAACTTCAATCTAAGGGCTGCGGCAGAAACCAAAAGACCTATTCTTTTAAAAAAGGTCAGTTTATGAGTCCATGGAATATGAAAAACTCATGTAAAAAAATCGAAGCATTTGGTGGTGATCAAATTATTTTAGCTGACAGAGGAACCTTCTTTGGTTACAATATGCTAATAAACGACATGAATAATTTCCCAATAATGGCAGAAACTGGATATCCGGTTTGTTTTGATGCTACTCACTCCGTTCAACTACCAACTTCAATGGGTAATATTTCTGGAGGTCAGAGAGAATTTGTTCCCAGTCTAGTTAGATCGGCAGTTGCAAATGGAATAAATTTATTATTTATGGAAACTCATAATGATCCTAAAAATGCTTTATCAGACGCCAACACTGTTTTAGATATTAAATACCTTGAAAATATATTATATCAAGCAAAAAAAGTCCATTCTCTTAGATTAGAATTAGAAAAAGAACTTGGACCAGACGATGTTCATAAAAATAATTAATATGAAAATTAAAGAAGTAATGATTACCCCAGATAAGTTTGCACAAGTTAGCCCATCCGATTTTTTTAAAGTGGCTCTAGACAAAATGAATGATTCAAAACTTGGAATTGCATGTATTGTTGAAAACACTTCATTAAAAGGCATAATCACGGATGGTGATATTAGACGAAAATTGTTAACAGTTCAAAAACCATTTTCTGCATTGTTTAGTGATTATTCAATTGATCATGCAATTACTAATCCAACGACCTGCAATGAGAATGAAACATTAATATCAGCTGTTGAATTAATGGAAAAGAAACAAATTTGGGATCTCCCAGTTATAAATGACAATGGCGATTTGGTAGGACTTCTTCATCTTCATGCCGCAATCAAACATTTGCTTTAAAAAATTATATAAAAATGAAAAGAGAGTTATTAAAAAAATCATTAAGATCTAGAGAAAAATTATTTGGTGCATGGGTTTCTTATGCTGAACCATCTATAACCGAGACTTTTGCGAAAGCTGGTTTTGACTTTTTAGCTATTGACATGGAGCATTCAACTATAACTTTACCAGAGGCAAAGGCAATAATAACATCAAGTCAATCACATGGAGTTCCTTGCTTTCCAAGACCGGTATCTCATTCAAATGACTACATAAAACCTTTACTGGAATTTGGTGCTGATGGAATGTTAATCCAAATGGTCAACAACTCAGATGATGTTAAAAAGCTTATTAATCATATAAAATACCCTCCAATTGGAAACAGAAGTTATGGTGTAAATAGAGCTCAAGGTTATGGTTTTGATTTTGATAGTTATATAAATAACTGGAATAAAAATTCAATCTTTATGATTCAAGTAGAATCTATTGAAGCAGTTAAAAACATTGAATCTATTCTGTCTAATGATGAAATAGATGGAGTAATGATAGGACCTTATGATATTTCAGGATCTCTAGGAGTTCCTGGTCAATTAGATCATCCTGATGTTATTAATGCATCAAAAAAAGTTATTGAAGCATGCGAGAAATATGGTAAAAGTTGTGGGACTCAACTTAATGATCCAAACTTAAAAAACATTGATGGTTTATTTGAATTAGGATATACTTTTGCTATTCTAGGATCAGATTTATTTATACTCTGGAAATGGGCTGAGACTATGAAAGGTATAATGACAAATTTTAAAAATAAATAAATGTACCTAAATAAACTTTTTAATTTAAATGGAAAAGTTGCAGCAGTAACTGGTGCGGGTGGTCATTTATGTGGAGAAATGGTTAAAGCTTATGCTCGAGTAGGCTGTAAAGTAGCAATCCTTGACTTAAGACTTGAAAAGGCAAAAAAAATAGAGAAAGAAATAAATGAAGAAGGTTTTATGGATACTATTTCACTTGAAATAGATGTCTCAGATAAATCAAACTTTGAAAGTGTTCTAAATAAGATTGTTGACAAACTTGGAAATATAGATATTTTTATAAATGGTGCTGGAATTAATGGTTCTACCCCATTTATTGATATTACAGAAAAAGAATGGGACTCAATAATGAATTCACAGATTAAAGGAACATTTTTTGGATGTCAAGTAATTGGAGAACACATGCTCAAAAACGGAAAGGGATCCATAATTAATATTTCATCTGCTTCTGCTGGCCCACCCCTTTCAAAAGCATTTACATATTCAGTTGCAAAGGCAGGAATAAAGAATCTAACTCAAAATTTAGCCAGGGAATGGGGTACTAAAGGTGTTAGAGTTAATGCTATCCGTCCTGGTTTTTTTCCTACAGATTGGAATTTAAAAAATTTTATTGATGATAAAAGAAAAAAAGAAATTTTAGGACATACACCTATGAATAGATTTGGCAATCCAGATGAATTAACTGGAGCAATTTTATGGCTATCCTCAGATGCATCAGGCTTTGTAACTGGATCTGAGGTTTCTGTAGATGGTGGTTTCTCCTGTATGACAATTTAAATTATGATAACAGATAAAGTAGCGATAGTAACTGGCGGAAATAGAGGTATAGGTCTAGGCATAACAAAAAGATTAGTTGATTCAGGATATAAAGTTTTTGTTGGCGCTCGTCAAAAGCCTGAGTTTGATAAAGAGTATGACAACAAAGTCTTTTTTCAGCATACAGATGTTAGAGAAGAAGAAGATCATATTAAACTTATTGAATTTGCAATTAAAAAGTTTGGTAATATAGATTGCTATATAAACAATGCTGGATATTCAGAATGGATGCCAATTGATAAAATAGATGATGAGTTCTTAAGCAATATATTAAATACTAATTTAAAAGGAGCCTTTTGGGGTTCTAAGGCAGCTGCTAAATACCTTAAAAAAGGTGGATCAATTATTAACATATCCAGCCTAGCCGGTAAACGAGGAAGTAGTAATAATTCCGCATATGTAGCCTCTAAATTTGGAATGAATGGTTTGACACAGTCTTTAGCTAAGGAGCTTGGTCCAAAGGGGATAAGGGTAAATGCTGTATGTCCAGTATTAATAGCAACAAAGGGTCTGTTGGAAGCTCTAAAGACAAAACATGCACCTGGAAATGAAAATCCAGAAGAATTTATTTCAAATTTCACAAAAAATAACTCGGCATTAAATAGAATGCCTAAAAGTGAAGAAGTAGGAGACTTATGTGTTTTCTTAGCTTCAAATAAAGCTAGTGCAGTAACAGGGCAATGTATAAATATTGATTGTGGGGTACTCCCTCAATAAAATATGAAACCAATAGTTATAATACCAGCGAGACTAGAATCTATGCGTCTACCAAGAAAAATCTTAATAGATATACTTGGCTTGCCAATGATTGAACATGTAAGAAGACGTGTTTTGTTATCCCAAAATATTGAAGATGTTTATATTGCAACTTGTGATAATGAGATAAAAGAATGCGTTGAAAAATTTGGGGGTAAGGTTATAATGACTAAAAAAGACCATATAAATGGCACATCTAGAGTTGCAGAAGCAGTAGAAAGTATTAAATGTGATAAAGTGATTTTAGTTCAGGGCGATGAACCCCTTTTACTTCCTTCACAATTAGATGAATTATCTTTAAAAATTCAAGATGATAATAAGCATGTTGCATGGAATGCCACATCACCTATTGAAAATGAAGAAGAGCTTAATAGACACTCTTTTGTTAAGTGTTCTGTAATAAACTCTCAAATATTATATTGTTTTAGAAAATCTCCTAGCCACAATAATTTTGATCTTCAAAAAAAGTATATAAGAAAAATACTTGGATTGCTAGCTTTTAGAAAAAATTTTCTAATTAAAATTTCAAAAACTAAACCAGGGTTAATTGAACAATTAGAATCAATCGAACAACTTAGAGTTATTGAAAATAGTTACCCACTAATATCAATTCCTTTTGAAAAGTCTCAGGCGTCTATTAATGAGTCAGAAGATCTAGCAATAGTTTTAAAATTCCTTAAAAATGATAAGGAACAACAAGAAATATTTAATAAAATTTTAGCACTTTAAATTTTAATGATTTTAACTGAAGAACAGTATAAGTACATATGTAGTTCTTGTGATAAGCTTCTTACTGGAAGTAAAGATTCAGTCAGGATAGCTAACGATTGGTTGCATGTTATGAGGCCACATCCAATTTATTTTAAAAAGTACGAACATATTTTTCACACTAAAGGTTCCTTAATTACACTTATCTATATATTAAAAAATATGCTAATATATTCTGCTAAAATTTTTATCAGATTATTAAAAGCAATAAACAATAAAAGGACAAAAGTTACTGTTGATTTCAATAAATTGAACTCATTATATATATCACATTTATTAAATATTGATCAATTAAAGGATCAAGATGATTTCTACTTTCATCAAATACCTAATAAATTCCAAGGAAATAATAAATCTTTAATGTTATTAATTAATCATACAAATGAAAAGATAGATTTTAATAAAGCTTTTTTAAATAATAAAATTATAATTCCAAATACTTTATCTTTTTTTGAAGAATTCATGATTTCAAAAACCTTGATAATGGATGCTTTTAGACTTGCTCTTTCTAAATGTGACTTGAAAATTAAAATAACTGCTGCTGTAGAGAGCCTATCACCTTCTTCTCATAAAAACTTAAGGGTTGGGATTTTTGTTAAACATATTATTGAGAAATTAGAACCTGACTTTTTATTTACAACTTTTGAGGGTCAGCCTTGGGAAAGAGTAGTTTATGGAATGGCATCTAGCATAAGTGAAAAAATCAAAAAAATAGGATACCAACATGCATTATTTTTTAAAAATCAACATTCAATATCACGGCAACTAAAAAAAATGTTTAATCCTGATTATATTCTTTGTTCTGGAAAGAATAGTTATTTAAAATTTTTAAATCTAAAATTTATTGATAACAATAAAATATTATTAGTTGGATCAAACAGGTTACACTCAAGCGAATTTAAGCAACGAAAAGAGCTAAAAACTTTTTTAATTCTCCCAGAGGGAGATTTAGTTGAGTGTTTACCGTTAGTAGATTTATCAATTTCTCTTGCAGAAATGTTCATTGATATTCATTTTGTTATTAGGCTCCATCCAATAACTAATAGATTAAATCTCTTAAAACTTAGACCTAGATTAGATAATTTTTATAAAAATTTAGAGTTATCATCAGATACATTTGACAATGATTTAGAAAGATCAGATGCCGCTATATATAGAGGCTCATCTAGTATAATAAAAGCAATTCAAAAGGGACTCTTACCTATCTACTATGATATAATTAATCAACCTAACATTGACCCTCTTTTCGACTTAAGACATTTAAAAAAGAAAATTATAGACTCCTCAGATTTAATTAAAATCTTAAGCTCTAAACAAGAAGTTTTAGATAATCAACAAAAATTAATTGATAATATGAAATCCTATTTTACGGAATTCAATCATAAAGAATTAAATAAAATAATAACTTGAAAATTTCTGTAGTAATACCGTCAATAGGAAATAGAAACCTAATTCCTACACTTAGGTCAATTAATGAAAGCTCAATTAATGTAGATGAAATAATTATTTCAATTCCATGTCAAGTAGATATAAATGTAGATAAGTTTAAAAAATTCAAAAATATAATCGTTTTTAATTCAAAAGTTAAAGGACAAGTTGCTCAAAGAATTGAGGGATTCAAAATAGCTAAGAATGATTGTGTTGTTCAAATGGATGATGATATAATCCTAGAAAAAAAATGCTTAGAGATAATGCATGACTTTTTAAAAAATAATCATAACGCAGCAGTTTCAGCTCATTTTCATGATAGAATATCAAAAAAATCAATATACTCGAAAGTAGAAGGTCTGAGTTTTTCAAATTCTTTCTTTTTATCTGAATTAGATTATTTTAAAAATAAAATTTATAATAAAATAAGAACTGCAAATAATAGTAACCTAAATGGAGATATATCAATATCTGGATTTGAGATATATCCAAATTTTCAATACCATAAGGAGCCATTTATTTCAGGTTGGATTCCAGGAGGATGTGTGATGCACCTAAAAAAAAACCTAATATTATCTAATTTTTTTCCATTTCAAGGAAAAGCTTATTGTGAAGATTTATTTCATTCTATTGCCTTAAAAAAGAATAATATTAAACTATACTATCATTTAAATGCAATAGCTTTCCTTGAAATAGAGAATATTAAATCAAATTTCAAAATGTATATAAAACATTTAAGAGCTGACTTTATAATAAGATCACAACTTGTTGAACAAAACAAATTGAGTAAATCAAGAATGTTCCTGGTTTATTTAATAAAACTGTTTTCATATTTATTAAAATGATTTTAATTGACGCAATATATATTCATACTCACGGAGGGTTAACAATCTTAGATTCTTTTATAAATGGAATAGAAGAAAACCCTAGTGTCGATATAAATAATTTTCATTTTTTTATTGATGATAGAATAGACATATCTAAGACTAAAAGAATAAAAAACTATTCAATTGAACTTGTTAGGGCTAATCATTTTAATAGGAAGAAAGCATATAAGAAAAAAATTAATTTAGCAACTAAAATAGTTTGTCTAGCAAATATACCTCCACCTATTAAGTCATCAAAACCTGTATATATATACTTTCACAATTTACTGCTGCTAGATAATAAAATAACATATGTCACTCCTTACTATTTTATCTTAAATAAACTTAAACTGCAATACATTAAATTTTTTAAACATAAATTTTATAAGTGGGTAGTTCAGACAAGTTTTATGAAAAATAAATTATCTGAAATATTAAAAATTGACAAAAAAAGTATTAATATATATCCCTTTTATTCCAATGAAGATATAAACTTCAAAGAAAAAGACTTTACTAGTAAATCAATTAATTTTTTATGTGTAACGAGTAGCTCAAAACATAAGAATTTAAATAATCTTGTTAAATCTTTTATGAAAGCAAAATTAGATGTAAAAAAACAGTTTACTCTTTTTATCACAACAAATGGAAATGATATAATTAAAGAAAACATAAAGATTATTTATTTAGGCCATATTAAACGGGGTGAAATTATAAGTTATTATTCAAAATCACATTTTGTTATTTTACCATCTTTAATAGAGAGCTTTGGACTCCCCATTATTGAAGGAATAAAATCTGGCTCAAATGTTTTAATTTCTAATATAGATTCATTAAAAGAAATATGTGTACCATCAATATCTTTTAACCCAACAAGCACTAAAGATATAGTTTCAGCTATAGAAATAGCTGGAAGTTTATCTTATCAAGAAGAATCAATTCTTACGATTAAAAATGAAATCAATAACTTTATAAATCTAATTAACCGCGATGTTTAAAAATAAAAAACTATTAATTACTGGAGGATCAGGATCTTTTGGTAATGCTGTACTTGATAAATTTCTTTCATCTGAGATATCAGAAATAAGAATTTTTTCAAGAGATGAAAAAAAACAGCATGATATGAGAGTGAAATATAATAATCCAAAAATTAAATTTTTTATTGGAGATGTAAGAAGTAAAGAAAGCATAAGACCTGCAATGAATGGTGTTGACTTTGTTTTTCATGCTGCTGCTCTAAAGCAAGTTCCCTCATGTGAATTCTTTCCTATTGAGGCTGTAAAAACAAATATTTTAGGAACTGAAAATGTTCTAACTGTTGCAATTGAGTATAACGTTAAAAAAGTTATATGCTTAAGCACAGATAAAGCTGTTTACCCAATCAATGCAATGGGAGTGTCAAAAGCAATGATGGAAAAGACATTTGTTGCAAAATCCAGAAATACAAATGATACTGTAATCTGTGGAACTCGTTATGGAAATGTTATGGCCTCTCGAGGGTCTGTTATTCCACATTTCTTTAAACAGATTAAAGATGGAAAAACCATAACTGTAACTGATCCTGAAATGACTAGATTCATGATGACACTTGAGGATGCTGTAGAATCTGGTATTATATGCTTTTAAAAATGGCAATCCTGGTGATATTTTCGTTCAAAAATCACCAGCCTCAACAATTGGACTGCTTGCTGTCACCATGAAAGAGATATATAAATCAAAAGTATCTATTGAAAATATAGGAATCCGTCATGCTGAAAAAGTCCACGAAACTCTACTTTCAAAAGAAGAAAGAATTATTTCAGAAGATCTAGGGGACTATTTTAGAGTTCCATCGGATAATAGAGATCTCAATTACAATAAATATTTTTCTGAAGGAAATTCGTCAATTGATTTGTTAGAATACAATTCTTCAAACACTAGACAGCTTGAGAAAATCGAATTAAAAAAATTATTAGCTAAGATAGGGTATAGTGGTTCAATCAAAAAGTAGTTGAAATTCAAAATAATCTTTAAATAATTTGAAGAAAAAAATTCTTATTCTAGGAATTGATGGTATGATAGGTCATAAAATTGCTCAATTGTTAGAGCAAGAAAATAATTTATTTGGAACTACAAGAAAAACAATTGGCCCTAAAAAACTTGGCCTTAAAACATCTAATTTGATTAAAAAAGATTTTGACAAAAATCAAAGTTTAGGTTTTTTGGATAATCTAAATCCTGACATAATCATTAATTGTATAGGGATAACAACTAGAAGAATAAATAATGATAATATTTCCAATTTGGAATTTATTAACTCCAGACTACCGCACTATTTAAATGAATGGACTGAAAAAAATGATAAAAGATTAATTCATTTTAGTACGGACTGTGTTTATTCTGGCAAATCAGGCATGTATACCGAGAGTGATAATCCAGATGCTATTGATCTGTACGGAAAATCTAAAGCAATTGGTGAAATAAATAATACTAAAGCTCTAACTATTAGAACATCATTAATTGGTAGAGAAGTCTATAACCATACTGAGCTTTTTGAGTGGCTATATAAAAATAAAAGTGGTAAGGTTTATGGATATGAAAATGTATATTATTCTGGCTTAACTACTATTAGAATGAGTAAAATTCTTGAAAAAATTATTAATTACTACCCAGACCTACAAGGTGTTTTTAATATTTCATCAAAACCTATCACAAAATATTCACTATTAAAATTAATTAATAGACATTTTAAATTTGAAATTCAAGTTAAAAAAGACTTAAAAATTAAATCTAATAAAGTTTTAATTTCAAAAAAAATTACTGAAATTACAGATATTGAAATTCCTACATGGGAAGATTTAATTTTAGAATTTAAAGAAGATTGTGTTAAATATTCTGAAATTTATAAAAATTAGATTATGAAAACTAAAATAATGACTATTGTTGGCACAAGACCTGAAATAATTAAACTTTCAAGAACTATTTCAGAGCTCGATAAATTTGCCGATCATACTCTTGTGCATACAGGCCAAAATTACGACTATGAGTTAAATCAAATTTTCTTTGAAGATTTAAAAATTAGAAAGCCTGACTTTTTTTTAAATTCAGTAGGTGATACTACTGCTGAAACAATTTCAAAAATTATTTTTGATTCAGATGAAATTATGAAAAAAATAAAACCTGAAGCTGTTTTACTTTATGGTGACACCAATTCATGTCTATCAGTAATTTCAGCAAAAAGAAGACAGATTCCTATTTTTCATATGGAAGCTGGAAATAGATGTTTTGACCAAAGAGTTCCAGAAGAAATTAATAGAAAGATAGTTGATCACCTTAGTGATATAAATATGCCTTTAACCGAACATGCTAGAAATTATTTAATTGCAGAGGGCATACCAGCAGAAAGAGTTATAAAAATAGGCTCCTGTATGAAGGAAATTCTTGATTTTTATTCAAAAGAAATTACATCAAGTAAAATTTTAGAACAGCTTAACATTTCATCTGAAAAATATTTTTTAGTTTCAGCTCATAGAGAAGAAAATGTTGATTATAAAAGCAATCTTAAAGATTTTCTAGACTCTTTAAATTTAATTTCTGAAAAATATAAAAAACCTATAATTGTATCAACTCATCCAAGAACAAAAGATAGGATTAATAAGTTAAATAAAAATGTTAAGTTAAATCCGCTGATTAAATTTTTACCCCCAATGGGATTTTTTGATTATATAAAACTTCAACAAGCCGCCTATTGTGTTATCTCGGATAGTGGAACAATAACTGAAGAATCCTCAATATTAAAGTTTCCTGCAATAATGATTAGACAAGCTCATGAAAGACCAGAGGGGATGGATGAGGGAACGTTAATTATGTCTGGCTTAAATAAAGAAAGAATTATTGAGTCAATAGAAATTGTAACAAAGCTTTACAAGGAGAAAAAAATCCCAAGTGTTGTCGATGATTATAATGTTGATAATGTTTCTCAAAAGGTTTTGAAGATTATTTTCTCTTATATTGATTTTATAAATAATAATGTTTGGAGAAAAGACAGAAATCAAAAATCAATCTAAAGAAAATAATTTGAGAATATTAGTAATATCTCAATACTTTTATCCCGAAAATTTTCGAATTAATGACTTATGTTACGGGTTGTTAGAAAAAGGATGTAAAGTCACAGTATTTACAGGAAAACCTAATTATCCAAAAGGAAAATTTTTCAAAGGATATGGTTATTTATCTAAAGGAGCTGAAGTCATAAATAATATTTCAGTTATAAGATCAAACCTTATACCTAGAGGTAAGGGAGGAGGTTTATCTCTGTTTATAAACTATATTTCATTTGTAATTTTTGGAATATTTAAATTATTTTTATTGAAAGGTAAATTTGATAAAATTTTCGTATATGCTCCTTCCCCTATTACTGTTGGATTCTTAGGAATTTTAGCTTCAAAAATTTTTAAAGCTAAAACGTTATTTATGGGTTCATGATTTATGGCCAGAATCAGTTAAAGCTGCAGGAGGAGTAAATAATAAGATTATTCTTAACTAGATAAATATATGACAAATCTATTTATATTTTATGATAAAATATTAGTTCAATCTCCAAATTTCTAAGACTATTTGATTAATCAAGGGGTAGATAAAAAAAATAATTATTTTACCCTTATTATGCTGAAAGTTTTTATAAAGAAAAATAATTGATAAGTTAAAAAAAGCTTTTCTTCAGAAGTATTAAATATTTTATTTGCTGGAAATATTGGAGTAGCTCAAAGTTTTGATACAATAATTGAAGCTGTTAAAATTGATTAATAAAGAAATTAAAATTAAAATTACAGTTCTTGGAGATGGAAGAGATAAAAAGAGATATTAATAAAATAAAAGAAATTAATCTTAAATGAATATTTTACTTTCTAGGTTCATTTCCACCTGAAGATATGCCTGACTTTTTTTGCTTCTGCTGATGCTCTTCTTGTATCATTAAAAAAATCAGAAATCTTTTCAATGACAATACCTGGTAAAGTTCAATCATATCTTGCCTGTGGTAAACCTATTATAGCGTCTTTAGATGGAATTGGATCTGAAATAATTAAAGATGCTTCATGTGGGTTTTCTCAGATGCTGAATCTTCAATGGTCTTGCAGTAATAATTTTTAGTAAATTAAGATATAGATAAAAAAAATCTTGGTTAAATCAAGAAATTATTATGAAAAGGAATTTGAAAGAAGAAAATTACTATCAAAATTAATTGATATTTTTGAGAAATGAAAAAAGTCTTAGTTACTGGTGGAGCTGGGTTTATTGGCTACAAATCTTATTAAAATCTTTTAGAAAGAGACATTAAAGTTGTATCTCTTGATAATTACTCGACAGGTTATAAGTTAAATGAAATGAAAGGTGTAAATATTACAATTTAGATATTGAAGAAATAGTAAAATTAATGAACAAGATTTTGATACTGTTTTCATCTTGCAGCTCAATCTAGAGTTCAACCTTCATTTGATAATCCCAGGAATCTGTTAGAGTAAATGTTACAGGAACAACAAAGTTATGGAATGGGCAAAAAAATAATGTTAAAGTGATATATGCTGGTTCATCTTCAAAACATCATGAACCTTCAGACTCTCCCTATGCAATGACAAAATTTTTAGGTGAAGAAATATGTAAACTTGTATAAAAAATCATTTAATGTGAATGTTGAAATTGCTAGATTTTATAATGTTTATGGCCATATGAACCATTAGATGAAAAGTTTGGTAATGTAATAGGTATTTGGCAAGTAAAGCTAAAAAGAATTTGCCACTACCAATTGTTGGAGATGGTAATCAAAAAAGAGACTTTACTCATGTTTTGATATTGTTGATGGCTTTTAAAATTGCAAATACAGAAATTAAACATAATGATGCATGGGAAATTGGAACAGGAGTTAACTATAGTATTAATGAACTTTATTCAAATGTTTAAAGAAAAATTTAATGTAGATTCATAATATTCCAGATCAAAGAGGAAACTTATAGAGAAACTTTAAGAGTTAATGATGACTTATTAATATTTAAACTGGAAACCAAAAGATAGATTAAAGAATATATAGCAAACTTAAATTCTAATAATGAAAAATATTTTAATAACAGGTGGTGCAGGATTTATTTCTCATCATTTGATTTATTATTTAATAAAAAATACAAATTGGAATATTGTTCATTAGACAGTCTTGATTATAGTGGAAACCTTAATCGCTTGATAATATTCTTTCTGAACTTTCTGCTAAAGAAAAATCAAGAGTTAAAGTTGTATTTCATGATTTAAAGTCTGAAATAAATCCATGGATTAAAAAAGAGCTTGGAGAAATAGACATTATACTTCATTTAGCTGCAGGTTCTCATGTAGATAGAAGTATTGATTATCCAATGGAATTTGTTCTTGATAATGTTGTTGGAACTGCTAATATTCTTGAATATGCTAGTTTGTAAATGATAACAAAGGCTTGAAAGATTTATTTATTTCAGTACTGATGAGGTTTTTGGTCCAGCACCAAAGGAGTTGATTATAAAGAGAATGACAGATATAATTCAACAAATCCATATAGCGCTACAAAAGCTGGAGGTGAAGAACTTAGCTGTTGCATATGAGAACACATATGATCTTACCAGTCTATATTACTCATACTATGAATGTTTTTGGTGAAAGACAGCACCCTGAAAAATTTATTCCAATGTGTATAAAGAAAATTAGAGATGGAGAAACAATTACTATTCACTCTGATAAAACAAAAACAATTCCAGGAACTCGACATTATATTCATGCAGAAGATGTAGCTGAAGCAATTTACTTTTTACTTAAAAAAAATATAAAATCTGAAATAGACTTTGGAGGTGCTAAATGTCCAAAGTTTAATATTGTTGGTGCAGAAGAAATTAATAATCTAGAACTTGCACAAATTAATTGCAGATTCTCAAGGTAAAGACTTAAATATGAGATGGTAGATTTTCATTCTTCAAGGCCTGGCCATGATTTAAGATATTCTCTTTCTGGTGAAAAAATGAAAAAATTAGGCTGGACACCATCTATTAAATTAACACAAAGGATAAAACAGGTAGTGGAATGGTCATTAAAGAATGAAAACTGGATTGAACTATAAAGCCTAATAAATATTGTATATTTTAATAAATAGTTTAATTTTGCAATTCAAAAATTAACAATGTACGCAGTAGTTGAAATACAAGGAAGTCAGTTTAAGGTTGAAAAAGATCAAAAACTTTTTGTAAATAGAATTGACGCAAAAGAAGGCTCAAAAGTTTCCTTTGATAATGTCTTACTTACAGATGATGGAAATAAAGTACAGGTTGGTAAACCAAATATATCTGGCATATCAGTTGAAGCTAAAATTATTGCTCATAAAAAAGATGATAAAGTAATTGTCTTTAAGAAAAAAAGAAGAAAAGGTTATAAAGTCAAGAATGGTCATAGACAACCAATCACTGAAATTATAATTCAAGGTATTAGTGAGAAAAAAGTTACTCCTAAGAAAGAGGTTTCTTCTGAGAAAGCACCAGCTGCAAAGAAAGCCCAGCTGCAAAGAAAGCACCAGCTGCAAAGAAAGCACCAGCTGCAAAGAAAGCACCAGCTGCAAAGAAAGCACCAGCTGCAAAAAAATCAACAACTGCAAAAAAGTAATTAGTTATGGCACATAAAAAAGGAGTTGGTAGTTCAAAAAACGGAAGAGAATCAGAGTCGAAACGATTAGGTGTAAAAATCTTTGGTGGACAATTTGCTCAAGCCGGTAACATAATTGTAAGACAAAGAGGAACTGTTCACAATCCTGGTGAAAATGTTTATCTAGGTAAAGATCATACTTTACACGCTAAAATTGACGGTCTTGTTTCTTTTAAAAAGAAATCCAACAATAAGTCTTTTGTTTCAATTGAGCCCTTAGAGGCTTAATACCTATAATATTCTGGTTTATATGGTCCATTTACTTGGACTCCTATATATTTTGCTTGTTCTTCAGATAATCCTTCTAGTTCAATACCAAGTTTATCAAGGTGAAGCTTTGCTACCATTTCATCAAGATTCTTAGGAAGCATATAAACTTTATTTTCATAGTTATCAGAATTATTCCATAATTCAATTTGAGCTAAAACTTGATTAGTAAAAGAGTTGCTCATTACAAAACTTGGGTGTCCTGTTGCACATCCAAGATTTACAAGTCTTCCTTCAGCCAAAATAATTATTTCAGTGTCTTTGTTAATTCTGAATGAATCAACTTGAGGTTTGATAGTAGTTTTTTGATCTGAAAAATTAGATTCTAGCCATTCCATATCTATTTCATTATCAAAATGACCAATATTACATACAATAGTTTTATCCTTCATCATCTTAAATTCCTTTGCGTTAACTATGTCTTTATTTCCGGTAGCAGTTACAACAATATCAGCATTAGAAACAACAGTTTCAAGTCTTTTAACTTCATATCCATCCATAGAAGCTTGTAATGCACATATAGGATCTATTTCTGTAACTGTAACAATTGATCCAGCTCCTCTAAAAGAAGCAGCGGTTCCTTTACCAACATCACCATATCCACAGACTACTACTCTTTTTCCTGCTAGCATAATATCAGTTGCTCTTCTTACTGCATCAACTGCACTTTCCTTACAACCATATTTATTATCGAACTTAGACTTTGTTACAGAATCATTTACATTAATAGCAGGTATTGGAAGTGTTCCATTCTTTACTCTGTCATATAACCTGTGAACACCAGTCGTAGTTTCTTCAGACAATCCCTTTATTCCATCAACTAGCTCAGGATAATCATCAAGAACCAAATTAGTTAGATCACCACCATCATCCAGAATCATGTTTAGAGGCTTTTTTTCTTCTCCAAAAAATAAAGTTTGCTCAATACACCAATTAAATTCTTCTTCATTCATTCCTTTCCATGCATAAACAGGAATTCCATTAGCTGCAATTGCAGCAGCAGCATGATCTTGAGTTGAAAAAATATTACATGAACTCCAAGTAACATCTGCACCCAGATCAACAAGAGTCTCGATTAAAACAGCTGTTTGTATTGTCATGTGAAGACAACCAGCAATCCTTGCATCTTTAAGAGGTTTTTCATTCTTATATCTTTCTCTTAGAGCCATTAAACCAGGCATTTCAGCCTCTGCTAAGGCTAATTTCTTTTCTTCCCCAATCTGCAAGCGAAATATCTTTTACTTTATAGGTAGTGAACTTATTATCTGTCTTATTTTTCATGCGTATATTTATACTCACAAAAATAGTTTAAAAAATAATTTAATCAAATGCCATTTCTTAAAGAATTCATAATTAATGAAAAAACTAAAATTAAGCTATGGAAAGTAATGATAGGCGAGTTAAGTCCTAAGGAATTAAATAATGACGAGAAAAAATTATTTAAACTAAAAAAGAGTAATGTTTTAAGAGAGCAATTCTTAGCAACTAGAAAAATCTTAGCACTTGAAAATTCTGATTATATAATTACATATGATCTTGATGGTAAGCCATCACTAAACTCTGAATTTAATATTTCAATATCACATTCACATGAAATTGCAGCTTTGTAATCTCTAATAATAGTAAAATTGGATTGGATGTCCAATTAAAAGAGAGTAAAATATTAAATATTCAAAATAAGTTTTTAAATAATTTTGAAAAATTAAATATTGGAGGTAATCCTAGTATCGATATTCTAACTATGATATGGACCTCTAAGGAATCTATATATAAAGCTATTGGTTAAAAGGTATTTCTTTTTCTGAAAATATTAAGATAGATAAAGTCACAGAAAAAGATAAAACTGGAAAAGGCTACTACATAAATGGAACAGAAAAAGTTAAATTTGACCTTAAATTCTTTTATCTGGATGAATATATTGTATGTTATGCATCTCAAAACCTGGAATCATGAGTGAAATAATTGAATTTCTTTTTTCTCAGTATTCATCATACTCAGATTCGTTTATTTTTCTTGAACTTTTTGCTGTAACAATTAACATTATAAGTGTTATATATGCTAAACAGAATAATATTTTAGTTTACCCAACTGGACTTATTGGGACTGGAATTTTTGTTTACATTTTATTTAAATTTTCTCTTTTAGGAGATATGATAATAAATGTCTATTTCTTTATAATGTCAATTTACGGCTGGTATTATTGGACCAGAAAAAAAGATGATGTAATAATAAATAATATTTCAAGACTTGAAAAGAAAGAGTATAAGTATCTAATCTTATTAGCTTTTTTAAGCCTTCTATTTATATATTTTGTTTACGATCAATTTGATATGTGGAATAGTTGGACAGCTTATATTGATAATATAACAACAGCTTTTTTCTTTGTAGCAATGTGGCTAATGGCTAGAAGAAAGATAGAGAGTTGGATATTCTGGATTATAGGAGATTTAATAACTGTTCCTCTTTATTTTTATAAAGGATTAACGATTTCTTCAATTCAGTATCTTATTTTTACAGTGTTAGCTATATTAGGTTACTTATCATGGAAGAAAACCTTACTCAAGAAGAGTCTTTAATCAAAAGAATTGTCATATGTGGTCCTGAGTCAACAGGGAAAACAACTATGATAAATAATCTTTCAGTTTATTTTCAAACTAATTATGTTGATGAATTTGCTAGAGATTTTCTTCAAATAAAATGGGATAGTAAAAAAGAAATTTGCTCAAAAGAAGATCTCATTCAAATAGCTAAAGGACAAATAAAAGCTGAAAACACAAAGATTAAGAATTCAAATAAATTGATTTTTTGTGACACGAATATCTTAACAACTTTAGCATGGTCTAGAACTCATTTTGATGAATTTTGTGATCCTTGGCTTGAGAAACAATCAAAACTCTTAACATATGATTACTACCTAATTTTAAATACAGATATTCCTTGGGTCAAGGATGATTTAAGAGATAGGCCAAAAGATCGTAAAAAAATGTTTTTAGCTCATAAAAAAGAGCTAGATAATCTTAATGTTGATTATGATATAATTAATGGTTCAGATTTTGAAAAAAGATTTAATAAAGCTCTAGAATATATAAAAAATAAATATTAATTTCGATTCATATTGGGGTGCTTAAAATAAGCTGAGATTAAACCCATTGAACTTAGACAGGTAATACTGTGAAAGGAAATTTTATGAAAAAATATGTATTTTTTGTACTTATTAGTACAATAGTTTACTCCCAAGACATTCAAAAAAATCAAAAGTTAGATTCACTAGCTAATATCTTTAGCCTTGAAGAAGTTACTGTAAATGCACTTCGAGCAAAGGATAATACTCCTGTGCCATTTGTTAATGTTACAAAGAAGGATTTAGAAAAAATAAATTTAGCACAAGACATACCAACACTATTAAAAAACTTACCATCAGTGGTAACTACTTCTGACTCAGGTTCAGGTATTGGATACTCCTCAATCATGATTAGAGGCTCTGATCAAACTAGGGTTAACGTTACAATAAATGGTGTTCCTTATAATGATTCTGAATCAATGATGAGTTATTGGGTAAACTTACCTGATTTATCATCTTCAATTGAAAGTATTCAAGTCCAACGAGGTGTAGGAACCTCAACAAATGGTCCTGCTGCTTTTGGTGGAAGTATTAATATTTTAACAAATGCAGCATCTGATAAAGCTTCATTTGAAATTAATAATACATTAGGCAGCTTCAATACAGTTAAAAATTCAGTTGGATTTTCAACAGGATTTATTAATGATAAATTTGAGTTATCAGGAAGATTATCTAGAATTAAATCAGGTGGATATATTGATCGATCTGGATCAAAATTACGTTCATATTTTTTACAAGGAATATATAAGGATGAAAATACCTTATTGAAGATATTAAACTTTGCAGGGCATGAAATTACTGACCAAGCTTGGTTTGGAATAGATTCATCTACTCTTGAAACAAATCGAAAATATAATCCTGCAGGGGAATACTATGATAAAATGGGTAATACGCTTTATTATAATAATCAAGATGATAATTATAAACAAGATCATTATCAGTTTCATTGGAATCAATCGTATGAAAATGGATGGATATCAAATCTTGGCCTTCACTATACCTATGGAAGAGGATATTTTGAAAACTATAATTTAGGATATGATGATGGTGTATCTGCTCCCTCAGATTATATTGACAGAAGGTGGTTAGAAAATGATTTCTATGGAATTATTTTTAGTGTAAATCAAAAGACAGATCTTTATAATGCAATAATTGGAGGCTCATTTAATATATATGATGGTCAACATTATGGAGAGTATATGTGGAGCTCTATGAATAAAATATCATCTAATTTTAAAGAAAGATTTTATGATGATATTGGAGATAAACGTGAGTTTAATGTATATGCAAAACTTGATTATTATTTATCTGAAAAAATATCAGTTTATGGTGATTTACAGTTTAGAAATATCAACTATAATGCTAGCATCACTCCTTACTCAGTAGTATCTGGTTACGTTGAACAGGGATATGAGGAAATAGACAAAAACTTTAATTTTTTCAATCCTAAAATTGGGATTTTTTATAATCAAAATGACAGTAATAAGTACTACTTGTCATATGCAAGAGCTCAAAGAGAACCAACTAGAGCTGACTATGCTAGCGGAAGTCCAAATTCTGAAAAACTGGATGATTTTGAACTTGGATGGCAAGGCCAATTTAATAACTTCTCATTGAATTTAAACGCCTTCTATATGCTTTACGATGACCAACTAGTATTAACTGGCGAAAGAGATATTAATGGATATGAAATTAGAACAAATATTGGTGAATCTTATAGGTTGGGATTAGAGCTTGAGTCTAAGCTATATATAAATTCTAATCTTAATATTGAATCCAATATATCTTTAAGTGAAAATAAAAATAAAAATCTTTTCTATAGTTTTGATGGAGAACTTCAAAGCTTTGGGAATACAGATTTGGCATATTCACCAAGTTTTATAGCTAATAATATTATCAATTTTTCTCCTAATGATAAAGTGTTAGTTTCTTTAAGATCAAACTATGTTAGTGAACAGTTCTTTGCTCAGACTAACTCACCCATTTCTAAGTTAGAATCTTACTTTATAAATGATTTAAACTTTACTCATGAACTATCCCTGCCAAATTATGCAGATCAGTTAAAATTAAAAGTATTAGTAAATAATATTTTTGATCTTAAATATACAAGCTATGGTGGCTATTACACATATGACTTACCTGAAGATCAGGGTCTAAAGACTTATGAAGGGACATATTACTATCCACAATCAGGAATAAATATTCTGGTAGGATTAGATATTAAGTTTTAAATAAAATATTTCGTAAATTAGATGTAATTATCCCCACTTATTAGGGGATTTTTGCATTGAATATGAGTAAGATTTCGTACTATACAGATAAAGGTCTTAAAGATCTTAGAAAGAAACTAGATCATCTTAAGGATATAGAGAGACCTAATGCTTCTAAAGCAATAGGAGAAGCGAGAGATAAGGGTGACTTAAGTGAAAATGCTGAATATGATGCTGCAAAAGAGGCACAGGGGATGCTTGAGATGGAAATTTCAAAACTTGAAGAAACACTTTCAAATGCAAGAATTATTGATGAGTCTAAATTAGATTCATCAAAAATTTTAATTCATTCTACAGTGAAGATTAAAAACCTGACAAACTCTGCAACAATGGAAGTATAAGCTAGTTGCTCAGAGTGAAGCTAATCTAGCACAAGGTAAAATTTCAGTTGATTCACCTATAGGCAAAGGTCTACTAGGTAAGAAAAATGGAGATATTGCAGAAATTGCTATACCAAACGGGAATGTAAAATTTGAAATTTTAGAAATTTCAAGATAATGGCATCAATTTTTACAAAAATTATATCTGGAGAAATACCGTCATTCAAGATTTATGAGGATGATAAATATCTAGCTTTTCTTGACATAAATCCTAATGCTATAGGTCATACTTTATGTATTCCAAAAACAGAGGTTGATGAGATATTTGATTTAGATGATGAGACTCTATCAGGATTGATTATTTTCTCAAAAAAAGTTGCTTGTGCAATAAAAAAAGCTGTAGTTTGTAAAAGGGTTGGAATAGGAGTAATCGGACTTGAGGTCCCTCATGTTCATGTCCATCTAATCCCAATTAACAAAATGGATGATATGTCATTTGATACAAAAGTTAAGCTGACAGAAAATGAATTCATTGAAATTATGAAAAAAATAAAATCTTTTATATAATGGAATTACTTGGAAAAATTAAACTTATTGGAGATATTAAAACATTTGGAGACAATGGTTTTCGAAAGAGAGAATTAGTAATAACTACTGATGAACAATATCCTCAACATATACTGATTGAATTTGTTCAGAATAATTGTGAGTTACTAGATAACCACTCTATTGGTCAAACTGTAAGGGTTGGAATAAATATAAGAGGTAGAGAATGGGAAAGTCCAGATCAAGGAGTAAAATACTTTAATGCAATACAAGGCTGGAGAATAGAATCACTAGATGATCAAGTTATGGATTCAGCACCTGCTGATTTACCAATGGAACCAGATCCAACTTCACCTGCTGATGATTTAACAGAGGATGATTTACCGTTTTAAGTAAATAGATTTTTTAATTAAACAAGACCTACTCTAGAGAATCCAGTCACTTTAACAGAATCTGAATGTGACTTTAAGTATTGAGAAATACTTACCTTACTATCCTTTATAAATTGTTGGTTTACTAAAGTATTTTCTTTAAAAAACTTTTTTAGTTTTCCTTTAGCAATATTTTCTAACATTTCTTCAGGCTTACCCTCTTGTCTTAATTGATCTTTAGCAATTTCAATTTCTTTTTCAATAACATCTTGACTTACACCTGTTTCATCAATTGCTAAAGGATTCATTGCAGCAATTTGCATTGATAAATCTTTACTTACATCTTTAGCACCTTCAAAATTTTCAGATAGCCCAACAATTGAAGCAATTTTATTTCCAGCGTGTATATATGAACCTACAAAATCAGCAGATATATATTCAAAAGATCCAATCTCTATTTTCTCTCCAATGAGACCTGTCTGTTCTAAAAGTTTTTCAGATACCTTCATTCCATCAAAGTCTGAATCTAAGAATGCATCTTTATCAGAAAAGTTTAAAGCTTGATCAGCCATTTTTTGTGCTAATTGGATGTAATCATCATTTTTAGCTACAAAGTCTGTCTCACAGTTAAGTGAAATAATAATTCCAGAAGTATTATCTGCATTAACTTTAGCTAAAACAACTCCTTCAGAGGAGTCTCTATCTGCTCTATTAGCAGCAACTTTTTGACCCTTTTTTCTAAGAACTTCAATTGCTTTATCAAAGTCACCCTGAGATTCTTCAAGTGCTTTTTTACAATCCATCATTCCAGCTCCTGTGGACTTTCTTAACTTATTAACGTCAGATGCAGTTATTTTCAATTTGGTAAAATTTAAATGTTATTTATTATTCTTCAGAACTATCAGATTCTCCTGAATCTTTTGATGCTATAGCTTCTTCAAGCTTTTTTTGTTCAGCAATCTCTTTTTCCTTTTTTCTTTCTTCGAGAGATTCTTGAATTCCGTCACATACAATTCCTAAGATTTTTTCAATTGATTTAGAAGCATCATCATTTGATGGAATTAAGAAATCAACCTCATTAGGATCACAGTTTGTATCAACCATCGCAAATATTGGAATATTTAATTTTTTTGCTTCTTGTACTGAAATTTTTTCATTCATAGTATCAACTACAAAAATTGCTCCAGGTAATCTTGTCATCTCAGAGATAGAACCAAGGTTCTTTTCAAGTTTAGCTCTTTGTCTACTAACCTGAAGTTTTTCCTTCTTCGAAAGTGTTTCAAATGTACCATCAGTCTTCATTCTATCGATAGCATTCATTTTTTTTACTGCTTTTCTAATTGTCACAAAGTTTGTTAGCATTCCACCTGGCCATCTTTCGGTAATGTATGGCATATTAACAGAGTCTGCTTTCTGAGCAACGATATCTTTAGCTTGTTTTTTTGTTGCAACAAAAAGAATCTTTCTACCTGATAAAACAATTTTTTTAATTGCATTGACAGTTTCTTCGAGTTTAGCTGCAGTTTTATAAAGATTGATTATATGGATCCCATTTCTTTCCATATAAATGTATGGAGCCATATTAGGATTCCATTTTCTTGTCAAGTGTCCAAAGTGAACACCAGCATCCAATAATTCTTTAACGTCAGTCTTTGCCATAGTTTATCTTTTTGAGAATTGGAATTTCTTTCTAGCTTTCTTTTGACCAAATTTCTTTCTTTCAACCATTCTAGGATCTCTGGTCATTAATCCTTCAGATTTTAAAGCAGGCTTGAATTCGTCGTTGAATTCAACTAAAGCTCTTGAAATAGCTAGTCTTATCGCCTCAGCTTGTCCGTTTACTCCACCACCTTTGACAGTTACTAAAAGATCAAATTTATCTTTAGTTTCGGTAAGATTAAAAGGTTGCTGGATTTTATATTGTAAAATTGCAGTATCAAAAAAATCAGAAAATGATTTTTTGTTTACTGTAATATTTCCTTTTCCCTCAGACATGAAAACTCTGGCAACAGATTTTTTTCTTCTTCCTATTTTATGAATTACTTCCATTATATTTTACTGTTAACGTCAATTAATTTTGGTTTTTGTGCTTCGTGATCATGTTTTGAACCAGGAAAAACTTTTAGATTCCTGTATAGTTCAGCACCTAACTTGTTTTTTGGAAGCATTCCTTTAACTGCTTTCTCAACAAGTTTAATATTATTTTTCTTGTGGAGTTTATCGGCAGTTATGATTCTTTGACCTCCAGGGTATCCTGTATGACTTATATATTGCTTTTGATCCCACTTATCACCAGATAATTCAACCTTTTCAGCATTTATAACAATTACATTGTCACCACAATCTACATGAGGTGTAAAATTAGTCTTGTGTTTTCCTCTTAGAAGCGTTGCTACGATTGATGCAGTTCTACCAAGGGGTAGTTCAGCAGCATCAATAAGAACCCACTCTTTATTTACTGTTTTACTATTAGCTGAAATAGTTTTATAACTTGTTTTAGTCATTTAGATTAAATCTAGGCGTGCAAATGTACAATTATAAAAATTTTTAAAAAAACTTTTTTTTAATTAATGTGCTTCTAGCCAGTTTTTTCCAAATTCTAAGTCAATTCTTAAAGGGACATCTAGCTTAACTGCTGATTCCATTGTGTTTTTAACAATTTTTTTAACTAGTTCTTTTTCTGAATTATGTACATCAAAAACAAGCTCATCATGAACTTGAAGCAACATTTTTGATTTTAAGGACTGTTTTTTGAATTCATCATGGATTCTAATCATCGCTATCTTAATTATATCTGCTGCACTTCCTTGAATAGGAGCATTTATTGCATTTCGTTCAGCGCCACTTCTTAACATACCATTTTGAGAATTAATATTTTGAAGATATCTTCTTCTTCCCATTATAGTTTCAACATACCCCTTATTTCTAGCATAATCAATTTGACTAGACATATATGTTTTTAATCCAGGGTAATTTTCAAAATAATTATCAATCATTAATTTAGACTCTGATCTAGTGAGATTTGTTTGTTGACTAAGCCCAAAAGCAGATACACCATAAATAATCCCAAAATTAACAGTCTTAGCATTTCCCCTTTGTTCTCTAGTAACATCATCTGGGTTTATATTATAAATTTTTGACGCAGTCATGGTGTGTATATCCTGATTTTTAATAAATGCGTCAATCATATTCTCATCTTTACTAATTGATGCTATAACCCTCAATTCAATTTGTGAGTAATCTGCAGCCATAAGTTCAAACTCATTATTTCTAGGAATAAATGCTTTTCTTATTTTTTGACCATTTTTTGTTCTTATTGGTATATTTTGAAGGTTAGGGTTGTTACTGCTTAAACGACCAGTTGTAGTTACAGTTTGATTAAATCTAGTATGAATTTTATTTGTTTTATTACTTACTTCGTTAGGTAGCGACCTTACATATGTATTTTGAAGTTTATCTAAAGATCTCCATTCCAGAATACTTCTAATAATCTCATGATTATCTGCCAAACTAGACAATACTTCTTCTGAAGTTGAATATTGACCTGTTTTAGTTTTTTTAGGCTTAGATACAAGTTTAAGTTTATCAAATAAAATATTCCCTAGCTGTTTGGGGGAATTAAGATTAAACTCCTCACCTGATTGATTAAAAATTTCTTTCTTTAAAGTATTAAGTTCCTTTTCAAACTCAATGTCTAGTTTGTTTAAATATGAACTATCTATAGAAATACCTTCCTTTTCCATATCTGATAAAACATTTATCATAGGGATTTCAATGTCATCAAAAATTTGTTTTACCCCATTTGATTCAAGTTCTTTATCAAAAATTTGTTTAAGCTGAAATGAAAGGTCAGCGTCTTCTGAAGCATAATTAGTTACCTCATCTACTGGAATATCTCTCATGGATTTTTGATTTTTCCCTTTTTTACCAATTAGTGATTCAATAGAAATTGGAGCATAGTTAAGATAAGATTCAGATAAAGTGTCAAGATTGTGTCTCATATCAGGATTTATTAGATAGTGAGCAACCATTGTATCATATAATGGTGCAGCTACATAAATATCATATTTATATAAAACTTTAATATCAAATTTAAGGTTATGACCAACTTTAATGATTTCTTTATCCTGGAAGAAGGGTTTTAAAATATTAAAATATTCTAATTGTGTAGCCTTATCTTTTTCAATTGGCAGATAAAAACCTTTATTGCTTTTCCAAGAAAATGAAATGCCAACAATTTCTGTTTCTAATGAATTTAGACCTTCTGTTTCTGTATCAAAAGCAACAATTTTTTGTTTAAGTAACTTTTTGGTAAAATATTTTAACTCTTCACTAGATTCAATCCTTTGGTAGAATGATTTAGTATTACTAAGATTTAATTTATTTTCATTTACTAAACTCTCTGTAAATAAATCACCTTGAATATATTCTTGTTTGGACTCATTTTCTTGTAATTTTTTAACACCAAAAAGTTTAAAAAAAGTTTCTTTTATTCTTCTGAATTCAAGTTCGTCAAAAATTTTCAAAACCCCCACTTCGTCTGGTTTTGATAATTCAAAATCATCAAGATTATAATTAATTGGAACATCAAGAATTATTCTAGCCAATTTTTTTGATAAAATACCAAGGTCTTTATTATTTGAAATTTTCTCTCCTAATTTTCCTGTAATTTCATGTGAATTTTCAAGTAAATTTTCAAGACTTCCATATTGTTTTAAAAATTTTTTAGCAGTCTTATCTCCAACACCGGGGAGCCCAGGTATATTATCAACAGCATCTCCCATCATTCCTAAATAATCAATTACTTGCTCAGGATCCTCAATTTCAAACCTGTCTTTAACCTCATCAACACCCCAAATTTCCATACTATTTCCCATTCTAGCAGGTTTACATAAAAAGACATTATCAGAGACTAATTGAGCAAAATCTTTATCTGGAGTTACCATAAATACTTTGAAATTATTATTTTCAGCATCTTTTGCAACCGTTCCTATAACATCATCTGCTTCATATCCTTCTTTCTCTAGAATTGGAATTTTCATAGCCGTAAGAATATCTTTAATGTATGGAATTGCAATAAGGATTGGCTCAGGAGTTTTATCTCTGTTACTTTTATACTCAGTAAACATTTCAGATCTAGTAATAGAACCTCCTTTGTCAAATGCAACAGCTAAATAATCAGGATTTTGAGTTCGAATGATTTCTAATAATGAATTCATAAACCCTAATATTGCTGATGTATCTGTTCCTTTTGAATTTATCCTAGGATTTTTTATGAATGCATAGTATCCCCTGTAAATTAAAGCGAATGCGTCAAGAAGAAAAAGCTTTTTAGAATCTCCCATTAAATTTTTATGAAAAATTTATTTCAATATACGAAGATATATATTCGGTATTTGAAATCCACCTATTTTGTACTTTAGCAAGATGGAAAAAGATCATATTCATTTTATGAGGAAAGCATTAGAAGAAGCAAAATATGCATTCTATAAAAATGAGGTGCCAGTTGGATGTGTAATAGTTAATGAAAATGAAATAATATCTAGATCGTCAAACATGGTCGAACTTCTAAATGATTCAACAGCTCATGCTGAATTAATAGCTATCACATCTGCACAGAACTCTATAAATAATAAAAATCTTGACGGCTGTATATTATACACTACGCTAGAACCCTGTTTAATGTGTCATGGAGCAATTTATTGGTCAAAAATCAATACAATTGTTTATGGTGCTTCAGATGAAAAGAGAGGGTTTTCTAGACATAATTTAGAAATAGATCGAAAAATAAATATAGTAAAAGGGGTAATGGAGGAAGAATCAAGAGAACTTTTAGAGAACTTTTTTAAAAAGATTAGAGGCTAATATTTTCCTGAATTTTCTTTCATTTTTTTTAAATTCTCATCGCTAAGGGTATAGTCTTTCAATTTTTTACCCTTCCATCTATGTGCTAAAAATAAAGGCATAAAAACAAATGTGCCAACAAGCACAGAAACTCCAATTATTATATCACCTAATCTATCATCAAGAAGTTCTTTTGAGAAAATCCCAAAAAACACTCCAATGAATACTAGATAGGATAATATTTTGACTAAAAGTTTCAAGCTAATTATTTTGAAAGATCCTTTAACTGTTCTTTAGTTAATTTTGAAGGGGCATCAATCATAAGATCTTTACCGCTATTGTTCTTTGGAAAAGCTATAAAGTCTCTTATTACATCTTTCCCTTGTAATACAGCAGCAAGTCTATCTAGACCAAAGGCAATACCACCATGAGGAGGAGCTCCATATTTAAGAGCTTCTATTAAAAACCCAAATTGATCTGTATACTCTTCTTTATCCATGCCAAGTAATTCGAATACCTTCATTTGAGTATCAAAACTATGTATTCTGATTGACCCTCCGCCTATTTCATTTCCATTTAGTACTAAGTCATATGCATTAGCTATAACCTTTCCAGGATTTGATTCTAGTTGATTAAGAAATTCCGGTTTTGGAGATGTAAAAGGATGATGCATTGAAAAAAATCTTTTTTCATCTTCATCCCATTCAAAAAGAGGAAAATCAGTTACCCAAAGTGGACACATTTTATTATTATCAATAAGATCAAACCTTTTAGCTAATTCAACTCTTAATGAACCCATTTGTTCTAGTGTATTCTTTTTATCACCCGACATGATAAATAGTATATCTCCTGGCTTAGAGGATACTTTGTTTAAGATCTGTTTTAAATCTTTTTCACTAAAAAATTTATCAAAAGATGATTTGATTGTTAAATCAGTATTATGCTTGATCCATAAAAGTCCAGTTGCTCCAATTTGAGGTCTTTTAACCCACTCGGTTAAATTATCTATTTCCTTTCTTGTTGTTTCAGATTTATCCTCAACTATTATAGAGGCTGTGAAATCATTATTGTCAAAAATTTGAAATCCTTTGCCTTTCACCTCGTTAGATATTTCATTAATCTTCAATTCATATCTAAGATCTGGCTTATCAATTCCATAGTTTTCTATAGCTTCATTGTAAGTCATTCTCTCAAAGATAACATCGTTTTTATTTAAAAATTTTGAAAATAAATTTGACATTAAGCCTTCGAATTGTTTAAGTATATCTTCTTGATCAACAAAAGACATTTCACAATCTATTTGTGTAAACTCTGGTTGTCTATCTGCCCTTAAATCTTCATCTCTAAAACACTTAACAATTTGATAGTATTTATCAATACCTCCCACCATTAATAATTGCTTAAAAATCTGAGGTGATTGAGGTAGAGCATAATAATGATCTGGGTTAAGCCTACTAGGAACTATGAAATCTCTTGCACCTTCGGGTGTGGATTTAATTAAATAGGGAGTCTCAACATCAATAAAATTATTTTTAGAAAGGTAATTTCTCACTTCAAGTGATAGATGATGTCTAAAAATCAAGTTTTCTTTAACAGGTTCTCTTCTGATATCAAGATATCTATATTTCATTCTTAATTCCTCTCCACCATCTGATTCATTTTCAATTGTAAAGGGAGGGGTTAAAGATTTATTTAACACTTTAAGGCTTGAAACAAGAATTTCTATTTCACCAGTAGTAATTTTTTCATTAATACTTTTTCTTTCAATTACTTTGCCTTCGATTTCAATAACAAATTCTCTACCAAGATTTGAAGCCGCAGAAAAAACTTCCTCACTAGATCTATCTTTATCAAATACTAATTGCGTAATACCATATCTATCTCTTAAATCAATCCAAACAATAAAGCCTTTCTCTCGGATTTTATTAACCCACCCAGATAGTCTTACATCTTCATTTAAATTAGCTTTTGATAATTCGCCGCAATTATTAGTTCTGTTCATCTTATTAAAATGTAAATATAACTAGATATTTTTTAGTTTTATTCTTCCTAAATGTATTATGTAATACATAGAGGGAACGATTATCAATGTTAAGAAAGTTGCAAACGTAATTCCAAAAATTACTGTCCAAGCAAGTGGCCCCCAAAAGACAACATTATCACCACCTATATAAATATTTGCATTCCAATTAGCAAACAAAGAAAAGAAATCAATATTTAGACCTATTGCTAAAGGAATTAACCCAAATATTGTAGTGATTGCTGTCAGAAGAACAGGTTTAAGTCTTGCTTTACCAGCTGTTTTAATAAGACTTAATGCTGTGATTTTATCTATAATATCATCCTTAGAAAGATTTAAATCTATTTTTTTTCTATCAAAGAGTAATTGAGTATAATCTATAAGTACAACTGCATTATTTACAATTATTCCAGTTAATGAAATTATCCCAAGCATAGTCATAAGTATGCTAAAGGTTAGATTGAAAATCACTATTCCAAGAAACACACCAGTGAAACTTAGGATAATTGAAGCTAGAACTATAAGTGGTTTAGAAATTGAATTAAACTGAAAAACAAGGATTAAAACAATCAAGGCAATCCCTGTTAAAAGAGCTCCAGATAAAAAAGATTGGTTCTCAGCTTGTTGTTTTATTTCCCCGGTAAATTTAAAGTCGACCCCTTGAGGAGTTTCAAAACCAGAAAGAGAAATTTCAGCACTATTCACTATTTCATTAGCATTTGATCCAGCTAAAATTGATGAATAGAGTGTTACTGATCTTTGAAGTTCTTTATGTTTAATCGCGCTAAAGGAGGTAATGTTTTTTTCAGTTACAACTGACGCGATAGGAATTTCTTTTATCTTACCATTTGATTGATCTCTAAAAACTATATTTTGATTGATGATAGCATTAATATTATTCTTGTAATCTTCATCTAGCCTCACATTAATTTGATAGTCATCGCCATTTATTTTGTATACTCCAGCTTTAGTACCGATTATAGAATTTCTAATTGTCTGACCAATAAGTCCGGTGGGGATACCTAATTCTCCAGCTTTTTCTCTATCTACTTGAAACTCTAAACCAGGCTTACTTCTGCTTACATCAATTTTAAGCTGTTCAATGCCTTCTATATTTTCTTTATTAAGATAGTTTTTCATTGAAATTGCAGTTTCAATTAATCTTTCATAATCATCACCATAAATTTCAATATTTACAGGATATCCACCTGGAGGTCCCTGAGTATCTTTTTCAACAGAAATAGCAATTCCAGGGAATCTATCTATAAGTTCTAATTGTACATCTTTTCTTAATTCTTCACTGGACATACCTCTTCTATATTTAAATTCTCTCATTGTCATTGTTATAAGAGCTTTGTGAGGAATTTCTCCAGTACCACCAGCATCTGTCTCTGGATTACCAGCTCCTTCTCCAACTTGAGAGATTGCGGACTCAACTAAAAAATTATAATCACCGTCTAAATACTTTGGATTATTTACCAGCTCATAGATTTCAGACTCAATTTGTTTTAAAGTTTCATTAGTTTTTTCAATATCAGTTCCTTCAGGATACTCTAAATAAACAAGTATTTGCTGTGGTTCATTATCTGGAAAGAACTCAATTTTTGGAGGAAAAATACCCATAAGTACAATTGAAGTAATAAAGAGAAGAAAAGTTCCTGCTAAAAATAAAAATGGTCTAATTCCAGATAAAGCAAAAGATAAAAAGTCATTATATGTGTTTTCAAGCCTAACTAAAAAAGTATTTTGAAATCTAATTGCTTGATTTTTTATAACATATTTATAAAACCAAAAAAGAAAGCAGATAAATGCTAAGAGTGATCCAATTGCTCTTGTATCTTGAAACAACACAAAAACAACTGCAAGACCTCCAAGTATATATGTCATTCGCAATAAGTTTTTTCTACTTATCTCTTTTTCACTAAGGTCCATGAAGCTAGAAACCAACATAGAGTTGAAAAATATAGCCACTATCAATGAGGAACCTAAAATTGCTGATAATGTAATTGGAAAGTATATCATAAACTCTCCTAAAGTTCCTGGCCATGTTCCAAGCGGAATAAAAGCAGCAATTGTAGTTGCAGTTGAAACAATTATGGGAAGAGCAACTTCTCCAATTCCAAGTTTTGCAGCTTGAATTCTTGGAACTCCTTCTTTTGACATTAATCTATAAATATTTTCTACAACAACAATCCCATTATCTACTAGCAGGCCAAGCCCCATTACTAGTCCAAATAATACCATTCTATTAAGAGTAAGTCCAAATGAAGACAATATAACTAGAGACATAAACATTGACATTGGAATAGCAAATCCTACAAATAAAGCATTCCTCAGCCCAAGGAAAAAAGTTAAAACAGTTACAACTAATATTATACCAAAGATTAAATTATTCATTAAATCATTTACTGAATTAATAGTATACTCTGATTGATCATTCTGAATTACAACCTCAAGATTAGAGGGTAAAAAATCTTTTTTAGCTTCTCGAATTATCTCTTGAATTGAGTTTGAAGCAAAAATTGCATTTTGACCTCCTCTTTTCACAACCTCAAGCATTACAGTTTTCTTATCAAAAGACCTTGTGTAAGAGGTGATTTCTTTTTCTTTGAATGAAACAGAAGCAACATCTTCAAGGTAAACAGGACCATTATCACGTTTAACTATAATTCTATTTAACTCTGATGGATCTGATACTTCCCCTATTATCTTGACATTCCTTCTTTGACCATCTGAAATTAAACTTCCTGCTGAAATAGTAACATTTTCTTGTGCAATAGCATTTATAATATCACTATAACTTGTCTTTGTTGCCTTCATCATATATGGGTTTACAGCAACTTCAACCTCAAAATCTTGAATACCTCGAATCTCTACCGTTTTTACTTGAGATAACCTTTCAATCCTAGTTTCTAAATATTCAGCATATTCTTTAAGTTCTTCAACTTTATAGTCTCCAACTAGACTTATATTTAAAACAGGAAACCTTTCTGCTATATCAAACTCAAAAATATTTGGATCTACTTTAGAATTATTAAATGTAGGCCAGTCATCACCTACAGTCACATTATCAACTAAATCTTTCACTCTCTGCCTTGCTAATGCTGTTGGAATTTCATCGTCAAACTCAATATTAATAATTGATATACCTTCGCTAGAAGTTGACTCAATGTCAATTAAACCAATAACTCCTTTAATTTCTTGTTCAAGAGGATCAGTAATTAATTTTTCCATTTCCTCAGCATTGTTTCCGGGAAAAATAGTTGTAACAAAAATATTTGATGAATTTATCTCAGGAAAAAGTTCTCTAGGCATCGTTTTATATGCCGTAATTCCAGAAATAAGGAATATTATCATTAGTACATAAATAATAGTCTTATTATTTATTGCCCAACTTGATAGGAAAAATTCTTTATTCTTTTTATCCATTTTAGTTTATAATTTTTACTCTTTGAGAATCTTCAACAATGTTTGCTCCTTCTAGAACTAGTTCATCACCTATCTTTAGTCCAACAGTGACTTCGACCTCATTGCTATTTTTATTTCCAAGGCTAATAAATGTTTTAGATGTAATGTATACTCCATCTTTAATATCCTCTGACATTACATATACAAAATTTTTACCCGTTGCATCCTCTCTTATAATTCTAAGGGGTATTACAACAGCATCAGGTTTTGAGTAAATATTTATTTTAATTTTTGCATCTAAATTCTGTTTGATTTTATTATCAATATTTTTGACAGGAACTTCTACTCTAAATGTTCTATTGCTTGGATTTATAAAATTACCTGTTTGAATAATTTCAGAAACTATTTCTCTTCCCAATAAAGGAATTTGAACAACAACCTTAGTTCCCTTGATCTATGTTTGCGATGTATTTTTCTGAAACAGAAGCCTCTGCGTATATTTCGTCAAGATTAACTAATCTTAAAATTTGAGAAACACCTGGAATTAAATTTGATCCTTGATTGGAAATAATTTCATCTATCTCTCCTTCAAATGGAGCGTAAATCTTTGTTTTAGCAAGCCTATCTTTCATTTGTTCAACCATTTTTTGACTTGATTCAAAATCTGATTTACTTTTTAGAAATTGAATTTCAGACCCAATACTATTATTCCATAGCCTCTCAGTTCTTTCAAAGTTCTCTTTTGCAAAATTTGCTTGGATAATTAATTGATCAACTTGCTCTTTTAGACCTGAATCATTTATCTCTGCAAGAAGTTGCCCTTTTTTTACTTTCTGCCCTTCAGAAACAAAAATTTGTTCTAATGTACCTTGAAACTCAGGGAGTATCAAAACATTCTTTCGTGTCTTAAGATTTGCTTGAGCTTCAATGTAGCTGTTAAATATCTTTTCTTTGATTTCGTATTTTGTAACAATTGTGAGCTTTTCATTTTCATCTAAAAAAGCTATCCCATCGTTAATTTTATTTAACTCAACTTGCATCGTATTCATTGTATCTACATATTCTTTTTTCCTTTTTTTAAGCCCATCTAGATCACCATCTTCAATAAGAGTGTTAATAGTAGAGTTCCCAGATGAATTACAACTTATTATAATTAGGGTAATTATTGATATATAAAATTTCTTCATGATTAATTTGTGTTATTATATAGAGTTTCTAATTCTGTTTTGATTGAGATTAGTTCTAAAACAGAGTTTAAATATTTTTGTTGAGAATCAAGTAACTGAAGTTGAGCTTGACGAAATTCAAAAGAGGAAACAATTCCTTCAAAAAATTTAATCGAATTTTTCTCTTCAATGGATACTGAAAGTCTCATGTTTTGTTCGCTAACATTTAATGTTCTGATTGCAAGCTGATAGTCATTTAATTTTTCTTGAACTTTTGCTTGAGTCTTTTCTTCTTGCTCTTCAAGATTTGTCATTGCTTGGTTCATTGCAATTTTTGCTTTTTGGGAAGAAACATTTAGTTTAAATGCATTAAAAACAGGAATCTCTAAATTCACTCCAAGAACAGATGATCCAAACCAGTTTTGAGATTTATTTGTAAAATCAAATTCATTATTATATCCAGTGTAGGTACCACTTAGAAATCCTGAAATTTTGGGCAGTTGTTTTGATTTTTCAAGTTTATATTCAATTCTTTTTGTATCAAAAATATTTTGAGAAATCTTTACATCAATATTTTTATCTGTATTAAAATCTTCGAAAGAGTTTGAAAATATAATATTGTCAGCTATAAAATCATTAATTGATGTTGTTAGTATTAAATTATCCTCAAGATCAATACCAAGAACTAGTTTTAATAAGTTTGTCTGGTTTTCTCTTGTCTTTTTTGCCTGAAGTAATGAGAGTTCTGCTTGAGCTAATGTGATCTTTATTTGCTCAACATTTTCTATTTCTTCAAATCCATTTTTATATAGTTCTGTAACTTCAAATAGGTCCTTTCTAAAATTTTCAAGATTGTTCTCTAACAGTAAAATCCCTTCGTTAAAAGTAACTACTAAACTATAAAGCTTAACAATAGACTCTCTAACTTCAAGAAAAGTTTTTTCATAAAAATTTTCAGATGCTGCTAGGTATATCTTGCTGTATTCTAGACCCACAAGCCAAGATCCATCAAACAATAGCTGTTCCATTCTAACCGATCCAATAGCAGTTTGCTCAGTTCCAAATTGAATTTCTGAAAACTCACCCTTTTGTCCTCCAAAAAATTCTGCAGGAATTAATGAAGTTGGGAGTTCAAGATAATTAAGATAGTTAAGATCAAGAGTCACATTTGGCAATCCTATTGCTATAGTTTTCCATCTTTCTTTGTAAGCCATTTTAATTTCTCTTTCAGCATTCACTAGATTCCTATTATTTTCAATACCATATTCAACAGCGTCTGATAAACTAAGACTAGTTACTTCACCTTGAGAAAAACTATAACTTGTAAATACTAAAAGCAATATTATCTTTTTCATTTTTTTATCATTTGAATTATCCATTCTGGGATTAATTTTTTTCTCTGATTCATCATTTTATTAAAATCTTTTTTATTTAATTTTTCCATTTTCATTATAATAGGACTGCATATAAATGGAAACACAATCAGACTTAGGATATTAGTTATAAAATGGATTGGATCTACTTTTTTATAAATTCCTTTTTTAACTCCATCCTTATATTGAGAAATAAGTTGAGACTTCATAATCACTTTTGCCGTAGGCATTTTTAAAAAATTGGTTGGATTATTTTTCAATTCATTTAGAATAAATGTTGGAAGTAGGGGTTCAGCAATAATCATATCAATATATTTAGAACTAGCTAATTCTATCTTTTCTCTAATTGTTGTTTCTTTCATCATTATAAACCTCGACCATTTTGTTTAAAAAATCATATAACGTTTCAAACATTATAATCTCAAACAATCTTCTTTTACTTGTGAAGTAATAATTAAGTAATGCAAGATTTATCTTTGATTCTTGAGCTATATCCCTTGTTGTAGTTGCACTATATCCTTTTTTTAAAAAAAGTGATTTAGCAGCATCTCTGATTTTTAGTTCAGTATTTGAATATTGTGTTTCCAATTTGAAAATTAGAGTACAAATTAAATTTAAACAATTGAATTAAACAAATGATTAAATAAAAATTAACAATAAATTAAATGGTATATTTAATTTTGATTTAATGATAATGAAAGACTATATCCAAATCTTTGAAGATTTTCTAAAAAAAGAAATAGACCATAATAATCCAAAAAACCTATATGATCCAGTAAAATATATATTGGATTCTGGAGGGAAGAGGTTAAGACCTTTGATAACATTATTTATTACAGATCTCTTTACAGGAAATATAAAGAATGCTCTTCCTGCCTCTGCAGCCCTTGAAATTTTTCACAATTTTACTCTAGCTCATGATGATATAATGGATAATTCATTAATGAGAAGAGGAAAGAAAACCATAAATTCTAAATGGGATAATAATACTGGAATACTATCAGGGGATGTAATGCTGATAATCTCTTATGAAATTTTAAATAAATATGATGATTCAAAGTATGTGCTTTTATCTAAAAAATTAACAGAAACATCAAGGTTAGTCTGTGAAGGTCAGCAAAATGATATGGACTTTTCACTTGTAAAAGAAGTTTCGGAAGAGGATTACTTTAATATGATTGAAAACAAAACAGCTGTCTTAATTGGCTGTTCTTATATGTTTGGTGGAATTATTTCAGACTTAAATACTAACGATATCAATGTTTTATATGAAGTAGGTAAAAATCTAGGAATAGCTTTTCAACTAGAAGATGACTTGCTAGACTCTTTTGGAGATGAAGCTAAGTTTGGAAAAAAAATTGGAGGAGATATAATAGAACAAAAGAAAACACTGCTCTTTATTTTTACTCAAGCTAAATTAAATGGTGATCAAAGGTTAGAATTTGAAAATGTATTTTTTTCAGATAAAATTGATGATTTAGAAAAAATAAATTCAATAAAAACATTTTATGAGAGTTCAGGTGCTGTTAATTATCTTAAAAATAAAGTTGAGAAATATTCAGCAAATGCAAAGAACTTAATTAATGATTTACAAATAGATTCTGGTTCAAAGCTTAAGTTAAATACCTTTTCGGAGAAACTTTTAAATAGAGAAATTTAAAATTCTTTTAAATAAAGACCTAACAAAGGTCATTACATTCACAGATAAAAATATAGATAACTCTTCTCGAAATGAAGTTTTTTCATCAAGAAATTTAAAGATTTTAATTGGGTCATTATTTCTAAATAGATCTGAAAAAACTTTGGATCCATTACCTTTAGATTCAATTAAAACATCTAAAAACAACAAATCGTAGTACCAAAATCTATTTTTAAAGCTAATTTTTGAAAGAGGTTTATCTTTTTTTAAATAATTAAGAATTAAATCAATTTTCTCTAATGAATTTTTTACGGTATAACCAGTACTTGGTTTACTCCAGCCCCCGGCAGTTCCAATTTTAAAATAACTATCTGTATTTTTTTCAAAGAAAGGATAACATGTCATAGGGATTAAGCCTTTTTCTTTATCAAGAATAGTATAATCAATAATATGATTTTCTTTTAAATAATTCTTTATTTCAGATTCATACTCATTCATCATCAATTACAGAACTTGAAAAAAGAGTGTATTCTACTAAAGCTTTATTTTTTGAAAAAGGTAATATATACATGAATCTAATCTCATTTTTTTGATCAACACTAAAATCCATAAACGTAATTTTATTATCATCAAAAGATTGATCTTTGGTTTCAATTGTCCATCCAATAAAGTGTTGTTTTAGTAACGGATATTTATTAAATTTTATCTCTTTATCATCATAAATACTTGAAAAGATTATTGATGATTGAAACTCTCCATTATCTGTTTTAACAATCTTATTTTCTTGATCAATATTCTCAATATTTGCATTTAAATATGTAAAATTATCAGCATCTGAAATCTTTTCTCCCAGATGAGAGTAAAATTTGCTAGACTTTATCATTTTATACTTAAAAGGGTTTAAAAGAAAAGAATTATGAAATTCAGAATCTTTAAATTCTGCATATTCCCATTCTTTAAAAACTACTTCATCTAATATGGTTTCCTTACTATCCCAAAATCCAAGGGTTTTATCGTTATCAACCTTTGCTTCCTTTTCAATTATTAAAATTTTTTTATCATCAAAGAAGCTGTCTGAGATTAATGCACTTGAAAGTAATAATCCTGACGCACCACCACCACAAATTATATAATCATATTTATTATTTGAAATCATTAAATTTTAAAGGGCTTTTGAGTATTTTCGCAAAGTGATTAGATAGTTCAATATACAAATATGGATACAATTATTGAATATTTTTCTGGACTTAATCCAGTACAAGGTGCTCTTTATGCAACTTTGTTTACTTGGGGGGTTACAGCTCTTGGAGCATCAACTGTCTTCTTGTTTAAAACAATGAGTAGAATGGCGTTAGATGGTATGTTAGGATTTACTGGTGGAGTTATGGTAGCTGCAAGTTTTTGGAGTTTATTATCTCCAGCAATAGAAATGAGTGCTGGAGAAGGTTTTGTTAAAGTAATGCCTGCGGCAATTGGTTTTGGATTGGGTGCATTATTTATTTTTGGAATTGATAAAGTCTTACCTCACCTTCATATAAATTTTAAAGAAGCTGAGGGTATAAAAACCCCTTGGAGAAGAACAACACTTTTAACTTTAGCTATAACTCTTCATAATATACCTGAAGGACTTGCTGTTGGAGTTTTATTTGGTGGAGTAGCAGCTGGAATACCAGAGGCTTCAATTGCTGGAGCTGTTGTTTTAGCTTTTGGAATTGGACTTCAAAATTTTCCAGAAGGAATTGCGGTTTCTATGCCTTTGAGAAGGTCTGGTGTTAGTAAATTTAAGAGTTTTTGGTATGGACAATTATCTGCAATAGTTGAGCCTATAGCAGGGGTCATAGGAGCTCTAGCGGTGACATTTTTCACACCTTTATTACCATATGCACTTGCATTTGCTGCTGGAGCAATGATATTTGTTGTTGTCGAGGAGGTGATACCTGAAACACAGCAAGATAAATATACTGATATAGCTACATTAGGATTTATAGGAGGATTTATAATTATGATGATGCTAGATGTTGCTCTAGGTTAATCTTTTTTATTAAAGGAATCCCAGCCAGAACTATTAATATTTATCTTTTGACCTAGACTAGTTATCATACAATTATCATCTTTTTTTTTCACACATGAGCCAATAATTGTTAAATGTTCAGAATCATTAATTTTCTTTTCATGCTTCTTGGAAACAGTAAACAAAAGTTCATAGTCTTCTCCTCCGTTAAGATATGCAACAGAATGACTTAATTTAAACTCATCACAAACTTTTTTTGCCTCTTCTGAAATAGGAACACTATCTTCATTTATATGAAAAGATAATCCTGAAGAATTGGATAAATGATTTATTTCAGTTGATAATCCATCACTAATATCTATCATTGATGTAGGTGTGATCTTAAGTTCTTCAAGACGATTAATAACATCAACTCTAGCCTCTGGCTTCAGTTGTCTCTGAATACAATAGGTATAGTTACTTAAATCAGGTTGTGAATTAGGGTTGACCTCAAATACCTTTTTTTCTCTTTCAAGAACTTGAAGCCCCATATATGCAGATCCTAAATTTCCTGAAACAACAAGAAGATCATTTGGCATTGCTCCTTTTCTTTCTGTTATTTTTTTATTTTCAGTATTTCCAATACAAGTAACAGAAATCATTAATCCTGTTTTTGAGGATGTAGTATCACCACCTATCAAATCAATATTGTAATATGAACATGCTAATTTAATACCCTCATATAGCTCTTCAAGGGCTTTAATTTTAAATCTGTTAGATACCGCTATTGAGACAAGGACATGAGATGGTTTAACATTCATGGAAATTATATCTGAAATGTTAACCACAACACTTTTGTAGCCTAGATGTTTTAGTGGAACATAGGATAGATCAAAATGAACTCCTTCAACCAGTATATCTTGAGAGATAGCAAGATTAGTTTTATCAAATTTTAAAATAGCTGCATCATCTCCAATATCAATAACCGTGGAGTTGTTTTTACTCTTAAAAGATTTTGTTATTCTCTTAATTAAATCTGTCTCACTTAAGCTTTGAAGATCGTTTTCATTCTCATCCATATATTCAAAATTAATCTAATTGAACTATTAATTTAGATAATAGATCATAACATAATTATAGATTTATTAACATGTATTATTACCAAAAAAAGCCCGATTTATATGTATATTTGCAAAAAGTTATTAAGGGTTAATTCTTATGGCATATACTGAAGACGAGTTAAAAAAAGAGCTAGAAACCAAAGAGTATGAGTATGGTTTTTACACAGATATAGATTCTGAAACATTTCCTGTTGGTTTAAATGAAGATATAGTTAAAGCAATTTCTAAGAAAAAAAATGAGCCTAAATGGATGACGGACTGGAGATTAGATGCCTTTAAGACTTGGAAGACTATGAAAGAGCCTGAGTGGTCCAATTTAAAATATAATAAACCAAACTTTCAAGATATTTCTTATTACTCAGCTCCAAAGAAAAAGCCTGATTTAAATTCTCTTGACGAAGTTGATCCCGAATTATTAAAGACATTTGATAAATTAGGAATATCCTTAGATGAGCAAAAAAAATTAAGTGGAGTAGCTATGGATGTAGTAGTAGATTCAGTATCTGTTGCTACTACTTTTAAAGATACCCTAGAGGAAAAAGGAATTATTTTTTGTTCTATTTCAGATGCTATTCAAAACCATCCTGAACTCGTTAGGAAACATTTAGGAACTGTCATACCAAAAAAAGATAATTATTATGCAGCTTTAAATTCTGCAGTTTTCTCTGATGGATCTTTTTGTTATATACCCAAAGGAGTTAGATGTCCAATGGAACTGTCAACTTATTTTAGAATAAATCAGGCAGGCACCGGTCAGTTTGAAAGAACACTAGTAATAGCCGATGAGTCCAGTTATGTTAGTTATTTGGAGGGTTGTACAGCTCCATCTAGAGACGAAAATCAATTACATGCTGCTGTCGTTGAGTTAATTGCCCATGATGATGCTGAAATTAAGTATTCAACAGTTCAAAATTGGTTTCCTGGAGATAAAAATGGAAAAGGAGGTGTTTTTAATTTTGTTACTAAAAGAGGAATTTGTCATAATAGATCTAAAATATCATGGACTCAAGTTGAAACAGGGTCTGCTGTAACATGGAAATATCCATCATGTATTTTAAAAGGAAATAATTCAATCGGTGAGTTTTACTCAATAGCTGTTACAAATAATTTTCAGCAAGCCGACACTGGAACCAAAATGATTCATTTAGGAAAAAACACAAAAAGCACTATTATTTCAAAGGGAGTTTCTGCTGGTAAATCTCAAAATAGTTATAGAGGTCTTGTACAGGTTTCACCATTTGCAGAAAATGCTAGAAACTTTTCTCAGTGTGATTCTTTATTAATGGGGAATGATTGCGGAGCACACACATTTCCTTATATAGAAGTGCAAAATAAAACTGCTCAAATTGAGCATGAAGCATCAACTAGTAAGATTGGGGAAGACCAAATATTTTATTGTAATCAAAGAGGTATCGATACAGAAAAGGCAATTGCTCTAATTGTAAATGGGTTTAGTAAAGAAGTGCTTAATAAGTTGCCTATGGAATTTGCAGTTGAAGCTCAAAAATTACTTGAAATTTCTCTCGAAGGATCAGTTGGATAAATTTATAAATATGTTAGAAATCAATAATTTACATTGTAAAATAGAAGGCAAACCCATATTAAAGGGTGTAAACCTAAAAATTAATAAAGGTGAAATTCATGCTATTATGGGGCCTAATGGCTCAGGTAAAAGCACATTAGCTAACGTTATATCTGGACATGAAGATTATGAGATCACAAAAGGAAACATATATTTTAAAGGGCAAGAAATAAATGAATTAAGTCCTGAAGATAGGGCTCATGAAGGTGTGTTTTTATCATTTCAATATCCAGTTGAAATACCGGGGGTTACTGTAACGAATTTTATCAAAACAGCAATAAATGAATCAAGAAAAGCCAAAGGAATAGATGAAATGCCGTCAAGTGAAATGTTAAAAAAAATAAGAGCAAAAGCTTCACTTCTTGAAATAGATTCTAATTTTTTATCTAGATCATTAAATCAGGGGTTTTCTGGAGGTGAAAAGAAAAGAAATGAGATATTTCAAATGGCAATGATGGAACCTGAACTTGCAGTTTTAGATGAAACAGATTCTGGACTAGATATAGATGCTCTAAAAATTGTAGCTAACGGAGTAGTTAAATGTAGTCATGAAGACAATTCTGTTATAGTAATAACTCATTACCAAAGGTTACTTGATTATATAGTTCCAGACTTTGTTCATATTATAATGGATGGAAAAGTAGTTAAGTCCGGAGATAAAAATCTTGCAAAAAAAATTGAGGAAGTAGGATATGATTGGTTAAAAAAAGAAAAGTCTTAGTATGAATTTTCAAGAAAAATTATTGGATTCTTTTATTGCTTTTGAACAGGATGTTGACTTATTAAACCCTATTCATTCAGACAGAAAAGAGGCCTTAAAGCGTTTTGAGAAACAGGGGTTTCCATCAAAGAAAGATGAATCCTGGAAGTATACCTCATTGAAATCAATTATTCAAAAAGATTATAGTCTTTCTTCAAAACCGAATAAATCTGTAGAATTAAGAGATGTAAAAGAGTTTTTTCTTAATGATCTAGATTCTTTTAAAATTGTATTTATTGATGGAGTTTATAGTCCTTTTTTATCAAAAACTACACATGATGGAATGGACATATGCGTTCTCTCTGCAGCTCTTTCTAAAGGTAAGTATGATAGTACAATAAAGAATTATTTTAATCGAACTGTGCCAAAGGATGAAAGTTTAGCATCATTAAATACCTCATACACAAAAGAAGGTGCCTACATATATATTCCTAAGGGAGTATGTCCTGAAGATCCAGTTCAGATAATGCATTTTTCAACAGGGAATCAAAAATCAATCTGGCTTCAACCTAGAAATCTTATAATAGCAGATAAAAATGCTAAAGTTGAAATTATTGAAAGACATCAAAGTTTAAAAGAGCATGCAGTTGTAACAAATAGCTTAACTGAAATTTATGCTGAAAAAAATTCATTTATAGATTATTATAAAATTCAAAATGATCTAGACTCATCAACTCTAATTGATAACACTTTTATAAGTCAAGAAAGAGACAGTAATGTTAGTGTTCACACTTTTTCTTTTGGAGGAAAACTAATAAGGAATAACTTGAATTTCTATCATAAGGGAGAAAATATACAATCAACACTTAAGGGGATTACAATTCTTGAGTCAAATCAACATGTAGATCATAATACTTTAGTCAATCATGCTCAACCAAATTGTGAAAGTCATCAAGATTATAAAGGAATTTTCTCAGATAGATCTGTTGGAGTGTTTAATGGTAAAATAATGGTTGATAAGATTGCTCAAAAAACAAATGCTTTTCAGCAGAATAATAATATTTTGATTGATAATAAAGCAAAAGTAAATTCTAAACCTCAACTCGAAATTTTTGCTGATGACGTGAAATGTTCACATGGTTGCACTATAGGACAGCTTGACAAGGAAGCATTATTTTATTTAAAAACAAGAGGTATTCCGGAAAAAGAGGCTAAAGCACTTTTGACTTATGCTTTTGCAAATAATATTTTAGAGAGTGTTAAGACACCTAATCTAAAAAGAAGAATTAACTCATTAATCGCAAGTAAACTTGGAGTAAATCTAGGTTTTGATCTTTAGATGATAGATGTATATAAAATAAGAGAAGATTTTCCAATACTAAGTAAGAAAATAAACAATACTGATTTAATTTACTTAGATAATGCTGCTACATCTCAAACTCCTATTCAAGTAATTGATGCTATTTCTGATTATTATAAAAATTACAACTCTAATATTCATAGAGGACTTCATTCACTAAGTGTTGATGCTACAAATAAATTTGAAGAAACTAGATTAAAAGTCAAAGAACATTTTGGAATAGCTCATACTCATGAAATAATATTCACATCTGGAACTACTCATGGAATTAATATCATTTCATCAGGACTAGAGAAAATGATTTCTTCTAAAGATGAGTTAATTGTTTCTGAGATGGAACATCACTCAAATATTGTTCCTTGGCAAATGCTATGCGAGAAGACAGGATCTAAACTTAAGGTTATACCAATAAAAGATGATGGCACACTAAATATTGATGAATATAAATCACTGCTTACTCCTAATGTGAAATTTGTTTTTATAAACCATGTCTCTAATACTCTTGGAATAGTTAATCCAATAAAAGAAATAATTGATCTTGCACATGCTAATAAAAGCCAAGTTTTAGTTGATGGAGCTCAAGGAGCAGCTCACTTCAAAATTAATTTATCTGAATTAGATGTCGATTACTATGTAGCATCTGCCCATAAATTATGTGGGCCAACAGGTGTAGGTTTTCTTTATGGTAAATCAGATTTACTTAATTCCCTTCCACCTTATCAAGGAGGAGGTGAGATGATATCAAATGTAACATTCAATAAAACAGAATATGCTGATCTTCCTCATAAATTTGAAGCAGGTACACCAAATATTGCAGGAGTGATTGCATTTGGATCTGCTCTAGATTACATGAATTCTATCGGGTTTGATAATATTGAATCTTATGAAAAAACCCTTTTAGATTATGCGACTGAAAGTTTAAAAAAAATCACTAATCTTAAAATTTATGGTGATATAGAAGAAAAGATATCAGTAATATCATTTAATGTTGGTAATCATCATCCATCTGATATAGGATCAATTTTAGATCAATTTGGTATAGCTGTAAGAACGGGACAGCATTGTACTCAACCAATAATGGATCGCTTTAACATACCGGGAACAGTTAGGGCATCTTTTTCATTTTATAATACTAAAAGTGAAATAGACTTATTTGTTGATGCAGTTAAAAAGGCTTCAAAAATGTTAGGATAATTGTTTAATTTTAAGTGTGGAAAGTATTCAACAAAAACAAGATCAAATAATAGAAGAATTTAATTTCTTTCAAGATTGGTCAGAAAAATATCAGTATTTAATTGATTTAGGTAAAACTCTTCCAGAGTTTGCTGAAAACAATAAAATAGATTCTAATCTTATTAAAGGATGTCAAAGTAAAGTTTGGCTTAATTCATCATTTAACGATAACATAATTATATTTGAGGCTGATAGTGATGCAATAATCTCTAAAGGTATTATATCTCTATTAGTAAAGGTTTTTTCTGGTCATAAACCAGAAGAAATTTTAGAAGCTAATATTAATTTTATTGAGAAGATAGGGTTAGATAGTCACTTATCTCAAACAAGAGCTAATGGATTACTTTCAATGGTAAAACAAATAAAAATTTATGCTATAGCATATCAAGCAAAACAGTAAAAATGACAAATAATAAAAATAACACAGAAAATCTTGGAGAAAAGATTGTTACAGAATTGAAATCAATTTTTGATCCTGAAATACCTGTAGACATTTATGAATTAGGCTTGATTTATGATGTTTTTGTAAATGAAGATAATGAAGTAAAAATCATGATGACTCTAACATCACCAAATTGTCCTGTTGCTGAGTCTCTACCTCAAGAAGTAGAGGAAAAAATTAAATCAATAGACGAGGTTAAAACTGCTGAAGTTGAAATTACATTTGATCCACCATGGACAAAAGATCTTATGAGTGAAGAAGCTAAACTTGAATTAGGTTTTTTGTAATCATTTCATGAGATACTTAATAATTATTCTCATTTTTTCTGTAAACATCTATTCTCAGGAAATAGTTGAAAAAGATTCTCTTTGGACAAAAAGAGGAAATGTTACTGTCTTACTTAATCAAACTGGATTTAGTGATTGGGTTGGAGGTGGCACTAACAATTTCTCAGCTACAATAAAATTTGATTATGAATGGGAATATAAGGATAAGGGTTGGGACTGGTTATCAAATGTTGAATCAGCTTTTGGAATAGCTAAATATAAGAATGCTCCATTTGCAAGAAAGATTGATGATAGAATCCTCATTCAGTCAATTGTTGGTAAAGAATTTACTAGAAATTTATCTTTTTCAGCCTTTTTCAACTTTACTTCACAAATTGGTAATGGATATAAGTATAAAAAAGATTCTGAGAATAATGAAATAAGAGAATTAACAACTAGAATTTTTTCCCCAGCATATTTTCAGATAGGTTCTGGTTTTTTATGGAAGAAAGACGAAAAAATTTGGGTAAACTATTCTCCTATTGCTTCAAGATTAATTTTAGTAAGTAAGAAATTTACTGATGATTTATTAGAGAATGAAACATATTTTGGTGTATCCCAAAATAAATCTTCCAGATATGAGCTTGGTGCAAATTTAACTTTTCACTCCGAAGGGAAATTACTGGAAAATGTCAACTACAAGCAAGACTTAAAACTTTTTTCTAATTACATTGAAGAAGCATCTAATATTGATCTTGATTATTTAGCGCAGATAGAAATTAATGTTAATCCACTTCTAACTACTCAATTAATATTTCAACTAATATATGATGATAATGCCGTTTCAAGATTACAAGTCAGAGAGGTGTTTGGTGTAGGAGTTCAACTAAAACTTAATTAGTTTGGCTAAGTTAAACATATTAATTATTACATATTACTGGCCACCATCTGGGGGATCAGGAGTTCAAAGATGGATGTATTTTGCTAAATATTTAAAGAAGTTAGGTTGTAATCCTATTGTTCTTACTGTAGACCCAAAATATGCTTCATATAATTTAAAAGATTTATCACTTAACAGCCATATTAAAGATATTGAAACTCATAAAACATTTAGTTTAGAAATTCTAAGCCTATATTCTTTTTTTAAATCAGGAAATAAAACTAAGGGTATACCGCAATCTTATATTCCGAATAAATCAATTTTTGATAAGATTACATCTTTTATTAGGCTTAATCTTTTTATACCAGACTCAAGAATAGGTTGGAATTTCTTTGCTTTTAAAAAAGCTAAAAAAATTATTTCAAATAATAAAATTGATTATGTAATTACAACTGGTCCACCTCATTCTTCTCACTTGATTGGAGAAAAAATTTACAAAAAGTATAAGCTAAAATGGATTGTTGATTTAAGAGACCCCTGGTCTGAACTTTTTTATTTAAAAGATAGATTTAGATTTAACTTTTCTAAAAAATTAAATGCAAAACTAGAGACAAACGTTATCGAAAAAGCAGATGCAATAATTACAACTGTAGGAGATAGATATCATAAAATTCTTAAGGCTAAGATTACTAATCCTGAGAAAATTCATCAGGTTTATAATGGTTATGATAAATTAAATTATGACAAAATTGAGGAGATAAAACCAAAGAAGTTTAATATTGTTTTTACAGGAATGCTTACTCAAAATCATAATTATGAAACTTTTTATGAAGTATTAAAAATTCTTAATCCAAAGCAAAATAATTTAAATCTTATTTTAACTTTTGCTGGGAGAATTGATAAAAAAATCATTAAAATTTATTCAAATAAAATTGAATTGCTTAATAAAGGATATATAGATCATAATAATGCAATAGGTACAATTAAATCATCTCATTTATTAATTAATTTCAATTACAAAAATACTGAAGAAACTGACATGATATCTGGAAAACTTATTGAGTATTTAGCGTCTGGCTCACCTATTATAAATTTTTCAAATTCTGCTAAAGAATCTGAGGTTGTATTAAAAACATCTCCAAAGTCATTTAATGCAAATGATAATAACATTAATCAAGTTGTCACTTTCATTAAAAGTGAATACAATGAATGGCTGGAAGGTAGATATAAGAAACAGAACCTAACAAATATTAGCTCTCTTTCCAGAGAAAATTTAACTAAAAAGCTATTTGATATAATTACAACGCTTAAGTAATAGACTTAAAAAAGCTTAGAACTTCTTTTGGAACTAAGTCATCAATTTTTTGATTAGATTTTATTAGCTCTCTAATATGACTGCTTGAGATTTTTATTTTAGGAGCATCAACTAATTTTATATTATTGTTTGATAAAATATCATCAGGTATTTTGTGATTTGTATCTCTTGGATAGACATATACTTCTGCAATTTCAATAATTTTTTTATAGTCTTTCCAATTATTAAATCCAGCTAGATTATCCTCCCCAATTAATAGAATTAACTTATTGTATTTGTGTCTCCTTTTGAACTCTTTTAAAGTATCAATTGTAAAATTTGGTCTAGACATTTTAAACTCAATATCGGATACACGAACATTATCAAATTTTTTAAAAACTGTTTCGGCCATTTCAAGCCTTTCATAGTCACTAATTAACCCTTCTTCATTTTTAAAAGGGCTCTGTGGACTAATAACAACTAATACTTCATCTAATTCAGGTAATGAAGAAAAATATTTAGTTAAAGTAACATGACCATTATGGATAGGGTTAAATGTCCCGAGATACAAACCTACATTACTCATTTTCTATAAATTCTTTGATTAGTTTAAAAGCAATTTTTTTTGATTCGTTAAGATCACTATTTATTATAATATTATCAAATTTTGATGCAAAATCTAACTCATTTTCTGCCTTTTTTAGTCTAGTTTCAATTTCATCATTTGAAATATCACCTCTATCAATTAATCTTTTCTTTAATATTTTTAGACTTGGTGGCATAACGAAAACTGAAAGAGTTTCCAAAGGAAACATCTCCTTTATATTGACTCCCCCTTCAACATCTATATCAAAAATTACAATTTTATTATCATCCCAGATTCTATTTAATTCAGATTTAAGTGTGCCATAAAAAACTCCACCATAAACTTCTTCATACTCTACAAATTTTTGAGTATTAATTTTCTCTTTGAACTCTAAATCACTTAAAAAATAATAATCTTCACCATTTTTCTCCTTACCTCGAGGTTTTCTTGAAGTAGCAGAAATAGAAAATTCAATTTTATTGAACATAGAAAGTAAATACTTGACTAAAGTTGTCTTACCTGCTCCAGAGGGTGCTGAAAAAACAATAAGTTTTTTACTATTCATTATAATATATTTAGAACATTTTCTTTAATCTTTTCAAGTTCTTCTTTCATATTAACCACCATACTTTGAATCTCAAAATTATTAGCTTTTGAGCCGATAGTATTAATCTCTCTGCCGATTTCTTGAGAAATAAATGAAAGTTTCTTTCCTTTAATTTCTTTGTTTTTCATTTCTGAAGAAAAAAACTTTAAATGATGTTGCAATCTTACGATTTCTTCATTTATATCCAATTTTTCAATATAATATATTATTTCCTGCTCTAATCTAGATTTATCATACTTATCATTAAGTTCATTAAAATAAGACTTGAATTTTTTTTTCTTATCCTTAATTCTATTTGATTCAACAGAAACTACTTTGTTTATATAGTTATTTATCTTGGAGATACTTTTTTTTAAATCCTTACCTATAGCTTCACCTTCAGTCCTTCTGTATTTTATTTGTTTTTGAATAACCTTATCTAAAAGTATTTTAATCTTTTTTTCTTCACTTTTATTAAAAGTAATATTTGAGTTTATATAACTATTTCCTATTAATAAATTAGAAATAATCTGAGATTCATCAATTTTAAAATCTTTTCTGAGTTCCTTTATATATGCCTTAATTTTTGATTTATTAAAAGGGATTAAAAGATCTTCATTAGTATCTTCTATATCAAGAATTACATCAACCTTACCCTTGATTAGTTTTTCTTTAACAGACTTTCTTAAATATTCTCCAATAAAAGAAAATGATTCATGAACTTTGAGATTGATATCAAGTCCTTTTGAATTAAGTGTTCGAATTTCAATGACTATTTTATTACTATTTATAAGCTTCTCTTCTCGTCCGAAGCCAGTCATTGAATGTATCATATTAAAGTTTTAAAATTCCCTGATTTTTATATTTCTAAATTTAACATTATTTCCATGATCTTGAAGAGAAATTTTACCAGTTTTATATGTCCCAAATGTTGGAGCATAGGTAGCATCAGGTCTTGTAGTTTGGGGGTTAAATTTAGATTTAGATACTAATTCATCCCATTCATTGCCTGATAAAGGATACGTATATGCTATTTCACCATTCATTTTTATTATTCCAAGATTATTAGAATGATCAATTTTTATTAAAACATGATTCCAATTACCATGATTTTTTACCTCTAAGTTTTTGTTGTCTGAACTAACTAGATCAAAGAGTGAGGGAGCCATGTGCAGTTCTGTTGAGGTATAATAATTTTCATTATCCAAAATTTGAATTTCAGGTCCAGTTTTAAATGGTGCATCAAATTCATCAAGTTCTTTAACCCCATATAATATTCCGCTATTTCCATTTTTGGAAATATTCCATTCAATTGAAAGTTCAAAATTAGTATACTCTTTATCTGTAACTAGGTCTTGTCCAAATTCTTCGTTGTTAGTAAATATTAACTCACCATTATTAATTGACCATTCACTTCCAATTGATTCAGCTTTATAAACATGCCATCCATTAAAAGTTTCACCATCAAATATGTATTCCCATTTTGGAGATGTTTCAGTATTACAACTGATTAATAGGGTCAATAGAATTAAGAGAGATAGACTGAGTACTAAATGCTTTAACTGTTCTTAGGTAAATTATGTTTTTCTTTCATGACAATATATATTTGAAGTTAAATTATCAATTTAAATAATTAGTAAGAAAATTATCGCACTGCATTATCACTGCTTGTTACTATAATTCTTTGATTTTAATATTTCTATACCTAACTGTATGACCATGATCCTGCAAACCAATACTTCCTGTTTTAAATTTACCGAAAAACGGGGCATATGTAAAAAATGAATGTTCAGGCCTTAAATTTTCATAGTAATTATCATCACTAAATTTTGATCTTGAAACCATTTTATCCCACTCCTCACCATATAATGGAAAAGAGTATACTTTCTCACCGTTAAATGTAATTGAGCCAATATTTTTCTCATGATCAACTTTTAAAAGAAGGTGATTCCATTCACCATATTTATTGTATTTAATCTTACCAATTGGTTTAAGATCATAAAGAGCTGGAGCCTTATGATATCTGTTAGCTGAAAAGTTATCATTATCAAGCACCTGAATCTCTGGTCCAGTTTTCCATGGTTGATTAACTTCAGGAATCTCAACAACTTTGAAAAACACTCCACTATTACCACCCTTTACTATATTCCATTCAAGTGATAGTTCAAAATTCGTAAATTTTTTATCTGTAATTATATCATTACCTCTACTTAAATTATCATTTTTAGAAGATAAAATTAACTCACCATTTTTTACTGACCATGAATCTCCAACTTCTCCACCATTATATTCATGCCAACCATTTAATGTCTCTCCGTCAAAAAGATAAGTCCATTCTGAATCCTGGGAAAATCCAATACTTGTTGTTAAAATTAAAAATGTTATTAATGTTTTTTTCATATTTAAATATTTAAAATGTTTCTTAAATCTTCATTATTTGTGTTTCCTCCTGCAAAGTCATCAAATTTTTTATCGGTACAATTAATAATTAAATCCTGAATTATTTTTGCACCTTCAGTTGCTCCTTGTTCAGGACTTTTAATACAACATTCCCATTCTAAAACTGCCCAAACATCACAACCGTATTGAGTTAGTTTAGAAAAAATAGTTTTAAAATCAATCTGACCATCCCCAAGTGATCTATATCTTCCAGCTCTATCAGCCCAATCTAGATATCCTCCAAAGGCTCCCTTTTTTACCAGTAGGATTAAATTCAGCATCTTTTACATGAAAAGATTTTATAAACTCGTGATAATGATCAATATATGTTATATAGTCAAGCTGTTGAAGAATAAAATGACTAGGATCATAAAGTATATTTACTCTTTTATGATTATTTGTAGCTTTCAGAAATCTTTCAAAGGTTATTCCATCATGAAGGTCTTCACCAGGATGAATTTCATAACATACATCAACCCCATTTTCATCAAATACATTTAAAATGGGTAGCCATCTTTTAGCTAATTCTTGAAAACCCATTTCAACAAGACCTTTGGGAGCTTGTGGCCATGGATGCCATGTGTGCCATAAAAGTGCTCCTGAAAAAGTCGCATGAGTTTTAAGCCCTAGTCTTCTACTAGCAATTGCTGCTTTTTTAACTGTTTCAATAGCCCACTTCGTTCTCTCTTTGGGATTCTTTTTTAGGTTATCAGGGGCAAAATTATCAAACATTAAGTCATATGCTGGAGAAACTGCAACAAGTTGACCTTGAAGATGAGTTGATAATTCTGTTATTTCTAGTCCATAAGATTTTACTTTTCCTAAAAGTTCATCACAGTAGTCTTGACTATCAGATGCCTTATCTAAATCAATAAGTGAGGTTTCCCAAGTTGGAATTTGAATTCCTTTATAACCTAATTCAGATGCCCACTTACAAATCCCATCTAATGAATTAAATGGAGCAGTTTTATCTACAAATTGGGCAAGAAATACTGCAGGTCCTTTTATTGTTTTCATTTTAATTTCTATTTAATTTGACCCAAGTATTTCCATTATTATGAGATTCAACAGCTTTTTCAATAAAAAGCATTCCTCTTAAACCATCATTTAAATTTGGGTACTCTCCTTCAAATTCTTTTTCACCTCTTATTTCCCTTCCAACACCATTATAGATATTTGCCATAGAGTCAAACACACCTTCTGGATGTCCAGGTGGAAGTTTAGTGGAAACTTTTGAAAAATTAGAATTATAATCATGACCAGGCTTTAAAACCTTAAGAGGTTCAGAGTCACTTAAGTGATGAAGATAATTAGGGTTTTCTTGTTGCCATTTTAGCCCTCCTTTACGTCCATATATTGCTACTGTAAAACAATTCTCTTCACCAGTTGCAATTTGACTAGCTCTAATGACTCCTTTAATATTATCAGAGAATCTGATTAAAATAGTACCATCAACATCCATTGGGTTATCGTCATATACATAGTTTAGATCAGAAAGAAGTTCTTTTACTTCCATCCCTGTTACGTATTCTAGCATATTAAAGGCATGCGTTCCAATATCACCAATACAGCAACTAATTCCAGATTTATCAGGTTGAAGTCTCCAAGTTTCAGATCGTTTTGTTTTATCATGGATTATTGGATTTATCCATCCTTGATAATATTGAAGATCTACACGTTGAACTTCGCCTATAACACCCTCTTTAATCATTTCTTTCATCTGTCTTATCATGGGATATCCAGTATAAGTATATGTTACAGCAAATGTTAATTTTTTTGATTTATATATTCGCTCTAAGTCTTGAGCCTCTTCAAAAGTTGTAGTCATAGGTTTTTCACAAATGACACTAAAGTTATTTTCTAAAAGCTTTTTAGCCATTGGATAATGAAGAAAATTAGGAGTCAGTATGGATACAACCTCAATCCTCTCACTTTCATCCTGCTTTAACTCTTCTTCAATCATCTTTTCATAGTCTTCGTAAATTCTATTTTCACTAAGACCTATTTCTTTTGCAAACTTTACATTTTCTGAAAAGTTCGGATTAAATACACCTCCAATAATTTCATAGCTATCATGCATTGAAGAGGCTATTCTATGAACAATTCCAATTAATGAGTCTCCTCCTCCACCTAAAATACCTAACCTAATTTTATTTTTCAATTTCTATTTTTTCGTTTTTAAAAGTTAGAATAAAAAGAACTAAAACAACTGCCGCAAATATTGCTGGGTAAGTCCAGATTTGTGACCAGTCATGTCCTCCATCAATTACAAATTTATCAGTAATTCTTCCAGCCAATCTAAAACCAATTAACATACCAATGCCGTATGTAGCAAGTGCAATTAAACCTTGAGCAGCACTTTTGTATTTTTCGCCTGCTTTATAATCTGTATAAATTTGACCAGAAACAAAGAAAAAATCATAACATATTCCATGAAGAACAATTCCGAAAATTAACATCCACATGTTTGATCCAGTATCTCCAAATGCAAACAGTACATATCTTAAACTCCAAGCTAACATACCTACAATTAAGGTTTTCTTTATTCCATATTTATTTAAAAACAGAGGTAGTAGTAGAATAAACAATGCCTCTGAAATTTGACCTAATGTCATAACTCCTGCAGCATTTTCAACTCCAAGCTCATTTAAAAACAGATTTGCATCTTGGTAGTAAAATGCGAGAGGAATACATATTAGAATAGATGAGATAAAGAACACAAGATATCTTGTATCCTTAAGAAGTTTTAGTGCATCAAGACCAAGAATTTCTCTAAGACTTGGACTTTCATTTGTTGCTTGAGGTGGAGTTTTAGGTAAAGAAAAACTAAACAAACCAAGAGTAACAGAAACAATAGCTGCCAGGTAAAATGTATATTCTAATTTTTGGCTTGACTCCCATCCAACTCCATAGCTAATAACAAGACCTGCAACAATCCAACCTATAGTCCCCCAAACTCTAATTTTTGGAAACTCTTTTGATGGGTTTTTCATTTGTCTAAATGCAATAGAATTAACCAAAGCTAAAGTGGGCATATAAAGAATCATGTAAATTAGAATATATGGGTAGAACTTATCAAATCCAAGAGCTACAGAACACATAAATAAAAGCCCACCACCTAAAATATGAATTAGTGCAAGAATTTTTTCTGCATCAAAATATCGGTCTGCGATAAGTCCAATTATAAATGGAGCAACTATAGCTCCCCATGATTGAGTTTCATATGCTAAGGCAATATCTCCACCTGAAGCACTGAATGCTTGTGATAAAAATGTACCCATTGTTACAAACCAACACCCCCAGATAAAAAACTCAAGGAACATCATTACACTTAATTTAAAGCTTGTTGTCTTATTCATATTATTTTAAATTGATTGACCAACCTTGATTAATAAATCTCTAGTTGCTTTAATTCCTTCAACTTCAGATAATCTTTCACCTTCATATTCAACTCCAATATACCCTGTATATCCAAAGCTTTTAACAATCTTCAACATCTTCATGTAATCAATAGTTTTTTCATCACCATTTTCATCAAAGTCATTTGATTTTGCACTTACAGCAAATGCCTTAGGCATCATTTCTTCAACTCCTTTATAGAAGTCATATACTGTTTCACAAGTTCCGTCAAAAACAGAACCATATCCTTCGTCTGCCATACAAAAATTTCCAAAGTCAGGAAGTGTGCCTACATTATCCATGTTCACACCATTAATTGCATTCATTAGTTCAGGTATATTGGATGTAATTCTTCCATGATTTTCGACAATTACATTTAACCCAGTTCCTTTTGCATGTTCTCCAAGTTTAGTTAGACTTTCTATTGAAAGAGCCTTCCAAGTTTCAATATCTTTTGATCCATATAAATTAAGTCTAACTGAAGAGCAATTCATTTCAGCTGCTGTATCTATCCAGAGCTTATGATTATCTATAGATATTAATCTTTGATCTTTATCTTCTCCTGCTAAATCTCCTTCTTCATCAATCATTATTAATACATTATCCATTCCATTATCAGATGCAAGTTGATTATTCTTTAAAATAAAGTTTTTAATACTAGAAGATTTGTCCTCACTTTTCATTACATCATCATAAAGTTGATTTACATATTCTAATCCAGTAAATCCTAGATCTTTAGATTTTTCTGCAAAAAGATAAGGAGACATTTCACCTCCTCTTATAGCCTTGTTAAGTGACCATTGAGCAAGAGATAACTTAAAAAATATTTCTTTTTGACTCTCGCAGGATAAATATCCTAGGGATGATATTCCAAAAGCTCCTGTTGAAGCTAGTTTTATAAATTCTTTTCTTTTCATTTCAGTGGGTTTTTTAGTCTACTATAAATATAAATTTAAATAATTAATTATTATTTAATTATTTAATGTTTAAATTGGAATTGATTTCTAATTAAAATTATGGATAATAAATTTGACGCAATTGTTGTTGGTACCGGTATAAGTGGTGGATGGGCTGCAAAAGAATTGACAGAAAAAGGTTTAAAAACTCTTGTTCTTGAGAGAGGAAGGATGATTACACATGTAGACGATTATCATACTGCAAACATGGATCCATGGGATTTTGAAGGAGGTGACACGATAACTCGAGATGCATATAAAAGACAACCTAAACAGAGTAGAACTGGATATGTAAATAGAGAATCTTCAAGACATCTTTTTGTTGATGATTTGAAACACCCTTATAATGACGATAAAAATAAATTCAATTGGATTAGAGGATATCATTTAGGTGGAAGATCACTTACTTGGGGTAGACACACATACAGATTAAGCGAATTTGATTTTGAAGCGAATTTGAAAGATGGAATTGGTGTTGATTGGCCAATTAGATATAAAGATATAGCACCTTGGTATGATTATGTCGAAGAATACATTGGAGTTCAAGGAAGACCAGAAGGACTCCCTCAATTTCCAGATGGAAAATTCTTAAAGCCATTCGACCTAAATGTTTTAGAAAATCATATGAGAAACAGTATAGCTAAAAACTTCAATGATGGAAGAATACTTTCAAATGCTAGAACTGCTCATATTACTGAAGGAACAAAGCCTGGTCTTGGAAGAGTTACCTGCCAATATAGAAACAGATGTATGAGAGGATGTCCTTATGGAGCTTACTTTAGTAGTAATTCATCAACCTTACCTGCTGCAGAGGCAACCGGAAACATGACATTGATGCCAAATTCAATTGTCCATGAAATTATTTATGATGAAGAAAATAAAAAAGCTAAAGGTGTTAGGGTCATAGATGCAGAAAATAATCAATCATATGAGTATTATGCTAAAGTAATTTTCTTGTGTTCTTCTACAGTTCCAACGACATCAATTTTGATGCAATCAAAATCAAATAGATTTCCAAATGGAATGGGGAATGACTCTGGAGAATTAGGCCACAACATAATGGACCATCATTTTCAGGTTGGAGCTTCAGGAACATTTGATGGTTTTAAAAATAAAACAACATATGGAAGAAAACCTGCAGGATTCTTTATTCCTAGATTTAGAAATATTGGTGGAAGTACTAATAGGAAAGATTTTATTAGAGGTTATGGTTATCAAGGAGGAGCAAATAGAGGGTTTATGAGCATAGCAGACAGCAAAGAAGAACTTGTTTCTTATGGCCCAAGATTTAAAGAAAATATTGTTAAGCAGAGATGAATGGACAGCAAGCATGAATGGTTTTGGTGAGATCCTTCCATATCATGATAATAAAATGACTCTGAATTATGAAAAAAAGGATCAGTGGGGATTACCTACTGTAACATTTGATGCAAAAATTAGAGAAAATGAAATGACAATGAGAAAAGACATGAAGATTCAAGCACAAGAAATGCTTGAAAGATCTGGATTTAAAAATGTGTCTGGATATGAAAGTAAATATGTTTTTGGTAATGGAATTCATGAGATGGGAACTGCCAGAATGGGAAATGATCCAAAGACATCTGTGCTTAACGGTAACAATCAAATTCATGATGTTAAAAATGTCTATGTTACTGATGGAGCATGTATGACTTCAGCAGGAAATCAAAATCCATCAATAACTTATATGGCATTAACAGCAAGAGCAGTAAATCATGCAGTGGAGGAATTAAACAAACAAAATATATAGAAATGGATAGAAGAACAGCATTAAAAAATATGGAGTTTCATTTGGATCAATTACTTTATCAACAGGAGTCTTATCTATTATTCAATCATGTCAAACAAATGATCTAAATTGGACACCTAAATTTTTTACAGCAAATAGAATTGGTTTTATGGACAGGATGCTTGAAATTATTATTCCTGAAACTGATACTCCTGGAGCTATATCTCTAAATCTTTCAAAATTTATAGATGCACATGTACAAAGAATATTTCATTAAAAAATCAAAATGATTTAAATCAAGAATTGATGAATTCATGAATTTCATTCTCAAAATGAAAATAAAAACACAATAGATGAATAGAATGATGAAATTAGAAAAGTACTTATCAAATCATCTAGATCAGATGAGTTTACTGAATCAATGGAAAAAATTATTCTGAAATATGTTCTTTTCTAAGACAGATGGGTGTTAATGCCTATAAGCTAACAGAATACGTTATGACTAACAAACTTGGCTACGTTCCAATTCCTGGATATTATGATGGAAATGTTGATGTCTAGCTAACTATAAATTCACCCATCATAAGTTGATAGTGACCTGGGAATGAACATATAAAAATATAAGTTCCTGGCTCTGGTGCATCAAAAGTAATTGTATCTGATTCTCCACCTCCTAACATCTTTGTATATGCTAATTCATCTCCTCCTTCAGGAATATACTCTGAATTTCTAGCACCTGCAGCTTTAAGTGCATAGGCATTTACATCAACATCAGTTTTTAGTAGAACAAAATTATGACCCATTGAACTTGCAGGGAACCTACCGTTATGGTTTAATGTTAATGTGACCTTCTGATTAGAATTAACTTTAATAATCTTTTTATCAAACTTCATTTGATCATTCGAGTTAATAGTTACAGTGTTTGAAACCATACTGCTTTGAACCATAGTAGGTTCCTCTTTAACTCTCTCATATTGAAATTTTTCCTTAGTGTTATTTGTATTATTACACGATAGTATAAATAATGATAATAGTAAGAGTCTAATTTTCATATAAATAAGATTAAGTGACAAATTTATTACAGAAAATTTAAAATCACTATTATTAATGATTAATATTTATTATTAAATAATTAATTATTTCTATTTTTTAAAAGACACAAGGTATACTCCAATGAATACGAGGATACACGATAATATTTTTGTTGTATCTAAGGTGTCATTTGCAGTAATTAGAGCAAACAGAATTGTTATTATAGGCTGAAGATAAATAAATGAACCAACTGTAGTTGGTGATAATTTTTTCAATGCATAAATATTAAATAAATATGTCAAAAAAGTTGTGCCTATTACTACATACCCCATTCTCCATATAGCAAACCATGGAAGTTCAGTCCATTTGACTTCAATAAACTGATTAAATGTGATAGGCGCAGAAAGAATTAATCCAATTAAGAATAGCCATTTCATTAAAGTAAAAATATTATACTTACGTGTTAATGGTTTAACAATAATTAAATAGCCAGCATAAGCCGAGGCATTAAGTAAAAAAAATGAATTACCAAGTGGAATATTTGGTGCATTAATTCCAGTTTTACTACTATTTAGTATTAAGAAAACTGCACCTGAAAATCCAATTAAAATTCCAAGAATTTTTTTAATAGTTATTTTTTCTTTTAAAAAAAAGTATGATAAAATTAAGACCAAAACTGGGGATAAAGTAATTATTACTCCACTATTGATTGGTGTTGATAATTCAAGACCTCTAAAAAAGGCAAGCATATTTATACACATTCCTAATATTGAAGCAAAAATTATTTTTAAAAAATCTCCTCTTTCAATTTTCTCTTTTGGTGCAAATAGGCTAATAAGCCAAAAGATTGAAGTAGCACCAAGTAATCTTAACATTATAAAACCAGATGATCCAATATAGATCGGCATAACCTCTTTTGCTATAGTATGGTTAATACCATATATACTAGTAGCTAAAAAAGCAGCTATTAATGCAAGATTTCTTTTGTTCATTGTTAAATTTGTGAAACAAAGAAAATCAATTTAGTAGAATCCTACACCTAATTTCGAATATCTTTATCTTTGTAACTATGAAGAAAAAAATGAAGTTTAATACAAAGGCAATACACGGAGGTCAAATTCTTGATCCTGCATATGGTTCAGTAATGACTCCGATATATCAAACATCAACTTATGCTCAGACTTCTCCTGGAAAACATAAAGGATATGAGTATAGTAGAACCCACAATCCTACAAGAACAAATTTTGAAAGATCTATAGCTTCATTAGAAAATGGAAATCATGGACTTGCTTTTGCTTCTGGATTAGCAGCAATTGATGCAATTATAAAAACTTTAAATCCTGGAGATGAGATTATTTCCACTAATGATTTATATGGGGGAAGCTATAGACTATTTACAAAAATATTTGAGAAATATGATTTGAAATTCCATTTTGTAAATATGGAAGATCCAAAATATGTTGAAGCAAAAATAAATTCAAAGACAAAATTAATTTGGGCAGAAACCCCTACTAACCCAATGATGAATGTTGTTGACATTAGATCAATGTCACAATTAGCAAAACATAATAAAATTCTGTTATGCGTTGATAATACATTTGCAACACCATATATTCAAAGACCTTTAGATTTAGGAGCAGATATTGTTATGCATTCAGCAACAAAATATATTGCTGGTCATAGTGATGTTGTAATTGGAGCAATTGTTGTCAACGATTCAATTCTTCATGAAAAATTATCATTTATTCAGAATGCATCTGGAGCTACACCTGGACCAATGGATTGTTTTTTGACATTAAGGGGAATTAAAACACTTCATTTAAGGATGCAAAGACATTCTGAAAATGCAGAGAAAGTTGCTATGTATTTAAAAGAGCATAAAAAAATTCAAAATGTTTATTGGGCAGGCTTTAAGGATCATAAAAATTATAAAATTGCAAAAAGCCAAATGGATGCTTTTGGAGGAATGGTTTCATTTATTCCAGTTGACAAAACCTTTGAAACAGCAAAAAAAATTGCAGAAAGTCTTAAATTATTTACACTAGCAGAGTCATTAGGGGGAGTTGAGAGTTTATGTTGTCATCCAGCAAGCATGACTCATGCATCCATACCTGTTGAAGAGAGAGAAAAATCAGGATTAGTAGAATCATTATTAAGACTAAGTGTAGGTATTGAAGATGTAGATGATTTAATAGATGATTTAAATCATGCTATAGGATAATATTTATGGAAATCTCAAAAGACAAGAAAATATATTTTAGTTCAGATAATCATCTTGGTTCTCCTTCAACAGAAGAGAGTCAAGAAAGAGAAAAAATATTTGTTTCATGGCTAGAATCTATAAAACATGATGCAGATATAATATTTCTGCTAGGGGATCTATTTGACTTTTGGTTTGAATATAAAGAAGCTGTTCCAAGAGGATTTACTAGAGTTCTAGGAAAGCTTGCAGAATTATCAGATTCAGGAATAAAAATTTACTTTTTCATTGGAAATCATGATTACTGGATGACAGACTATTTTGAAAAGGAGCTTAATATTAAAGTTTTTAGATCACCTGAGTTGTTTATTTTTAATTCTAAATCGTTTTTAATAGGCCATGGAGATGGACTAGGCCCTGGAGATTATGGATATAAAAGAATGAAATTAATTCTCTCTAATCCTTTTTTTATATGGTTATTCAGATTATTACATCCAGATATTGGAATAAAACTTGGTAAATATTTATCACAACGCAATAAACTTATTTCTGGTACTGAGGATATTAAATTTAAAGGAGAGAAGAAAGAATGGTTAATACAATATTGTTTAAAAAAACTATCTAAAGAACATATTGATTATTTTGTTTTTGGTCATAGACATTTACCAATTGTTCATCAGCTTAAACCTAAATCTAAGTATATAAACCTTGGTGATTGGATCACCCACTATACATTTGGTGTTTTTGATGGAAAGACATTTAATTTAAGAAATTATCTAAAGAACAATGATTGAATCAAAAAAGTCAAATTTTGAAAGAAGTGTTCTGGTTGGCGTAGTTAATAGCTCGCAAAATGAAGAAAAGTTAAATGAATTTCTTGAAGAATTAGAATTCCTTTCAGTTACAGCTGGAGGTAAAGTAATTAGAAAATTTAAACAAAAAATTAATACTCCTAATCCAAAGACATTCATAGGGAAGGGAAAAATTGAAGAAATTCAAGAATATATCAAAAAAAATGATGTTTCAATTGTTATTTTTGATGATGAACTATCTCCTACTCAACAAGCTAATATTGAAAAATTTTTAAAGTGTAAAATATTAGATAGAACAGCTTTAATACTTGATATTTTTGCTCAAAGAGCAAAAACAAGCTACGCTAAAACACAGGTTGAACTAGCTCAGTATGAATATTTACTTCCCAGATTAAAGGGTCTTTGGACTCACTTAGAACGACAAAAAGGGGGGATTGGTATGAGAGGTCCCGGAGAAACAGAAATTGAAACTGATAGAAGGATTGTTAGAGATAAAATATCATTATTAAAAAAGAAAATCTCCATTATTGATAAACAAATGAAAGTTCAAAGAGGTAATCGAGGTTCGTTGGTTAGAGTTGCACTGGTTGGATATACAAATGTTGGTAAATCAACTATAATGAATTTACTCTCAAAGAGTAAAGTTTTTGCTGAAGATAAATTGTTTGCCACTCTGGATACAACAGTTAGAAAAGTCGTTATTAATACTTTACCATTTCTTTTAACTGACACAGTAGGGTTTATTAGAAAACTACCAACTCAGTTAATAGAGTCATTTAAAAGTACTCTGGAGGAAGTAAAAGATGCAGATATTCTTCTACACATTGTAGATATATCTCATCCAAGTTTTGAAGATCATATAATCTCAGTTGACAAAATTCTGAGTGAAATAAATTCTCATAACAAGTTTAACCTTATGATTTTTAATAAAATAGATAATTATAAACAGGTTGATTTTAATGATTCTGATTCTAAAAATAATAGTCATTACTCATTAATGCAGTGGAGAAATACATGGATGAACAAAACAAATGGAAAAGCATTATTTATATCTGCAAAAAATAAAATTAACTTTGATAATCTTAGGAAAGAGATATATGAAATAGTTAAGAATGTTGATATGAGTCATTATCCAAAAAACGATTATTTATACCCCGAATATTTTTCTAAGTAAATTTTTGGTAAATATTCAATTTAACCAATTATTAACAGGGATTTTACTAATAATTTTTGAAATTTGAATAAATAAATTCAGTAGATATGAGTGATACTAAAACGAATATAGATTTAAATAAGAAAGATGAATTAATTAAGCAGGAAAGTGCTTTTGTTGATCTTCTTTCAATGGAAATAAATAAAAAGATAATAGGTCAAAAAAAAATGATCGAAAGACTAATGATAGGACTCCTTGGTAAAGGACATATTTTACTTGAAGGTGTTCCAGGTCTAGCAAAAACACTTGCTATAAATAGCTTAAGTAGCGCAGTTAAAGGATCATTTAGTAGAATTCAATTTACTCCTGATTTGCTTCCAGCAGATGTAACAGGTACTATGATCTACAACATGAAAGAAGGTGACTTCTCAATAAAACAAGGACCAGTCTTTGCAAATTTTGTTTTGGCAGATGAGATTAATAGAGCACCAGCCAAAGTTCAATCAGCATTACTTGAAGCAATGCAAGAAAAGCAAGTTACTATTGGAGATAAAACTTTTAAACTTTCTGACCCTTTTCTTGTAATGGCTACTCAAAATCCTATTGAGCAGGAGGGTACTTACCCCTTACCTGAAGCACAAGTAGATAGATTTATGTTAAAAGTTGTTATCGATTACCCTGAAATAGAAGATGAACAAAAAATCATAAACATGAATCTTTCTTCATCTCAAGAAAAGATTAAACCAGTTGTAACAACAAAACAAATTACAACAGCTCAGGGAATTGTGAATGATGTATATATGGATGAAAAAATTGAAAAATATATACTTGATTTAATTTTTTGCACGAGATATCCGGAAAGATATAACCTCAAAAATCTATCTCCACTTATCTCGTTTGGAGCATCTCCACGTGGAAGTATAAACCTTGCATTAGCATCTAAATGCTATGCTTTTATTAAACATAGAGGGTTTGTTATACCAGAGGATGTAAGGGAAGTTGTTACAGATGTATTAAGACATAGGATTGGTCTAACTTATGAAGCTGAAGCAGAGAGTGTAACCACTGAAGATATAATTAAACAAATTGTCAATACAGTTGAAGTACCATAATTAATGGATTCTAAAGAATTACTTAAGAAAGTAAGACAAATTGAAATTAAAAGTAGAAGATTAAGTGATAACCTATTTGGTGGAGAATACTTAAGTACCTTCAAAGGGAGAGGTATGACTTTTAGTGAAGTGAGAAAATATGAATTTGGAGATGATATTAGATCTATTGATTGGAATGTTACCGCCAGATATAATGAGCCTTTTATAAAAATATTTGAAGAGGAAAGAGAATTAACATTAATGTTGCTAATAGATGTTAGTGGTTCAAAAAACTTTGCAACAAGAAATAAATTAAAAAAAGAAATTGTTACAGAAATAGCTGCTACACTTGCATTTTCTGCTTTAAAAAATAATGATAAAGTTGGGGCTATACTTTTTACTGATAATATTGAATTATTTATTCCACCAAATAAGGGTAAAAAACATATTTTAAGGATTATCAGAGAGCTACTTGAATTTAAACCAAAAAGTTCAAAAACTAATATAGACTCATCCCTTAAATTCTTATTAAGTGTCATTCAAAAAAAAGCTATAGTTTTTGTTCTATCTGATTTTATAGATAATAATTATGATAAATCTCTGAAGTTAGCAGCCAAAAAATTTGATTTAACAGGAATTAGAATATTTGATCAAATGGAAACTGAAATTCCTAGGCTTGGATTTGTTCCAATGATTGATGCAGAGTCAAATGAATTAGTTTGGGTAGACACGTCATCAAAAAAGATTAGGGAAAACTATTCTACCAACTATAATTTATCAATAAAACAGTTTGAAAGCTTATTCAATAAAAATGGAGCTGGAGTGATTAATTGTATGGTACATGAAAGTTATGTTAAAAAACTCTTAGGTTATTTTAAACATAGAGCATAATGAATAAAAGGATATTATTTTTTTGGATTTTATCTACAAGCTTTCTAATAGGCCAGTCTGCTAATTTTGATTCTAATATTGATATTACAACTTCAATTGATACTACTCAAGTAAAAATTGGAGAAGAAATTAATTATAAAATTAATATTTACTCCAAGAATAAATACAATATTCGGCTTGATGAGAACCCAAATTTCATGCCTTTTGAGATTTTAAAATCGTATCCGTTTGATACAATAATTGAATCATCAACTATATCAAAAGAATATTCATTAATTAACTTTGAGCCTGGTGAATATTGGATTCCCCGTCAAAAAATATATTTTAATCAATCTCTTAAATTTAGTGATTCATTACTGGTAATAATAAACGATGTAGTAATTGATACTACCAAACAAAAATTATTTGATATAAAACCAATAATTCCTGTTAACAGAAATTATCAAAAATTAATTACAAACTTACTTATTTGGCTATTGGTTTTAATTCTGATTTTTATAACCTACAGATTTAAACTGTTTAATAAAAAACAAAACTCATTAGATGATATTAGATCTCTTTATCAAATTGCAGTTGATAAATTGAGTGATTTAGACAATATAGATCCTAATTCTCAAATTGAATTTAAAGAGTATTACACTATTTTGATTGACATATTCAGAGAATATTTAGAGTCTCAAGTTAAAATTCCTGCAATGGAGAGCACCTCAAGAGAGCTTATCATCAGAATAAATATGCTTAAAGATGGGGACAACTATAACTTTGAGAAAAAACAGATTGACATACTTGAAAAACTTTTCACAAAATCTGATTTAATAAAGTTTGCAAAATCATTGCCTACAAAAACAGATATCAAGAGTGATCTTTCCACAATTAAAGATTTTATTGACTCAACTGAAAAGATTTATAACGAAAAATATAATATTACTGAAGAAGAAGAAACTCCAGTTGAGCAAAGCTCTCTTATAGATAATATTAAGATATTTTTAAAATATTCATTTTTAATAATAGCTTCGTCACTAATTATTTGTGTTTTAATATTTGGATACTATCCTGTAAGAGATACAATATTATTAAACCCAACTAAAAAACTTCTTTCAAAGGACTGGTATACTAGTCAATATGGATCACCTCCAGTAGAACTAAGTACACCTCAAATTCTATCAAGAATAAATGATAGTATAGATAAAAGTAAATTTGAAATGGGAATCTTTAATGATCCCTTTTATTTGTCTCTAGATTTTAAGGATGTTAACCAGAGTGATAATCCTACAAATATTGAATTATTAAAAAATGAACTCATCAAAAAATTTCAAAACACAGGCTCTAAAAATATTCTAGTTAAAGATGATCAGTTTAGTATAAAATCTGGAGATATTGGATTACGACTTTATGGTAGTTTAGATGTAGAAATTAGTAATAGTCTGTATAGATCAAATTTTACATCAATTATCTTACCATACGATAAAAAAACAATTACTCTTATAATTGTATATAGAGATGATGATAGATATGCAAATAAGATAGAATCAAGAATTTTAGAAAGTTTTGATATAATAAAAGAACTATAATGCTTAAAGATATTTATTTTGCGGATCCAGAATTTCTTTTAATACTTATAGTAGTTCCATTGGCTATTTACTTTTGGTTTAAATTTGGAAAGTTAACCCAAGCTACTTTAAAATATTCTTCATTATCACTTCTTAAGCTCAACTATTCATTCATATCAAAACTAAGACCTCTCTTGAAAATTCTTAGAATAATAGTGATATTATTTTTAGTAGTAGCTGTTTCTAGACCACAATCAAAATCTACATCTAAAAGAATTAAAACATCTAGAGGTATTGATATTGTCATGGTCATAGATATTTCATCAAGCATGTTGTCTAAAGATCTTAAACCGGATCGATTAACAGCTTTAAAGAATGTTGCTTCTAATTTTATAGATGATAGACCAAATGACAGAATAGGTCTTGTTGTATATGCAGCTGAGAGTTATACTAAAACCCCAGTAACTACAGATAAATTGATCTTAAAGCAATCCCTATCTGAGATAAACTATGAGTCACTTCTTGAAGATGGAACTGCTATAGGTATGGGTTTATCTACTGCTGTAAATAGACTAAAGGAAAGTACAGCTAAGAGTAAAGTTATAATTCTTCTAACAGATGGAGTTAATAACTCAGGATTTATTGATCCGAGAATTGCAGCAGAATTAGCTGCTGAGTATGAAATAAAGACATATACAATTGGTCTTGGAACAAATGGAATGGCATTAGCTCCAGTATCTATTCTGCCTAATGGTAATTTTCAATTTAGCCAAACAAAAGTTGAAATTGATGAAGATCTTCTTAGATACATTTCTGAAAAGACTTCAGGAAGATATTTTAGAGCAACTGATAATCTTGAGCTACAAAATATTTATGATGAAATTAACAAATTAGAGAAGACTGAAATAACAGAAACAATTTTTACAAATGTCTCTGAGAAATATAGATCCTTTGTCTTAATTGGGCTAATCTTTTTTATTATTGAAATAATTGCAAGAAAAACAATCTTTAAGAGCTTTGTGTAATGTATCAATTTGATAATCCATATTTTCTATATATATCACTAATAATCCCAATAGTGATTATGATTAACTTTTTTTATATGTCATGGAGAAAAAAGATTCAAAAGTCATTTTCAAATAAAGAGTTGCTAGATTATATAAGTCCTAATAGGTCAAATTTTAAACTAAATTTAAAGCTGACATTAGAATCATTAGTAATATTATTTCTTAGCATTGCCTTAGCAAACCCAAAAATTGGAACAGAATTAAAATCAATAAACCGAGAAGGAGTTGATATTGTTTTTGCAATTGATGTCTCTAAAAGTATGTTAGCTGAAGACACAGCTCCAAACAGATTGATGAGATCAAAAAGAATCATTTCTGAAATTATTAATTCTTTAAGTAGTGATAGGGTGGGAATTGTTGCTTATGCTGCACAGGCTATCCCTCAAGTTCCTCTTACCACTGATTTTGCATCAGTTAAGAATTTTTTACAAATAATAGATACAGATATGCTTTCATCTCAAGGCACTTCTATTGATGCAGCATTAAACTTATCAGTAAACTTCTTTGATCAAAATTCCGAGACTAATAGGGTTTTAGTTCTTATATCTGATGGAGAAGATCATGATGATATTCCAAATAGCTTGATTAATTCAATTTCAGAAAACAATATAAATCTTATTACAATTGGTGTAGGTCAAGAGTCAGGGACAACTATTCCAATTAAAATAGATGGAATTGTTGACTCTTATAAAAAAGACAATAACGGTGATGTAGTAATTACTAAACGAAATAGTGATATTTTACTTAAAATAGCTAGTTCATCAGGAGGAGAGTATGTTGACGGAAATAGCACAGAAGATGCATTAGAGATGGTTAAGTTAAAACTAGAGAAAATAGATAAATCAGAATTTGAGTCATCTCAGTTTGTTGAATATAAACAGCAATTTCAAATTTTTATATTATTATCATTGTTGTTTATAATTTCGGATATTTTTATATTTCAAACTAAAACAAAATGGATACAAAATTTAAATCTTTTTAATGAAAATAAAGAATAGGTATTTTTTACGGTTACTTTTTTTGATAGTTGCTTTTTCTTCCTACAGTCAAAGTGATCCAAATAACCTTGTCTTTAATGGAAATAAAGAATCTATTAAAAAAAATTATACTAGAGCAGAAGTAGAATATCGAAAAGCAATATCAGACAAAAAAGGTCAATCTAAAGCTGCTCATAATTTAGGAAATATACTTTTTGAAAATGAAAATTATGATGAGGCAATTCAAGAATATTTTAAGACTCAAAAAAACTCTGAATTAGATCTTGAAAGACATTCTGCTTTTCATAATCTAGGTAATACTTACATGAAGAAGAAAGATTATGCACAAGCTGTTGAAGCATACAAAAATGCACTTAGAAGTAACTCAGAAGATGATGAGACTAGATATAATTATGCATTAGCAAAAGAATTTTTAGAAGGAGATAAACGTCAAAACTCACAAGATAATAGTAAATCTGAAGATGAAAAGAAAGATAAATCTGAAGATAAAAAAGAAAATAAAGACGAAAAACAAAATAGTGATCAAAATTCTGACTCTAATAAAGAAAAGCCTAATGAAAAGGATAAAGATAAAGAGAAAGATGAAGGAGCTGGTTTGTCAAAACAACAGATGGAAAATCTTCTAGAAGCCGTAAACAATATTGAAAAAGATTTAAATCAAAAGTTAAAATCTGGAAAAAAGAAAGTTCAAACAACAAAAAAAGCTGAGAAAGATTGGTGAAAAAACTTTTAATATTACTCCTTACTTTTAATACGTTAATTTTATCTTCTCAGGTAAAGTTTGATGTATCAGTTAGTAAGTCTAAACTAGGACTAAATGAAAGGTTTAGAGTTGACTTTGTAATGAATCAAAATGGAGATAATTTTTCTCCACCAAAATTTGAAAACTTTCAAATAATAGGAGGGCCTAATCAATCAATAAAAACTTCATATGTCAATGGAGAAAGAAATTTTTCAAAGACATACTCTTATTTCTTAAAACCTCTAAAAAAAGGAAGATTAAAAATAAGCCAAGCCTCAATTGAAATTGATAACGAAATCTACAAATCACTTCCAATTGAAGTTTTAATTACGGATTCTGTAAAGCAGCCTTCTGATGCTGTAACGCAGTATTATAACGATGATGATATTGAGTTACGTGCTTTAATTTCAAAAGGATCACCTTTTTTGAATGAACCAATAACGGTGGTATATAAACTTTATTATAAAGCTCCAATTAATATTTCAGATGCACGGGAGACAGAGACTCCTAAATTCAAAGATTTTTGGAGTCAAACCATCAAAATACCTCAATTAAAAGTACAAAGAGAAGTATACAAAGGGCAAAATTATAATGTAGTGGAATGGAGAAAAGTAGTTCTTTATCCCCAAAGGGTTGGAGAGTTAGAAATTTCGCCACTATCATTAAATTTAGTTCTTGATGTCCCGACTGATAAACGTGATTTTTTTGGTAATGTTATTTACGATCAAACCTCTCAACTAATCTCAACTGGGATGAGAAGGATTAATGTTAAAAATCTACCTACCCAAGGAAAACCTGATAGTTTTTCTGGAGCAGTTGGTGAATTTGAGTTTGATGTAATATTAAATAAAAACTCATTAAGAGCAACTGAGTCTTTTCAGGCTGAACTTAAAGTTAAGGGAAGTGGAAACCTTAAATTATTTGATTTACCAAATATTTTAGTACCTAACTCTATGGAACTATTTGACCCAGAAAGAGAAGAACTTATAAATACTAATCTATCAGGTATGAGTGGTTCTATTTCAAAACTCTTTACTATAATTCCTAGATTCCAGGGTAATTTCCCAATTGAAGAAGTTGAATTTTCATATTTTAATCCAGAGACAGAAAAATATAAGATATTAAAATCACCAAGACTTACAATTGACGTTTATGACGGACCAGCTTTAAGCAATACAATTACTAATGATAATTCAAATATTATAACATCAGATGACTCATTTAGATTTATTAAAATAAAAGGAAATCTCAGAGAAATTAAAAATGACATCTTTTTTGAATCTAAATTATTTTATGCTCTAGTAACTTCACCATTTGCTTTACTTTTATCCTTACTTGCATTAACAATATATAGAAGAAATAGAAAGGAATCTTCTGATGAATTAATCAGAATTGAGGAAAGACAGATAAATAAAATGATTGAATCAGCTAAAGATTCAATCGGTGATAAGATTTTATTTTATGACAAAATTGAAAAGGCAATAATTAAGAGTCTAATCGTTAAATTTTCAATTAGAATGGAAAGTCTTAATAAGGATAAAATTGAACAAATAGGAGAAGAAAAGGGGCTTTCAAGAAATGATATAACCTTAATAATAAGATTAATTGAAAATTGTGAAAAGGCTAGGTATTCTCAATCTTCAGATAGCATCATGAATAAAGATCTAGAATATGCAAGAAAATCTATATACGCAATTTTAAAAGTTAAATCATGAGGATATTTTTTATTATTTTTTTAGTTTTTACAAGCAATCAGGTTATCGATGATTTATTTCAAAAGTCAAATGATTACTATACAAACGGAGATTATCAAAATGCAGTTAATGGATATCTTGATGTATTAGATTCTGGATTTGAAAGTGCCGAGCTATACTTTAATCTCGGAAACTCATTTTATAAATTAAATAATATCCCAGATAGTAATTTCTATTATGAAAAAGCAAAATCAATTTCCCCAAATGATGATGATATATTGACAAACTTAATTTTCGCTAAAAACTTACGGATTGATAAGATTGAAATATTACCAATAACTCAAATGCAAAATTTTAAATTATCAATTTTAAATCTGTTCTCTGAAAAAGGCTGGTCAATATCTTTAATTAGTCTAATCTGGTTTATGAGTCTTGCGTTTATTTTTTATATAATTTCAAAAGATTCAAAATTTAAAAGACTATACTTTACAATATCAATAGTGTTTATAATTTTATCTTCATTAACATTATTTATAAACTTTGAAAAGAAAAAGTTAAGTGAAATTAAATACGCTATTGTATATGATAAAGAAATTGAAGTTTGGTCTGAGCCGAATAATATTTCTGAATTAAAGTTTTTACTTCATGAAGGAACAAAAGTCAAACAGTTAGATGTCATTGAGGACTGGGTAAACATTCAACTTGAGAATGGAACGCTTGGATGGATTCAATCATCAAGTTTAAGAGTTCTAGATTAAACTATCTTGATAAATCTCTCTGCTTATTTCAAAAGAATCAAAAAGTATTTCAGATAGTATATGTAATTGAATCATTAGTGATGACTCACTAACAATAGTAAATGATAAAAGATTAATAGAAAAGATAACTTTTGTTACTATCAATAGTATTAATAATAGTTTTAATCCTCCAAAAACACTTCCCATTAAACTATTCAAAAGACCTAGATATATAATCTTGGCTAGTTTAGTGAACCCCTTTGCGAAAAAAATAATTAGTGAGTAACTCAGTCCAAATATTATTATAAAAGAGATTATGTTGACTATGTCTATATTTAAATTTACGTACTTAACTATCTGTTGAGACAAAAGATTATCAATATTTCCAGCGATAAAAAAGGATATAAAAATCCCAAAGAAGCTTGATAATTCAACAATTAATCCTTTTGAATAACCTCTAATAATTCCAAAACTTATTATTGCAATTATTATTAAATCAATAAAATTCATAAAACTTAATTTATATTTGCAATATACATAAGGATAATTACAGACTTTTAATTTTATTAAAAAAATTAAGATGATAGAAAAACTAAAAAATCATATCTCAGACTTAAAAAAATTTGATTCACAAGATTTAAATGAGATAGAATCATTAAAAATTAAGTTTCTTGGAAGAAAGGGTATAATTAATGACCTTTTTTCAGGTTTCAAAGATGTACCACCAGATCAAAAAAAAGAATTTGGTCAAAAAATAAATGAATTAAAAATTCTAGCACAAAAAAAATATGATGACTTAAAGTCAAATATTAAAATATCAAGTAAAACATTTTCAGAAGATTTTACAAAACCAGGATTTCCAATTACTTCAGGATCTCTTCATCCAATTACTTTAATTAAAAACAGGATTATTGATATATTCTCTAAAGTTGGATTTGAACTCTCTGAAGGTCCTGAAATTGAAGATGATTGGCATAACTTCACTGCACTTAACCTTCCTAAACATCATCCTGCGAGAGACATGCAAGATACTTTTTTCATTCAACAAGATCCTGATATACTTTTAAGAACTCATACCTCATCAGTCCAAGTAAGATATCTTGAAGATAATCCACCTCCACTTAAAATAATATCTCCTGGAAGAGTATATAGGAATGAGGCAATATCATCGAGGTCTCACTGTATTTTCCATCAAATTGAGGGAATTTATGTTGATGAAAATGTTTCGTTTGCAGATTTAAAACAAATGATACTTTATTTCACAAAATCTATGTTTGGAAAATCAAAGTTAAGGTTTAGGCCTTCATTCTTTCCCTTTACTGAGCCAAGTGCTGAAGTAGATATCTATTGGGGTCTGGAGACTGAAACTGATTATAGAATTACAAAAGGGACAGGATGGCTAGAAATTATGGGTTGCGGGATGGTAGACCCAAATGTTTTAGAAAACTGTAATATTGATTCTGAAAAATATACTGGTTATGCTTTTGGTTTAGGACTTGAAAGAATAGCTATGCTTATATATCAAATCCCAGATATTAGACTCTTTTTTGAAAACGACATAAGATTCTTAAATCAGTTCAAATAAATTACTTCTAACCTATATCAAATTTTATTCCTTGAGCTAACGGTAATCCAGATGAGAAGTTGATAGTATTAGTTTGTCTTCTCATGTATACTTTCCATGCATCAGATCCACTTTCTCTTCCTCCGCCAGTATCTTTTTCTCCACCAAATGCACCTCCAATTTCCGCACCAGATGTTCCAATATTGACGTTAGCAATTCCACAGTCACTTCCCCATGGTGATAGGAATGTTTCAGCTTCCATTAAATTATTAGTCATTATTGCTGAAGAAAGCCCTTGATCTACTTCATTTTGAATTTCAATAGCATTTTGAACCTCTCCTGAATACTTTATTAAATATAAAATAGGAGCAAATGTTTCTTGATGAACAATTTCTAAGGAATGATCTACTTCAGCAATTGCTGGTTTTACATAGCAACCACTTTTGTATTGTTCTCCAGAAAGAACCTCACCTTCTACTAACCAATGACCACCTTGTTTATCTACTAGAGATATCGCTTTCTGATATGATTCTACAGCTAGTTTATCTATAAGAGGTCCAACATGGTTGTTTGTGTCAAGAGGATCTCCAATTTTAATTTGATTATATGCTTTAATTAATGAGTCTTTTACTTTATCATATATTTCTTCATGAACAATTAATCTTCTAGTAGATGTACATCTTTGTCCACAAGTTCCAACTGCACCAAAAACTGTTCCCATTATTGTCATTTTTAAGTCAGCTTCAGGTGTAACAATTATTGCATTATTTCCTCCAAGCTCAAGTAATGTTTTTCCTAATCGTGCACCAACTTTTTCAGCAACAATTTTTCCCATTCTGGTTGAGCCTGTAGCAGATACAAGGGGGATGTTTTTACTTTGTGATAGCATTTCCCCAATTTTATAATCACCATTTATTATACATGAAACACCCTCAGGAATATTATTCTCTTTAAGTACCTCAGCGATAATTTTTTGACACACAATGCTACAGAGTGGAGTTTTTTCACTTGGCTTCCAAATCGTAACATTACCACAAACCCATGCTAATGCAACATTCCAGCTCCATACTGCAACAGGAAAGTTAAATGCAGATATTATACCAACTATTCCTAGCGGATGATATTGTTCATACATTCTATGAGTAGGTCTTTCAGAATGCATTGTTAACCCGTGTAATTGTCTTGATAGTCCAACTGCAAAGTCACATATATCAATCATTTCTTGAACTTCACCTAGCCCTTCTTGATATGATTTACCCATTTCATATGAAACTAGGGTTCCAAGTAGTTCTTTTTCTTCCCTTAGTTTATTTCCAAACTGACGAACTAACTCTCCTCTTTTTGGAGCAGGAATTTCTCGAAATTCTTTAAATGCTTTTTTAGAAACTTGAACAATGTGATCAAAATCATTTTTTGATCCAGAAGAAATTTCTCCAATTAACTTTCCATCAACTGGGGAATAACTTTCAATTTTTTCTCCTGAACTAAACCATTCAGAACCTGTTGAACATCCATGACTTAATTTATTAAGCCCATACTTATTGAATAATTGATCTAAATCTTTCATATTTATATTTTTGAAACTCTAACTGTGTTAACCATTCCTTTTAGATGAATAGGCATAGATGTTAAATTTATTACCTTATCGTCTTTTTGAAGATAGTTGTTGTCAAATGCTATTTTATTTATCTCTTCAACAGTTTTGTCAGTACTTTCTGTACTGTTATAATAAAAGGCTTTTACACCCCAAAGAAGATTTAGTTGAGTTAAAATTCTTTTATTGGAAGTGAAAACTAAAACATGTGTCTTAGGTCTCCAGGATGATATTTGATAGGCTGTATAACCACTATTAGTTAGAGTGCTTATAGCTTTAGCATTTGTGTCATTAGCAATTTTTGCTGCATAATAGCAAACAGATTTTGTTATAAACCTTTCAGAATCATAATCTGTTGGATGTTTGTGCTTAAGTGAGATTAAATTTGAATTTTCAACTTTACCTATAATATTTGCGATTGTCTGAATCACTTCTATAGGATGTTTACCAACTGAGGTTTCACCAGATAACATTACTGCATCAGCTCCATCCATTACTGAATTGGCTACATCATTAACTTCTGCTCTGTTTGGATTTAGACTTTCCATCATACTCTCCATCATTTGAGTCGCAATTATAACAGGAATTCTAGCTTTTTTCGCTTTGTGGACAAGCTTTTTTTGAATTAATGGAACCTCTGAAGCATTAATTTCGACTCCTAAGTCTCCCCTTGCTACCATTATTCCGCTTGCATATTTCATAATATTATCAATATTCCTTACCCCTTCAGGTTTTTCAATTTTTGCAATTACCGGTATTCTGTGATCTGTATTCTTTTCTAATAATTCAATCAAAGATTTTACATCAGATTCATGTCTTACAAATGAAAGAGCAATCCAGTCAACATTCTGTTTAGCTGCAAATACTGCATCTTTAATATCTTTCTTGGTAAGTGCAGGTTGCGATATATTTGTATTTGGCAGGTTAAACCCCTTATTTGATAAAAGAGCACCTCCCTGAATTACTTCTGCATTAATTTGATCTTTTTTATTTGTCTCAGTAACTTTTAAAATTATTTTCCCGTCATCAATTAAAATCTTTTCACCAGTATTTATGTCTTTAGGAAGACTTTGATAATCAATAAATATCATTTTTTCATCTCCAATAAACTTTTTAACTGTTTTAATCTTAATCTCATCACCATCATTAAGATTTGTATTAGGGCTTATATCTCCAATTCTAAGTTTAGGACCTTGAAGATCTGCAAGAATTGAAGTAGTAGCTTTTAGCTTATCATTAACTTGTCTAATATCCTTAATTAATGCTTCAGCCTGCTTATGACTTGAGTGAGAAAAATTAATTCTTAAAACATCTACTCCCTCTTTAATAAGCTTTTCAATGCAATCAGCAGAAGAGGTAGATGGACCAAGTGTTGCAATAATTTTTGTTTTTTTTATCCTTTTCATATATCTAGATTAAAATTTTCTAAAAGTTCATCGCTTGGAACTTTATAGACTAGGGAGATATTTGGAATTTTCGACATTTTATCAATCAAATTTGATGTTGAAAAATAACAATTCTGTTTAATAAAGAAATCAACTTCTTTATGTGACTCTATCAAAGATAACTCTTTTGTATTTGTGAAACTAAAAAGAGAATCTGTTAGTTCAGTTTCCTTAACCTCAATATTTAACTTGTTTACAAAAAGTTCAAAATCAATTCCTTTTTGTTTGTTTTCCCAATTATAATGTGGAACATAGAATGTATTTTCAATTTTTAAATCATTCTTTGATCTAACAAAATTTGTAAAGCAATATTTATTGATTTGAAAGGCTAAAGAGAAGATTTTCAAATTAGAATGTATAGCAACTATCTTGAATTTCTCTTGAATATTTGAATCTAATTTTAAAACCTTTTTGATACTTCAGAGTTTAATACTAATCAATCTTTTTAAATATAACACACGCATTATGTCCTCCAAATCCAAATGTATTTGACATTGCTATATCTACAGATTTTTTTTGAGCAGAGGAAAATGTGAAGTTTAATTTAGAGTCAATATTATCATCATCATTAAAATGATTGATTGTAGGTGGAATAATCCCATGTTTCATCGCTAGAATACATGAAATTGCTTCTACAGCCCCAGCAGCACCGAGAAGATGTCCAGTCATAGATTTTGTCGAATTAATATTTAGTTTGTAGGCATCATCTTGAAAAACCTCTGTTATAGCTTTGCTCTCTGCAACATCACCAAGAGGTGTAGAGGTTCCATGCATATTTATTAGATCAATATCACTAGTTTGTAAATTAGCATCATTTAAACAGTTCCTCATTACTTTTATTGCACCTCTTCCGTCAGGATGTGGTGCTGTCATATGGTAAGCGTCACATGATAGACCTCCGCCAATAAGTTCTGCATAAATTTTAGCCCCTCTGTTTACAGCATGTTCATATTCCTCTATTATTAATGATCCAGCACCTTCTCCTAAAACAAATCCATCCCTATCTCTATCAAATGGTCTTGACGCAGTATTAGGGTCATCATTTCTTGTAGACAATGCATGCATTGCATTAAACCCACCAACACCAGCTATAGTAACAGGAGCTTCAGAGCCGCCAGCTACAATAACATCAGCATGTCCAACTCTAATATATGTTAGAGCATCAATTAAGGCATTTGAAGAGGAAGCGCAAGCTGAAACAGTTGCATAATTAGGACCTTGAAAGCCATATTTCATAGCTATTAATCCTGGAGCTATATCTGGAATCATTTTAGGAATCATAAATGGATTAAACCTTGGAGTTCCATTTCCCTCTGAAAAATTCAATACTTCATTTTGAAAAGTTTCCAATCCACCAATTCCAGACCCCCAAATTACTCCAATCCTATCAAAATTTGGATTTGATTCTAAAATCTTAGAGTCTTCAATAGATTCTGAAGCAGCTACAATTCCGTATTGAGTAAAAGGATCATATCTTCTGAATTCCTTTTTTTCAAAATGATTAGCAGGGTCAAAACCTTTTAATTCACACGCAAATTTAGTCTTGAATTCTGATGCATCAAAATGAGTAATATTACCACATCCATTAGCACCGCTAATCAATCCATTCCAATATGAATTTAAATCATTACCAATTGGAGTTAAAGCTCCCATTCCAGTAACTACAACTCTTCTTAATGTCATTAAATTAAATTTTTATTTTGCTTTTTCAATAAACTCAATAGCTTGACCTACAGAGACAATATTCTCAGCTTGATCATCAGGTATCTGAATATCGAATTCTTTTTCAAATTCCATAATAAGTTCTACTGTGTCTAGAGAGTCAGCTCCCAGGTCGTTTGTAAAACTAGCTTGCAGGAACTACTTCGTTCTCATCAACTCCTAATTTATCTACTATTATTGCTTTTACTCTTGAAGAAATATCTGACATAATATGTTTATTTATGAGTTCAGATGATAAAATTAAAAAACTTTTATCAAAACTCGTCTTTAAATCGAAATTATACCTTTATTTGTTAAAACAAAAAGTTTTTTTCAAATATATTGAAGCACTATCACTATTTATGAAAAAACAAATAGTCATTTTTATTTCAGGTAAAGGATCAAACGCTCTAAACATTATAAATTATTTTAGTGAAACTGAAAACTTAACCGTTTCACATGTTTATTCAAATAACAAAACATCTCCTTTTTTCGATCATAAATTGAATTCTAACATCAAGGTTTCATATTTCCAAAATGATGATCTTAATGCAAAAGTTTTTGAGGAATTACAACATATAAAACCAGATTTAATTGTACTTGCTGGCTTTTTGAAAAAAATACCTATATCATACTTAGATTACTTTAAAAAAATGATTATTAATATTCATCCATCTCTACTCCCAAAGTATGGTGGTAAAGGAATGTATGGCTCAAGAATTCATGATAAAGTAATAGAAAATAATGAAACAGAAACTGGAATTACTATTCACTATGTTTCAGAGCAGTATGATTCAGGAGAAATAATATTTCAAAGAAAAATAGGGGTAGATGATAATGATACAGCTAAAACAATTGAGAAAAAAATACATAAGTTGGAACATAAATATTTACCAAAAATTATTGAATCTATTTTAATTTAAATGAGCAGATTAATAAAAATATATACTGATGGCTCTTCAATAGGTAATCCAGGCCCAGGTGGATATGGTATTGTTATGTTAATTGATAAAGAAGACTATAAAAAAGAATTTAGTCAAGGTTTTAAGCTTACAACAAACAATAGAATGGAGCTCCTTGCTGTAATTGTAGCTATTGAGAAAATAAAAATTAAAAACTCTAATGTTAATGTCTATACTGATTCTAAATATGTTTCGGATGCTGTTGAAAAAGGATGGCTTTTTAAATGGGTAAAAAAAGATTTTAAAAATAAAAAAAATCCAGACTTATGGAGAAGGTTTTTAAAAATATATCCGTGATCACAACATTAAATTCCACTGGGTAAAGGGACATAATAACGATTTTTATAATGAAAGATGTGATTTTTTAGCTAATCTTGCAGCTAAGAATTCAAAACTAATTGAGGATTTAGGTATATAATAATAATTTAAATTAAAGAAATGTCGAAAAAATCACTTTTAATTGTTGCCTCTCTAGCATATGATGGAATTGAAACTAAAGAAAATAAAGTAGATAATGTTTTAGGTGGAGCAGGAACATACATATGTTTATCTCTTAAACATTTTAACAGTGAATACTCAATTATATCTGTTGTTGGAAATGATTTCAAAAGTCAGGATTTGAATCTTTTAGAATCTTGTGGAATTGATATATCTGGAATTAAAATTGAAGAAAATGATAAAACATTTTATTGGAGTTGTATTTACACAGACAATTTCAAAGAAAGGATTACAACAAAAACAGAGTTAAATGTCATGGCAAATTTTAACCCTGTAATTCCCAATGAAAAATCAAAACCAGATATTTTACTACTTGGAAATCTTCATCCTGAAATTCAGCTTTCAGCAATTAATCAATTGAACAACAAGCCTTCTGCTATAATTTTAGATACAATGAATTATTGGATAGAAAATTTTTGGGAAACTGTTAAAGAAGTTATATCAAAAGTTGATATTATATCTATTAATGATGAAGAGTCAGAAATGATTACAGGGCAAAAAGATTTAAATAAAGCTGCAAATATTCTTACATACTATGGGACCTAAATATGTAATCATTAAAAAAGGGAAAAAAGGTGCAGAATTATTTAATTATGAAAAAAGATATGTAACTGGTGTATTTGATGTAGAGAAGGTTTTAGATCCAACTGGAGCAGGAGACTGTTTTATTGGGGGTATTTCAGGTTTTTTATCCCAATCTGACGAAATATCATTTGAATCAATAAAATCAGCAATTGATTACGGGACTTCTTTAGCATCTTTTAATGTGGAAGAGATGGGAACTAAAAACTTATTAAATTTGTCAATGAATGATGTTCAAACTAGAGTCAATAAATTAAAATAAGTGAGTGATCAAATAAAACATGAATGTGGAATTGCTTTAGTTCATCTAAAAAAGCCACTACATTTTTATCAACAAAAATATGGCTCTTATATGTATGGGGTTGATAAGATGTTTTTAATGATGGAGAAACAAAAAAATAGGGGACAAGATGGTGCCGGATACGCAAGTATTAAGTTTAGATTTAAAACCAGGCCAAAAATATTTTTATAGAGTAAGATCATTTGAGCAACAAGCAATTCACTCAATTTTTAAAAAAATAAATAAAAAAATTAACTCATTTCTTAAGTCTGAAAAAATTAAAAAGGGCTCAGATTTATTCTATGAGCAAACACCATTTTTGGGACAGGTTATGTTGGGGCATGTTAGGTATGGAACATACGGTAAAAATTCTATAGATTATGTTCAACCTATGATGAGACAAAATAATTGGATGAATAGAAACTTGATTTTAGCAGGTAACTTTAATATGACAAATACTGATGAGCTATTTCAAAGTTTAGTGAAATTAGGCCAGCATCCTAGAGAACAATCAGATACAATTACTATAATGGAAAAAATAGGACACTTTTTAGATTCTGAAGTAATATCTGGATATAATAGATTAAAGAAAAAAGGAGTTTTAAAGTCTGAAATGCCTCCGTTAATAGAAAAAGATTTAAATATTGAAAAAATCTTAAAAAAATCATCAAAAAAGTGGGATGGTGGTTATGCAATCGCAGGAATGATGGGTCATGGAGATTCATTTGTATTAAGAGACCCTCATGGTATTAGACCTGCCTATTTTTATGAAGATGATGAAGTTGTTGTGGTTGCGTCAGAAAGACCAGCAATTCAAACAGTTTTTGATGTATCATATTCTGATATAAAAGAAGTTCCAAGAGGAAATGCTTTAATAATTAAAAAAAATGGTAAAACCTCAATTAAAGAAATATTAAAGCCGAAACTTAATAAATCTTGTTCATTTGAAAGAATCTATTTTTCAAGAGGATCAGATGCTGATATATACAAAGAAAGAAAAATGTTAGGAAGTTTATTAATACCTCAAATAGAAAAATCTATAAAAAAAGATTACTCAAATACAGTTTTTTCTTTTATACCTAATACAGCAGAGACATCTTTTTATGGATTAATAGAAAGAGCTAAAAAGCATAATCCTAGAATTGAAAAAATAGCAATCAAAGATGCAAAATTAAGAACCTTTATATCTGCAGATAAAGGGAGAGAAGATTTAGTAGCTCATGTTTATGACATAACATATGGGATAATTGAAAGTTCTGATACTCTTGTAATTATTGATGATAGTATTGTTAGAGGAACCACTCTTCGGGAAAGTATATTAAAGATGCTTTTCAGATTAAATCCTAAAAAAATAGTTGTTGTCTCAAGTGCTCCACAAATTAGATATCCTGATTGTTATGGAATTGATATGGCTAAAATTGAAGATTTTATAGCATTTAGAGCTGCAATTGAGATTCACAGAGATAATGGAACATATGACAGCGTTATTGAGAAGACATATATTAAATGTAAAACTGCAAATGAGTCTGGTATTTACAAAAAAAATCATGTAAAAGATATTTATAAAGATTTTTCTCCAGAACAGATTTCATTTAAGATGTGTGAAATGTTAGTCGATGAAAACACTAATGTTGAATTAGATATAATTTTTCAAAAAGTTGAGAACTTACATAAAGCTTGCAAAAACCATAAAGGTGATTGGTATTTTACAGGGAACTATCCAACACCAGGTGGAAATAAAGTTGTAAATCAAGCCTTTATAAATTTTGTTGAAGGTAAGTCAGCTAGAGCTTACTAGCGATTATAACAAAAAATAATTTCCAAATAAGTTTTATTTATAAAAAAAATATCCTAAATTGATTAAACCAGAACATAAGTAGGTTAAGTTCATGGTAAGATTTGGGGCAAAAAAGGGGATTTATCCCCTTTTTTTTATTTCTCTAAAAATCTTTTATTTACTTCATCCCAATTTATCACATTGAAAAATGCATTTATATAATCAGGTCTTCTATTTTGATAGTTTAAATAGTATGCATGCTCCCATACATCAAGACATAGAATAGGTTTTCCTCCACAACCATTAGGCATTAATGGGTTATCTTGATTAGCAGTAGAGCATATCTCAAGTTTTCCATTTTCTTTAGAACACAACCATGCCCAACCAGAACCAAATCTCGTTGCAGCTGCTTTACTGAATTCATCTTTGAAATTTTCAAATGATCCAAAATTAGAATTTATAGATTCTGATATCTCTGATTTTGGTTCTCCCCCAGAGTTAGGACCCATAATTTCCCAAAATAAATTATGATTATAATACCCTCCAGCATTATTTCTTAATCCACTGTTATCAAGATCTAGTGAATTTAGTATCTCTTCAATGTTTTTATTTTCATTTTCAGAATCTGAAATAATATTATTTAAATTATTAGTATAACCATTATGATGTTTTCCATAATGAATTTCCATAGTTTTTGCATCTATGTTAGGTTCTAATGCTTCAAAAGCATAATTTAATTTTGGTAATTCGAATGCCATAATTTTTTTTTATAAAATTAGGATAATTTTATTAAGTTTCACCATTAAATATGGACTACTCATTTAAAATAATAAATTCTTCAGCTGGATCTGGTAAGACCTTTAATCTTGCAATTGAGTATATATCTAAGTTGTTAAAGAGTAATGATGATGATCATTTTAAGGCAATGTTAGCTTTAACTTTTACAAATAAAGCTTCAGTTGAAATGAAAGATCGAATATTGCTGTACTTGTCTGATCTTACAAATCAAAGAAATAAAATCATTCAGGAAATTATTTCTAATAAAACAGGTTTAGATCAACGGACTATAAAAAATAAAGCTTCTAATATTTTAGAAAAAATCTTATATAATTATTCATTCTTCAATGTAATTACTATAGATAGTTTCACAAATAATATTATTAAAACTGTTACTGAGGGTATAGAAAATGAAAATGATTCACTTATTGAACTAGACAGTTCAGTTTATTTAGATCAAGTTATTGAAGAATTATTTACTGATATAAATCACGATAATGAATTAAAAGAGTTGCTCACTGAATTTGCTAAGTTTAAACTTACAATAAACAAAAGTTGGGATATTTCATATGATTTAAAAGACTTCGGATTATTCATTGATAAAGAATCAAATAGATCACAGGTTAAGTATTTTAAGAAAATAAATTTTAGTTCATTTTCTCAAATAAAAAGTCAAATAACTCTAATTAAGAATCAAAACACCTTAGCCATTCGTGATTTATTAGAAAAGACTATTGAATTACTTCATCATAATGGTTTAGATGATGATGATTTTAGAGGAGGATATTTCACCAAGTATCTAAAAAACTCAGTTAATGAAGATAATTTTTCTATAAAGGAATCAATCGAAAATTCTCTAAAAGGGAAATCAAACTTATATAATACTTCTTTAGAAAAAAGTAAAGCAGAAAGTATTGAAAAAATAAGACCAAATCTTCTCTCTAACTACTTAGAAATTAAAAAACTACTCTTAGATATTTATAAGATTAACTCAACTTTATCTTTTCTCCCATCCTTAGCTCTAATTTCAAGATTTGAGGAAAAGATGGATAAAATTCAAAGTGATAATAAAATTAGACTTATCAGTAAATTCAACATTCAACTTAATTTACTTATTAAGTTAAATGAGGCACCATATATTTATGAAAAGCTAGGATCTAGATATGTTGATTTTTTTCTTGATGAATTCCAAGACACATCTGAACTTCAATGGCAAAATTTAATTCCTCTAATTTCAAATTCTATTCATAGTGAATCTCATGATGGCTCAAAGGGATCCCTCCTAATTGTTGGTGATCCAAAACAATCAATTTATAGGTGGCGTGGCGGCAAGTTTAATCAATTTGTAAACTTAATATATAATCGTACAAACCCTTTTCATTTTAATCCAGTCTTAGAGAATACAGATATTAACTATAGAAGCTGTAAAGAAATTATAAATTTCAATTCAGATTTTTTTACTTTTTTAGCTAATAAATTAGAATTGGGAATATATGATTCAGATGATTTAAATTTTAAACAAAAACCGTACAAAAAAAATAATGGATATGTATCTGTTAATATATCAGATTATGAATCCTTTTATTCAAATATAGAGGAGCAGATCTTAGATTTATTAAATAGAGGTTATTCTCCTTCTGATATAATTATTTTAGTCAGAAAAAATAGATATGCAAAAGAGTTAATCGAAAATATTAATAATTCAAAATTTAATTTAATTTCAAGTGATATTCTTCAAATTAATAATTCTGACAAAGTTCAATTTATTATTTCAATTTTTAAATTAAGTTTAGTAGGAAATGATTATGCTGAAAGAAAAAGAGTGATAAACTTCCTTTTTACTGAAGGTTATTTTGAAAACAGCTATGAAAGCTTGAATCAATGTTTTTTTATAAATCTTTCAAAAGCTAGTGTAGAAGATTTTTTCTCAAAAATATCAAGAGAAAATAAATTTGAGTTTAAGCACTTTTTATCTTTGGGCCTTTTGGATGCCTTGAAATACTGTTCATCTATTTTCAACCTAAATATAAATGATCCATTTATAATTGCTTTAATTGATAATGTATTCGAATTTCTAGATAGTAATGATAACTCAATCAAAACCTATCTTAACTATTGGAATAAAAAATCAGAAAAAATAAACTTAAGTATATCTGATAATCAAAATTCAATAAATATATCTACAATTCATAAATCAAAAGGACTAGAATTCCCAGCAGTTATTATACCTGTCTATAATGATAGACTAGATGAAAACAGTAATAAGGATTTAATTTGGTTATACGAACCTTTTGAAAAGCTAAATATTTTGCAATGGATTTTAATGAGAAAAACAAAAAATCTTCTTTATATGGGAGATACTGCAAAAGAAATATTTGAGAGCAGTATTCTTAATAATCTATTAGACTCAATTAATTTACTTTATGTAGCTTTTACAAGAGCTGAAAATGAACTTTATATTATTTCAAAAAAAGATAATTCTGGAGTTAAGACATTCTCTGGTTTAATTCAAGAATTTCTGGATTATAAGTCGACTTCAGATAATTACTCATTAGGTAAAAAAATAATTAACAAAAATAATTTAACCATAACTAAGCCTATACCAATTGATTTAAAGAAGAAAAAAATTAATATAATTTCCACTTCAAAAAATGTTAAACAAGCTAAGTATTTATCAGAAACTCTATCAAAAATCTACAGTAAAGATAAATCTGCAAAAGTTTATGTTTTTTTTGCAAATGAAAAGTTGGTAAAGCTTGTTAATTTTTATGACAACAATCTTAATTTAAATTTTTCATCAAATTATCATCCTTTTGATTCTAAAATATCAAAATATGATCATCTTATAATTACAAATATGAATGAGGGTTTTTTCCCTTTCAGTGATATTAAAGAGGGAGTTTTATCTAAATCTGAAAAGCAAAAATTTGATAATTTATCTCAATATGATCAAGAAAATATGGTGTCAAATGTTTTTTACAGACTAATTGATAACTCAAAAGAAGTTTACTTAATTTATGATTCAGATCTAAATTCATTTATGAGTGGAGAGGAAAGCAGGTATATCAAACAATTAGAATTATTAAAAACAGATTCTCATATATGTGAAAGAAAGGTAATTGAACAAAAAGTTAGAATTGAAAAAAATGAATCAGCTGTAATTATAAAAGATGATTTAATTAATCAAAGACTTGATGCTATTCTTAAAAAAGGAATATCAGCTTCTACTTTAAACTTGTTTATAAAAAATCCTTATTTATTTTATGAGCAAAAAATACTAGGTATTAATGATTTTGAAGATTCAAAATATTTAAACTATATGGATCAGGGAACACTTATTCATAAAGTAATTGAAAAAATATATGAACCCTATATAGGATTAAATCTGGAAGTAAAACATATAGATTTAATGAAAAAGGAACTAGTAAACGAATCAATAAATTCTTTTACTGAACTATACTCAAAAGAACCGAAAGGAAAGAACTTAATATTCATTGAAGTATTAAAAGAGTATATAAATAATACTTTAGATTATGAAAGAAATCAATTAGAAAATGAAAAAGCACAGATTAAAATTATATCATTAGAACAAAAAATATCTACTAACCTAAAAGTTAAAAACAAAGATGTAAAGCTTAATGGAATTATTGATAGAATTGATTTATTTAATGGAGAATTAAGAATTATTGATTATAAATCTGGATCTGTAAAGCAAGGAGTGTTAGATCTAAAAAATATTGAGAATATTAAAAAAGATTATAAGTACTCCTATCTACTCCAGTTGCTTTTCTATAAATATTTAGCTGCAAGTTTTTATCAAAATAAAGAAATTAAAGAAGTAGGAATATGTTATTTGAAAAAAAGAAACTCCCCCTTTCAATTTATTAGAAATCAGTCAATATTATCAATTGATGAAATTAAAAACATATTATCAGATGTCATTTTGGGTATGTTCGAAACAACTGAATTTATCGATTCGGGAAATCCTCTATAACAATACTAGAAACAATCTTTCCAGAAATTAGAGAAGGAGGAACACCAGGACCAGGAACAGTTAATTGTCCTGTAAAATAGAGACCTTTTATTTTTTTACTTTTAATTTTTGGTTTAAAGATTGAAGTTTGAAATAATGTATTAGCTAGTCCATATGCATTGCCCTTATAGGAATTATAGTCACTCTTAAAATCTTTAACACAAAACGATTTTTTATAGATTATGTGATCACTAATTTTCTCTCCAGCAATTTCCTCAATTCTTTTAAGTACTATCTGCAAATATTTATCTCTAATATTTTCTTCATCTTTTAAGTCTGGTGCAATAGGAATTAGTATAAAACAATTTTCATGTCCCTCTGGAGCCATATTTTGGTCAGTTAAAGAAGGAAAGTTTAAATAAAAAAGTGGAGATTCAGGCCATTTGGGATTATCGTAAATTTCAGAAGCATGTTTCCTAAAATCACCATCAAAAAATAGATTATGATGACTAAGTTTTTCTATTTTCTTATCTAAACCAATATAAAATAGTAGTGAGGAGGGAGCAAATGTTTTCTTATCCCAATAAGAATCAGAATAATTTTTAAGATGATTTGGAATAAGTTTTTCTGTATGATTATAATCTGCCCCACTAATTACAATATCACACAAGAAAGTGTTTCCATTAGCAACAACTCCTTTCACTTTCTTATCAGAAACTAATATTTCGTCAACTTGATGATCTGATTTAAATTTTACTCCTTTTTCTAATGCAAGTTCAATCATTGACTCAACTACTCTATGCATTCCTCCTTTTTCAGGAAACCAAGTTCCTAAACCAAAATCTGCATGATTCATTATATTGTAAAATGCTGGAGTGTTTTCTGGTTTAGCACCAAGGAAAAGAGCTGGAAACTCAAGAATCTGTCTTAGCTTATTATTTTTAAAGTATTTAGATACTTCAGATTTTATATTTGTGGCAAAATATCGTAATCTTCTAATTGTTCCTAATGTTATCAGTTCTAGAATAGACTCTCCAGGTTTGTAGACAACTTTTTCCATAGCAATGGAATAATTTTTTTTTGCCTCAGCCATAAATTTCATCAATTTTTTTGATGAACCTTTTTCATGTTCTTCAAAAGTCTGACTTATTTTTTCTAGATTATCTCCAATTTCTATGAAGTCATTTTTAGCAAAGTAAACACGATAAGCAGGGTCTAATTTTTTTAGAGTGTAATAATCATCAACTTTTTTATTGAAATCATTAAAGTACTTTTCAAATACATCAGGCATCCAATACCATGATGGACCCATATCAAAAGTAAAGCCTTGTGCTTTGAATTTTCTAGCTCTACCGCCAAAAGATTTATTTTTTTCAAGGATAGTTACATCATAGCCTTTATCTGCTAAATATGTAGAAGCAGAAATTGAGGAAAACCCAGATCCAATAATTATAATTTTTTTAGTCATTTTTAGAGGTCATGTAGTCATAAAAAATAGCACCTAAAACTACAATCATTGAGAGAATAACTATAAACACAACAAATGATTTACTCATATTTAAAATATTGAATCATAAAAGTATAAAATATCGTAGATTTAGTTCAATTATGAGAGCATTTTTAGATAAGAAATTTTTATTAATTATAATTCTAATTACATCTTGTGATCAAACTGCAGAGATCAACTCTAATTTAGAAGATGACACAGAGAAAATAGTTGAAGCAATTTTTGAAGTACCTCTTAAACTTGATGATAAATTTAAACAAGAAAATAATCTTGATAATTGGTCTGAATTCAATCGTCTTGAATATAATATTTTAGTCTTGGCTAATTCAATTTCGGGATATCTTGACAATGATTTCAATTATTTATCAGAAACATTGAATTCCCTTGCTAACAATTCAGATGATATATTGGGTTCAGAATTTCAATTATATCAAGATCGACTAGAAATAAAGGGTAGAATGAAACTTTTAAATATTCAAATACAAAAAACCAAGTTGAATATTAAAGATTGGAATAAACAAAAGGGACTTGAAGAATTAAATAAGATATTAATATTCTTTAATTATACAGTTCAAACTATTAAGTCAGTTTCAAATAATAATCTAATCGATTAAATATCGTTTTTTAATCTGCTAATTTGAAATTCAATTTCAGAATCTTCTATTCTTCTAAATAACATTTCCTTATTAGTAATTGTAAAATTAAAATTTATTTCGCGACCTAAATTATCAAGATTAGACCAATCAGATTTATTTAGACCAATCATTTTTTTAAGCTTTTTAGATGTATGAGGAATAAATGGTTCAGAAAGAACTGCTAAGTAAGAAACAATTTCAAAAGAAGTTTTTAAAATCTGTTCAACTCTTTCTGGGTTTTCATTTTTTATCTTCCATGGCTCAGTATCTGCAAGAAATTTATTACCTATCCTAGCTATATTGATAAGGCTTTTCAACGCCTCCCTAAATTTAAACTGATTTAGATTCGATTCTATATCATTTTTTTGAGATATAACTTCATTAAGAATTTCATTATCATTATCATTTATATTATCAGGATTTGGTATTTTACCTTCATAATATTTATCTATCAATGACAGTACACGGTTAGTATAGTTTCCATAAATCGCAACTAACTCACTGTTATTTCTAGTTTGAAATTCTTTCCATGTAAAATCATTATCCTTTGTTTCAGGGCAAGTAGATGTTAGTACATATCTAAGCACATCCTGCATATTAGGAAAATCAATTAGATATTCATGAAGCCATACCGCCCAATTTCTAGAGGTAGATATCTTATCTCCTTCAAGATTAAGAAATTCATTTGCTGGAACATTTTTAGGTAAAATAAAATCTCCAAACATTTTAAGCATTATTGGAAAAATAATACAATGAAATACAATGTTGTCTTTTCCTATAAAGTGTATAAGATTAGTTTTAGGGTTCTTCCAATAATCTTCCCAATTCTTATTATTTTTTTTGGCCCATTCTTTGGTTGACGAAATATATCCAATGGGTGCTTCAAACCAAACATATAATACTTTTCCGTCATCACCATCAACTTGAACAGGTATACCCCAATCTAAATCTCTGGTTACTGCTCTTGGTTTTAATCCACTATCAAGCCAAGATTTTACTTGACCAGTAACATTAGCCTTCCATATATCCTTATTTTCAACTGTTATCCAATTTCTAAGGAATTCTTCAAACTCATTAAGTTTTATATAGTAATGTTTTGTCTCTTTTAAAATTGGAGTAGAATCTGATATAGTTGATTTTGGATTTTTTAATTCTTCTGGACTTAAAGTTGATCCACATTTCTCACATTGATCTCCATATGCATCTTTAGCATTACATATTGGACAATCACCTGAAATATATCTATCAGCTAAAAATTGATTTTCTTTAGTATCGTAAAATTGTTCAGATGTTTTTAAAGAAAAAAGATTTTTTTCTTTAAGTGTATTAAATAATTCTAAGGATGTTTCATGGTGAATTTTTTTGGATGTCCTAGAATAGTTGTCAAATGAAATTCCAAATTCCTCAAAAGATGTTTTTATGATATTATCATATTTATCAATTAACTCTTTAGGAGATATAGATGCCTTTTTTGAAGCTAAAGATATAGCAACACCATGTTCATCACTTCCACATATAAATGCAACGTCATTATCTGTTAGTCTTTTATATCTTGCATATATATCTGCAGGGATATAAACACCAGCTAAATGACCAATGTGAATGGGTCCATTAGCATATGGCAATGCCGCAGTAATTGTGAAAGTTTCTTTATTTTTTAACATTAAAAACTATTGATAATAATTGAAAACGAATCCAAGATAAAATATTAAATTAGTAATTGAAACTATTCCTAAATGTTTTTAATTTTCGATACTGAAACTACTGGATTACCAAAAAAATGGAGTGCTCCTCTAACAGATTTTGATAATTGGCCAAGAGCAATTCAAGTTGCTTGGCAAGTTCATGATATAAGTGGAAACTGTATATCAAATCAAAGTTATGTTGTTCATCCTGACGGTTTTTCAATTCCTTATGACTCCGAAAAAATACATGGAATTTCAACTCAATTAGCAAAAAAAATTGGAGTAGATATTAGTTTTGTTTTGAATAAATTTCAGGAGGATTTAAAAAAGTCACAATTTATGTGTGGACATAATTTAAATTTTGATGAAAAGATTTTAGGAGCTGAATATTTAAGATCTGATGGAAACAATCCATTACAAGATTTTCCTAAAATAGATACCTGTACAGAAGAAACAGCAGGAATTTGTATGCTAAAAGGGGGAAGAGGAAGGAAATTTAAGTTACCTACTTTGATGGAGCTTTACACTCATTTATTTAATAAAAAATTTGAGTCTGCTCATAATGCATCTGCTGATGTTGAAGCAACAGCATTATGTTTATTTAAATTATTAAAAGACCAAAAAATTCATCCTAACTCTCTTTCAACTCATATAGATATTATTGAAAAACTCACTGATCTTGATCTTAATAAGATTAAAGTTATTGATATAGTGCATATTAATTTATTTGAAGAATCGAAACTATTAAAGGAAAATGTAAAGCTAGATACTATTGAAGAATCTAATCCAATAAAAGAAGCTTCACAAGAATTTAAATTTGGGCATCTTCATTCCTACACTCAATTTTCAATTTTACAATCAACATCAAAGATTTCAGATTTATTAAAATATTCTATAGAGCATTCTCATGATGCAATAGCTATTACTGATAAGTCAAATCTTATGGGTGCATTTCATTTTATCAAAACACTTAAAAATTACAATGAAAATTTACAAGAAGGTCAAAAATATATTAAACCAATAATAGGTTGTGAGTTAAATGTATGTGAAAATCATCTAGATAAATCTAACAGAGATGATGGATATCAAATGATATTTTTAGCAAAAAACAAAAATGGTTTTAGAAATATTTCAAAATTAAGTTCAATTGCTAATATTGACGGTTTTTATTATCTCCCTAGGATTGATAAAAATATTCTTAGCAAATATGCTGAAGATGTAATTGTTTTGTCTGGAGGTCTAAGAGGTGAGATTTCTTCGAAAATTTTGAATCAAGGAGAAGAAAAAGCTGAAGAATCTTTAAGTTGGTGGAAAGACACTTATGGATCAGATTTTTATCTGGAAATTCAAAGACATCAACAGGAAAATGAAGATTATGTTCTACCTATAATTAAAGAATTTAGCTCTAAGTATGGAATAAAACTTATTGCTACAAATAATTCTTTTTATACTACTAAATCTGAAGCTAATGCACATGATATATTATTATGTGTTAGAGATGGTGAAAAGCAAGCAGTTCCAATTGGAAGAGGAAGAGGATTTAGATATGGTTTGCCTAATGAGGAGTACTGGTATAAATCAAAGGATGAAATGTTCAAGCTTTTCAGCGATATTCCTGATAGTATTTACAATATTTCTGATATAATAGATAAAGTTGAACCTTTTGATCTTGCAAGGGAAGTATTGCTCCCTGATTTTACCGTACCAGAAAAATTTATCCAAAAAAATGACTTTAACAGTCAAAAAGGACAAAACCTTTATTTAAGACATTTAACTCTAGAGGGAATAAAGACAAAATATAAAAACCTAGACAAGGCTCTCCAAGAGAGAATAGATTTTGAACTTGAAGTAATTTCTAAAACAGGATACCCTGGATATTTCTTGATTGTACAAGACTTTATTAATGCTGCAAGAGAAATGGGAGTATCTGTAGGACCAGGAAGAGGATCAGCTGCTGGATCAGTTGTAGCTTATGCTCTGGGTATAACTAGTATTGATCCTATCAAATATAATTTACTTTTTGAAAGATTCTTAAACCCTGATAGAGTTAGTTTACCAGATATAGATATTGATTTTGATGATGAAGGAAGAAATAAAGTTATAGAATATGTAGTAGATAAATATGGATCTCAACAAGTTGCTCAAATAATTACTTACGGAAGAATGGCAGCTAAATCATCAATCAGAGATACAGGCAGAGTTCTTGATTTATCATTATCTGAGGTTGATCGAATTTCAAAGCTAGTGCCAAACATGAAGCTTGGAGAAATTTTTTCTAAAAAAGATGCTGACTTAAAATTAGAGCTTAGGACAGATGAATTTAGTAGAGTAAGTGAGTTGAAAAAACTTTATAATTCTTCGGACTTATCAGCTCAAACATTAAAACAAGCAAGTATGTTGGAAGGTTCTCTTAGAAACACGGGTATCCATGCTTGTGGTGTTATTATAACACCAAGTGATATTTCGGAATTTGTGCCAATTACTAAAGCAAAAGATTCAGATTTTTATGTAACTCAATTTGATAATTCAGTAGTTGAGGATGCAGGACTTTTGAAAATGGATTTTTTAGGTTTAAAAACACTGACTATTATAAAGGACACAGTGAAATTGATCAAATATAAATATGACATTCAACTGAATCCTGAAGAATTTCCTTTAGATAATGATAAAACATATCAATTATTTCAAAAAGGAGAGACAGTGGGAATTTTTCAGTATGAATCGCCTGGAATGCAAAAATATTTAAAGGAATTGAAACCCTCAGATTTTAATGATCTTATTGCAATGAATGCACTCTATAGGCCAGGTCCATTAGAATATATTCCATCATTTATTGCCAGAAAACATGGGTCTGAACCTATTGCATATGATTTGCCAGAAATGGAAGAGTTTCTTAAAGAGACATATGGTATCACAGTATATCAAGAGCAGGTGATGTTATTGTCTCAAAAAATTGCAGATTTTTCAAAAGGTGAAGCTGACTTGCTTAGAAAAGCAATGGGTAAGAAAATCTTCTCTTTAATTGAGAAGCTAAAACCAAAATTTATGACTGGTGGTCAAGAGAACGGATTTAGTATTGAGATTTTAGAAAAAATATGGAAAGATTGGGAGGCTTTTGCATCATATGCATTTAATAAATCTCATTCTACATGTTATGCATTTATAGGTTATCAAACAGCATATTTAAAAGCTAACTATCCCTCTGAATACATGGCCGCTGTTCTTTCTAACAACATGAATGATATAAAACAGGTTTCATTTTTCATGGAGGAATGTAAGAGAATGGGAATTAGAGTTTTAGGCCCAGATATTAATGAGTCTTTTTATAAGTTTAATGTTAATGAAGATAAAGCCATTAGATTTGGAATGGGTGCAATTAAAGGAGTAGGTAAAGGAGCTGTAGAGACAATTGTAGAAAATAGAAAAGATGGTAATTATAAAGATATATATGACTTTGCTAAAAGAATTGATCTTAGATTGGCAAATAAAAAAACTTTTGAAAACCTTGTTTTGGCTGGTGGATTTGATTCATTCAAAAATAAAAGAGCTCAATACTTTAATATAGATAATGATGGGCTCACTTTTTTAGAAAAAACCGTTAAGTATGGGGCTAAATATCAAGAATCTGTTAATTCCTCTCAGATTAGTTTGTTTGGGGAAGGCGTAATTAATGATACTTCTGATTTAACTATGCCAGATTGTGAAGAGTGGATTAATCTTGAAAGATTAAAGAAGGAAAGAGAAGTTGTAGGTATTTATATTTCTGCTCACCCACTTGATGATTATCTAAAGGAGATAAACAATTTTACATCTACTGGACTTTCCTCCTTAAGTGATTTAAATAGAATAGTAAATAAAGACTTTTATGTAGGAGGTATAATTAATGAGGTTGAACATCTAGTTTCAAAAACAGGGAACGGATTTGGAGTTTTTTCATTTGAAGATTTTAATGATCAATATAAATTTAGAATTTTTGGAGAAGATTATTTAAAGTACAAACACCTGATTGAAGAGAATAAAATTTTAAGATTAAGAATTGCAGTTAAAGAAGGATGGGTAAACAGAGAAACAGGAAGGGTTGGAGATCCTAGAATTCAGTTTTTAAATATGGAATTATTAGATGGTATAATAGATTCAAGTTCAAAAAAAATAACATTTAAAATAGATTCAAGTAATTTTAATGAAAACGAGCTTAAAAAATTAAAAAATACATTATCAAAACACAAAGGTTCGAAGCCAGTCTATTTTGATATTTATGATTCAAAAAATAAATATAAATTAAACATGATATCAGAACAAGCTAAAGTATCAATAACAAAAGAGCTCCTAGTATCATTGGAGCAAGATGAATTTAGATATAAATTAAATTAGTTTAAAATTTAATTCTTATAAGAATTAATCTTAGATTTGCTCCTTAAATTATAATTATGGCATTAGAATTAAACGATTCAATTTTTGATGAAAAAGTCCTTAAATCAGATATGCCTGTATTGGTAGATTTCTGGGCAGAATGGTGTGGTCCATGTAAAATGGTTGGACCAATAATGGATGAGTTAAGTAAAGACTTTGAAGGAAAAGCTGTCGTCGGTAAAATTGATGTAGATGCGAATCAAGAGTTTGCTGCTAAGTATGGTGTAAGAAACATACCAACAGTTCTTTTATTCAAAGATGGTGAGCTAGTATCAAGACAAGTAGGGGTAGCTCCAAAAAAAACTTACGAAGATGCAATTAATGCAGCTTTATAACTCAAAATAATTATATTTGCAACCGCTTTGGTCTGGTAGTTCAGTTGGTTAGAATACCTGCCTGTCACGCAGGGGGTCGCGGGTTCGAGTCCCGTCCAGACCGCAAAAAAAAATCCTCCAAATTGGGGGATTTTTTTTGTTTTAAAAACCATACTTTTTTCTATCGGAAGGTTTCTTAAAAAATCAAAAGTGCAAAAAATATAAACAGAAAAATAACTGCTACTACAATTTGAAAGTTTGTAAATTTTTTTCTCATGTTTTTAATTTAATTTTTTTAAAAATATTTTTAAAACTTTAATTTTAAAGTTAATGATCCTGTTCCATAAAATGTATATTTTTTTCATGGTTTTAAATTTTATTAGTAGTTAATCCTCAAAATAAAATAGTTTTTCAATTTTGATATTTAGTTTTTTTGAAATTTTCATAGCTAATTCTAAAGTAGGTTTATATCTATACCCTTCAATAGAAATTATAGTTTGACGACTCACATCAACACTATTACCTAATTCTTCTTGAGTGAAACCTTTTTTCTGTCTCACTTCTTTTAAGTTGTTTTTTAGTATCATTTTAGATGCTTCTATATAAGTAAAACTGATATAGTGATTTAACAATTGAGATAAACACAAGTAGTGCCAGAATCATAAAAACAACTCCAGCATCTGTTAGGGTAAAGTTTTCATACAATCCTTCGTTCTTCAAATTCTTTAATATGAATGAAAAATTCATTCTAGAGCATACATATCCAATAAATATAAATAATGAGAATTCATAAAGTAAGTACCCTACTTTATAAGATTTTGAATTAATTAGATCATCTCTTTCATCTTTAGTTTCTTTCTTTTTAAAGACAAACTCTAATAAAGAATATGCAACAGAGAAATAGATTGATGCAAATACTAGGATTTCAATTACTATTCTCACTAAGCCATCCATTAAAACCAAATTATTATCATTGTTTTCATAAAAATATGGTATAAAAATAAATGCAAATGATATAGAAAAAATAATTTCTATTAAGATTGATATTTCTTTTTTGGATAAGATCATAGTTGTTATTTTATTTCTGAAGTATTCTAAGTATAAGAATTGCAAGCTTCGATACTGAAAAAGTTAATAATCCAAAAAGTGGAGAAAGTAATGCAACTTTAAGACCTCCAGCAATAATACCTGGTTCTGCTGCTCCTGTTGCTTCCAAAACATCAAAAGCACTTATTAATCCTAAAAAAGCTCCCATTACTCCTAAAGCTAGACCCAGTGTGCCACTATCGCTTATATGTTTTAGCATTTTTTTTGAAATTTCAACGTTTGACTTGATATTCAAAAAAGATTTTGCTGTAAAATAAATTGATATTAATAAACAGATAAGAACAAGAGACATAAAAAAAGCTCCTCCTTCCATAAATCTATTAATTAAAGTTGTTCCAATTAACCCTGTAATTATTGCCATAATTCTTAATATTTTTAATTTCATTTTTAATTTTATATGTTAAGCTAACTTTACAAATATATATAAAAAAATGTTAAGTCAACTTAACATGATTAATAATTTTGCTAAACGTAATTATTTAAATAGATTTTCATTAATTTAATTAGATGAAGAAGGCTATAATTCTATTCTTGTTATGCTCTAATGTTTATTCTCAAATTTCCAGTAAAAAGATTGATAGGTGGATTTCAAAAAATGAAAATTTAAAAAGTTCTGTTGTTTCAATAGCAATTAAACAATTGAATAAGGATAAAAAAATATCAGGAGTTAGATTTAATACCTCAATGACTCCAGCATCCAATATAAAAATTCTAACTGTTCTAGGTTCATTAACCTCAGGCGATACTATTCCTTCAATTAAATATAAAATTTCTAATGATACATTAAGGATTTCATCAACTGGATACCCATTTATAGCTCATCCAAAATATGATGATGAGGATTTAGAGAGTTTCATTAAACCCTTTAACCATATTGTATATCACAAGCCTAATATTGACTTGACTAAATATGGTCCTGCTTGGGCTTGGGATGATTTTAAATATTATTTTCAAGCTGAAAGATCAGAAATGCCAATTTATGGAAATGTCATTCAAGTTGTTAAAGAATTAAACGACTCTATTAAAGTAACTCCTGATATTTTTAAAGTAGATATGAACTTTAAGCAGGAAGAAAAAGTATCTAGAGATCATCAAGAAAATAATTTCTTTATTAACCCTTCTTTAATAAAAGTTGGAGATACAATTTATTATCCATTTGTTACGTCAAGAAAAAACACCATGAATCTTTTAGAGAGTTTCTTTAAAACTTCTTTAAGCTTTGAGGAAGACGAGTTGAAAAATTATAAAACATGGAATAGTAATATTAAAGATGATATATACTCTGCTATTTTGAAAGATTCAGATAATCTTATTTCTGAAAGTTTAGCTGCAAATATTTCTCTTAGATCTAACGATACAATATCAGTAGATAAAGGCCTTAAAATAATACTGAACAGTTTAGATGATAATAAAATACAGTTATTTGATGGTTCGGGACTTTCTAGATATAATTTAATCAAACCTTCATCATTAGTTTTAGCTTTAGAAAAAATATACCAATATCTTGGGCTAGATAGAATTAAGAAAATCTTTCCTAATAACTATATTATAACTGAAACTGAAGATTTTGTTTGGGGTAAAACAGGTACATTAAAAAATAATCATAATTATTCTGGATATATTATAACAGATAAAGGAAGACAATATGTTTTCAGTATCATGATAAATCATTTCACAGATGATATAGACATAATTAAGGAGGCTATTTCAGACTTTTTGAAATATATAAAGTCAAATGCTTAAAAAAGATTACATTTGTACTGTTGTGTGTTGCTTAAGGCAACTAAATAAGCTTTCCTATTGGAAGGCTTTTTTTTTTAATTATATTTAAATATGGATACTCAAAATAATAATTTTGAAACTCTAAAAGAGACTTTAAAAGATGTTCAAAATATTTTTGAAAGAATTAATAACTATGGATTTTTTCAAAGATTATTTACCTGGAAAATTTTAAAGAAAGATTCGTAAAATTAAATTCAAAACTTGATAATTTCCCTGAAATTATTGGGAATATTCAGTTAAATCTTGGTCGTCTTAACGACTTAAAAAAATCTGAAGACACCATTATTAAAAAAGATGACGAGATTAGGCAACTTAGAGATTCAGTAACAAAGTTTGAAACAACAAGTGAAGAAAGAAGGAAAGCCTTTGATAGAAAGATGGCAGATTATGATGGATATATGGCTAGAGCAGAATCAAAGAAACAATCAGAAGATTTAGAAAAAGAAAGACAAAGAATTGAACAAGAAGATTTGAGAAAAGTATCTTGGCAAACACATGAATTAGATGTTGCAAATTTTATTACAAATGAATGCAATAATTATGGTATTAAATATATAGGGCCACAAGAATTTCCTGATAGAAAAAAACCTGATAATTCAATTTTTGTAGATGATAGATATATTATTTTTGATGCTAAATCTCCCAAAGATAATCAAGATACTGTATCATTTATAAGTGATATAAATACTAAAGTTAAAGATCAAGAGAAATATGCTAAACTACCTAAGGTTAAAAAAGACATATACTTGGTTGTTCCCTCAAACTTATATTCAGATATAAAAAAGAAACATTATCCACAAGGAAAATTTGATGTTTGGATTATCACTATTGAACAGATTCCTGTAATGTTTGCTCATTATAAAAAGACAATGGACTATGAAAATTTTGAGGGGTTAAGTCAAGATGATAAAGATTCTCTTATTAAACAAATGGGAACTTTATCTTTTAATCTAAGACGAAAGCTTATGGTTGATACTCTTTTTGGAAAAAGTTTTTAGATGTTTTGAAGAGTAATCAGGACAATTTACCAGAGGAAATAAATAATGAGATTGAAAAAGTTGTAACAGATTCAAGAGATAATGTATCTAGGAAGGATTCAGGTAAGCCTCTATCATTAGAAATGTTAGAGAGAGAAATGAATGAAACTAATTACCTTCACAAAGTATTGGAATTCCAACCCCTCCCATAGAAAAAGAAAATAATAAATAAAAAAAACCCTCACTAATGAGGGTCTTTTTTTTAGATGAAAGAATTTTATTCTTTTGTGTAGATAAAATAATCTTGCATTGGGTACATTACATGAGCATAAGTTGTTCCTGCGAACATAACATATGGTGCTCCTGAATTAAAATCAGTTGTCATACCATCTAGTGAAGATGGATCAGCTGGCATTCTCATTAAATGTGGTCCAGATTCAATCCATTGTCCCGGAGCTGCTTCCTCTTTAGTCATAACTCCAGCCATAGTATTATCTTCTCCCATATCACCATGAAGCATCCATGCATAGCCATCTTTATCCATAACAGGAACTTCTCCTGCAAAATATGCTCCTATCCATTTAAATACTTCGCCATCACCACAAAGTGGCATAGCTTCATGAGCATCTACCCATCCATTTTCAGAATCAGATTGACCTCTTGGATTTGCTGGTAAACATGTCCATCCATTTGTACCTTCTCTTAGAAGATTTCCTCCCATGTCTGGTGGACCATCAAAGACAGTAGCATCTTCAGCAATATAATCTGGAGCTGCTGTTGAATAAGCCCATATCTGCCATTCAGCAGAAGTGTGAGAACCTTCTGGCTCACCATTATTAGTTTGATTTTCAACCGGCATGTTACAACTAGTAATTAATGCAAGTAGTATTATAGAGTATATATATTTCATAATTGAATTATTTATCATAAATCTACAGAAAAACAGCTAACATCCCAAAAAAGATAAATTGAATGACTAAAATATTTGATGATAGGTTATACTCTTTAGTTTTAACTGTTTTGAAAAAGATATATTGAAAACAAAGTGAAAATATAAACCACCACAAATAATTAGAAAAAGGAACAGGAGATATTACAAATTCCCAGAAGTCAAGTTTTGGAGCACTTTTTTCCATAAGAAGATCAATTAATACCATAAGAAATGAAGCAAATATTATCTTATATATTTCTTTTCCCTTTATAAGTTTATCAGAAACACTACCTGTAGCTATAATTAATAATACCCAATTAAATCCAATTACATATGGTACTCCATAAATTTTTGAACCAAGATTAGCTCCGTAACTATAATCCCCAAAGAAAAGACCATAGTTGACTCCAAGAAGCTCAACAATTAAACCAAATAAAAAAATAAGCATTAAACCAATTTTCGATTTTTTACTAGATAGGTCATGATTTAAAATCAATAACAATAAAGTCAATGAAAGGACATATGGAGTAGTGGATAGGAAGAATTCATTTTGATCTGACAACATTCCAAAAAATCCACTTATGTTAATTAGCCAAAGAAAAAAAATTGACATTCTTAAAAATTCTTTATTATTAGATAGTCCTGTCATTTTATTTAATTAATTCGGATACAATTTTTGCTGAGTTTAAACATAATGGTATTCCTCCTCCAGGATGAACACTTCCTCCACAAAAGTATAAGTTTTTAATTTTTTTAGAAAAATTGGGATGTCTTAAAAATGCAGACATTATAGAATTACTTGAGCTTCCATAAAGTGAACCATATTGAGATAGAGTCTTAATTTCAATATCTTTTGGAGTAAATACTTCTTCCATTACAATATGTTTATCTATTGATATATTTAATGTATGATTTATTTTTTTAATAATGTTTTGTCTTAAAGTATTTTTAATATTATTCCAGTCTTGTCCAGAATCATAAGGTGAATTAATTAGAATAAACCAATTTTCACATCCTTCAGGAGCATCATTTTTAACAACTTTTGAAGTAGGACAGATATATATAGTTGGATCTTCATACATTAACTTTTTATTAAAAATGTAATCAAACTCCTTATAATTATTCTTGCTAAATATTATGTTATGTAAATCAAGTTCTTTAAAGCTCCTATTTATATTCCAATAAAAAACTATTGCTGAGCTAGAAGGTTCATAATTTTTTAAATATCTAGGTTTTTTAAATCCATTTAATAATTTACTGTAGGTTAAGTTTACATCCATATTAGAGACAATAATATCAGCGAGATACTTCTGTTTATTCTTTTCTACTCCAATAGCCTTGTTTTTATCCGTAATAATTTTATCAATATTTGAATTAAAGCTGAATGTGACACCAAGATCATTTGCTAAATTATAAATGGATTTGGAAATATCTGACAGCCCATTAGATGGCATAAATACTCCTAGGTCATGTTCTAAATGTTGAATCATTGACATTATACCTGAAGTAACATATGGATTAGATCCATTATAAGTAGCAAACCTATTAAATAACTGAACTAACCTTTTATCATCAAAAGCTTCTTCATTCAATTGATTAAGAGGCTTAGATATATCCAAGCTAAAAAAATTTAGAATTGCTTTAAAAGCTGAAACAGAAAAAAATGTAGAAGCTTTGTGCAATGATTTTTCTAAAAAAATTGTTCTAGTTAAGTCAAACTTTGTTTTTGATTTATTTAAATAATTACTTAATTTTTTTTTGTCTGTATCGAACTCAGAGAGAATTTCTTTTATAAGTTTTTGTTTATCTGAAAATGCTTTAAAAACTTTACCATCTTCCCAGAAATATTTACATCCAACTTCAATTTTTTTATATTTAATATAGTCATCAATATTATGATTTGAAATTTTAAACAAATCAATTAATAACTCTGGTAAAGTGAAAAGTTTTGGTCCAAAATCATATCTATATTCTCCTAATTTAAACTCGTGTAACTTTCCGCCATAAGATTCATTTTTTTCAAATACATGGACATCATATCCTTTAACTTTAAGCCTAACTGATAATGCAAGTCCAGCTATTCCTGATCCAATAATTATTGCTTTTTTACTCATTTATTTTTTTATCATGTATGACATTACATCTTACAAAAAGCTCTTCAGAGTACCATCTTCTTTTTCTAGACTTTGAAATGATTTTCATATGATCTGAATTGTTGTAGGCATACAATTTCATCTTGTCTTCAGTCTCCCAAATACTGATTGTTGATTGCTCAATTATTGGAAGTTCACCAACACCTTTATAATATAAAGCACCACTATGATTTTTAATTGATTTAGAGGCCTTAGAAGTGCTTATTATAAACTCTAATATTTTTTTAAACTTAACTCTTGCTCTAGTTATAATTAGAATTTTTCCACCTTTATAACTACTATCATTTTTAAACGGATTAATCTCATTCCATGAGCCTTTAAATTCATAAGGATCAATTTTTATTTCTATCCTTTCATGACATTTATCTTAAAATAGTTGTCATGATTTTATTTTTTTCTAAAAATGCTTTCCTATCAGAATCATCTTTCCACGATGATATCATAACATAATTTGAAAAGTCAGGGAAAACACTAAAACCATTTTTTGAACCAGTACCAAGAAGTTTAAAAAACCCTTGACCATTAGACTTAAGGATATTTTTATTGAATGTATAGCCACCCATTAGCTTGAACATCCAAAACTTGTTCTTTTTAAAATAAAGTCGATCAATATAATAGGTCAATAGTAATAAGAATTAGGGATTATTAAAGTACAAAAAAATCCTCAACGTTAGCTGAGGATTTTTTGTGGTACCTCCAGGAATCGAACCAGGGACACAAGGATTTTCAGTCCTTTGCTCTACCAACTGAGCTAAGGTACCATAAAGCAATGGCAAATATATTAATTTTAAACAAAGCCGTATTCAAATGTTTCTGTAATTTTATAAAAAACTTTATTGAATGAACTTGGTTATAGACATAGGAAATACTGCAGTAAAAGTTTATTTATTTAAAAATAATGAAATTATTAAAAGAGAGGTATTAAGTGAAAACGCTCTAATTCATTATTTAAAATTAATTGCTATTGATGATATTAGGAATATTATATGTTCTTCAGTGACTAAGAGTTATAAAGATCAATTATCTAACATTTTTAAAAATTCAAATTATTATGACTTTTCAGATAACAATCTCAAAATCCCATTTACAAATAATTATGAAACAAAAAAATCTTTGGGTCAGGATAGAATTGGTTTAATTTCATCTGCAGTTTTAAAATTTCAAGACCAGAATAGTTTAGTAATAGATATGGGTACTTGTATAACCTATGACTTTATTGATTCACAAAATATTTATCATGGTGGGGCAATTTCTCCTGGCATTAGAATGAGATATTCTAGTTTTTCTAACTACACATCTAATTTACCATTACTAAAATATCAAGACATTACTAAAATAATAGGTGCTAATACAGAAGAGTCTCTTCATATTGGTGTTAATAATGGAATAGTTGGAGAGATTAATCAATACATTAATAGTCTGAAAAAAAGTCACTCTAAGTTTAACGTTATTATAACAGGAGGTGACTCAATCTTTTTGTTAAATAAGATAAAAAATGCAATCTTTGCGGACCAAGACTTTTTAGCGTTTGGTCTTAACTATATTATAAAACTTAATGAAGGTGAATAAAAATTACTTCCTACTAGTATCATTTATTATATCATCAGCATTTGTTTTTTCTCAAACAAATACTGGATCTCCTTATTCACTTAATGAATTAGGTGAAATAAATTTTCTTGGTAATGTTTCTAGCATATCTATGGGGGGTATTGATTCTGCAATAGATTCAATAGAATTTAACATCAATAATCCTTCATCATTAGCAAAGTTAAAAACCACTAACTATTTAATAGGGACATTCTATAAAACAACTGGAATTTCTAATAGTGTTTCAACTGATAAGATCAATACTGCAAACATAAATTATATTGCAATAGGTATTCCGCTGAAAAAATTTGGTTTTGGCTTTGGTGTTCTTCCATACTCATCAATGGGATTTAATCTTCAAACTACTGATGATTATAATTCAGCTAACTCTATAAGCTCAAGACTTTTTGGAGCTGATGGTAATATCAATAGAGCTTTCTTATCTGTGGGTGTTCCCTTTCTAAAATATTTTTCTTTAGGTGCAACTGCTAACTACAACTTTGGAAAATTTAATTACGAAAAGTTTGATTTAATGGAAGGTGTCAATTATGGAGTTTTTTCGAATAGTAGCTCAGAAATATCAGGATTTACTTATCATTTTTCTTCAAATTTATCAATTCCATTAAAAAACGATTTAACTCTTAATCTTGTTTATAGTTTTTATCCAGAAGGAGATTTAAATTCATTTAATATTGAGTCACTTTATACATCAAACACATCTTCAATCACACTTGAATCATTAGGGGATTTTGTTGATGTTGATCTAAACTCAAGAGGATTAGAAAACACGAAGCTTCCAGTTCCAAAAAAATCAATTTATTCTTTAGGATTAGAGAAAAAAAATTCATGGTTTGTTGGCCTTCAGTATGAAAGTAAATTATCATCAAGTTTTGAAAATGTTTTTTTGAATATTAAAAATGTAGATTACAGAGATTCCAATTCATTATCAATAGGTGGATATATAATCCCAGATAGCTCATCCTTAATTAGTTATTGGAAAAGAATTAAATATAGATTTGGTATTAAAAATGAGAAAAAAAGTATTATTGTAAATAATTTGCCTATAAATCAATTTAGTTTAAATTTGGGACTTGGTTTACCAATAGCAGGACTTTCAAAGGCAAATTTAGGTCTTGAATTAGGTAAAATTGGAAATGATGATAATTTAATTAAAGAAAATTATTTTGCTCTTCGATTAGGTTTATCTCTTAATGATGTTTGGTTTATAAAAAGAAAGTTTAATTAGACTTAAACTCTATGAATTGTATTAGTTTTTTTAGAAATTTATTTTTAATATTATTTGTATCTCCTTTATTCTCTCAACTAACTTCTGATGAATGTTTAGAGCAATTATCTATTTTTGCAGAATCTGCTAAAATCAAAAATTATCAAGCAGCATACGAGCCTTGGAAAATAGTTTTGGATAACTGTCCAAATCTTAATGTAGCTACATACCAATATGGGGAATTAATACTTAAAGATTTTATAAAAAAATCCCCATCCGAAGAGGAGAAAACAAAATATTTAAATGACTTGTTAAGTTTATATGACCAATGGATAGAAAATTTTCCAGAAAGAAAAGGTATTAGACAAATTGGTAAAATTTACAGTAGTAAAGGTCAAGCAATGCTTGATAATGGAGTCAATGATAAAGCTTTGATATATGATACATTTGATTTTGCTTTTAAAAATGACCCTTCAAGTTTTACAAACCCCAAATCATTAGCCTATTATTTTCAAACAGGATATGATCTTTATAAATCTGGAACTAAAATCAATCTAGAAACTCTGTTTGAAAGCTATGAGGAATTGACAGAGAAGTTTGAACTTTTGAAAACTAACATTTCAAAAAATATTGATATAATTCTAAAAAAGGAAGAATCTGGAACCCCTTTAACATCTAGGGAGGTTAGAAATAAAAAAATATATGACACAAACTCTAATGCAGTAAGTGCATATTTAAGATTAATAGATCAGAGAATTGCTAAGGAAGCTACTTGTGATATTTTAATTCCACTGTATTCAAAAAACTTTGAAGAAAATAAAAATAACCCGTTATGGATTAGAAGAGCTGCTGGGAGACTAGATGGAAAAGATTGTTCAGATGACCCACTATTTGTCACTTTAGTTGAACAATTACATATTCTAGAGCCTTCAGCTGACTCAGCTTATTATCTTGGTATTTTAAATGATAAGAAAGGAAATTCAGACGAGGCATTAAAATACTATCAAGAGTCCGTTTCTTTGCAAACAGATAATTATAAAAAGGCAAATATTCTTTATAAGATTGCAGTTAAATTCAAAAATGCTGGCAGAAGATCATCTGCAAGAGATTATGCACAGCAGGCATTATCTTTTCAGCCCTCTTTAGGTCAAGCTTACATTTTAATTGCTAATATGTATGCTGATAGCGCAAATGGATGTGGTGATTCACAGTTTAATAAAAAAGCAGTATTTTGGTTAGCTTCACAAACTGCCCAAAAAGCAGGTAGAGTTGACGCTTCATTAAAGAAATTGGCAAATCAATCTGTTGCAGCTTTTAATGGGAGAGCACCATCCAAAACAGATATATTTACTGAAGGTAATCAAGGAACAACAATTACCTTTTCATGTTGGATAAGAAGAAGTGTTAAGGTTCCAAACCTTTAGAATGAAATACAATTCTTATTACAGTTTATTTTTTTTAATAGTTTTTTCTTCATGTATTACGGAGCCTACAATTACTATCTCTCAAAATAAAAAAATTCCTGTAAGTATTGCTAAAAATTTTACAATGACATATACTGATTCAACACTTACAAAGTCATTTGTATCTGGAAAAATTCACTATGATTATACAAATGACCAGCTAAATTTCTCTGAATTTTTCGAAGATGTAGAGTTAATAATATATGATATTAATAAAACATCCACTATAAGCTCTGACTATGCGATTGTATATAATTCTTTTAGATTCATGGAATTTCAAGGAAATGTAAAAATAACTACTACTGAAGGAGAGTTGCTCACTACAGACCAATTATATTATGATACTGAAAATGAATGGCTCTTTACTGAAGATGATTTTGAGTATACTGATAAAACGAATAAAATAATTGCAAATCGACTTGATTCAAATAGAGACTTTACCGATCTTGTAACTGGAAATTTAACAGGATCAATTAATATCTCAGAATAATGAAACATTATATTATTTCAGAAATACTTTATTGGGTTATTGCAGTAATATCTATTTTTAGTGTTTTTGAAAATTGGGGTGTTAATAACAATAGGGCATACTTATTCCTTGGCTTCTCAATTCTTTCTGTTTTTATGGCTTTATTTAGAAGACATTTTAGAAAGAAATACTCAAATAAAAATTAAATGATAATAATTTTTAGTCTTTTATTATCAGCTTTCTTCTCTGGTATGGAAATAGCATATGTTTCCTCTAATAGATTGAATCTTGAAATTGAAAAAAATCAAGTAGGATTAATTCCAAAATTACTATCAATTATTACACAAAACCCTTCTAGATTCATAGCAACTATGTTAATTGGCAATAATTTTGCGCTGGTTATTTATGGAATATTTATGGGTCAATTTATTGTTGACAATCTAACATTTATGAATCTTTCAGTAATGAATGAGCTAACAATTGTTCTGATTCAGACTCTAGTTTCTACATTAGTTATTTTAGTAACTGCAGAATTTATTCCAAAAGTATTATTCCAGATATATTCAAATATTTCAATGAAAGTTTTTGCGATTCCAGCATACTTTTTCTACACTATTTTCTATCCAATAACTAGTTTAGTCACAATTATTTCAAATTTTATTCTTAAATCTTTTTTTAAAGTTAATTCAGATGAATCATCAATTTCTTTTTCCAAGATTGAACTAGAAAATTATATTGAAAATGAAATTGAAAAGTCTGATAAAAATTTAGATTCAGAAATTGAGATTTTTCAAAACGCATTGGAGTTGTCTGAAATAAAAGCAAGGGATATAATGGTCCCTAGGGCTGAAATAATTGCACTTGAGGATTCGACAAAAATTCAAAAAGTAAAGGATTTATTTATAGAAACAGGACTTTCAAAAATCCCTATTTATAAAGATTCAATTGATGATATTGTTGGATATATTCATTCTTTTGATTTTTTAAAAAAACCATTAAACATTAGAGAATTTATTTTGCCTGTGGTATTTGTTCCTGAGCCAATGTTAGTTAATGATGTTTTAGAAAAATTAACTCTTCAAAGAAAAAGTATTGCAGTCGTTATTGATGAATATGGAGGGACATCTGGAATTATTACGGTTGAAGATATAGTTGAAGAACTTTTTGGGGAAATAGAAGATGAGCATGATAACTATGACTTTTATGAAAAACAGATATCTGAAGATGCTTATGAGTTTTCATCTAGATTAGAGATAGAATATCTTAATAAGACCTACAATCTAAAATTACCAGAATCTGAATCATATGACACCTTAGGTGGCCTTATAGTCTTTAATAAAGAAGAAATTCCAAAGATTGGAGATAAAATTTTAATAGATAAATATTCAATTGAAATCTTGCATGCAACTTCATCTAAAATTGAAAAAGTAGTTCTAAAAAAAATTGATCAAGAATAGTATAAATAAATACTAAATTGTAATTTCGAAATTATTTAAATTATGGCAATACTAGGACAAATCAGAAAAAGATCAATCTTCCTTATTATAGTTATTGGAATGGCACTGTTTGCTTTTGTGCTTTCTGGAGTTTTTACATCTAATGGTGGGTTTGGAGCAAATGAACCCATTGGTGAAATAAACGGTGAAGAAATTGACTATGCGATGTTTAATATGATGGTTGAACAAGCTCAAACTGTATATGGGTTAAACATGATTAATGCGGTTAATCTAGCATGGAACCAGGGTCTAAAAAATCAAGCATTAATTCAAGAGATTGACAAACTTGGTATTGGTGCTGGAAGAGGTCAGCTTGAACAAATTATTTCAAGTGACGAGTCTATAGTAATGAATCCTTTATTTCAAAATGAAATTGGTCTTTTTGATTTCAATAAGTTTTCAAGTTATATTACTCAACTTAATTCATCAAACCCTACTATGTATGATCAATGGAGACTTCAAGAGCAAAATATTATTTCTTTAGCCAAGCAAAAAATTTATTTTGACCTTATTAAGTCTAGTGTTATATATACTAATGTAGAGTCAAATATTCAATATCATTTAGAGAATGATAAAGTTAGTATTGAATATTTAAGAATACCATATGAAATTATTCCAGACTCAACTTTAAAAATTAAAGACTCAGAAATTTTGTCTTATTTAAAAAAGAATAGAGATATATATGAAAATGGTGAGTCCAGAAAAGTTGAATATATCTATATTCCTGATGTTGCATCTAGTTTAGATGAAAACAATATTAGAACAGATCTTGAACAGATAAGGGATGGTTTTTCACAAATGAATCAGGTTACTAATGCTGTTGAAGACATTGAAGGTTTTAAAGGTGTTAAAGATTATGCAGAGTATATAGAAATTTACTCTGATGTTAGTTGGGACTCAATATATAAGACAAAACAAGAGCTTTCAGGAGATTTTTCAGATATTTTGTTTGGTTTAAATAAGGGAGAGGTTTTTGGTCCATACAAAGATGGTAATACCCTTAGAATTTCAAGAATGATTGAAAAGAAGAGGGATGGTAATTTAAATAAAGTTTTAATCGCAGACATAGTTAAAGAAATAATTCCATCTAATGAGTCTTCAAACACTAATTATAGATTAGCTTCTCAGGCTGAATTTGATGCAAATAATAATCTGCCTCTTAACAATAGTGATGCAAGTTTATTTATTGATTCCTTTAATTCCTTTGAAAAATTTGATGCAGGATTACCCGGCTATACTAATTCAAGACAAGTAATTAAATGGCTTTATGAGGACAAAACAAGAGCAGGCGATGTTAAAAGATTTACCCTTAATGAAGGTTATGTAGTAGCAAAAGCTACTAGTTTTAATAAAAAATCATTACCAATTATTGAAGAAGTTCGTGATGAAATTTCACAGATTCTATTGAATGAAAAAAAATATGATTTTTTCAAAGACAAATATAAATCTAATATTGAAATTGAATCACTATCAACTGATTATGATATTGAATTAGAAAGAGCTTCTGCTGTTACGCAATATGACCCTATTCTAGTTGGTGCTGGTTCTGAACCTTATATTATTGGTTCTGCTTTTGCACTAAATATTGATGAAACTTCAAATGTCCTTAAAGGAAATAGTGGAATTTATTTAATTAGACTTCTTTCTAAAGATACTGCTGAGGATATAAGTTTAGGTGCTGCAATTTCTAATTCTCTTGCTGATCGAGAAATTGAAAGAATTTCAACACTTATCCCAGAGGTCTTAGAATCTAAGGCAGAAATTGTCGATAATAGAAGTTTATATTATTAGATTAATAAATCACTATATTTTAATATAGTGTTGAAACCTTTATTTTTAAAATAACTTGAAGGGTCTTCATCACATGATGCCATTATAAAATCACCTCCCCATGCCCCTAAGCTTTTAATCTCACCTCTAAAATCTTTAAATAGTTCTTGCTTTATAGGTTGTTTAGAAATCAATTTTGAAATAACTTTTTCATGAGAGTGTATGAGGTCATTGAAGTTCTTTAGGTCAGAACTTTTCAAAAGTTTTTTAGTGATATCAGAAACCTCACTTATTAATGTGTTTGAAGGGTTTAAGTTTTTATATTTTCTGATTTCAGTTAATGAGTTTTGTTTAGTATTCAAATAAACAAAGTATATTTTTTCATGAAAAATTGGTCTAAAACTTACTTTCTCTATGTCTCTTTCATTTTTACTTAATCTGTAAAGTAATGGTGATTTAGATTTAGCACATGCAATATCATATCCACTTCCATTAAAAATTCTATTATTTAACTCATAAGGATCTATCTCAGCAAATTGGGAAAGATTAGATATTAATGTGGATGAAGAACCTAATCCCCAGTCTTTATTAAAAGTTAATTGTGAAGTAATATTTGAGCCAGATTTATTTAAAAAGTTTGGGTTGATTTCTCTTATTACTTTTATTATCTCAATTAGTTTATTGGAAATTTCATTAGATGAAGTTGAATCTACTTTTAAGCTTTCAATTCTTATTGTACAATGAAACCAAACTCTACCATCAGAGTTTTTACTGAACCATTTAATATGTTTTGATTCATTATTTATGATCTCTAATGATTGACCAAGCAAGGAGGGAACAGCAAGAGATACAGCTCCATCTAGTATGACATATTCACCTGTTATTAAAAGCTTACCGTTACTATAGAATCTCATTTGAAATCCTTTAAATTGAGAAATTCAATAACTGATTGATTATTAATTTTCTTATTCTTAAAATATTCTTTAGCATTTTCAATCTGTATTTTACTAGCATTATTTTTCATTAAAAGATTGATAAGATGCATTTTCATGTGGCCTTTCTGAATTCCTAAGGTAACTAGAGATTTAACTGCAGAAAAATTCTGAGCAAGACCAACAGAACATATGATTTTCATTAAATCTGATGAAGAAGGATTCCCCAGTATTTTATGTGATAATTTAACCATAGGATGCAAATCTGTAATTCCCCCAACTGTTCCAACTGAAATTGGAATCTTTAGGCTTATTTTAAATTTATTATCAATTATTGAACATTGAGATAAACCTTTATAATTTCCATCCGAAGAAGCAAATGCATGGACTGCAGCTTCAACAGCTCTAAAATCATTACCAGTTGAAATAATAATGGCGTCTATACCATTCATAATTCCTTTATTATGAGTAACAGCTCTCCCAGTATCAATTTGAGCTATATCAAAAGCATCTTTAAATTTTGAAGAAAATTCATGAGGAGACAAACCACTAATAGTTCCAAGTTTATCTAAATCACATTCTACTGAAGCCTCAACTAGACATTCTGGAGTATAATTTGATAAAATTGACATAATTATTTTAATTTTTTTCTCGGATTCATTTAAATAATCTGATTCATTAATTAATCTTTCAAAAGTTATAGAAATTTGTTCTAAACATGAGTTAATAAAATTAGCTCCCATAGAATCTACAGTATTGAAATCAACAGATAGTTGAAAATAAAAATCTAAATCATTTGATTTATCAATGAGTTTAATTTCTTCAATTCCACCCCCTCTAACTCTCATGTTTTTTGTTATCAAATCTGTTGATTTGATGAGATCTAATTTAATATCATCTATAAATTTTATAAGAGACTCTTTCCTGCCTTTATACTTAAAATGTATTTGTCCAGTCTTTATTTTATTGATTATTTTAGATTTAAATCCCCCTCTTTCAAACCAAAATTTTGATGAATTAGATAATGCAGCTACAACAGAGCTTTCTTCTGAAACTAAAGGAATACAATAATTATTATTATTTATAAGAAAATTAGGAGATACAGAATATGGTAAATAAAAATTTGAAATACTATTTTCAGAAAAAGAGTTATGTAAAGTTTGAACCTCAGTATCAGTATTTAAATATTTATTTAAAATATTTTTAAATTCACTGGAGTCATTAAGAAAATTTGAGCTAATCCACGCTATCTTATCTTCTCTAGAAAGTTTCGAAAAACCAATTATTTTTTCTGGCATAATTTTCTTTACTTTATGTAAATATAAGTGAAATCAATCTCAATTTAATCTAACTAATCAGTATCTATGAAAAATGTAAATCTCTTTAATGGTGATGAAATAAATCAACGAACAATATTGGGTCACCCTTCAGGTCTTTTTACTCTTTTTTTTACTGAAATGTGGGAGAGATTTTCTTATTATGGTATGCGAGCAATTCTTGTGTTATTTCTTATTTCTTCCCTTGATAATCAAGGGTGGGGTTGGGAAAGAAAAGATGCGTTAGTATTGTATGCATGGTATACAGGATTAGTTTATATAACTCCAATTTTTGGAGGCTTACTTGCTGATAAATTTCTTGGATATAGAAAAGCGGTTGTAATAGGTGCTTTATTGATGACTTTAGGTCATGTAGCTATGGCATTAGAGGTTTTCTATGATTTTTATTTGTATGTTGGACTAAGTCTTTTGATTTTAGGTAATGGATTCTTTAAACCTAATATTAGCTCAATAGTTGGTCAAATGTATAAAGATGATGGTAAAATAAAAGATGCTGCTTACACAATATTCTATATGGGTATTAATTCAGGAGCATTTTTAGGAATATTATTATGTGGCTATATAGGTGAAACAGTTAATTGGCATTATGGTTTTGGTCTAGCAGGAATATTTATGTTTTTTGGAATGCTACAATTTCATTTTGGTCAAAAAATATTTGGAGACATTGGTTTATCTGTAAGCGAACGTAATGAGGATGAAATAAAAGTTAAAGAGGTCAATAAAATATCTCAAAAAATTGTTACTGATAGATTAGTAGTAATCGGTATTTTTTCATTTGTAACAATCTTTTTCTGGTGGGGTTTTGAGCAAGCTGGTGGAAGTATGACAATTTTTGCTAATGATTATACTAATAGAGATTTAGCAGGAACTGGAGCTTTAATTTTTAAAATTATTAATTCTCTTTTAACAATTGTCCCAATGGTTATCTTAACTATTATTCTTTATCTGCTATTTAAAAACACTTTCGAAAAATATGCAATTTCAAATATTTTTTTAGCTACAAGTTTTGTTATTATATGGGTCATTGTTATTTGGATGCTTAGTAGAGAATTTTTAAAGGATTCTACTGAAGTTCCCGCTTCATGGTTTGCTATTTTGAATTCGTTCTTTATCATAGTATTTGCTCCAGTTCTATCAAAAATTTGGCAATCAAAATATAATCCTTCGGGTCCAATTAAATTTGGCATTGGATTGATGCTTTTATCTTTTGGTTTTGCAATCTTATCTTTTGGTTCAATTAATATACCACTAGGAGCTTCAACTGCATCTCAAAGTATGATTTTCTTAATATTAGCATATTTGTTTCATACACTTGGTGAACTATGCGTTTCCCCAGTAGGGTTATCTTATGTTAGTAAGCTTGCCCCTAAAAAACTTGTAGGATTAATGTTTGGAGTATGGTTTGTTGCTAATTTTATTGCAAATTATAGTGCTGGAATTACAGGAAGTTATATTGATCCAATTGTTGATGAATATGGTATGTCAGTTTTCTTTTTAATATTCACAATATTACCAGCTTTTGTTGGAGTGCTAATGATAATTGCAAATAAGAAAATTGTAGAAATGATGCATGGAGTAGAGTAACTCCTTTAAGATTTAATTATTGAGTCAGCTATATTATTGGATGTGTTATTTAATGAAAGCATAGAATATATTTTAGAGTAATGATCAAGCATGATTGATCTCTTCTTACCTTCAATTATCATATTAAGCTCCTTTATTAATCTATCTTCAGATAGTTGGTTCTGAATTAGTTCTTGAACTACTTTTTGTTTTAATATGATATTCACAAGTGAAATAAAATCAATCTTGATAAATGTCTTTCCAATTAAATAACTAATAAAACTCGTTTTATAGCATACTATTTGAGGAACCTTAAATAAAGCACATTCTAATGAAGCTGTTCCACTTGTTACAATTGCAGCTTTTGAATTATATAATAAGTCATAAGTTTGATCATAAATAACTTTTACATTCATTTCTAATGCTTTTTTATAAATGCTTTCATCCACATTTTTAACACCTGCTATAATGAACTCATATTTTGAAAAATGTTTTTTTAAAGTTAAAAATATAGGAAGCATTGAATTAATTTCTTGAGATCTACTTCCTGGCAGTAGTGTTATTATCTCTCTTTCATTTGATATATTATTGTCTTTATAAAATTCTAAGTTTGTTTTAAAATTATCAATTTGCTCAATAAGTGGGTGACCATAATATTCTGATTTCATATTGTGCCTAACTTTATAATATTCTCTTTCAAAAGGAAATATTACATAAAGCTTATCAATATTTTCCTTGATGGTTTTAATTCTATTCTCTTTCCAAGCCCATATTTGAGGACTTATGTAATAATAGTTTTTAAAGCCTTTTTTCTTGGCCCATTTACTAATTAATAGATTAAAACCAGGATAGTCTATATATATAATCCTATCTGGGTCAAAATCAGAAATATCTTTTTTACAAAAGTTTATATTTTTACGGATAGTAAGTATGTTTTTTAAAACTTCGTAGAATCCCATGAAAGCAAGTTCTTTAATGTGTTTTACATTAAATCCTCCACTTAAGATCATTTTATCCCCTCCCCAAAATCGGATATTTGCTTTTTTGTCAATTGATTTTATTTCATCAATTAATCTTGATCCATATAAATCTCCAGATGCTTCTCCAGCAATTATGTAATATTTCATTTAAAACTCCATTCATTTAGATCTTGAATGGCATGGTGCGCAGTTAGGTCAAACTTAACAGGAACAATAGATATATAATTCTGGTTTAATGCCCACTCATCAGTGTCTTCCCCTTTATCTTTATTTACAAATTTTCCAGTTAACCAGTAATATTCTTGTCCTAACGGGTTTTTTCTTTTATCAAACTCTTCATCCCAAAATGCTTTTGCTTGTCTACAAATTTTAATGCCTTTAATCTCAGATTTATCAACTGATGGAATATTAACGTTAAGAACAACACCATTTGGCATTCCATTTTTTAATGCACTTAAAGTAATTTTTTTTATGAAATCTTTAGATTCATCAAAATTTGCATTCCACTTGTAGTCAAGAAGAGAAAAACCTATCGCAGGAACTCCTTCTATTCCTGCTTCTATAGCAGCACTCATTGTCCCTGAGTAAATTACATTAATCGATGAGTTTGATCCATGATTTATACCAGAGACACATAAATCAGGTTTTCTTGGCATAAGTTCATTTATTGCTAATTTAACACAATCAGCAGGAGTTCCTGAGCAACTATACTCTGTTATCTCAGAATTTATAGGAGTAATTCTTGATGTATGTAAAGTAGAATTTATTGTTATAGCATGTCCCATTCCAGACTGAGGACTATCAGGTGCTACAACAATTACATCACCAATCTCTTTCATTACACTTATTAGATTTCTTATACCAGGTGCATTTATTCCATCATCATTAGTAACTAATATTAGTGGTTTAGCCATAGAAATTATTTAGTGTAAAGATATAAAAACGATTAACTACTTTAACTTTAACAAAAACTTTGCTGTTATTCTATTTTGCTTAAGTTTTATTTAAATTAATTTAGCAATATGTTTTTAAGAATTTTCGGATTTATTATTTCAGCAATTGTTTCACTTGTAATTTACTTTGAAGTATCTAATGTTAATTTCTCAAGTGACGAACCAAATAAAGATAAATTACTTGTAGACCTAGTATCATATGTTTTAGACAAGTTACACTATGATCCCAAGATTATTAATGATGATTTTTCAATTAAGGTTTATGATGATTTTATTAGTGCAGTTGATTCTCAAAAAAGATTCTTACTTAAATCTGATATTGAATTATTTTCAGAATACCGATTATTAATTGATGATCAAATAAACTCATCTGATATTACTTTTTTTAATATAGTTCATGAAACCTTAAAAACACGAATTGGTGAAGTCGAAAACTTCTATGAGGAAATTTTAGAAGTCCCATTTAACTTTCAGGTTAACGAAGAAATTAACCTTGATTATGATAATCTAGAACATGCAGAAAACTCCAATGAGCTAAAAAAAATATGGAGAAAAAGGCTTAAGCTATCTGTTTTGGATGGATATGCATCAAAAAAAGAAATTAATGACCAAGAAAAAGAAAATGATAATTTAATTTCTGATTATGAAATTGAAAAAGAATCTAGAAAATCAATATCAGAGAATCTTAAAGACTTTTTCCAATTTAACAGTGAGCTTGAAAGATCAGACTGGTTTTCAATTTATTTAAATACTATAGTCACTCAATATGATCCTCATACTTCTTATCTAGCTCCTGAAGCAAAAGAAGTTTTTGATCAAAACATATCAGGTAAATTTCAAGGGATAGGAGCTAGACTTTTTAAAAGAAACCAACAAGTTGAAATTTCTGAAGTAATTATAGGTGGTCCAGTATGGAGAGATAACTTGTTAAATGTAGGAGATATTATTATTGCTGTTGCTCAATCTTTAGAAGAAGAACCTACAGAGATATCATTAATGAAATTAAGTGATGCAACTGACTTAATTAAAGGTGAGAAAGGAACAAATGTATACTTAACCATTAAAAGAGTTGATGGTGGAATTGAACAGGTTGAAATAACACGAGATATTGTTGAACTGGCAGAAACTTATGCAAAATCATCTATTATTAAAGATGATATAAATACTTACGGTCTAATAAATCTACCTAGATTTTATGTTGATTTTGATGATTATGGAGAAAGAAATGCTGCAAGTGATATCAAAAAAGAAATTTTAGGTCTCAAGTCTAAAGGAATAAATGGATTAATTCTTGATCTTAGAAATAACGGAGGAGGTTCATTAAAAACTGTTGTAGACATTACAGGGTTTTTTATAGAGAAAGGACCTGTAGTTCAAGTAAAAAGTATTGGTGGTAGAAAAGAAATTTTAAGAGATAATGATCCTTCAGTTATTTGGGACGGCCCACTTTTAGTTCTTGTTAATGAATTTTCTGCATCAGCTTCAGAAATATTAGCAGCTGCACTTCAAGATTATAACAGAGCTATAATATTGGGAAGTAAACAAACTTACGGTAAAGGAACAGTTCAAAATATAATTAACTTAAATAATGTCATTTCAGGAAATACATATGGAGATCTTGGTTCACTTAAGATTACTACTGATATGTTTTACAGAGTTAATGGAGGCTCAACTCAGTTAGAAGGAGTTAAAAGTGATTTAATATTTCCCAACAGATATTCATATATAGACATAGGAGAAAAAGATTTGGAAAACCCTCTTAATTGGAATAAAATTGATTCTGCTAAATATAACAATTCAGAAAAAATCTTTAATTATTCTCAAGCAATTTTGAATAGTAAAAATAGAATTAGTCAGAATGAATATTTTTCTTTAATTGACCAGCATGCTTTTTGGATTAAATCTCAGCAAGATGACAAAACTATTTCTCTAGAATATAGTTCATACAAGGATGATATAGAGAATACTAAGTTGCAGAATGATAAACTAAAAGTTATTGAAAAATTTTCTTCGCCATATTCTTTTGAATGGAATGAAATTAATCTAAACTCAGATAGTACATACGATGATGATATGCAAGAAAAAAGAGATAGGTGGATAGAATCTCTTAAAAATGATATCTATGTTGATGAGGCTATGAATCTATTAAAAGATTTAAATTCTTTAAAGAGAAATGATATACTTTCTCAAATAAATATTGATTAATCCTCCCTCAATCTGCTTGAATCAAAGTTTAAGTAAATAAAAAACATTACACTAAAAATTAAGAGACTTGATCCTCCATAACTTATAAATGGGAGAGGTATTCCTACAGATGGAACTAATCCTATAGACATCCCAACATTAATAAAAAAATGAATAAAAAGTAGACTTGCAAAACAATGAGAGTATATCCTTCTAAAATGATTAACCTGTTTATCAGCCCTAATGGAAATTCGAGTAATGAATAAAGTAAATAATAGTATTGTAACAAGAGTTCCTATAAAACCCCATTCCTCACCTATAGTACTGAATATATAATCTGTATGCTGTCTTGGGACAAAATTCCCTTTCGTTTGAGTACCTTCAAGAAATCCTGCACCAAATAAACCTCCATTGCTAATTGCAATTTTAGATTGATTTGTATTATAACCAATCCCACGATTATCGACCTCTTTCCCAATTATTAAATTAATTCTATCTCTATGTCTCTGTTCAAGAAAATTTTCAAATAAGTAATTAGTTGAAAACGAAATTCCAATTAGTATAATCAATGATATTAAATATGTTGTTGACTGAAGCTCTAATCTTTTTTTGTCGATTATATAAATTGAGTAATACAAATAATATTAATAGGATTATGGAAATTGTACGTAAAACCAAAAATAAGTGTCAGTAATAGAGTTAAAAATATAATTATTCCATAATATAAAAATCTCAAGTCTAAGCCTTCACGTAAAATAGGAAAGATAAATGCTAAAAAAACTAATGCAGAACCAGGATCAGGTTGAAGAGTTATGAGAGTTATGGGGACTAGAATAATAACTCCAACTATAAAAATATCACGAGTCTTTTTTAGATCTGTTTGAATTATACTTAAAAATTTTGCTAGAAATAAGGCAGTACATAATTTTGCAAATTCAGTAGGTTGAAAACTAATAGGTCCAATTATATACCAAGATTTAGCACCACCTCTTTCAGCTCCAAAAATGAATAGACTGGATAATAGTATAACTGAAATAAAATATAAAAATGGTGTAATACTGTCAAAAAATTTCTTTTTAGTAAAGATTATTAAAAAGAAGGCAACTATACATGCCAAAAGAAATATAAGTTGCTTTCCAACAATTGTAGTATAATCAAATATAGTTGTAAAAGATTCATTATGGGTTGAAGAATAAATATTAACAATCCCAAAAGTTACTAATAGAGTGTATGTGAAAAAAGATATTAAATCATATTTGAATATATTCAAACTATTCATTTATTGTAAATGTTTTAAACTTGTATGGTTTTTCATATTCACTTTGAAGACTTCCGTTAACCATTCTATTCTCGAGCCATTTTCTTTCAATATTATCTGTTAAATATTTTTCAATAATAAGACTTGCAATTGGAGCAGCCCATCTGCTTCCCCAGTATCCATTCTCAATAAAAACAGAAACAACAATTTCTGGATTTTCAGCTGGAGCAAAGGCAATAAATGTTGAATGATCTGTCAATTGTTTTTTTTCATTTTCAATTAAGATAAAATTTTCAACAGTTCCAGTTTTTCCTGCAACATTAATACCATTTATTTTAGCTATTCTTGCTGTACCTTTATTAACAACTTCAACCATTCCGTCAATTACAATCTCAAAATTTTCTTTATCAATAGTAGTGGTAACCTTATCCTCATTAAATATTGATTCGTTATTTATTTTTTTTACAAAATGAGGTTTATAATAAAACCCTCTATTTGCAACAGCAGAAGTAAAATTTGCCATTTGAATAGGAGTAGTTAAGATTTCACCCTGACCAATCGAATTAGAAATTGTTGTAGAAGATCCCCATCTATTATTTCCATAAAACCTGTTATAATAATCTGATTCTGGAATAAAACCTTTCTTTCCTATAAATAAATCATATCCTAGATAGTCACCTAAACCAAAACTCTTAATATGGTTTGCCCATGTATCAAGGCCTTCACTTGGTGTTTTATATTTATCTAAAATCAGTTTATATGTTTTAGCAAAATAGGTATTACAAGAATTATATATACCCTTTCTTAAGTTACTAATTGTTCCAAATTTATTATGACAACCCATAAAAGCATTTCTTGCATAATAATGCCCAGCATTACACGTAAAGGTTGTATTCTCATCAATTACTCCCTCCTGAAGACCTATTAATGCATTTAAAATTTTCATTGGTGAACCAGGTGAATATTGAGCTTGAAGAGATCTATCAAATAATGGTTTGTTTATAGAATCCTTTAGTAATTTCTGAAAATTATCACTTCTATCTTGACCAATAAATTGATTAGATTCATAAGTTGGCGCACTAACTAGAGTTAGTATCTCTCCAGTTGCAGGTTCAATTACAACCACACCCCCCTTTTTGTTTTTAAGCAGACTCTCTGCATACTCTTGAAGTTTTATATCAATGGTTAGCGTAATGTTATTTGCTTTAACCGGATTAACATCATCAGCAGAATTATCATAAGACCCAATGACCCTGTTAAATCTATCTTTTTGAAAATATTTAGCACCTTTTTTTCCTCTTAACTCATCTTCATAGTATTTCTCAATCCCTTGTTTTCCAATCATTTCTCCCTTTTCATAGTAATTATCTGTATTGATTTCGGTTTGATCTACTTCTCCAGTATAGCCAATTAAATTACTTGCAAAAGGTTTTATATAATCCCTTACAGAATTTTTTCTTAAATAAAATCCATCATAAAGCCATATTTTTTCTTGAAGAAAAGCGTTCTCTTCTTTTGATATTTGTGTCTTAATCAAAGAAGGTATTTTTGATGAATAATTTATGGCATTTGATATTTTTTCTCTTAGTTCTTTTTCCTCAATATTAATTAATTTAGATAATTCAGTAGTATCAAATTCTACTGTATTTTCAGGAATAATAATTAGATCATACATGGGTTGGTTGGCAACAAGAAGTTCACCATGTCTATCAAAAATTAAACCTCTCTCTGGGTATACTGATATTTCTTGAATTGCAAAATCTGAATTAAAATATGAATCTGCTGATAATTGAAGTGAAGCTAATTTAACAACAAAAATACTTGAGCATATTATGGTTGACCAAATAAGTAGATACTTTTTTAACATTTTTATTTATTTGATATTAATTTTGATAAAACCCAAATAATAATAAAGGTAACAATTGAATTTATAAGAGTATAATAAAATATTTTCCCTAAGACTTCAGTATTAAAAAAAACAAGAGAATAGTATATTGATGAATGAATAAGTATAATAAGTATAAAAAATGTTAATCTATTGATAATTTGAGTTCCCTTAATCATTGCTGAAGGTAAATTTGCATTTACACCAAATGAATTTTTTTCTATCCTTTCTCTAAGAAAGCAAATTGTTATTGTAGCAAATGTATGACAGCCATATGTTTGCATTGACAAATCAATAATAAGTCCAGTTATAAATCCTAAAAAAATTAAAGTTGTTTTATTATAAGATGTTTTGTAAAGAATAAATATAATTAAGTATACAGAGGGTGTGATAGTCTCAAATAAGTTAAAATGATTAAAAATTAGTAACTGAGATACTAAAATTGAAGTATAAAAAAAACCATTTTTAATCAATTCTCTAGTCATTTAATAAAGTTTTAATTTCGTCATTATCAGTTCTTTCTAAAATATATACAGTAGATAAAGAAGAGAAATCATTAAAAACTTCAACATCTATATCATAGTAACCCTCCAATGAGCTATTATCATAATTAGTAATACTTCCTATTGGAACACCTTTTGGGAAATAAAAAGACATTCCTCCTGTTACTATGGTATCACCAATCTTTAATGAACTACTTAGAGGTATATCATTTAATTTTAAATATTTTGAATTTAAGCCATCCCAAGTTATTGAACCAATTGTTGAGGAATTTTTTAATATAGCATTAACTTTTAAATCAGTATTTAATAAAGATATAATTGACGCATAGTTATCAGTAACACTTTTAATTATACCTACAACACCAAGAGAAGTTATAACTCCCATTTCTTCATTAATCCCTTCTAAGATTCCTTTATCAATAACTATTATATTTTTACTCTTATTAATTGAGTTCAGTATTATATTGGCAGTATTTAAGGGTTTTGATTCCAATGAATTATTCTCTAAATTTTGTGAGCTATAATTATTTTTATATTCAATTTTTTTCAATTGAAGGTTTTCTTCAATAAGTATTTGATTCTTATTTCTAAGATTAAAATAAGAGTATATATAAGATGAAAAAATTGAAGATTTCCCTGACAAGTAAGTAGCAGTCTTTTCAATTCCACTATAGTGAACTGAACTATTAGTGTAGAGTGAATTAAAAGTTATTAAAGAAAGGATTATATATATAATTAAGTTCCTGTTTTTAAGTATGGAATTAATTATTGATTGCATTAAATTATTTACTTAATTAAGACTGATTTGAATTTGTCAAGATTCTTAAGAGCTATTCCTGTTCCTCTAACAACAGCTTGAAGTGGATCTTCAGCTATATACACGGGAAGATCAGTCTTTTTTGATAGTCTTTCATCAAGCCCTCTAAGTAATGCCCCTCCACCAGCTAAATATATTCCAGTGTTATATATGTCTGCTGCAAGTTCAGGAGGTGTTTGAGACAATGTTTCCATTATAGCATCCTCAATTCTGATTACAGATTTATCAATTGCTTTAGCAACTTCTGTGTAAGAGATTATTTTTTCTTTAGGTTTACCGGTTACTAGATCTCTACCTTGAACATGCATATCTTCAGGGGGTCATCTAAACTTTCAGAAACTGACCCTACTTCAATTTTAATTTTTTCAGCAGTTCTATCACCAATATAAAGATTGTGTTTAGATCTCATATAATAAACTATATCGTTTGTAAGTACGTCCCCAGCCACTTTTAACGATTTTTCACATACAATACCAGATAAAGCAATTACAGCAATTTCTGTAGTTCCCCCTCCTATATCAACTACCATGTTACCTTTAGGTTTAACAATATCTATTCCAATTCCAATGGCAGCAGCCATAGGTTCATGAATCAAATGAACTTCCTTTCCGTTAACCCTTTCAGCAGATTCTCTTACAGCTCGCATCTCTACCTCTGTAATTCCTGATGGAATACAAATCACTAATGTTAGAGAAGGTGAAAACCATCTTTTTTTTAGAGTAGGGATACTCCTAATTAACTCACTTATCATTTTCTCAGATGCATCAAAATCAGCAATTACTCCATCTTTCAAAGGTCTAATGGTTTTTATATTTTCATGAGTTTTACCTTGCATGGACTTTGCTTCTTCACCTATTGCAATAATTTTATTTGTAGTTCGATCAATTGCAACAATAGAAGGGCTATTAATTACAACTTTATCATTATGAATAATAAGTGTATTTGCCGTTCCTAAATCGATTGCTATTTCTTCTGTAAAAAACCCCATAATAGTCAGCAAAGTTAGTTAAATAAAGCGAATTAATGTCTAAAATGTCTGATTCCTGAAAACACCATTGACATTTTATTTTCATTGCAAAAATCAATTGAATCTTGATCTCGAACTGAACCTCCAGGTTGAACAATTGAGTTTATTCCATTTTGATGTGAAATTTCAACACAATCAGAAAACGGAAAAAATGCATCACTAGCTAGACTTGATTCTCTGAGTTCAAACCCAAATTTCTTAGATTTTTCAATTGCTTGATCTAGAGCATCTATTCTAGATACTTGACCCATACCAGATCCAATTAATTGTTGGTTTTTGACAATAACTATACAATTAGACTTAGTATGCTTTGCAATAACTGATGCAAGAACAAGATCATCAGAGTTATTTTTATTGGGAGATTGTTTAGTTACAACCTTAAAGTCTTGGAAATTTTCAATTTTTTTATCAACGTCTTGTTCAAGAACACCGTTTAAGCATGATCTACTTTGAATACTTTTTGAAGGAATTTTATTTAATTTAATTATAATTCTATTTTTTTTTGATTTCAAAATAGTTAATGCTTCCTCTTCAAAATCATGAGCAATTATAATCTCAAAAAACAACTTATTAATTTGATTAGCAGAGATTTTATCAATTGTTTTATTGGATGTTAAAATTCCACCAAATGCAGAAATATTGTCACATGACAATGCGTCTTCATAAGCTTCAAGTACTGAATCTCGAATAGCTACTCCACATGGATTATTATGCTTATGAATTAAAAAGATTGATTTATCAGAATCCAAGTCTCTAAGTAAGTCAAGAGATGCATCAATATCTAAGAGATTATTGTATGATATTTCTTTACCGTTTATTTGTGAAATATAATCTTTAAGATCACCAATAAATCTTCCTTTTTGATGAGGATTTTCTCCATATCGTAATTCTCTAATTACTGAATCCTCTTGAATAGTTTCTTTATCAATGTAAGAGAAGATTTTTGAATCGTAATCTGAACTTTTTTTAAATGCCTGAGCTGCAAGATTTTTTCTTGTAGAAATATCAGTTGAGCAATCACCTTTTAAAATCTCAATTAGTTTTAAATATTGAGATGATGATGAAATACATAATACATTTTCATAATTTTTTGCAGCAGCTCTAATAAGTGAGACTCCACCAATATCAATCTTCTCAATTATTTCAGAATGATTTTTTGTATTTTTTACAGTTTCTTCAAACGGATAAAGATCAACTATTACAAGATCAATATCAGGAATATCATAATTTTTTGAGTCCTTAATATCTGACTCAGAATTAGTTTTTAGGATACCACCAAAAACTTTAGGGTGAAGAGTTTTAACTCTACCATTTAAAATAGATGGATAGGATGTGAGATCTTCAACTTTTTTAATGGAAATTCCCAGATTAGATATATACTCATAAGTACCGCCAGTAGAATAGATTGTTACATTATTAGATGATAAGTGTGAGCAGATTTCATCAATTCTATCTTTATTAAAAACTGATATAAGAGCAGATTTAATTTTCTTCATAGTAGGAAAACTAAAGTACAAAAAAAACCTGCTTTAAGGCAGGTTTTTATTTAGGTTTATTAAAGTTTACATCATGCCAGGCATACCTCCGCCTCCCATTGGTGGCATTGGTGCTGGATTATCTTCTTTAATATCGACTAATGCACATTCAGTAGTTAAAATCATTCCTGCAACAGATGCTGCATTTTCAAGCGCAACTCTAGTTACTTTCTTAGGATCGATTATACCTTCTTTAAGCATATCAACATACTTTCCTTCTTTTGCATCATATCCAAAGTTTTTTTCACCTTCCAATACTTTTGAAACAACAACTGATCCTTCTCCTCCGGAGTTCTCTACAATTGTTCTAAGTGGTGATTCTATAGCTTTAATTACAATTTGAATTCCAGTAGATTCATCAGAGTTTGAAGCTTTAACTTTACTTAGATCATTTTTTGAATTAAGCAAAGCTACACCTCCACCAGCGACAATTCCTTCTTCAATTGCTGCTCTAGTAGCATGAAGCGCATCATCCACTCTATCTTTTTTCTCTTTCATTTCAACTTCAGAAGGAGCACCTACATACAATACAGCAACTCCACCTGCTAGTTTAGCAAGTCTTTCTTGAAGCTTTTCTTTATCATAATCTGATGTAGTAGTATCAATTTGAGCTTTGATTTGGTTTACTCTTGACTTAATGTCATTCTTGTTACCAGAGCCGTTTACTACAGTAGTATTATCTTTATCTATTGTAACTTTCTCAGCAGTTCCAAGCATATCTATAGTTGTATTTTCAAGAGAGAATCCTCTCTCTTCTGAAATTACTGTTCCTCCAGTTAAAATTGCAATATCTTCAAGCATAGCCTTTCTTCTATCACCAAAACCTGGAGCCTTAACTGCAGCTATTTTAAGAGATCCTCTTAATTTATTTACTACTAATGTAGCAAGAGCTTCTCCGTCAATATCTTCAGCAATAATTAAAAGGGGCTTACCAGATTGAGCAACAGGCTCAAGAATAGGAAGGATATCTTTCATTACTGATATCTTTTTATCAGTAATTAGGATTTGTGGAGTCTCAAGATCAGCTTCCATCTTTTCTGAATCTGTAACAAAATATGGAGAAATATACCCTCTATCAAACTGCATTCCCTCAACTACATCTACATATGTATCAGTTCCTTTTGCTTCTTCAACAGTAATAACTCCTTCTTTACCAACCTTTTCAAATGCTTCAGTAATTAATTTACCTATAGTATTGTCATTATTTGCTGAAATACTAGCAACCTGAAGAATTTTTTCAGATGCATTACCTATCTCAACTGATTGTTTTTCAAGACCTTTAACAACTGATATGACTGCTTTGTCAATACCTCTTTTAAGATCCATTGGATTAGCACCAGCAGCAACATTTTTAAGACCCTCAGTAACGATAGACTGAGCTAAAATAGTAGCTGTAGTAGTTCCATCTCCTGCTAAATCATTAGTTTTTGATGCGACTTCCTTAACCATTTGAGCGCCCATGTTTTCAAGGTTGTCCTTAAGTTCAATCTCTTTGGCTACTGTAACTCCATCTTTCGTTACTTGTGGAGCGCCAAATGATTTACCAATAATTACATTTCTACCTTTAGGTCCAAGTGTGACTTTTACAGCATTAGCAAGAGCATCAACTCCTCTTTTAATGCCATCACGTGCTTCAATATCAAATTCAATTTTTTTTGCCATTTTTTTTAATTTAAGTTATACGATTGCTATAATATCACTCTCTTTCATAATCAGGTAATCGATACCATCATGTTGTAGTTCAGTTCCTGCATATTTTCCATAAAGCACAATATCTCCAGTTTTTAATGTAACTGGGTTTTCTTTTGTACCAGGACCAACAGCAACAATTTTACCTTTTTGAGGTTTTTCTTTTGCAGAATCTGGAATAATAATCCCAGATGAAGTCTTTGTTTCTGCCTCTGATGGCTCAACAAGAACTCTGTCTGCTAATGGTTTAATATTTATCTTACTCATATTTTTTTATTTAGTGATTTTCATAAACTATGCCACATCAAAAAAATGTGTCAAAGTATATTGTTTTCTGACATCATGACATTTAGTTAATCTGACTCAACAGGAATTTCTGGAATTGTTTGCTCAGGAATTTCTGGAATTGTTTGCTCAGGAATAGATTCATCAATTAGAATAGAATCTGTATTCTCAGAGTCATTCATTAAAGTTACATTAGAAATTAATATAAGAATAAGAATTATTGCAGCTAAGACCCATGTGCTTTTATCTAGAAAGTCAGTAGTACTTTTTACTCCACCAATTTGTGATTGTCCTCCACCAAAAGATGATGATAACCCGCCACCCTTAGGGTTTTGAACCATAACAACGAGTATTAATAGAATACAAACAAAAAGAATAAGCGATACTAATATCCAATAGGTTCCCATGATTAATCTTTACTTTTTAGTTTTTTTATACCATTTATTTGGTCTGCAAAGAAACTACTTTTTTTTGGATATTTCAAGCTTAATATCTGATATGCTTTGATTGCTTTATTGAACTTTTCTTGATTTACATAAATCTTTGCAAGTGTTTCAGTTATAAGTTCATCTTTAATTTTTGTCTCAGATTTAAAATTAGATTTAGACTCATAATCTTTGTTGATTTTTATTTTGGGTGAGTTTTTAATAAACTGATCAACTAAGTCAAATCTTTCCTCAATTTTAGGTGAATCTTCATCAATTATATCAAACCAATCTAAAAAAGAATATTTTTCTTTTGAATCATCTGGTTGATCCTCATTAATATCTGAGCTATATAGCCAATCTCTAAGAATAGACCTATTAAATGTAAGAATTGCACTTTTAGGAAGTAACTCGAAATAAGCATCCTTTTTTTGCAACTTAAGAGTTTTTAAGTAATGGGCAGAAGCTGATTGAAAATATGGATAGGAATTAAGTATCCTTTTAAGCTCTAATGATTTACTTAAATCCATTGGATCAAATTCTTCAATAATTTTTGAAAATGAATTGTTTACCACTTTGCAAGAGTTTCATTAAAAATATCTTGTATGATTCTTTCAAAAATCTCTTCTAATGCAGCATCTTTAATGTCATAAACTTGGAGATTTCCAGGAAAATCATAATAAAAAGAAAATCTTTTTTTAATATCATCTTCTTCATTTAAAACGTTTTCATAATTTACCATAACAGCCATAGTCAGCCTGTTTTGAGCTGCTTTTATTTCAGCAGTTGCTGCCATAGGAGTAACGCTAAAATCAACAATTTCACCGCTGTAGATTATATCACCACCCTGATTTACAAGATTAAGACTTGTTTGATTAACAATCAAGTCTTGTAACGCGATTGTGAAATCTCTATCAAGTCCAGGTTCTATAGTTGACCCAGGTCTTCCACCAGCAGTATTTTCAAAATAATCTACTTGAAAAGTTTCAACTCCTATAGGTATCGAAGATCCTGTAAAACTATATATTCCACAAGAGGTTACTAATAGTGAAGTAATAATAATAAGGAGAAATCTTTTATACATCTGATACATCGCCCAAGTTATGTTGTTTAATTTTTCTGTAAAGTGTTCTCTCAGATATCCCAAGCTCTTTTGCAGCATTTTTTCTTCTTCCGCTAGTTCTAATTAAGGCTTGTTTAATCATTTCAACTTCTTTATCATGAAGAGACAGAGTCTCTTCTTCTTCAATTGTTTCGGCATATTCAAAGCTATCTTCATCTTTTGAATTAACATTAATGTTCAAATCTGATTGTAAATCTAAATTATTTGAATCTTGAACTGGATCATCTTCACCATAAATTTTCTCAATTAAGCCTTGATTCTTTTCTTTGACATCTGTTGAATTCTCTCCCTTCATTAATTCAAGAGTTAGTTTTTTAACATCATTTAGATCATTTTTCATATCAAACAAAACTTTATAGAGAATCTCTCTTTCTGAAGAAAAAGAAGAGGAATCTTCTTTTACATCATCCAAAGTTGCAGGTAATTTTGAAACTTTATTAGGCAAATAATGATTTAAAGTTTCAGTTTTTAAGTTTCTCTCTTTTTCAAGAATTGACATTTGTTCAGCAATATTTCTTAACTGTCTGATGTTTCCTCTCCACTCTTGCTGACATAAAAGTTCTTGAGCAGGCTCATCTAATCTTAAAGTTGGCATATTATATTTTTGAGCAAAATCAGATGCAAATTTTCTAAATAAAATAGGAATATCTTCTTTTCTATTTCTTAAAGGTGGAATATTTATAATAATTGTGCTTAACCTGTAAAAAAGATCTTCTCTAAACTTACCTTTTCTTATAGCCTCTTCCATTTTTATGTTTGTAGCTGCAACTATACGTACATTTGTTTTCTCTACTTTTGAGGACCCCACTTTTATATACTCGCCATTTTCAAGAATTCGAAGAAGTCTAACCTGAGTAGCAAGCGGAAGCTCACCAACCTCATCAAGAAAAATTGTTCCTCCATCTGCAACTTCAAAATAACCACTTCTATTAGCTGTTGCTCCGGTAAAGGCACCTTTTTCATGACCAAATAATTCAGAATCAATAGTGCCATCTGGTATTGCACCGCAGTTTACAGCAATATATTTTGAGTGTTTTCTGTGTGAATATTGATGTATAATTTTTGGAATATTTTCTTTACCAACACCACTCTCTCCTGTTACAAGAACAGAAATGTCGGAGTTTGCTACTTGAATTGATTTTTCAATTGCCCGATTTAATTTAGGGTTATCTCCAATAATTCCAAATCTCTGTTTTACTGAAAGAATGTTTTCCATTATACTTTTACTTTATTAATATCTCCAATCAATGTAGCAGTTGTAAAGCTTTCAACTTTAACATCTACAATATCTCCTAGTGAGAAGTTATATTTTGGAAATACAACTACATTATTTTCACTAGTCCTTCCACTCCAGAACTCATTTGATTTTTTTGATGATTTATCAATTAAAACTGAACACTCATTATTTAAAAATCTTTTATTTCTTTCAAAGCTAAGTTTTTGCTGAACAGTAATAATTTCTTCTAACCTTCTTTGTTTTGTTTCTGGACTGATATCATCTTTAAAGTTTCTTGCAGCATAGGTGCCAGGTCTTTCAGAGTATGCAAACATATATCCAAAATCATATTTTACTTCTTCCATAAGAGAGAGAGTATCTTGATGATCTCTTTCTGTTTCAGTTGGAAAGCCAGTAATCATATCATGTGAAATTCCACAATTTGGAATTATTTCTCTTATATTTTTTATTAGATTAAGATATTCTTCTCTAGTATGAAGTCTATTCATTTTTTTTAGAATCCTATCACTACCTGATTGAATAGGTAGATGAATATAGTTGCATATATTCTTATACTCAGCCATAGTTTCAATAACATCAATTGTCATATCCTGAGGATTTGATGTAGAAAACCTAATTCTTATTTCAGGAAAATTTGAGGCTACCATTTTAAGTAAATTTGAGAACCTTTTAGAATTTTTTTTCTGCTCCTCACTTGCTTTTTTAAAATCTTTTTTTGGTCCTCCACCATACCATAGGTAACTATCTACATTTTGGCCAAGAAGTGTAATCTCTTTATATCCTTTTTCATTAAGCTCATTAATCTCTCTAAGAATACTCTCAGGGTTTCTACTTCTTTCTCTTCCTCTTGTAAAAGGAACAACACAAAATGTACACATGTTGTCACAGCCTCTAGTAATTGAAACAAAAGCGTTTATACCGTTATTATGAATTCTAACAGGAGATATATCACCGTATGTTTCAGATTTTGATAAAATAACATTAACTGCTTTTTGGTTATGCTCAACTTCATCTAAAAGATTGGGTAGATCTTTATATGAATCTGGACCAACTACTAAATCAACAATTTTTTCTTCTTCAAGAAGTTTATCTTTTAATCTTTCAGCCATACAACCTAACAGTCCTACTTTAAGATTTTTATTTTCTTTTTTCTGAGAATTAAATGTTTTAAGTTTTTTACGAACTGTTTGCTCAGCCTTATCCCTTATAGAGCATGTGTTTAGCAGAACTAGGTTTGCTTTTTTTGAATCATCGGTTAGATGGTACCCTTCTTTTTCCAGAATTGAAGCAACAACCTCACTGTCAGCGAAATTCATCTGACATCCATAGGTTTCTATATATAAAGACTTTTCTTTGATAGTAAACAATTAGCTAGTAAAATTAAGTAATTAATTTATATTATGCCAATTTGTCAGTATTTTTCAGTTCACAAAAGTAAATTGATTCAATTTTATTAGCTTCTATTTTATATATAAGCTAATGTTGTCATATCCGCCGATTATATTGGTAATATTCTTTATCCCATTTGAATATAGTATGGAACTAGCAATCATGCTTCTATAGCCACCTTTACAGTATATATATGATCTACTGTTAGAATTTACCTTTATCAGATTATCAGTAAGATTGACAAGGGGAATATTTAATGAGCCATTTACAGATCCATTTATATATTCATTTTGAGATCTAACATCTAGAATGTCTAAATCAAATTTTGAATTCAAACTAATAAAATCTTGAGCTTTAATGTTTTCAATAGAATTAGTTTTCTTATTTGATTCAATCCAAGATTTAATACCCCCATCTAAATAACCTTTGATGTTATCAAAACCTACTCTAGAGAGCCTAGTAATTGCTTCTTCTTCTCTCCCTTCAGGCGCTAAAAGAATTATAGGTTTTTTAATATCTTCCAATAACTCTCCAACCCATGGAGCAAATCTCCCATCAAGCCCAATAAAAATAGAACCAGGAATATGAGATTCTGCAAAATCATATTCATTCCTTACATCTAATAAAATAACATCCTTAATTAATTCTTCAACTTTATTTGCCTCCAAGGCATTTAATGATTCTTTTAAAATTGTTTGTGATTCTAAATATCCACTTTTATTAAGCTCAACATTTGAAGGGAAATATTTTGGTGGATCAAGAAGACCACTTAAAACTTCTTTAACAAACTCCTCTTTAGTCATCTTATCTCTTAATGCATAATTTGTTTTTTTCTGATCTCCAAGTGTACCTATCGTCTCAGAACTTAAATCTTTTCCACATGAAGTTCCTTGACCATGACCAGGATATACAATTACATCATCATTTAGAATCATAATTTTATTTCTTAGGCTATCATAAAGCATTGACGCTAGGTCTTTATTATCTAAATCTGATATTTGAGATAGGTCAGGCCTTCCAACATCTCCAAGGAATAATGTATCGCCAGTAAATATTGCATGATCCTTTTCATTAGTATCTTTCAGCAAATAAGTAGTGCTTTCAATTGTATGACCTGGGGTATGAATAGCTACAATAGTTGAGTTACCAAGTTTAAATTTTTCATAATCTGATGCAATAGTTTTATTGAAAGTAGTTTCAGATTTTGGTCCATAAATAATTTCTGCACCTGTCTTTTTAGCTAAATTTATATGACCACTTATAAAGTCTGCATGAATATGAGTCTCAAAAATGTATTTAATTTTTGATCCACTTTTTTTTGCCTTTTCAACATATGCCTCAATCTCTCTAATGGGATCAATAATAGCAACCTCTTTATTACATTCAATATAATATGACCCTTGAGATAAACACTTAGTATAAATCTGTTCTACTTTCATCTATTTACAAAATTAGTTTCTTTCAAACTATCTAGCAATTATGTTAAACAAATTTTAAAATTTTTATTTTTTTTTTATTCATAACAATAAATCTATTTACTTTAGGGCCAAATTTATAATATGCCAAAAAACTTAGTTATTGTTGAATCAGCTACAAAAGCCAAGACAATTGAGAAAATTCTTGGACAAGATTTTAAGGTTGTCTCCTGTGTTGGGCATATCTCAGACCTTCCAGTTAAAGAGCTTGGAGTTGATGTTGAAAATAATTTTCAACCTAAATATGTTGTCCCTACTGAAAAAAAACCAATCATAAGAGATTTAAAAAAATATGTAAAAGACTCTGAAAAAGTTTGGTTAGCTAGTGATGAAGATAGAGAAGGGGAGGCTATAGCATGGCACTTATATGAAAATCTTGATTTAAGTAACAAGGATTATGAGAGAATTGTTTTTCATGAAATAACTAAAAATGCAATTTTAAAATCTTTAGAAAATCCAAGAGAAATTAACTTCAATTTGGTTAATGCTCAACAAGCACGTAGAGTTTTAGACAGACTTGTTGGTTATGAACTATCACCTGTTTTATGGAGAAAAGTTAAGGCTGGATTATCAGCTGGAAGAGTGCAATCTGTATCTGTGAGATTGATAGTTGAAAAAGAAAGAGAAATTAAAACTTTCGTTTCCAAAAGTTCATATAAATCAATTGGAGTTTTTGAGACTAATGATGGTGTGAAGTTAAAGGCTGAACTAAACGAGAAGTATTCTTCTGTTAGTGAAGTAAAAGAATTCTTTGAAAAAAATTATGGTTCTCTATTTAATGTTGCGAGTACTGATAAAAAACCTGGAAAAAAATCTCCAACTCCTCCTTTTACAACTTCTACTCTTCAACAAGAAGCTTCAAGAAAGCTTGGTTTTGGAGTTACAAGAACAATGTCAACTGCTCAAAAGCTTTATGAAGCTGGATTTATAACATATATGAGAACAGATAGTGTTACTCTTTCTAATGAAGCGAAATCTTCAATTATTAAAAAGATAGAGACTAAGTATGGAAATGATTATGTTAATCCTAGAGATTATAAGAATAAAAACAAATCAGCTCAGGAAGCTCATGAGGCTGTAAGACCAACAGATATTAATGTTGATCAAATTACATCTGACTATGACCAGCAAAGATTATATGAATTAATTTGGAAACGTACTATTTCTTCTCAAATGTCTGATGCTCAAATTGAAAGAACTGTCGTTAATATAAAGACAGTTTCATACAATCAAATTTTTATTGCAAGAGGTGAGGTTATTAAATTTGATGGTTTTCTAAGAGTTTATAATGAGGGAACAGATGATGAAATCGAGGAAGAAAAAGATGTTTTACCAGCACTGAATACTGATGAAAAATTAAATTTATTAAATATAACTTCTAAAGAGTCTTTTACTAGACCACCTTCTAGGTATACTGAAGCATCATTAGTTAAGAAACTTGAAGAATTAGGGATTGGAAGGCCAGCTACATATGCTACTACAATTTCAACAATTCAAAATAGAGGTTATATATCTAAAGGAGATAATGAGGGTGTAGAAAGAGATTATAATTTTATTGAATTTAACCAAGAAGGTATTAAAGAAAGTATATTAAAAGAAAAAACAGGATCAAATAAAGGAAAATTAGTTCCTACTGATATTGGTATGATTGTAAATGATTTCTTAGTTGATAATTTTAATAATATTTTAGATTATGGATTTACAGCAGAGGTTGAAAAGAATTTTGATAAAATAGCTACAGGTGATCAGAATTGGACAGATATTATTAAACAATTTTATGGTGAATTTCATGAAACCGTAAATGATGTTAAGGAGAATGCTGAGAGGCAATCTGGTGAAAAAGTTTTAGGTACAGACCCAATTTCAGGAAGAATTGTAAAAGTAAGGCTTGGAAAATTTGGGCCAATTGCTCAAATTGGAACGATAGATGAAGAAGAAAAACCTGTTTTTGCAAGTCTTACTAAAGATCAGCAGTTAGATACTATTACCATAGAAGAAGCTTTAGAATTATTTAAATTTCCTAAAGAAATTGGAAATTATAAGGACGAAATTATCACTGTAAATAATGGGAGATATGGCCCTTACATTAAATTTTCAACTAAGTCTATTTCAATTCCAAATAATCTTGATCCTCACGCAGTTGACATTAATAAGGCCATTGAATTAATTGATGAAAAATTAAAATCTGAAGAACCTATACATACTTATAATGATAAACCAGTTACCAAAGGCAAGGGTAGGTTTGGTCCTTTTATTAAGTGGAATGATTTGTTTATTAATGTAAATAAAACATATGATTTTGATGACTTGTCAATTAATAATATAGAAGAGCTAATTGAGATAAAAATAAAAAAGGAAAAAGAAAAACTTATTTCAGAGTGGGTTGATGAAGATATTAAAGTTGAAAAGGGAAGATGGGGTAGATCTGTTATTTTCAAGGGTAAAAAGAAAGTAGAAATTCCTAAAGAAATTGATCCAAAAACAATTACATTAGAAATTGCGAAGCAATATCTAAACCCTAAAAAGAAAAAATGAGTCTTGAATTACTAAGGCCAATTTCAAGTAGCTTTATTGATCAGCTAAATGAAAATTATTTACAAGGCTCTTTATTTAAGAACATTAAACATTCATACTTTATCTTCTGGACTTCCAGATATAGAATCTACAAATGTTTGTATAGTAGGATTAAATGAATACAGGAACTCTTTTTTTGAATCTGGCGTCCAAGACATAAATTCTATTCGAAAGCAACTTTATAAATTAAAATATGGCAATTGGAAATTGTCAATATCCGATTTAGGGGATTTACCTAATGGAAGTAATGTAGATGATACTTATCATGCACTTTATGATATATGTAAAGAGTTGTTATCCAAAAACGTATTATTAATTGTGATAGGAGGGAGTAACGATTTAATTTATCCAATTTTTAAATCTTTTGACTCATTTAGTGATAAAGTTAATATAGTATCTATTGATAATCAGTTTGATCTTTATCAAGAGTCTGACTTAGTATCAGGAAGAACTTATATGAATAAAATCATAATTGATGATTCGAACAGATTAAACGATTTTACTAATATTGGATATCAAAGACACTTGTGTTCCACTGATGAATTAGATTTAATGGAGAAATTATTTTTTGAGTATATTTCTTTAGGAGAAATAACAGAAAATAATAACAAGGCAGAACCTATTATGAGGAATGCGAATATTGTCGGTTTTGACATGAAATCTTTATCCTTTTCAGCCTCGTTTAATCAAATTGAAGGAAATCCAAATGGAATTAATCCCAGGCTAGCATGTATTCTAGGTAAATATGCAGGTCAAAGTAATAAAACTAATTTTTTAGGTTTATTTGAGTTAAACAACAATGTAATATCTAATAAATTATACTCTGAGATAATATGGTATTTTTTAGATGGTATAAATAAAAGAATTATTGAATCAGACTTTAATGACTCACAAACCTTCAATAAATATATTGTTCAAACTTCAGGAAGAGATATAATATTTTTTAAAAGTAAGGTTTCCGAAAAATGGTGGATGTTAATTAATCCTGCAAATAACCCAGATATTTCTTACTTACCGTGTTTAGAAAGTGACTACTTAGATGCTCTTAATGACAACATTCCTCCTAGATGGCTAAAAGCTACTAAAAGAGTTTAAACTTCTTGTAAATATCTTTCAGCATCAAGTGCTGCCATACATCCTGTTCCTGCAGCAGTTACTGCTTGTCGATAATCTTTATCCTGAACATCACCAGCAGCAAAAACTCCATGAATATTTGTTTTAGTAGAAGTTTTATCTGTTATAATATAACCACTATCATCCATTTCGACCAAACCTTTAAATATATCCGTATTTGGAGTATGTCCTATAGCAATAAATAAACCTGTAATTTTGAGTACTGACACTTCGCTGTTGAGATTATTTTTAATCTTAATCCCTTCAACAACACTCTCGCCAATAACCTCTTCTATTTCATGATTAAACAAAACCTCAATATTATCAAAATTGGCTAACCTGTTTTGCATTGCTTTAGATGCTCTAAAATGATCTTTTCTTACCAGCATTGAAACTTTGCTGCATATTTTTGCTAAATATGTTGCCTCTTCTATAGCTGTATCCCCACCTCCTACTATGGCTACATCTTGGTTCTTGTAGAAAAAACCATCACAAACTGCACATGCAGATACTCCACCTCCAATTAATCTTTTTTCACTGGGTAACCCTAGGTATTTTGCAGAAGCACCTGTACTAATTATGACTGTTTTTGATCTAATTTCATCACCATTTTGAGTGTATAACTTATGAACACCACCTCTTTCTTTTGAAAAATCTACTTTAGAAATGAAATCAATTTTAACTTTTGTCCCAAATCTTTCTGCTTGTTCTTTCAATTCATTCATCATTGTAGGTCCATCAACCCCATTAGGATAACCAGGAAAGTTATCAACCTCTGTGGTTGTTGTTAGTTGACCTCCAGGCTCTAAGCCAGTATATATAACTGGATTAAGATCTGCTCTTGCTGCATATATTGCTGCTGTGTATCCAGCAGGGCCACTTCCTATAATTATTGTATTCATATTAAGATTTTTGAGATAATGTTTTGATTTTGTAAAATTAAAAAAACATAAGAATAAATTGATTAAAACATTATTAACTTTGTAATTTGATAATCTAAATGAAAATGATTAAAAAAAATCTTAAGTATCAATCCCCAGGAATAAATGAGGAAAATAGATACGAAAAACTTCATACAGTAACTTTTGATAATTCTCAAGAAGCTTCAATTTTAATTGCTAGAGAAATTTGTGATTTAGTTAAATCCAAACAAGAGAAGAAAAAAAACTGTGTTATAGGCTTTGCAACAGGATCTTCTCCAACTAAAGTTTATCAAGAAATCATTAAAATTCACAATGATGAATCTTTGAGTTTTAATAATGTTATAACTTTTAATTTGGATGAATACTTTCCGATTGAAAAAGATGATAATAATAGCTATCATAATTTCATGAAAGAAAATTTATTTGACCATATTGACATACCTAAAGAAAATATAAATATCCCATCTGGAGATATAAGTGAAAAAGATATCACGAAGTTTTGTTCCAATTACGAGAAAAAGATTGAAAAATATGGAGGTATAGATATACAGCTATTAGGAATTGGAAGAACTGGTCATATCGGTTTTAACGAACCAGGGTCCCACTTTAATTCTACAACTAGGTTAATAACATTAGACCATACTACAAGATTCGATGCTAGTAAAAGTTTTAATGGTATTGAAAATGTCCCATCCAAAGCAATTACAATGGGTATTAGAACAATCTTTAATTCAAAGAGAATTATAATGATGGCATGGGGAATTCAAAAAGGCCTAATTGTGAAAAAATCTGTTGAAAATAATATTACGTCACTAATTCCTACAACTTATTTACAGAATCATAAGAATACAACATTAGTCTCTAGATAAAGAGTGCTCAAGTGAATTAACTAGATTTAAAACACCATGGTTAGTTGGACCTTGTGATTGGTCAGATTTAATGAAAAGAAAAGCAATAGTTTGGTTGTGTGAGATTACAGGAAAATCTATTTTAAAGTTAACTGATGAGGATTACAACAAAAATGGGTTATCAGATTTATTAGCACTAGAAGGAACATCTTATGGTATAAATATCAAAATGTTCAATCATTTTCAAAATACAATTAGTGGTTGGCCTGGAGGTAAACCAGGTGCAGATGATTCTACTAGACCAGAGAGAAAAACCCCAAATCCAAAAAGAGTTATAATATTTAGCCCTCATCCAGATGATGATGTAATTTCTATGGGTGGTACTTTTGATAGATTGGTTTCACAGGGACATGATGTTCATGTTGCATATCAAGCCTCTGGTAATGTTGCAGTCTCCGATCATGATGCATTAAAGTTCATTGAAGTTTCATCTGATATGTTTACTGGAGAATTAAAATTAAAAATTGAACCTTTAATTAAAGAGCTAAAAAATAAAAAGGCAGATAAAATTGATTCACCTGAGGTTAGACAACTTAAAGGATTTATTAGAAAAAGAGAAGCAATTTCAGCAACTAGATATATAGGAATTCCCGATTCAAACACTCATTTTATGAATCTTCCATTTTATGAAACTGGAAGAATTAAAAAAAATCCACCTTCAAAAAAAGATGTTTTAATGACCGCATCATTAATTAATAAGATTAAACCTCATCAAATTTATGCTGCTGGAGATCTTGAAGATCCTCACGGAACCCATAAAGTATGTCTTGATCTAGTGTTTGAGGCACTTAAGTCTCTTAAAGGTGAGAAATTTATAAAAGATTGTTGGCTGTGGTTATATAGAGGAGCTTGGTTAGAGTGGGATATTCATGAGATAGATATGGCTGTACCAATGAGTCCAGCTCAAGTACTAAGAAAAAGAAATGCTATCTTCTTCCATCAAACTCAAAAAGATGGAGTAATGTTTCAGGGACAAGATTTAAGAGAATTCTGGGTTAGAGCAGAAGAAAGGAATAACGAAACAGCAGAAAAATATAAAAAGATGGGACTGGCAGATTATGCTGCTATAGAATCATTTAAAAGACATTATTATTAAAAACCTTATTATGAAAAAATTCAATTTACTAATCACCTTTCTAATTTTATTTGGAACATTTTTAAATCTTCAATCACAGAATAAATTTTCTAATAGAAAGATCAACAATCTTAAGAATCAAGTTTCACAATTGGTTGAAGAAGATAAAAAAATGACACAAGTCATGGTTGACAAAGTCTTTAGCTTTTCAGAGCTTGGTTTCCAAGAATTTCAAACATCGAATTATTTAAGTTCAATTCTTGCTGAAAATGGTTTTGAAATAGAATATGAAGTTTCTGGTGTACCAACTGCATGGTTTGCAACATGGTCAAATGGAACTAATGGACCAACAATCGCACTTGGAAGTGATATAGATGGTATACCTAAAGCATCTCAATATCCTGGTGTTGCATACCACAAACCAATAATTGAAGGAGCTCCAGGACATGGAGAGGGTCATAACTCTGGCTTACCTGTTGTAATTACTGCAGCCCTTTCAGTTAAAAAAATAATGTTAGATAATAATATTGAAGGGAAACTTGTTATATGGCCTGGTGTTGCTGAAGAACAAATTGGAACAAAAGCATGGTATGTAAGAGATGGTTATTTTGATAATATTGATATGTGTATTTTTACTCATGTAAGTAGTAACCTTGGAGTTTCTTGGGGACCAGCTACTGGAACTGGTTTAATTTCTGTTGAATATACTTTTGATGGAGAAACTGCTCACTCTGCTGGGGCACCATGGAGAGGTAGAAGTGCACTTGATGCTGCTGAATTAATGAATATAGCATGGAACTATAAAAGAGAACATTTACATCCTCTAAAAAGATCCCATTCTATTTTCACAGATGCAGGTGATCAACCAAATGTAGTGCCTTCAAAAGCATCAATATGGTTTTACTTTAGAGATGTAACATATGAAGGAATCATGGATATGTATGAAACTGCTAATAAAATGGCTGAAGGAGCATCACTGATGACAAATACATCATTCAAATCAAGAATACTTGGAACTGCATGGCCTAGGCATTTTAATAGACCTATTGCAGAGGAAATGTATAGAAACATTGAAGATGTAGGATTGCCTACATGGTCTGATAAAGATCAGCAACTAGCAGTTGCAGTTCAAAAAGTAGTTAATTCAGATAATTTAGAAGGACTTGCAAATGAGCTAAGACCAATAGGAGCTCCACTTCCTTATAAAATTAGTGGTGGTTCAGATGATATTGGAGATATCTCTTGGAAGGTGCCAACTGTAACTTTACGTTTCCCATCAAACATTCCTGGACTTCAAGGACATCACTGGTCAAATTCGATTTCAATGGCTACACCAATAGCTCATAAAGGAGCAAATGCAGGAGCTAAAGTTTTAGCTATGACAGTAATTGATTTTTTACTTAAGCCTGATAAGTTAGATGAAGCTAAAGATTACTTTGAAAATATTCAGAAAAAAGAAACTACATACAGACCAATGATATCTAAAGATGATCCACCAGCAATTTATTTAAATACAGATATTATGAATCAATATAAGGATCAGATAAAAGAATTTTATTTTGATGAGACTAAATATGACAACTACTTAGAACAACTAGGTATTGATTATCCTGTAATTAAAAAGGATAATTAAATAGCATAAGACATAGTGATTCTTAAATATATAGTTGATTAATAATACTATAAGACTCTGGATAAATTTATTAAACTTGAGATTAAATTTTATCTATTGATTTATTTTTAGTGTTTAATATATATGAACTATATTGATAATTAATTAACAAAAAAAATATAAATATGAGACTAACATTAAGTTCAGTTTTTCTTGTTTTTTCATTGTTATCGTTTAGTCAAAGCTCCAGTTAATGGTGTTGTGACTGATGAAAATGGTGTTCCTCTTCCGGGAGCAAATGTTATCATTGAAAACTCTAACACAGGAGTTTCGACTGATTTCGATGGGAATTTTGAAATTACTGCAAATCAGGGACAAGTCCTTGCATTTAGTTATATAGGTTATACAACTCAATACGTAACTGTAGCGAGCCAAACTGGAATAAATATTTCTTTACAGCTTGACAATGAGCTTGAAGAGGTGGTTGTTACTGCTTTAGGTTTTGCAGCAGTTAGAGATCAGCAAGGATCAACTTCCTCTGTAATTAATTCAGATGATGTAATTAGATCTGCTGAGCCAACGGTAGTAAATGCATTGAGTGGTAAAGCTTCAGGTGTAAGAATTACTCGTTCTAATGGAGATCCAGGTGCTGGAAGTACTATTAGAATTCGTGGTGCTAACACGATAGATGGATCAATACAACCATTAATAATTGTTGATGGTGTGCCAATGGACAATTCAACATCGTATGCTGGTGGTAATAATATTACTGGTGGTAAACGGTGGTGTTTCTCAAGGGTCACGTTTAAATGATATAAATCCAAGTGATATAGAATCTGTAAACGTACTAAAAGGTGCTTCAGCTGCTTCATTATATGGAAGTGCTGCTGCTAATGGAGTTGTAGTAATTACAACCAAAAAGGGTAAAAGAGGGAAAGCAAGAGTTTCATTTAAAACTAGTTATTCATTTGATGAAATATCTGAAAGAATCGCTATGCAAGATACTTGGGGTCAAGGAAGATCTGGAGTATATGGAGAGACTAGAGCAGAATCATGGGGTGATTATATAGCTGATAGATCAGGTGGTCCAGATGGATATAAATCTGGAGCATATTTCATAGCAGAAAATGGTAGAAAATATCAATTGGTTGATACAAAAAACTCTAAAGAAACATTTGTAGACGAAAACTTTAATTCAGTTTTTGGAACAGGAAATGCTTTACAAAACGACTTAACTGTAAGCGGAGGAAATGAGAATAGTAATTATTTCTTTAGTTTAGGTCATCTTGAACAAGATGGTATAATCAAGAACTCAAGTTATGAAAGGACTAATGCTAGATTAAATTATGAGGCAAAAATAAATGATAAGATTACGTTGTCAACTAGAATGGCATATACTTACACTGACTCTAATAGAATTCAGCAAAGTTCAAACGTATCTGGATTAATGTTAGGTCTTTTAAGAACTCCTGCAGATTTTGATGGAAGAGATTATAAAGGATCATATTTTAGTTCAGGTGGAACTGAGTATATTAATAGAGGTAGATCATATAGAAAATCTATTGGACAAAGTTCTAATCAATCTTATACGAATCCTCTTTGGACAGTAAATGAACAAGAGTCTAGTACAAGAGTTAATAGAGTTTCTATTACTCCTCAATTAACAATTAAGCCAACAAATTGGTTTTCAATAATTACTAGAGGAAATTTAGATGTAGCAGATGATAAAAGAACTTACTTCTTCCCAGTTGGAGATGCAAGTTCTAGAGCTAATGGTCAATATCAAGAAGACGCATTGGATATAAGAAATTCTGCATTAGATGTTATAGGAAAGGCTAATTTTGAATTATCAGATGATGTTAACTTAACAGCAACTGTTGGTTGGAGTTATAATGACAGAAAATATTCTAGAATATCTGGTAACATAACAGGATTCTTAGTTAACTCAGCTAAAAGAACTACAGCCCTTAATACATCTTCAGAAGCTTCATCTTTTAGTGGTGCAAAAGCATTTAGAAGATCAAATAGAGGTTATGGAATCTTAAATTTTGATATAGATGATCAATTATTCTTAAATATATCTGGAACTCAAGAAGCTTCATCTACAATAAAAGGGACATTCTTTTATCCCTCAGCAGATGCAGCATGGGTAATAACAGAAGATATAGTTCAATCAGATATTATGTCTTTTGCTAAGCTTAGAGCTTCATGGGGTCAGGTAGGTGTTCAACCTTCCGCTCATAAATTTGAAACGCTAGCAGAGGGTGGATTTGGTTATTCAACTTATAGTGATCCTCTTGATAGTAACTTATTTGGTGGTGGTTTTAGGTTAGATAATAACCTTGGTAACCCAAATCTAGAACCTGAAATAAAGACTGAATGGGAAATTGGTGGTGATTTCAGATTTTTTGATGACAAGGTATCTCTAGGAGTAACATATTATGATAACATAATTGAAGGAATATTATTAGATGTTTCTTTATCTCCATCAACTGGTTTCTCTACACAATATGGAAACTATGGTGAGATGACTAATAAAGGGATGGAAATTGACTCTAGGAGTAGATTTAATTGATACCAACGATTTTGGTTTATCAACATCTGTTAATTGGTCTACAAATGAGAATGAGGTAACTGATCTATATGGAACTGAGTCTATAAACTTATCTCCTGGAGCATCTGTTAGTTCTAGAGCAGTAGTGGGATATCCTTTAGGTGTTCTTTACGGAACTGGTTCTAAAACAAATGCTGATGGAAGTTTTGATCTTAACTCAAATGGATTTCCACAAATAACTTCAAGTCCTATGGTACTTGGAGATCCTAATCCAGACTGGAGAGGTGGTATATCATTAAATATGAGATATAAGAAATTTAGACTTAATGCTGTTCTAGAACATTCACAAGGTGGTTCATTTTCTCCAAGAACATTATGGGTATTAAGAAGATTTGGTACAACTCAAGAAACAGCTAACAGGCTTACTTTAGATCAATCTCTTGTTAATTACAAAGGAACTACAGTTCCTGCTGGAACAACAGTTAGAGGTAATGTTAAAGACTTTGGTGGTGGACCAGTTCTGCTTGATGAAAATTGGTATAGAACAGGTATTGGAGGAGGTTTTGGTGATAACCAAGCATATAACTTCTCTATAGCTGATGCTACATGGACCAAATTAAGAGATCTATCTCTAAGTTATGTTTTAGACACGCCTGTAATTAAGAATATAGGATTAAATGATGTTATACTAACTTTTACTGGTAGAGACTTAATAAACATCAACAATGTTGATGGGATTGATCCTGAGATTAATACAAAAGGTGTAAGTGTAGCTCAAGGTGTTGAGTATTTCACAAACCCTCAGACGAAAGGTTTCCTTTTCAGTTTAACAATAAATTATTAATAAAATGAAAAAAATATTTACAAAATCGATTTTAGCTCTTCTAATTATTTTCTCATTTTCTTGTGAGGATATAAATGAAGATATTAATGCAAATCCAAACGATATTTTAATTACTGATGTTGAGGACAAACTATTTTTAACTGGTGCACAATTAGCAAATGTTCAATTGCAAGTAGGTCACCTAAATAGAATTAGTGGTATGTACTCTGGTCAATTAATAGGATTTAGTTCCTTGTATGCAAATATATATGGATATAGTTTATCAACAGTTGAGTCAAACAGTGAATGGTTTGCATTATATGTTGGTGTTCTAAACAATATGAGACAACTTCAGGAAAACTCTACTAATACATTATTGGTTGGTATAGCTGAAATTATTGAAGGTCATGCTTTTGGTACAGCTGCTTCTCTTTGGGGAGGTATACCTTATAGTGAGGCTGGAAATCCTGAAATAGAAGATCCAACTTTTGATTCGCAGACTTCAGTATATAATTCTGCAATTCAAAAGTTAACTTCTGGAATTTCAACTCTTCAATCTGCTCCATCAGGAGGTCTATCTCAAGATATAATGTATGGAGGTGATAAAGACAAATGGATTGAAGCTGCTTATACTTTAATTGCAAGGTTTAATCTTCATAAAAAGGATTATACAGCTGCAGTTTCTGCTGCAAGTAGTGGAATAAGTAGTGCGTCGGGAGACATGAGATTCAGTCCCCCTGGAATTCAAGCCGGAGACTCTAACTTGTTTGCAACCATTTTAAATGGTTCTAGAGCAGGAGATCTTGGAAATTCATCAGCAGGAGAAGAAAGTTATTTACTTCAACTTCTAAGTAATTCATATTCTACAAATAGAAATCATGCAAAAACTGATGAAACTGCTAGATATGGATACTATAAGATTAACTCAACTAGTGGTTCAGCAAATACTGGTATAATTGCTGAAGATGAGCCTCATAATATGGTTACATATTTTGAGAATCAATTGATTTTAGCTGAAGCAAAAGCAAGACAAGGAAGTTTAGCAGATGGTCTGCCTCACCTTAATAATGTTAGGGCTTGGTTAAATTCAGGTGGAAACTTGAATAGTAATCATAGTTCTAATCCATATAAGTATGAAGCATTTGTTTCATCTGATTTTAATTCAGGTGGAATTGAAAACGCAGATGGTGTTGATGCTAATACTGCTTTTCTTAGAGAAGTGATTGAAGAAAGATATGTTTCAGGATTCGGTATGCATATGCCGTTTAATGATGCAAGAAGACTAAGAAAGTCTGATAGCGCATACTCTGTACCTTTTGTTCTTGTTCTTGGACCTGCTGGTCCATATCCTGAAAGAATGCCTTATGCAGCAACAGAGTTGAATTCAAACTCTAATGCACCTGCTGAGGACCCAGGAATATTTACAAAAACAGAAGTAAATCAATAATACTTTAAAAAAAAGTAATACTTTTAAAAAAGGTTTGTAAATTCTACAAACCTTTTTTTTATGCTTAAAAATAATAAAGTACTAATTCTATTATCTTCATTAGTTTTAATTAGCTGTAATGAAGATGACTCTTTATACTCCAATAGTATAATTTCATCTCCACATCCTGTTGCTTCTGAGGCAGGAAAAACAATATATTCACAAGGGGGTAATGCATTTGATGCTGCTGTTGCAGCTGCCTTCACGTTATCTGTTGTTGAACCTAGTATGAGTGGAATAGGAGGAAGGTTGCAGGTTATTTACAAACAAGCAGAAGGAGATATTCTTGGAATAGACGCTACTACTCAAATACCTGAAAGTTTTAACAGCAATGAAAAAGATTTACCTAGCTATGGATATAAAACAATTGGAATTCCAGGTGTAGTTGCAGGTCTTATAAAACTTCATGAAGAGAATGGTGTTTTAGATCTTAAAACAGTTATGCAGCCGTCTATAAGCATAGCTGAAAATGGTTTTTATTTACTACCAGGGGAAGTTACAAGACAACAATATGAAAAAGAAAAAATTGCTTCTTTTGAAGGGAGTAAAAATTATTTCTTGAATTCTGATGGAGAATCTTTTAAAATAGGGGATAAGTTAATCCAAAAAGATCTAGCAAATACTCTTAGGAGTATTGCGGAAAACGGAAAAAAAGGTTTTTATGAAGGAGAAATTGCTGAAAAAATAGCAAATGATATTCAATCTAATGGAGGGTTTATTACAACAGAAGATTTAAAAAATTATTCTGCTAAAAAATCAAAAGTGTTAAGTGGTAAATTTAATGGTTTTGATATTCACACTCTTAACCTTCCCTCTTATGGATCAATTACTATTCAGATGATTCAAATTTTTGATAAACTGAAGATTGAATCTGAAGTAGATTGGACTTTTAAAATTTCAAGTGCAATAGAGGAGGCATATAAATATAGGCCATTTCAGAAAAATATTGATTCAATTAAGAGCATTCTATCTCAAAAGAGAGCTATGGAGATTGCGATTAGATATTGAAAATTCTAATTCAGAAATTGCATTTAACGATTTAACAAAGAAATTTGATATGGCAGATATTGTACAAGGCCATACTGCTCATTTAACAACTTCTGATAAGTATGGAAATGTTGTTTCATTAACACAAACTCTTAGGTCCTAATATGGGCTCAAAGGTTGCAACTAAAGGTTTAGGATTTTTATATAATGTAACAATGGGGCCTTACCTAGGTGGATACTTAGGGGAAGATAAACCTGGAGATAGAGCTTCCTCACATATTTCACCAACTATATTTACTAAAAACAATCAAGTTGTTCTAGCACTAGGTGCAGCTGGAGGGAATAAAATCCCAGTTGCAATAAATCAAGTAGCATATAGATACCTCAAGCAAAATTTACCTTTAAGTGAAGCTTTGTTTATGCCAAGAGTTTACAAAGATGATAGTCCAATCTATATTGAGCGACATATGGGATTAAATGGCTTTAATGATTCGGAAATTTATTTAAAGTCTAATAATATAGAACGAGTAGAAAGAAAAGCCTTTTTTGGAAGGGTTCATGCAATTGCACTTGACCCATTAAACAATAGATGGATTGGTGCAGCAGACAGAGATTGGGAAGGGAGTGTGTCAGAATATGAATAAGATGAATTAGCATTAAATATTTATTTTTATTTCTATTGGCTTCACATTGTCAGCTGCTGCCAGGTTCTGATAGATCATCACTTAATCTTGAAAAGCAACTCAGATGGATAGCATTATTCTATATGAAGCATCTGGTTGATCGAATTACCTTAGTGTGTACTATTATGCTTTCTGGTTTACAGGGTTGATATTTATTTCTAGAGCAGCAATGCCGAACAGCCATTTGATTTATTAAAGATTAATTGAAAATAAAAATTATACGTCGAGTTTATATAAAATTTACATAAAACCGATCACGTTTTTCTATCTTTATTAGATGATTAAAATATTTAAGTCTTTAGCATTGATAATACTAGTATCATGTAACTCAGGTGCTGCTGAGATCTCTTCAGATGAATCAGAATTTCCTATTCAAGTTATTAACGAGAAGATACTTTTTATTGGAAATAGTTTTACTTTTTATTGGAACCTTCCCTCTCAAGTAGAACAGATGTCAATAGAGAGAGGGATTAACTGGGATGTAAAGCATGTTACTGTTCCTTCTGCAAAACTTCAAGATCATTGGAATAATACTGATTTAAAATCATTACTTGAAAATGAAACATTTGATCATGTAATAATCCAAGAACACAGTACTTACCCTCTCACAAATTCAGATAATACTAAAACATATTTTGATCTAATCATTTCATTAATACCTTCTTCAACTGAGATTCATTTCTTTTCTACTTGGATGTACCCATCTATTGAGCAGTTTAATACAAATAATGAGGACTATCCTTTAGAGGAAAGTATAAAACAAATAGTTGAGGGTACAAATTCAAAAATAATTCCAGTTGGAAGAGCATTTAAACTTTTTAACGATAAGCATCCTCAGTTTAACTTATTAATGGAAGATGACAAACATCCAAATCCAAATGGATCTTATTTAGCTAGCTGTATAATCTTCTCTCATTTAAGTAGCGAAACTTCTTTTAACCTCTCTAAAAGATATAAAGGAAAAGACAGTAAGGGAGTAGACATTTACTATAGTATAGTTGAAGATGAGGTTTTGACTTTGCTTCAACAAATTTCAGATGAAGTAATCTTTTAATTTTTTTATAACATTACTATACTTATATTTTTTTTAGCATAATAATATAGTAAATATTGTATTTCATCGAAGCATAATATTAGTAGATCAAAGTATATAGACCACCAAAAATCCTAGATAAGTTCCTAATGCATTTCCAAGACTACCTACCAAAATTGCAGGTAAAATAAGGTCTTTTCTATCAAATGCTTCTGCTAGAGCAATAGCTGAAGCTCCACCTCCAATATTAGCTTGACTAGCTATTGAAATCATCTCCCAGTCTCGATAAATAATTCCACCAATTATAATAAATAATATACCATGAATAATTACTGCAGAAATTGTAAATATTAATAATAAGAATCCAACCTCTTGTAGTTGACTAACTGCACCTATTTCACAATAAGCTCCTATTACTGCTAAAAAAATATAGACTAGATAAAGACCAAGATTTTGACTTCCCTTTAATTTTGAAATAAACTTACTTTGAGCTAATAAAATCCCTATAGTAGTCAGAATTAAAATTGACGGGATGTCAATTACATAGAGTGAAATAATATCTGAAATGTAATAAGCGCTAATGCCAAGAAATAATAACCATGCAAGTGAGGTTAAATTTATGCTTTCATTTTCATCATTCTCCGATATGAGATTTATTTTTATTAGAAATAAATTTTTTATTACTCTTCCAAATGCGGTTTAGAATTGTTGGGATAATTAATGTAATCATTATCCAAATTGCTGTTACTACATTATCTACAGCTATAGTTCCTGCGTATAAAATTCCTTTTTTTTGAAACTCATACTCTAGTGCAATAGCATTAAAGTTTACACTTCCCCCTGTGTATGTTCCTGTTAGCATTCCAGCAATTATTTTACCATCTTCCCCTAGGAGTGCTTGAGGGTCTAATAAATACCATGAAATAATAATTCCACAAGTTGTTGCTAAAGATCCTATTACAAAAAGTCCTACCATTGGTAAACCAGCATTTTTAATCGAAGTAATATTAACCTTTAGTAATAAATAAAAGATAGATATAGGTGCAATATATTTGAAGATTATATCATACAGTTCAATACTATTTGATGCGGCAGGAATAAGATTAAAATTTGCAATGACTGCCGTAAAAAGTATAACTAATAAAGCAGCACCACCAAGTTGCTTTCCAATTTTGGTTTTACCAGCATAAACTGATAGAATAACCATTAAGCACAATACTGATAATACATAAATTGGATTAGTAATAAAGCCCATTAACTATAATTTTTTGTTTAATCGTAAACTTCTACAACCAATTCTATTTCAACTGCTTGTCCTCTAGGTAATGAATTTACACCAATTGCAGCTCTTGCATGTTTGCCTTTTTCTCCAAAGACATCTACCATTAGATCCGAAAATCCATTTACTACTTTTGGTTGTTCTATAAAATTTGGAGATGAATTTACGAGCCCTAAGACTTTCACAATACGTTTTACTTTATTTAAATCCCCAAGCATTTCTTTTAGAACAGATAATTGATTAATAGCAGTTTGTCTAGCTCCTTCATATCCTTGCTCAATAGTAACATTACCACCAAGTTTTCCAGTCAATTCAGTCCCATCTGCATATTTTGGCCCTTTTCCAGCTAAAAAAATAAGATTTCCTGCTCTTACACCATTAACATAATTTGCAACTGGTTGAGGAGGAGAAGGTAGAGTTATATTTAGTTCTTTTAATCGTGCTTCCGGGTTATAATCTGAATCAATTTCGGTTGATTGGTCTAACTTGAGTACATCCCATTAAAACAAGAGATGTTAGAATTATTGAAAACGCACTTGAGTAAAATTTCTTCATAATTTAAATTTATTGCCATGTGTCATAATTAAACTCTCAGGCCAATTTTTTTCGTTATTACAATTTAAAAAAATTTGGGGTTATTACTATCAATTGATTACTCAAAAAAGAATAGTTCCTCTTTTAAAGTCTCAAATTTTTGCTTGATAAGTAAAAAGTTCATAATACCTGCCCTGGGAATTGATTAGTACCTCGTGAGTTCCTTGTTCAACAATCTTTCCTTCTTCAATCACTAAAATTTTATGAGCTTTTCGAATGGTACTTAATCTGTGTGCAATTACAAAAGTAGTTCTGCCCTCTGTTAGAGTTGTCAAACTCTTTTGGATTAAGGCTTCACTTTGTGTATCTAAATTAGAAGTAGCTTCATCTAGGATTAAAATACTTGGATTTGCTAAAATAGCTCTGGCAATAGCAATTCTTTGTCTTTGACCACCCGAGAGCTTCACCCCTCGTTCCCCAATTAAAGTGTTTAATCCGTCTTCAAAACGATCTGTAAATTCATTAACATATGCTGCGATTACTGCTTCTTTTAGCTGAGTTTCATCTGCATCAGGTCTGGCATATAAAATATTTTCTTTAATTGTTCCTTCAAACAAGAATTCATCTTGTAAAACAACTCCTAAATGTTTTCTATAGCTCTCTAAAGTGACAGCTGTGAGAGGATTTCCATCAATAGTGATTGTACCTTTATCTGGATTTATAAAGGTTGCTACTAAACCAGCAATTGTAGATTTACCTGACCCTGAGCTTCCTACAAGAGCTATAGTTTCTCCAGCTTTCGCTTCAAAACTAATACTATGTAATACTTCTTTTTCATCTTCGTATGCAAAACAGACATCTTTAAAACTAATGGCTCCCTCAATGTTTTTTAGTGATAAGACTCTGTTGGAATCATCAGATTCTTCTTCCTCATTCATAAGCTCTTCCGTTCTGTCTAATCCTGCTAAAGCTTCAGTAAGTTGACTGCCTATATTACTCATTTGAACGATTGGAGCTACCATAAGTCCTAAAAGAAATGTGAAACTCAAAAACTCTCCAAGGGTCAAGGCTTCCATCATAATTTTATAACCTCCAATTCCCATAATTCCTGTAGTTGCTAAACCTAATAAAAATGTTGCAGATGAAGTCATAAAAGCGGTAGCGGTAAGACTCTTTTTTACATTAAGAAATAACTTGTATACTCCTTTTTCAAAAATGACGCTTTCCTGTTCTGCTGCGTTAAATCCTTTTATGACTCTAATACCACCTAACGTCTCTGTAAGTCTTCCAGTAACTTCAGCATTTATTTTACCACGCGCTCTAAAAATAGGACGAATTATTTTAAATGCTTTAAGAGCAATCACTGCAAATACACCTAAAGGAATAAGTGTAAATAAGGTCATTGAGGGACTAATCTGTAATAAAAGCACTAGTGAAACAAGGGCAGTAATTGTTCCTCCTACTAATTGAATCAAGCCAGTTCCAATCAGGTTTCTAACCCCTTCTACATCAGTCATAATTCTAGAAACAAGCGCACCAGATTTAGTGTTATCAAAAAATCGAATAGGTAGTCCTAATATTTTCTTTTGAACTTGAGTTCGAAGTTCTGCAATAAGATATTGGGCTTGAACAGAGAGAATTTTAGTTAGTAAAAAGGAAGTGATGGATTGAATGAGGATGGCTAGGATTACAACCCCAATTAATATTTTTAATTGGTTTAGATCTTTATTGGGGATAATATCATCCATCAACATTTTCAGAGAAAGTGGAGCTACAAAGCTAGCTGCTTTACTAAAAATTATTAACAGTAAACCTATAAACACCATTTTCTTTCTTGGCCATATAATGGTTGTAAATGCTTTTATTATGGATACTTTAGGTTTGATTTTTATCTTTTTATTTAATGAAATTATGACTTTTATACTTAATTAAAATTTTAATTCAACTCCAATCGGACAGTGATCAGAGAGCATATCCTCCTCTGTCATAGATTCTGGTTTTTCAGAAAAATAATAGACAGTCTCACTACCTCTGATTTGTAACTTTTCAGCTCCTGCACCCATTAATATATGGTCAATAGGCTCTGGATAACTTGGATGGCATCCTTTTAAGTCCTGCATACTGTTGCTAATGACTACCGCTTTGTTTTCCATTTCTGTCATAACTTGCCAAAGTTTGTTATCAGGATTGGTTATTCTATGGTTAAAATCACCGAGCAGAACAAAAGGTTGATCACTCTTAATTTTCTTTTCTATCCAAGTGTCTAGCAGTGGAACTTGCTTTTGAAAAGTTTCGCAAGCACGTCGAGAAGATGATGAGTAGTCCTGTACAAAACATCCGCTCTTAAGATGAACTGACATAACCTCAATTGTATCCTTTTGATCAATGATTTTAGCAATAAGTCCATAACGTAATCCTTCTCTATCCAATGCGAGTTCCTTAAAGGTTCCCACATCCTCGAAATTAACTCCCTTTCTAATGACTAATGCAACACGCTGCTGAGTCGACTTTTGTCCATTTCCATAGCAGTTATAAGAACTACTTGCAGGACGATCTGAAACTATGATATTCCAATCTTTTTCAGGAAATACTCGAGCTACAGCCTTTAAGATTCAACTTCTTGCAAGGCAAATACATCAGCATCTAAAGTCCTGGCAAAATTCTGTAATTTTATATAATCGCTCTCTTGACGGGGCACACATCCCTCACCAATATTCTCAGCAAGATGTTCCATATTCCAAGCTACAAATCGGATTTCAGAAGAACAAGAAGTAAGTATAACCAAAACAAGAGTAGATAGAAATAAAGAAATCTTATTTATCATTTTATAAATATAAAAAAACGGTTACACTATAATAGTATAACCGTTTTATTGTTTTAGTAGCGAGGGCAGGACTCGAACCTGCGACCTTTGGGTTATGAGCCCAACGAGCTACCTACTGCTCTACCTCGCGATTTGAGGTGCAAATATAGTAAACTTTCATTACTCAGAGCTAAAGCATAAGATTTAAGTAGTTATCTTTGCCGAAATGTCTAATAATAAACATAGATCTGGTTTTGTTTCAATAATTGGTAGACCTAATGTTGGTAAATCAACTTTGATTAACTCTTTAATGAAACAGAAACTATCTATTATTACATCCAAGGCACAAACTACAAGACACAGAATCAGAGGTATAATAAATGAAGATGATTATCAAATTGTACTATCAGATACTCCAGGAATACTAGACCCTAGTTATAAACTGCAAGAGGCAATGATGAAGTTTATAAAAGAAACTCTGATTGATTCTGATTTTTTAGTAATAGTTGAAGAGGTAGGAAATAAAGAATCTTTTGATGAATCAATGATTAAAAAATTAAATTCTTTTAAAATTCCAATCATTCTTTTAATTAATAAGATTGATCTTTCAACTCAAGAAGATTTAGAAGAATCAATAGATCATTGGAAATCAATATTTCCTAATATCAATATATACCCTGTGTCAGCAATTAAAGGGTTTTTTGTAGATGAACTCATAGAGATTTTTAAAGAAAAACTTCCTATATCACCTCCATTTTTTCCTAAAGATCAATTTACTGATAGACCTGAGAGGTTTTTTGTAAATGAGTCTATAAGAGAGCAAATTCTAGTCCATTATGATAAAGAAGTTCCATATTCAGTAGAGGTAATCACTGAAGATTTTAAAGAATCTCCAAAAATTATAAGAATTAGATCTTTAATTCTAGTTGAAAGAGAATCTCAGAAAGGTATTTTAATTGGTCACAAAGGTTCATCTTTAAAAAGAGTTGCTACGAAAGCTAGACTTAATCTTGAAAAATTCTTTGGCAAGAAAATCTTTTTGGAAGTATTTATTAAAGTAAAGAAGAATTGGAGAAACGATTCATCTTCATTAAAAAAATTCGGATATAATATTTAATAATATGAGTGGTATTGTAGCAATTGTTGGAAGGCCTAATGTTGGAAAGTCTACTCTTTTCAACAGATTAATTGAAAGAAAAGAAGCCATTGTAGATGAAGTTAGTGGAGTAACAAGAGATAGGCATTATGGAAAATCTGACTGGAATGGTGTTGAATTCAGTGTAATTGATACTGGAGGATATCTTCCTATTAGTGATGATGTTTTTCAAAAGGAGATTGATAAGCAAGTGCTATTGGCAATTGATGAGGCAGATGTAATTTTATTTCTAGTTGATGTTAAGGATGGTATGACAGGTGTAGATCAGACAATAGCTGATATGCTTCATAAATCTTCTAAAAAAACTTTTCTTCTTGTAAATAAAGTTGATAACTCTAAATTAATTGAAGAATCTATTGAATTTTACTCATTGGGGTTTAAAAATCTCTTTTGCCTATCATCAATTAATGGCTCTGGAACTGGAGAATTTTTGGATCTATTAGTTGAACAGCTTCCAAAGGAAGATTTAATAGTTTCTGATGTGCCAAAGTTTGCCGTTGTTGGAAGGCCTAATGCTGGTAAGTCATCGTTTATTAACTCTCTTATAGGTAAAGATAGATTTATAGTTACTGACGTTGCAGGTACAACTAGAGACAGCTTATATACCAGATATAATCAATTTGGTTTTGACTTTGAGTTAATAGATACTGCGGGAATAAGAAGAAAAACTAAAGTTTCTGAAGACATTGAATTCTATTCTATATTAAGATCGATAAGATCAATTGAAAATTCAGATACATGTTTAATAATCTATGATGTTGAAAGAGGTTTTGATTCACAAGTTCAAAATATTTTTTGGCTTGCAGCTAAAAATAAAAAAGGCATAGTAATTCTTGTTAATAAATGGGATACAATGAGTAAGGATCATACTACTTCAAAACAAATTGAAGAAGAAATCACGTCTAAAACATCTCCATTTATTGATATACCTATTGTGTTTATTTCTGCACTTACAAAACAAAGAATTTTTGATGCAATAAAAATTGCGATGGAAGTTAATGAGCGAAGAAATTATAAGATTCCTACAAAGAAACTTAATGATACATTACTCCCTATAATTGAACATACACCTCCTCCTAGTACTAAGGGTAAGTATGTAAAGATTAAATTTTGTAGACAACTTCCTACAAAATATCCACAGTTTGCATTTTATTGTAATCTACCTCAATATATTAAAGACCCGTATAAGCGTTTTCTTGAAAATCAAATTAGAAAAAATTATAATTTTACAGGAGTTCCTATTGATGTATTTCTAAGAAAAAAATAGCTAAAGATTATTTTTTAATGATCTTAATTCTTCTTTTATTTTATTGAGTTTTTTTAAGATTATTAAATTTTCTGAACTAGAAATATCTTTAGATTTTAGCTTTTTCTTTGCTCCTTGAATTGTGAGCCCTTCTTTCTTAAGCATTGAGTAGATTATGGAAATATTCTCAATGTTTTCTTTAGTGTATTTTCTAATACCTGAGGATTTAATTAAGGGATTAATTTGATCAAACTCTTTTTCCCAGTATCTCAATAATGAAGTGTTAACATTGAAGTGTGTAGCAACCTCACTTATACTATAATATTTTCTTTCTGGAAGGTCTCCGAACATATATTAATCCAGAGATTGATTCTCTTGCGATGCTTGGTTAACTAATTCTTCAAATTCAATTGGAGATAAACTACCAGAATAAAAATTAATTGGGTTTATCTTTCTGCCGTCTTTTACAATTTCATAATGAAGATGAGGAGCAACTGATCTACCGGTATTTCCAACATAACCAATAAGGTCACCTCTTTTAACTTTATTTCCTCTTCTAACAGCAATCTTACTCATATGAGCATATATACTAGTGTATCCAAATCCATGGTCAATTCTTACATGATTCCCAAAACCAACTGCTCTATTATCAGCTCTTGAAATTCTTCCATCTCCAGTTGCGTATATAGGAGTACCTGTTTTAGCAGAAAAATCCATTCCAGAGTGCATTGTTCTATTTTTTGTAAAAGGATCTATTCTGTAACCATATCCTGAAGCCATCCTCTTAAGATCTATGCTATTAATGGGCTGAATTGTTGGAATGGAAGTTAATAATGATTCTTTATTTTGAGCTAATAATTCAATTTCATCTAGAGATTTAGACTGAATCACCAATTCCTTAGTTAAAATATCAACTCTTTCAGTAGTATTGACTATGAGGTCTGAACTTTCATAACCATCTAGATAGTCATATCTATTAACTCCTCCAAAGCCAGCTTTTCTCTGTTCTTCAGGAATTGGACTAGCTTCAAAATAAACTCTGTAAAGACTATTATCTCTTTTTTCAATATTAGCTAAGGTAGATTCAACTTGATCTAGTTTTTTGTTTAAAACCCTAAGTTGTAATTCATAATTATCAATTTCACGTTCTTGAACAAGTTCTCTTGGAGTATCTATGAAGTCTGTATTTAAAAGAATAATCGTTATGAATGAACCAATAATAACAGAACTGATCAATAATAAAGAAAGCCCGTAAATCCTTTGAGCAAAAGTTCTTTTAATTGGAACAAACTCTAAATTCTCAGAATCAAAATAATATTTATTTTTGGACATAGACCAATTTGTTGTAATTTCAACGCTTGAATGGTTGATAACCATTACAAATATAAAAAAAATGAATTCATCCGTTGTTAGAGAAAAATTTTTTCAATACTTCAAAGACAAAGGACATGAGATAATCCCCTCAGCATCTGTTATTAATAAGACAGATAAAAACTTGATGTTCACAAATGCAGGGATGAATCAGTTCAGAAATATTTTTACTGGAGAGCAAAATTCAAAATTTTCTAGAGTTGCAAATTCCCAAAAATGTCTAAGAGTTTCTGGAAAACATAATGATCTTGAAGAAGTTGGTGTTGACACATATCATCATACATTTTTTGAAATGCTTGGTAATTGGAGTTTTGGAGATTATTTTAAAAAAGAAATTATTGAATGGTCATTTGAACTTATAACTAAAATATATGGCTTGAATAAAGAAGATTTATATGTTTCAGTATTCGAAGGTTCAAAAGATGATAATACAGAATTTGATAAAGAGTCATTTGATGAGTGGAAAAAATATTTTTCTGAGGATAAAATTATAAATGGAAACAAAAAAGATAACTTTTGGGAGATGGGAGATACTGGTCCATGTGGCCCTTGTTCAGAGATTCATGTTGACTTAAGATCAGATTTAGATAAGAAAAAAATCAGTGGAGCTGATCTTGTAAATAAAGATCACCCACATGTTGTTGAAATATGGAATCTAGTATTTATCCAGTTTGACAGACAAAAAGATGGATCTCTTAAAAAATTAGATAAACAATATGTTGATACTGGAATGGGTCTTGAGAGACTTTGTATGGCTCTTCAAGGAAAAAATTCAACTTATGAAACAGACTTTTTTACTGATATAATAAAAGAAATTGAGAATATTTCTGGAAAGAAATACTTGGAGGGTGATGAAAATGTTGATATTGGAGTTAGAGTTATTTCTGATCATTTAAGAGCAATAATTTTTACAATTTTAGATGGACAAATTCCAAGCAATACAGGTTCTGGTTATGTTATTCGTAGAATACTTCGAAGGGCAATTAGGTATGGATACACTAATCTTGATATTCATGAGCCATTCATGTTTAAGCTAGTTAATAAAGTCACAGAAAAATATGATGATATATATCCAAGTCTTAAAGTTCAGCAAGAATATATTGAATCTATAATTAAAGATGAAGAAAGAGGATTTTTAAAAACTTTAAATCAAGGCTTAAGTTTAATTAATGAATTAATTAACTCAAATCCAATTGATAAAATAATTAAAGGAGATACTGCTTTTAAACTTTATGACACCTTCGGATTTCCAATTGATTTAACATCATTAATAGCAGGTGAGAATAATTTTAAGGTTGACTTAGATGGTTTTAATGAAAATATGAAAATTCAAAAAAACAGATCTAAGTCAGTTAAAAATGATGAAGTATCAGATTGGATTATTGTAAATGAGAAATTATCATCCAGCAAATTTATGGGATATGATAAGGATGAAATTGAAGGAAAAATCTTTAAGTATAGAGAATGTAAAACAGATCAAAATAAAATTAACTTTCATATTGTTTCAGATAAGACAACTTTTTATCCTGAAGGTGGAGGACAAATTGGTGATTCAGGACAAATCATAATTGGGGATAATATAATTCAAGTCAAAAACACATTTAAAGAGGGAGGGGAAATAATACATTTAACAGATACTCTTCCAAATGATTTAAACTCTTCAGTGAAATTTAAAATTGATAAAAACAGAAGGTCTTATATTGAATCAAATCATACTTCTACTCACTTATTAAATCTAGCATTAAGAAATATTTTAGGCAATCATGTAGAGCAAAGAGGTTCAATGATTTCCGATAAAATGTTTAGGTTTGACTTTTCCCATCAAAATAAGATCACTGACTCAGAATTAAGTAGTATAAATGACTTTGTAAATGAAAAGATTACCGAGTCTATAGATATTATGGAGAATAGAGAAGAAGACTATGATACAGCAATTAAAAATGGGGCTATAGGATTATTTACAGAAAAGTATGAAGATAAAGTAAGAACGATAAAATTTAATGATTCATATGAATTATGCGGTGGTACTCATGTTAAAAATACAAGTCTTATTTCTGCTTTTAAAATAATTTCTGAAGGTTCACAAGCATTTGGAATTCGAAGAATTGTTGCTACTTCTAATAAGGAACAGATAATCTCTGAAAATCTTAAGCAAAAAGAAATTAAGGAAAAGGCTAATAGTGATAATCTAAATAAACTTCAAAAAAAAGAGATTGAATTACAAAATAAAATTAAAATTCAGTCAATCAAAAAGGATATAACTAAAAATATTCGTAAGATAAATAATGTTAATTTTTTTGTTGGTGAAATTGATCTAGATCCAAAATCAATTAAGGAATTGTGTTTTACAATATCTGACCAAATTGATAATTTATTTATGATACTTCTGTCTAAATCCACTGATAAAGTATTTATGTCTTGTTTTTTATCTAAAAATATAATATCAGAAAAAGAATTAGATGCATCTAATGTTATTAAAGAATTATCTCCATTAATTAATGGAAGTGGTGGAGGTCAATCTTTTTATGCAACTGGAGGAGGTACTAATGTGGATGGAATAGATTCAGTTATATCTGAGGCAGAAAAAATAATTAGTCAGATTTAGGTGGATACTTTTCAAGTATTTTAGAAACAAAATTATTAATCATTTTATCCCTATCATTTGAGTATTCATTTAATACTCCTTGACCTTTACCTTGCCATACAAGCTGTTGATTTTTACTATCTATTAAACTAACATATAGAGTTCCTTGCACTCTTGAGTATCCCGAAGAATATGGATATTGATATGAAAATGGATACCATCCATAGGGCATATAGTTGTTAACGTAAACTCTTTCTTTTGATTGAGTTTCAAATGTAACAAGTAAATCTGGAGAACTTGATCTTTCAAGACCTTTAGCTTTTAGTCCAATATCTAAAAACTTTAATATTCTTTTTTTATCTAGATCTGATATTTCAACTTCATCAATATCGGGTTGATAAAAAGAATAAGAACTGTAATTACTAAAATTAACTTCAGAATCATAATCATATTGTACATAAAGTCCACAAGATTGAATTGTAAAGACGAATGTGAATAATATTATTTTTAATGAGGAAAAATTTTTCATAATTTTCATTCTTATTAAAGTTATGAAAAAAATCCTTCTAATAATAATCATCTTTACTTCGTCTTGCTCTTCTTTTAAAACAATTTCTAATGTTAAAAATACAGTTGAGGAAAAAATAAATCTCTATGTTAACAAATACGCCCCTTCAGCTACAAAAAACATGAGGTTTTTTAAAATACCTGCTAGTATAACATTAGCTCAAGGAATTTTAGAATCAGGCTATGGAGAAGGAACTTTAGCTAAGAATGCAAATAATCATTTTGGTATAAAGTGTCACAAAGATTGGAAAGGAAAGACTATAACACACGATGATGATGAAAAAGGGGAATGTTTTAGATCATATAAAAATCCATTGAGATCTTATCGTGATCACTCATTATTTTTAGTCAACAGAGATAGATATAGTAAGTTATTTAAACTTAAAAGAAAAGACTATAAAGGTTGGGCAACAGGATTAAAGGCAGCAGGGTATGCTACAGATCCAAAATATGCAGATAAGCTAATAAGTTTAATAGAGAGGTTTAATCTAACTAGGTTTGATAAGTAAATTATCTCCATTTTTATAAATAACAATTAAATCTTTACCCTTTAACTCCTTTGTATACTTATCCCACTTTTTATTTGAAAAATCAAACTCAGATTTAAAGACATCAAGTTCACACTCACCTTTTTTTAAAAGTTTATCAAGAATTAATTTTGCATCATCTGATATTTGAGGTGCTTCTTTGATAGGTTTCATTTGTGGAAAAAATAACACCTCTTGAATTGAAGTTTTGTTAGTCATTAGCATGATTAACCTATCAATTCCAATTCCAATTCCTGATGTAGGAGGCATACCATATTCTAGTGATTTAATAAAATCCATATCAATAAACATTGCTTCATCATCACCTTTTTTACTTAACTCTAATTGATTCTCAAATCTATTTAGTTGATCAATGGGATCGTTAAGTTCAGAATAAGCATTAGCAATTTCCATTCCATTTACTATTAGCTCAAATCTTTCTGTTAGTTTAGGATTTGATCTATGTTCTTTAGTTAATGGACTCATAGACTTTGGGTAGTCAGTTATAAATGTTGGATTTATAAAGTTTTTTTCACACTTATTTCCAAAAATTGTATCTATAATTTTTCCCTCTCCCATACTATCATCAATCTCAATCGACATCTCTTTACATATTAATCTTAATTCAGATTCATTCATGTTTGAAATATCATAGTTAGTAAATTTTTTTATTGCATCAATCATAGAAATCCTTTCATATGGAGCTTTAAAATTTATCAACTTAGAATCAAATTCAATTTCTGTTTTATTATGAATATCAAGACATACTTTTTCAATTAATGATTCAGTTAACTCCATCATCCAGAAATAGTCCTTGTAAGCAACATATAACTCAAGAATAGTAAACTCCGGATTATGATTCTTATCCATCCCTTCATTACGGAAATCTCTTGAAAATTCATATACTGCTTCAAAACCACCAACAATTAATTTTTTAAGAAATAATTCATCAGAAATTCTTAAATACAAGGGAATATCTAATGCATTATGATGAGTCACAAAAGGTCTAGCAGAAGCACCTCCTGGAATAGGCTGTAATATTGGAGTTTCAACTTCAAGATATGATCTATCATTTAAAAAACCTCTTATAGTATTAATGATTTTTGTTCTCTTTATAAAAGTATCTTTTACATGAGAATTGACAATTAAGTCTACATACCTTTGTCTATATCTTTGTTCTAAATCTGTAAAACTATCATATTCATTTCCATCTGAATCAACCTTTGGCAAAGGTAGAGGTCTTAAAGACTTATTCAGTAGCGTAAAGTCTTTTACAAGGACTGTAACCTCTCCAACTTTTGTTTTAAACATGCTACCCTTAATCCCAATAATATCTCCAATATCTAGTAGTTTTTTATAAACAATATTGTACTTAGTTTTATCTTCACTTTTGCATATTTCATCTCTATTAAAGTAAATTTGAATTCGACCTTTACTATCTTGAATTTCAGCAAAAGAAGCGTTTCCTTGAATTCTTCTTGACATTATTCTTCCTGCAATAATAACTTCTTGATTTTCATCAAAATCTTCAATCAATTTTGATGAGAAATTATTTACTGGAAATAATTCTGCAGGATAAGGATTTATTCCAAGTTTTTTTAACTCTTCAAGTTTTTCTCTACGAATTTTTTCTTGTTCTGTCACTTGTATATTGTTTAAGCAAAGATAAGTTTTAAAAAACAATCATTGAAGTACAAATTTCTATATTTGAATGATAAATGAAAAATAAAAAAATTATAGTAAGAGATATTGGAGTTTCTTCATTTTCAGATGCTTGGAAGTATCAGGAAGATATTTTTAAAAAAATCATAGATCTTAAAATTCAAAATAGATCAAATCTAAATAAAATCGAAACCAAAAATTTTTTAATTGTTACTGAACATAGTCCGGTCTATACAATTGGAAAAAGTGGTGATATTTCTAATTTATTATTGAATCACGATGAGTTAAAAAAAAGAGGTATTGATTTTTATAAAATAAATAGAGGGGGAGATATAACATATCATGGTCCAGGACAAATTATGGGCTATCCAATCATTGATCTTGATAATTTTTTTACTGATATTAATTTATATTTAAGAAAACTAGAAGAAGTTATTATTAACACACTTAAATCATATGAACTTAATGGTTTTACTATTAAGGGAGAAACTGGGGTTTGGGTTAAAGATCATAATGGATTATCTAAAAAAATCTGTGCATTTGGAATAAGAGCAAGTAGATGGGTTACTATGCATGGATTTTGTTTTAATATAAACCCTGAACTAAATTATTTTAAGAATATTATTCCATGTGGAATAAAAGATAAAGGTGTTACTTCAGTTTCTGAATTAAAAAATAATATTATTAAAATTAATGAGATTAAAGAAGTGTTATATAAAAATTTTGCTCAATCTTTTGAAGCTGAATTAGTTTATGAAAATTAATTTATTTCATATGACACGATCGAATACTTATCAAGCCTTGTAAGAATTTCAATTTCATCATCCTTATCAGAATTTTTTACATCAATTATCGAATTTCCTTTTACAGGAAACCCATCTAATAACTCTCCATTATCTTGATATAGATAGATATTACTTTCATCTAGATTAGTAATTCCAATTAACATATTCCCAGATTCATTAAATATTTTAGGTTTTGAATATCTTCCAAATGGAAGCTTAACATTTATACCTTTTATAGATAAATTATTCTCACTTATATATACTAGGTTATCATTTTTTATATCAATCAAATTATCGATAGACAAATTCAGATTTTTCTTCAATAACTCTCCATCCATATTAATTTGAATTAAGTTACCCAGATTGTCTGTTGTAGTAAAAGTTTTTAGATAAGAAAAGATAGAGTTTTCACTAAATTGTATTTTTTCATCAATTTTTATTCTGTCTCTACCTCTTCGGTCTAAAATTTTTAAATCATTATTTTCTAGTTGGACTATTATAAAGTCTTTTCCATCTATTCTTATGTGAGTAGGACTATTTATTATACGTGAGTCAAAAAGATCTGGTTTAAAACCGCTAACTCTTTTCCCATTTGAATCAAACATCTTAATAGTATTATCATTAGCAAACAAGAACCTGTAATTTCTATTTTTTTCATAATCAAAAATTGAGACAGGATTGTTAATTTCTCCTGAATCAATTTTAAAACTCAACTTTTCTACCTCTTTCCCATTTCTATCTAGAACATAAAACTTATTTTCAGTTCTAAAACTTATTTGAAGTCTTCCATTTTTGTAAGTATCAATTTGTTTAATATCACCAATTATTTTTTCATCAATTTTTTTCTTCCAATATAGATTTCCTTTATTTGAATAATAGTATAAATAGTTTTCACTATCCTGAAATATAAAATCATATTGATTATTTGTGTGATTTTTTATCCAAATTGGATCTGTAATTATTTCATTGTCAAATGTTAGAAAAAACTCAGTATAAACATCTTTACTTTCTTTGGTTTCTTTTGCTTTCGAAAAGTAAAAATCTAAAAGTGCTATATTTTGATTAATTACTCCACTAAAACTAATAAATGGATAAACTTCTGATTCTATTAAATTGGAATTCTTTTGAATCGATTCTAATGAATTAGTATTATTCACCCATAAAAATGAATATTTTTTTGATTTTTGATTTTTAAAATTTAAATATTTGGAGTTAGAATTAAGATTATCATTAATTCTTTCTGAATTAATAATTTTTTTTATTTGAGATACTGATTCAGTTATAACTAGTGAATTATCTATTAATGTAGCATAGTTGGTTGAAATTTCTTGATCAAAGCTATTAATAAGGATCTCTAAGCCTTTATCAATATTAATTTTCTTAATGTTGTTAAGGTTATCAAATTCACTTAATTCAAAATAACTTTCTAAATTATTAATATTAGTAATTCCAAGAATTATAAACTTTTCTTGATCCTCTATAAAGTTTATTTCATTAATTAGATTTAAGGAATCAAAATTTATATTTTCAGTTGATATATCATTTCCTTTTAAATAATTTTTAAAGTTGAAAATAAATCTCTCTGAATCATCAATTGTAAATGAAAAAAATGATGAAAAAGAATTTGGAATAAATCTGTCTGTTAAAATTTCTGATGGAGAAATATTTTTTAAAATCGATATTTTACTATTTATAGAATCATTAATTCTGGAAGCACCTGTCATGTTTACTTCATCAAGAGAGTATTTAAAATCATAACTAACCCATGAATTATGACTGTCAGGAAAAAAGGACAGATTGCTTACAATATTATCTAAAAAGTTTAATTTTTTAGTCATTGTAAAAACATTAAAGGGGTCATTTTTGTCAGCAGCTTTTACTAACTTATAAAAATCAGAATCTATTTTTTGATTAGCTTTATTATAATCTCTAATAATATTTTCAAGAATTATATCTTCATTAGAACTAATTATATAGTTTCCTAAAATAGTTTTGTAAACATCTTTTAATAAAGTGGTGTCAATAAAAATTTTATTTTTTTGATACTCCCCTTTTTCAATATCACTTTTAGATATTGAATCTTGAGTATTTGTCTCTCTGATATATGTATAAGCAATTTGATTTTTCCCAAAAGGTGTCAAAGACAATAGTCCTGAGTTATTTGATTTTTTTTTAGATAATGAATTAAGTTGATTTAGTATTTTGTTTTTTGAAGATGAAATATTACTTAGGTTTTTATTTTTAGATAAAATTTCTTTAGTATTATTTAAGTTATTAATATTTAAAATCACCTCAGACTCAGGAGGAAGAAAATTGAAAGGGGAAATATCGTTATTATTTATATCTGAACAAGAAAAAAATAATACTGAAGTTATAAAAATGAGTGTTACTTTTTTCATTACTTATATTCTATTGTAAGTTGTAATTTTTTAAGCTTAAATGTTTTGCGGTGAAATTTTGTTTCACCATACTCTTTTATCATGTCCATGTGAAATTTTGTTCCATATCCTTTATTTTTATCCCATCCATATTCAGGAAACTTAAAGTGAATTTTTTTCATATAAATATCTCTGTAAGTCTTAGCTAGTATTGAAGCTGCAGCAATATTTTGATATTTTCCATCTCCTTTTATAATACATTCATGAGGAATATGGTTGTATTGAATAAATTTGTTTCCATCTACTGAAATAAAGTTAGGTTGAATTTTCAAATTATTTATAGCACCATGCATAGCCTTAAATGTGGAGTTTAGAATATTTATTTTATCTATTACTTTTGAGTCAACAAAAAAAACCGCATAGTCTATAGATTCATTTTCAATTATTGTTTTTAACTCAAGTCTTTTCTTTTCTGATAATTTCTTTGAATCATTAAGATATTTAGAGTTAAAGTCTTTAGGAAGAATAACTGCAGATGCTGTTACAGGACCAGCAATAGAACCTCTTCCTGCTTCATCAATACCAGCTTCAAATTCAGATTTTGAAAAACTATTCTTTAACATTAATTGTAAAATAAATCTTGTAAAGAAATCTTACCTTAGTGTGAAAATACAAAATTGATGCTTAAACAATTTCTAGTTTTTATCTTTTTTTTCGGTCATTTTGTTTTATTAAGTCAAAGTAGTGAGATAGATCTTAAACTTAAGGCTCAACTAGAGCAAGAAAAATTAGAAAAAGAATCAGAAAACACTAAGGATACATTAACAACAGATTATTATAAAATTTACTTTTTAAATGATAAGGTTGAAACTGTAGACACATCTCTAAATATTTATAAAGATTATAAATTTAACTTCCTTAGAGAGGATTCATTTGATTTAATTTCTTTTGCTAATTCGGGTCACACCTTTAATAAGTTATCTTATGATTTTAAGGATTTTAGTAAACCAGATATTGGTGCTAGAGGTAAACATTTTCATTATTTTGAAAAAGAAGATATAGGTTATTATAATGTCCCAACTCCTTTTACAGAAATTTTTGCTAAGTCAACTTTTGAGCAGGGGCAAATTTTGGATATGTTAGTTTCTATTAATTTATCACGACAATATAATTTTACAATTGCTCATAAGGGCTATAAATCTCTAGGAAAATATATTAATACAAGATCTAGAGGTAATCAATTTAGATTTTCTTCGAATTTCAATTCTAAAAATCAACTCTCATATTGGAGATTTCATTTTGTTTCGCAAAATATTTTTAATCAAGAAACTGCAGGTATTGATGCTGATAGTATTTATTTTTTTGAGCAAGCAACAAATTATTTTGTATTAGATCAATCTGGAAATCAAATTATTGAAGAGGATGGATCATTTAAAATGATAGAATATGATGGGTATCTTGATAGATCAAGATTAGGACCAGGAGTTTTTGCTAGAAGGATCTTTATATTCAAAAAGATTTTTCTCAGATTTTCAAAGAGTTTTGTTAAAAATAAAAAAGAAAACCTCAATACTTTAGCTGTGAACTATCAATTTACTCATGAGTATAAAAAAATTGAATATAATGATGAAATGAATAATAATTTATTTGGTGAAGTTTATGATGAAGAACAAACTGTTTCTGATCAATCTAGATTTATTGAGCAGGAAAATAAAATTATTATATCATCAGACTTAAATAAATTAGGAACATTCAATTTGATCATATGCACTAACTAATTGGAGAAATAATTATAAAGTTTACGACGAATTAAACCCTGGTGAAATTATATATGGTCTTGAATTAGATCAATCTAATTTTTCAATAAACTGGGTTAAAAAACTTAAAAAATTAAATTTTGAATTTAAGTTTAATAAGTCTTCTAAAGATGATTTAAAATCTGATTATTTATCTCTTAAAATCAAAGGAACACCTATCAAGAATATTAATTTTGAAGTAAATTCATCTTTGATTGAAAGGTCTCCAAATTTTAATTTTAAATTATTTAGAAGTGCATATAAAAATTATAATTGGTTTAATAATGAATTAAATGATGAAAAAATCTCTAATATAAACTTAAAGTTATCTTATAAAGAACTTCTTGTTTTAACTGGTGACTATAACATTATAGATAATTATACCTTTTTTAGAGAAGCTACAAATGCTTTAACTGGTGAGACAGACTAGGAAAAGATTAGCTGTTGTGAATCAAGCAAATAATCAAATAAAATATTACAGTTTTAAACTTTTCAGTAAAATTGATATTGGTAAATTTAGTCTTGTAAATACTGCAAAGTATCAACAAAAAGAACAAGAAGTATCCGCTGGTAATCTATCTACATTAAATGTGCCTGAATGGATAACTAGAAATACACTTATGTATTCTGCTAATATTTTTAATAATTCATTATTTATTCAAACTGGACTTACATTTAATTATTTTACTAAATATTTTGCAGATCACTATAATCCATTAATTTCAGAATTTGTTACTCAAAACTATCGTGAAATTGGAGATTTTCCTAGATTTGATTTCTTTTTTAATGCTAAAATTCAACAGACTAGAGTTTTTATAAAAGTGGAGCATTTAAATAGCTCATTTACTGGATATGATTATTATTCTGATCCTTTTAGTCCATATAGGGATCATGTCTATAAGATTAGGTTTAGTTTGGAATTTCTTTAGTTAAAATGAAAAATTACTTTGTCATTGGGGTAATGTCAGGAACATCAATTGATGGTGTTGATCTTAGTTTATGCGAACTTTTTTTATGAAGAATCTTGGAAGTTTAAAATTATAATCTCAAAGACTTATGAATATGATAATGAATGGCAAGTTATTTTAAAAAGTATAGTAAAAAATAATATTGAATCAGTTAAACAAATAGATCAAAATTACACTAAACTTCTTTCTAAATATATTCTTCAATTTATAAATGAATATAAAATTAGTAAAATAGATTTTGTTAGTTCTCATGGTCATACAGCTTTACATGATCCATCAAATTCTTTAACTTATCAATTAGGTAATTTACCTGAGCTTTCTAATTACCTTGGTTTAAAAGTTATTTGTGATTTTAGAACTCAGGATGTTAGGTTTGGAGGCCAAGGTGCACCTCTTGTTCCAGTGGGTGAAAAATATCTATTCTCAGATTATAAAACATTAATTAATCTTGGAGGATTTGCCAATATAACAAAGATGTCTACCAACAATATAATTGCATATGACATTTGTCCCGTTAATATTATTTTTAATCATTTGTCTAATTTAATTGAACAAGAAATATGATGATAAAGGAAAAATTGCTGCCTCAGGAAAACTTAATCTGGATTTATTTAACCATCTTCAATCACTTGAATATTATAAATTTAAATCACCAAAATCTCTAGGAGTAGAATGGGTTAATGATATTTTTTTCCCATTCTTAATGAATATTCAGGATTATCTGTTACAGTGATTTACTTCATACATTTTCAAATCATTTTGCCGAGCAAATTTCAGATAATATTGAGACTAATGGTAAAGTTTTAATTACTGGAGGAGGAGCATATAATGATTATTTAATCCAAAGGATAAAAGACCTAACAGATTGTAAAATAGATATTCCAGATTCAACTATTATTGAGTATAAAGAAGCATTGATCTTTGGTTTTCTTGGAATTCTTAGAGATCAGAATATTAATAATTGCTATTCTTCTGTAACAGGAGCAAATAAAGATCATAGTTCAGGAAAAATTTTAATTCCTAAAATCTAATTTTTTTTAATAAATTAGATGTTTACCAAAAATCATATAGAAAATGCATTGTAATTATAGAAATGCTTTTTTTAAATTAATAAATTTGAAAATAAATGGAAACAATACTATTAGGAATATTTATAGTTGGGTACTTACTAATTACTCTAGAGCATAGTCTTAAAATTGACAAGCTGATTCCAGCTTTAGCAATGATGGCTTTTCTATGGGGTATTATTGCGGTTTTTAATATACCTGTCTTTGAGGTTGATACAGCACTGCGTGAATTAATTCCAGTCAAAGTAAAAAAAATCATGGCATATCACCTATCACATACCTCAGAAATCCTAATATTTCTATTGGGTGCTATGACGATAGTTGAAATAATTGACTACTATAATGGATTTGAAAAAATTAAATCATTAGTAAGAACGAAATCAAAGAAAAGACTCTTATGGATTTTTTCAATTTTAGCATTTATTCTATCTGCTATAATTGATAATTTAACAGCTACTATAGTATTAATAACTATACTTCAAAAAATTATAAAAGACAAAAATTTAAGATTGTGGTTTGCAGGTATAATAGTAATAGCAGCAAATGCTGGTGGAGCATGGTCACCTATAGGTGACGTGACCACTACTATGCTTTGGATTGCAGATAAAGTAACAGTTCCAATGTTATTTTATTATGTTTTTATCCCTTCTATTGTATGTATGGTAGTACCTGTTTACATAGCATCTTTTTTAAAACCTTTTAAAGGGAATCTTGGTAGTGTTGAAAATGATGAAAGCAATATAACTAGAATTGGAACTACTATGCTTTGGTTAGGTTTAGGTGGAATAATTTTTGTTCCAGTTTTTAAAGTTTTAACTGGTCTTCCTCCTTATGTTGGAATGATGTTATCTTTAGCCGTAGTGGCAACTTTTGCAGAGTTATTTAGTGGTACAAAATTTAATATTAGTACTCCAAATGATGAAAATATAATGCATAGTCAAAGCCCAGTTCATTCTGCACTTACTAAAATTGAATTACCTAGTATTCTTTTCTTTTTGGGAATATTGATGGCTGTAGCTGCTTTAGAATCTATAGGATATTTGTTTGAATTTGCACAGTATCTTGAAACTGCTATTCCAGACATAAGAATTGTTGCGGGGTTATTAGGTTTAGGATCTGCCGTTATAGATAATGTTCCATTGGTAGCAGCTTCTATTGGAATGTTTTCTCAACCTTTAGATGATTCTCTATGGCACTTAATTGCTTATTCAGCTGGAACTGGAGGTAGTGTTTTAGTTATTGGATCAGCAGCAGGTGTTGTAGCAATGGGGATGGAAAAAATCGAATTTTTTTGGTATCTAAAAAACATAGGTTGGTTAGCATTCCTTGGGTTTGCTTCAGGATTTTTAACCTTTGTGCTTATCGAAGCATATATTTTAATCTAAAATATTGGAGTATAAAAATACTGAGAACTGGATATTAAATAGATTACCATTTTATCAGAATAATGGATCTGATGCATATAATCCAGGACTTTCTAAGATAAATAAGTTTATCAAAGAGCTAAGCTTATCTAAAAATGAATTAAAATTTATTCATGTAGGTGGAACTAATGGTAAGGGAAGTACATGCTCTTTTATATCATCCATTTTAAAAGAATCAAACTATAAGGTTGGAACATTTACTTCTCCACATTTTTTTGATTTTAGAGAAAGAATAAGAATTAATGATAATAAAATTCAAAAGTCATACATAACTTCTTTTATAAAAGAAAATAAGATTCTTATAGAGGACTTAGGGCTAAGTTTTTTTGAACTTTCATTTGGATTATGTTTAAGTTACTTTGTTGAAAATAAAGTTGACTATGCTATAATTGAGGTAGGTTTAGGAGGAAGGCTTGATGCTACAAATATTATTAATCCTTTAGTTTCAGTTATTACAAATATTTCGTTTGATCATAATGAAATTTTGGGTGATTCACTAGAAAAAATTGCTATCAGAAAAAGCAGGGATTATTAAAGAAAATTCTAAACTTATTGTTGGGGAAAGAAACGAAAAGACAGATCAAGTTTTTATTAATAAAGCTAAAGAGATGTCATCAAAAATAATATTTGTTCCTGATATTTATCAAGATATTGTATACTCTGAAATAGATTATTTAAATAAAAATATACACACGAGTATTGAGACCTGTAAACTACTTAATTTAGAAAACCTTAATAATGAAATAATTAAAAGAGGTATAAAGAATATTACTTTAAATAATAGTTTGTTTGGAAGGTGGTCTTTAGTCAACAATAATCCCAGAGTAATATTTGACTCTGCACATAATGAGGCAGGATTTATAAGTGTTTCAAATGAACTATCTAAAATATCATATAATAAAATCTATATTTTACTAAGTTTTGTTAAAGGAAAAGAAATTAAAAATTTCATAAGGCATCTTCCAAAAAAATCTAATTTTTACTTTACAACTTTAAAAATTGAAAGATCTATGGGTATTAAAGAAATAAAATCAAATTTGGGTGAAATCATTAACTTTGACGAAGATCCTCGAAGTGCATATAGAAAAATAAAAACAGAGGCTTCTAAAGATGATTTAATTTTAGTAACAGGAAGTAATTATATAGCTAAAGAAATATTCAATGAAAATTAAATTATTATTTACATTATTTATATTATCGACATGCTTCTCTGATCTTTATTCTCAGATTTCAACCGATAGACCAAATCAAACAGAATCACCATTTACTCTTCCCATGGGTCATATTCAAATTGAGACAGGAATATCAATAGAAGATTCTCAATCAAATATTACTACTTTATTTCGAATTGGAATAATAAATGGAATTGAAATCAGGTTAAACAGTAATTATTTAATGAATGATAATATTACAGTTCTTAAAAAATCTTCTTTTAGTGATTTTGAAGTTGGAGCAAAATTTAAAATTTGGGGTGAGAGTAATGATAAAACTAAAATAGGATTTTTAACTCATTTATCAATTCCTACTGCTCCTGAAGTTTTTTCAAATAATGAATACGGCTTGCTAAGTAGAGTGCTAATATCTCATGATTTAAAAAATGATTCTCAAATAGGTTATAATTTAGGGTATAATAAGTATAGTAATTATAATGGAGAATTAATATATACTATTGAATATGGGAGAAGTCTTGGATCCTTTGGAGTTTTCTTTGAGCTTTTTGGTAATGAGTCTTCAAATAATTCTAGTTTAAATTTTGACTCAGGAATTATTTACTTAATAGATAACGATAAGCAATTAGACTTGTCTATTGGAAGAGGTTTAAATAATGACATGTTTTATGTTTCAGCTGGTTTTAGTATTGATATTTATTAATCCGCTAGCTATAGAAAAATAGAAGTATTACTATTTTATAGAAATCCTAAAAGTCTTGGAGTGTTTTTCTTATACTCATTATAACTTTCTAGATGTCCCCACTTTTTATTTCCGTTATGTTCAAGTATTCTAACTCCACTAACATATACTAATAAAAGATATGTAAATATTGGTGATACAAGAGTAAGCAATTCTAAACCTTGAAGAGATGAAAAAGAAATAACTGAAATACCTAACCATAAAGTTATTTCTCCTAAATAGTTTGGATGTCTTGAATACTTCCATATCCCTGAGGTTATAAACTTATCTTTATTATTAGGGTCTTTTCTAAATTTGCTTTTTTGATTATCAGCAATTATTTCCGTTATAAAACCTAAAGTAAAAATTAATAATCCTAAATAGAAATAAGAATTAATTTCTATACCGTTAGCAATCCCAGAAAGAGCACATGCTGAACAAATAGAAACCCACATTCCTTGAAGGGTCCAAGTCATAAAAAATCTAGATGGTGATTTTTTAATTTCTCTAAAACGTATGTCTTCTCCAGCCTTTTTTATTCTAATAAAGAGAAAACTTCCAAGTCTAATAGCCCAAACAATTATTAGTAATGAGAGGATAATATTACCGAAGTTTAAATCATTAGAGTTGTAATTATTATAAAACGAATAGGATACAACAGATATATAAGTTATACTTCCGGCTAAATCATAAAACTTCTCTGTTTGAAATATATAAGCAGGGATAAATAATACCCACTGAATAATAAAAGCTAATAAAACAGCATTTTTAACAATTTCAATTTGCGTAACGTAAGCTAGCATGTAGGAGATAGTAAATGCAAAAAGAGCAAAAAATATTTCTTTTATATTAGTTTTCATTGATTAAATTTTATCGATTTCTTTTCTCATATTTTTGATATTATCAAATCCAACCCTACAACATCCACCTATAATATCTGGAGATAAACTTAGCCAATTTTTAATCATTAAGTCATTATAATCATTTTTTCCACTCCAAAACTTATCCTTTGGATTATAAATCTCACCCGAATTAGGATACACTAAGGTCTTCTTGTTTGAGTATTTTTTTAATTTATTGATTGCTTTATTAACTAATAGTGGGGAAAAACAATTTATTCCCATGGTTGTAACGTTTTCAATATTAGATATTATTTTACAGGCTTCCTCGAAAGAAGATCCGTCTCTAAACTCAATATTTTCATTACATGTTACTGAAATCCATATTTCTTTACTGGAATGAGATAAAATTTTTGAAAGAATTTCAATTTCTCTTAAGCATGGAATTGTTTCATAAAGTATAATATCTAAGTCTGTCTCTTCAATCATACGAATATTATTAAGATGAAAATTCATTATAGCATTATCACTTACATTATATTCACCTACATATTCAGATGCCTCTGGATCAAATGATGCGTATGGCCCAAAACTTCCAACAATTTTAATTTCTTTTTTAGATTTTGATTCTAAGATTGCATCTTTTACTAGATCTACTGATTTTTGAAAAATTTCTTTTATTTCAGCAGGGTGATATTCCATTTCTTCTAGTCTATTAAAACTAATTTGATAAGTTGCTGTTGAAATGTAATCAGCCCCAGCTTCTATATAACCTTTATGTATATTTTTAATTAGATCAGGATCATTAATTAATGCCTTTCCAGTCCATAATTTATCATGTAAATTATACCCTTTCTTTTCTAAAGGAAATGACATACTACCATCAAGAAGTTTAATTTTATTATTCATTGAAACTAAATTAAAAAAGTCTACTGAAAGATGACTAAAAATAGATTATATTTACGCTTAAATTTTTCAGGGCGCTTAGCTCAGTTGGTTTAGAGCACCTCGTTTACACCGAGGGGGTCGGGGGTTCGAATCCCTCAGCGCCCACTTTATTAACCTCAACATTTGATTTGAGCTCTCATGTTGGGGTTTTTTATTTTTCAGCTTCTCTGTTTTCTTTCCCAACTTCACCAGTTAAATTATCTCCTAATTCTTCTCTAGCTTTTCTACCTAGCTTTTCCATCTCTAATGCAATCTCAGGAAAATTATCATAAACATTATTTCTCTCTTCAGGATCATCCTTTAAATTATATAATTCATTTTTTTCAAGTAGATTCATATCATATTTTACAGGCATGCCATCTTCACCTCCATTTTTTCCATTAAGTGATCTGTATGTTCTAGTAAAATGTATTTTCCATTCATTCATTCTTATAGAATGTAATTCATTAACTCTATAGTAGAAATATAGTTTTTTATGTGGTGATTTATTTGTTTCACCAGACAATAAAGGCCAAATATTTTTACCATCAATTTTGTTTTTGGATAATTTAGAATCAGTAATTGAAGCAAAAGTTGGCATCCAATCAATTCCCATTACAGGTTCACTTATAATCCTTGGTTTTAATCCATTTGGGAAATTTAATTATACTAGGAACTCTAACCCCACCTTCCCAAGTAGTACCTTTTCCTTCTCTGTAGATACCTGATGAACCTGAATGATCTCCATATGAAAGCCATGGCCCATTATCAGATGTAAAAACAATAATCGTATTTTCAGATAATCCATTTTCTTCTAGACTTTTCAACACTCTTCCAACTGAGTAATCTATTTCTGTTATAACATCTGCATAGAGTCCATTTCCAGTTATATCTTCAAAATCTTTAGACACAAAAAGTGGAACATGGGGTTGAGGGTGAGCAATGTAAAGAAAGAATGGACTATTCTTATTCTCTTCTATAAAGCGAATACTTTCAGAAGTTATATCTTTTGTTAAATCAGACTGATCAGTTATTTCTTTTATTGGAGTTTCATTTTTATAAAGCAGAAGATCTTCTGGATATCCCTCTGGGTATTCTGGATGCCATCTCCACATATCATTTGAATATAATATTCCATAGAACTGATCAAAACCATGATTGGTAGGAAAAAATTCTTTTCTGCTTCCAAGATGCCATTTACCGAAAGATTCCTGTAGTGTAACCATTTTCTTTTAACATCTCTGCAAGAGTATACTCATCATGATTAATACCTGAATTTGAATTGGGTCCAAAAGCATTATGAATTCCAATCCTATTAGGATAACTACCTGTAAGTATAGCTCCCCTTGATGCAGAGCAAACTGGTTGAGCTGCATAATAAGATGTTAGCTTTACTCCATCTCTTGCTAGTTTATCAATATTAGTTGTTTCTATGGTTTCTGACCCATAGGAAGATAGGTCTCCATATCCAAGATCATCAGTTAAAATGAAAACAATATTTGGACTATTATTATTTCTATCGCAAGAAAAAATAAGCGACAATATTATTAAGTATATAATTCTTTTTAACATTCTAATTTTAATAACTTTAAATCAAATTTTACTAATTAATTTAATTTATGAAAAAAATCTTACTTATATCTCTAATCACTTCAAGTGTATTTTCTCAAACTTCAAATATTTTTGAACCGATTGATTTATTTGACCTGGAGTATGTATCTAATACTGAAATTTCTCCAAGTGGAGACAAAGTTTTATATCAAAGAAATTATAATGATATAATGACAGATCAAAGTTTTTCAAACATTTGGTTAATAAATTATGATGGAACAAATAATAGGCCAATTACAACGGGTAACTATAAGGATAACTCTCCAAAATGGTCAAATCAAGGAGACAAATTTATCTTTCAATCAAATAGAGATAGTAAATCACAAATCTTTCTTTTTGATTTAAAAAACAATTCAATTCAAAAGTTAACAAACTTTCAATATTCAATTCAATCAATTAAATGGTCTCCTGATGATAACTATATTCTGTTTTCATCATTTATAGATAGTAAAAGGAAAAGTTTAATTAAGATGCCTGAGAAACCTAAGGGTGCAAAATGGAATGATCCTCCTGTTGAAATATCTGATCTAAACTACAGGTATGACAGTTCAGGATATAGAAAACCTGGTGAAGTACAATTTTTTACTATTCCAGTTAGTGGAGGTACACCTAGGCAAATTAGTAATATTAAACCCGAAAAAAGAGCAGGTCAAGCTGAGTGGTTAGGTAATGATAAAATCATTTTTTCAGCAAACTTGAATGATGACTCTGACTATAATACAAATAATTCTGAAATCTATATTCTAAGTTTAGAGTCAGGAAAGCATGAAGCACTTACTTCTCGTAATGGTCCAGATTCAAGCCCAAAAGTTTCAAATGATAATTCTATGATTGCATATCTAGGTTATGATGATGAGTATCTTGGCTATCAACAGAATTCGATATACGTAATGAAGCCAGATGGTTCAAGTAAATTTAAAATTCAATTAAATCTTGACAGAAATATTTCAAATATTTATTGGTCTGCAGATGATAAGAGGATATATTTTCAGTTTGATGATAAAGGAATAACCAAAATTGGATCAACTACGTTAGAAGGAAAATTCCAAACTGAAGTAGATCAAATTGGAGGGTTGTCATTTTCAAGACCATACAGTGGTGGTTTTTTTAGTTTATCTAAAAACAACAGATACTCATTTACATATGGTACGTCTTATAATCCTGCTGACCTTGCTGTTGGTTATAAGGGATCAAAAAAACGATTAACAAATTTAAACAAGGACCTATTTGATTATAAAAAATTGGGTAATGTTGAAGAAATATGGTACGAGTCATCTTTTGATGGTAAGATGATTCATGGATGGATTGTTAAACCTCCAAACTTTGATAGTTCAAAAAAATATCCTTTAATTTTAGAAATTCACGGAGGACCTCATACAAATTATGGATTTCATTTTTCATCGGAGGTTCAGCTTTTTGCATCTAAAGGTTATGTCGTTTTATATACAAATCCAAGGGGGAGTACTAGCTACGGAAAAGACTTTGCAAATTTAATTCACCATAATTATCCTAGTCAAGATTATGATGATTTAATATCAGGAGTTGATTTTGTTATTGAAAAAGGATATATAGATGAATCTAATCTTTTTGTAACCGGAGGGAGTGGAGGTGGAGTATTAACAGCTTGGATTGTTGGAAAAACAGATAGATTTACTGCTGCAGTAGTAGCAAAACCAGTTATTAATTGGTATAGTTTTGTTTTATATGCTGACAATATTGGATATTTTTATAAATACTGGTTTAAAGACTTGCCATGGAATGATCCAGAGAGTTATTTAAAAAGGTCACCTATTAGCTATGTTGGAAATGTTACGACTCCTACTATGGTTCTAACCGGCGAAAAAGACTATAGAACTCCGATGGCAGAAAGTGAACAATTTTATGCTGGTTTAAAACTTAATAAGGTTGAGACAATGCTTGTAAGAATCCCCAATGCTAATCATGGGATAGCATCAAAACCAAGTAATTTAATTGCAAAGGTTAATGCAATCATATCTTGGTTTGAAAAATATAAAAAATGAAAGTTCTTCTAACAGGATCATCAAAGGGTATTGGATATAAAATTGCAAAAGATCTTATTAAAGAAGGACATCAACTGGCCCTCCATTATAATTCTAACAAGTCCTTGCTAGAAGCTTTAATAAATGATTACTCTTCAAATTCTTTTACAGTTAAGGCAGATCTTTCTGTAGAAAATGAAATAAAGAAGCTAGTTGATGATACTATTGAGAATTTAAGTTTTCCTGATTGTATAATAAATAATGCTGGTATTGCAGAATCTGCAGATGTTTCAATAGACTTTGATAATTGGAGTAAGATGTTTGATAAAACAATTGATGTAAATCTTAAAGCCCCATCACTTATTTTTAAAGAGTTTTTAAAATATAAAAGAGAGAAAAAAATTAAATCTAGATTAAGATTTATAAATATTTCATCAAGAGCCGCATTTAGAGGAGAGCAACAGGATTACATTTCTTATGCATGTTCTAAGGGAGGATTAATTTCACTCACTAAAACTATGTCTAGGTCATTTGGGGAAACAGATAATATTGTAGCAATTAGTATTGCTCCTGGATTTGTTAGAACTGAAATGGCTCAAAGTTTTATTGATAAACATGGAGAAGATGTTGTAAAACAAGGAATCACTCTTGATAGGCTAACAGAGCCAAAAGATATATCGCCAATAGTCTCACTTATAGTTTCTGGTAAAATGGATCATTCAACTGGTTCAACAATCGATGTAAATGGTGGAAGCTTTTTAAGATAATTAGAGTATAAGTTTTGATTTTAAAAGTTCATTAGAAAAGACTTTTTTTTATATTAGTGGCTAATCATAAAACAATTAAAATGAAAAAATTATTATTAGTTTCTTTAGCCTTAGTAGCTTCTTTAAATTTAGCTCAGGCTCAAGATCAAATTTATTGGACGGAAGTTGCATTGGAAGTTACTCCAGGTAAAGCACCTCTTGTTTACAAACTGGTTGATGACTTCTATTCTAGTTTTGAGTTTCCTGAAGGCTCATCACTTACTTTAAATGCTATTCAAAACAAGTCTGAATGGACAAATGCAACTCATTTTTTAAATTTTGCAGGATCTGCAGATGCACTTGCTCAATTAAGAGATTTGAGATCAGGCGATGAATATGACACGTATGTTAACAATCTTCAAGGATTAGCTAAAATAGTAGCTATGAAACAAGGTCAATCTCTTGTTCGTATCCCAGGAGAAAATGGAACATACTCTGAGCAAATGTGGTCTTTCTTTGTTGAAAATCCAGGAGTATTTGCTGAAGCATTTGTAGAATTGAATAAAGGTTTTTCTAATGGAAACTATATTTCTTTAGGTATGTATACTGGAGGAGAGAGAAATGAAACTCATTATATATATACAACACATTCTGATGCAAAAAATCAATTTACATTTTTCCCAGATAATGAAAAAGAACAAAAAGCATTTGCAAAGTTCCAATCATCTGTTTCTCCCATTTCACAATTTAAAGGGTCAATAATATCAACTGTATTAGGAACCTGGAACTAGTTAAGAAATTTTAGTATTTAAATAAAACCCTCCACTGGAGGGTTTTTTTATTAAATTGCATTAAAGAATATTATGAATAAATACATTCTAGCTATTGACGCAGGTACAACAAGTTCAAGGGCAATATTGTTTGATAAAAATGCAGAAGCTGTTGAAATAGCTCAATATGAATTTGATCAAATCTTTCCTAAGGAAGGATGGGTTGAACATGACGCTTTAGAGATACTGAATACTCAATTAAGAGCAATTAGAGATGTAATAAATAATTCTAAAATTGATCCAAATAATATAGATTCTGTTGGAATAACTAATCAAAGAGAAACTACTGTAATATGGAATAAAAAGACTGGTAAACCAGTTTTCAATGCAATTGTCTGGCAAGATAGAAGAACTGCAAGTTTTTGTGATAATCTTATAAAGAATAATAAAACTGAATTGATTCAAAGTAAAACTGGACTTGTAATTGATGCATATTTTTCTGGAACTAAGATAAAATGGATTCTAGATAGTGATCCTAAAATTAGAAGCCAAGCAAACGACGGAGAACTTCTTTTTGGAACAATAGATACTTGGCTAATCTGGAATTTAACTAATGGGCAATCTCATATAACAGATCCTTCTAATGCAAGCCGAACACTTTTATATAATATTAAAAAAGATTGTTGGGATGATGAACTACTATCTCTTTTTGATATTCCTAAAAATATTTTACCAGATGTTGTTGATTCATCATCAATTTCTGCACATATTGATGCTAAAATCTTTGGAGCAAAAATTCCAATATCTGGAATAGCAGGGGATCAACAAGCAGCCTTGTTTGGACAGTTATGCACTGATGAAGGAGATATTAAAAATACTTATGGAACAGGTTGTTTTTGCATGATGAATACTGGAAAAACATTTGTTAAGTCAAACAATAAGATGCTTTCAACAATAGCATGGCGAATAGATGGTGAACTTACATATGCTCTTGAAGGTAGTGTTTTTGTTGCAGGAGCTCTGATTCAATGGTTAAGGGATAAACTGGGTATTATTAAAAATGCTTCTGAAGTAGAGAACCTTGCAAATACAGTTGATAATAATGGGGGTGTTACATTTATTCCTGCCTTGTCAGGCCTTGCTGCTCCATATTGGGATCCTTATGCTCAGGGTACAATCTTTGGAATAACTAGGGGTACCGAAAATGGTCATATAGCTAGGGCAGCTCTTGAATCAATTGCTCTTAGGACAAGAGATATAATTATTGAAATGGAGAAAGATGCTGGTATAAAGTTTTCTAGTTTAAAAGTTGATGGAGGAGCTAGCAATAATAATCTTTTAATGCAAATTCAATCAGATTTATTAAACACTAATGTTGTTAGACCCAAAACAACTGAAACTACAGCTCTTGGAGTTGCTTTTTTAGCAGGATTAGCAACTGGCTTTTGGAAAGATATTCCTAGCTTAAAAAGTCTTTGGATTGAGGATAGATCTTTTGAACCTAATCAAGAAAATGACTCTGAACAATTAGTTGAACTTTGGGATAAAAGGATTAAAAAGGTTCTTAGAATAAATGAATAGAAAAGACTCAATTATTAAATTAAATAAAGTTCTTCAATGGGATGTTGTGATTATTGGTGGTGGTGCCTCAGGTCTTGGAATTGCACTCGATGCATCAAAGAGAGGTTATAAAACATTACTTCTAGAAAAATATGACTTTGCTAAAGGTACTTCTTCAAGAAGTACAAAGCTGATTCATGGAGGCGTAAGATATTTACAAAATGGTGATATAACATTAGTAATTGAATCATTAAAAGAAAGAGGAATTTTAAAAAGAAATGCACCTCATTTAGTCCAAGATTTGAGTTTTGTAATTCCAACATATGATTGGTGGGCTAGCCCGTTTTATGGAATTGGAATGAAAATTTATGATATGATGGCTGGAAAGCTTGGGTTAGGGAAATCAGAAATTATCTCAAAAGAGGAAACAGAAAAATTAATTCCAAATATTAGTAAGAAAGGACTTAGAGGAGGGGTTATTTATCATGATGGACAATTCGATGATTCAAGAATGGCTATAACATTAGCTCTATCTGCTGATTCAAAAAAAACAACTTTATTAAATTATTGTAATGTTGAAGGATTGATAAAAAAAGATGGAGAAATAATGGGGCTTAACTTCACAGATTTAATTAATTCAAAAAAATATCAGATTAAAAGTAAAGTAGTAATAAATGCAACTGGAGTATTTGCAGAGGAGATAATTAGAATGGATCAACCAAAAATTGAAAAAATGATTCAACCTAGTCAAGGAGTCCATATTGTACTTGAACGAAGATTTTTAAAAAGTAAACATGCAATTTTAATTCCTCAAACATCAGATGGTAGAGTTTTATTTGCTGTTCCTTGGAAGAATTATGTAGTAGTTGGAACTACTGACACTCATGTAAAAAAAGCAAGTGAAGAGCCGAAAGCATTAAATGAAGAAATTGACTTTATTTTGAAAAATGCAGCTAAGTATATGTCTGTTAAGCCAAAAAGAGATGACATTAAAAGTGTGTTTGCCGGATTAAGGCCGTTGGCTGCAACATCAAATAAACAATCAACTAAAGAAGTTTCAAGAAGTCATAAGATAGACATCTCACCATCAGGTTTAATTAGTGTTTTAGGTGGAAAATGGACAACTTATAGAAAAATTGCTGAAGATGCACTTAATACAGCTATTTCTATTAATAAGCTTAAGAAGAAAAAATGTAAGACTGAAAGAACCAAGCTTTTTGGTTTCAAAAGAAATGTCAGTTGGTCAGATCCAATGCATGTTTATGGTTCTATGAAGAAAAAAGTAGAATCACTTGGAGGTGTTAATGATAATAAATCTTTATCAAAGAAATTTTATATTTCAAATAATATTATAGAATGGTCTATAATTCACGAAATGGCTCTTACTGTTGAGGATATTTTGGCTCGTAGAACAAGATGTGTTTTTTTAGACTCTAAAGAATCAAAGAGAATTGCACCAGTTGTTGCTCAAAAAATGGCTGATGTTTTAGGAGAAGATGATAAATGGATAGATGCTGAATTAAAAAAATTTAATAAATTAATCAAAAATTATATAGTATGATAAGTCCATATATTGCAGAATTTGTAGGTACATCTATTCTTCTACTTCTAGGTTCAGGTATTGTTGCTAATGTTAGCTTAAGTAAAACCAAAGGGTCTAAAGAAACCCCTTTGATAACTATTACAACAGCATGGGGTTTTGCAGTATTTGTTGCTGCTTATGTTACTGGTGAGTTTAGTGGTGCACACTTAAATCCTGCTGTAACAATTGGATTAGTTGTTGCAGGGAAATTTTCAGTTGATCTGATGATAGGATATATAATTGCACAACTTCTTGGAGCAATGTTAGGTAGTTGGTTAACCTATATTTTTTATATAGACCACTATAGATCAACAACTGATGAAAATGCTGTAATGGGATCATTTTGCACCTCACCTGCAATTAGGAATTATAAGAATAATTTTTTTAGTGAGTTTCTTGCAACATTTATATTAATTTTTGGAATCCTATACATTGTTAAACCTAATATATTAATTGAAGGAATGGATGTAAACTTTGGAATAGGTTCGTTAGATGCACTTCCAGTGGGAATATTAGTTTGGGTAATAGGACTAAGTCTTGGAGGAACTACAGGATATGCAATAAACCCAGCTAGGGATCTTGGACCAAGAATTGTTTATCAATTAATTCCTAGAAAAAATAAACTTTCAGATTGGGCATATAGTTGGATTCCAATTTTTGGCCCATCACTTGGAGCTGTTGCTGCAGGTCTGTTATTTTTATATTTTAACTAAATGGAAAAAACTAAAAAAATTGCACTAATTACTGGAGCTACTTCAGGTATTGGAGAGTCAACATCTTATGAGTTAGCTAATCAATTTTCACTGATACTATGTGGAAGAAATACTGATAAACTAAAAGAGTTAGAAGCATCGCTTTCGTCAAAGACTAAAGTTAAAACTTTACAATTCGATGTAAGAAACCAAGAAGATGTTTATGAAAAAATTTCTAGTTTAAGTAATGATTGGAAGAATATAGATGTTTTGATTAATAACGCAGGTAACGCTCATGGTTTAGATTTTATTCATGAAGGTAAAATTGAAGATTGGGATATGATGATTGATACTAATGTTAAGGGATTACTATATGTGAGTAAACCCGTGTTAGATATTATGATAAAAAATAATAATGGACATATTATTAATATTGGATCGATTGCAGGGAAAGAATTATATCCTAAGGGTAATATTTATTGTGCCTCCAAATTTGCTGTTGATGCTATTTCCCAGGGTATGAGAATTGACTTAAATAAGTTTAATATTAAGGTTTCACAAATTAATCCTGGGTTGGTAGAGACAAACTTTTCAATGGTTAGGTTTAAAGACGATGAAGATAAATCTAATTCAGTTTATCATGGAGTTGATCCATTAGTCGGAGATGATGTTGCAAAAGTAATATCCTATGTAATAAATTGTCCAGAGAATGTTAATATTAGTGACATTACAGTTCTTGCAAAATCACAAGCTTCTTCTACGGTAGTTAATAGAGGTTAATCATTAGTCAATGACTTATATGTTTCTATTACTTTCTTGGGTATAGGGTGGTACCCATTATTATATTTCAAAGTCTCAGTTATATTATCATCCTTGTTAAGATTAATAAAGAAATCAGAAACCTTATTAATTTCAATACAATCATCAACATCATATAAATCATCTGTGTGAACTTGATCTAATCCTTTCATTAAAGTTTCTTTTGCTCTCTTTTTTATTAATATTTTTTTTTCACCAACCAGAAACTCACTCTCATGTAACTCTTCAAATTTATTTTTATCATACCCTCCTAGATTTATAAAAAACAATTTACTTTTTGAGATATTTTTTTTTGATGAAAGAGAAACCCTATATCCATCTACATGATTTATCTCAACCCAAGAATCTATATGAAGTCTATCTGCATTTCCAAACCACTTATCAAGTAAATCCATATAAGTATCTTCAATTTTATTACCACAAGTGAAAACAACATCATGAAGCTCAGTATTACATCCATCTGCTCTTCCTCCTAAATAAACTGCATAAAGTTTAATATTTTCTTTCATACCTATTTTATTAAAGAATTTTAAAATATAGTATTTTTAATACTACATGTTTAATTACCTTGTTTGAAATATATGAAAAAATTATTATCATCATTTTTATTATTTATTTTTCTTTTTTCAAGTTGTAATAAAACTTCCGATATAATTGTCATTGGTCATAGAGGTGCAATGGGTCATGCACTTGAAAATACAATTGAATCAGTTGAAAAGGCTATTAATTTAAAAGTTGATGGAATTGAGATTGATGTATTTAAATCTAAATCAGGTGAGCTAATAGTTTATCATGATCCGTCTTTAGGTAGGCTATCTAATTCAACTGCATTTATTGAGCAAATTTCTTTAGATTCTATTAAAAAAGTAGAATTAATTGGAGGATTATCTATTCCTACTCTAAATGAGGTATTAGATATAATTCCAGAAAAAATTTTTTTAAATATTGAGCTAAAAGGTGAGAATACTGCCTATGAAACCAATAAAATTATCATCAAATATTTAACTGAATCTAACCTTACTCCTTCAAAATTTATTATATCAAGCTTTAGATGGAATGAGTTAAAAAAGTTTAGAAATATTAATAAAGATGTTCCAATTGCAATCCTTGTAGACTCATTATATAAAATTGATAACGCAATTAAATTAGCTAAGGAAATTAACGCTGTTGCTCTAAATCCAAATAATAAGTTTATCACAAATCAAATTGTTAAAAAAATACAGTCTAATAATATCAAAGTTTATCCCTACACAATTAATACTCCTATGAATATAAAAAGAATGAAATCAATGGGAGTTGATGCAATTATAACTGATTTTCCAGAAAGAATTAATAAATAAAAAAGGCTGTATTTATGTTTTGCTTTCAGCTATTACAAAATGTTCAAGCTTGAAAACATAGTTTTCAGGAATAGTCCTGCCAACTGGAGTGAAATATTTAGAATTAAGATCAGCTAAGGTTTTATTTTCAATTACAGTAAAATTATTTTGAGATAGTAAATCTTCAATTTCTTTAGCACAGTAAAACGATATCCAGGGTTCACCTAACTTAGCAGCTGAACTTGTTATAAGATTGACTGCTTTTTCAGGGTTTGAATAACCTATACCAAAACAGGCTTTTGGATCATCTTTTATAAGTTTACTTACATATGAAATAAAAATTTTTGAATTAGAATTTTGGTTTAAAACAGCCAGTTCTTTTAAAGTTGAGTTAAATGCCTCTTTTGTAATATACTGAGATACACCTTCAAGTGTATAAATAGTTGATTTACTTTGATCAAATCCTACATTCAAAAGTTGTTCTTTAAGAGATTGGTTATTAAAATCAATACTGATATAGGTAACATTTGCTTTATTACTTGTCTTATCTGGAAGCCTTGAACGTTTTCTTTCCTGAACTTCAGGCTGATCAACTTCAAATATTTTTAATTTGGATGGAAGTTTCAGACGATGAGCTCTTGAATCATAACCTGCTCCTAGTATTACATATTGTTCTATATCAATAGAGGTGCCTTTCTCAATTAGATCATCTATGAATCTTGTTCGAGAGATTAGATGTTCATGCATTCCAGGCACAATTTTATCTCCTAACCAGACACTAAATTTATGCCCCATAAGTTTTAGCATAGTTGCTCCAAGAACAAAATATTTGGCATAAGGGTCATAAATAACACGTTTATTAGGTTTAGCAAGTGACTCAATCAATCTCTGTTTTGCAACTCCTTGAGCAGTTCCATCTTTTCTAAATATTGAGTTGCTCATTGTTTATATTAATTACTTTTTTAATTTCTTTTATATAAATGATTTCTCTAAATTAATTAAAAAGTAAACAAAGAATTAATAATTATTAAATCTATAACTATGAAAAAAATATATCTGATATTGTGTATACTCGGTATTGCACTCCCTTATTATAACTTATTTAATTTTTTAAAAATCAATAACTGGTCAATGGACGGATTCTTTAGCCTTTTATATGAAAACTATGCTGTTTCAATGTTATCTATGGATTTAACTGTAGCTGCTTCTTCTTTCTTAATTTTTTTAATCTATAGTTATCGAAAATCTCCAATAAAAATTATTAGATATTTATTACCTATGTTTCTTGTTGGATTCTCACTAGCATTGCCTCTTTATCTTTATGATAATCATAAATCTAATTAGATAGTTCTTTTGATTTTATCATAATACAAACTCCAGCATTTATTAAAACAAGTGATAGAGTTCCAATCAAGAAAAAATCTAATTCCTGATATTTTCTTATTAGGGCTTCTCCAAACACACATAATCCTGAGCTAAAAATTAAAATTCCTAAAGTTCCTATAATAGTATACTTATTAATCATCTTTTATTACATTTAAATCTAAATTAATTAAATTCAATTTTATGGCATCTGAAGTCTGGTTTTTAATAATTATAGCCCTAGTAATTTTTAATTATTTATTCTCAAATATTTTAGATTATTTAAATCATAAAAACTGGAAAGATGAAATACCCAAAGAGTTAAAAGATTTCTACGATAAAAAGAAATATAAACAAGCAAAATTATACGCCTTAAGTAAAAATAAAATAGGATTACTATCTAGTACAATATCCTTTCTGTTAGTTGTTTCACTTTTAGTATTTAATGGGTATGGATATATTGACCAGCTAGTTAATTCTTTTAATCTTAACTTATTTTTACCTTTTGAAATTAATAATAGTTTTACAAAATCAGGAGTTTTTTTTCTAATTCTATTTATTTTAAACTTAATAATATCAATACCTTTTTCATATTATAACACATTTGTTATTGAAGAAAATTTTGGTTTTAATAAGACTACAAAGTCTACATTCTTTTTTGATATAATTAAATCATCTATACTTTCGATTTTAATTGGTGGGTTTCTTCTATTTTTAGCCTTGTACTTATATAATAGTTTAAATGATGGTTTCTGGTTATATCTATGGATTGGACTTTCATTATTAATGGTTTTAATTAATATGTTTTATGCAGATTTAATTGTGCCGATATTTAATAAACTTACACCACTTGAAAATGGTGATTTAAGAAAAAAAATTGAAAATTATTCCAAAGAGGTTGGGTATCTTTTGAAGAATATTTACGTGATTGATGGCTCAAAAAGATCAACTAAGGCTAATGCCTTCTTTAGTGGACTGGGACCTAGAAAAACTATAGCTCTTTATGATACTTTAATAGAAAAACATACTGAAAATGAATTAGTTGCAGTTTTGGCACATGAAGTTGGTCATTTTAAGAAAAAACATGTTTTCTCAGGCTTATTAATGTCAGTTATCCAAATTGGTGTAATGGCTTTTTTCTTTGAATTATGTTTAAAACTTCCAGAAATTTCTTTGGCATTGGGAGGATCAGGTGTTAGTTTTCATCTTGGTTTAATAGGATTCAGTATAATTTTTTCACCTATTTCAATGATGTCTGGTATTTTGATGAATTATATAAGTAGAAAAAATGAGTTTGAAGCAGATTCCTATGCAAAAGAAACATATAACGGAGATGACTTATCATTAGCATTAAAAAAATTATCTGTTGATAGTCTTTCAAATATATATCCTCACCCCCTATATGTATTTTTTCACTACTCTCATCCACCATTAATTAAAAGATTAAGAGCTTTAAATAAATAATATGAAAAGAAGAAACTTTATTTTTGATATATTTAGTATAGGATTAATGTCTTCAATATCGACAAGACTTAAAGCAAATAATTTAAATTTTTCTCCTATGGTAAGGTCTATATCAACTTGGAAAACAACTGAAGCAAATCATAAAGCAGGATCTTTACTTGATAATGGAACTGATGCATTAAATGCAGCTGTAATTGGAGTAGCAGTTGAGGAAGAAAATCCTAAAAACACAACAGTTGGATATGGAGGTGCACCGGATAGATCTGGAAATGTAACTTTAGATGCATGTGTTATGAATCATATGGGAGATTGTGGTTCTGTGGTTGCAGTAGAAAATATTATGAATGTCGCAAGATTAGCAAAAGATGTTATGGAAAAAACTCCTCATGTTATGCTCGCTGGTAAAGGTGCAGAAGAATTTGCCATTTCTGAGGGTTACAAAAAAATAAATTTATTAACTGAGACATCAAAAAAAGATTGGGAAAAGTGGCTTGAAAATGAGGAGTATAAGCCAATAATAAATATTGAGAATCATGATACTATAGGTATGTTATGTCTTGATAAAAATAATAATATGTCAGGAGCTTGCACAACTAGTGGTTTAGCATATAAAATGAAAGGTAGAATAGGTGACTCCCCAATAATTGGTTCTGGATTATTTATAGATAATAAAATTGGTGGAGCTGTTGCCACTGGTTTAGGAGAGGAAGTTGTAAAAACAGTTGGTTCATATTTAGTTGTAGAATTAATGAGACAAGGTATGTCACCTCAGGAGGCATGTGAAACTGCTGTTAGAAGAATAGTATCAAGTAATTCACAAGAAAATAAATTTCAGGTTGCATACATAGCAATGAATAAAAGTGGTGAGGTTGGATCATATAGTATCGAACCGGGGTTCTCATATATGGATTATTATAATGGAGAGAATAAAGAGGTGATTACAGGATCTGCTTTATAAATTAAGAAAAAATAGATTTCATTTTATCCATTTCTTCCTCAGCCAATTTTGGATCAACTAAGATTCTGCCACTATACTCATCTGTGATTATCTTTTGTCTAGAGGCAATTTCCATTTGAACTTGGGGTGGAATAGTGAAATAAGATCCACCGGATGCATTTCTTTCAATAGGTACAATTGCAAGACCATTTCTTACATTAGATCTTATTCTTTTATATGCAGATATTAAAGTGTCTTCAATCTTTTTCTCAAATTCTTTAGATTTTGCTAAAAGCTTCTTCTCTTCTTTCTCAGTATCCTTTAAAATCTCACCTAATTCAGAGTTTTTACTTTTTAAGTGTGATTTTCTATCTTTAATTTTATTTTTTAATTCGTCAAGAACAACTGTTTTAGTCTCGATTGTTTCTTTAAATTGAGCAATCTTTTTATCAGAAAGTTTTATTTCCAATTCCTGAAATTCTTGTTCTTTTATAATAGAATTATACTCTCGGTTATTTCTTACTTTTTTTAAATCACCTTCATATTTTTTGTGACTTTCTTTAGATGTAGATATTGCATTTTCTTCAAATTTAATTCCATCTTCACTTTCTTTAAGTTCATTTTCAAAACTCTCAAGTCTTTTATTTAAACCCTCTATTTCATTTTCAAGATCTTCAACCTCTAGAGGAAGTTCACCTCTAACACTTCTAATTTCATCGATTCTTGAGTCAATTAATTGAAGATCAAAAAGAGCTCTTAGCTTTTCTTCAACTGAAATTTCAACTTTTTTTGCCATTTTAATAATAGTTTACTGGGTTAATATTTTCCGTAGATAAAAGGATGGTAAAACTAGGTAATTTTTTATTAAGAAATTCCTTAATTATCAATTTTATATGGTTTTCGCTCTCATAATGTCCAATATCTACTAAAATGGCCTTATTATCTGCCTCATAAAAATTATGATACTTTAAATCTGAAGTAATAAAAGCATCTACATTAGAGTCAAGAGAGTTTTTAATTGCAAAGCTTCCAGATCCAACAACAATTGATACTTTTGAAATCTTTTTATTAAGTTTTACGGAGTGTCTAAGATACTTTAGTTCTAATTTATTTTTTATCAAATCAAAGAAATTATTCTCTTCCATAGGTTCAATTAGTTCCCCTTTAGTTCCCATACCAATTTTAAAATTATTTTTATTATCTATTTTTGGAATTAGAGTTGATATTTTTTTTAAACCAATTTTTTTAGATAAAAAATAACTAATACCCTCTGGATGATTATCTAAAGATGTATGGATGGCATATACAGATATATTATTTTTCACAGCTTTAATTAACGACTTCTGAACATATCCAGAATCTGTAGTAATTTTTTTTAAACTGTTAAAAATTATAGGATGATAGCTTACAATTAAATTGCAATCTTTATCTAAAGCTTCATCAACTACATTTAGTGTTGTATCAAGAGTTACTAAAATATTTTTTACTTCAGAATTGAGGTCTCCAACAAGTAATCCAACATTATCAAAGTCTTCAGCAATTGATATTGGCATCCATTTATCTAGAATTTCTGTAATTTCACTAACTTTCATATAAGTGTAGATTCATTGCAAATATAATATTATCTTTCTCTAGTGAAAAAATTGAATTTTTTATTATACCCCATATCACTTATTTACGAGCTTTATACATCTTTTCGAAACTTTCTTTTTGATCTAGGGATACTTGATTCAATTGAGTATAAAATCCCAACTATTGGAATTGGAAATTTATCTACAGGGGGAACAGGAAAATCAATAGTCGTAGATTATATAATTGGGAAATTCAAAAATAAAAATAAGATTACAACATTAAGTAGAGGTTATAATCGAAACACTAAAGGCTTTGTTCAAGCTTCTAATATATCAACAGCATATGAAATTGGTGATGAACCATTTCAATTTTATTCAAAACATCCAGAGATTAATGTGGTTGTATGTGAAGATAGGAGGAAAGGAATGAATATAATTCTAAAAAACTTACCTGATACTGATTTATGTATTTGGGATGATGTCTTTCAACATAGATTTGTAAAGCCTGGGCTTATGATTTTAACAACAACTTTTCAATATCCCTTTTATAAAGATGAAATTCTGCCAATTGGAAATCTTAGAGAGAATATAAGCTCTGCAAAAAGAGCTGATTTGATCGTTGTTACTAAGTGTCCTGATAATTTATCCCAAAAAGACAAATTATCATTTCTTGAATCACTTAACCCGAATGATAACCAAAAGGTTTTTTTTAGTTCTTTAACATATATGCAAAAAATTAAATCTGATTCTGAAGAAGTTGACATTGATGTTTTAGAGGATGATGACTTTATTCTAGTAACTGGAATTGCAGATTCTTCATATTTAGTAAATTTTTTAAAAAACAAAGCCTTAAAATTTAAACATCTAAAATATTCAGATCATTATAATTTTAATAAGTCATCTATTGATAAAATTTCAGGGCTCTCTTTAAATAAAATAATCCTAACTACTGAAAAAGATTTTGGTAGACTCAAACCTAGAATTAACGATAGAGAGATATATTATATTGAAGTAGGATTAAAATTTCCTGAGGATATAAATGACTATAATTTTGATAAAAATATAGAGGGATATATATTTAACGATTAATGAATATGCTTGTGAGCTTTATAAGAAGATCTCACTAACGGTCCGCTCTCTACATGTCTAAACCCCATTTCTTTGCCAATTATTTCATACTCTTTAAATTGTTCAGGAGTTATGAAATCTTTTACTGTTAGATGTTTTTTTGTAGGTTGAAGATATTGACCTAGAGTTATTATATCGACTCCAACATTACGTAAATCTTCCATTGTTTCTAAAACTTCTTCTTTTGTTTCACCAAGACCTAGCATTAGACCTGATTTAGTTCTATTTATGCCATTGTCCTTTAAATATTTTAAAACTTCTAAACTTCTGTCATACTTAGCTTGAATTCTAACTTCTCTAGTGAGTCTTCTAACAGTTTCAAGATTATGAGAAACTACTTCTGGAGCTACCTCTATAATTCTATCAATATTTTCTGAATTGCCTCTAAAATCAGGTATTAAGGTTTCAATTGTAGTTTTAGGATTTAAATCTCTAACAGCATTAACAGTTTCAGACCAAATTATTGATCCTCCATCTTTTAAATCATCTCTATCTACAGAAGTTAAAACTGCATGTTTAACTCCCATAATATTTATAGATCTAGCTACTTTGAATGGCTCTAATTCGTCTGCAGGTAGTGGGCTTCCGGTTTGAACATTACAAAAACCACATGACCTTGTACATATGTTACCTAATATCATAAATGTAGCAGTTCCTTCAGTCCAGCATTCCCCCATATTAGGACAGTTACCAGAAACACAAATTGTATGAAGATCATTCTTCTCAACGGTAGATCTAAGTTGTGTATATTTTTTACCAATAGGAAGTTTAACACGAATCCAATCAGGTTTTTTAGTTCTAATTTTTGTATTGGACTCTTTCTTGGGAAGATTAAGTTTTACCCAACCCTGATTTACTGTTCTAGTTTCCGACATATTTTACAAAGATACAAACTAAATAAACCTGGTCAAAATATACCCAAGTGCAAAAAAGCTAAGGAAGAAAATACCTATAATACTAAGAATTCTCAAATTTTTAGAGGGCTTATGAGATTTAGGCATATTATCACTCATTATCAATTTATAATTTAAAATTGCATAAAAAGGAGCGGTTATAAAAGATAATACAGTAGCTAACTCAACTAATGCTCCCATTTCAGAAAGTAAAAAATAAAATATTAACATTGTACCTATTGCTAACGCAGATATCCAATGAAAATAATAATTTTTATCATTATTTTTTGTTAATAATTGAGTTGCTCTAGACATTGTTCTTGGAGATGCATCTAGACATGTAATTGTTGTACTCAACATTGTAGTAAATGCACAAATAGAAATTATTATATAAAAACTATCACCTAAATTAGATGTATATAATTCAATTAATTGACCTGCAAAAATACTTCCACTATTTGAAAAACTTATTCCAGAATTATACATCACCAATGCACCTAAGCTAACAAAACAAATACCTAGAATAACAGTAGCTAAATACCCTACATTAAAATCAAATATACTTTCTTTTGCAGTTATTTTCTGACTCTTTTTTTTCTCAAGCGTCCATATAGAATGCCAAATTGAAATATCAAGTGGAGCAGGCATCCATCCCATAAAAGCTACTAAAAAAACTAAACCACTACCTGATGGAAATATTTGTTTAAAGCTGTAAATCTCATCTGAATTTATTGAAGCAACCCCAGTTGAAAAGATAGTGGTTATGGCTAAAATTAAGATTATGATTTTTATCATTTTATCTAAAATCTGATACTTACCTAATAGTAGAATAATATAACAAGTAATAGTAATTATTAGACTCCATATGACCATATTGTCAGTTATTCCAAAAAGACTGGAAGCAAGTCCAGCTGTTACAATAGTTACAGCTGTTTGAATAGTAAACATGGTTGCTAGATTTAAGATGAAGTATGTAATTAAAAATACTTTTCCAATTTTATAATAGCCATCAAGTAAACTTTCGCCAGTTGCAATTGCATACCTAGGTCCATATTGAAAAAATGGGTATTTAAAAATATTAACTAGTATCAAAGCCCAAATTAAACCCCACCCAAATTCAGCTCCTGCTCTAGTTGATTGAACTAAGTGGGAAACACCAATTGCAGCCCCTGCAAAAAGTAAACCTGGTCCAAGCTTAGATATTATCTTAATCATTGAGTATCATTAGCGCATTCTGAATTTGTTGGAATTTTTCCACATACACCACAGGGCTCATCGGAGTTATTTAAAAAAGGGCTCTGACTAGCGCAAGTGCCAGAAAATTCTCCATTTTTTTTAAAAATTAATTTAATTGCGATCCCTGAAAATGCAATAGCAATTAATAATACTGAGATTAGAAATATCTCCATTGGACAAAGCTATAAAAAAATCGTAATTTTAATCGTGCTTAACTTAATTAAGAATTATAACATTAAGTTCTTTTCAAGATGGTTACTTTTTGTAATTACACTTGCTTCTTGTGACTCTAACTTTTTAAAAGTATCAGAATCTGAAATTGAATCCGCATCTTCTTGGACAATTAATGATCAGCCACCATCATTTCCTGAATGTGAAAATTTAGAAATTGATGATCAGTTGATTTGTTTTAGAAATAAAATAGAAATCGAAATGAACAGCTTTCTTGAGGATAAAATTTTTCCACTGGATACAACTGAATATATTTTAACTTTAAGAATAGACACAATTGGCAACTTTAGTCTTACTAACCTTCTGCCAAAAGATAAACTAGATAATAAATTAGTTTTAATAATTCAAGAAGCGGTGGAGAAATTACCTAATGCATTACCTGCAATTAAAACAAATGTTGGAGAATTTGTTGAAGTAAAATTTAATCTACCTTTTAAACTTAATTATGAATAATATACCAGATAATTCGATAATAATGGGAATTGATCCTGGGACAAACATAATGGGATTTGGAATAATTAAAATTCATGGAAATAATATGGAGTTAATTGATTTAATTGAATATAAACTACCAAATAAAGATGACCATAGCGTTAAGTTGTCAAAAATATTTAAAAAAACATCTGAATTAATTAAATCTCATAATCCTGATTTAATTGCAATTGAAGCCCCTTTTTTTGGTAAAAATGTTCAATCTATGTTAAAATTAGGCAGAGCTCAGGGTGTCTCAATGGCTGCAGCACTTAACTTTGATATTCCCATTACTGAATATTCTCCTAAAAAAATAAAAATGGCAATTACCGGAAATGGAAACTCTAGCAAAGAGCAAGTTGCTAAAATGCTCAAAAGCATGCTTAAAATTAAAGAGCTACCTAAGAATCTTGATTCTACCGATGGTTTGGCAGCTGCAGTTTGTCATTTCTTCAATTTTGATAACAAAAATCCTAAAAAAAAATATTCAAATTGGTCTAGCTTTATTAACAAAAATCCTGATAAACTTATCTAATTTCCAAAATGTTTATAAAAGTTTTGAATTGTGTCGATACCAATAAAAAAGTTTCTAACTCCATAGTTTTCATCAGGAGAATGAATAGCATCACTATCGAGTCCAAATCCCATTAAAACTGTTTTTATTCCAAGAATACTCTCAAACATTGGAACTATTGGAATACTTCCTCCATCTTTCTGTGGAATAGGATCAATTCCAAAACTATCCTTATATGCTTTAATTGCTGACTCATAACCTTTAAAGCCTTCAGGAGTTAAGTATGGATTTCCACCATGATGAGTTGATACTTGAACTGAAACTGAATCAGGTACTATTTTTTTAATATGATTAGTAAATAATTCACTTACTTTTTCCCAATTTTGATTTGGCACCAATCTCATTGAAATTTTAGCACTAGCTTCACTAGGAATAACTGTTTTAGATCCTTCTCCTGAATAACCTCCCCATATACCATTTACATCAAGTGTAGGACGAATTGATTTTCTTTCGAGTGTTGAATATCCTTCTTCTCCTTTCGTTTTTCTAAGTCCTAACGAATCTTTAAATTTTTCATCATCAAATTTTGAAATTTTCTCTATTGATTCTCTTTTTGATTTATCTATCTCTATAACATCATCGTAAAACCCAGGTATAGTTATTCTACCCGTATCATCTATAAGTGAACTAATCATATCTGATAAAATATTTATTGGATTAGCTAAAGCTCCTCCGTATATTCCAGAATGAAGATCTCTATTTGGCCCAGTAACTTTAACCTCCATATAAGATAAACCTCTTAGTCCTACTGTTAAAGTTGGATTGTCAAGATTACTTAAACCAGTATCTGATATTAAAATAACATCAGCATCAAGCTTAGATTTATTTTCTAAAAGAAATTTTTCCAGATTATCACTACCAACCTCTTCCTCTCCCTCTATCATAAACTTTACATTACAGTTTAGTTTATTTTTTTTTATAAGCTGTTCAAAAGCCTTAACATGCATGAAAACTTGACCCTTATCATCACAAGCACCTCTTGCGAAAATTGCACCTTCTGGATGAATATCAGTTTTCTTAATTACTGGTTCAAAGGGTGGATTAGTCCAAAGCTCCAAAGGGTCTGGTGGCTGAACATCATAGTGACCATAAACTAAAATTGTTGGAAATGCATCATCTACGAGTTTTTCTGCATAGACAATAGGATGGCCATTAGTTTCATATACGTTTGATGAATCACATCCTGATTTTAAAAGTTCATTTGATAGCCATTTAGCTGTTTTATTCATAGTATCCTTATACCTAGAATCAGCACTAATAGAGGGTAGTTTTAAAAACTCAAATAACTCATTTAAATATTTCTCTTTCTCCTTTTCAGATAATGTACTCATAGTTGATTTATTTTTAAAAACTTATTTATATTTGTTCACCTTTTGCGGGTGTGGTGAAATTGGTAGACACGCTAGACTTAGGATCTAGTGCCTAACAGCTTGGGGGTTCGAGTCCCTTCACCCGCACTTTATTTAATTCTCAAAGTTATTCAGTCCTCTATACCCTGATCCTTTTACAAACCTACCAGAAAAATTTCCAGTATGTTCTCCTTTTGATAATACTTGAGTTCCATTTACAAATACGTCTTCAACTCCAACTGCAAATTGAAGAGGCTTTTCAAAAGTAGCTTTGTCTTCTATTATTTTTGGATCAAAAACTACAACATCTGCAAAAAATCCTGTTTTCAAATACCCTCTTTTTTTAATTCCTAGATTTTCAGCAGGAAATCCAGATAATCTTCTAATTGCCTCCTCCATTGTAATTAATTTCTCTTCTCTTACATATTTACCTAATACTCTTGCAAAACTTCCAAATGCTCTTGGATGAGTAATAAAATCTTTAGATATATCTGAGTAAGATCCAGCATCTGAGTCAAATGAAACCCATGGAAGCATTATTTTTTTTCTAATATTATCTTCTGACATACTAAAATAGATACACTGAATTCTACTACCATCTTCAATTATAAGATTTACAATAGCTTCTTCAGGGGACTCTCCTCTAATTTTAGCTGCTTCAGCAATTGTCATACCTCTATATTTACTAGACATAGATTGTTTATTGAAACCAACCATTAAAATATCTTCTGGAGGCTGTTCTGAAAGTTCTTTTCTTATATCTTGAAAAAGTCTTTCTCTTATATCAGGTCTTTTCATACGGTTTATCCATGCTTGTCTTCCACCTTCTTGAACCCATGTTGGTATTACTCCTGTTAATCCAGTAGAGGAAGCGGGATAAGTATACATGTCAGCAGTAATTTTCAAACCTTGTTCTCTGGCACTTTCTACTTTATCAATCACTGAATCTAATAAATGCCAATTAGGTTTTCTTGAAGTTTTTAGATGATAAATTTGAGCAGGTATATTAGCTCTTTCCGCAATTTCTAGTAATTCATCAACTGCTTCTAATACTCTAAAATCTTCATTTCTCATGTGAGATATGTAGCTTCCTCCATACGATGATGCTATTTTCGATAACTCAACTAATTCATCTGTGTCAGCATAATCGCCAGGGGCATATATCAATGAAGATCCAATACCCATAGCTCCTTCCTCCATGGCTATTCTAACAATATTTTTCATAGAGTTCATTTCTTCAGATGTTGCCTTTCTATTTCCATAACCAACCTCTTGAATCCTAACTGTAGCAGAACCTAAATATGATGCAATATTTGTTGAAACACCACTTGATTCTAATTTTTCCATTGCTTCTCCAAAAGAAACGTAATTATTATTCCTTATTGAGCCTGTAGGTCCAGGAGAAGTACCTTCACCAAAAACTTCTAATGTAACACCTTGTTTCAAATCACTTAATGATCTACCATCTTGCATCAATGTGTTATAACCCCAACTAAGCATATTGATAAATCCTGGAGAAACTACTTTACCAGTAGCATCAATTGTTTGATTAGCTAAAAAGTTATTATTTTTCCCAACATAAAAAATTGTATCATTTTTTATGGCAACATTACCGATATATCCATTCATTCCGCTGCCATCATGAATCGTTCCGCCAGAAATCAAGACATCAACATTAATTGGTTCATTATCACATGATAAAGTAAATAATACAAATACTAAAAATATTTTTTTCATTTTATAATGATTGCTTCTAATTTATCAAAAATTTCAGTATTATCATAAATACCATTGAAAAGTGACGAATAAGGACCGAAACTAAATATTGGAACCATTGTAGCTGTATGACTCCCTGACACATATTTATTTACAACTTTAGAATCTTTTAGATTACCATCAATAATTGAAAGACCTCCTGTTTCATGATCTGCTGTTATTACTACTGTTGTATTTTTATCTTTATAAGCAAAGTTAAAAACCTTTCCAACTGTTCTATCAAACTCTAACATTTCGCTTATCATATGTTCTGAGTCATTATCATGACCACCCCAATCAATTTGTGAACCTTCAACTAATAGAAAAAAAGGTTTATTGAAGCTTGAAAGTTTTTGAACAGTTGCTTGAACTATATCTTCTAGAGATGGTTTTCTTCCTTCGTGTTTTCCAATAGGTTCGTCATAATCAGTTAAAAATCCAATTTTATTTGAATTGATTTTTATAAAATTTTCTAAACTATTTGCAAATAAATAGTCATCCATTTCATTCATTAAGTTTCTTTTATCACGCCTATCATTAAAATATTTTTCACCACCCCCTACAAAAAAATTAATATTACTCTTAGATAGTTGACTTGCTATTTCATCATAATCATATCTACTTTTTACTTTTGAATAATATGATGCTGGAGTAGCATGAACAATAGTAGAAGTAGCAATAATAGCAGTCATATAGCCTTTATCTCTGGAAATCTCAAGAATAGACTTTACAGGACTGTAATTCTACATCCATACCAACTACTCTGTTATAAGTTTTTACACCTGAAGACATTGCAGTTCCTGATGCAGCAGAATCAGTGACTAAATCATCAAATGAATGAGTTTTGATTAAACCAATATGATGAGATCTTTCTAGTGAAGTATAATTATTATTAGAGTACATACCAGATGAAATTTGAGATAATCCCATCCCATCTCCTATCATCATAATAATATTTGGAAGTTTGGACTCTTGACTGAAACTATATAATGGTGCTAGAAGAACCATCACAAACATTAGATATCTAAACATATGTACAAATTTATATTTATAAATTATAATTACTGTAAATATTTTGTTAAGGATTGAACTATTATTGAATTTCTTTCTACTTTTTTTAATATATAATTTATGTTAGCTAGTCCAGACTTATTTCTTTCTTTCTCAGAATTATTTAACCATGAAAAGGTTTCATAAAACTCTTCAGAATCTTTAACTGAATATACTCCTCCTAATTCTATTAGTTCTTCAGCCTCAATATATCCTTGGTAATTAAAGCCAATTATTACGGGACAAGAAAAAACTGCCGGCTCAAGAATATTATGAAGACCTTTATTTGACATTCCACCTCCAACATATGAAATACTCCCATAGGCATATAAATATTTTAAGATACCTATTGAATCTATAATTAAAATTTTTCTTTTAAAATCATCTTCAGATTTCAAACATGAAAATTTAATAGCTTTTTCACCATATAGATTTTCCAGCTTATTAATAAAGTCATATGAAATATCATGTGGAGCAATTATGGACTTTACACTATTATTTTTTATGGTTTTATCGATCAATTTAATATCTTTCTCCCAAACACTTCCAGCTATAAAACACTTTTGATTATCAATAAACTTTTCTATTTTATTTATTTTCTTTTTCTCTTCAAGTGTCTTTATTACTGATGTAAACCTAGAATCTCCAGATATACTTATATTATTAGATAAGTATTTTTTAAGTACTTTTTTTGAATTAATATCTTGGACATAGAATAGATCAATTTTCTTTAATTTATTTAGAAACCATTTTCCATAGAATTTGAAATAAAATTGAGATTCATCAAATTTTGATGATACTGAATAAATTATTGAATTATTTTTTTTTAAATATGTTAAATAATTAGACCAAATATCATTTTTTATAAAAACAGCAACTTTTGGATTAACAATTTGTATAAACTTTCTAGCATTTAACGCAGTATCAAGAGGAAGGTATACCATTGAGTCAGCAACTTTATAATCTCTAGAATTTTCTAATCCAGATGGAGAGAAAAAAGTTACTACCACCTTAAGATCATCAATTTCTGACTTAAGGGACTCAATTATTGGTTTTGCGATTTCAAATTCTCCTAGGGAGGAAACATGAAACCAAATATTTTTATTTGAAGAATTGATTTCTTCTTTTAAGATTTTAAATGAGTTCTTTCTGCCTTTAAAAAATAGATTTGTTTTAGGAGATAAAATCCTTAAAGGTTGAGATAGCAAATAGGCTACCCTTATAAATATTTCATAAAAAATTTTCACTATATCCTTTTTCCAAAAATACTTTTTTAATTTTGTTTTTGATGAAAAAAATCAACATGGTTGATCTAAACGGTCAATACAGAAAAATTCGATGGCAAGTTAACAGAGAGATAAAAAAAGTAATTAACTCTTCCACATTTATTAATGGTCCTATTGTAAAGGAGTTCCAAAATAATTTACAGAAATATGTAGATGTAAAACATGTTATTCCATGTGCTAATGGAACTGACGCACTACAAATTGCTTTAATGGCTCTTGAATTAAAAAGTGGTGATGAAGTAATTACAACAAACTTTTCTTTTGCTTCTACTATCGAGGTGATTCTCTTACTGGGTTTAAAACCAGTTGTTGTTGATGTCGATCCTAGAACTTTTAACATTGATCCTAGCTTGATTCAAGATAAGATTACAGACAAAACAAAAGCCATTATTCCTGTCCATTTATATGGGCAATCATGTAGAATGGAAGAGATATTAGAAATAGCTAATAAAAATAATCTTCAAATAATCGAAGATAATGCTCAAGCTTTAGGCTCTAAATATAAATTTGCAAATTCTCAGAAGCAAATGTCTGGATCTATTGGAGACATTGCTACAACATCCTTTTTTCCTTCTAAAAATCTTGGGTGTTATGGAGATGGAGGTGCAATATTTACAAATTCAGATAATCTAGCATATAAGATGAGGGGAATAGTTAATCACGGAATGTATGAAAGATATTACCATGATGAAATTGGAGTAAATTCTCGTCTGGATTCTATTCAGGCAGCAATTTTAAATGTTAAACTTAAATATTTAGATAAATACAACAAAAGAAGACAGGAAGCTGCAAATCATTATAATGCAGCTTTTGAGAATATTGATCAAATTGAGGTTCCATTTATTGAATCAGATATTGATTCACATGTATATCATCAATACACTTTAAAAATTATGAATGGAAAACGTGATGAATTAGCTGATCACTTATTAAAAAACAATATTCCCTTTGGGATATATTACCCATTGGGATTTCATGAGCAAAAAGCATATAAACAAGAGTTTGTTTCAGATAATGACTTTCCTGTAACAAACAAAGTTAAAAATCAGGTAATTTCATTACCAATGCATACTGAGCTTTCAAAAAAACAAATAAAATTTATTTCAAATACAATTATCAGTTTTTTTGAATAATTATTCAATTCGTTTACTTTAGTAAAAAAGAACCATGAAAAACCTATTAATTTTTTTATTAATGTCATCAACTTTGCTCTCGCAAGAAAAGTATATTCATGCTGGTAAAATTTATGATTCAAATTCAGGAAAATATCATTTAAATAAAACTATTATTGTTTCGGAAAATATAATTAGTTCAATTGAAGATGGATTTATTGTACCTGATAATGAGAACATAATAGTATATGATCTTAAATCTAAAGTTCTTTTACCTGGATTAATAGATTTTCATGTTCATATGGAAAGTGAGTCAGGTGGGAAAGATAAATATATAAATAGGTTTCAAGATAATAAAGCAGATGTAGCCTATAGATCTACAGTAGTTGCAAGAAAAACTCTGCTAGCAGGATTTACTACTGTCAGAGATGTTGGAGGTTCTGGAGTTAATATTTCTCTTCGAAATGCTATTAATAGCAGGTGTTGTTGTTGGACCTAGGATATTTACATCTGGAAAAACAATAGCTACAACAGGCGGTCATGGAGATCCAACCAATGGTTACAGAGAAGGTTTAGTTGAAGATCCAGGTCCAGAAGATGGAGTGGTTAATTCAATTGCTGATGCTAGAAAAGCAGTTAGATATAGATATAAAAATGGAGCTGATTTAATAAAAATTACTGCAACTGGTGGAGTAATGAGTATGGCTAAAAATGGTCAAAACCCTCAATTTACAGAAGAAGTTATGAGGGCAATAGTTAATACAGCAAATGATTATGGAATGCATGTTGCAGCTCATGCTCACGGAGATGAAGGCATGTATAGAGCTGTTAGATCAGGAGTAAAAACTATAGAGCATGGTTCTATTATGAAAGAAAGAACAATGAAACTTATGAGGGAAAAAAATACTTATTTAGTTCCTACAATTAGTGCAGGTGAACATGTTGCAAAAATGGCTGGTATTCCAGGCTATTATCCTGCAATTATAATTCCTAAGGCTTTAGAGGTTGGTGTTCAAAATAAAGCCTCAACAAAGAAAGCATATCAAATGGGTGTTCCCATTGCATTTGGAACAGATGCTGGGGTTTTTCCTCATGGAGATAATGCTGGTGAATTTGTATACTGGGATGAAATTGGAATTCCTCCGGAATATTCTATTAAATCAGCTACAATTACTAATGCTAAATTACTTAACATGAATAATTTGTTAGGTCAAATAAAGAAGGGGTTTTATGCAGATATTATAGCAACTAATGATAGTCCAACGGAGGATATTTCTACTTTATTAAATATCATTTTTGTGATGAAGAATGGAGAGGTTTATAAAAAATAAGTCTAAATTTTATTGACAACAATATCTCCATCAATTTTTTTAATTAATCCTTGAAGAATATTTCCTGGTCCAACCTCAATGAATTCTTTGACTCCATCTTCGATCATCTTGTTTATACTTTGTGACCAAAGAACAGCTCCTGTTAATTGATTAAGAAGATTAGCTTGAATAACTAATGGATCTATAACTGCAGATGCTGTAAAATTTTGGTAAATAGGACAGTTAGGTTTTTTAAAATCAATATTGTCTATGCCTTTTTTTAATTCATTAGAGGCAGATTTCATTAAATCTGAATGAAAAGCTCCACTTACAGGAAGTATCAATGCTCTTCTTGCACCTTTTTCTTTAAGTGATTCACATGCTTTTTCTACAGCGTTAAATTCCCCTGAAATAACTAATTGACCAGGACAGTTATAATTAGCCGGTTTAACAATACCGTCAATTTCATTACATACAGACTCAACAATTTCGTTGGATAAGCCAAGTATTGCTGCCATGGTTCCTTCAGTTTCTTGACATGCTTGTTGCATTGCATTTGCTCTAATAGAAACCAATCTTAAACCATCTTCAAAGCTTATCGATTTAGATGCAACAAGAGCAGAAAATTCACCAAGGGAATGACCTGCGCATACATCAGGTTTAAATGTATTGGATGTTAATGCTGATATAACAGAATGAATAAAAATTGCTGGTTGAGTAACTTTTGTTTGTAATAATTCTTCACTAGAACCTTCAAACATTAATTCAGTAATATTGAAGTTCATAACTTCATTTGCTTTTTTAAAAAGATCTCTAGATTCTATTTTCTCATTAAATAGTTCTTGACCCATACCTGGTTTTTGGGATCCTTGTCCAGGAAAAACATATGCCTTCATACTATTTCTTTATATAAGTTAAAAAAGAATATTTAATATTTTCAACACCCTCTAATTCATGTGTTTCTTCATTAACTAATTTGAATTTTTCAATAGGAATTTCAGGAAAGTATGCATCCCCTTTATAGTCTTTAAATATTCTTGTCAATTCAATTTTATCTACAATATTTATAGTTTGACTATATATTTCCCCACCACCAAGAATAAAAGTCTGAGAGTCGTCTTTGCAGTGATCTAATGCCTCATTAATGCTTTTACAAATTATTACTCCCTCATATTGATATTCAGTATTTCTTGTAACAACAATATTCACTCTATTAGGAAGAGGGTTGGGTAGTGATTCAAAGGTTTTTCTACCCATTATTACATTATGACCTTGGGTTAGCTCTTTGAATCTTTTTAAGTCTTTGGGGATATTCCATATTAGTTTATTATCTAATCCAATAACATTGTTTGTAGATGCAGCAGCAATTATTGTAAGTTCATTTTTTATCATATCCTTAAACTGAAATTTTACCTTTTATTGCAGGATGAGAATTATAATTCAATATTTCTATATCATCAAATTTAAAATCTTCAATATTTTTAACTGTTTGATTTAGTTTTAATGTTGGGAGGGGCATAGGTTCTCTTGATAATTGAAGTTTAACCTGTTCAAAATGGTTAAGGTAAATATGAGTATCTCCAAAAGTATGAACAAAATCACCAACTTCATATCCGCATACTTGAGCAATCATGTGAGTAAGTAAAGAATAGGAAGCAATGTTAAATGGAACACCTAGAAATACATCTGCACTTCGTTGATACATTTGACACGATAATTTATTATCTGCTACGTAAAATTGAAAAAAAGCATGACATGGGGGTAACGCAGCTTTTCCATCTTTAACATTTTCACTAAATGATTTTTTGCTATCAGGAATTATATTTGGATTCCAAGCTGTTACTATCATTCTTCTACTTGAGGGGTTTGTTTTAAGAGAGTTAATAACATCTTTAAGTTGGTCTACACCATCACTATTCCAGTTTCGCCATTGGTGTCCATAAATTGGGCCAAGATCACCTTTGCTATCTGCCCATTCATCCCAAATTGTAACTCCATTATCCTTTAAATACTTGATATTTGTTTCACCATTAATAAACCAAATTAGTTCATGAATAATAGATCTTAAATGTAATTTCTTAGTAGTAACAAGGGGAAACCCATCCTGTAAATTAAATCTCATTTGATAACCAAACACACTAACAGTTCCAGTTCCAGTTCTATCCTTTTTTTCTAAACCATTATCGCTTATATGTTTAAGTAAATCTATGTATTGTTTCATTTGATACTTTTTCTAATATTTAACTCATCTCTTAATTTTGCAGCGATTATATAATCCTCATTTTGGATACTTTTTTCAAGCATTTTTTTAATTTTATTTGTAGATATTTTTTTTAAATCTTTTGATTTAGTTATATTTTCATCTGAGGTGTCAGTTTTATAAGTTTCAAAAAAACTATCATCAGTAAGTTTAATTTCCTCAGAATATCTTTCATCATCTTCAAATCCAGCTTCATCAAGAACTTTCTTATTAACAAATATTGGAGTACTAAATCTTAGAGATAATGCAATCGCATCAGAAGTTCTAGAATCTATTTTTATTATTTTGTTCTTCTTTTCACATACTATGTTTGAGAAAAAAACACCATCAATTAATTTATGTATTATCACATGATTAAGTTTTATGTTAAACTTATCTGCAAAACTTTTAAATAATTCATGTGTTAAAGGTCTAGTAGTCTTAATTTTTTTTTCTAGTGCTATTGCAATAGCCTGAGCTTCAAATCCTCCAATTACGATTGGTAGTTTTCTACTTCCATTTAGCTCATCTAAAATTAAAGCAAATGCTCCAGAAGTATTATCGCTGTATGATATTCCTTGAATTTTTAATTCTACCAATTCCATGTAAAAATATAATTGCAAAATTAATTAAATAAAATTTAAATCTCATTAGAGCACTACAGGAAATATTTTTTTTATCATTAAATTCGCTTAAAATTAATAACTATGAAGACAGTCCAGTTTAGACAAGCAATTTGTGAAGCTATGTCAGAAGAAATGAGAAGAGATGAAACTATTTATCTTATGGGAGAGGAAGTAGCGGAATATAATGGAGCCTACAAAGCTTCAAAGGGTATGTTGGATGAATTTGGAGAATTAAGAGTAATAGATACACCTATATCAGAAGCTGGTTTTTCAGGTGTTGGTGTAGGTTCAACAATGGTTGGAGCTAGGCCCATAATAGAATTTATGACTTTTAATTTTGCTTTAGTTGGAATAGATCAGATAATTAATAATGCTGCAAAAATTAGACAAATGTCTGGTGGCCAATTTCCATGTCCAATTGTCTTTAGAGGACCAACTGCCTCTGCAGGTCAATTAGGCGCAACTCACTCTCAAGCTTTTGAAAGCTGGTTTGCTAACTGTCCAGGCTTAAAAGTAATAGTTCCATCTAATCCTTATGATGCTAAAGGTCTACTTAAGTCTGCAATAAGAGATGATGATCCAGTTATTTTTATGGAGTCTGAACAAATGTATGGAGACAAAGGTGAAATACCAGAAGGAGAATACACACTTCCCATTGGAGTTGCTGATATAAAAAGAAAAGGAAAAGATGTAACAATTGTATCATTTGGAAAAATTATTAAAGAGGCATATAAGGCAGCTGAAGTTCTCGAAAAAGAAGGTGTTGAATGTGAAATTATTGACCTAAGAACTCTAAGGCCAATTGATTACGACACAGTAATTGAATCTGTGAAAAAGACAAATCGACTAGTAATTCTTGAGGAAGCTTGGCCTTTTGGAAATATATCTACAGATATTTCCCATAAAGTACAGAATGAAATATTCGATTATCTTGATGCACCCATTGAAAAAATAAATAATGCAGATACTCCGACACCGTATTCGCCAGTTTTACTTGAAGAATGGCTTCCAAATAGTGAAGAGGTAATTAAAGCAGTTAAGAAAGTGCTATACCTTTAAAGTAGTGGAGCTATAACTAACGCAACTACAGCAATTAATTTAAGAAGAATATTAAGTGATGGTCCAGATGTATCTTTGAATGGATCACCAACTGTATCTCCGACAACTGCGGCTTTATGAGCATCAGATCCTTTTCTACCTTGTTCTTCAATCATCTTTTTAGCATTATCCCATGCTCCTCCTGCATTTGATTGAAAAATTGCCATTAAGACTCCACATGAAGTAACACCTGCTAAAAGGCCACCTAACATTTCAGCACCTCCAGTAAAACCAATTATTACTGGTGCAGAAATTGCCATTACTCCAGGTAATACCATTTCCCTTAATGCAGCTTCAGTAGAAATTTCAACACATTTGCTATATTCAGCAACTCCATCTGCATCATTAAATATTTTTAAGTCTTCTTTTGTTGCTTTAGAAAGATCCGAATCATATTTTCTCATGATTTCAAGAGCTGCCTTAAGCTCTGGAAGATCTCTAAATTGTCTTCTAACTTCTTCAATCATGCTCATTGCTGCTTTTCCAACTGCATTCATTGAAAGAGCGGAAAAAACAAAGGGTAACATTGCCCCTAGAAGTAATCCTGACATTACGATTGGTTTTGAAATATCTATTGATTCTATTCCTGCTGTTTGCATAAATGCTGCAAATAGTGCTAATGCAGTTAAGGCTGCGGATGCAATTGCAAAACCCTTACCAATTGCAGCAGTTGTATTTCCTACAGCATCAAGTTTATCTGTTCTCTCTCTTACTACTGGATCTAAATCAGCCATTTCAGCAATACCTCCAGCGTTATCTGAAATTGGACCATATGCATCTACTGCTAATTGAATACCAGTATTAGCAAGCATTCCAACCGCAGCAATAGCAATACCGTATAATCCTGCAAAATGATGTGAAAGAAGAATTGCAGCACAGATAAATATTATAGGCAATGCTGTTGAAATCATACCAACACCTAATCCTGCTATAATAGTAGTTGCTGCACCAGTTTCAGATTGTTTAACAATCGACAGAACAGGCTTTTTACCAGTTGCAGTATAATATTCAGTAACCTTTCCAACTAGAAGTCCAGCAACTAAACCACTTATAGTCGCAAGAAAAACTCCATTTGAAGTATATACAATATCATTAAATACCCATGATTCAGGTAGTAAGTTTTGAATTAAAAAATATGTAACAACAACCATTAATCCTGCAGAAAGGAATTCCCCTGTATTAAGAGCTTTATGAGGATCGCCACCTTCTTTAACTCTAACAAAGAAAGTACCAATTATAGACATTATAATTCCAGAAGCAGCAATATAAAGTGGAAGTAATACAGCATTTATTTTAATTTCAGAAAATTCAGATAAACCAACATAAGCAGCACCTAAAACCATTGCACCTATTATTGAACCAACAAATGATTCAAATAAATCTGCACCCATTCCAGCTACATCACCTACATTGTCACCAACATTATCTGCAATTGTTGCGGGATTTAAAGGATGATCTTCAGGAATACCTGCTTCAACTTTACCAACAAGATCAGCTCCAACATCAGCAGCTTTAGTGTATATTCCACCACCAACTCTTGCAAATAACGCAATTGAAGATGCACCTAATGAAAATCCTGACAACACTTGAATTACAGTGTTTATGTCGGTAAACATAGGTTCATAAATAATAAATAAAGATCCAAGACCAAGAACACCTAAACCTACAACACCCATTCCCATTACAGATCCTCCAGAAAAAGCAATTTCAAGTGCTTTTCCAATAGATTCTTGAGCAGCATTAGTTGTTCTAACATTAGCTTTAGTTGCAACCTGCATACCAATAAAACCTGCTAATCCAGAACATAGTGCCCCTACAACAAATGATACTGCAACCAACCAACTACTTCCTTCATTTATTCCTTTAAATGCTAACAAAACAGCAGTTATTACAACAAAAATTGATAATATTTTATATTCAGCTTTCAAGAATGCCATAGCGCCATCTGCAATATTTTTTGCAATTTCTGCCATTTTAGCATTTCCAACTTCTTTTTTAGAAACCCATGAATTTTTTATAAAAACAAAAATTAAAGCAATAATTCCAGCTGTTGGGATAAGATATATGTAGTCCATTTGTTAAATTTTTTTCAAATATAATACAATGATAAAAATGGTGGGCAATAATATTGAGAAAGATGTAACTAAAGTTCCTTTTTAATAAGTTCAAGGATTGTTTCGTAATCAGATTTATTTTCTACAAAATCTAGATCATCTACATTTATTTTTAGAAGTTTACCACTGGTATAGTTGGAAATCCAAGCTTCATACCTTTCGTTTAGTCTACTTAAATATTCAATACTAATTGTCTTTTCGTAATCTCTTCCGCGTTTGTGTATTTTATTAACTAGGCTTGGAATACTACTTTGGAGATATACTAAAAGATCTGGAGGCTTAACTAAATTTAACATAGTATCAAATAAAGCTAAATAATTATCATAGTCCCTTTGAGTCATTAACCCCATTGCATTTAGATTAGGAGCAAAAATAAAAGCATCTTCATATATAGTTCTATCTTGAATTACATTTTCCTTTTTGTTGTCAATTGTAACTAATTGTTTGAAACGACTGTTTAAAAAATATATTTGAAGATTAAATGACCATCTTTCCATATGATTATAGAAATCATCTAAATATGGGTTAGCAATAACATCTTCATAATATGGTTTATATTTTAAACTTTTAGAAAGTTGTTTTGTTAGGCTAGTTTTTCCAGCTCCAATATTTCCTGCAATTGCTATTCTCATAATTTTTAGCCAAAATAGTAGGTTTTTTTAAAAGAAAAAAGAAGAATAAATTGAAATAAGTTTTTTTTTTATACTTTTGAGTCTAACAGAGGAATGATTTGACTGATTGCAACCTCTAAAAAAAATTGCTAAAGCAGTATTTCTTTTACTCGCAATCAATCTTATTATTTCTCACAAAACAATTTTATGTCGTATTTGTTTACGTCCGAATCTGTTAGTGAAGGACATCCAGATAAAGTATCAGATCAAATTAGTGATGGTATACTAGATAATTTTTTAGCTTTTGATCCAAATAGTAAAGTTGCATGTGAAACTCTCGTTACTACAGGACAAGTAATTTTATCAGGAGAAATATCAAGTTCTACTTATGTAGATGTCCAAGATATTGCTAGAAATGTAATAAAGGATATAGGTTATAACAATGATCAATATAAATTTTCTGGGGAATCTTGTGCTGTTATGTCATTACTTCATGAACAATCAGAAGATATTTTAAGAGGAGTAGAAAGAGATATAAAAGAAGAACAAGGGGCAGGGGACCAAGGGATAATGTTTGGTTATGCTTGTAATGAAACTGATGATTCTATTCCATTAACTCTAGATATTGCTAATAGATTATTATTAGAACTTTCAAAACTTAGAAAATCTAAATCAATTTCATATTTAAGACCAGATTCTAAATCTCAAGTTACTGTAGAATACGATGAAAATGATAACCCTGTAAAGGTTGATACAATTGTAATTTCAACTCAACATGATGAATTTGATAGTGATGATAAGAAGATGTTAGATAAAATAAGAAAAGATATCATTGAGATCTTAATCCCAATTGTTAAGAATTCATATTCTCAAAAAATACAAAAATTATTTAATGATGAAATTAAATATCATATTAATCCTACCGGTAAATTTGTTATCGGAGGTCCTCATGGTGATACAGGTTTAACTGGGCGTAAAATAATTATAGATACATATGGTGGAAGAGGAGCTCATGGTGGTGGAGCTTTCAGTGGAAAAGATCCAAGTAAAGTTGATAGAAGTGCTGCATACGCTGCAAGACATATCTCAAAAAATTTAGTAAAAGCAGGAGTTTCTGACGAAATATTAATTCAAGTTGGATATGCAATAGGTATTGCAGAACCAGTATCTCTTAATATAAATACTTGTGGAAAGTCTAAGCTAACTATTTCAGATTCTAAACTATCTGAAATAGTTAATGAAATATTTGACCTAAGACCCCATTCTATAGAATCAAGATTTAAATTAAGAGATCCAATTTATCTTGAAACTGCAGCTTATGGTCACATGGGTAGAAAATCTAAAAAAGTAACCAAAACATTTAATTCTAAATATTCTGGAGTAAAGAAAATTGATGTTGAACTTTTTCCTTGGGAAAAGTTAGAATACGTTAACCAATTAATTAAAACACTTAAAATATGAATCATAATGATCAAACACTAGCATTACATGCTGGACACAATACATCTGAAACTGGAGGAACAAGAGCAGTTCCTATATATCAAACAACATCATATGTTTTTGATAATACTGACCATGCAGCTAATCTATTTTCTTTAGCTGAACCTGGTTATATATATACAAGAATAAATAATCCAACAGCAGATATTCTTGAACAAAGATTAGCATCTTTAGAGGGAGGAATTGCTGCGGTTGCAACTTCATCTGGATCTGCTGCCTTAGCAACTACACTTTTGACTCTTTTAAAAACAGGAGATCACATTGTTGCTTCAAATAGTTTATATGGAGGAACATTCAACTTACTTAATGTTACTTTACCCAGATATGGCATTACAACTACTTTTGTTGATCCTGATGATACAGAAAACTTTTCAAAAGCAATTAATAAGAATACTAGAGTTGTTTATATAGAGAGCGTTGGGAATCCTAAACTTGATGTTCTTGATATAGAATCTATTTCAAAAATTGCCAAAAAATCAAAACTTCCATTGATTGTTGATAATACTGTTGCTACTCCTTATCTCTTAAAACCAATTAAGTATGGAGCTGATATAGTTATTCATTCTACAACAAAATATATCACTGGAAATGGGACTTCTATTGGAGGTGTAATAATTGATGCTGGAAACTTTGACTGGAGTAATGGACTATTTCATGAATTTACCGAGCCATCTGCAGGATATCATGGATTAGTATATCATGAAGCACTTGGACCAGCTGCATTTATAGCAAAAGTTAGAATAGAGGGATTGAGGGATTTAGGAAGTGCTCCTAGTCCATTTAATTGTTTTCAAACAATTCAAGGTCTTGAAACTTTGTCAATAAGAATAAAAAAACACTCCGAGAATGCATTAAAAGTTGCTGAATGGCTTGAAAATCAGGACAAGGTAGAGTGGGTTAATTATCCAGGATTAAAATCCTCTAAATATCATAATCTATCAAATAAATATTTAAAAAATGGACAGAGTGGGATTGTTACTTTTGGATTAAAAGGTGGCTTTGAATCTGCTAAAAAATTAACGGATAATACAAAGATATTTTCTTTATTGGCAAATTTTGGTGATTCAAAATCTTTAATTATTCATCCATCAAGCACTACTCATCAACAATTAAATGAAGAGCAGCAAAAGTCTACTGGTGTTACTTCAGATTTAGTAAGAATTAGTATTGGACTTGAAGACCCTAATGATTTAATTAATGATCTTAAAGACGCATTAAACTCTATATAATTGGAAGAAGAGTTAAAATATATACTAATTCAAGATTTTGAAACTTTGGATGGATTAAAGGTTCTAAATATTAACTTAAGTTATCAGGTATTTGGAAAAAAATTAGGGACTGCTCCAGTTATTCTTATCAATCATGCATTAACTGGAAATTCCCTTGTCACTGGAAAAAATGGCTGGTGGAGTGAAGTAATTGGTGAAGAAAAACCAATTGATACTAAAAAGTATTCAATTTTATGTTTTAATATTCCAGGCAATGGATTCAATGAAAATAATTTCGATTATAATTTAGATCTTAATCTTGGTGATATAGCCTTATTATTTATTAAAGCCCTTGAAAAAATGAAACTCCCAAAGCTACATGCTATTGTTGGAGGTTCAATTGGTGGATGTTTAATTTGGGAGATGATAGCATTAAAAAATGATTTAGCATCCTTAATAATTCCAGTTGCGTCTGATTGGAAAGCAAATGATTGGCTTCTAGCAAATACTTTCCTACAAGATAGAATTTTAAAAAACTCAAGAGATCCAGTAAGTGATGCTAGAATTCATGCAATGACTTTTTATAGGAATCCTAAATCCTTAAACACACGATTTAACAGAACAAAAAACCTAGATAAAAAAATGTATAACGTTGAGTCATGGCTTAGTCATCATGGAGTAAAACTTCGTCAAAGGTTTAGTCTTGAATCATATATTTTTATGAATAGACTTTTGAGTTCTACTGATATTACTCGTGATGGTCAGGCTTTTGAGAATAAGATTTCTAAAATTAAATCTTCAATTCATATCATATCTATAGACTCAGATATTTTCTTTTTACCTGAAGAAGATCAAGAGACTTTTTTAATTGCTAGAAAAAATAATATTGATATTAAAAATCATATTATAAATTCTATTCATGGTCATGATGCTTTTTTGATCGAAACAAAACAAATTTCAGATATCTTTACTAAAATATTTTAAATTATGGCAGTACACTTAGATAGGGTTAATGACAAATATTTATTTGAGTTAACTAATGAAAATGGACATCAAGTTTTTTTGGACAGAAAATATTCTCCTGATTATGATGTTAAAGGAGTAAGCCCAATGGAGCTTTTATTGATGGGTGTTGCAGGATGTAGCAGTATAGATATTATATCTATTTTAGAAAAACAAAAATTGAATCCTATTTCTTATAAAATGGAAGTTGAGGGTGAAAGAGAGTCAACTCCTGGTGAACCATATAAAAAAATTCACGTAAGTCTTTATGTTGAAGGAGATATACCAGGCGAAAAGATAATACGTGCAGCAGCATTAAGTTTTGATAAGTATTGCTCGGTTTCAAAAAATTTAGAGAAGTCCACTTCTATTGAACATTCTATTTATCTAAATGGTTCAATAATCAAAAAATAGACTAAAAACTTTGATTTTATCTGTACCTATTATACTTTTGATGAATAATGACAAATAATTTTAATTTTTTTTATAACTATTACTTCTTCTTAAATCAGAAGACAGGGTAACTATGTTATAAAAAAAATAAAATATACTAGTCCTGTCAAATCAGGACTTTTTTTTTATATGAAAGTATCAATTCAAGGAATTAGAGGATCATTTCACCATATGGTTGCAAATCAATATTTTGATTCATTTGAATTAAATGAATGTTCAACTTTTGAAAGTCTTGTAAAATCTGTAGTTAATAATGAATCAGATTATGGAATAATGGCTATTGAAAATTCAATTGCAGGCTCAATACTACCTAATTATGCTCTTATAGACGAATATAATCTTTCAATTACAGGAGAATATAGTTTAAATATTGATCACAATTTAATGTGTTTTCCAAACCAAAAAATTACTGATATTAATGAAGTTCACTCTCATCCAATGGCTTTGCTTCAATGTTCTAAATTCTTTAGTAATTATCCACACATCAAATTAATAGAAAGTCAGGACACTGCTTTGTATGCAAAAAATATAAGAGATAATGAGATGTTAGGTGTAGGAGCAATTGCGAGTTTAGATGCATTAGAAATATATAATTTACAAATCTTAGAGTCTTCTATCCAAACTATTAAAAACAATAAGACTCGATTTGTAATTCTTGAAAAGAATCACAAAAATATAAATGATTATGATAAGGCTGCTATTAAATTTATTCTTGATCATAAAAGAGGAAGTTTAGCCACTGTATTAAATATAATGAGTGATTGTAGTCTTAATCTAACTAAGATTCAATCTTTACCTGTCGTAAAAACTCCAGGTAAATATTCTTTTTTTGTCGACATCACTTTTAAATCTATTGAAAATTACCAAAAGGCAATAAAAATTATCGAATTAATGGCTCAAGAATTTAAAATTCTGGGAGAGTATAAATATCAAAGATCATGAAAGTTGGCATAATAGGTTTAGGGTTAATAGGGGGGTCAATTTCTTTAAAATTAAAAGAAGTTAACAATGGAATTACTATCTATGGTTTTGATAAAAACAATCAGTCGCTTGATTTCTCTCTGAGTAAACAAATTATCGATAAGAAGTTGGATCTTGTATCATTATTAGATTTTGATTATTTATTTCTAGCAATACCTGTTGAATCAATTAAAAGCCAACTAGCTAGTATTTTAGATAAAATATCTGAAAAAACTTTAGTCATTGATTTTGGGTCAACTAAATATCAAATTTGTAATTCAGTCAGTAATCATAAAAAACGAGGAAACTTTTTAGCTGCTCACCCTATAGCTGGTACTGAATTTTCAGGTCCGATTGCTGCAAAAAAAGATTTATTTGATAACAAGGTTATGATATTGTGTGAAACTGAAAAAACAGACTCTTCTCTGCTTTCAGTAGCAATTGAAATGTTTAAAAGTTTAGGGATGAATATTAAGACAATGGATGCAATTGAACATGATAAACATATTGCTTATGTATCTCATTTGTCTCATATTTCTTCTTTCATGTTAGGTAAAACAGTAATGGATAAGGAGGACGACGATCAGACAATTTATGATATGGCAGGAAGTGGATTTGAATCAACAGTTAGGTTAGCTAAAAGTTCTCCTGAAATGTGGTCTTCAATTTTTATTGAAAACAAAAAAAATATTATTGAATCTCTTGATGAATACATGTTAAATATTAATAATTTTAAAAAATTAATAGAAACTAGTGATCAAGAGAACCTTAACACTGAGATGAAAAAAATTAATGGTATTAAAGAAATTTTAAAAGGAATTAACTAAAATATTATGGAAAACAAAAAGGAATTTAGGAATTGGCTAGACAAAATGAGTTTAGATCATCCACTTGTTATAGCGGGCCCATGTAGTGCAGAGACTGAAGAACAAGTTCTAAAAATCGCTCATGAGTTGAAAGATACTGATGTAAGTGCATATAGAGCAGGTATATGGAAACCAAGAACTAGACCAGGAATGTTTGAAGGTGTTGGTGCAATAGGATTAAATTGGTTAGAAAGGGTCAAAAAAGAAACTGGCTTATTAATAGCTACAGAAGTTGCAAATTCTGTTCATGTAGATCTAGCATTAAAACATAATGTGGATATTTTATGGATTGGAGCTAGATCGACTGTAAGTCCATTTATTGTTCAAGAAATTGCAGATGCCTTAAAGGGTACTGATAAGATAGTTTTAATAAAAAATCCTGTTAATCCTGATTTGTCTCTTTGGATGGGTGGGCTTGAAAGAATCTATTCAGCAGATATCAAAAATTTAGGAGTTATTCATAGAGGTTTCTCTTCATATGATAAATCTAAATATAGAAATAACCCTGAATGGCAAATTGCTGTTGAATTTCAAAATAATTTCCCAGATATTCCTCTGATTTGTGATCCTTCCCATATTGCAGGTAAAAGAGATTTAATATATGATTTAAGTCAAACATCACTTGACCTAAATTATGATGGTTTAATGATTGAATCACATTGGGACCCAGATAATGCTTGGAGTGATGCTGCTCAACAGGTAACACCTAAACGTTTAATTCAGATAATGAAAGACCTTAAAATAAGAGAGAAGACTTCTGATGGAGAAGATTATCAAAATCAATTAAATAACTTAAGATCTCAAATTGATGTTGCGGATCAAAACTTATTGACTACTCTAGGTAAAAGAATGAAAGTTGCTAAAGATATAGGTAAACTAAAGTCAGATAATAATGTAGCAATACTTCAAAATAAGAGATGGAATGAGATTTTAGGAAAAATGATATTAGATGGAGAAGATCATGGATTAAGTGAGGAATTTATTCTTAGATTTTTTAAAGCAATTCACCAAGAATCTATTAATAACCAAAAGAAAATATTAAATAAATAAGATAAAAAATGTTATCAGATAAAATTAACTCGTTACCAATTTCTCAAACTGTTGCAATGACTGCTAAGGCCCATGATTTAAAAAATCAAGGCGTTGATGTAATAACTTTAAGTGCTGGTGAACCGGACTTTGATATACCAGATTATATTAAGCAAGCAGCAATTGATGCTATTAATCAAAATTATCATAAATATTCACCTGTTGATGGATTTTTAGATCTTAAAAAAGCTATTTGTAAAAAATTTAAAAGAGATAATAATCTTGATTATGACACTAATCAAATTGTTGTCTCTACTGGAGCAAAACAGTCTATAGCTAATGTTTGTATGTCTTTAATAAACAAAGGTGATGAAGTTGTAATTCCAACTCCTTATTGGGTAAGTTACAGTGCTATGGTATCACTTGCAGATGGAATACCAGTATTTGTTCACCCTAGTGAAGATGGAAATTATAAAGTAACAGCTGAACAGCTTGAATCTGCAATTACAGAAAAAACAAAAATGATAATGCTTAATTCACCAAATAATCCAAGTGGTTCGGTTTTTAGTGAGGAAGAATATCTGGAATTTTCAAAAGTATTATTAAAATACCCTAATATAATAGTGGTCTCAGATGAAATATATGAACATATAAATTATGGTTCTAAAAGTATAAGTTTTGCAAGTTTACCAGGAATGTATGAAAGAACTGTTACTGTTAATGGAATATCTAAAGCTTTTGCAATGACTGGTTGGAGAATAGGTTATTTAGCAGCTCCAAAAATACTAGCTAAAGCGTGTAATAAAATGCAAGGTCAAATTACTAGTGGAGCTAATTGTATTGCCCAGAGAGCAGCAATTACTGCATTAGAAGAGTCCCCAGAAAGAATAAAATATATGGTTGATGAATTCAAAATCAGAAGAGATTTAATAATTGATCTTGTTAATCAGGTTAATGGTTTTAAAGTTAAGCAACCACCAGAGGGAGCTTTCTATATTTTTCCTGAGGTATCCGAATTATTTGGAAAAACATTCAAAGGTCAAACAGTTAATAATGCAAATGATTTATCATTGCTAATTTTAGAGAAGGCTTATGTTGCAACTGTCCCTGGTGATGCTTTTGGGTATCCAAATTGTATAAGAATTTCCTATTCAGCATCTAGAGAACAAATTGAGGAAGCGATTAGGAGGATTAAAGACCTTTTATCTTGATTGAGTTAAAAAAATATTTTCCAAATTTATCACAAGATCAATTAAAACAATTTAAGAGGTTAATTCCAATATATAAAGATTGGAACTCAAAAGTTAATTTAATATCTAGGAGAGATATTGAGAACTTATTTATAAATCATATTCTACATTCTCTTTCTATCGTAAATATTATAAAGTTTAAGGACACAACTAGTATTTTAGATGTTGGAACTGGTGGAGGTTTTCCTGGGATTCCTTTAGCTATATTTTTTCCCAATGTTAAATTCACATTATTAGACAGTATTGGGAAAAAAATTAAAGTTGTAGAATCTGTATCTAAAGATTTATCTCTCTCGAATGTTACTGCAATAAATGATAGGGTAGAGAACCACTCCGAGAATTATGACTTTATATTATCTAGAGCAGTAGCAAAAACAGAAAAATTTTATTCTTTAGTCAATAATAATTTCAATTCTAAATCTATAAATGAAATTCCAAATGGAATAATTTCTCTAAAAGGAGGAGACCTTAAAGATGAACTAAAACATTTTAAAGAAAAAAAGATATTTGAGATATCTGATTTTTTTTCTGAGGAGTTTTTTAAAACTAAAAGAATTGTTTATGTTCCTTTTTCAGATTAGAATTTAAACTAATGAAAATATCTAAACAAATTTTTTTAGCTTTTGTTATTATACTTCTAAATGGATGTAATTCTAAAAACTCTAAAACAGAATCAACTTCAAAAAAAATTGAAGTAGAAGTTATTCCAGAAGTCAAAATATCTTCTGAAAAAAGTGTAGAAAAAGAATTCAGATTGACAGATGATAATGTAATTGACTTTTTATTTGACTATGAAAAAAGTAATAAAGAAAATCATGTAAGAATTTACACTCCATTTGGCATAATTGAGATTTTACTTTATAATAACACACCTTACCACAGGTCAAATTTTATTTATCTCACAAAAAAGAAATATTTTGAAGGAACTCAGTTTTACAGAGTAATTAATGATTTTGTAATACAAGCAGGAAACAGTGATAACATTAAAGTTTCAAAAAAAAGGAGAGATATTGGAAAGTATCTTTTACCTAATGATTTTAATAAAGGTCATACTCATAAAAGAGGAATGGTTAGTATGCCAAGCAGTTCAGTAGATAATCCATATAAAATGGCATCACCATTTGAATTTTTTATAGTGCAAAAAAAAGATGGTGCTCATCATTTAAATGGAAACTACACAATTTTTGGAGAAGTAATAGATGGAATGGAAACAGTAGATATTATAGCTAATTTACCAACAGATAATAGAGATTGGCCATTAAATAATGTCTACATAAATAAAGTTGAAATTGTAAATGATAATTAATTCTTTAGCCCATAAATGGATATCTAAAATCTTTAGCTGGGATGAAAGTCTCTTTAATTAACCTTGGAGATGTCCATCTCAAAAGATTAAGGTAAGAGCCTGCTTTATCATTTGTTCCAGATCCTCTAGCCCCTCCAAAAGGTTGCTGGCCAACAACTGCACCAGTACATTTATCATTTATATAAAAATTTCCTGCACAATTTTGAAGTTTATCCACAGCATCACTAAGTATATATCTATCCTCACAGAAAACTGCTCCAGTTAATGCATACTCAGAAGTTTCATCAACAATCTTTAGAGTTTCTTCCCATTTAGCATCATCATATTCATAAATTGTAACTACAGGTCCAAATAATTCAGTTTCCATTGAATAATATTTTGGATTGGATGTCTTGATTACAGTTGGTTCAATAAAATAACCCTCAGATTTATCATATCCACCACCAATTATAACTTCTGCATCTTTATCAACTTTAGCTTTTTCTATTGCATCAACTAGTTTGTCAAATGAATTTTCGTGAATAACAGCTGTCATAAAATTATTAAAATCCTCAGGACTACCCATTTTTATTTTACTAACCTCTGTCTTTAATTTTTCAAAAAAATCTTTTGAGATTGATTTAGGTATATAAACTCTTGAAGCAGCAGAACATTTTTGACCTTGAAATTCAAATGCTCCTCTTATAACTGCAGTTGATAATTCATCAGTATCTGCAGAGTTGTGAGCTACTATAAAATCTTTCCCTCCTGTCTCACCAACAATTCTAGGATAAGAATTATAGTTTTCAATATTGGTTCCAATTTTTTTCCATAATCCTTTAAAAACTGATGTTGATCCGGTAAAATGAATTCCTGCAAAGTACTTTGAATCTAAAACTGTATTAGTAATCATTTCAGGGTCACCATAAACTGCATTAATTACTCCATCTGGAAGACCAGCTTCTTTGAATACATCAATTACAATTTTAGCAGAAAAAATTTGATGATCGCTAGGTTTCCATACTACTGTATTACCCATCATTGCTGCACTGCCTGGAAGATTTCCAGAAATTGCAGTAAAATTAAATGGTGTAATCGCATACACAAAGCCCTCAAGAGGTCTGTATCCTAATCTATTCCAAACACCATCTTCAGACTTTGGTTGTTGAGAGTAAATGTGTTGCATACTATGAACATTAAATCTTAAAAAATCTACTAGTTCACAAGCAGCATCAATTTCAGCCTGAAAAATAGTCTTAGATTGAGCTAGCATAGTGGCAGCATTAATTTTATCTCTGTATGGACCAGCTACAAGTTCAGCTGCTTTAAGGAAAATCGCAGCTCTTTGTTCCCATCTCATGTTTGCCCATTTGTCTTTCGCGTCTAATGCCGATTTTATTGCCATCTCAACATGTTCTTTTTCTGCTAAATAATATTTACCAAGAATATGTTTATGATCATGAGGGGGTGACATATTAGAAGTTTTAGAACTTTTAATAAATTTACCGCCAATCCACATCTTTACATCTGTTTTTGAATTTTTAAGTTCTTTGTATGTCCTAAGAACTGATTCTTTTTCTGGACTATTTGGTTTGTAATCCTTTATGGGTTCATTTATTGGATTTGGCACATTAACAATCGAGTTATTCATAACATAAATTTTGGTTATCTAAATTAATTTAATTTGATAATAATTTTAATAAAAATACTTTTTTTTCTTGATGTGTTATTAGTAAATTTGCAGACATAAATTATTAATAATTGATGTCTAAAGACATAAGCATCAAAAATGGTGCTAAACTAAATCTGAAAGGATGTGCTTCAAAAGAATTTGGGGTCGCCAAAAAAAGCCTTACCTACGCTTTAAACCCTGACGACTTCTTTTCTCTAATTCCTCGTATGCTTGTTAAAGAAGGGGATAAAGTTTCTCTTGGTCAACCTATTTTTTATGACAAAAATGATGAAGATGTTAAAATAGTGTCTCCAGTTAGTGGAATAGTAAAAGAGATTGTAAGGGGTGCTAAAAGAAAAATTTTAAATGTTATAATACAAAAAGAAGGTGAGGATATCCTAAAATTTGATATTCCTAGTTTTTCAAAATTATCTAAAGAAAAGATAATTGAACTTCTAATTGATTCTGGCTCTTTATCATACATAAAGCAAAGACCTTATAATATAATAGCCAAACCTAATAAGCTTCCAAAATCAATATTCGTTTCTACTCATTCAACTGCTCCTTATTCAGTTGATTATAATTTTATAATGGCTGATAGAATGGATGATTTACAGGCTGGGGTCAATATTATGAGCACTTTAATTGATAAGCCAATTAACTTTTCAACTACTCATAATAAAGATACTCGTTTCACAAATCTTAATAATGTTGAAATATATAATATAAAAGGAGTTCATCCTTCTGGAAATGAAAGCTTTCAAATAAATAAAATTGATCCTTTAAATTTTGGAGAAACAGTTTGGGTAGTTAAACCTGAAGATCTTGCTAATATTGGTGCTTTTTTTAAAACAGGTGTTTTCTGTTCAACAAGGACAATTGCAGTTTCTGGAGATTCATTAAAATCTCCAAAATATTTTAGTACTGTTATTGGGTCTTCAATTTCATCTTTAATTAATAATGATGAAATAAATGATATTAATAATTACAGATTTATAAACGGCGATCCTCTAAGTGGATCAAAAGTTGAATATTCTGATTATATAGGATTTTACAATAATTGTCTAAGTGTAATCGAAGAAGGTAATAATTATAGAATGCTTGGATGGCTTCCTTTCATGTACAATTCTGTACCTAGTTTATCTAAGACCTCATTCTCATGGTTGTTAAGTGGTGCAAAAAAAGTTAACACAAATCTTAATGGAGAAGAGAGAGCTATTGTAGTGACTGGAGAGATGGAAAAATACTTTCCTATGGATATATTTCCAATGCAATTAATAAAAGCATGTATCAGGGGTGATATTGAAAAAATGGAATCTTTGGGCATATACGAAGTTGTGCCAGAAGACTTTGGTCTAGTAGATTTTTCTTGTACATCAAAAATTGAAGCTCAAGAAATAATTAAAAGTGGAATTCAAATAATGTTAAAAGAAGTAGGTTAATGAAATTTATTAGAAAACAAGTTGATCAAATAAAAAAACCTTTCCTTAAGGGGGGTAAACTAGAAATATTGTATCCTGCCTTTAATGCATTTGAAACAATGCTTTTTGTTCCGGATCATACAACCTCAAAAGGATCTCACATTCGTGATGGAGTTGATTTAAAAAGAACAATGATAACTGTTATAATAGCTCTTATGCCAGCATTATTCTATGGAATGTATAATACTGGTTACCAATACTTTATTCAAACTGGTATTGACTTTACATTTTTAGACGCTCTTCTTCATGGAGCTTATAAAATTTTCCCAATGATTGTAGTTTCATATGCAGTTGGTTTAGCAATTGAGTTTGCATTTGCAGTCTACAGAAATCACCCAGTTAACGAAGGATATCTAGTAACAGGTCTTCTTATTCCAATGATAATGCCGATAGATATGCCATTATGGATGTTAGCTATTTCTGTTGTTTTTGCTGTGTTAATTGCCAAGGAAGCTTTTGGTGGAACAGGAATGAATATACTTAACCCAGCACTTACAGCTAGAGCTTTTGCTTTCTTTGCTTATCCTACCTTCATGTCAGGTGATAAAGTATGGGTTTCAGAGGCAAGTAATGTAGATGCTATATCTGGTGAAACTATACTGGGAACTCTTGCAGCTAACGGAGATGTAACATATTCTTCTTTTAATATGTTCATGGGATCTATTCCTGGATCTGTAGCTGAAACTTCAGTATTTTTTGTATTAATAGGAGCCCTAATTTTAATCTCGACTGGAGTAGGGAGCTGGAGAATAATGATAAGTGGAATTCTGGGTGCTTCATTAGTTGGAATATTATTTAACCTTTGGGGTGCTAATTCTTTGATGAATTTTGATTGGTATAATCATCTTTTAGTAGGTGGTTTTGCTTTTGGAATTGTATTTATGGCTACTGATCCTGTTTCAGCTGCTCAAACAACTAAAGGGAAGTGGATATATGGATTTTTAGTTGGAGTATTTTGTATTCTAATTAGAGTGTTTAACCCTGCTTATCCTGAAGGAGTGATGCTAGCAATTTTACTTATGAATGTCTTTGCCCCACTCATTGATCATTATGTTATAGAGTCAAATGTATCTAATAGAAGAAAAAGATGGGAAAGTATTAAACTAAAAACAGCATAATGAATAGAGATTCCAATAAACATACATATATTTTTTCTGCATTAATGGTAGTCTCAGTTGCTTTCGTCTTGTCGTTTACCTCGGAATCATTAAAAGATTTACAAAATGCAAATGTCAAAAAAGAAAAAATGCAGAATATTCTTTCAACAGTAGGAATCAACGTAACAAGAGATGAATCTGAATTACTTTATAAAGATTATATATCTGAAGAACTTTCTTTAAAATCTGACGGAACAATTGATAGCGAGATTAATGCCTTTAATATAAATCTTGCACTAGAAGTTAAAAAAGATCTTGACATACAAAGATATCCTCTATACATAGCTAATGTTGAAAATGAAAAATTTTATGTTATTCCCTTAAGAGGAGCTGGATTATGGGCTGAAATATGGGGTTACATTGCGCTCAGAGAAGATATTAACACAATAAAGGGTGTGTCATTTGACCATAAAAGTGAAACTGCAGGTTTAGGAGCAGAAATTACTGAAGACTGGTTTATTAATAGTTTTAATGAAGAAAAAATAAAAGATTTACAAGGAGAATTTGTTGGTATTTATGTATCAAAAACTAATAATGACCCTGAAAATAATGATAAAACGGATAATGAAATAGATGCTATATCTGGAGCAACAATTACAGGTGATGGTGTATCTGACATGATAACTGAAAGAGTACAAAACTATCTGCCATATTTTAATAATATTACTAATGAGTAAAGAAAGAGAGCCATTATTTTCTAAAAAGAATAGAGCACTATTAACAGATCCTTTGGATGATGATAATCCAATTACTGTCCAAGTTCTTGGTATATGCTCAGCTTTAGCAATTACAGTTAAGTTAGAACCTGCTGTAATTATGACTTTATCTGTAATATTTGTAATGGCTTCTAGTAATGTAATTGTTTCAATTCTTAGAGATGTAATTCCTACTAGAATAAGAATTATTGTTCAATTAGTTGTTGTAGCATCTCTTGTAGCAATAGTAGATCAGTTTTTAAAGGCTTATGCCTATGATGTAAGTAAACAGTTAGCAATTTTCATTGGACTTATAATTACAAACTGTATAGTAATGGGAAGGCTTGAAGCATTTGCTCTAGGAAATGGAGTTTGGAAGTCATTTTTAGATGGTGTTGGTAATGCTGCAGGTTATGGTTGGATTCTTATAGTTGTTGCTTTTGTTCGAGAATTATTCGGATCTGGTGAATTGTGGGGAATCCCTGTTATACCGCAATTTATTTATGATTTAGGATATGCTGATAATGGCCTAATGCTATTATCTCCAATGGCTCTTATTGTAGTTGGGGTTTATATATGGATTCAAAGATATTATAATAGAAAATTAATTGAAAAAGACTAAATGGAAGACCTGGTTAACTTATTTATAAAAAGTATTTTCATAGAAAATATGGTCTTTGCATATTTTCTTGGTATGTGTTCATACTTAGCGGTCTCAAAAACAGTAAAGACTGCTGTTGGCCTTGGTTATGCAGTAATCTTTGTTTTATCAATTACAGTTCCAATAAACTACTTAATTAATTCATATTTATTAGCTCCAGGTGCTCTTTCATGGATTGGTCCTCAATTTGCAGATGTAGACTTATCATTTCTAACTTTTATAATGTTCATAGCTGTTATTGCATCAATGGTTCAGCTAGTTGAAATGATTGTAGAAAAAATTTCTCCAAGTTTATATGGTTCACTTGGAATTTTTCTTCCTTTAATTGCTGTTAACTGTGCTATTTTGGGAGGCTCTTTATTTATGCAACAAAAGGATTTTATTAATACTTTTGAATCTGCGGTATATGGGTTTGGATCTGGTGTTGGATGGTTTCTTGCTATTGTTGCTATAGCCGCAATAAGAGAAAAAATAACTTATTCAAATATTCCTGAACCATTAAAAGGACTTGGAATAACTTTTATTATAACTGGGTTAATGGCTCTAGGTTTTATGAGTTTTATGGGAATTAAATTATAAGAAATGGATATTAATGTAATAATTGCTAGTACTGTAGGTCTTTTTGTTATAACGCTTTTATTAGTGACAATGCTTTTATTTGCAAAAGCAAGACTATTACCTTCTGGTCCGGTTAAACTAATAATTAATGGAGAAAAAAATGTTGAAGTAAACTCAGGGGATACCCTGTTAACTACACTCGGAAATAATAAAATATTCCTACCATCTGCATGTGGAGGTGGTGGAACTTGTGTTCAATGCAAGTGTCAAGTTGTTGAAGGTGGAGGGGAAATACTTCCTACTGAGGAACCCCATTTTACAAGAAAAGAAATTTCAGAAGGCTGGAGACTAGGTTGTCAAGTTAAAGTTAAACAAGACATGAAAATTGAAGTTCCTGAAGAGGTGTTTGGTATCAAAAAATGGGAAGCTAAAGTAAAAAGTAATTATAATGTAGCATCATTCATCAAAGAGTTTGTTATTGAAATTCCTGAAGAAATGGACTATAAAGCAGGAGGTTATATTCAAATTGAGATTCCAGAGTGTGATATTAATTATAAAGAAATGGATATTACATCTCATCCAGATGAACACCCGGATAATCCTCAAAAATTTAAACTTGAGTGGGATAAGTTTAATCTATGGCCTCTAAATATGAAAAACAATGAAACCGTTGAGAGAGCATATTCTATGGCTTCATATCCAGCAGAAGGTAAGCAAGTAATGTTAAATGTGAGAATAGCAACTCCACCATGGGATGGTAAAAAAAATAATTGGATGACAGTTAATCCTGGTATTGCATCATCTTATATTTTTTCAAAAAAACCTGGAGATACTGTTACAATCTCTGGCCCTTATGGTGAGTTTTTTATTAATGAATCTGACGCAGAAATGTTATATGTTGGAGGAGGAGCAGGAATGGCTCCTATGAGATCTCATTTATACGAACTATTTAGAACTATAGAAACTGGAAGAAAGGTAACTTTTTGGTATGGGGGAAGATCAAAAAGAGAACTATTCTATGTCGATCATTTTAGAGCTTTAGAAAAAGATTATCCAAACTTCAAGTTTTATATCGCATTATCAGAACCTTTGGAAGAAGATAATTGGAAAGTAAAAGATTCTCTTGACGCTGAAGGGGATGGTTTTACAGGATTTATTCATCAAGTAGTCATTGATAATTATCTTTCAAACCATGAATCTCCTGAGGATATAGAGGTTTACTTTTGTGGTCCACCATTGATGAACATAGCTGTTGCAAAAATGGCTGAAGACTTCGGCGTACCTCCAGAGAATGTAAGATTTGATGACTTCGGTGGCTAATGTTATTTATTAAACAAATAATTTTATTCTTTTCATTATTTTTTATCATAAGTTGTGATAATAATACATATGAATATAAGCGTGTTCGTGGAAATGCACTTGGAACAACCTACAGTGTAATTATTGAAACTGAAATAAAAGAAAGTTTAATAAGGAAAAAAATTGATTCTATTTTCGAGGTTGTAAATAGTTCAATGTCTACTTACATTGATAATTCAATTATATCAAAAGTTAATATTTCTGATAAACCTATTATTGTTGATCAGCATTTTATAAAAGTTTTCAATACATCAAAGGAGATATGGTCTTTATCAAAAGGATATTTTGATCCAACTGCAGGTTCTTATGTTAATTTATATGGACTAGGTCCTGATACTAAAACTGAACTGATTGATAAATCTAAAATTGATAGTGTAAAAAAAATTGTTGGATTTGAAAAAGTTTTTTTAAGTAATGACAATAAAATTATTAAAAAAAATAAAAATATTTTTATCGACTTTAATGCAATAGCCAAGGGATACTCTGTTGATTTAATAAATGATTTATTTATAAAAAATAATATTAAGAATTTTTTAATTGAAGTTGGAGGTGAGATAATCACTAAAGGAAATGCTGAAAATAAAAGAGGGTGGAAGGTCGCAATTCAAAATCCAATAGAAATCAATAGTTACTATACTGAAATTACACTTATGAATAAATCATTAGCTACTTCGGGAAACTATAGAAAATTTAGAATCGACCCGAATAATGGGGAGAGATATGCACATATAATTAATCCATTAACAGGTCAATCGTTATTTAATAATATTTTAAGTGCTTCAGTGATATCAGATAATTGCATCAATTCTGACGCATGGGCTACTGCATTAATGGTAATGAATCCAGATATTGCTCAAGAGATAATTGATAAAATTGACGGTATTGAAATGTTGTTGTTAACATCAAAAAACGATCAAATCTTTCCAATTAAATCAAAAGGTTGGGATTCTAATACTAAATGATCTTTTTTGCAATAGGTATTAGGTCATTCTCTAAAAGCCCATATTTAATTTTCATTTTTTTAGAGAAATTATCTCCATAATTAACCATTATAACATCAAACCCTACTTCTTCAACACGATCTTTAAAATCAAGTCCATATTCTCTGACGTGATCATATTGACCAAAATATTTTTCTCTTTCTTGATGTGATATTATATTAAAATCTTCAAATGTTTTTTTTCTATTAATGTTAATTGGAACTTGAAGTATTGACATCCCACCTCTCTTTAATACTCTGTATATTTCCTTTAATGCTTTAGTATCCTCTTCAATATGTTCAAGTACATGGTTGCATATTATTAAGTCAAATGATTCATCTTTAAATTGCGTTGATTTTAAATCTCCTTTTATGTCAGCAATTGGAGAGTTAATATCAAATGTTAAGTAATCCCAATGTTTAAATTTCTTAAACTTTTTATAAAATATTTGTTCTGGTGCAACATGCAGCACTTTTAAGTTTGAACTTAAAATATTTGTTTCTTTAGAAAGATATAGCCATAAAAGTCTATGTCTTTCTAATGATAAAGTTCCTGGACATAAAGCATTTTTTCTAATAGAATTGTATCCATAGGATAAAAATTTTGAGTAACTACTTCCATCGATAGGATCAACAAATTTATTCCCTTTAAATAATACTCTTAGAATAGGGGTTAAATAAAAACTATACTTAATTAATAATTTTCTAGGTAGAAACTTTAATATGTATTTCATTAATCAAAAAAGTTTTTAAATCTTTTTTCTTCTTCTGATTTTACTCCTAAAGCATTATATATGTAGTCAAAAGTTGAAAGAATCTCAGGCTTTCCATCTATCAATGCTATATTGTGTTCAAAATGTGCACTAGCTAACCCATCTAATGTTACAAATGTCCATCCATCGTCATCCAGTTTAATTTTTTCTGTACCTAAATTTATCATTGGTTCAATTGCAAGAACTAGACCGTTTTTAAGAATTTTTCCGGTCCCCTTTTTTCCATAGTTTGGAACTTCAGGTTCTTCGTGTAAATTTTCACCTAAACCGTGCCCAACAAGCTCTCTAACTATTCCATATCCATGTAAATTAATATAAGATTGAATTGCATTCCCAATATCACCAATTCTGTTATTTTCTATCATTACATCAATTCCCTGATATAGAGATTCTTTTGTAACATCTAATAGATCTTTAATTTCTCTACTAACATCACCTACTGAAAATGTATAGGCATGATCACCATAATACCCTTCTTTTATTACTCCACAATCAACAGAGATTACATCTCCATCATTTAAGGGTTTATTACATGGAATTCCATGTACAACTTGGTTATTAACGCTAACACATAATGTATTCGGAAAATCATTATATCCTTTGAATCCTGGGATAGCGTTGTTGTCTTTTATAAATTCTTCTGCTATTTTATCAAGATATAAAGAACTTACACCTGGTTTAATTTCTTGGGCCATTAGACCAAGAGTTTTAGAAACTAACTGTGCACTATCTCGAATTTTTTTTATTTCTTCAATTCCTTTATATATCATTCTGAATAGTAAACGTGTTTGTAATTTTTATTATTAATTATATTAAGAATATCTTTTTCTAAATTTTCATAAGGGAACTCAACTATTCTATTCATCTCTATAGATTCGCTTAAAAAAATAATAGTGGGTGTATTAGTAATATCCTTTCCATTTTCATAACCATCTGATGATTTTTTATTAGAATCCAATAGAATAATTTTTAAATTATCTTCAGAAAAATTTAGTGTATTTAAAATTTTAATTAGTCTTGGCACTTCTCTTTCACTATCATGACATTTAGTATTCATATAAATTTCAATTTGAAATTCATCAAGATTAGAAAAATCATAATTAAGAGTTTTAGTATCTAAATTATAAGAATCATAATTCTTTTTAAACCATTCTGTATTAGGTGAATTAAATAAATAATCAATATTTACAACACCCTCATTGATTAAGTATTTATTATCTGAAGAACAGCCTAAAAAAAATACTGACAATAAAAATATAATCTTTTTCATATAACAAGAGATTTACCGTTCATTTCTTCTGGTTTTTTAATACCCATAATATCTAAAATAGTAGGTGCAATATCTGCTAAAATTCCATTTTTTATTTCATTATGATTTGAGTTTACAATTATTATTGGTACAGGATTTATAGTATGTGAAGTATTTTGAGAGCCATCACTATTTACCATTTTTTCACAGTTACCATGATCAGCTATAATAATGGAAGTATAATTTTTTTCATTTGCTATTTTAATTATTTGACCTAAGTAATGATCAACTGACTCACAGGCTTTAATTGCAGCTTTAAAATCACCTGTATGCCCTACCATGTCGGGATTAGCAAAATTTAAACATATAAAACCAAATTTTTCCTTATTGATCTCCTTAATAATATTATCTGTTACTTCAGCTGCACTCATTTCAGGTTTTAAGTCATATGTTGCCACTTTTGGGGATGGGCATAGAATTCTTTCTTCTTTCTCAAATGGTACTTCATAACCCCCATTAAAAAAGAATGTGACGTGTGGATATTTTTCAGTTTCAGCAATTCTTAATTGAAAAATATTATTATTCGAAATAACCTCACCAAGAGTATTCTTTAATTTTTTACTTTTAAAGATTGGTTTTGCTTTTTTAAATTTTTCATCATATTCTGTAAGAGTATAAAAGTTGCTTATTATGGGGCTCATTCCAAATTCGCTTTTATTTTCTTCACATAACACAGAAGTTAATTGCCTCCCTCTATCTGATCTATAATTAAAAAATATAATTGTGTCGTCAGGTTTTAGTTGATGAATGGGATTTCCATTTTTATTTAATTTAACTAAGGGTTCAATAAATTCGTCAGTTTTATTATTAGCATATGATTCTTTTATTTCATTACTAAAGTTCTCAGTTTTTTTTCCTTTTCCATTACTTATTAAATCATAAGCTTTGTGAATTCTCTCCCATCTATTATCTCTATCCATTGCGTAATATCTTCCTATTACAGTGGAAAGTTCTCCTCCATTTTGTTCACAAAAATCTTCTAATGTTTGGATATAGTTTATACCAGATTTTGGATCAACATCTCTCCCGTCTGTAAATGCATGTATGAATATCTTTTCTTTGACATCCGAAAGAGAAAGTATAATTTCTTTTAGATGATCAATGTGTGAATGAACTCCCCCATCTGAAAGGAGTCCAATTAAATGAATATTTGATGAATTTTGTCTTGAGTATGAAATGATATCTTCAAATTCTTTTTTATCATGAAAATTACCAGTTTCTATAGAATTATTAATCTTTAAAAGGTCTTGTAAAACTATTCTACCAGACCCAATATTCATATGACCAACTTCACTATTTCCCATCTGCCCTTCGGGTAACCCTACATCTTGTCCATGAGTAATTAAATAATTACTTGGATACTCTTTTATGAGATGATTGAAATTTGGTGTATTAGCTTTATCAGGAGCAGAGACATCTTTATCATTAGTGATGCCCCATCCATCAAGAATTAATAATAAAACTTTTTTGTTCAATTTTTTATTTAAATATACAAATATCATCAAGTAGATTTGTTAATATGATTAGGAAAAAATATATTGTTGTTTAATTATGACTCAAGGAACTGTATATAAATCAACGGGTAGTTGGTATTTAGTAAAAGCTAGAGATAATTTTTTAGAATGTAGAATAAAGGGTAAGATTAGACTTAAAGATATCTCTACAACAAATCCAATAGCAGTAGGAGATCATGTGATATTTGAGTTAGAAAATGATGGAAATGGAATTATATCAGATATTCTTCCAAGAACAAATTATATAATTAGAAAATCTGTCAACCTGTCTAAACAACGTCATATAATTGCATCTAATATTGACATATCAGTTTTAGTCGTTACCTTAAATAATCCAACTACTTCTAAAAACTTCATAGATAGATTTCTTGTAAGCTGTCAAGCATATGATATTCCAGTAATAATTGCTTTTAATAAAGTAGATACATATACAGAAGAAGAAAAAAGTGAATTAGAAAAATTAATTAAAATTTATAAGAATATTGGATATAGTTGTGAGTTAATTTCTGCTAAATATGGAAAAGGAATAAATGAACTTATAAACTTAATGAAAAATAAAACTTGTATTATTTCTGGACATAGTGGAGTGGGTAAGTCTACTCTTGTAAACTCTATTTCTCCAAATTTAAGACTTAAGACTAAAGAGATTTCTTCATCTCATAATCAAGGAAAACATACTACAACTTATGCGGAAATGTTTGATTTAGATTCTAATATCAGAGTTATTGATACTCCTGGAATTAGAGGATTTGGATTAGTAGATATATCTAAGTTTGAGCTAGGTGATTTTTTTCCAGAATTTTTTAGTGCAAAACAAAAATGTAAGTTTAATAATTGTCTTCATCTAGATGAACCAGATTGTAATGTTAAAAAGAAAATTAAAGAAGGTGAAATTTATGAAAGTAGATATCACACATATTTAGATATGTTAAAAGACCAAAATATTTATAGAAAATCTGATGAGAGTAGTGATACAGAGAGTTAAAAGTTCTAGTGTAGAGATTAATCAAAAGATTAAAAGTGAAATTGAAAAAGGCCTTTTAGTTTTAGTTGGAATTTCTTCAGATGATAATAAAAGTGATGTTGAATGGTTGGTAAATAAAATACTTAATCTTAGAATATTTAATGATAAAGATGGTGTTATGAATTATTCTTTAAAAGATATAGATGGTGAGATATTAATTATATCTCAATTTACTTTAATGGCCTTAACTAAAAAAGGAAATAGACCTTCATATATAAATTCAGCCTCTCATCAAACTGCTATTCCATTATATGAATATTTCATTAAGATGTTCAAAGAAAAAATGAATGATAGAGTTAAATCTGGAGTTTTTGGAGCTGACATGAAGGTCAATCTTCTTAACGATGGACCAGTAACGATTATAATAGACACAAAAGATAAAGAATAGATTACATTATTATTACTTCTTCTTCAAGTTCTATTTCAAAATTACTATAAATAGTTTCCTTTATTTTTAAAGCAAAATTTAACAATTCATTACCTGTCGCACTTCCATAATTAATTATAACCAAAGGTTGATTCTCATAAACACCTACGTTTTTATCTTTTTTATTTTTAAATCCAGATTGATCTATAAGCCATGCTGCTGAAATTTTATAATTATCAGCATCAACTTTATGGGCAGGTGTATTTGGAAACTTATCTAATAGAGATTTATATTTAGAACTATTAACTATAGGGTTTTTAAAAAAACTTCCACAATTACCAAAAAATTTAGGGTTAGGAAGTTTTGAGGTTCTAATTTTTATTACCTCATCTGATATTTTTTTAACTGATAATTCAGTATTTAGAAGATTAATATTTAAATCTTTATAATCTATATTAAAGTTATGTGCAGATTTAGTTAAAAGAAGTTTAACTGAGGTAATTAGTGTTTTATTTTTAAGTGTAGATTTAAAAATCGAAGTTCGGTAATCAAATTTACATTCTGTTTTTTTAAATTCAAATTCACTCAAAGAATCTAACATTAATCCTTTACAACTATAAAATATGTCTTTTAGTTCAACACCATAAGCGCCTATATTTTGAATTGGTGCAGCTCCAACTTTGCCAGGAATTAAGGAGAGGTTTTCTACACCTCCAAAATCATTTTTTATGGCCCATAAGACAAAATCATGCCAATTCTCTCCTGCAGAAACTTCAACTAAAACACTATTTTCATCTTCTTGTATAATTTTCTTTCCCTTATTTTTTAAATTAATAATTAATCCATCATAAGATTTTGTGAAAAGAATATTACTGCCACCTCCTAAGACAAGAATTTCATCTTTTCTATTTTGTTTTGATAAAATATTAGCAAGATCAGAGATATTATCTACTTCTAATAATAGTTGAGCTTTTTCGTCTACACTAAATGTATTGAATTTTTTAAGAGAACAATTTCTATGAATTTTCATCAATTAACTGATATATTCTTTAAGTCCTTTATCAATTATATTAATTGCACGCTTAAGCTTTTCTGAATTGAGTACAAATGCAATTCGAACTTCATCATCTCCATTGTTTTTAGAACTATAAAATCCAGATGCAGGAGCAAGCATTACGCTTTCGTTATTTATTGAAAAATCTGTAAGTAAAAATTTTGAAAACTTTTCAGCATCTTTAATAGGTAATTTAATTATTGAATAGAATGCACCTATAGGATCTGAGTATTTAATATTACTTAATTTAGATAATTCACTTATTAGAACTTTCCTTCTATTTGAATATTCATTGATTGCACCTTTAATATAATTTTCATTACAATTTAATGCTTTATCAGCTGCAATTAATGCTAGTGTTGGAGGAGATAACCTTGTTAGAGCAAACTTTAAACATGTTTGAATAAAATCAGAATTTTTTGAAACAATAAAACCTATTCTAGCACCACATAAACTATATCTTTTTGAAGTAGAATCAATTAATATGGCATTATCATAAAACCTTTTGTCTTCAAGAATTGAAAAGTGCTTTATATCAGTATAAATAAACTCTCTATATACTTCATCTACAACAATAAATAAGTCATGTTTTTTTGCAAGATTAGCAATATCAATTATTTCTTCTTTTGAGTATACATAACCTGTTGGATTACATGGATTACAAATAATTATTGCTTTAGTTTTATTATTTATTTTATCTCTAAACAAATCTATTGATGGTAGCGCAAAATTATCTTCAATTTTTGAAGTAATTGGAATAACTTTTACATCTGATGCGTGAGCAAATCCGTTATAATTTGCATAAAAAGGTTCTGGGATTATAACTTCATCTCCTGGGTCACATATAGAATTCATTGTAAATGATAAGGCTTCACTAGCTCCAACAGTAGTTATTATGTCGTCAGGTATGACTTGAATGTTATGCTTAGAATAATAACTACATAAATTATTTCTAAATTCAAGTGAACCTTGTGAAGATTCATATTTTAAAAGATCTAAGTCAATATTTCTTATAGCATCAATAGATTCTTCAGGAGATTTAATGTCAGGTTGACCTATGTTTAAGTGGAGAATATTAATGCCTCTTTTCTTTGCTTGATCTGCAAATGGAACTAATTTTCTGATTGGTGAAGGAGGTATATTAATTCCTTTTTTTGAAATTGTTGGCATTTATTTAACTTAATTTTGCAAATATACTTCAAGGTATGTTATTTTTGTTTTAGATTAAAATATTTATGAATTGATGCAAATTCCACCTAAGTATAACCATATTGATACAGAGAAAAAATGGTACTCATTTTGGATGAAAAATAAACTTTTCAAATCTGTTCCAAATGAGAAAGAACCATTCACTATAGTAATCCCTCCCCCAAATGTTACAGGGTTGCTTCATATGGGCCATATGCTGAATAACACTATACAAGATATCTTAGTTAGAAGAGCTCGTATGATGGGAAAAAATGCTTGTTGGGTTCCTGGAACTGATCATGCATCAATTGCAACTGAGGCAAAAGTTGTTGAAAATCTTAAAAAAAGGGGAATAAACAAATCAGATATTACTAGAGATGAATTTCTTGAGCATGCATGGGATTGGACAGAAAAGTATGGTGGAGGCATATTAGAACAATTAAAAAAACTTGGTTGCTCATGTGACTGGGATAGAACAAAGTTTACTCTTGATGATGACATGTATGAATCTGTTATTCAGGCATTTGAAGCCTTACATGAAAAAGGATTAGTATACAGGGGTTACAGAATGATAAACTGGGATCCAGAAGCTAAAACTACTGTCTCTGATGAAGAAGTTAATCATATTGAAGAGGATTCAAGCTTGTACTACTTAAAATATTTTATTGAAAATTCTGAAGTTGAGCTTCAAATAGCAACTACTAGACCCGAAACTATTTTTGGAGATACTGCATTATGTGTTAATCCTAAAGATGAAAGATATAAAGACATTATTGGTAAGCAAGCAATCGTCCCAATATGTGGGAGAAAAATACCAATTATAGCTGATTCATATGTAGATCTTGAATTTGGGACTGGTTGTCTAAAAGTTACTCCTGCACATGATATTAATGACTATAATCTAGGCATTAAACATAATCTAGAAACAATTGATATTTTTGATGAAAATGCAATTTTGAATAATAATGGTCTTCATTATGAAGGTAAGGATAGATTTCAGGTTAGAAAAGAAATTGAAATTGAATTAGATTCTAAAAATCTTTTAGTTAAAAAAGAAAATTATATTCATAACGTAGGAAGATCTGAAAGAACAAATGCTGTGGTTGAACCAAGACTATCAAAACAGTGGTTTCTTAAAATGGATGACATTACCAAGCCAGCTATTAAAAATGTACTTGAAAATGAAAATATTAAATTCTTTCCTGGTAAGTTTAAATCCACTTACAAATACTGGCTTGAGAATATTAAAGATTGGAATATTTCAAGACAGTTATCATGGGGACATCAAATCCCAGTATTTTATTATGGTAATAATGAAAATTATATAGTAGCAAAAAATAAAAAAGAAGCATTAACAAAAATTAATAATAAATCTAAAGTTCAATATAAGGAAGATGACTTAAGTCAAGATGATGATGTTCTAGACACATGGTTTTCTTCATGGTTATGGCCAATTTCTGTATTTGATGGAATTAGAAATCCAAATAATGATGAAATCAATTATTATTATCCAACACAAGATTTGGTAACAGGACCAGATATTATATTTTTTTGGGTTGCTAGAATGATCATATCAGGATATGAATTTAGAGATGAAAAGCCTTTTTCAAATGTTTATTTCACAGGAATTGTTAGAGATAAACTTAGAAGAAAAATGTCAAAGCAGCTTGGTAATTCCCCAGATGCAATTAAGCTTATTGAAGAGTATGGAGCTGATTCAGTAAGAGTGGGATTAATGTTAAGTTCTGCAGCTGGAAATGATTTACTATTTGATGAATCTTTATGTCAACAAGGAAAAAACTTTACAAATAAAATATGGAATGCTTTAAGGCTTGTTAACGGATGGGAGGTTGATGAAGAAAAATCACAACCAGTTGTCAATAAACTAGGAATTGATTGGTATAGTAACAAGTTTAATAATTCGTTAGAGTTAATTAATAAGAATTTTGAAAATTACAGAATTTCTGATGTCTTAATGTCATCATATAGACTAGTATGGGACGACTTTTGTTCATGGTTGCTAGAAATATTAAAACCTAATTTTGGTGAAAAAATTGATAAAAAATCAAAGACTGAGTTAATAATTCTATTTGAGAAAAATTTAAAAATTCTTCATCCTTTTATGCCATTCTTAACAGAAGAAATTTATCATAATTTACCTAATACTAATAATTCTTCTCCTTTAACAATAAGTAACTGGCCTGAGATTGAAGATTATGATCAAAAATCTGTTAATGAATTTGAAATTACTAAGGAAGTAATTTCACAAATTAGGAATTATAGGAAGGAAAAAAATATTTCATTTAAAACATCTCTTGATTTATATTATTTGCCAGATAAAAATTCTCCAGGAAATATTGAAATAATTAAAAAAATAGCTTCAATTAATAAATTAGAAGAATCCTCAAAAGAAAATTTTGAAATGGTTAATTCATTTATAATTAAAAACTATGAATTCTTTATACCATTAGAGGGAGGGTTTGATAAAGATGCTGAAATTATGAAGTTAAAAAAAGAGTTAGATTATAATGAAGGTTTCTTAAAATCTGTTGAGAACAAATTAAAAAATGAAAACTTTGTTAAAAATGCTCCTGCTGCTATAGTCAATATAGAAAAACAAAAGATTTTAGATACAAGGAGCAAAATCAAATCAATACAAAAATCAATTTCTGAATTAAGTTAATTAGGCAATTACTGAAATCCCTCCTGAAACCCTATCTCCAAGTTTAACTTTAATATTTGATTCTAGAGGTAAGAAAAGATCAACTCTTGATCCAAACTTAATAAATCCAGAATCTTCTCCTTGTACAATATGAGTATTAGTTGTTGCATAATTTACAATTCTCCTTGCAACAGCTCCTGCTATTTGTCTATATAGAACTTCACCAAACTTTTTATTATTAATTACCACTGTTGTTCTTTCATTTTTGAGTGAAGATTTTGGATGCCATGCAACAAGGTAATCTCCTGTATGATATTTACTATATACAATTTCACCAGACACTGGATACCTGTTAACATGAACATCTAAAGGAGATAAGAATATTGATACTTGAATTCTTTTATCCTTAAAAAATTCATTTTCTTCAACTTTATTTATAACTACTATCTTTCCATCAGCAGGGCTTAATATTAATTCAGAATTTTTAACAATATCTCTTTTAGGGTTTCTAAAAAACCATAAAATCAATAAAAATTGAATTAAAGTCAATATTTGAAATAAACTTTTAATGTTTTCAGAATTAATTAATATTTCAAATGAGATTACCAATGAGCTACTCACTAAAAAGCTAAAAGCAATAATTTTAAAACCTTCTTTATGAAACATTAGATTAATGTAATTATTAAAACTATGTATGAAACACCCATTGCACTATCAAGCCTATCAAGAACCCCACCGTGACCAGGTAATATTGTACCGCTATCTTTAACCCCTGCCATTCTTTTAATTTTGGATTGATAAATATCACCAATTAGTCCAAAAATTGGTATTAAAATACCCAGAGAAACTGTTTTCCAAAATGGATATATTTCTTGAATATAATTAAATGAAATTATACTAAAAATTATTGAACACAAAAAGCCTCCTACAAAACCTTCCCATGTTTTATTAGGTGAAGCTTTAATTTTCATTTTGGTTTTACCAAAATAAGATCCAAAAAAATAAGACATAGTATCACTTATCCAGATTAGAATGAATATTAATAAAATTGGAAATGGATTATAAAACTCATCAAAAGAAAAAGGAATTAGAGCTAATACTATCATAGATTGAAATACATAATATTGCGGTAGACGAAAAATTAAAGATTGATTTGAATTATTTAATTTAATTTTTTTCCATAATTCATGAGACTCATAAGTAGCTAATAATGTTAAGAGAATAAAGGCCACAAGAAAGCTTTCTGAGCTATGAATTATTGACCCAGTAACAAGGGAAATATATACAATACCCGTAATTAATCTTGGTAGAAAATTAATCATCGCTTAATATTAGATAAATATCTTTTGCACCATTCCCATAAGTTAAAAAATTTTCTTCGTTGAGTTTATTTTTAACATTAATAGTAGTAATGTTAGTTGGAAAATTAGATTTATACTTATTCTTAAGTTTTGTCATTCCTTCACTTACATCTGAAACAAATTGAGAAGAGTTAGCAAGAATTATGACTACAGGAGGAAGATTTTCAATTCTATTACTTTTAATCTGTTTATTACAAATTAATATTCTCCCTGTATTAGATAATAAAAACTCACATTCTGTAACTAGAGCCTTAACATTATCATTATCAATTTTTCTAATTAGTCTAATACCGAGGTTCTTAGAAATATTTGAATCAAGTGAGCAAACACTATCTAAATTCCATTGATTTTCTTCTATTATCTTTTCAAAAATTTCATTTGTAGAGTTTTTTTCATCTATAAATGTAAATCTCCCTCCTGAACTAGTAAAGTTTTTTGCAAATATTATATCGTGTGAATCATCTTTATTAATTGGAGACTCTATTGCATTTGAATCTTCATTTTTTTTATTCCTAAAAAAGTCCCAAAATCCCAAAATATTTAATCTTTATTTTTTTCTATAATTTCTTCTTTACTGTTCGGTCTTTCTCCAAGTATTTTCACAAGATCTTCTTTAAAAATAACCTCTTTTTCAAGTAATCTTGATGCTAAAGTTGATAATTTAGTTTTATTCTTTTTTAGAATTGCACAAGCTCTTTTATATTGCTTTTCAATAATTAAAGAAATTTGTTCATCAATTTTTCTAGCTGTTTCTTCAGAATAAGGTTTGGTAAAATTATAGTCACCTTGTCCACTAGAATCATAATATGTAATATTTCCAATTTTATCATTTAAACCATAAACAGAAACAATTGCTCTAGCTTGCTTTGTTACTTTTTCCAAATCACTTAAAGCTCCAGTAGAGATTTTATTAAACATTATTTTTTCTGCTGCACGCCCCCCTAGAGTTGCACACATTTCATCGAGCATTTGTTCAGTCCTTACAATCATTCTTTCCTCTGGAAGATACCAAGCGGCACCTAGAGATTGTCCTCTAGGAACAATAGTAACCTTAACAAGAGGAGCAGCATGCTCAAGAAGCCAACTTACAATTGCGTGACCAGCTTCATGAAATGCTATAGTATTTTTTTCTTCTTTTGAAATTATTTTATTTTTTTTCTCAAGACCTCCTACAATTCGATCAACAGCATCTAAAAAGTCTTGCTTTCCAACAGATTTTTTATCATTTCTTGCTGCGATTAACGCTGCTTCATTACAGACATTAGCAATATCAGCACCAGAAAATCCAGGAGTTTGTTTAGCTAAAAATTCAAGATCAAGACCTCTACTCTTTTTTAGGGGTTTTAAATGAACTTGGAAAATCTCTCTTCTTTCGTTCAAGTCTGGTAAGTCAACAAAAATTTGTCTGTCAAATCTTCCAGCTCTCATCAATGCTTTATCCAGAACGTCAGCTCTATTTGTAGCAGCAACTACGATAACATTTGTGTCTGTTCCAAATCCATCCATTTCAGTAAGAAGTTGATTTAGAGTATTCTCTCTTTCATCATTAGATCCAGTCATATTATTTTTTCCCCTTGCTCTTCCGATTGCATCAATCTCATCAATAAAAATAATTGCAGGAGATTTATCTTTTGCTTGTTTAAATAAATCTCTAACTCTTGAAGCTCCTACACCCACAAACATCTCAACAAAATCAGAACCTGAAAGAGAAAAGAATGGAACTTTTGCTTCACCTGCCACTGCCTTAGCTAATAATGTTTTACCAGTTCCTGGTGCACCAACTAATAAAGCTCCCTTTGGAATCTTTCCACCTAGAACTGTATATTTTTTTGGATTCTTAAGAAAATCAACAATTTCTTGAACCTCTTCTTTAGCACCTAACAATCCTGCCACATCCTTGAATGTGACTTTTACATCTGTATTTTGATCAAATAATTTTGCTTTTGATTTACCTATGTTGAATATTTGACTTCCTGCACCTCCACCTCCTCCTGACATTCTTCTCATCAAAAATATCCAGACACCAATAATAATGATAATGGGAAGAAAGCCTAATAAGACATCTAACCATCTGTTTTCCATTGTTACAAACTCAACAGAGAAATTTAGATTTTCTGAATCTCTAATATCTTGAAGCCTTGTTTCAAATAATTCAGGAGTTCCTATTTCAAATTGGTAATGAGGACCTGCCAAATTATCTTGGCCTAAAAAGTTTTTAGCTTTTGCTTTTTTGTGAATTTCTTTATCTAAAGCATTTTCATTTAAAGTTATTCTTGCATATCTCTGGTTGATAATTGACACTTTCTCTATATCACCATTTAATAAATAATTTTCAAAAGATGATATATCAGTAGGTTGTGTATTTTGAACACCAGCATCTCCCCCTAAAAGTCCAATACTTAGTATGAAAAAAACTATTGATGCATAGAACCAATAGATGTTGATTTTTGATTTATTATTCTTTTTCTTATTAGCCATTAATTAAGCTTTAGATTTAACATTTGTTATTTTAGCATCTCCCCATAGGTTCTCAATGTCATAATATTCTCTAATGTTTTGTTGAAAAATATGAACAACCACATCAACATAATCAATTAATACCCATTCTTGGTTTTCAGTTCCTTCTGTGCCAAACGGTTTTTCCTTTAATTTCTTACTTACATGTCTTCTTATTGAGTTTGCAATAGCAGCTACATGAGTATTTGATGTTCCAGTACAAATAATAAAAAAACCGCAAACTGTATTGCCTATTTTAGTAAGATCCATTAAATTTATATCAACACCTTTTACATCTTCTATACTAAATAAAATTTCATCAATTAATTTAGAATCTTTTGATTTGGATTTAACCATTAATCTTTTCTTTTTTCAAATTTATTACTTTTAATAACATGTCTACTATTAAGATAATCAAAGTTAATGCCACTCGGTCAACAAATGACAAAGTAAAGATGTTAATTAAATCAAAAAAAATAATAAGTGGAGATATTGTATCTGCAAAATATCAATATGGTGGAAGAGGACAACTTACTAATAGATGGTATTCTAGCTATGGTAAAAACCTTCTTTGTTCATTATACTTTGAGTTTCCAAAGATTTCTCCAGACCTTGGTTTCTCTATAAATTATGCTGTTTGTTTATCAGTATTAAAAACCATAAGAAAATTTGTCCCTGATCAAACAATAATTAAGTGGCCCAACGACATTTTGTCAGGAGATAAGAAAATTTCTGGAATATTAATTGAGAATACTATTAGGTCAAATAAAATTAATTCATCAATTATAGGAACAGGTATAAATATTAATCAAATTATATTTAGGAATTCAATAAATGCTACCTCATTAAAAAATTTATCTAATAAAGATTTTTACGTGAACGATGTTTTAGATGAATTAATTAATAATTATAAATTTTATCTATCTAAGATTAATAATATTGAAGAACTTTCTAAGGAATATCATAATAACTTATATGGTCTTAATGGATGTAATTTTATGTTAAAAGGAAAAAAAGTAAAAGGAAAAGTTATAAAGGTTCTAAACAATGGACAAATTAAAGTTGATATTGAGTCAGAAGGGATTGCTAGTTATAGATCAGGAGAAATTAAAATAATTATTTAATCTATTTCCAGATTTTAGGATCTTCTCTCCATGTTTTCAATCTGTTTATCTCAATTTCGTTAAGTGAACCCTCAGATTCAATTTTCTCAACTAATGAGTTGTAATCTGATAATGAATTAATTGAAATATTTTCATCTTCAAACTTTTTATTTGCAAACTGAAAATTATAAGAAAAAATTGATAACATTCCCATTACATTAAACCCTTCAGATTTTAATGCATTAATTGCATTTAAACTACTCTTACCTGTACTAATTAGATCTTCAATAACTACAACATTAGATCCTTCTTGAATACTTCCTTCAATCTGATTTTTAAGCCCATGTCCTTTAGGTTCAGGCCTTACATATGCATATGGCAAATCTAATCTTTCAGCAATCATAGCTCCAATTGCAATAGCTCCTGTCGCAACTCCAGCTATAGATATATTTTCTCCATACAGTTTTTTAACAATATTTGTCATTTCATCCGCAATGAACTTTCTCACATCAGGATATGATAGTATTAACCTGTTATCACAATAAATAGGAGATTTAATTCCACTAGTCCAAGTAAACGGATTTTTGGTATTCAATTTAATTGCATTAATTTGTGTAAGATAATTTATAGTTTGCTCAGCAACTTTTTTGTCTAATACCATCGATACAAATGTATAAAGTTTTCTTCAACCAAAAGCCATTAATTCTTACAAATGAAATTCAAGAATTTTCAGATACTGAACCATTTATTTTCATTAAATACTCTAATGCAAGTCAAATAATAAAAGCATTAAAGTCTACTAAAAATAGTAAAGTATATTTATATCATAAAAATTTTGACAAACTTTGGAAAACTTTTACAAAGCAATTTCCTGTTATAGAAGCAGCTGGAGGTTTAGTTGAAAGAACAGATAATAAACTTTTATTTATTTTTAGAAATAATAAGTGGGACCTTCCAAAAGGTGGAGTTGAAAAAAATGAATTGATAATCGAAGCTGCAAAAAGAGAAGTCACTGAAGAAACGGGTGTAGCAGATTTAATTGTTCAAAACCAGCTATCTGAAACATATCATATTTTTAAAAAAGGTAAAAGGTTCAGATTAAAGAAAACCTATTGGTTTAGGATGGCAACTAATTATACTGGTCATCTTAAGCCTCAAATTGAAGAAGATATTTTAAAAGCTGAATGGATTTCAAAAGATGGGATTAAAGATTTTTTAAATGATGCCTTTGAGAATATTAGGATCATTGTATTAGAGGTTCTAGATAGTAATTTCGTTAGGGATAAATAATTTGTAATCACCTTTATTCTTTATAAGGTCTCGAACGATACTGCTGCTTATAAAGGAATTTTTAGGTGATGTTAGGAAAAATACAGTTTCAATTCCTGTCATCTCACGATTAGTAAGAGCAATACTTTTTTCAAATTCAAAGTCAGCAGGATTTCTTAAACCCCTTATAATAAATTCAGCATTATTTTTTTTACAAAAATCTACTGTAAGTCCATCGTAAGTTTTTACATAAACTTTAGTTTCAGCTTCAAAAGTTTTAGATACAAAATCAAATCTTTCTTTACTTGAAAACATGTATTTTTTATCTAAATTTTCTCCTATTCCAATAATTATTTCATCAAAAACCTTTAGACCTCTGTGAATTATATCTTGATGACCTATTGTTACTGGGTCAAAAGATCCTGGAAATACTGCTCTTTTCATTTATTAAATTTAATTATAATTTATAGAATTGATTTTATTTGATTATTTAAAACTTCTTTAACGAACAATCCTTGTACTTCGATTTGCTGAGGTACTATACTTTGCTTAGTAAATCCAGGAATTGTATTTGTCTCAAGAATATGTGGAATTTTATCTACTATTATAAACTCTGATCTAGTTATTCCATTTAACTCAAGATTATCATAAATTTTAGTAACATATTTATGAATCAATTCTATAGATTCTTTAGAAATATTACCTGGAGTTATTTCTTGGGATTCACCTAAATATTTTGCATTGTAATCAAAAAGTTCATTTTCACTTTTAATTTCTGTAATAGGAAGTATTATTCTTTCTCCACCTCTATCTATAACCCCAACAGAAACTTCTTGACCCTCAAGAAAAGTCTCTATCAAAACTTGATTATCCTCATTAAAAGCAATTTTAATTTTATCCTCGAGTTCGTCTATATAATTAACTTTAGACACACCAATGCTACTTCCTCCGTTATTAGGTTTTACGATACATGGAATTTGAATTGTTTCTAATATTTTTGCAATATTAATAGTTTCTTTCTTTTTTAAAAGAATTTGCTTAGCACAAGGAATATCAAGACTATCTACAAATTCAATAAACTTTTTTTTATTAAAAGTTAATTGTGAAACATAATTATTGCATCCAGTCTGTGGTATATGATTTTTTTCTAAAACTTCAGCTAAAACTCCATTTTCTCCAGGATCTCCGTGAATAATATTAAATACTGCATCAGGCTTAATAATGATTCCATCTATTTCAAAAGTGAAATTCTGAAAATCTAAATCAAATATTCTTTCATCAAATTTTACTGTTTTTTCTTTTTTTGAAATACAGATTTCATAAATATTCCAATCAGGATTATCTTTAAGATTCTCATAAATAAATTCTCCACTTTTGACAGAGACTCCATGTTCAGAAGAATACCCGCCAAAAACAACTGCAATATTTTTCATATTAATTTCAAATGTAACTCATTATAATAAAAGACGATTATGTCTTAGTATATTTACATTAAATTATTGAAATGAAAATTTTGAATCACTTTAAAAGTAAATCATTAATAAAGCATATTATTTTAATGCTATCGACTATTTTTATTGTATTCTTCCTAGTTTATAACTCTCTGAAAATTTACACAAAACATAATACTTACATAGAAGTTCCTGATTTATCTGGGATGAAACTAGACAGAGCAATAAGTGTCCTTGATGATAATAAGCTTAAATACGAAGTCTTAGATTCTTCTAAATTCTTTATTGAAATCCCTAATTATTCAATAATATCTCAAATTCCTAAAGGACTTGAACTAGTTAAAAAAAATAGAAAAATATATCTTAATGTAAATCCTCAAAATTTTCAGAAAGTCTCATTACCAAATATAATTCAGATTACTAAAAGAAATGCAGAATCAATCCTTACAGCTTTAGGGTTTCAAGTAAGAGATTATAGTTATATTGATGATATTGGAAAGGATATGGTCTTAGACGTACTATTTCAAGGAGAAAAAATACTTCCAGGTCAAAAGATTCCAATGAACTCAGAGTTAGATTTAATTTTGGGTAATGGAAAAAGATAATTCAAAACAAGATTTCGAGCAAGAACTTCATGAGCATTTTGCTTTTGATATTGATTCTGGTCAAGAACCCCTCAGAATTGATAAGTTTCTTATGAACAGAATTGAAAATGCTACTAGAAATAAAATTCAGAAAGCTGCTAAAGAGGGGTCTATTAGAGTTAACGAACAAGTAGTGAAATCAAGTTATAAAGTAAAAAAAGATGATAAGATCAGAATTTTATTTACTCATCCACCTTATGAAAATCTTCTTACTCCTGAAGAAATTGATTTAAACATTGAGTATGAAGATGACTCAATAATAATAGTAAATAAAAAAAGTGGAATGGTTGTTCATCCTGGTCATGGAAATTATTCTGGTACTCTAATAAATGCTTTATTATATCATTTTGAAAATTTACCTAATAATTCATCAAACAGACCTGGCTTAGTTCACCGTATTGATAAAGACACTTCAGGTTTATTGGTTATTGCTAAAACTGAAAAATCAATGACTTTCTTAGCAAAGCAATTTTTTAAAAAATCTGTTGAAAGGGAGTATTATGCTCTTGTTTGGGGAGACTTAAAGGATGATGAGGGTGAAATAAATGCTCCAATAGGAAGAAATCCAAAAAATAGACTTCAAATGATTGTATATGAAGATCTAGAAGGTGGAAAAGAAGCAATAACAAATTATAAAGTAATTGAAAGATTTGGCTATGTTACTTTAATTAGTTGTAGACTTAAAACAGGAAGAACTCACCAAATTAGAGTCCACATGAAGTATCTGGGGCATACTATTTTTAATGATGAAAGATATGGTGGAGATAAAATATTAAAAGGAACTGTATATAGTAAATACAAACAATTTGTAGATAATTGTTTCAAACTCCTTCCAAGACAGGCCCTTCATGCTAAAACTCTTGGATTTATTCACCCTAAAACAAAAGAAAAACTATCATTCGACACTGAAGTTCCAGATGACATGACATCTGTAATTGATAAATGGAGACTTTATTCTAAGCATAAAAATTTATAAATTTGAAATAAAAAATGAAAATACTTATTTCGCCAGCTAAGTCTTTAGATTTTGAAAATAAAGTTGAAACATCTTTTAATACTGTGCCTCTATTTAATGATAAGGCAATACAGGTTAATAATTCTATAAAAGATTTATCTGCTCCTGATCTTTCAAGACTTATGACTATATCACCTAAACTAAGTGATTTAAATTGGTTAAGAAACCAGGATTTTCAAAAAAATAATTCGAAAGAAAAGCAAGCAATATTTGCCTTTAATGGGGATGTTTATGATGGGATAGACGCAAACACTATTTCTACTTCTAATCATGAAAAACTTCAGAGTACTTTAAGAATTTTATCAGGACTCTACGGAATTTTAAAACCATTTGATAAAATAAAACCATACAGACTAGAGATGGGGACTAAAATATCAATTGATGGATCAAAAAATCTATATGATTTTTGGAAAAAAAATGTTACAGATTCAATTTTAAAAGAAATTAAAGAAGAAGAAATTATTATTAACCTAGCTAGTAATGAGTATTTCTCTGTTATTGATTCTTCTTTAATTGACAACAAAATTATTACCCCTCAATTCAAAGACTTTAAAAATGGAAAGCTAAAGATTATTTCTTTCTATGCTAAAAAAGCAAGAGGACTAATGACTAGATTTCTGATTGATAATGATATACAATCATCATCTGATATTGAAAATTTTAATTCTTCAGGTTATACATTTAGTCAAGCTGAGACTGCAGATTCTACTTCACCAGTATTTGTTAGATAATATTCTTGAGTTAGATTTTATCGCTATTATAAACTTATTGCTGAATGATTTATTTGTAAATTTAAAGCAAGGAAATATATATGTTTAAAAAAATTTTATTTTTCATTTTCATAATCCAATTTACCTACTCACAGGATAGACAGTTAATTCAAGGAAAGGTGATTTATAGAAATATTGATGTACCTGCTGCTAACGTTATAAATAATACAAATCAAACCTCTACAATCACAAATGATCAAGGTGAATTTGAAATTTTTGCCAAAGAGGGTGATGAAATTATTTTTTCATCTGTTCAATATATCATTAGAACGGTTAGAGTAAATAATGAAATATTAAAAAATAAAAGACTAGTGGTTCAAATTAATGAAAGAGTAAGAGAATTAGATGAAGTTGTTATTACCCCTGATGATACACAAAAATTTCTTGATCTTAAAGAAGAACAATTTAAGGGATTTGATTATATAGCAGATAAGTCTACAAAAATTCAGAATGTTCTTACAGATAATAGACAAGTAGTGAATGGTTTAAATTTTGTGAATATTTTTAAGTTACTTTCAACTATAGTAGATTCTAAATCAGATCAGGAAAAGTTAAACATTGTTCCAAGTGATGTTCTTCCCTACATATTAGAAGAAAACTTTTTTTCAGATGTTCTTAAACTTGAAACCTTTGAAATAAATGATTTTTTATTTAATCTAGATTCAGATGAAAAGATGAAAAATCTCATCTTAGAAAAGAATCAATTCTTAGTTATAGATTATTTATTAAACAAAGCAGATTCATATAAAAATCTAAAAGTTGAATGAGAAAAATAATTTTTCTTTTTCTTTTAGTTTCATTTTATTCTTTTTCTCAAAATAATAACGACAAGTTTATTGAAGGAATTGTTTATAATGATAATTCATATTCAATAGAAGGTGTCCATGTATTAAACATAACTTCAAACGAGGCAACAATAACTAACTCCGAAGGAAATTTTAAGATTTTAGTCAAATTGAACGATGAATTAATATTCTCTGCTATTCAATTTAAGAGAAAAAAAATCACAATGAATCAAGATATATTTGATTCATTATCTATAACTGTATACTTAGAAGAATTTGTTAATGAGCTTGATGAGGTTATTTTAAATTCAAGTGGACTTTCTGGAAGTCTTATGAATGATCTTCAAAATACTGGGATTGTAAAAGATTTGAATTTTGATGATATAGGAATTCCTGGTTTTACAGGAATAAGAAAAGAGGATATTCCATCGAGTTCTCAATTAACCAAAGAGCTTTTGCTTGCACCTTTAGTAGGAGGTATAGATATTGGAAGAATGTATAATTGGATTTCGGGTTATTATAAAGAAAAAAGAAACTTTAGGGAATTTAAAAATGATTACAGTCTTATTGATCAAATAATTAAATTCTATGGTTTAAGATTTTTTATTGATGAGTTTGGATTAAGTGAAAATAATATTCATGAATTTGTTACATCTACATATCAAAACTATCCACTTGAGGAAAACTTCAAAGCAGGTAATTATACATTGGTAATAGATTATTTTAAAAAAAATTTTAAGAGGTTGAATTATTGATTAGTTTTGATACTATGATATTGTTTATTAGTGGAGCTGAGTTGGTTTTTGTTTTTTTTATTGTGCTTCTTGTATTTGGTGCAGATAAAATACCATCAATTGCAAAAGGGTTAGCTAAAGGAATGACACAAATAAAACAAGCTACTAATGAAATTAAAACTGAGATTTCAAAAAATACTGATGTTAAAAACCCATCAGAATCATTAACAAAAGATCTTAAGGATAGTGTAAGTGATATTAAAAAGGACTTTGATGACCTTAAGGATTCAATTAAGAAAGATTTAAACTAGTCTTGATACTGAAAGTCCATCTCTAAGTGGTAGAATTACAGTTTCAAATCTTTCATCTTCATTCAAGGTCTTATTAAACTCTATTAAAATATTTGTTTCTTCATCATTTTTTGAAGGAGAGTTTAATACTTTTCCTGACCAAAGAACATTATCTGATATAATTATTCCATTATTGTTTAGTCTCTCTGAAACAAGATTGAAATACTCAATATAATTCTCTTTATCAGCATCAATAAATACTATGTCATATGATTCATCGAGATTCTCTAATATATCTTTAGCATTTCCAGTAAGTTGGATAATTTTATCTCTTTTCCCACTCATTTCAAAATATTTATTTTGAATTTTAAGTAGTTCTTCATTTCTATCGATTGTAAATATCTTACCTCCATCTGATAATCCCTCAGCTAAACATAAAGTTCCATAGCCAGTATATGTTCCAATTTCAAGAATACATGATGGTGATTTCATTTTGGAAATCATACTTAGAAATCTTCCTTGAATGTGCCCACTTAACATCCTAGGTTGAAGAACCTTCTGATAAGTTTCTTCATTTAATTTAGCTAGAATTTCAGGTTCTGTATTAGAATTTTCTGAAATATATTCAGTTAGTTTTTCAGATATAAAGTCCATTTATTTTTTTGGTCTTTGATATTCAAATCTATCTAAAAGACTTGGTAAAGCATATCCATCACATCCATTAATAGTAACGACACCCCCCTTATCAAGTTGAAGGAATCCAGAGTCACTTACTAATTCTTCATTGAAATAAATATCTTCAATAGAGGCTACCACAAGTATTGTCCCGTTTTCTTTTATATTATATTCATTTTGATATTTACAAATTAGTTGAACTGGACTACCTTTTACAAAAGGAGCTTTGCATCCATCTTTATATTCTTGTTCTAAATTTGTTTTATCAAATTCAGATATTTCTTCAGGATATTTTGCACTTGTATGATGAGCTTCACTAATTAAATCTTTAACAATATGATTAACTGTAAAGAGTCCTGTTTCCTTAATATTTTTAAATGTATCTCTTGGAACAGTAGTTGGTCTTAAAATATATCCGAGCATTGCAGGATTACTCCCTAAATGTGTAATTGAGCTAAAAACAGATACATTTTCAACACCTTCCTTAGATATACTTCCAAGAAGGTTTGCTGACTTATAACCAGTACATGAATTAATCAGGTTAATTCTATAAAATTTTTGTAAATCATCGAACTCTTCTTTAGATAAATGTTTCATTCTCCAAAAGTAACAAGAAATCTTTCATAAATCGTATCTTAATATGCTCAAAAACATAACTATGAAATTTTTTTTAAAATTATTCCCCCTATTTATTTTTATTATTTCGTGTACTGAATCAGAAAAAAATATTGAGCAGTACTCAATAGAGACTCTTATGTCAAATAACAGAAGCTCAGGTGGATATTTTTCAAAAGATGCAGACAAATTAATTTACAGTTCAGATAAATCTGGAATATTTAATATTTACGAAGTTGATCTAAGTACTAATGAAGAAACTCAGTTAACAGACTCAAAAGAGGAGTCATTTTTTGTAAGAGGTTACTCACCAAATACTGGTGAGGTTATATATTCAGCAGATAAAGGGGGTAATGAAAATTCTCATATTTATTTGATTAGGGAAGGAATAGTATAGACTTAACACCTGGTGAAAACACAAAAGCATCATTTGTTGGCTGGACAAAAGATGAACTAGGAATCTATGTTATTTCAAATTCTAGAGATCCAAGATTCTTTGATTTATACAAGATAGAAATTGTAACACTTAACTCGGAAATGGTTTTTAAAAATGATATTGGATATAATCTTAACAGCATTTCTAATAATGATAATTACCTTTAGTTTTAAGTCTAAACATTTCTAGGAGCGAGCAAAAATTATTTTTATATGATATTAAAAGTAATCAACAAGTTGAAATTTCAAATCAAGCTGCTAACTTTCTCTGGACAAAATTTTGATAAAAATGATGAAAACTACTCTTTATACTACCAACTATGATAGTGAGTTTTATTATTTGATGTCATATAATTTAAAAAATGGTGAAAGAAGTATTGAATATAAAACAAATTGGGATGTTGCATTTAGTTATCTTTCAAAAAACAATTCATATAGGGTAATAGCTGTCAATGAAGATGCTCAAAATAAGCTTACTATTAAAAATATGAGCGATCAATCTGACCTAAATTTAATTGGCTCTTGAGAATATGAATATAAATAGTGTTGGTTTTTCTGAGGATGAAAAATTATTAAGAGTTTCTGCTGGAAGCCCAAACAGTCCAGGAGATATTTATACCTATGAATTATCAACTAATAAACTAAATAAAATTACCTCAAATTTAAATTCAAATGTTAACCCTGACGATCTTGTAAATGCAGAAGTAATTAGATATGAATCGTTTGATGGATTAGAGATTCCAGCAATACTTTATAAGCCGCACGCCGCCAATAAAAAAAATAAAGTACCAGCTTTGGTTTGGGTTCACGGAGGCCCTGGTGGACAATCACGAGTTGGATACCGTGCTTCAATTCAATATCTTGTTAATCATGGATATGCTATTCTTGCAGTAAATAATAGAGGTAGTAGTGGTTATGGAAAAACATTCTATTCGCTAGATGATCTAAATCATGGTGAGGATGATCTTCAAGATTGTGTATGGGGTAAAAAATGGCTTCAGGATCAAGATTATATTAACCCTGATAAAATAGGAATAATTGGTGGAAGTTATGGTGGATTTATGACAATGGCAGCTATGACTTTTGAGCCTGAAGAATTTAAAGTAGGAGTAAATATATATGGGGTAACAAATTGGATTAGAACTTTAAGGTCAATTCCTGCTTTTTGGGAAGCAACAAGAAAATCACTTTATAAAGAAATGGGAGATCCTTACTCTAAAGACTCTTTAAGGCTTTATGATATTTCTCCATTGTTTCACGCAAAGAATATAAAAAATCCAATCATGGTTTTACAAGGAGCTAATGACCCAAGAGTTCTTCAAATTGAATCTGACGAAATGGTACAAGAAGCAAGAAATGCTGGTGCTTATGTAGAATACGTTTTGTTTGAAGATGCAGGTCACGGATTTGTCAAAAAAGAGCAACAAATTGAGAGTAATCAAAAGATCTTAACTTTTTTATAAATGGCTATGCACCATCGACTAATGAAGTTTTTTACTCAGCAGATAAAGGTGGTAATGAAAACTCACATATTTATTTAATTAGGAATAATGAGACCGTTGATCTAACGCCAGGAGAAAACACTAAGGCATCATTTTTTGGATGGACTCAAGATGAACAGGACATGTATGTATTGTCAAACTCAAGAGATCCTAGATTCTTTGATTTATATAAAATAAATATTTTAACACTTGAATCAGTAATGGTTTATAAAAATGATAAAGGATATAGTCTAAATAGTATCTCTAATAATGATAAACATTTAGTCTTAAACTAAACTTATCTAGAAGTGAACAGAAATTATTTTTATATGAAATTAAAAGTAAACAGCAATTTGAAATTTCAAATCAAACTGCTAACTATTCAGGGCAAAATTTTGATAAAAATGATGAAAACTTTCTTTACACTACAAACTATGATAGTGAGTTTTATTATTTAATGTCATATAATTTAAATAATGGAGATAGAAGTATAGTTTATAAAACTAATTGGGATGTTGCATTTAGCTATCTTTCAAAGAATGATTCATTTAGAGTTGTTGCTGTAAACGAGGATGCTCAAAACAAAATAATATTAAAAATATGAATGATCAATCAGATTTGAATTTAATTGGTCTTGAAAATATGAATATAAATAGGGTTGCTTTTTCTGATGATGAAAAAATGATTAGAATTTCTGCTGGAAGCCCAAATTCTCCAGGAGATATATATACGTATAATCTCTCAACTAATAAATTAAATAAGATTACCACAAATCTAAATTCAAGTGTTAACCCTGACGATCTTGTAAACGCTGAGGTAATTAGGTATGAATCATTTGATGGATTAGAGATTCCAGCAATTCTTTATAAACCACATAGCGCTAAAAAAGGAAATAAGGTTCCTGCTCTTGTATGGGTTCATGGTGGTCCTGGAGGACAATCAAGAGTTGGGTATCGTGCTTTAATTCAATACTTAGTTAATCATGGCTATGCTATTCTTGCAGTAAATAACAGGGGGAGTAGTGGTTATGGAAAGACATTCTATTCACTAGATGATAGAAATCATGGTGAAGATGATCTTCAGGATTGTGTTTGGGGTAAAAAATGGCTTCAAGATCAGGACTATATTGACCCTGATAAAATAGGAATTATTGGAGGAAGTTATGGTGGATTTATGACTATGGCAGCTATGACTTTTGAGCCTGAAGAATTTAAAGTTGGAGTAAATATATATGGAGTAACAAATTGGATCAGAACTTTAAGGTCAATTCCTGCTTTTTGGGAAGCTACAAGAAAATCACTTTATAAAGAAATGGGAGACCCTTACTCTAAAGACTCTTTAAGGCTTTATGATATTTCCCCATTGTTTCATGCAAAGAATATTAAAAATCCAATTATGGTTTTACAAGGAGCTAATGATCCAAGAGTTCTTCAAATTGAATCTGACGAAATGGTTCAAGAAGCTAGAAATGCTGGTGCATATGTAGAATATATTTTATTTGAAGATGCTGGTCATGGATTTAACAAAAAAAAGCAACAAATTGAGGGTAATCAAAAAATCTTAACTTTTCTAGATAATTATCTTAAATAAATAAATATATAGATTTGTATTACTAGGGTGATTAGCTCAGTTGGTTTAGAGCACTACCTTGACAGGGTAGGGGTCACTGGTTCGAATCCAGTATCACCCACTATGAGAAAAAAAATATTTTTAATACCAATTATTACACTAGGAATTATTTTTATTGTTCTTGGATTAAGATGGATGCTAGTTGATGAGCCATGGATGTTAGATAGAGTTGCCAATGAAGAAAGGCTTAATATGACATTTGAAAAGTTATTTAGTGAAGAAATAAATGATACTCTTCCAGGATACTTGAAACAAATCTATCGTTTCTTTGGGCTTTGGGTTTCTATAATTGGTCTTTTTATTCTTTCTTTTTCTAAACCAGAATTTATTGAAAACAAAGCTTTTGCAAAAAACTTACTTATTTGTATTGGTACAATGGTATTCTCAGCTCAGGTGCTAGCATATGTTTATATTCCTAGCTCACCGTTTATATATCTTGGGTGGGGGAGTATTCTTTTATATTTAGTTTCAGTTTGGAGTTATAGAAAACTTTCTTAAAAGGGAAGATTATTCAAATCAACATTACCACCAGAGATTATAATACCTACTTTCTTATTTCTAAAAGTTTCTTTATTTTTTAAAACTGCAGCTAAAGGAAGAGAACAAGATGGTTCACAAATAATTTTTAATCGTTCCCAAATAATTTTCATTGATTCAATAATTTCTTCTTCGGTAATTCGAATAATTGATTTAACCTCATTTTTAATAATTGGAAAATTTTTATCACCTAGTTGAGTTTTTAAACCGTCAGCAATTGTGTTAGCAGTTTCATTAGTTTCTATTTTACCACTTTTAAGAGATCGATAAGCATCGTCGACTTCAAATGGTTCAGCACCAATAACCGTACAATTTTTACCAAAATATTTTGCAGCTAAAGCACTTCCAGCTATTAGTCCTCCTCCTCCAACAGGAACTAAGACATGTTCAATTGAATCATTGTATTCTAGTAGCTCTTTACAAGCAGTACCTTGCCCTAGAATTACTTCAATATCATTAGATGGGTGAAGAAATGTTGCGCCTGTTGATTCTGCTATATTATTTGCTGCTTTCTCTCTAGCTTTAAGGTTAGGTTCACATTCTATAAGTTCTCCCCCATAACCTTTAACAGCAGTTTTTTTAATTTCAGTTGCTGAGGATGGCATTACAATGTATGCTTTTACTCCAATACTTTTAGCAGCAAGTGAAAGAGCCTGAGCAAAATTTCCAGATGAATGAGTTACAACACCATTTTTTTTATTCTCATCTGAGAGTTGAAGAATTGCATTTGTTGCACCTCGCATTTTAAATGCCCCCATTTTCTGAAAGTTATCACATTTAAAATAAATTTCAGACCCTGTCATTTCATTAATCTGATTTGATGTTAATACAGGAGTATTATGAATAAATGGCTTAATACGATTATGACAATCTATTAGATTTTTTTTTGTCATTTCCACTTTATATTACATCCAATACTTGGTTTTTGAAGCTCTTTGTTTTCAATACCATTTTTAAGACATTGAATTGCATTATCCATATCACTTCCATCTGATTCAATATCATTACCTGGTCTAGAGTTATCAAGTTGTCCTCTGTAAACCAATTCTAGATTAGAATCATATAAGTAAAAATCAGGAGTACAAGCTGCGTCATATGCTTTAGCTACTTCTTGAGTTTCATCATATAAATACGGAAAATTAAAATCATTTTCAAGAGCATTAATTTTCATTTTTTCAGGGCTATCATCTGGATAATTAATCACATCATTACTTGATATAGCGATAAACTTAATCTCATCACTATTATGATCTTTAGCTAAGTCTACTTATTGTGGGTTTACATGTTTGACGTAAGGACAGTGATTGCAGATAAACATAATTACCGTTCCTACACTTCCTTTAGAAGTCATAAAGAGATAAATCAGAATCAGAAGTTACATCTAAAAGATTAAAATTAGGTGCTTTTGATCCAAGTGATATCATGTTTGATGGTGTCCTAGCCATAATTTATATTTTATTAAATTTAATACTTAATTATAAATCAAATACAATTTCATAATTAAATAACAAATAGAAACTTTATATAAGTTTCTTTATATTTAGAAAAATAAAAAATAATTAAAATGAAAAAAATTATAATAATATTAGCAATACTTGCTTTAGGATGTGATGCTCCTGTTACTGAAGGACATGGTTTTTGGGCAGGTCAAGATGGAGATGAGACTTTTATCGCAGGGCCATCTGAAACAACAGATGTATATAATAAATTTATGGATGCTCATAGTGAGAGGGATATGGAGACTATAAAATCTCTTTTATCTGAAGACCTTGTTATTTGGCATTCAGATGGTAGTAGAGTAGAAGGAAGAGATGTGCATTTAGAAGCTCTTCAATCATGGTTCGATCAAACTAATCCGACTTTTAATCCTTTCTGGGGTATGCCTTATGTAGGTGTTAACAACGCTGAAACTTGGATGATCGCTGCTCACAACTCAAAAACTACAGTTGATGGTGAAGATTCATATGCTTCACATATGCTAGATCTTCAGGTCACAGATGGATTGGTCAATATGATAATTGTTTATTCTAGAGAATTACCACCACCTCCACCACCACAAGATTAAGTAGTAAAGTGGATATTATACTACTAATTATAGGGTTTCTACTTATGTTTAATAGGCATAGTAGGAAGTTTTTTACCTATTATACCTGGCCCGGTTACTTCTTGGCTAGGTATTTTACTTTTAAACTTAACCTCTGTTGTAGAGTTTAATTTAAATTTTGTTTTGATTACATTAACTGTTGCAATATCAGTTGGTATTTTAGATTATCTAATACCTGTACTTGGAGTAAAAAAACTTGGTGGAACAAGATCTGGTCAAATTGGAACTACATTAGGTTTAATTATTGCTTTAATTATACTTGGTCCAATAGGAATAATTATAGGTCCGTTTGGCGGAGCTTTACTAGGTGAGATGTCAACAAAAAAGTCATTTCAGGACTCTATTAAGCCAGCTTTTGGTGCATTTGTAGGAGTTGTTGCTGGAAGTGTTATTAAGTTTTTGATCAGCCTTAGTTTCTTATTTTTTTATTTTGACATTTTTTGGGGTTATAGAGAAAGTTTCTTTTAAATAATTCCCTAAATTGAAAAAACTAATTAACTAATTAAATTGAAAAAATTTGAGAAAAAATTTGTTGCCTCATGGACCGATCTTGATCCAAATTGGCATGTTGCAAATCATGCTTATATAAAATATGCTGCAGACACACGAGTCGCTTTTTTTTCTGTTATTAAATTGGATAAGGAGGAGTTTGAAAATTTAAATCTTGGACCTGTCCTTTTCTATGAGCATATGTATTATTATAAAGAAATTTTGATGGGAGTTGAATTTAAGGTTAATGTTGAGGTTAACGGTTACAGTGATGATGGAAAATTTTTCTCGCTATTTCAAAATTTTTATGACACTAAGGGAAATCATCTAGCTCATCTTGATCTTGCGTTTGGTGTTATGGATACAAAGACAAGAAAATTGACATCAATGCCTACTGCATCATTTGAAATTTTAAAAAGTTCTCCAAAATCAAGATCTTTTAAAATATTAACTAAAGAAGATATGAGAAAACATGGAAAATTTCCTGAAAATATTATTATGTAGCAGTAATATTGCAGTATTATAATTTTTTTAGTAACCATGTAAATTCATAATTTAACTTAAAATACCTATTAACATGAAAGAAAAATATTGGAAAAAAAATATTATGTATTTAAGAGTTCTTCTTACCATATGGTTTATTTCTTCTTTTGGTTTTGGGATTCTTTTTGCGGAAAGCTTAAATAATTTTTATTTAGGAGGATTTCCTTTAGGCTTTTGGTTTGCTCAACAGGGATCAATTTACATATTCGTTATTTTAATTTTTGTATATGTTTATTTGATGAATAAGCTAGATAAAAAACACAACTTAGAAGAATAACATGGATGCACAATTTTGGACATATACTTTAGTTGGAATAACATTTTCACTATATATTGGAATAGCTATTTGGTCAAGAGCCAAGAGTACAAAAGAATTTTATATAGCAGGTGGAGGAATTCACCCTGTTATAAATGGAATGGCTACAGCTGCAGACTGGATGTCAGCAGCCTCATTTATATCCATGGCAGGAATAATATCGTTCTTAGGATATGGTGGTTCACAGTATTTAATGGGTTGGACAGGTGGATATGTATTACTGGCACTTTGTCTAGCACCCTATCTTAGAAAGTTTGGAAAATTTACAGTGCCTGATTTTATAGGAGAAAGATATTACTCGCAAAATGCACGAACCATAGCCTTAATTTGTGCAATTTTTGTGTCATTTACATATGTAGTTGGACAAATGAAAGGAGTTGGTGTTGCATTCTCAAGATTTCTGGAAATACCATATGATAGTGGAGTAATTATTGGAATTGCAATAGTTTTTTTCTATGCTGTTCTTGGAGGTATGAAAGGTATTACTTATACTCAAGTAGCTCAATATTGTGTTTTAATCTTTGCATTTACTGTCCCTGCTATTTATCTATCTCTGCAAGCTACTGGAAATCCGATTCCACAAGTTGGATTTGGAAGTAAAACTTTAGACGGAGTCTATCTCTTAGAAAAACTTAACCTATTATCAGTTGATCTAGGCTTTGATAAGTATACTGATATAAATCGGACTACTTTAATAAATGTTTTTTTTATAACTGGAGCTTTAATGTTTGGAACAGCAGGACTTCCTCATGTAATTGTTAGATTTTTTACAGTGCCTAAGGTACGTGATGCTAGAATTTCTGCGGGATGGGCTTTGTTGTTTATTTCAATATTATATACTACAGCTCCTGCTGTAGCTGCATTTGCTAAAGTTAATCTAATAAATACAGTGTCAAATGCTAAGTATACTGATATGCCAGATTGGTTTAAGAACTGGGAAAATACTGGATTACTTCAGTTTGATGACAAAAATGCAGATGGAATTATTCAATATGTTGCAGATACTCAAGTTAACGAACTAACAATAGACAATGATATTATGGTATTAGCTAATCCTGAGATTGCTAATTTACCACCATGGGTAATTGGATTAATTGTTGCAGGCGGTCTTGCTGCTGCTCTATCAACTGCGGCTGGACTTTTGTTAGTAATTTCAACATCTATATCTCATGATCTTTTGAAAAAGAATATTAATCCTAATATATCAGAAAAGGGTGAGCTTTGGGCTGCAAGAATTTCAATTGCAGTTGCAGTAGTAGCTGCGGGTCTAGCAGGGTTAAACCCTCCAGGCTTTGTAGCTGAAGTTGTAGCTTTGGCTTTTGGTTTAGCAGCGTCATCTTTTTTTCCTGCAATTATACTTGGAATTTTTGATAAGAAAATGAATAAAGAAGGTGCAATATCAGGTATGCTTACTGGTATAATATTTACGGCTTTATACATTTTATATTTCAAACCACAGCTAGGAGGTAGTGGCTTACCAGAAAATTATTTATTTGGAATATCTCCCGAAGGTATTGGAACAATCGGAATGATAATTAACTTTATTGTATCTTTAATTGTCTCAAGATTAACAAAACCAACACCAGAAAAAATTAAAGATTTAGTTGAGAGTATTAGATATCCAAAATAGATATGCAAAGAATTAAGACCCTTTCAGAATATTTCAAAAAATATGAATTAAGTGAGAAAGATCCAGAGTCATTCTGGTCTGAAATAGCTGATTCTTTTACTTGGAAAAAAAAATGGGATAAGGTACTAGATTGGGATTTTGAAAAAGCAAATACTAAATGGTTTCAAAATGCCAAATTAAATATTACAGAAAATATTTTTGAGAGAAATCTTAAAGAAAGAGGTAGTAAAACAGCAATTATCTGGGAACCTAATGATCCTTCAGAGCCATCAATACATTTAACTTATCAAGAGCTTTATGAAGAAACTTGTAAGTTTTCAAATGCACTTAGATCAAAAGGTATAAAAAAAGGAGACAGAGTTATTATTTACATGCCTATGGTACCGGAAGCTGCAATTGCTATGCTAGCATGTGCAAGAGTTGGTGCTGTTCACTCTGTTGTTTTTGCCGGCTTTTCTTCAACCTCTTTGGCTGATAGAATTAATGATTGTCAAGCAAAAATGGTTTTGACTTCAGATGGTAATTTTAGAGGAAATAAAACTATACCAGTAAAATCAGTAGTTGATGAAGCGCTTGAAAAATCTTCAACAATCGAAAGTGTTATAGTATTGGAAAGGACAAAACAAACTATTAATATGTTTGAAGGAAGAGATCATTGGTGGCATGATTGCATAAAAGAAGAGTCTAATGTTTGTGAAGCTGAAGTTCTAGACTCTGAGGATATGCTATTTATACTCTATACTTCAGGGTCTACTGGAAAACCTAAAGGAGTGGTTCATTCATCAGCAGGTTATATGGTTTATTCTGCGTATACTTTTTTAAATGTATTCCAATATGATGAGAATGATATTTATTGGTGTACAGCTGATGTTGGTTGGATAACAGGTCACTCATACATAGTTTATGGACCTTTACTTTGTGGAGCTACAACCGTTATGTTTGAGGGTATTCCTACATTCCCAAACGTAAGTAGATTCTGGGACATAGTAGATAAATATAAAATAAATCAGTTTTATACTGCTCCAACTGCTATTAGAGCATTACAAGCACATGGGTTAGATCCAATAAAAAATAACTCTTTAGAATCTTTGAAAGTAATAGGATCTGTTGGAGAGCCAATTAATGAAGAAGCTTGGCATTGGTATCATGATAATATTGGAAAAGGAAATTGTCCCCTTGTAGATACTTGGTGGCAGACAGAAACAGGTGGAATTATGATATCTGCATTAGCAGGTATAACACCAAATAAGCCTGCACATGCTTCACTTCCATTACCTGGAATACATCCAGTAATAGTTGATGCTGATGGAAATGAATTAATTGGAAATAATGTTCAAGGTAATCTTTGTATAAAGTTTCCATGGCCATCTATTTTAAGAACTACATATGGAGATCATCAAAGGTGTATAAATACATATTTTTCAAATTATAAAGGAATGTATTTTACAGGAGACGGAGTTAAAAGAGATCATGATGGATATCTAAGAATACTTGGTCGAGTTGATGATGTTATCAATGTCTCTGGACATAGAATGGGAACAGCTGAGGTAGAAAATGCTATAAATGAACATGAGGAAGTTATTGAGTCTGCAGTAGTTGGTTATCCACATAATATTAAAGGAGAAGGTATCTATGCTTATGTGATTGTAAATTCTGAATCTTCAGATGATATAATAAAAGCAGAGATTATAGATGTAGTGAGAAAAGTTATTGGGCCTATAGCAAAACCAGATAAAGTTCAAATTGTAAGTGGTCTTCCAAAAACAAGATCGGGTAAAATTATGAGAAGAATATTAAGAAAAATAGCTAGTAATGATTATGGAAATTTAGGAGACACTTCTACTCTTTTAAATCCGAATGTTGTTGAAGAAATTATTAAAGGAGCTAACTAGTAATTAGATTTTCTAATCCTAAACCTCTTGAACCTTTTATCAAAATATTTGTTGAGTTAAAATCCTGGAATATTACTGATTTTGACATTTCTTCAGCAGACTTAAACCTTTCAAAATATTTACTTTTAGTTTTACAATTATAAAAAATATCACCAACTAAATAAACTTTCATGAAATCTTTATCTTCGATAAAATCAATGATATTTTGATGTTCATTATTAGAAAAATCTCCTAGTTCATACATGTCTCCAAGAATAAGAATTTTATTTTCTGTTATATTGTTTTCAAAATTTAAAATAGCAGCTTTCATACTTGTTGGATTAGCATTATAAGCATCTAAATATATTTTATTACTTCCATAATCTAAAATCTCTGATCTATTAGAGTCATTTTTAAATGAAATTAAACCTTTTTGTATATCACTACTTGATATATCTAGAAATTTTCCAATTGTAATACTAGCAGCAATATTTGTAAAATTATAGTCTCCATAAATTTCACAGCTATATTTATCTCCATTATTTTCAAATGATAAAAATTTTTGTTCTTTTTTATATTTAAATAAAAATTCAGAACCTTCTTTCTCCCCAAAAGTTACTGCAAGATCTCCTTTACAATTTTTAATTTGAATTTTATCATCATTATTTAAAATTATATGACCATAATTTTGAGTCAAATATTCAAACATTTCACTCTTTCCCTTAATAACTCCTTCAAACCCTCCAAACCCCTCTAGATGAGCATATCCATAATTAGTAATTAATCCAAAGTCTGGCATTGCAATTTCACATAAAGCTTTAATCTCTCCAATATGATTAGCACCCATTTCTATTACAGCTATATCAATATTTTCATTAATATCTAAGAGTGATAGAGGAACTCCAATATGATTATTGAGGTTACCTTTAGTTTTAATTACATTATATGTCTGTGACAGTATTGAATAAATTAAGTTTTTTGTTGTAGTCTTCCCATTACTCCCTGTTATTCCAATTACTTTTGTATCAAAAAGAGATCTATGGTAATTACTAAGATCTTGAAGAGCTTTGAGAGAGTCATTAACATAAATTATCCTGTTATCTTTATCTTCTAATCTTTTATCATCAACTACAGCAAATTTAGCTCCATTTTTTAATAGCCTCTAATGCAAATTTATTTCCATCAAAATTATTACCTCTCAATGAAAAAAACATTTGATCCTTACTAATTTTTCTAGTATCTATAGACACTCCAGTGGAGGAAGAGAATAAAGAATATAATTTTTTTGGGTCCACTCTAATTTTATTGCAATATACTAAAGAAATGAGTATTTTTGCTTCGTCTTATAATAACAAGCATCAACTGTTTTGTATGAAAAAAATTACTGGAAAGACTTATTTAGATTGGTACGAAAATATGTTATTGTGGAGAAAGTTTGAGGATAAACTTGCCGCAAAATATATTCAACAAAAAATTAGAGGATTTCTCCATTTATATAATGGACAGGAGGCTGTCCTTGCAGGTTGTCTTCATTCAACAGATCCAAAAAAAGATAGAATGATAAGTTCTTACAGAAGTCATGTTCATGCAATTGGCCTTGGAGAAGACCCAAAGCGTGTAATGGCTGAGCTATTTGGAAAGGCAACTGGAACTTCAAGTGGTCTTGGAGGTTCAATGCATATTTTTTCAAAAAAACATAATTTCTTTGGTGGTCATGGTATAGTGGGTGGACAAATTCCGTTGGGAACTGGGATTGCTTTTGGAGATAAATATTTTAATAGAGATAGTGTTACTTTATGTTTCTTAGGAGATGGAGCAATCAGGCAAGGTTCTTTTCATGAGTCTATAAACCTTGCAGCATTGTGGAAGCTTCCTGTAATTTATATTGTTGAAAATAATGGATATGCAATGGGTACTTCTGTTGCAAGAACTACTAGTCAAGAAGATCTATGGAAACTAGGAGAACCCTATGGAATGCCATCTATGCCAGTTGATGGAATGGATCCAGTGAAAGTAGCTGAAGCTATTGATGAATGTGTAAAACATGCAAGGGATGGAAAAGGTCCTTCACTTCTTGATGTAAAAACATACAGATATCGTGGACATTCAATGTCTGATGCTCAGCAATACAGAACTAAAGAAGAAGTTGAGGAATATAAAAAAATTGATCCAATCTCTCAGGTTGAAAAAATTATTATTTCAAAAAAGTTTGGAACAAAATCTGAAATTGAAAAAATTGATAAGAAGGTAAAAGCAATTATAACAGATTGTGAAGAATTTGCTGAGTCTTCTCCTTTTCCAGATAAATCTCTTATGTATGATGTTGTATATGAACAAAAAGATTATCCTTTTATTAAACATAAAATAGATTAATATGGCTGAAGTAATAAATATGCCAAGGTTAAGTGATACTATGGAAGAGGGAACTCTTGCTAAATGGTTTAAAAAAGTAGGCGATACAGTTAAAGAAGGAGAAATTTTAGCTGAAATTGAGACTGATAAAGCAACCATGGAGTTTGAGTCATTTTATGATGGTGTTCTTCTTCACATAGGGATTGACGAAGGGTCAACTGCTCCTGTAGACAGTATTATAGCTATAATTGGTTCTAAGGGTGAAGATATCTCTGAAATTGTTAACAATGACACTCCAGTTGTAAAAGAAGAGCCTGCTCCAGTTGTAAAAGAAGAGCCTGCTCCAGTTGCAAAAGAAGAGCCTTCCAGTTGAAAAGAAGAGCCTGCTCCAGTTGTAAAAGAAGAGCCTGCTCCAGTTGCAAAGGAACAATTAAAACCTGTTTCTATAATTAATATTTCAAATGATAGAATACTTATCTCTCCATTAGCAAAAAAATTAGCTGATGAAAAAGGCATAGATATTTCTGCAATAACGGGATCTGGTGATAATGGAAGAATAATAAAAAGGGATATTGACTCATTTAAAACTTCAAATTATTCTCAATTTTCTCAACCAAGACCACACTTAACAGAATCATCTTATGAGACTCAAAACTCAACAATGAGAAAAGCTATTGCAAAAAGGCTAGCAGATTCTAAGTTCTCAGCCCCTCATTATTATCTTAATATTGAGCTTGAAATGGATAACATTATTTCTTTTAGAAAGCAATTTATTCAAACTCAAAATATTAAAATTTCCTTTAATGATATTATTGCCAAAGCTGTATCATTATCTCTTGCCAAACATCCTAAAGTTAATTCAAGATGGTATGATGATAAAATTATTTTCAATGAGCACGTACATTTAGGTGTAGCTGTAGCAGTGGATGATGGTCTTATAGTTCCAGTAGTTAAGTTTTCAAATTCAAAAGACTTACCGCAAATTAATACTGAAATTAAAGACTTTGCTGAACGTGCGAAAAATAAAAAATTAAGCCCTTCAGAAATTGAGGGAAGTACATTTACAATTTCAAATCTTGGAATGTTTGGAATTGAAAGCTTTACATCAATTATAAATCAACCTAATTCAGCAATTTTATCTATTGGTGCAATAGTACAAAAGCCTATTGTGAAAAATAATGAGGTTGTAGTTGGAAACACTATGAAGCTAACTTTAGCCTGTGATCATAGAACAGTTGACGGAGCTACTGGGTCATTATTTTTAAAGACTTTGAAAGAGTATATTGAAAATCCAGTTTCAATTCTTATCTAATGAAAACTATAGTTGTAACAGGAACAAGTTCTGGAATAGGTAATGAAATTTGTATACAAGCTGCAAAACTTAATTATAAAGTAATTTCCATTTCAAGAAATGTTGAACCTCTTAAAGGAATAAATGGAATAGATTCATATTCAGTGGATATAACTGATGAAAATAGTATTAAAAATTTTATTGATGATTTACGAAACAGAGATTTAAAAGTTGATATTCTTGTAAATAATGCTGGTCATTTAAGTAATAAATTATTTGGTGAAACTTCATACGAATCTTTTAAACAAACATTTGATGTAAATGTCTTTGGCCTTGCAGAAATTACCAGATCACTTATTCCATTTATAAATAAATCAGGTCATGTAATCAACATTAGTAGTATTGGTGGAGTAAATGGTTCAAAGAAATTTCCTGGCCTTTCAGTATATTCGAGTAGTAAAGCTGCTGTAATTGCTTTGACAGAGGTTCTAGCTGAAGAATACCCGGAAGGTCCGTCATTTAATGTTTTAGCTCTTGGAGCTGTACAAACAAAAATGCTAAAGGAAGCTTTTCCTGATTATGATGCACAGACAAAGCCAAAGGAAATGGCAAAATATATTCTTGATTTTGCAGTAAATGGAAATAATTTATTTAACGGTAAGCTTATTTCAGTTTCTAACTCAAATCCTTAATTTTTTTTCTGAGTAAGTTTAACTTTTTTAAATAATTCAGAGGAGTAAACAAAGTCATTTATCATTTGGTTATCTGTATTTAAAATTTCAGTGTTAGTCCCCTCCCATATTTTTTTACCTTCTACTAAAAAAATTATTTTATCACCAATTTCCATTACTGAGTTCATGTCATGTGTATTTATAACAGTAGTAATATCATATTCAATAGTAATCTCTTTAATTAGTTTGTCAATAATAATTGCAGTTTTCGGATCAAGACCTGAGTTAGGTTCATCACAAAATAAATATTTTGGATTTAATACAATAGCCCTCGCTATTGCAACTCTTTTTTTCATACCACCTGATATTTCGGAGGGAAATTTATTATCTACATCTTTAAGATCAACACGATTAATCACCTTTTTTGCTCTACTTATCATTTCTGAATCAGTATTATCTGAAAACATTCTTAGAGGAAAGATAATATTCTCTAAAACTGTCATAGAATCAAAAAGTGCACTTCCTTGAAAAACCATCCCTATCTTTTTTCTTAAATTGGAAATTGTTGAGATATTATCTTTATCGAATTGTTTACCATCAAATAAAATTTCACCATGATCAACATCTAGAAGTCCAAGTAAACATTTCATTAATACTGTTTTACCTGATCCACTCTGACCAATTATTAAATTAGTTTTCCCTTTATCAAAAACTGTGGATATATCATTGATTATTTTAATATTATCGAATGACTTATATATATTATTTACAGTAATCATTATGCTAATAAAAGTTGAGTTACAATAAAATTAATAATGATAATTACACTACTTGTCCAAACAAAAGAAATATTACTTGCTTTTCCAACTTCTAATGCACCTCCCTTCATGTAGAACCCATGATATGCTGGAATAGTAGCTAAAACAAATGCAAATAACATAGTTTTTGAGTAGGTATATACAACATGAAATACTTGAAAGTCAAGTTGAATCCCTTGAATAAAGTCAAAGCTTGTTGAAAAACCAGCATATACACTAGCTATATAACCGCCAAGTATTCCAAGAAACATTGCAAGAGTAATCAAAAAAGGGTATAACAGTAATGATATAATTTTAGGAAATATCAAATAGTTAAATGAGTTTATTCCCATAACTTCTAAAGCATCAATTTGCTCAGTTACCCTCATTGTACCAATACTAGATGTGATAAATGAACCTACTTTTCCAGCCATTATTATAGATATTAGAGTAGGGGCAAATTCTAGGATTACAGATTGTCTTGTAGCAAAACCGATTAGATTTCCAGGAAGAAAAGGGTTTTCTATAGCAAGAGCAGTTTGAATAGCAACAACTCCTCCAATAAGGAAGGACATAAAAGCTACAATACCAACGGATCCTAATATTAGATCGTCAATTTCTTGAAAAATTAATTTTTTAAGTACACTCCACTTTGTAAACTTTGTGAAAGTATATTTAATCATTAAAAAATATCTTCCAATATGAAAAAAAAACTTCATAAGAATTAAACCTGGTAAGTTATAGCGTTAATATTCATTCCAGCACCAACACTAGCAAACATAATTATATCACCAGTATTCAGTTTATGGCCTTGATAATCATTTTTTTTCACTAGATCAAAAAGAGTTGGAATAGTAGCTACAGAACTATTTCCGTACTCTTCAATATTCATTGGAAGTATATTCTCAGGTTGAGGAACTTTATATAATCTGTAGAATCTTTTAATAATTGCCTCATCCATCTTTTTATTGGCTTGATGAATAAATATTTTTTTTAGATTTTCAATCTTACATTTAGATTCATCAAAGCAATCTTTCATTGCGTTAGGTACATTATTTAATGCAAACTCATAAACTTTTCTACCATGCATTTTAATATACTTTTGATTTGAATTTTTATTTATTTCAGGATTACAAGAAGCTCCATAGTATAAAAATTCATTTTCTCCATCAAATGTATAGGTTGCAGAATTATGAGATAGAATACCAGAACTAGATGAATCATTAGATTCTAATATAATTGCTCCTGAACCATCAGCATAAATCATTGAGTCTCTATCATTAGAATCAGAAACTCGAGATAATGTGTCACAACCAATAATTAAACATTTATTAGCCATTCCTGACTTTATAAATGATTTTGCTTGAATTACTCCTTCAACCCATCCTGGACATCCACAAATAATATCATATGCTACACACTTTGGATTTTTGATTTTTAGTTTAGCCTTCACTTTTGATGAAAGAGAAGGAAGTGTATCGATTTGACTGCTATTGGACGAAATATCACCAAAATTATGAGCAACAATTATATAATCTAAAGACTCTTGATCAATATTAGAATCTTTAATTGCTTTCTGTGCAGCAACTGCAGCTAAGTCTGAAGATTTAATTTCATCTGAAACATATTTTCTTTCATTAATCCCAGTAATAGATTGAAACTTATCAATAATTTCAGGATTTGATCTTTCAATTTGATTCCCATCATCATCAAAAAAATTACTATTAAGAAATTCAGTATTTGTTTTTGTTATATCCGGAATACAACTACCTGTTCCAGTGATTTTAAAGTTCATTATGTAAAATTAATTAAATTATTCATAACTCTCTATAGGTGGACAGCTGCAAATTAAATTTCTATCACCATATGCTTCATCAACTCTTCTTACCGAGGGCCAAAATTTATTATCTCTCAAATAACTTTTTGGAAAAGATGCGTCTTCTCGGGAATAATTATATTCCCAATTACTAGCAGTAAGCATTTTAAGAGTATGAGGAGAATTTCTTAACATTTCTCTGTCTGATTCATTTTCAGATGTAATTTCTGAATAAATTGAGTTAAGAGCTTCACAGAATCTATCTAATTCACTCAAATTTTCACTTTCAGTTGGCTCTATCATCATTGTTCCTGGAACAGGAAATGATACAGTTGGAGCATGAAATCCATAATCAATTAATCTTTTTGCTATATCAATAACTTCTATTTTGTACTTCTTAAATTCTCTGCAATCAATTATAAATTCGTGAGCAGATCTTCCATTTTCACCACTATATAAAATTGTAAAGTTTTCTTCAAGTTTAGTCTTCATATAGTTTGCATTAATAATTGCAATTTCTGTAGACTCTTTAATACCTGATTTTCCAAGCATTCTTATGTATCCATATGATATTAAGCATACTAATGATGATCCCCACGGTGCAGAAGAAATTGCATCTATATGATATTTTCCTCCTGTGGTAATTACTGGATTTGACGGAAGAAAATCCTTAAGATGTTCAGCTACACAAATAGGACCTACACCCGGGCCTCCTCCTCCATGAGGAATAGAGAATGTTTTATGTAGATTCAAGTGACAAACATCAGCGCCAATTATTTTAGGACTAGTCAAACCAACTTGGGCATTCATGTTTGCCCCATCCATATAAACCTGACCTCCATTTTTATGAATAAGATCATTTATAAATTGAATTTCAGATTCGAATACACCATGTGTTGAAGGATAAGTTATCATTAGAGCAGCTAAATTATCCTTATGTTCTTCAACCTTTATCTTTAAGTTCTCAATATCAATATTCCCTTTATCGTCAGTTCCAATAACTACGACTTTTAACCCCGCCATAATTGCAGATGCAGGATTAGTTCCATGAGCGGAAGAAGGAATTAGGCAGATATCTCTATGACTCTGTCCAATTTTATTTAGATAGGATTTGATGACCATTAAACCGCTGTACTCTCCTTGAGCTCCTGAATTTGGCTGTAAAGACGTAGCAGAAAAGCCAGTTATTTCAGATAAAAATGTTTCAAGTTTGCTTATAACCTCATGGTATCCCTTTGCTTGATCAACAGGTACAAATGGATGAATACTATTCCATTCAGACCAACTTAAAGGAATCATTTCAGAAGCTGCATTAAGTTTCATTGTACATGATCCAAGAGAAATCATAGATTGAGTAAGAGATAAATCTTTATTTTCAAGAGATTTAATATATCTCATTAGTGATGTCTCTGAATGGTACGAGTTAAAAACAGGATGTGATAAAATTTCAGATTCTCGAACATTATCTATCATGGGTATATCGGGAAATTCAATATTAGCTGATTTTTGTCCAGAATATTCTTCAATAATTGATATAATTTGATCTAAATCATCATGATTTGTTTTTTCATTAACTGAAATTGAAATTTGATTGTTGATTAGGTTACAGAAATTTACATTTCTTGACAATGCAATTTTATTTAGTTTTTTTGAATCACATATAATCGTTATTGTGTCAAAGAATTTAGAATATTTTATTTCAATTCCGAGTTTAGAAATTTTCTCATATAAATAAACAGCTTTTAAATGAATAGAATTTGAGATTTCTCTTAAACCCACAGGGCCATGATATACAGCATACATTCCAGCCATTACAGCTAGTAAAACCTGAGCAGTACAAATATTAGATGTAGCTCTGTCTCTCTTAATATGTTGCTCTCTTGTTTGTAAAGCCATTCTTAATGAATGGTTTCCATCTATATCTTTTGTAACACCAATTATTCTTCCAGGAATATTTCTTTTATATTTTTCTTTTGTTGCAAAAAATGCAGCATGTGGTCCTCCATATCCTAGGGGAATTCCAAACCTTTGAGTTGTTCCAACAACAACATCGACTTTGTCAGGTGATGGTGGTTCATTAATAACTATAGACATTAAGTCAACTGCCAAAATAATTTTTAAATCATCATTTTTGATATTAGATAATATTTTGTCAACATTAATTAACTCTCCATCTTTTCCAGGGTATTGAATAATGCATCCAAAAAAATCATTTTGAGATATAGACTTTATATCTCCAGAAATGATTTCAATATCAAGGGGATTGGATCTAGTTTTAAGAACTGAAAGAGTTTGTGGTAAGATATTTGAATCAACAAAAAACTTTTTCTCGTTTGAAGACTTTTGTTGCTTTGATCTATTATTGAACATCATAATCATAGCTTCGGCAGCAGCTGTTCCCTCATCTAATAATGATGCATTTGCTAATTCCATCTTAGTCAGATCACAAATCATGGTTTGGAAATTTAATAATGCTTCAAGTCTTCCTTGGGCAATCTCTGGTTGATATGGAGTGTAAGCAGTATACCACCCTGGATTTTCAAGAATATTTCTTTGAATTACAGATGGAGTGAAAGTATCATGATATCCCAGCCCTATATATGTCTTAAAATTTTTATTTAATGATGAGAGCTTTTTTATCTCTTTTAAAAATTCCATCTCACTAATTCCCTCAGGAATGTTTAAGTCTTTCTTAAGACGAATATTATCTGGAATTGTTTGATTTAAAAGTTCTTCAACAGATTCTACACCAATTGTTTTAAGTATGATATCTAACTCAATAGCATTAGGTCCAATATGTCTTTGAGTAAATTTTTCTTTGAACATTAAAAGATTTTTAGCAAAAATATGTAATATTGAAAATAATAATAATAATGTTCATTAAATGTTAAAACTTTTTTTTTATACACTATTAGTTTTTTTTCAGTCTTATGTAATCCAAGATGTTAATAAAGAACAGGTAAATAATTTATTAGACAAGCAAGTAATTGTGATTGATATTAGAACTGAGAAAGAGTTTAATGAAGGAAATATAAATACCTCATTCAATCTGGACTTTCAAAAAAGGGAATTTATTGATAGTTTAGAAAACCTTGATAAAGAAAAAGAATATATCATTTATTGTGCTTCTGGAAATAGAAGTCTTAAGGCAAGTCATATAATGAAGTCCTTAGGGTTTAAAACTATTTATAACTATAAAAAAGGATATAAAGATTGGATAGAGGATTAAGATTTATTTTTTAAATCTTTACTGCTTTCTAGGACCTTAATCTCAAGATCTTTTTTATATGCTTTAACTTTATCTGAAATTTTTGAATCAAAAGATCCAATTATTTGAGCTGCAAGAATTCCTGCATTTTTTGATCCATTTAATGCAACAGTAGCAACTGGAACACCACCAGGCATTTGTAATATAGAAAGAATAGAGTCCCAACCATCAATTGAATTTCTTGATTTTATAGGTACTCCAATAACTGGAAGACTTGTAATTGACGCAACCATACCAGGTAAATGAGCTGCCCCTCCAGCTCCAGCAATAATAACTTTTATACCTTTTAATTCAGCATTAGTGGCATATTCAATCATTTTTTTTGGAGTTCTATGTGCTGAAACAATATCATACTCTGTTTTAACACCGAAAGATTTTAAAATGTCAATTGCTTCGCTCATAATCTCGAAGTCTGATTTACTACCCATTATAATTCCTACTTTACTCATTTTCTTGTTGTTATTATTACTGTTTCTTTAATTTCCTTTGCTATTCTTTTAGCTAGATCTATATCTTCATTGATTATAGTAATATGACCCATTTTTCTATTAGGTCTTGTTTCAAATTTTCCGTAAATATGAGGATTAACTCCTTCTATACCAATAATTTGATCAAAATTTTTATACTCTACTATACCTTTTGAATTCTCTTCACCAACTAAATTTACCATTACAGAATTTTGTAATATTTTAGTGCTTCCAAGTGGAAGATCTAAAATTGCCCTTAAAAATTGTTCAAATTGACTTGTATATGATCCTTCAATTGAAAAATGATAACTATTATGAGGTCTTGGTGCAACTTCATTGATTAATATTTCATCTTCGTTAGTTAAAAACATTTCAACAGCTATTATTCCACAAATCTTAAACTTTTCAGCAATATTATTTGCAAGTTTTTCAGCCTTGATTTTTAATTCTTGACTTATTTGAGCAGGAGATAAAATATATTCTACTTGATTAGAATCTTTATTGAATTCCATCTCAACTACAGGATAATTAAGTATTTCTCCTGATTCTCTTAATGCAACCATTACTGAAAGTTCTTTCTTTATTGAAATTAATTCTTCAACTATGCAATGACAGTCACTTAAATTTTCGAGACCTTTATTATCAAATATTTTATTCACTCCATATCCGTCATAACCCATTTTTGAGGCTTTCCAAATAAAAGGATAAGATATCTCACCCTTACTAATAAGATCTTTTAATTCTTCAATACCGTTACAACTCCTGAAAGATGAAGTAGGTATTCCATTGTTTATATAAAATTCTTTTTGCTTTGATTTATCTTGAATTATTTCAATCACTCTAGGTTGTGGAAAAACTTTTTTACCTTTTGATTCAAGAAATTTTAAAGCCTCAACATTAACATTTTCTATTTCAATAGTAATTAAATCAACATTCTCACCAAATTGAACTACAGAGTCGTAATCCATTAAATCACCAACAAAAAATTTTGAACATAACTTGCTAGATGGGCATTCAATATTAGAATCAAGGACAAAAACTTTAAGACCCCATCTGTTAGAAACATCAAGAATCATCTTACCAAGTTGTCCTCCACCTAAGATTCCCAGAATTTTATTTTCTCCTAACATTCTGCAAAAATAAGCATTACTTTAATCAGAATAAAAAATACTAAACATTTTAAATATCTTTGTGCCTATGTTTAATATTGTCATTTTTGGAAAACCTGGATCAGGTAAAGGAACTCAAGCAGATTTTTTAAAGAACAAATACGATTTATACCATATATCTACAGGTGATTTATTTAGAAAAAATATTAGTAATAAAACCAAATTAGGTCTAGAAGCTATGTTTTATCTAGATAAAGGTGATTTAGTTCCAGATTCAGTCACAATTAAAATGCTAGAAAATGAAGTGCTATCTAACAAAGATGTAAATGGATATATTTTTGATGGATTTCCAAGAACTTTGAATCAAGCTGAATCTCTTGATTCTTTTTTAGTTTCAATAAACCTTAAAATTAATGCAACGATTGCTTTAGATGTTAATGAAAATGAACTGATCTCAAGGTTGCTTGATAGAGGAAAGATTAACAATAGATCAGATGATCAGGATATTGAGAAAATTAAAAATAGATTTAATGAGTATAATACTAAGACCTCAATACTTATTGATTTTTATCAAAAACAAGATAAGTTTTTCTCTGTAGACGGAAAGGGAACAGTCAATGACATTACTTCAAGGTTATTTGATCTTGTAGATAGTTTAATATAAAAGTATATGATAGTTGATAATTTTGTTGATTATGTAAAGCTTAGTGTTAGTTCAGGAAAAGGTGGCAGAGGGTCTACACATTTAAGAAGAGAAAAATATATACCTAAAGGAGGTCCTGATGGAGGAGATGGAGGAGATGGAGGAAATATAATTATAAGAGGAAATGCTAATCTTTGGACACTTCAGAGTTTTAGATTTAAAAAACATTTTAAAGCAGGAATTGGAGGAGATGGGGGAGGGTCCAGAAAATCAGGAATTAGTGGTGGCGATATTATTATTGAAGTTCCCCTAGGGACAATAATAAAAGACACAAATACTGATAATATTTTTTTTGAAATTAATGATGATAAATTAGAAACAATTCTTCTTAAAGGAGGAAAGGGTGGTCGGGGTAATTTTCATTTTAAATCACCAACTAATCAAACACCTAGATATTCCCAGAGTGGTCTGCCAGGTCAAGAACTTCAAATAACACTTGAACTTAAAGTTTTAGCAGATGTTGGACTTGTTGGGTACCCAAATGCTGGAAAATCAACTTTATTATCTGTTCTTTCTGATGCAAAGCCAAAAATTGCAGATTATGAGTTTACAACTTTAAAACCAAATTTAGGAATTGTAACTATGTCAGATTATAGGTCATTTGTCATGGCAGATATTCCTGGAATAATTGAAGGAGCTAGTGAGGGTCGTGGTCTTGGTCACCACTTCTTAAGACATATTGAAAGAAATTCTATTTTACTTTACATAATACCTGTAGATACTAAAAGCGTAAAAAAAGATTTTGATGTTTTGCAACAAGAACTAATTAAATACAACCCTGAGCTAGCTGATAAAGATTTCATGATTGCTTTTAGTAAGTGTGATCTTATGGATAATGAATTACTTCAGGAATTTGAAATAATCTTAAAAAAAGAATTTAAATCAACTCCTTTTTTCATAATATCATCTGTTAATACCTATGGAATATCTGGTTTAAAAGAGGGGTTATGGAAAATACTTAATCAAAATAATTAAATTATGGATATTAAAAATGCACAAACTAAAGTGGATAAATGGATTAATGCTCATGGTGTAAGATATTTTAATGAGCTAACTAATATGGCCATTTTAACCGAAGAAGTTGGAGAGGTAGCCAAAATAGTAGCAAGAAAATATGGTGAGCAAAGTTTAAAAAAAGATGATAATATCGACAATCTTGCAGATGAATTATCGGATGTTCTGTTTGTTTTAATTTGTCTTGCAAATCAAACTGGAATTGATCTTGAAAAATCATTTCAACAAAATCTTATTAAAAAAACAGAACGAGATAAAGACAGACATAAGTCAAATATTAAACTTAAATAGTGTATCAAATATCAAAAGAAGGAAAAAACCTTCAAGGAAATATTAATATTAGTGGTTCAAAGAGTGAGTCAAATCGTCTTCTAACTTTAAGAGCTTACACCTCTTTCTTTAATATTACTAATCTCTCTGATTCAGATGATACAAATACAATGATTTCCTCACTTAAATCTGGTAATGAGGAAATAAATATTGGACATGCAGGAACAGCAATGAGATTTTTAGCTTCTTATTATTCGTCAATTCTAAATTCTTCTAAAATCTTAACTGGTTCGACTCGAATGAAAGAAAGACCTATTTTAGTTTTAGTTGAAGCTTTAAATAATCTAGGTGCTGACATAGAATATATAGACAAAAAAGGATATCCTCCTATTAGACTTAATGGTAAATTAATATCTAAAAATATTGTCACTTTACCTGCAAATGTTAGCTCTCAATATGTGTCATCATTAATGATGTTGGGTGTTACTATCAATAAAGGTTTAAAAATTAAATTCTCTACTAAGATAACATCATTACCATATATTCATATGACTAAAAAAATTATAGAAAGAATAGGTGGTAATGTTGATGTTAAACCAGATGAAGTAATTGTCAAACAATTAGTCTCAAATAAAATTCCTGATCAAATAGTTGAATCAGACTGGAGTTCGGCATCTTACTTTTTTAGCTTAGTGGCATTATCTGATACTTCAGATATAACTCTTTCATCATTTTTTAATAAAAGTATTCAAGGTGATTCTAGAATTGTGGAGATATATAAACAGTTTGGTGTTGAAACAAATTTCATCAACAATAAAATTTATTTAAAAAAAAATAATATTGATCTTCCAGACAGTATCTCACTTAACCTTAGAGATAACCCAGATCTAGCTCAGACTATTATTGTGACATGTTTAGGTCTTGGGGTAGATTGTAAACTTGAGGGACTTCATACATTAAAACTTAAAGAAACAGATAGATTACTAGCATTAAAGAGAGAGATTGAAAAATTTGAAGTAGACACCATAGCTGTTTCAGATCAGTCAATAACATTAATAAATAATTCTAAATTAAAATCAGGAGTTATTATAAACACATATGATGATCATAGGATGGCGATGTCTTTTGCACCCTTATCTATGATTAACCCAATTATTATTAATAATCCAGAGGTTGTTTCTAAATCTTATCTAAACTTCTGGAATGATCTAGAATCAATAGGATTTAAGATTTTTCAAAAATAATTACTTAATTACTTGACTTTCGGTGTTTCAGAAGGTTATATTTGCCCACCTAATATTATAATATGAAATTATCTGCTTTTGACTATAAACTTCCTGATAAATATCTTGCTCAACATCCATCTGCTGAAAGAGATGAATGTAAATTAATGCTTCTTAATAGAAAAGAAGAAACGATTGAGCATCTAGTTTTTAAGGATATTATTGACTTTTATGATGAAGGAGATGTTATAGTTCTAAATAACACAAAAGTTTTTCCTGCCAGATTATTTGGTAATAAAGAGAAAACTGGAGCAAGAATTGAGGTATTTCTTCTTAGAGAGCTTAACCAAGATCAGAGACTCTGGGATGTTTTAGTAGATCCTGCCAGAAAGATTAGAATAGGCAATAAACTTTATTTTGGTGAAGATGAAAGTTTAGTTGCTGAGGTAATTGACAATACTACCTCAAGAGGTAGAACTTTAAGATTCCTTTTTGATGGTCCATATGAAGAGTTTAGAGGTAAACTCGAGCAACTTGGTGAAACACCTTTGCCAAAGTATATAAATAGACCTGTTGAGCCTCAAGATAAAGAAAGGTTTCAGACTATTTATGCAAAAAATGAAGGTGCTGTTGCAGCTCCAACTGCAGGTCTTCATTTCTCTAAGCATTTATTAAAAAAACTAGAGATTAAAGGGGTACTTCTCCCAGAAATCACATTACATATTGGCCTTGGAACATTTAGCCCTGTAGATGTTGAGGATCTTTCTAAACATAAGATGGACTCTGAAGAATTAAAAATCAATCAGAATTCAGCTGATATAATTAATAATGCATTAAAAAATAAAAAGAAAGATATGTGCTGTTGGAACAACAGTAATGAGAGGCTTAGAAAGTTCTGTTTCTTCATTTGGAACTTTAAATACCTATGATGGATGGACACATAAATTTATATTTCCACCATTTGAATTTTCAATTGCTAACTCAATGATTTCAAATTTTCATACTCCAAAATCTACTCTTTTAATGATGGTGTCTGCATTTGGAGGAAAAGATTTTGTAATGAAAGCTTATAAAGAGGCGATGAAAAAAAAGTATAATTTTTCTTCTTATGGTGATGCAATGATGATTATCTAAGTAAGGTTTGAAGATAACTGAGAAAATAAAAAAACCAATTGTTCAAGAATTAAAAATTTTTGAAAAACAATTTTATAGTTCAGTTTCTTCAAAAGTTAAACTTTTAGATCTTATTTTAATCTATGTTCTCAATAGAAAAGGAAAACAAATTAGACCAATATTGGTTTTTCTTTTTGCAAAAATGTTTTCTAAAGGAAATATTAACGAAAAATCATATAGAGCTGCAAATCTTGTTGAACTAATTCATACTGCATCATTAATTCATGATGATATTGTCGATGATAGTAATGTTAGACGGAATTTTTTAACAATAAATGCTCTATGGAAAAACAGAATCTCAGTCCTAGTTGGAGATTTCTTTCTATCAAAAGCACTTCTTCTTTCTACTGAGAATAAAGATTATGATCTTTTAAATGAAGTTTCAAAAGCAGTAAAAGAAATTTCAGAAGGAGAATTATTCCAGATTCAAAAATCAAGAAACTTTAACTTGTCAGAAGAAGATTATATCATTTTAATATCAAAAAAAACTGCTTCTCTTTTTTCATGCTGTTGTAAGTTGGGTTCAATCTCATCAGGAAAAAATAATATTGATGATATAGAGCTCTTTGGAAATTATTTAGGAATAATCTTTCAAATTAAAGATGACCTCTTTGATTTTACAACTAAAAGAATTGGAAAACCCAATAAGTCAGATTTAAAATCTCAGAAAATTACCCTTCCATTGATTCATTCAATTCAAAATTCAAGTTATAGAGATAGGAGAGAAATTAAAGCCATACTAAAAAAGAAAAAATATACAACGGATAACAAGAAATTAGTAAATGAATTTATAATTAAATATAATGGGTTTGAGTACACGCATAATAAAATGCTTAATTATAAGAATAAGGCGATAGAGATACTTGAAAAATTTCCAAATAATGAGTCAAGAGATTCTATTAAGACTCTATTAGATTATATAATTGAGCGAAAGTATTAATTTATTATCTTGACATTAAATTTAATAATTTGATTACTAAGGATACAATAGATAAAGTTTTTGAATTCTCCAGAGTTGAAGAAGTAATTTCTGACTTCATTGCTCTAAAAAAAACTGGTGCAAATTTTAAAGGATTAAGTCCGTTTACAAATGAAAAAACACCAAGCTTTGTTGTTTCTCCGTCTAAGCAAATATGGAAAGACTTTAGCTCTGGGAAAGGTGGAAATGTAATTGCTTTTTTGATGGAGCATGAGCAGTTTAATTATCCAGAATCAATAAAATATCTTGCAAATAAATATAATATTGAAATAATTGAAACAGCTGAAAGTGATGAAAATATTCAAGAAAGAAATGAAAGAGAATCCTTATTTATCATTAACAGTTTTGCTTTAAGTTATTTTCAGGAAATTTTATCTAAAAAAGATAAAATAAATAAATATTTAAATGATAGAGGGCTATCCTCATCTACAATTCAAAATTTTAGTTTAGGTTTTAGTAATGACCTTCAAAACGAGTTCTATAAAAGTGCAATAAAACATGGTTACTCTGATGATTATCTAGAGGAAACAGGTTTAGTTTTATCTAGCAATAATAAAAAAATTGATAGGTATAGAGGTAGAATAATTTTTCCAATTAAAAGTATAGCAGGGAGGATTGTTGGCTTTGGAGGAAGGATAGTCGATTCTACTAAGAAATTAGCAAAATATATTAATTCTCCTGAAAGTAAAATTTATAATAAGAGCAAGACTTTATATGGAATATATGAATCAAAACAGTTCATAGTTAAAGACGATACTTGTCTCTTGGTAGAAGGATATATGGATGTTATTCAGCTTCATGAGCATGGAATTAAGAATGTGTTAGCGTCATCAGGAACATCTTTAACAAAAGATCAGATTATTTTAATTAAAAGACTTACATCTAACATTATATTATTATTTGATGGAGACCAAGCAGGATTAGCTGCATCATTAAGAAGTATTGATATTATTCTAGAGGAGGGTCTAAATGTAAAAATTTGTTCTTTTCCGGATGGAGAAGATCCTGATAGTTTTGTGAAAAAAAACAAGAAAGACTTTATGTTGGATTATGTTAAAAATGAATCAAGAGATTTTATTGATTTTAAGCTTAGTGTAAATACTGATTTTCATAATGATGAGGATAAAAAAGTAGCCTTAATTAAAGATATACTTAGGTCAATAACATTAATTCCAGATTCTCTAAAACAGGAAATTTATATTAAAAAATTATCATCTGTATTAGAAATTGATGAAGCCTCACTCTTCAGGTCTTTTGCTAATATTGAAACTAGTAAATCTTTAAAAAAATCTTCTAGAAAATTATATAAAACCAAAATATCTAAAGTTCAAAGCTCACCTAAAGAAAACACCTCAAGCTATATTTATCAGTTAGAAAGACAAATTATAAGTATCCTTTTAAAATATGGTGCTGAGGAAATTTCATATGAGGATTCTCGTTTAACTAGGGACGATAATGGTGAGAATATAACGACTAAAAAAGAGAGTACATCTAAAGTTTTTGAAAAAATTTATTTAGATCTTCAAGAAGATGAAATAGAGTTCACGCATTCACCTTTTAAAGCAATTTATAATAAATTAATTGAAGGATTTCATAATCAATCATCATTATCAATTGAAAATTTTATAAATGATTTAGATTCAAGTTCAAGTAAAATTGTTTCAGATATATTAATAAATGATGAAAAATATCAATTACATGATTGGGAGAGAAAGAATATTTATGTTAAAAAGATTGGAAGTGAGCTTAGCCAGCTTGTAAACGAAACAATTTTAAATATGAGAAGGTTTCTAATAGATAAAAAAATTATTGAACTTCAAGAATTTCAAAAAGAGGGAGGTGAAAATGATGTTCTAGAGGAGGTAATGAGCTATTATAGATTGAAAAAGGTTTTATCAGCTAAGCTTAATAGGGTTGTTTAATATGTTTTCTAGCCAATAAGTATAAATCAGTTTTAGTACTAACCTCAAGCTTTTTCATTATTCTAGTTATATAAGTATTTACAGTTTTTTGATTAATGCTTAGTTTATCTGATATCTCAATATTTCTTTTACCTCTAAAAAATAATTTCAATACTTCTAATTCACGCTTAGAGAGACTATTTAATTTTTCTGTATTATAATCATAGTTGAATCTATTTTTAAGTCTAGTAAACTTATTTAATTCTTTTGATCCATATTTTGAAAATGCTATATCTTGAAGAATTTGTTTTATTGATTTTTTTCTTAAATTTTTTGTTATGAATCCTGAGGCACCTGCTTTTAGGATACTAACAGACTTATTCTCATTGGATTGAGAGGTAAACACCACCAAGGGTATTTGAATATTATTTTTCTTAAATATTTTTAAAACATCTTTAATACTTCCGTTTTTGAAATCAATTTCAGAAATAACTAGATCAATATTTAACTGATTTACTATATCATAAATTTCATTTTTATTATCAGTAAATGCAGCTACCTCAAATATTACAGAGTTTTTAAAAATAGATTTAAACCCAATATTAATAATTGGGCTACTATCAATAATTAAGATTTTTAATTTTTTCAATTATCTAATATAATCTTTTGGAATTTTACAAATAGGAATTGGGAGCATTTTGTGCCTATTAGATGAGTTTAACGATTTGTATATCTTCAAAACTTCCTGTTCTCTATTTGATAAATCATAATCTAAATTATGGGCAATCTGCATTGCTTTTTCAAGCTCTTCATATGATGCTCCAATTTGATCCTCATCATTTCTGTTATCATCCCAAAGCCCATCTGTTGGTGTTGCTTCTATAATTTCATTGATAATATTATAAAATTTAGCTAGGTTATATACATCTGATTTTAACAAATCTGCAATAGGGCTAATGTCTACTCCACCGTCTCCATACTTGGTGTAGAATCCAATACCAAAATCTTCAACTTTATTTCCTGTACCTACAACAAGATATTTTTTTAGTGATGAGAAATAATATAACGCAACCATTCTTAATCTAGATCTTGTATTGGCAAGACTTAGGTCGTTTTCTGAAGATTTAACCTCTGGAATAGATTCTATAAATGAATCAAACGTATTATCTAAGCTGATATTGATAGAGGAAACATTTGAATATTTTTTCTTTAACCATTCGATATGTTTTTTTGATCTTGAAACTTGATCTTTCTCCTGATTAATAGGCATTTCAACACAAAGAACATTTCTTTTGGTTTCAGCACAAAGTGTTGAAGTTAAGGCTGAGTCAACTCCCCCGGAAACTCCAACTACAAAGCCCTTCATTTTACTTTTATTAAGATAGTTATCAATCCAACTAACTATATGTTTTGAAACTTTTTCAGGGTTTTTCATCAACAAGGATTAAATTATATATTTGTGCAAATCTAGTGTTTAAAAAACTTAAATGAAAGAAACAGAAATAACAATTAAGGTTAAGTTAGATGATAATAATATTCCTGAACAAATTTTATGGTCTGCTCCAGATGGAGGGATGAAGGATCAGTCATCGAAAGCCATCTTACTCTCCTTTTGGGATAGTCAAAAGAAAGAGACTTTAAAAATGGATCTTTGGACAAAAGAGATGCCAGTTGATGAAATGAAATCCTTTGTTCTTCAAACATTTCTGTCAATGAAGCAGTCAATATCAAAAGCTACTGGTGAGGAGAATCTCGTAAACTTAATTGAGGATTTTTGTGCTGAATTTGAAAAAAGAATATCAGATAATCCTAAATAATATAGTCTTTAAGTGAAGACTCTATAAAACTATGAATTTCATCAATACCTTTTTTATTTTTTGATGAAGTAATAATCATCTTTGGAAAATCTTCCCAATAATCTGAAAGTTGTTTTTTTAAAGTTTCTAACCGTTTATCAAGATCAATTACTTTTAACTTATCTGATTTGGTAAAAATTATAATGAAGGGACAATAATTACTATTTAAAAATTCCATGAAGTCTAAATCATTTTGCTGTATTTCATGTCTTATATCAATAAGAAGGAGAGTGTAAAAAAGTTCTTTTCTAGATTTAAAATAACTTTTATGCATGATCTTTATGTCTTCTTTTATTTTTTTTGAGATTGTAGCATAACCATAACCAGGTAGATCAACTATATAAAATTTATCATTTATTCTAAAATGATTAATTAAAAGTGTTTTGCCAGGTTTAGAAGATATTTTAGCAATAGATTTATTGTTTAATAATGTGTTTATAAGAGATGATTTTCCAACATTTGATCTTCCCACTAATGCAAATTCAGGTAATTTATTGTTGGGACATTGGCTAATATCTTTACTACTTTTTTCAAAAATTGAATTATTGATTTTCACAATCAAGTTGATTATAAGTTATTCTTTGAAAGCCAATTTTCCATTATTATATTAAAATCCTTAGGGTGTTCCATCATTGGAGCATGTCCACATTTATCTATCCATGAAAGCTCTGAATTAGGAAGTAGAGAATTAAATTCTTCAGCAACATTAGGAGGAGTTACAACATCTTGTTTACCCCAAATGATCAAAGTATTAGTGTCCATTTTAGGCAGATCATCTGTCATGTTATGTCTTATTGCACTTTTTGCAAGAGATAATGTTTTGAATAATTTTTCTCGATCATTAACACCTGCAAATACTTCATCAACTATTTCTTTTGTAGCAATTTTAGGGTCATAAAAAACCTCTTCAGTTTTATTTTGAATATATTCATAATTACCTCTTTTTGGATATCCATCTCCCATCATTGACTTTTCATATAATCCTGAACTTCCGGTAATAATTAATCCACTTACTAGTTCGGGAAAATCTCTAGTAAAGAGAAGGCCTACATGGCCACCAAGGGAATTGCCTAATAAAACAACATCTTTTAAGTTCTTGAAATCGATGAAGTCTTTTACAAATTTTGAAAAAGTAGCGACATTTGTCTTTAGAATTGGAGTGTTTTCAACAGGCAGCTCAGGGATAATTACTTTATATTTTTTGGATGGAAAATATTCAAAGACACCCTGGAAATTACTTAACCCGCCCATCAATCCATGTAAAATAATTATAGGCCTGCCCTCTCCTTTTTCGATGTAACTAAATCCACCTTCTTTGATTAAGTCTTCTTGCATAGATTTTGAGTTAAGCACAAATATATGCATAAAGAATAACCTATTTTTTTTATAATCTAATCAGTTGGTAATCAACATTATAAAAAGTAAAATAATAATTTATTAACAATGTGGTAAATTGTGGTAAAAAGTGGTAAATATATTTTATATTTGAGTAAAGCAATCAATTAATGCAACACTTTATTGGAACATATGAATGTAAGGCTGATGATAAGGGTAGATTGATGCTCCCCGTTTCTTTAAAGAAGCAGTTGTCTGATAAATTAAAAAATGGCTTTGTTATTAAAAGAGCTGTTTTTAATTCATGCTTAGAGCTGTATCCATTAAAAGAGTGGGATGAGCTGATGATAAGCATTAATAAACTAAATAGGTTTAATAAAAAAAATATAGATTTCATTAGGAGGTTTACTGCTGGTGTTAGGCAGATTGATATCGACATGTCAGGAAGAATTTTAATTCCACGTGATTTAATTAATCATGCTAAAATTTCAAAAAATATTGTTGTTTCATCTGCAGTGAATATTCTTGAAATTTGGGATAAAGAATTATATGAGAATTCAATAGATGATGCGAAAGTTGATTTTGGAAATCTTGCAGAGGAAGTAATGGGTGATAAAAATGATAAAAATGTATCATAACCCAGTACTGCTTGAGGAGTCAATAATTGGTCTAAATATCAACCCCAATGGAATTTATGTTGATGCAACTTTTGGAGGAGGAGGGCATTCTACAGAAATCTTAAATAAACTTAATTCATCAGGAAGAATAATAGCCTTTGATCAGGACCAGGATGCAATTGATAATAAAATTCTTGATAAAAGAGTAAGTCTAGTTAAGTCAAATTTTAAATATTTAAACAATTACCTCAACTATTTTCAAATTAATAAGATTGATGGACTACTTGCTGATTTTGGTATTTCATCACATCAAATTGATAATGAAAAAAGAGGATTTTCTACAAGATTTGACTCTGAGTCTGGATATGAGAATGAATAATTCTCAGAAAACAGATGCGAAAGCTGTTGTTAATGATTATAAAAAAGATCAACTAGAATATATTTTTAAAAATTTTGGAGAACTAAAAAATTATAAAAGAATTACTGAGAAGATAATCTCTGAGAGAGCTATTAAATATATAGACACTACTAATGACTTAAAAATAATTTTAAAATCTCTAACAATACCTAAAGAAGAAAATAAATTTTTTGCTAAGGTCTTTCAAGCTATAAGAATAGAGGTTAATGACGAGCTTGAAGTAATAAAGACATTATTGGATAAATCCTTAAAATATTTAAAAAAGGGTGGGAGGCTTGTCTGCATTTCATATCACTCTTTAGAGGATAGGTTAGTTAAAAAATTTATACAAAATGGTGGTTTTAGAAATGAGACTTCTTCAGATCTCTATGGAAATAAAGACTTAAAATTAAAAAAAATAGGAAAGATGATAACGCCTTCAGAAAAAGAAATCATAAAAAATAATAGATCAAGAAGCGCAAAACTTAGAATTGCTGAAAAAATATGAAAAACTTTTTATCATTTGTAAATATTGATTTTCTAGCTGGAAAAGATTCCTTAAAGAATTGGAGAATGTTATTATTTGTGTCAGTTTTATTAATGTTTACAATCTACAGTAGTCACAGTGTAGATCAAAAAACTTTTTTAAAAACTAAATTAAATAAGGAAGTAAATACTTTAAACAGCATATCAGTTTCTTCAAAAGTAGATTTAATGAGTATTAAAATGGAATCTAGGGTTACTTCTAGATTGAAAGAAAATGGTTTGTCAACATCAAAATATCCACCTATAAAATTAATAATTAAAGACTAAAATGAGTAAATCAAATAATAGAATAGCAAGTAGAATGAATGTAATGTTCTTTTTGTTTCTATTATTTTCATTTTTTTTAATTGGTAAGATATTTTACCTACAAAATTTTGAAGTTGATGAAAATACAAGATCCACTATTGAAGCAGTGAAAAATATTGAAGTTGAACCCTCTAGAGGTAATATTTATTCTGATAATGGAGATTTAATTGTTTCAACAGTAATAAAATACGAATTAAGATGGGATTCAAAAACCCCTTCATTAAAAGTTTTTGATGATTATATTTTAGATTTATCCAGAGAATTATCTCTTTATTTTAATGAAACTCAAGAATACTTTTTCAATTATCTTAATAATGCTCGAGATAATAACAATAGATATTTATTAATTGGTAAAAATTTATCAATATCTGATGTGAATAATATTAAGTCTTTCCCAATTTTTAATCAGAGGATTGTATAGAGGGGGATTAATAATTAATGAGCACCATAAAAGACAAAGTCATCTTGGAAAAATTGCTGAAAGAACAATTGGTTATGAAAAGATTGACGAATTAGGAAATTATATGAGGATTGGATTAGAGGGTGCATATTCTGAATACTTATCAGGAAAAAGTGGTCTAAGATTAATGCAAAAGATTGCAGATGGACAGTGGAAACCAATCAGACCTTATTATGAAAGAGAACCAGTTCAAGGATACGATGTTCACACTACTATTGATACTGGAATTCAAGATGTAGTTCATCATGAGCTTTTATATCAGTTAGAAAAATTTGAAGCTGACCATGGAACTATGATAGTGATGGAGACAAAATCAGGAAAGGTCAAGGGTATTTCAAATTTAGCTAGAACTTCCAAAGGAAAATATTATGAAAAAATTAATTATGGTATTTGGGAAAGTCAAGAACCTGGATCAACATTTAAATTAATGACCTTAATTGCAGCTCTGGAAGACGGTGTTGTAAGTCCAAGTGATTCTGTAGATACAGGGAATGGTATACTAAAATTTTATAATAAATATGAAGTAAGAGATTCTAACAAGAAGGGATATGGGAAAATCCCAGTTTCTAAAGCTTTTGAAGTTTCCTCAAACACTGGAATGGTTAAGTTAATCTATGATAATTATAAAAATAATCCAGAAAGACTTGTTGATAGATTAATTAATATGAAAATTGATCAAAAAGTTAATATAGATATAAAGGGAGAAGGACAACCTAAAATTCCTCATCCTGATGATGATGATTGGAGTGGAATTTCCTTGCCATGGATGGCTTTTGGTTATGGAGTTAGTATGACACCTTTGCAAACTCTAACTTTTTATAACGCCGTAGCAAATAATGGGGAAATGGTTAAGCCAAGCTTTATAAGTAGTATAGGCGCATTTGGAGAAAAACCTATTTATACGATAGATAGAGAGGTAATTATGCCTTCTATATGTTCTAACGAAACTTTGAGCTCAGTCCAAAAAATGTTAAATAATGTTGTTAGTAAACCATGGGGAACTGCAAATAATATATATGATAAAAATATTAAGATTGCTGGAAAAACTGGAACAAGTCAGATAGATTATACATCAGGATGAAACTCAATATGTTTCAAGTTTTGTGGGATACTTTCCTGCAGATAATCCTAAATATTCTGCAATAGTAGTTATAAATAAACCTAATAAATCAAAAGGATTTTATGGTGGGACTCTGTAGCAGCTCCAGTATTTAAAAAAGTAGCTCAGAAAATTATAACTGGAATTCCAATAGAAATTGAAATAAGTAAAAAGGATATTGATATACTATTTTGAAAAAGTTAAAAGAAATATTATTTAAAGTGAATATTGATTCCGTGTACGGAGATACTGATATAGATATTACAAAAATAACTTTCGATTCAAGGGATGTTGAAAATAAAACTCTTTTTATTGCTATAAAAGGTTATGATATGTCAATGGTCATGACTACATAGACGAATCTATTATAAAAGGTGCTTCTGTTATTGTTTGTGAAGTATTGCCTGAAAATTTCAAAAAAAATAAATTAGTTTACATATGTGTTAATTGTTCAAAATCAGCACTTTCAATAATTGCCTCAAATTTTTACGATAATCCATCTTCAAAATTAGATCTGATAGGTGTTACAGGAACAAATGGTAAAACAACTATTGCATCACTTCTTATTCAAGTTATTTAATGAATTAGAAGTTAAGTCTGGATTAGTATCAACTATAAATATTGAATATGATGATTTTATCGAAACCTCAAAGAATACAACTCCTGATCCTATAACACTAAATCATCATTTATCTGAAATGATAAATAAAGAAATTAAAACATGTTTTATTGAGGTCTCATCTCATGGAATTTTTCAAAAAAGAGTCAATGGGTTAGATTTTAAAGGAATGATTTTCACAAACCTTACTCATGATCATCTTGATTATCATAAATCATTTAAAGACTACAGAGATACCAAAAAAACTGTATTTGATTCACTAAGTAAAAAATCTTTTGCACTTATCAATATTGATGATAAAAATGCAAAATATATGGTTCAAAATACTTCAGCTAAGGTATACTCATATTCGTTAAAGTCAAAGTCTAACTTCTCATCAAGAATAATTGAACAACAATTGAATGGAATGCTTCTAAGTATAGAGAGTAGTGAGATTTGGACTAAGCTAATAGGTAAGTTCAATGCTTCAAATTTATTAGCAATATACTCTATAGGGAAACTATACAATATTGATAAAATTAAATTATTAACTGCTATGAGTATGCTTGAAAGTGTAGTTGGTAGGTTGCAATCTTTTTTGTCAACTAATAAAGTTACTGTTATCGTTGATTATGCTCATACTCCTGATGCAATAGAAAATGTAATATCAACTATAAACAAAATAAAGTCCTCAAGTCAAAACCTAATAACTGTTATTGGTTGTGGAGGAGATAGGGATAAAGATAAACGTTCAATTATGGGTAAAATTTGTTCCGATCTTAGTTCAAGAGTAATATTTACTTCAGACAATCCGAGATCTGAAGATCCTAATTCTATTATTAATGACATGATTGAGGGTGTGTCAAAATTTAATACTGATAAAGTTTCAGTAGAGATAGAAAGATTAAAAGCAATTATAGAAGCAAAAGAAAATAGTATAAAAGGAGATATAGTTCTGATAGCAGGAAAAGGTCATGAGGATTATCAAGAGCTAAAAAATAATAAGAGAATTCAGTTTGATGATTTTAAAATTGCAAAACAAATTTTTAATAAATAAACATGCTATACTATCTGTTCGAAATATTAGAAAGTCAATTTAATTTTCCAGGTGCAAGTTTGTTTAGTTATTTATCTTTTAGAGCTGCTGTATCTGTATTACTATCACTTATTATATCTATTGTTTTTGGAAAAAAAATAATTAATTATTTAAAAAGGAAACAAATAGGTGAGAATATTCGAGAGCTTGGACTTGAAGGAGAAGATAAAAAAGTAGGAACTCCTACTATGGGTGGTTTAATAATTATAATAGGAACACTCATTCCAGTAATTTTAATGTCTAATCTTCAAAACATATATATTCAAATATTGATTATCTCAACATTAATGCTTGGGATTATTGGTTTTATTGATGATTATATTAAAGTTTTTAAGAAAGATAAAAAAGGATTAAAAGGAAAATTTAAAATAGCTGGTCAATCTTTATTAGGAGTTTTTGTTGGATTAGTATTGTTGTCAAGTAATGATATAACTATAGTAGAGTTTAATAAAAATGAAGAAAAAATTAAATTCTCACAACTTAAAGAAGTAAAGTCTTATAAGACTACTGTACCATTCTTTAAAGACAATGAACTTAACTACAGTGAAATATCAAATAGTCTTTTTAAAAATGGAGATAAATTCATCTGGTTAATAATTATTCCAATTATAATATTTATAATCTCAGCAGTCTCCAATTCTAATAATTTAACAGATGGATTAGATGGTTTATCTGCAGGTTTATCTGCTATAATAGTATTTACTCTTGGAGTTTTTGCATGGACTTCTGGTAATATAGTTTTCTCAGATTATCTCAATATAATGTATATACCAAGAGTTGGAGAGATAACAATTTTTATAGCTTCACTATTAGGTTCATTAGTAGGTTTTCTTTGGTATAATACATATCCAGCTACAGTTTTTATGGGAGATACTGGGAGTTTGACTGTTGGAGGTTTAATTGCAGTAATTTCAATTTTAATAAGAAAAGAGTTATTAATTCCAATCCTATGTGGAGTTTTTCTCTTAGAAGCTCTATCAGTTATTTTTCAAGTTGGCTATTTTAAAATAACTAAAAGTAAAACAGGTATTGGAAAACGAATTTTTTTAATGTCTCCAATTCATCACCATTTTCAAAAAGCTGGTTATCATGAAAGTAAGATAGTCTCAAGATTATGGATTATAGGAATATTTCTAGCTCTAATAACAATTTTAACACTGAAAATTAGATGATAAAAAATATAACTATTCTTGGCGCAGGTGAAAGTGGATTTGGAGCAGCTATGCTAGCACATCAAAAAGGACATAATGTATTTGTGTCAGATATAAGTGAAATAAGAAAAGATATAAAATCAATATTCGTTAAAAATTCAATCAAATTTGAAGAAAAGGATCATTCGTTTGATAAAATAAAGTTTTCTGATTTAATCATTAAAAGTCCAGGAATACCTGATACATCTATAATAATTTCTAAAATAAAATCATTTGACATTCCTATAATTTCTGAAATTGAATTTGCTAGTAGTTATTCTAATTCATTTAAAATCTGTATTACTGGAACAAATGGAAAGACCACTACAACTAAACTAATATATCACATACTAGAGAAAGCTGGTTTAAATGTTGGCTTAGCAGGAAACATTGGTGATAGCTTTTCAAAAATGCTTATGTCTGGAGATAAAGATTTCTATGTACTAGAGGTAAGCAGTTTTCAACTTGATGATATTAAGAAATTTAAACCAAATATTTCCATTATAACTAATATAATAGAAGATCACTTAGATAGATATGAAAATAATTTTAGCAAATATGTTGATGCTAAAATGAGAATTACAGAAAATCAAGATGAATCAGATTATCTGATATATAATTCAGATGATAAAGTTTTAATAGAGGCTTTAAAGTCTAAAAATTTAACCACAAATAAAATTTCAATAGGAATTAATAATAACAATCAAAACAAAGTATTAATAGACAATCATATTCTTTCTAACAAAAAAAAAACTATCATGATAAATACCGAAGATTTTGCGCTTAAAGGAAGGCACAATTTACTGAATGCAATGGCTGCAATTACAGTTTCAGATTTGCTTAAAATTGATAATGAAATAATTAGAGAAAGTCTTCTAACTTTTTCAGGCCTCCCTCATCGTCTTGAAAACTTTCTAACGATACAAGGAGTAAATTATATTAATGATTCAAAAGCAACAAATGTTAATGCTGCTTATTATGCATTAGATTCAATGAAATATCCTACAGTTTGGATAGCAGGAGGGGTGGACAAGGGAAATGATTATTCTGAATTGCTACCAATTGTTAGAGAGAAGGTAAAAGCTATTATTTGCCTTGGAATTGATAATGATAAAATTATTGAAACATTCAAGCCCGTAATTGAAATCATAATAGAGACAGAATCAATTACTGAAGCTGTTAAAGTTGCAAATAAAATTGCAGAAAAAAAGGATAATGTTCTTTTGTCTCCTGCATGTGCCAGTTTTGACTTATTTGATAGTTATGAGGATAGGGGAAATCAGTTTAAAAAAGCAGTTAGAAATTTATAGATGAGTACTAAAAGTTTAATATTTGGAGATAAAGTTTTAATAGTAATTGTATTACTACTATCTCTATTTTCTTTTTTTCCTGTTTTCTCATCAAGCTCATACCTTTCATATGTAATAGATGGTGCATCTCCAATATATTATTTAGTAAAACACTTGATAGTAATACTATTTGGTTTTATACTGATGTTATCTATTAAACTAGTTCCGTTTAAATTTTTTAGGGGGATGTCAATAATTCTTTTGCCAATTGGTATAGGATTATTAGTTTATACTTTGTTTCAGGGAACTATAATAGGGGGTTCAGCGGCAAGTAGATGGATTGATATTCCATTTGTAGGTATAAGTTTTCAAACTTCATCTCTTGCAGCTATAATAATAATAACCTATACAGCTAGATATCTTTCAAAAGTAGAATTGTCAAAAACTAAATTTTCTGAAACCTTAATACCACTTTGGCTTCCAATTTTTACATATATTTTTTTAATATTTCCAGCCAATTTCTCATCAGCATTTTTAATTTTTACAGCTTTGGTAATTACTCTTTTTATTTCAGGATTTCCATTACGACATTTATTTAAAGTTTTTTTAATATTAGTTTTTCTATTAATAACTTTCTTTTTTACAGCTAAAACTTTTCCAGATAAATTCCCAAATAGAATAGATACGTGGTTAAGTAGAATTGAAAACTTTGGATCAAATAAAAATTTGGATGCAAGTTATCAGATAGAAAGAGCAAAAATGGCAATTAATAATGGAGGTTTAATTGGTGTTGGAGCTGGAAAAAGTATAATGAAAAATCATCTACCTCAAAGTAATTCAGATTTTATTTTTGCAATAATTGTTGAGGAATGGGGTTCTGTAGGTGGAGCTTTTATTATTTGTCTATACATATTAATGTTCTTTAGATTTTTATCAATAACTCATCGAATTGATGACAGATTTGGAAAAATATTAGTTTCTGGTCTTGGTGTTTTTATAATAATACAGGCATTTACAAATATCTCAGTAGCTACTCAAATAATTCCTGTAACTGGACAAAACTTACCTCTAATTAGTAGTGGAGGATCTTCAGCATGGATGACTTGTATTTCGTTAGGAATGATACTTAGCGTTAGTTCTTCAATAAAAAATAAGAATGGTAGATAATAATAGATTTATAATTTCAGGTGGAGGAACAGGAGGGCACATATATCCTGCTTTATCTATTGCAAATAAGATTAAAGAATCTTTTTCTAACTCTGAAATAAAATTTGTTGGGGCAAAAGGAAGGATGGAAATGAATATTGTTCCTAGACATGGCTATAATATAGAAGGTTTATGGATAAGTGGACTTCAAAGATCTTTCTCAATTAAAAATTTACTTTTACCTTTTAAGCTTATTGTTAGTTTTATTCATTCTCTATTTATCATTATTAAGTTTAATCCAAAATTTGTAATTGGAACTGGGGGTTTTGCAAGTTTCCCAATTGTATTTATTTCATCACTTTTAAGGATACCAACATTAATTCAAGAACAGAATTCATTACCTGGAATTTCTAATAGACTTTTATCAAGTTATGCAAATTATATATCTGTTGGATATGATAAAATGGAAAAATACTTTCCTTCAAAAAAGTTGTTTTTAACGGGAAATCCAATAAGAGAATCAATTAGTAAATCAAATAGCTCTGTTAATATTAAGAAAAAATTAAATATAGAAGATAATAAGATTATAATTTCAATTTTTGGTGGAAGTTTAGGCTCTGATAAAATAAATAAAACAATTGAAAAAAATATTGACTTTATTATTTCTAAAGATGTATTTATTATATGGCAATGTGGAAAGGGATATCTTAAAGATTACAAGAAATATAATTCCGATTCGATTTATGTAACTGACTTTATTAATGATATTGATTCAATATATTATTCATCTGATATTATATTAGCTAGAAGTGGAGCTTTAACTCTTTCTGAATTAGCAATTGTTTCAAAACCATCTATTTTAATTCCTTCTCCTAATGTTGCTGAAAATCATCAATTAGAAAATGCAAGGAAAATTGAAGAAAAGAATGCCTGTATATGCATAGAGGAAAAAGATCTTGATCTAATTTTTAAGAATAAACTTGATTTATTATTAAAGGATGAAAATTTGAGAAATGAACTTTCTAAAAATATTTCATTAATGGCATTACCTAATGCTTCAAATGATATTGTTGAAATAATAAAAAAACATTTTAATAATGATAAATAAAAAATATTTTTTTATCGGAATTGGAGGTATTGGAATGTCATCTATTGCTCAATACCTTCATGATAAAGGAAATATTATTTTTGGTTATGATAGAGAAAACAATCAATCAGTTAAGATTTTATTAAATAAAGGAATAGTTATTACTAATAAATTAAACCTTGATTTGATTCCAAAAGAAATGATTGGAGAAGATGTAGAAATAATATACACACCTGCAGTGAAGGATGATAATATTTATCTGGATTACTTTATTTCTAAGGGATTAAATAAAATTTATAAGAGATCAGAAATTCTTGGTGAAATAACAAAAAATTCTAAATGTATTGCAGTAGCTGGTACTCATGGAAAGACTACAACTACAGGTATAATTAGTCATCTTCTTTATTCTCATGGTGTGAAATTTAAGGCATTTGTTGGTGGAATTATGAAAGGATATAATTCAAATTATATTTATACTGGAGATGATTATGTTGTTGTTGAGGCAGACGAATATGATAGGTCATTTTTAAATTTATCACCGGATTATGCTGTAATTACTTCAATTGAAAGTGATCATCTTGATGTTTATGGAGATTTTGATTCTTTAAATAAAAGTTTCGAGCTTTTTGCATCAAACGTAACTAGCGGCTTGGTCGCTGAAGAGCAAATCAAAATAAAAAGAGATTATACATTTTCAATTACAAATGAAGCTGATTATAGAGCTTCTAATATACTAATGAAAAATAATGGTATTTCGTTTAATTTAAAAACACCAAATAATTATTTCACTAATGTATATGTCAAAATTATTGGTATGCATAATCTTAAAAATGTTCTATCTGCACTATCTGTGATTGATCAGATTAAAGAAATAGATATTAAAGAATTATTGCCCTTTCTAGGAAGTTTAAAAGGAATTGAAAGAAGGATGGAAGTCTACACAATTGATGATAAAATTATAATAGATGACTATGCTCATCACCCAACTGAAATCGAATCAGTTTATGATACAATTATTACAAATTATAAGAATAAATCAAAGGCTGTCATTTTCCAACCCCATTTATTTTCAAGAACAAGAGATTTTATGGATGAATTTGCTTTAGTGTTATCAAAGTTTGATGAGGTATATCTATTAGATATTTATCCTGCAAGAGAAAAGCCTATTGATGGAGTTAATTCTCAATTATTGCTTAAAAAGATAAATTCATCAAAGAAAGAAATGATAAGTAAAGATTCAATTAATGATATAATAATTAATTCAAATACTGATGTAATATCAATCCTAGGAGCTGGAAATCTTACAGATAATTTAAATAAAGAAATATTTACAAATGAGTAGTTTAATAAGAATGATAGGGTTAGTTTTTGTAATAATTAGTATGAGCTTATTTAGTTTTTTTATTGAGTTCAATAATTATCAAAATATAAATTATCAAAATATAAATTATACTAGTTTTAGATCTTTTGATAATAAAAAAATTGTTGACAGTTTAATGAAAGTAGAGCGAATATTTGAATTAGTTAAAACTAATGAATTTCAAAAAATTGAAAACGAATTAAATAAAATAAATTCAATTAGAAATATTGAAATTTATTATAACAGTAATTTAGAAGTAGAAATTGACATAATAGATAGAGAACCATTAGCTGTCCTAATAGAGTCAGACTCTTATATAGATTCCTCAGGAGTAATTATTAGTTCAAACAATATGTTAAGTGATAGTTTACCGCAAATAATAGGAATTATACCTAAGGTTGAAATTCCAAAAATTCTAAAAATTATTAAAGGTTTTGATGAGGATAAATTCTTTCATAATAAGCTTGAATCTATAAGCTTTAAAGAAGGAGAAATATATGTAAACATTAAAAACTATGATTTAGATATAAGAATAGGAAATGAACATAAATTAAAAAATAAACTAAAAACGTTAAAAGGATTTTATGCATACCAAAATAATAAATCAATAAGTGAAGATTATAAGCAGATTGATTTGGTATACAATAATCGTTTGATAGCGATCAAAAAATAAAGTTATGAATAAAAATTTTTCAGTTGGGTTAGATATTGGAACTACTAAGATAGTTGCAATGGTTGGAGAAAAAAATCAATTTAATAAAGTCAAAGTTATTGGTGTTGGAAAATCTCAAAGTTTAGGAGTTCATAGGGGGGTAGTAAATAATATAACACAAACAATACAGTCAATTAAAATAGCTGTTGATGAAGCACAGTCAAGATCTGGTATTGAAGTTAAAGAGGTTGCAGTTGGGATAGCAGGACAACATATTAGAAGTCTTCAACATAGTGATTATATAACAAGAGAAAATCCTGACGAAGTAATTAATGATAATGATATTGATAAATTAATTGATCAAGTTTATAAACTAGTTATGCTCCCTGGTGAAGAAATTATTCATGTTTTACCTCAGGATTTTAAAGTAGATGGTCAATCTGAAATTAAAGAACCAATAGGTATGTATGGAAGTAGGTTAGAAGCAAATTTCCACATAGTAGTAGGACAAGTTTCATCTATTAGAAACATTGGAAAATGCATAAAAAGTTCTGGTTTAGAGATGGGTGATATAACTCTTGAGCCTTTAGCATCATCAGATGCTGTTTTATCAAATGAAGAAAAAGAGGCTGGTGTTGCATTAATTGACATAGGAGGTGGAACTACTGATGTTGCAATTTTTAAAGATGGAATAATTAAACATACTGCTGTTATTCCATTTGGTGGAAATGTTATTACTGAGGATATTAAAGAGGGGTGTTCGATAATTGGAAACCAGGCAGAACAACTTAAAATTAAATTTGGTTCAGCATGGCCAGGAGAAAATAAAGACTCAGAAATTGTTTCAATTCCTGGGCTAAGAGGAAGAGATCCTAAAGAAATTTCCTTAAAAACACTATCTAAAATAATTAACGCAAGAGTTGTTGAAATAATAGAACAGGCTTATCTAGAAATCAAAAACTATGGTCATGAAGATTCAAAAAAGAAATTAATTGCTGGAATTGTTTTAACTGGAGGAGGTAGTCAACTAAGACATTTAAAGCAATTGACTGAATATGTCACAGGAATGGATACTAGAATCGGCTTTCCAGGGGAACATTTAGCAGGAGACTCAGATGAGTATAATCCAATTTATTCAACTGCGGTTGGTTTATTGATGAAAGCAATTGAGAATAATACAGAAGATGAAAATTCTTTATCAAACTCAACAGGAAATGATCTAGTGAACCAAGAAAGAAAAACAATCTTGACAAAATGGGGGGAAGGTTTTAAAAAATTTATAGATAAAGTAGATAACGTAGATAACACAATTGATAATTAATAAAAAGTCATAAAATGAAAACAGAAATAGATTCAAACTTTAGTTTTGATTTACCAAAAAATAAGAGTAATGTAATGAAAGTTATGGGAGTAGGTGGTGGAGGAAGTAATGCTGTAAATCATATGTATAAACAGGGAATAAAAGGTGTAGATTTTGTTGTATGTAATACAGATTCACAAGCATTAGAAGAAAGTCCTGTCCCTAATAAGATTCAACTTGGAGTTAATTTAACAGAAGGACTTGGTGCAGGAGCCAATCCTGAAATAGGAAAACTAGCTGCTTTAGAAAGTTATGAGGAATTAAAAAATCTATTGGAAACTCAAACAAAGATGCTGTTTATTACTGCAGGAATGGGTGGTGGAACAGGAACAGGAGCGGCACCTATTATAGCTGAAATGGCTAAAGAGTTTGATATTTTAACAGTAGGAATAGTAACTATTCCATTTAATTTTGAAGGAAAAAACAGAGAATTACAAGCAGTTAAAGGATTAGAGAAATTAAAACGATCTGTAGATTCATTAATTATAATCAACAACAATAAATTAAGAGATGTTTACGGAAATCTAGGCTTTAAAGAAGGATTTTCAAAAGCAGATGAGGTATTAGCTACTGCTGCAAGAGGTGTTGCTCAAGTAATTACTCACCACTACACACAAAATATAGATCTAAAGGATGCAAAAACAGTATTATCTAATAGTGGAACTGCTATAATGGGATCATCTATCACAAGTGGATCAAATAGAGCAAATGAAGCTGTGATTAAAGCTTTAGATTCTCCATTACTTAATGACAATAAAATTGAGGGAAGTAAAAATGTTTTATTACTAATTGTCTCTGGTTCTGAGGAAATTACAATTGATGAGATTGGAGAAATAAATGAATATATTCAAAATGAGACAGGTAATAGTGCAAATATAATAATGGGAGTAGGAGAAGATCTTGAATTAGGAAATAATATTTCTGTTACAATTATAGCTACTGGGTTTGGTGATGAAAAACAAAAAAGTCTTGTAAGTTCTGAATCCAAAAAAATAATATATAATCTAGATCAAGATCATCCTTTTGAAAAAACATTGATTGATGAAGACAAAGAGGTTTTAGATAATTTAACTGATCAAACTGATCCAATTGTTGATGAAAAATTAAATGATGAGTCTCAACAAAAGAAAATTGAAAGTGAAATAAATGAAATATTAAGGAATATAGATATTACTTATGAAGTTGTAGAACCAGAAATTAATATTGATGAGATTGAGGTTAATGATGTTGAATATGTTTTCCCTGAATTAAATGATGTTTTAGAAGATAATGATTCAAGTAATGAAATTACATTTGGTCTTTTTTCTTATGATAATGAAATAAGTAATAATAAGGAGAAAAATAAAATTATCGAAAGTGATCTTGAATATGAGAGTCATAATAATTTTGAAACAGAACACGTAACCGGTTTTAGTAATATTGAAGAAGATAACATTGAGTTTATTAAATTAGATCTTAATGATGAAGTATCTATTGACTATGACGCTCAATGATGACATTTTAGTTAATGATGAAATTGAGATTAATGAAAGAGAAGAGACTGAAAATCTATTTGAAAAACCAATAGATACTGATCTTGATAATGAAAATTTAATTAGAAAAGAAAATCTTAAACAATATAATTATGTGTTTAAGAATAAAAACTCAACAATTGAAGATTTAGAAAAAATTCCTGCATATAAAAGAATGGGTATTGAAATAAATGATCAAAAATCTAATAATGAAGATATACTATCAAAGACAATTCTAAATGAGGATAATAAGTTAGAATTTCCAAATGTAAATACATATCTTCATGATAACGTTGATTAATATGAGTTTAGAAAATAAAATTAATGAGTCAATTAAGGACTCAATGAAAAGCAGAGATACTTTGAGGTTAGAGTCCCTTCGAGCTGTTAAAGCTGGAATATTATTAGAGAAAACTAAAACTGGTTCAAAAGATCAAGTTGATGAGGCTGTAATTCTTAAAATACTTCAAAAGATGGTAAAGCAGAGAAATGAAAGTGCAAAAATATTCAGTGAACAAAAAAGAGAAGAACTTGCTAATATTGAAATTTCTCAAGCAAAGATTATCTCAGAATTTTTACCAGATCAGCTAAGTGAAATTGAATTATCTGTTATTATTGATTCCGTAATAAAAGATTTAAATGCTGACTCAATGAAAGATATGGGGAAAGTTATTTCTAATGTTAATCAAAAAACTTCAGGAAAAGCTGAGGGAAAAGTAATAGCAGAAATGGTTAAAAGTAAATTGATGAATTAGATAAATTTAAAATTTAAGTAACCCCTTGCATTGAACTATCCTTGTTTTTAAACTCTCCCTTTTTTATTATTTCTATAACTCTGAAACAAAAGCAATAAATATCTTCGAAAGAAGTGTATAGTGGAGTTAATGCTATCCTGATTATATTTTTTGGCCTGTAGTCAACAATAATTTCTTTTGAATTTTGGTTTACAGGAGAAATTAAACATTTAGATATTCGCCAAGCTTCTTCATGTTTAATGGATATATGGGAACCCCTCTCATCTCTGTTTTCAGGTGTTATCAATTCAAAGTTTAAATCCTTTAATTCTTCCTCATATATAGAGAGAAAAAATTTAAATAAACTTTCTGATTTATTTTCTAATCTTTTTGTTGATGCATTTATAGTTATATCAAGTGATGTTTTTAGAGTTGCTAACGAGAGTATATGTGGTGTGCCATTAGAGAATTTATCCATAGAATTAGACTCTTTGTAATCATCAGAGAAGTCAAACGGATTTTTATGACTAAACCAACCTTTAATTGGTGATTTTAATTTCCTAATTTCACTTTTTCTAACATATATAAATGCAGGAGATCCAGGTCCACCATTTAAGTATTTATAAGTACACCCAACAGCATAGTTTGATTCATTGTGATTCATGTCAATATCAATTGCGCCTATAGAATGACTTAAATCCCAAATTACTATTGTATCATTATCCTTACAAAACCTGTTTATTTCAATAATTGGGTATCTATATGAACTTTTATATGTAACATGAGAAAGAATTAAAATACCCTTTGTCTTTAATATGAATTTTTTAAGTTCTTCAATATTTGGTAATGAGTCATTGCCATAATCTAAAAGATTAAAATCAATATTGTAATCTTTAGAAATACCCTCACATATATATTTATCAGACGGATAATTTAAACTATCAGTTGATATACTTTTTATATCCTTATTAGCGTCTAATATGCTCTTAATTAGCTTATAAAGATTATTTGATGTAGAACTACCAACGTAAACTTCTTCTCCTTTAGAATTAATAATAGAGGCTATCTTTCCTGATATATTTTTTGGAAGGTCAACCCAACTTTTATTCCAACTAGAAACTAAATCATTTCCCCATTCTTCTTTTATTAAGCTATTTAAGCTACTTATCGTATTCTTGGATAATAAACCTAAGGAGTTTCCATCTAGATAGATCTTATTTTTAGGAATAATAAACTCTTCTCTAAAGCTTGAGAGTTTGTCACTTATATCAAAATCAATTGCTGTTTTTTTTAGTCTATCCAAACTTGAAAAATTTTTTTTGCCCACTCGAGATACATTATACCACTAGGATGTAAATTGTCAACTGCAATAAGATTAGGTTCATTAATTGCTCTTCGAGATATTTCAGTTACATCAACATACTTTAAACCATTAATATTTGCAAAGCTTTTCAAACTATTATTAAAAGTATTTATTTCATTTGATATTTCATTTCTATCAAAACCCTCTCCAAATGGTGATGATCCCCAATCAGGAATAGAAATTATTAAAACACTACCATTTTTTTTCTTTAAATTATTTATTTTGATTAATAGTTTATCTAAGTCATTTTTAAATTCATTAACAGGTTTTGAGTTAAATTGATTATTTACTCCAATTAATAGTGATACATAATCATATTTTTTTTCAAAATTGCTTGACTCTATTGCGTTAATTAAATCATAGCTTTTCCAGCCTGTCTCTGCTATTATTCTAGAACTTATGAAATCTACACCATTTTCATAGGCAACTTGAATAAATTGATTAGGCCATCTTTGATCTTCATCGACTCCTTCTCCAATAGTATAACTATCACCTAATGCGAGAAGAGTAAATTGAGTTTGATCTGAACTATTAGAATTTAAATTTTGGTTTTCACCAATATTAATATCTTCATTAATTGAATTTAGATTTTCATCATCAAAACTGCTTGAAGAGTTACAAGCAATAAAAAAAATTAAGAAATAACTTAATTTTAATATTTTAAATAAATTCATCATTATAATCTTAACAAAATTAGAAATTCTAAATTAATGTTTATTTCAAAAAATCAATAGCAGCATTATAGTCTGAAGAATTAAAAACATAGCTTCCTGCAACAAGAATATCTGCACCTAAAGTTTTAAGTCTTTCAAAATTATTTTCATTTACTCCGCCATCAATCTCAATAAGGGCAGATGATTTTTTAGAATTAATTAAACTTTTAAGTTCTTCAAGTCTATTAAATGTTTTTTCAATAAATTTTTGCCCTCCAAATCCTGCATGAACTCCCATTAAGCAAATCAGGTCAATATTAGTAATGTAATTTTCTAATTTACTAATTGGGGTATCAGGATTAATAGCAATTCCAGATTTAATTCCTGATTGATTAATTTTGTCTATGATATAATCCATTTTTGTAGTAGCCTCAACATGAACAGTAAGTATATCAGACCCAATTTCAATAAATTTATCTACATATCTTTCAGGCTCCACAATCATCAAATGAACATCAAGAGGTTTTTTTGTCATTTGTCTAATTGATTTGACAATAGGCATACCAAAAGATATATTAGGGACAAACAATCCATCCATGACATCTAAATGGAACCAGTCAGCATTACTATTATCAATTTTTTTGCAATCATGAGCAAGATTGCCAAAGTCTGCAGCTAGAATAGATGGGGCTATTTTAATAGACATGATGTTTTGTTACGAATATAAAATATCCTTAATTAATTAAATAAATCTTGTAATAAAAGATATAAACATTAACAGGGATTATCAGTTTACCCTAGATATGTTTTAAGAATTTTACTTCTTGAAGTATGTTTTAGCCTTCTTATAGCCTTTTCTTTAATTTGCCTTACTCTTTCTCTTGTTAAATCAAAGGTCTCTCCAATTTCTTCCAGAGTCATGGCATGTTGATTACCAAGACCAAAATATAGTCTTACAACATCAGCTTCTCGAGGAGTAAGGGTATCTAAAGCTCTTTCTATCTCAGTTCTAAGAGATTCATGTAAAAGTTGTCTGTCAGGATTAGGTGATTCTCCACTATTTAGAACATCATAAAGGTTTGAATCCTCTCCTTCTACTAAAGGTGCATCCATTGATACATGTCTACCTGAGTTTTTTAAAGACTCCTTAACATCATTAACAGTCATATCAAGCTCTTTCGCAATTTCTTCAGCTGAAGGAGCTCTCTCATGAGCTTGCTCAAGAAAAGCATAAGTCTTATTAATCTTATTTATTGATCCAATTTTATTTAGAGGAAGTCTTACAATTCTAGATTGTTCAGCAAGAGCCTGAAGTATAGATTGTCTAATCCACCAAACAGCATATGAAATAAATTTAAATCCTCTAGTTTCATCAAACCTTTGGGCTGCTTTTATGAGACCAAGATTACCTTCATTAATTAAATCTGGAAGAGTTAAGCCTTGGTTTTGATATTGTTTAGCTACAGAAACAACAAACCTTAGGTTAGCTTTGGTAAGTTTCTCAAGAGCAAATTGATCACCCTTTTTTATTCTTTGAGCTAATTCAACCTCTTCCTCAGCTGTGATAAGATCTACCTTTCCAATTTCTTGAAGATATTTATCAAGAGAGGCAGTCTCTCTATTGGTTACCTGTTTTGTTATTTTTAGTTGTCTCATAGACTATATATTGCCACAATAATTGTTCCAAAATGAAAAAATAAATTATTTTCTTTCAAGAAGTACTTTTCTAGAAACTTTTTGTTTTCTAGTTCTTTTGTCAATACCCATATATTTCACTTCAATTTGATCGCCTAGATTCAAGTATTCTGTAACTTTTTCAACTCTTTCCCATGCAATTTCTGATACATGAAGAAGAACCTCTTTTCCAGGAACAAATTCTACTACAGCTCCAAAATCTAATATTTTGACAACAGTTACTTTATAAACTTCATCAATAACAGGCTGAAATATTAAATTTTTAATTTTTTCAATTGCATTATCAATTTTCTCTTGATCAATACCCAAAATTTCAACAATACCAACTTCATCTCTTTCGTTAATTACAATTGTAGTTTCACTTTCTTTTTGAAGTAGTTGTATCATTTTTCCACCAGGACCTATAACTGCACCAATGAAATCCTTTGGAATCTCCATAGTAACCATTTTAGGTGCATGTGCCTTAACAGTTTCATTTGGTTTGTTTATAGATTCATCTAATTTATTAAGTATTTCAAGTCTTCCTTTTTTAGCTTGATGTAATGCTTCTACAAGGATTTCATATTTTAATCCTTTTATTTTAATATCCATTTGACAAGCTGTAATACCTTCTTTAGTCCCCGCAACCTTAAAGTCCATATCTCCTAGGTGATCTTCATCTCCTAAGATATCTGAAAGTATCGCATAATTATCACCTTCACCAATAAGTCCCATAGCTATACCTGAAACATTGCTTTTGATTTTTATACCAGCATCCATTAAGGCTAGTGATCCTGCGCAAACTGATGCCATTGAAGATGAACCATTAGATTCTAGTATCTCAGATACGATTCTAACTGTATAAGGACAATCTTCTGGCATTACCTTCTCAAGAGCTCTTTGAGCTAACATTCCATGTCCAATTTCTCTCCTAGAGGTCCCTCTTAAAGGTCTAGCTTCTCCTGTAGAAAATGGAGGAAAATTATAATGTAAATAAAATGTCTCTTCAGATTGATTAGTTGGCATGTCAATCATATTTACTTCTCTACTAGTTCCAAGAGTAACAGATGCAAGTGATTGAGTTTCACCTCTAGTGAAAACTGCAGATCCATGAGTTGAAGGTAGATAGCCTACTTCTGTCCATATATCTCTAATATCCTCTGTCTTTCTTCCGTCAAGTCTAATACCATCATTTAAAACTAGGTCTCTGATTGCTTTCTTTTGTGCTTTGTAGAAGTAGTTTGTAATTAAATTTTTCTTTTCTTCTAAAGTTTCTTCATCATAAGATTCAATCAGCTCTTCTTTTAATAAACTAAAGTGTTCACTTCTTTCATTTTTAGAAAGCCCCTTCTTAGCTATATCATAAGATTTTTGATAAACTTTTTTTGAAATTTCAGTTTCTAGCTCAGGATCTTCTTCTGCTCCATCATATTCTCTTTTTTCCGAACTCACACCCACCATTTTGATTAGCTTTTTTTGTGCGTCTATATGTTTCTTTACTTCCTCGTGAGCAAATTTTATAGCATCAGCCATTTCTTCCTCAGAAATTTCATTAAATTCTCCCTCAACCATAACAACTGAGTCTTCAGATGCACCCACCATTATATCGATGTCTGATTCTGCTAACTGACTCCTTGAAGGATTTATTATAAAATCACCATCAATCCTAGCTACTCTTACCTCAGAAATTGGCCCATCAAATGGAATATCTGATAATGATAAAGCTGCAGAAGCAGCTAAACCTACTAAAGCGTCAGGCATTACATTTTCATCACTTGACATAAGTTGAATCATAACTTGAGTCTCTGAATGATAGTCTTTTGGAAATAATGGACGCAAAACTCTGTCGACTATTCTCATTGTAAGTATTTCTTCACTACTTGGTCTAGCTTCTCTTTTAAAGAATCCTCCAGGGAATCTTCCAGCTGCAGCAAATTTTTCTCTATAGTCTACTGTTAGAGGAAGAAAATCTACTTTTGAAGCACTATAACTTGACACAACAGTTGATAAGAGCATACAATCGCCCATTTTAATAACAACTGATCCATGTGCTTGTTTTGCAAGTTTACCAGTTTCGATAGTTATTTCTCTACCATCTGATAGTGATATTGTTTGAGATGAAGGTTTTGGAATCATAATTTAGTTTTGGTTATTATTTGTTGTTGTGTGTATTTAGACAACCAAACTAAAAATGTTATTTTCTGATACCTAATTTTTTAATTATTTCACGGTATCTTTCAATATCTGTTTTCTTAAGATACTCAAGTAAGTTTCTTCTTTTACCTACCATTTTTACAAGTGACCTTTCTGTATTGAAGTCTTTTGCATTAATTTTTAAGTGGCTAGATAAACTTTCAATTCGTTTAGTAAAAAGCGCGATTTGGCTTTCAGAAGAACCAGAATCTTTCTTATTCTTACCGAACTCTTTAAAAACTTCTTCTTTCTTAAGTACTGTCATTCAATTATTTTTGAGCCGCAAATATAGTAGAATATATTTAGAAAATTAAATTATTTATCCTTATTTACGAAGCGGATTATTCTGGATTAAATCTATGTAGAGGTTTATTTTCCTTTTTAAATCTTTCCTATGAGTTATAAAATCAAGGAAGCCTTTTTCAAGAAGAAATTCACTTTTTTGAAATCCATCTGGTAAATCTTGACCAGTTGTATCCTTAACCACTCTAGGTCCAGCAAATGCAATAAGGGCTTTCGGTTCAGCTATATTAATATCTCCAAGCATTGCAAATGAAGCAGTAGTACCTCCTGTGGTTGGATCCGTGCACAATGAGACATATGGTAATTTTGCTTCTGATAAGTCATTTAATTTTGCGGAAGTTTTAGCCATCTGCATTAATGAAGTTGCAGACTCCATCATTCTTGCACCACCAGACTTAGAAATAATAACCAGTGGACACTTTTTTTTGATTGCAAGGTCTATTGATATAGAAATTTTTTCTCCTACTACAGATCCCATTGAACCTCCAATAAACTTAAAATCCATACAAGCAATTACTAGATCTTTTCCTAGTGATTTTCCAAAACCAACTCTAATTGCATCTTTAAGATTAGTCTTATTTTGGGCATCTTTTAATCTATCAGAGTACTTTTTTTGATCTTTAAATTTTAAAAAATCAACAGATGTCATACCAGAACTAAATTCTTTAAATTTATCATCAAAAAGTATTTCAAAGTACTCTTTACTTCCTATATGTACATGATAATCATCCTCAGGGCTAACATACATATTTTCTGCTAGCTCCTTTGTTTCAATAACTTTTCCTGTAGGGGTTTTATACCAAAGGCCAGCAGGAATATCTTTCTTTTCCTCTGTCTTTGTATTAATATTCTTATTTGTTCTTTTAAACCAACTCATTCTAAGGGAGTTTAATCTAAGGTATTGATATTATTTAAATCTTCAAAAGCCTTAATCAATCTAGCTTTAAAAGTTTCCTCACCTTTTCTTAACCATGCTCTAGGGTCATAGTATTTTTTGTTAGGATTTTCTCCTCCTTCAGGATTACCTATTTGAGTCATAAGATATTCTTTTCTTTCAATCATATAATCTCTTATACCTTCAGTAAATGCAAATTGAAGATCAGTATCTATATTCATCTTTACAACACCATAATCTATAGCTTCTCTAATTTCTTCTACAGATGATCCTGATCCACCATGAAAAACAAAGTCAAGAGAATTCTCAGGAATATCAAACTTTTTTGAAACATATTCTTGGGAATTTTTAAGAATTTTAGGAGTTAATTTTACATTTCCTGGCTTGTATACTCCATGTACATTACCAAATGCAGCAGCTATCATGAATTTATCACTAACTGATTTAAGTTCAGAGTATGCATAAGCTACTTCTTCTGGTTGAGTATATAATTTTGATGAGTCAATATCTGAATTATCTACTCCATCTTCTTCTCCTCCAGTCACACCAAGTTCAATTTCTAGAGTCATATCTAGATCTGTCATTTTTTTTAGATACTCTTTGCAAGTAGCAATATTTTCTTCAATAGGTTCTTCGGATAAGTCGATCATATGAGATGAAAACAATGGATATCCATTTTTATTATAAAAACCTTTTCCATATTCAAGAAGTCCATCTATCCATGGAAGTAATTTTCGTGAACAATGATCTGTGTGAATAATTACCTTTGAGTTATAATAGTCAATGGTTTTGTGAATATGATATGCACCAGCTATAGATCCAGCAATAGATGTGTTAAAATCTTTACTTGGCATTCCTTTTCCGGCTATAAATTGAGAACCTCCATTAGAGAATTGAATTATAACAGGACTATTTAGTTCAGATGCTGTCTCAAGTACTGAGTTTATTGTGTTTGTACCAGAAACGTTAATAGCAGGAAGAGCAAATTTCTTTAGCTTTGCTAGCTTATTTATTTCTTGATTACCTTTTCCAAAAATAAAATTGTTTTTCAAAATGAGTGTTTGTTAAATTTTGTCAAAAATATTAAACTTATTCTTAAAAAGGGTAATTAATTCCAATATTAAATACGGCCTTATTTAGACTAAAGTCTGTGAACCATCTATTATTCTTTTCTTTGGCAGGATTGTAGGTTTTAAAAGCAGTATCAAGTCTAAGTACAAAAAAATTGAAATCATATCTTAGACCAATCCCCGTTCCAATTGCTAGTTCATTTAAGTCAGATAAATTATCGAATGTCATAGACTCATCATCAACATTATCATTTACATTCCAAATATTACCAAAGTCAATAAAGAATGCTCCATTAAGGTTACCAGTAATTTTATTTCGATATTCTAGGTTAAATGCAATTTTTAGATTTGCTTCGTTAAATTCATTAATACTATTGCTACTTCCTGGTCCAAGCTTATATGCTTTCCATGCTCTATTATCATTAGATCCCCCAGCATAATAAGATCTTGTAAACGGAATATAGTTTGAATTACCGTATGGTATTGCAATCCCTGTAAAAGCTCTTAAAGCAAAAACATCACCATTATTTAAAAGAATATGCTTTATATAATTTACTTCTGCTTTAGTATACTGTGATGGCAAAATATTTGATATTTCAACTTTGTTATTTGAGTTTTGATTTCCCCCCCTAAGTAATTCATTAAATAGGTTTCCAACCATTTCAAACTTTATTCGTAATTGAGAAAAATCTTCATCTAAGAAATTTTCTTGAGTATTACGATTGAATGAAATAGATGATCCAACAATTAAATTATTTTCAGTTAACCTCTCCTTCCTTTCTAGTATTGAACTAACATTTTTGTAAAAATCTGTTCCTGATTCTAATGTAGTCTCATTATTTAGTACTTGATTAATAAAAGTATCTGATCCTTCAGGAATAATTAAGTCACCATTTTGATCAATAGTTGACTGATTTAGATTATAAAGAGATGATATGTAATTTAACTTATCATAGGAATTCTTATAAACATTAAAATAATTAGAGATATTTTGATTATTTACGTATTCAAAGTCAAGAAGTTTAAAATTTACTTTTGAATATTTTGATGAATTCCAGTTCACTTCATAAATCCCACTATAATATTGTTTGTCTAACCCTATATTTTTTTGAACGGTAGATCCAATAATTATATTAGTAACTGGAATCATCTCTTTTTTTATTAGCCTTTCAGTTTTAAAAGGTAGCATTGCTCTTGGAATTCTTAAATTTAGATTTCCACCCAATTCAAATAGATTAAAGAAAGAGTCATTAGGGTCGCCAATATCCTTTGATGCTCCAATAGAATTATTAAGATTAAATGAAAGATTTTCAGTTCCCCTAAAAATATTTCTAATATTAAAATTTGTCCCAAAAGAAATTCCAAAGTCCTCAATATTAGAATGTGTAAAATCTAGATCAAATCCCAAACTAAATCTATCTCTTGGTAAAAGGAATATTGAGGAAGATAGAGAATCATTATTCTCTTCTATAATAATTCTGGGATATTTAAATGCTCCTATATTTGAAAAATATCTAGATGTTAGTAGTTTTTTCTCTTCACTGTAATTTTCTCCTTTTTCAAAAAATATTGGCTCTGTTAATGACTTAGTTGAATAATTAAGATTTCCTTTTGAAAATATTTTAATACCGTTAAAATTAAGAGAATCAGTATAGGAGTCTATATTTGATAATTCATCTATTGATTCAACATAAATATTAATATCATTTATTTTTCTAATTTGATATACCTCCTTTTCATTTGGGTTTTTAATACTTAAGATTAATGGAATTTTTTTATTAACTCCACTACTATCAATTAAAACATTATAGTTAATGCTTCTTTGTTGAAAATCATGAATGCCATTATTTTTAAATAAATTTACTAGTCTATCCCTTTCTAATATTAATTTATTTATAGAAAAGTTTTCTTCCTTTTTTAAAATACTTTGAGCTCTATTAGAGCTGATTAATGAATCTATATCCTAGAATTTGTATTTATTGAAATAGAATCAATTAAATATTGAGTGTTTTTGGTAATACTATATTTAATACTAGCTTGATTATAATTTAAAATTGTATCAGCAGATACTTTTGAGTCAAAGTAACCCTCGTTATTATAAAACTGTTTTAATCTTGATATATTTTCATTAACATTAGTATCCGTAATTTTAGTAGGCTTTTGCCCCAAATTCTTTAAAAACTTACTAAATGAGTTATTATATTGTTTTAGTTGTTTTATTTGTTTTTTGGATAATAGTCTGCTAAGTCTTTTATATCTGTTAGGTTTATTATATAACCATTTCTCAAATTTTTCGTCAGGATTCTCACTTGCTAAATTATATATAGACAAACCAAGTGGGAAACCAAAAACTTTATTAGTAGGTGAGGTAGGTTGAATAAGTAATTTCACAGGATCTTTTTTAATGATACTGTCGTTAACCTCAAAAATATTTTCAATTAAAATAGAATCTTCAAAATTTTGATAAATACTTGAACTACATCCATTTACAACTAAGATAATTGTAAATAAATAAATTAGGGAAAGATATTTACTTGAAGACAATTTTTGTTTTTTACTAAATTACATCTTTTAGCTTAAAAACTTCTTTGTCTTACCAATTCAAATATGACCGCTGAAAAAGCCACCGATACATTTAATGAATCAATTTTTGTGCTTATAGGAACTTTAACAACTTCATTAGATAAGCCAATGATGCTTTTTGAAATCCCTTTATCTTCAGATCCAAGTATAAGACCTACAGATTTTTTGAAATTAGTTTCATAAATTGTTTTATCAGCCTTTTCTGAAAGACTAATTATATCAACATTCACCGAGTTTAAATATAAAATTGCATCCTTTATGTTGCTTACTCTAGCTATTGGTATTTTAAAAACTCCTCCAGATGAAGTTTTTACAACATCAGCATTAATAGGAGCAGAGTTGCTTTGCGAAATGATTATTCCGTCTACATCAGCTGCTACACTAGTTCTTATAATTGCTCCAAAGTTTCTAGTATCAGTTACACCATCAAGCAATAAGTAAGTTTTTGGTAATTTTTCATCAAATGTTGATGAAATTAAATCTTCTATAGATAATAATGAAACTGGTGATAGTATAGCTACTGCACCTTGGTGGTTTTTATCACTGTATTTTCTAAATTTTTCTTTAGGTACAAATGATGATTTAATATTTTTTCTTTCAAGAAGAATAATTAATGATCTAAGCAAACTACTTTGCGAAGAGTTAGTCTTTAATAGGTATACTTTTGAAATTTCTTTTGAGGCTTCTATTGCCTCAATTATACTTCTAATACCGTAAATTTCAATCTGATTTTCCATATAGACATAAAAAAAAAGGAGGTTTAAAAAACCTCCTTTTTATTAAAATAGTTTTATCAAATTTACTGACAAATATTTAGAGCTTTAAACCCTACTGCTGGACTTGTTCCGTCCGATAAAGCAGTTTGGCTATTACCTCCACTTAAGTTTGTCCACTCAACTTGATATGTAACTTCACTATCCCAATCACCTGAAGTGAATGCAATACCAACTGATGAAGCTGATGCAGGAACAGTTATAGTTTTAGAGACATCAGAACCACTAGCAAAAGTAATTACTGTTGTTACTCCGTCAACTGTAAAGTCCACTGATGCACCATTCCAACCATCACCATAGCTATCTTGACCATTAATGGTATAGATACCTGCTACAGATCCAGTGTTGTTTGCGTCAAATCTACATCCAATAATTAATGGATATAAGAAAGGTGATCTAAAATATGACTGAGTCATAGACCCAGTTACTGATGATCTTGAATAAGATTTTCCATTAGTAAGATTTAATTGAAATCTTACATTAACAACATCGTTTCCACTAAAGTTTGAGATACCCATGGCACCTAAAGCTTGATTTAGTGAAAGAGATACGTCAAATCTAGGAAGTCCTACAGGACCATCTGTCATTTCTGATCTGCTTATAGTTGAGTAAAGCATTTCTGCACCTGAATTGTATGATAAATACATTTCAACATTTTGAGTCAATGCACCCGATTCTGGGTCGTGTGGCTCAAATGTCCAGTTTACTACTGAAGTACCAGGTGTTGCTGCTTGAAATTCACCAGTCTTGGTAATTTGTCTAAGCGCTGCACCTTGTTCATACTCACTAAGCATGAAGTCAGTCATCATCTCGTAACCACCATATTCGTCAGAAGAAAATTCTTTTGAACATGAAACTACAAGAGCAATTAAAGTTATATATATAAATAATTTTTTCATGATTTTATAGTTTTAGTCGACCGCTGGTCCGTTAGAGTTCCAAAATACTCTACCTGAAACATCAGATTTCTGAGAAACATTAGAGTTATTAGCCGCAAGGTTTTGTGGATACCACATTGAAACAGGGAATTGCCCTGGATCAGGTTCAATCATCGGTTGAAGATTTTGTGGATAACCATTTCTTCTGTATGAATTATAAGCATCGATACCGTTACCTCTTTGAGTCACCCAAAATTCTTCAGCCCAAAGCTCAAGCTTAGCGCCTAAAGAAGATGCAGCAGTCCATTCAGCAGCAAAGTTCGCTATATACGAATCAATTGTTGCAGCGTCCATTGCAGGTGCTCCTGTCATATCATCCACTTTGTTCAAGTGTGATCTAATACCAGCAAGAGTTTCTGAAGTTGGATCTCCACCTGTCATAACTGCAACTTCAGCATTCATAAAATGCATCCATGAGTTAGCAACAATAGGAGTAATTCCATTACCACCTTGACCATCACCTAAACCTTTAGATGCATAGCTATTGTCATCAAAAGCTCCACCTGATGGGTAAATACCCATAAGTGTTCTTTTGAATCCATCTGGTGGAATACCTTCATCGTTTCCATGATCTCTTCCCCAATATCCTTCAGTAAGGTTACAATATAGCCCGTAAGCTACTCTGTGAGGTTCAATGTAAAAACCAGGTACACTACATTCAAGACTTACCTCATCAACTGGACCATCTGTTCCAGGAGTTGTAGAAACTTGTCTGTAGTATAAATAGTTAATACGTGGATCTCTCATTCCATTTCTACCAATCATCATACGATTCATTAACCAGTTAGATTGGTAATCACCAGCACCGGTATTTGAATAGTTATATCTGTAGATAGGATGTCTAGTATCAGGATTAACTGCATTAGTACCCCATTGGAATTGGAAATCATCTGAACTATCAGTTATATAATTTGTTATTGAGTTATAACTAGAATAGTCTCCTAAGTTAAGATATGCTCTTTTCTTGATACTATTAGCTGCTTTAATCCAACCAGCTGCATTTCCATTATAGTACATATCGTACTGAGGAGCTGCGCCACCTTGACCAAAGTTATTAATAGCAGAATCAAGCATCGCTAGTGCTGCATTATATACAGATTGACCTGAGTCAAGTGCAGGGTTAAGGTTTTCAGAACCTAATAATGCTTCACTGTAAGGAACATCACCAAAGTAGTCAACTAGAGTCAACATAGTGTAGGCTTGCATAACCTCACCCATACCAATATAGTATGAAAGGCCGCTTTCACCAGCAATTATGTTCATTAATCTAATATCCTCCATCATACCTTGGTATGCGTTTTGCCATACTCCTGAGAATGAACTTGGAGAATAAGCATCACGATAAAGTCTCTCACCACCCAATTGGGCAATTCTAGTTAGTCTAGATCCAGTGTCACCCATACTATTTACAAAGAATGCAAAATCTTCTTGAATTCCGTTCATAAATAAGTCAGCACTAGCCTGTGAAGGGTTTAATGCATTTGGGTTTGTTGTTAGATCTAACTCAGTAGTTTCACAAGAGCTTAATACTAGTATACTAGTTAAAGCTAAAATCGAAAGTTTGTTTAAAGTTTTCATATTTTTTGAATTAGAACGTTAATTTTACACTTACACCCATTCTTTTTGCACTAACACCATTGAAGTATTCAAAACCTGAACCGTTACCAACACCAAGACCGGCGATGTTTGGATCATAGTTTGTTCCTTCAGGAGTGTTATAAGCATCATACCATAGGTTGAAACCTTGTGCAGAAATAGAAGCAGCTCCAAATGGAGTTGAGTCTAACCATTTTTTAGGTACGTCATAAGTAAGTGAAACTTCACTCAATCTTAGAACACTTGCGTCCCAAGTTCTTAATTCGTCCGGACCTACAATTAGGTTACCAAAGTAAGTTGTTGCATTATCAATTTGCTTATTGTTTGGAGAACCATCAGAAAGAACACCAGGTAATACATATGGTAATTCTCTATCAACAGTATCTATAGTTTGACCTCTACCAAGTAGTGTCATCATATAACTTGAGTACATATCACCACCAATTGTAGCGTTAAATAGGAAATTAAATGAAACATTTCCATATGTAATCGAGTTCGCAACGTTTGCAATGAAATCAGGGTTTGAGTCACCAATTAAAGCATATTGATTAGTCTTATAGTTGGTGTCATTGTTACTAGTGTAACTACCAGAAGCATCAATTAATGGAGCTCCATCAGAATTTCTTCCTACAGATGTTCCAATCATAGATGTTAGTGGTAATCCAGGAATGGCAGCATTCCCTCTAGTCCCAAATCCAGCATAAACAATTTGATCAGTATCTTGTCCTAGATCTACAACGATTGCTTGGTTAGTTGTGTAGTTTAAACTAGTACTCCAGTTAAACTTATCACCTCTAATCCAATCAGCGTTAAGATCTACTTCCCAACCAGTTGCACTAATTTCACCAATGTTTGTACTTGTAGAAGTATAACCTGTTGATGGATCTAGTGGTTGAGATATAATAAGATCGTTAGTAGTTCTGTCGAAGTAAGAAACCTCAGCAGAGAATCTATTATCAAATAGATTAGCTTCAATTCCAAACTCTAGCTCCTCTAGTAACTCAGGCTTAAGACCAGTGTTACCTAATTGTGAACCAGAAGTGTTTGTAATTACATCAACTCCGTCTACTCTAAAATCTTTTGTATCTAAGCTAAGAGTACTTGAGATAGGATATCCCGTTGGGAATGTCGCTGAAGTACCATAACTAGCTCTAACTTTCATGAAATCTATTGGTAAATTACCAAAGTCTAAAACTGAACTTGGTACAAAAGATACACTTGCAGAAGGATAAGTAATAGATCTATTTTCTTCTGATAGGTTAGATACCCAATCAGTTCTAGATGCTAAAGTTATATACAAGTAATTTTGATAATCTAGAGAAGCCTGGGCAAATACACCAAGGATGTTTCTTCTAGAAGCAAATTCGATTTCTTCCTGAGAATTAAAGTTATAATGTCTTAAAACATTAAATACATTTTGTCCAGTACTTCTAACACCATTTCTATCATAGTCTCTTGCGTTAGATGTAGCACCAGCATTAAATGTCATAGACCAATCACTATCAAGTTCGTAATCTCCGTTAATAGTTATTTGGTGGTTAAAGATAGTAGCAGTGTTATTCCACTTTTCGTAGAAACCAGACTGTGATTCAACACTTCCGTCAACACCACCTTTGTTTTGATAACTGGTGTTATCTTCACTATATACATCATAACCGTATCTATATTGAACGTTTAAGTTATCAGAGATATCATATTGTACTGATGTACCACCATACACTCTATGAGTTGCTTGCGCATCTTGAGTATTATTAACAGTCCAAAGTGGATGTTGAATACCATTTGAAGATCTATAGTATATAGATGCTCCAGTTATAGGGTGTGCATAAGGTAATTGAGCTATACCAACAGATCTTGGAGTATAGAATACATTACCATATAATGATGAATCAGAACTACCACTACTATATGCCGCAGCAATAGGTGGAGATTTAAAATCAGTAAATGAATAGTTAAGTGTTCCGTTAACAGTAATTTTATTTGATAAAACAGCTCTACCACCGAAACTAATATTGTTTCTTCTTAGAGTGTTACCAGGAGTAAATCCTTCATCATCTAAATTACCATAGTTAACGTTATATGAAACTTTACCGTCATCACTCGATCCTCTGAAGTTAACGTTTGTATTTATAATGCTTCCAGGTTGGAATAAATCACCAACACTATCGTAAGGCTTCCATTCCCATAGAGAATCCATAGATAAACCTAATAAAGGTAAAAGATCTCTTGAAAGGAACCTAGCATTTAAGTTACTGTTGTATGGGTGTTTTAGAAATCCAGGTTGTCCTGAAGTTGTACCGTTAATCTGAGATTGTTTACCCCATCCTGCTGGTCCACCTTCGTCGAAACTAGGTCCCCAGTTAGAGAAATACCAACCAAAGTTTTGGTTAAAACCGTTACCATACTGATTTTGATATTCTGGCTTCATGGCAAGTTCGTTTGTGAAGTAAGATGTATTTACAGTTACCTCATTTTTTTGAGCTTTAGCACCTGAAGCAGTAGTACCGGCTTTAGTAGTAATTAATACTACACCGTTTCTACCTTGCGATCCATAAAGAGTAGCCGCAGCTAGACCTTTAAGAACGTTAACAGATTCAATATTATTTGGATCTAGATCTAGGAATCTTGACGAACCATTGTTACCTGAAGTGAAACTTCCCTGTGAGTTAGTATCACTTTGGAAAGGTACACCATCAACAACAAATAATGGTTGGTTACTTGAACTAAAGGTACTTAGACCTCTAATTACAACACTTGTTCCTGATCCAGAAATACCACCTTGGTTAGTTACCTGAACCCCTGAGGCTTTACCAGAAAGAACACGCGCAACATCACCAGATGCTCTGCTTTCGATTTGACTATTGTCAACTTCGGAAACAGCATATCCTAGTGCACGTTTTTCTCTTGTAATACCTAAACTGGTTACGATAACTTCATCAAGTTGATTACCTAGGGAAAGACTCACATTAATGACGTTGCCTGATCCAACAGCTATAGCTGATGTGTCATAACCAACGAAACTGAATTCCAGAGACTGGCCTTCAGATACATTAATAGAAAAGTTCCCATCGAAATCAGTGGTTACACCAGTCATTGTTCCTTGAACTAAAACAGTAGCTCCCGGTAAAGGAAGACCGTCAGGGTCAGAAACAACACCAGTTACTGTCTTCTGCGCAAACGACATTTGAGTCGTTAGCAAGAAAACCACTAGTAATCTGAATAAGCTTTTCATACTTAGTTATTTAGTTATTAATAAATTTTTGTTAAAATTTTCTTAAATTTTTAGTAAAAGCTAAGTTACATCAATAATTCAGAAAAAAAAGAAACTTTTAAATTTATTGGAAAAAGATTAATAAAAACGAGATTTTTCTAAAAAAGTGGTATATAAATCAAGAATATGATAAAATTTATATAAATTATTAAATTATTCTTAATATAACTATAAATTCTCTGCGAATTCAAAAATCTTGATAACAGAGTTTAATTCACTCACTTTTAACTTTTCTGATTTAATGTACTTTTTGACTTTGTCAGAATTAGTATTGAAGAATTTTATTATTACTTTTTTACTCTGTTTAAGTTTAACCGGAGTATTTCCGTTTGAACTTACATACAATTCAACACTTTCAACATATCTAGGTGGGAAAGAATTTTCAAGAGAAGTTCTAGCAATCTTTGCTTCCATAAAAGTTTTCTTTCTCTTTAAGTATAATTTATTCTTTTGTCCATCGTAAATATTTATTAAATAACCTATAAATGCATTACCAGAATCAAGTTTGTAAGGAAGGTACTCATATCTTTCCCCATTAATAAGAGGAATGACATCAGCACTTTTAAGAAGAATAACATCAGTTTCTGCTTGATTTTGGGTATCCGCCATCTCAACCTCATCTCTAAATGCATTATATCTCATAAAACCACTGTCATTTAATTCTTTACCAAAGTATTCTAATTTTGTTGTTTTAAAATCTTTATCAAAATAATGACTTCCCTGAACATTAAGTGGTTGAGCTTTTCTAAATGACTTATTGCCAAAGTCTAATCATCGCTTGTTGAGCACTCGCTCAGTCATTACTCCATTGACCGCTCTGAGCATTAAGAAATGAATGATAAAATAAAGAAAAATAAAGTGATTTTTTCATTTGTAATATTTTGATGGCAAACTTAATATAAATTTTAAAAGAGATTAAATCTTAATGTTTTTTTAACAATAAATTAATTCTTTAAGTAATTAGACACTTAGATATTTAAAAAAGTTTTAAATCAGACTTTATTTAATGCACTAAAAAATGTCAATTTGGTTTTTTAATAAATCTTCTAAGTTTTCTTTCTCTCTTATCTTCTTTATAGAATTTTATGTATGCATAATTCTGCAGGTCTTAATCTGCTGTTATAATTGCTAGACATGTTGTATCCATAAGCACCAGCATTTTTAAAACAAAGGAGATCTCCTTTTGAAATTTTTGAGATCTTTCTTTTTTCAGCTAAAGTATCTTTCTCGCATATATAACCAACTACTGTATACTCTTCTTTTTGATCATTAGGGTTTGACAAATTAATTACTTCATGATATGAATTGTAAAGGGTTGGTCTTATGAAATGATTAAATCCAGAATTAACCTGGACAAAATTATTATTTTCAGATCTTTTAATGTAATTAACTTTAGTAATAAAATATCCTGAATCGCTCACAAGAAATTTACCTGGTTCAAAAATAATCTTAAGATTCTTTTCCTGTATTATTTTTAAATTTTTTATGCTCATGCTCTACTGCACTAGCGTAATCGTTTAAATTAGTTTCTGTATCACCCAAAAAATAGGGAATCTTAATTCCTCCACCTAAATCAATACTTTCAATATTTTTAAATTTAGTTGCAATAGAAAATATTTTTTTGATTCCTTTCTCAAATTGATTGTTTTTAGTGATGTCACTTCCGGTGTGAATATGAAGACCAGTAACCTTAATTTTGTTACCCTTATCCATTTTAATTAAATCTTTTATAAACTCTTCGGGTATTCCAAATTTAGAATTAGAGTGACCTACGCTTATTTTTTCATTACCTCCCGCATATATTCCAGGATTAATTCTTACAGATATAGAATGGTTAGGGTAATGTTCTGAAAAGTCTTTTATTGATTCTAGACTATCAAGATTTATTTTTACCCCTAAAGATTTAGCTTCTTTGATTTCGGAAAAGCTCACTCCGTTTGGTGTGTAAAGAATTTCATCTTTGTTGAATCCACATTTTATCCCAATTTTAACTTCTTCTATTGATACTGCATCAAGTCCTATTCCTAGATTATTTATAAATTTTAAAATAGATATATTCGATAAAGATTTAGCTGCAAAATGAATTTTATAATTATCTAAATTCTTAAATGCATTTTGAAGTTTTCTGTTCTGACTTTCAATTATTGATAAGTCATATACATAGATTGGAGTTCCAAAATTTGAAGCAGCGTTTTCAAGTTCTTTAATTTTCATAAAACGAATTTATGATTAAATATAAATCTGATTTTAAATAATTCAAATTTCTTAAGTTTTTGTAGTTATATTTGTCGCCATGAATTTACATGAATATCAAGGAAAACAATTACTAGAAAAATTTAATGTCTGTATTCAAAAAGGGTATGTTGCAAATACTCCTGAAGAAGCTGTTGAATGTGCTAAAAAACTTTCTAATGAAACAGGAACTAAGATTTTTGTCATTAAAGCTCAAATTCATGCTGGTGGAAGAGGTAAGGGTGGTGGTGTAAAAATTGCAAAAAGCTTAGAAGATGTAAAGAGAATATCCTCTGAAATTATAGGTATGAACCTTATAACACCTCAAACCTCTGCAGAGGGAAAATTAGTCAGGAAAGTTCTTGTTGCTGAGGATGTCTACTATGATGGGGATTCAGATAGAAAAGAATTCTATATTTCAGTTCTTTTAAATAGATCTTCATCAAAAAATATGATTGTTTATTCAACTGAAGGTGGTGTTGATATTGAAGCGGTTGCAGAGAATACTCCTGATTTAATATTTAATGAAGAAATTGATCCTGGGATAGGTATTCTTCCTTTTCAGGCAAGAAAAATTGCATTTAATCTTGGTTTAGAAGGTTCTTCATTTAAAAACATGACTAAGTTCGTTACTAGTCTATATAATGCTTATTCAAAATCTGATGCATCCTTATTTGAAATAAACCCCGTATTAAAAGCTTCTGATGAAAAAATAATAGCTGTAGACTCCAAGGTTACAATTGATGAAAATGCTCTTTATAGACACAAGGATTATGAGTCTATGAGAGATTTAAATGAGGAGAATCCAGTTGAAGTTGAGGCTAGAGAAAATGGCTTAAACTATGTCGACTTAGATGGTAATGTTGGTTGTATGGTTAATGGTGCGGGCTTAGCAATGGCTACTATGGACTTGATTAAATTAGCGGGAGGAGAACCAGCAAACTTCTTAGATGTGGGTGGAACTGCTGACTCAGACAGGGTTGAAAAAGCATTCAGACTTATCTTACAGGACGCTAATGTTAAAGCTATTCTAGTTAATATATTTGGTGGAATAGTAAGATGTGATCGTGTAGCAGAGGGGATAGTTTCAGCATATAAAAACTTAGATAATATTAATGTTCCGATCATAGTTAGACTTCAGGGGACAAATGCAGATAAGGCAAAAGATATTATTGATAGCTCAGGATTAAATGTTCTTTCAGCTACAGCCTTTGATGAAGCTGCAAACAAAGTTCAATCTGCCATAAGCTGACATAAAGTCATTCTTTTTTATTTTTTAACGTCATTTTGTCATTTTTTATCAAATGGTATTCTATTTGAATTCTATTTAATGAATTTATAATTCAAAATGTTTAACTAAATATAAAATTATGAGAATAGTAAAATATAATAATAATAAAGTTTTTCCATCATTAATGAATGAGTTTTTTAATGATGACTTTAGAATGAATGTAATTAATAATAATCATTCTGTTCCATCTGTTAATTCTATTGAAAATGATAATTCTTTTGAAATTGATTTAGCAGTTCCTGGAATGAAGAAAGATGATTTTACAATACAATTAAATGATAAGGTTCTAGTGATTTCATCTGAAAACACAAATTCTGTTGAGAATAATAGTATGAGTCTGAATGAATTTAATTATTCATCATTTCAAAGATCATTTACAGTTCCAGAAACTGTTGAACTTGATAAGATTAAGGCTAATTATAAAAATGGAATATTAAAAGTCAAATTACCGAAGAAAAAGGACAGCATTTCAAAGCCAAACAGGGTAATTGATATTAGCTAAGATAGCATCGTTAATAATCTTTAAATTAGGTGCACATTGTGCACCTTTTTTATTTTAATTTATTTTTTAATAAGCCTATTTTATCTCTTAAATCAGCTGCTTTTAAAAAATCAAGTTTTTTTGCTTCAGCTTCCATCTCCTTTCTTAGTTCTTTAATTTTAGTCTCTATTTGATTTTTATTATGATAACTTTTAATTTCTTCTTCAAAGTTTTCATAACTAGTACTTACAGTCTCACCAGTTTGTTCAAAAGTATTGCTAAATGCTTTTTCCACTTGTTTTGGAACTATATTATTCTCAGTATTATATTCTTCCTGTTTCTGTCTTCTATATATTGTTTCCTCTATAGTCTTATTCATGCTATTTGTTATAACATCAGCATACATTATAGATTTTCCATTAATATTTCTAGCTGCTCTTCCAACAGTCTGTATTAAAGATCTATGACTTCTTAAAAAACCTTCTTTATCAGCATCAAGAATTGCTACTAAGGATACTTCTGGAAGATCTAATCCTTCTCTTAATAAGTTCACTCCAACTAAAACATCAAAAATTCCTTTTCTTAAATTCTGCATAATTTCAACTCTATCAAGAGTATCAATGTCACTATGAATATAATTGGCTCTAATTCTAGACTTATGAAGAAACTTTGTTAACTCCTCAGCCATTCTTTTAGTCAATGTAGTTACTAGAACTCTTTCATCTTTTTCAACTCTTTTAAGTATTTCTTCGATTAAATCATCAATTTGATTTTCAGATTTTCTTACTTCAATTATTGGATCAAGAACACCAGTGGGTCTGATTATTTGTTCAACGAATAATCCTTCAGACTTTTTTAATTCATAATCAGCAGGAGTAGCACTTACATATAAAACATTGTTTTGTATATTCTCAAATTCCTCAAATTTTAAAGGTCTGTTATCTAGTGCTGCGGGAAGTCTAAATCCATATTCAACAAGATTTTCTTTTCTACTTCTATCTCCTCCATGCATTGCATGTACTTGAGGAATTGTCACGTGGCTCTCGTCTATTACCATTAAATAGTCATCTGGAAAATAATCTAATAAGCAAAATGGTCTAGTACCAGGTTCTCTTCCATCTAAATACCTTGAATAGTTTTCAATTCCAGAACAATATCCAAGTTCTTTGATCATTTCAAGATCAAATTCTGTTCTTTCTCTTATCCTTTTAGCTTCAATCGTTTTCTCAATTTCATCAAAATATTTTACTTGTTCATCTAAATCAAATTCTATGCTATTAATTGCTGATTTAATGCTAGATTCTGATGTAACAAATATCATTGCTGGAAAAACTCTCAAATTATCAAAATCCTCAATTTTATTCCCAGATAAAGGATCTATTGACTCTATACTTTCAATAGTATCTCCAAAGAAATTAATTCTATAATAAATATCCGAATAACTTGGAAATATGTCTACGACGTCACCTTTAACAGAGAAACTACCTCTGTTTAACTCATTTATTGATCTTGAATACTGACTTTTAACAAACAAAGTTAGGAGTTTTGAAATTTGAATTTCTTCTTCAATTGAAATTTCAATTACATGTTTTTTAAATTCACTTGGGTTTCCAATTCCATATATACAGGAAACTGAGGCTACAACTATAATATCATTTCTTCCTGATAATAAAGATGAAGTAGCACTTAGTCTATATTTTTCAATTTGCTCGTTTATAGATAAATCCTTTTCTATATATAGTCCTGATGATGGAATATATGCCTCAGGCTGATAATAATCATAATAAGATACAAAGTACTCAACAGCATTATCAGGGAAAAAACTTTGAAACTCCGAGTACAATTGAGCAGCTAATGTTTTATTATGAGCTAATACAAGTGTAGGTTTTTGTATTTCTTGTATAACGTTTGCTACTGTAAATGTTTTTCCAGAACCAGTTACTCCTTGAAGAGTAACATGGTTATGATTAGTATTGAATGAATCAATAATACTCTTAATAGCTTTTGGCTGGTCTCCAGTAGGCTTAAATTCTGATGTTAGTGAAAAACTCATTAATCTATTAGATTATCGTCATAATCTATTAGATCATCATCTATTAGATCATCATCTATTAGTTTGTCATTATTTGTATTAAAAATATCAGAAGGTGGCACTTTAGGGACATCTCCAATTGAATTCAGACATTCATATTTTTTATCCATTTCAATAGATTCATCAAGATCATATAACTCAATAAAAAAGGTCCAATAATTTAAAAAGTCATAGATAAAAATCAACTTATCACCTTTAGATATAAAGAAATTAGATATTGTAGTATTATCCATAATCTTATCTTCTTCATCAATTTTAAAAATTTTAATTTCGTCTAATTGCTCCCAATTTTCATTTGAATGATGAAATGTTGAAATCTCGGATGAATCAAATCCGAATTCACTCGAAATAATTTTACTAAACTCAATGAGAGTTATATTTGAATCAGTAATTATGTCTCTTAAAACATCTTCTTCAACATTTAATATTATTCTAAATTTTAGGTGCATTTGTTTTTAAATTATATAGTATTAAAAAATAAAATTGTAACCCAATAATCAATGTTGATATTAACAGGTGTATTGGTTGTGATGTGAGTGGGAAATGAAAATAATACATAATTATTCCGGATATTATTTGAAGACAAATTAAGCTATTTATAATATAAATTAGGTTTGATTTCAAATCTATCTCTTTTATTTTTAAATAAATTATGCTATTAATTATAATAATTGCCCAAGAGAAACTTCTGTGAAAATTGAAAATACTTGTTATATTTTCAATCCATTTATTTTTTTCATTATAATTATACATTTCCATTTGCAGATCAATAAATTTCCTTACCTCAGTTCCAGTTAATACTTGAATTATTAATAATACCATTGAAATTAAAATCAATATCGAAATATTTCTTGGAATACGTATTGGCTTAACTGGCTTGGATATTGCTAAGATTAAAAATAAAATAAATAAAAGAACTATAGCCATCAACATATGAATAGTAATAGTGCTTGCAGTTAAATTACTATCAACTACAGTTTTACCCAACCATGCTTGAAATAATATAGCTATTAATGATAAAAAAGATAAGAAAGTAATAATCTTCTTACTTTTAAAAAACTTCATTGAGTATAGGAAAAGCATTAGAACTGATAACCCCGCTAGTGCACCAATTAGCCTATTAATATATTCAATCCATGTATGATAAACATTAAACTTTGAATAGTCATGTTTAGTGTATTTATTCCAGTTAGATTTATTGAAATCTTCTTTAGAGTTAAAACTTTTTACAGAATAATAAAGATTTTTATCAATTATAATTATTTGGTTCTTGTTATATTCAGAGTTAGGTTTCCATTCTAATTGAGATCTTTCGGTAGGTGGAATAAGAAATCCAAAACATTTTGGCCAATCAGGGCATCCCATTCCGCTTCCTGTCATCCTAACGATACCTCCTGCAAGAATAACTAGGTAAACTATGATAATTGAAATAAATGTAATTTTATATACCCTATTCATCTTTTAAACCTATTGATTCACCAATTTTAAGCATTAACTCAAAAGCTTGATCATAATCATTGATAATTTCACCATCAAGAATTGCATTTTTAATTTTTTCTTTTATAATTCCAATTTCTTTACATGGTTTAATCTTGAAGTGATTCATTATAATTTCACCAGTTATTGGTGGTTGAAAATTCCTTATGCTATCTCTTTCCTCTACTGCTTTAATTTTATTTCTAACAATCTTAAAATTATTTTGATATTTTAAAGATTTTTTTAAATTCTTAGTAGTTATATCTGCCTCACATAGTGTGAGTAGATCATCCATTGAATCTCCAGAGTCATAAATTAATCTTCTTACAGCTGAATCTGTCACAATATCCTCTGAAATAATAATTGGTCTAGAACTCATCATTACTATTTTTTGAACATATTTTAAAGTTTCGTTTAGTGGAAGGCTAAGTCTTTTAAATATATTTTTTACCATTTTTGAGCCCATATATTCGTGTCCATGAAAAGTCCATCCAATCTTTTTATCAAATTTCTTAGTAGGGGCTTTACCTATGTCATGAAGAAGTGCTGCCCAACGTAGCCAAAGGTTATCTGTATTTTTAGAAATATTATCCACCACTTCAAGAGTATGATAAAAATTATCCTTGTGTGTTTGACCTTCAACTTCCTCAACACCTTTTAAGTCAATTAGCTCCGGAATTATTATTTTAAGAAGTTTCATTTTTTCAAGATTTTTAAAACCAGAAGAAGGATTATCACACATAAGAATTTTATTTATTTCATCTGCAATTCTCTCTGGAGAAAGTATAGTTAATCTATTAGAATTTTCTATAATTGAGTCTTTAGTTTTTTGATCAATATTAAAACCTAATTGACTAGCAAATCTAACAGCCCTTAGCATTCTAAGTGGATCATCTGAAAATGTTTTGTTAGGTTCAGAAGGAGTTATTATAATCTTCTTTTCAAGATCTTTAAGGCCATCAAAAGTATCAACTAATTCTCCGAAATTTTTATTATTTAGTCTTATGGCTAGAGTATTTATAGTAAAATCTCTCCTTAACATATCATCCATAAAGTCACCTGTTTCTATACTAGGATTTCTGCTATCTTCTGAATATGACTCTTTTCTAGATCCAACAAATTCAATTTGGAAACCTTTAAAGTTTATCATTGCAGTTCCATACCTTTTAAAAATATTGACTTTAGTTTTCGGGTTGATTTTTTTCTGAATGGCTTTAGCTAAATCTATACCTGAACCTATACACATAATATCAATATCTTTCTTGACTGATTTATCAATAATAAGATCTCTTACAAAACCTCCTACTATATATGTCTCAATTTTAAGATCATCTGATGTATCTGAAATAATCTTAAAAATATCATGATCCAGAGAGTTTAGTATTTTTTTTGAATATGACTTCATCTTAATGTTAAAAAGCTTCCATCATCTTGCAACTTTAAAATCCTTGAAGATGAGTGAGAATTTTTATTTTTATCTTGCTTTACTATATAATCAACATTATTTTTAATTCTAGAGCTAATTTCACTAAAATTTAAAGGAATTTTCTCTCCTGATAGATTCGCAGAGGAAGAAACTATAGGTCTTCCTAGAGATTCAATTAGATCTAAACAAAAATCATTGTCAGGGACTCTAAATGCAATTGAATTAGAATCTGCGGTAACATAATTTGATATTATTTTAGGATTATCAAAAATAAATGTGGTTGGAGCCTCATTAGAAATTTTTTCAAGTTTTTCAATATCTTTAACTGACACATATTCTTCAATCATTTTAAAACTTGAGGCTAAACAAATAAGTGATTTAGAATAGTCTCTATTTTTTATTTTAAAAATTCTTTCAACAGCAATATCAGATAAAGCATCACATCCTATCCCCCAGATTGTATCAGTTGGGTATAAAACTGTTCCTCCAAATTTTAGAACATTTAAAGCATTTATGATTTCGTTATTCAATTTTTAATAATTTTACATGTAAAAGTATTGAATTTAATTCTAAAGACCTTTAATTAAAATATTCAAAAAGTTAGAACCTTGTTAAAAAAACAGACAACAAAATATATTGGTATTGATTATGGAAAAAAGAGAACAGGTATATCTATATCTGATTTTAATAAAGTTATTTCTTTTCCTTTAGATACTATTGAAACAAAAAATTTAATTTTCTATTTGAAAGACTTAATTGTCAATGAGAAAATAGAAAAGGTTGTTATAGGAAAGCCCCTAAAATTAAATAATGAATTACATGAGCTTGAGATTGACATCATTCAATTTATTAAATCAATAAAATCTATTTTTCCAAAGATAATTATTGAAAGAATCGATGAAAGATTTACTTCAAAGATTTCTAGCTTAATAATTAGACAATCAGGAATCAATCGAAAAAGCAGAATGAATAAATCAATTATAGACAAAATTAGTGCATCTTTGATTCTTGAGTCTTATTTAATAAAGATGAATAAATGATACATCCAATATTAGCATATGGTGATCCAATTTTAAAACTAAAAGCAAGTAAGATTAGTTTAGAAGAAACTAATGATTTAGCCCCTTTAATTAATGATCTCTGGGAAACTATGTATAATGCAAATGGGGTTGGGATTGCAGCTCCTCAAATAGGGATTTCTAAAGCTATTTTTGTTGCAGACTTTTCTTTTTTTAAAGAAGAAGAAAATTTTAAAGAAGATGAATTGATTAACATGCAACAAGTTTTTATTAATCCTGAAATTATTAATGAAACAGGTAATGATTCTACTTATCCTGAAGGATGTCTTAGTATTCCTAATATTTCAGAAAACGTAATAAGAAAAGAAAAACTTAAAATTAACTTCCTTGATAAAAATCTAGAGTCCCAGCAAATAATATGTACAGGAATTATTGCTAGGGTTATTCAGCATGAGTTTGATCATCTTCAAGGAATTCTTTTTACAGATAAGCTTTCATATAAAAAAAGAAAATCACTTAAAGAAGAGCTTAATTTAATTTCAAGTGGAAATATTGAAGTGAAATATAAAATGAGTTTCTTTAAAAAATAGAACTTTAGACACTTTTAATTTTCCTTAATCTAGCCTTCCAAAATTCAACCTTTTCATTAATTGATTCAATTTTTGATGAGACATTTTTAAATAAAGGATTTTCAATGCTTGAGTTAGAGAAAAATTCCAAATTGTTTTGAAATTGATTTGACTCATCTTCAAGTTCTGAGATTTTTCTTTTAATAAACATAATTTTTTTATTCATCTCTTCAGAATCTGCTTTTGACAATTGAAGTTCAAAATCAAAAATTAAATCATTCTTTTCATTTGTTTCTATTTCAAGAGATTTAATAATAGATGATATTTTCTTAAGCAAATTATTATTAAGAATTTTTGATGAATTTAAATTAGTTTCTTCAAGTTCATTCCATTCCTGAATTAATAAATTAAATGTGTCTCTTACTTCCTCCGAAGTAGATTTCTTTTTAGTAAATTTTATTTTACTAATAAACTTAGATTTTTCATCATAAATTTTTTGTTCATCTATATTTAAATTAATAGCTCCTGACTTTAAAATATCATAGTACCTGTTAACAATTGGTTTAAACTCATCCCATAATGAATTAGAAATTTTTCTTGGAAGATAGCCAACTTTTTTCCACTCTTCTTGAATAGCTTTAAGTCTTCCAGAGCTTTCTGAAATTTTATTTTTTTCAAGTATATTTTTAACTTCTTGGATAAGTCCTTTCTTTAGATCTATACTTTTCTTGAGTTCTTTCTTTTGATTCTTGTAGAAATCATTCTTATTAGTATTAAAAGCTTTAGTAGCTATTCTAAAGTCATCCCAGCTTTTTTTATTCTTATTTCTGTGAAGGTTTTTTATATTTTGAAATTCAACTTTTAATTTTTCAAAATCTTTAATTTTGTTTTGCCAATCTGAATGTGTTTTAGCATTAGATGTCGTTAAATCTCTCATCTTAGCAATCACATTCTGTTTTTTTTCAAAATTCACTTCTTGAACATTTGAAATTTCCTTTTGAAAATCTTGCCTTTTGGAATGAATCTTATGAGAAGCTTTTTGAAATCTAGACCAAAGTTCATTACTATATTGTCTCGCTACTGGACCTAATTCATTTTTCCATAATCTATGTAGATCATTAAGATCTCTTGAAGCTTTTATAATATCATCAACTTTATCTAATTTTTCAGCTCTTTCAATAATCTTTAATTTTTCTTCATAATTATGTTTGTAATCAAGATCTCTAAGATCTCGGTTCAAGTGAAGAAAGTCGTAGAATTTGCTAACATGATGTCTATATGTTTCCCAAATATTATTTCTATCTGTAATTGGAACTTGACCAACATTATGCCATTCTTCTTTTAGTAATTTAAATTTTGAATATAATTTATTTGAATTCTCATCAACTACGATTAGATCTTTAATTTTTTGAATTAGTTCCTCTCTTTTATGAAGATTTTCTTTTTGATTTGAACTTAATTCATTAAAATGTTTTCTCTTTTTATGAGAGTAATTTTTTAAAGTTTGAAAAAATGTAGACTTTAATTCTTTAGATTCTTCCGAATCTGAATCAGATTTTTTTAATGATAAATTTATTTTTGATTTAAGGTCTTCAATCTCTTTTCTTTTGTGAAACCATTCTTCAGAATTAATGAAATCTACAAAAGAGTTAACTAAATCAATCAACTTAGTCTTGTTGATCTTAGTCTTTACTTTTTTTATTTCATTTGTTTTCTTAACTGATTTTTCAACATTAGATATTACATTACCATATTGCTTCACCCAGTCCTTATATGCCTTAGTTCTTTTATCCTTTGGCATTTCAGGAATATTTGTAGAATCTGAACTTTGTTCACCATATTTTTCTATCCATTCCTTATAAGCCTTAGTTCTTTTATCCTTTGGCATTTCAGGAATTATATTTTTAACTGGATTTTCAGAATCCGATGAAGACTTTTTCGATTTTATATTCGAGTCTTTCATTAAGTATATTTGATATTAATTATTTACTAAAATTAACAAAAAAAAATTGCAATCCTATTTGATCTAATCTGTCCATATTTTCCAGGACATTTCAGCTTGTAACCTTAACATTTCGTACCCATTTAAAGTCTTACAACCAATTTCTTTTCCTTTCTTCATAAAAAGTGTTTCAGATGGATTATAAACTAAATCAAAAAAAATATTTTCCTTATTAATTAATTCAAATGGTAATTTAGGACTTTTATTTACATCAGGATATGTTCCAAGAGGAGTACAATTTACTATTAATACTCTTTTGGTAAAATTATATTCATCTAGTTCATTGTAAGATAAGTGTAAATTTGACTTTTGTCTAGAAACGAGATTATAAGGAATATTATATTTAATACAGAAGTAAGTAATCGTTTTTGCAGCGCCTCCAGTTCCTAGAATTAAAACACTTTCAACATCATCTATTTTATTTACTTTAAGTGATTCTGTAAAGCCATATATATCAGTATTATAGCCTATTTTATTTCCATTTTTAAAACAGATAGTATTAACTGCTCCAATTTCTTTAGCCTCATCAGATACTGAATCTAAAAAACTTATAATTTTTTCTTTATAGGGAATTGTAACATTTAATCCACATAAATTTTTGGAATTAAAGACTTGATTTAAATCATCAATCGATTGGATATCATAATTTTTGTAATCATAGTTTGAATATTTATTATCCGAAGAGAATTTTTCAGAAAAAAATTTTCTAGAAAATGAATATTCAATGTTTTTACCAATTAAACCGAATTGCTTTTTATTTTTCAATGCTTATTTGCCAACCTTTCTAATAAAACTACAAACAAAATCCCAATTAAGATGAAAAATAAAGTAATCATGGTTTCTGTAGATGAAATATCTGGAATAAACAAAGAGTTATCCCCATCTATGTTTTTATTTTTCCAAGGCCAAACACCTAAAAGTGATCCCCCTATAAAACCTACTATGGTTGACATTGTTATAGTTTTAAATTTTTTAAGTAAAGTGCTTAAAATATTTGATAAAAAGATTAAGCCTGATACAGATCCAAGAGTGAAAAAAAGTAATACTTTTAGAAGATATAGTCTTTCAGGATCATTAATAAATTCAAAATTAAAGAAAACTATTTCAATTAAAGTGAAATAAAGGGCATTTACAGAATCTACCATTATTAAAGTATAGTTTCCCATTAGAAGAAGGAAATAGGATCCTGATAACCCAGGTAATATCATTCCTGATATTGCAATCATCCCAGAGAAGAAAATAATTAAGTTTGTATTTGCTATCTCAATATTATCTGCAAAACTAATCATTAGACCTATTGAAAGTCCAATCAATAGTCCTACAAAAGACTTTAAATTTATTTTTTCTAATTGATAATAAATAACATAGAATGATCCTAATATCATTCCAAAAAACATTCCAAATACATTTATTTCATAATCTTGAATTAGTTTATCCAATACAAGTGATACGCTAAAAAAGCTTGCTATCACTCCCGAGAAAAGAATAACTAAAAACTTTCCGTTTATTTCTTCATAAAATTTTTTAAATCCACGAGTAAATAAAATTTTGAAAGAATAAAAGTTAATCTTTTTTATAGAATTTATCAGATCCTCGTATATCCCTGTAACAAAAGCTACAGTACCACCTGACACACCAGGGATTTTATTAACAGCTCCCATAGCCAAACCTTTAAGAAAAAGAAAAAAATACTTATTTAACATCTCTTATTTTAAAACAAAATCAGACAAGTAAGGTCTTATTTTCATTGAATTCTGGAAAATACTTAATAAGTTTTTCTGGAACTTGACAAGTTTTTTTTCCACTTTGATAAAAATAAATAGCTTCATTTATTTTTCCATTTTTCAAAAGGCATCCACTAATAATAAAGTCAAGAAATGCTTTATTTGGATAGTGCTTTTTAGCCTTTAAACTAGTCCTTAATAATTCAGACCATTCTTTATTATCTATTAGGCATTTCAATAAACCTTTCCATATCTTCCAGGATAAGTTCTCCTTAAAGTCTAAAATTTGATTATAAAATTTAATAGCTTCTCTAGTATCCCCAATCTCTTTGTGGATAATAGCATTTAGTCTAAGTATCTTTATACTGTTGTGATTATTTATAAGAGCCTTTGATGATAGGTATTTAGCTTGTCTAAAATTATTATTCTTTAGATAGTATTTAATTAGAAATATCCATGCTTTTTCATTTCCTGGTTCTTCTCTTACTGACTTTTTAATAAAGTCTATAAATAATTTTTTATTGTTAATTTTTATATAACATTTAGCAATTCTATAATATACAAATGAATTAGGTTCACTTAATTCAATAGAAAGTCTGTAGTTTTCAAGAGCCTCATTATATCTTTTTACTTTTTCTAAAACTTTTGCTTTCTCTATATATGCTGATACAAATTGATCATCAGATATAATTGCAAAATCAAAAGCTGAAATAGACTCCTTATATTTTCCTTGTTTATTGTATATTTTTCCAAGCTGATGCCATGCAATCTTAGAATATGGTCTTTTTTCTAAAACAGTACTTAGTTCTTCTATTGACTCATCTATCATTCCTATGTTTTCATAACAAAAAATAAGATTATATAAGGATTGATAATCTTCATTATCAGAGTCAAGACATTTTTTGAAAAATGGAATTGCTGATTCAAAATCTTCTAAAAGAAGAAATTCCATTGCTATCATGTTCCATATCTCTAATTTATCGTCTATAAATGAGAGAGCACTTTTTAAGATTTCAATTGCCTCTTCACTTAAATTATTTTTTGAATAAATAGTAGCTTTTTGGAGGTATACTTCTCTATTCTCAGGATCTATTTCTTCTACAAAATTTAATATTTTATAAGCACCTTCATAATTAGAATTAAAAATTAGTAGTTCAGACTTCAAAAGCATTAAATCAATATTGTTAGGATGCTGCTCTAAACCCATTTTAATTGCTTTTTTGGCTAGAGAAAAGTTAGCTTGATCTATAAAATGATGTGTGATATTAATAAAGTCAGAAGAGTCAAAGTAAAAGACAGTATTTGTCTTTAACATTTGTTCAAATTTTAGTACTGAATTATTTAAATTGCTCAAGAATAAATTTTATTCTAAAGTAATCATCAGATTAGTCCATTTTAAACTTACCTAAATTTATTTTCAACAAAATAGTTAACATGTTAGTTTACTCAATTTCAACTATTTCTAGTTTTTTATCCTCGTCGCTAAATAAATCATTTATATTATTTGGCTTTTCTTCCTCTCTCCATATAAATCCAGGTAATTTCATTTCATTTAGAATTATATTATTTTCAGAAACCACATTACCATCAGGAGTTCGATAAAAGGATACTTCAGAAATTTCATTATTTAAAAAATCAATTAGAATTGAACTAGCTAAAGTCTTGTTCATCCCAATAAATTCACCATCATCAGAGTACATATAGTATAATAGTGTACTGTTTTTTACAATAAGCACATTGTCTAGGCTTCCATCATTAAAGAATCCATCAAGTTTATCACCTTTAATTTGATTAAATCTACCATCAATTAGTGAATCTTTTTGACTCATAAATACATTACCTCTAATTATTAGTGAATCAAGTTCTTCAGATATAACATTGGATTTTAAAAAAATCTTATCTCCTGTTATTTGATTTTTACCAAACCATATAATTGGATTGAGTTTATTTTTTTCTTCATCTGTTAAACTTTTAATATATCTTGAGCTTTTTGGTTTTTTTAATAATTTGATTAAACCTGTTTCTTGATTAAAGTGAATAGAGTCTGATAAACCTCTTATATCTGATTTTAAAATTCTAACATCATAATATCCTTTTAAAATTTTTGATTCATCAGGACCAGTTATTGTTATTGTATCGGAATGAATATATAATGAATCGTTTTTAATTATATTCACAGCTAAAGCATTTCTTGTAATTATTGCAGAATCTTTCTCTTTAAAAATCTCTCCATAATGCCCAGTAATTATTGATTTATTGACTGTGTCATTTATACGCACATTATATGAAGCAGAAGCATATGATTTATCATTTTCAAAGAAAATACTATCTCCATTAATTATTTTACCATCATAATTAATAACCGCATTATCCCTAAAGTATCCTTTTTGATTAGTCGTGTCATAAAAACCATTTTTACATATTATACTATAATCTATACCAGTAATTAATGTCTTATCATTAAAAAATGTATAATTTGTTTCAGTGAAATATTCTAATTCCTCAGAATTCACTTTATATTCTGGATTATTAATTGTCACATTAGATTTAAAAATATATTTTTTTGGACCCATAAAATAGGTGCCTGAGTTACTTTCTAAAACATTGTCATTATCAATTATTTTACCCTTTGAATTATAAAAAGCTATATCTTTTGTTCTATCTAGATATAAAGTATCTGTTTCAAGTTTCATGTCGGGTCTTGTCAAATTAACATTACCATAAGCAAAAGCCTTTTTTGTAGAACCATCATACTCAAGAAAGTCAGAGGTAAGGAGTAAAGAATCTCCTTGATTAAAAATAACTTGTCCATTAGCTTTGAATGAATTCTCATTAAAATAATAATAAGATAAATCAGATTCAATCTTGGCTCCATCATGAAACAAAATCACTCTTAGGTCATTTTCTTTTTGTAAAATATTTGCTCCTGGATATTCTATTGAACTTCTGATAGATTTTCCTGCTTGAATAATTTGGATAGTTCTTTTTTCTTGACTATTAACTGTATTTATAAATAATAGTAAGACTATAAAAAACTTAAAATAGTTCATTTATTTCTGTAGATTGTTTGTTTTCGATCAGGACCTACAGATATCAATTTAATAGGAACTTGCACAAATGATTCAATATAATCTATATATTCAATTAGCTCTCTGGGTAAATCATCCTCATTTTTGATATTAGTAATGTCCTTATCCCAACCTTTAAATTCAATATAATTTGGGATTACATCTTTTGAATCAATGTCATATGGAAAAAAATTAATTTCCTCTCCATCTATTGTGTAAGATGTGCAAACTAATAATTTATCAATTGAGCTTAAAACATCAGATTTCATAATATTTAATTCTGTCACTCCATTAATTTGTATTGAGTATTTAAGTGCTACAAGATCTAGCCAGCCACATCTTCTATCTCTTCCTGTAGTAGCTCCATACTCATGGCCTACATCTCTAATTTTTTCACCTATTGAATCAAAAAGTTCAGTTGGAAATGGTCCAGAACCAACTCTTGTAGTATATGCCTTAAATATTCCTCTAATATTTTTTATTTTGTTAGGAGGAACTCCAAGACCTGAACATGCTCCTGCTGAAGTAGTATTTGATGAAGTAACATAAGGATATGTTCCAAAGTCAATATCTAATAAAGAACCCTGAGCTCCCTCTGCAAGTATTTTTTTTCCTTCAATAATAGCATTATTTAAATAATTTTCACTTTCAATTAATTTAAAAGACTTAATACATTCAATTCCTTCAAAAAATTCAGCTTCTAGTTGATCAAGACTTAATTCTACTTTTTGATTAAAGTTTGAAATAAGTTTAAGGTGTTTTTCTTTTAAGTTGTTATATTTTATTTGCCAACTGTCATCTATTATGTCTCCAATTCTAATACCGTTTCTCCCTGTTTTGTCCATATATGTAGGTCCAATACCCTTTAGTGTTGATCCAATTTTTTTCTTTCCTTTTGAAGCCTCTGAAGATGCATCAATAATTTTATGGGTAGGAAGTATAATATGAGCTCGTTTTGAAATAAATAGATTCTTATTTAAATCAAGATTAAATTTATTTAATCCGTTTATCTCCTTTAGAAAAATCCCAGGATCTATAACAACTCCATTTCCTATTATATTTATAGAATTATCATTAAAAATACCTGATGGAATTGTATGAAGAACATGCTTGTGACCGTCAAATTCAATTGTATGTCCTGCATTTGGACCTCCCTGAAATCTGGCTATAATATCGTAGTTAGAGGTTATTGCATCGACAATTTTACCCTTTCCCTCATCTCCCCATTGAAGGCCTAATAAAAGATCTAAAGACATAAATTAACTATTTTTTTTCTTCTTACTCTTAGCGTATAAATATAATGAATGATCCTCAATCTCAATATTAAAAATTTCTTCAATATCATTTTTAATTGTTTGAATCCTAGGATCACAAAATTCTTTAACCTCACCTGTATCTGTAATTATTATATGATCATGTTGATTATTAAAATAACATTTTTCATATTGAGAAAAAGAATCTCCAAATTGATGCTTTCTTACAAGCCCACTTTCAAGTAAAAGTTCAATTGTATTATAAAGGGTAGCTCTACTGACCCTGTAATTTTTTTTATTCATTTTTTCATACAATGAATCAATATCAAAATGTCCATCAATAGAATAAATTTCATTAAGTATACTAAACCTTTCTGGTGTTTTTCTGTGATTATGATGATTAAGAAAGTTTGTGAAAACATTAATCACTTCATCATTATTTTTTTTCTTTTTTGTAATCATTTTTGATTATTTTCTGGATACTTTTTCAATTCCATCAATTGACGAGAGTTTTTTTAATAATATCTTTAAAATTACTCTATTTTTTACTTCTACACTTATGAATCCTGAGAATGTTCCATCATTAGTCTCAAAAGATATTCTATTCATATTTACATTCATAGAATTTGATATTAAAGATGTAATAGTATTTATTAAACCTATATCATCAATTCCACTAATTTGAATTTGTGCATTAAATTCATGATTTTCAGAATCTATCCAATTTGCAGTAATAATTCTATATGCATAATTAGATCTTAAAGAAATTGAGTTTGGGCAGTCTTTTTTATGAACTTTTATTCCTTCCTTGACTGATACAAATCCAAAAACTATATCTCCTGGAATAGGATTACAACAATTAGCAATTGAATACTTCAACATCTCCTTTTCTTTTCCAAATACTAGTTTGTCAAACTTTATCAAATTTGCTGATTCAGAAATTTTATCAATCTTAGTAGTGTTTGATCCAATTTTTCTTTTGAAATAACCTAAATAGCTATTGTAATCATTTGCAAAACTTTTAATTTGTTTGTTATCTATTGATCCATTACCAATTTTATAGAAGAGATCATTACTTGCATTAATTTGAAAGAATTTCATCATTTGACCAGAGACTTTATCATCAAGTTTGATTTTTAATTGTCTAAGTTTTCTTTCAAGTATTTCTTTACCATCTAATGATATCCTTTTCTTCTCATCATTTAGTGATGATTTTATTTTTGATTTTGCCTTCGAAGTTTCTACAAAATTTAACCAGTTTACATTCGGTTTAACATTATCAGATGTAATTATTTCAACTTGATCACCACTCTTAAGAGTATGGCTTAAGGGAACTAGTTTACCATTAACCCTTGATCCTCTTGTCTTTATACCTATATCTGTGTGGACTTCAAATGCAAAATCTAGTGCACTTGATCCACTTTTCAATGACTTTAAGTCACCATTTGGAGTAAATACATATATTTCTTTGGAGTAAAAATTGAGTTTAAAATCTTCTACAAAATCAACTGCATGTTCATTATCATGATTTAAGACTTCCTGAAGTCTATTTAACCATAAATCAACTTCATTTTTCTTTAATTCTTTATGTTTATATCCAAAGTGTGCAGCATATCCTTTCTCAGCGATTTCATTCATTCTCTCAGATCTTATTTGGATTTCCACCCATTTGTTCTTTGGACCTACAACAGTTAAATGAAGGGCTTCATATCCATTCGTCTTAGGTAATGTTATCCAGTCTCTTAATCTAGTTGGATTAGATGTAAAATGATCTGTAATAATTGAATATATTTTCCAAGCAATAAACTTTTCATTTTTAGGTGTTGATTTATATATGATTCTAATTGCAAATCGATCATATACCTCATCAAATGAAATGTTTTTGCTCTGAATTTTATTATGAATAGAATATATTGACTTATTCCTTCCTATAATTGAATATTTAATTTTTTGATCGTCAAGGTTATTGTTTATTAATTTTTTGAATGAATCAACATATTTCTCTTGATTTACAAATTCTTTATCAATCTTATTTTTAATAAGATTATATTTTTGAGTCTCTAAAATCCTTAAACTTAGATCCTCAAGCTCATTTTTAATATTATATAGACCCACTCTATGAGCTAAGGGTGCATATATATAGAGAGATTCTGATGCCATTTGATCTTGTTTTGCCTTTGAAAGAAAATCAATTGTCCTCATGTTATGAAGTCTATCAGCTGTTTTGATTAGAATAACTCTAATATCATTATGAAGAGTAAGCAGCATTTTTCTGTAATTTTCTGCTTGAACTGAATAATCTTCATTTTTTTTTAGGGTAGATATTTTTGTTAACCCATCAACTATTCTTGAGATATCTAAACCAACACTTTCATTTAAATCATCTAATGTTATTGAAGTATCTTCAACTACATCATGAAGAATAGCAGAAGCAATTGACACATAATCAAGTCCAATATCTTCAGCAACAATTTTAGCTACTTCTATAGGATGATAAATATAGGGCTCACCGGACTTTCTCATTTGTCCATCATGTCCATTATAAGCAATTACTAATGACTGATAGATTATCTTTTGCCCTTTTGATGATATTTTTTGATAACTGTTATCAATTAAATCATCATAAAGATCAGATATTTTCTTTGGTAATATTTTATTCTCAACTAACACTTGTAAATTTTGCTTATTTAAATTTACAAATAATAATTATGGATTGAAAGTGTTATTATTATTGAGAATCTGAATATTTATTTGAATACCTTCTCCATAATCTGGTTTGATGTGTTTCAAGACTTAAATTCCTTCCAGATATAAAAGCATGAGTTACATTATTAGAAATTATGTCAAGAGCATCTCCTTTTGATATAAATAAGGTAGCACTCTTTCCAACCTCCAATGTTCCAAAATCTTTATCAATCCCTAATATTTTAGCAGGATTATGAGTAATCATAGATAATGCAACCTCTTTATCAATTCCAAAACTTGAGAAACTACCAGCATAAAAAGGTAAATTTCTTATGGATACTCTAGCTGATGCAGTTCCAGTAGGGTCAATACTAACTAATATTCCAGCATCTAACATTTTTTTTGCAATTGCAAAAGTTTCCATAGGATCTGAATCTACTGACTGAGGAAACCTATATGGCTGTTTTACAACAACAGGAATATTATTTACTTTAATAAAGTTTAACTGGTTCTTAGATTCTGTAGCACCTACTATTACTATTTTATCAATTCCAAAACTTTTTAGAAATGTTACACCATCTACAATTTCTTTTTCATCGTCTGCATAAAGATAAACTGTTGTTTCACCATCCAATACAGTTTTCATTGCATTGCTTTTAAGATTCATTGAATTTTCAATATTCATATTAGCTTTTGATTTTTCAAAGAAATTTTTTAAATCTTTAATCTGTTTACTGTAATTATTATTTGCTTTTAATCCTCGGTCTTCTCCTAACCACCATCTTCCAAATGTATATGGACTTGGCCAATTCAAATGAATTCCTTGATCATATTTTATTACTGCATCTTCCCAATTCCAAGCATCAAATTGAACTACAGAAGATTTACCAGAAATAATACCACCATTAGGAGCAATTTGGGCAAGTAGAACTCCATTAGGTCTCATACTTTCAACTGCTTTTGATTCTGCGTTATAAGCTATAATAGATCTAATCTCCGGAAGATAGGTGCCAGTTTCATCATCATCAACTGAAGCTCTTACAGCATCAACTTCTACAAGACCTAAATTAGTGTTAAGTGCAATAATTCCTGGATAAACATGTGAATTTGATGCATCTATGATTGTATCATATTTTTTGTTATTTGAATCTGAAAACATCATAAGTATCTCATTACTCCAAATGCCATCGGTTGAAGCAACCAAATCAATGACCCCATCAGTAAATCCAATTACACTATTTTTAATAGTCTGACCATTACCAATATGAGCTGTTGACCCATAAATTAATATTGATTTATCCTGAGTAGGAGCAGGAGTTTGTTGTGAATAAATTAGATTTAAAAATAAAATATTTAATAGTATAATTTTTTTCATAGCTTAAAATTCAGTGTATTCACAATCTACCTCTATTTGAGGCATTGGGTTTGGGAACTTAAGATTTGCTCCAGGAGTATTTTCTTCAAACATGAGTTTAATCAATTCAGATTTTTCATCTTTAATTTGATTAAGTTTTATTGTATGTTCAGCTAAATCAAAATATAATGCACCTTCAATATATGTTTTCTCTGCTTTAGTGTAAAGTGACATAGGGTGACCACTCCACATTACAATATCGGCATCTTTACCAACTTTAAGGCTCCCAACTTTTTCATCTAAATTAAGCAGCTTAGCTGGATTAATAGTTACAAACTTCCAAGCCTCTTCTTCTGAAATATTACCATATTTAAATGCCTTTGCTGCTTCTAAGTTTAATCTTCTAGACAACTCTGAGTTATCTGAATTAAGTGCAACTGTTACACCTGCATTATGCATAATTGAGGCATTGAAAGGAATCGCATCATTAACTTCAAATTTATAACCCCACCAATCCGAAAAAGTTGATCCACCAACTCCATGTTTAGCCATTTTATCAGCAACTTTATAGCCCTCTAAAATATGAGTGAAAATTTTTATTCTAAAATCAAATTTCTCTGCAACTTTCATTAACATATTTATCTCACTTTGCACATATGAGTGGCTTGACACAAATCTTTTACCATTAATAACTTCCCATAGTGTTTCAAGTTCTTCATCATACCTAGGTTTATTGTTGGAGTTTTTTTGTCTTTTGCTAAGAGAATTATATCTATCCCATGTTTCTCCATAGTGCTTTGCTCTATCAAAATGATCAACAAAAACCTGCTCTACACCCATTCTTGTTTGAGGAAATCTTGAACCACTCCAATTAGACTGTTTAACATTTTCTCCCAAAGCAAATTTTATGAAAGGGTCAGCATCTTTGAAAAACATATCATCTATTTCTGATCCCCATTTTAATTTTATTATTGCAGATTGTCCACCTATAGGATTAGCAGATCCATGCAGAATCTGAACTGTAGTTACTCCACCAGCTAAATTTCTATAAATATTTACATCATCTGGATTAATTACATCCATTATAGATACTTCTGCTGAAGAATTGTGACCACCTTCGTTAATACTTGATGCTGCCATGTGAGAGTGTTCATCAACTATACCTGATGTTATATGTTTGTCTGATGCATCAATTATGGAGAAATTTTTTGGTGTTTCAAGATTTTGTCCAATTGCAATTATTTTTCCATTATCAATTAAAATATCAGAATTCTCAATTATTCCTTCATTTTCATTTGTCCAAATCGTAGCATTCTTAAAATGAATAGATTGACTTTTTGGAGTTGAGCTAATTCCAAATCCAACATTTGGAAAAGTAACATCTGAAACGAAAGATTTAATAGAAGAAGATTTTTTAAGCTCTTTGTATTTTATATTTTTCTTTATTTCTTTTCTAGAAGAATTAAATAAAAAGGCTTCATTTTTAAAGTCAATTCCTCGTCCACTTAAATTATCTGCTGAGGTGATTTTTGAAGATATTTGAGCAAGAGATAGGTTTCCATCAATACTGTCAAATAATGTTATATTTAACCAATCATCAACTAATGAAGTTTTTGATTTAATATCTATTGAGTCTCTCTTGATCTTAGCGTTAGGTCTTAATAAGCTGTTTGAAATAACTATTTCATAAGGCTTGTTATTTATAGTTAAATTATATTCACCATCAATATTTATATTGTCAGTATTTTTGATAATATGTCTTTGACCTTTTATCCAGTTTTCATTTATTTCAGTTTTATCATCAAAAATAGGACCTGAAGTAATTAAGAAATTTGACAAATAACCTCTATCAATTTTGCCAATTTTATCTCTCCAAGTTTAAAGACTTTGCAGGAATTATAGTTAATGCATCTAAAGCTGTTTTTTCACTTAAGCCATTTTTGATAGCTTTTCTTATATTTTTTAGAAAGTCCCTTTTGTTTTTTAGATCAGATGAAGTAATAGAAAAATTAATTCCATTTTTCTCTAATACTCCCAGATTACCTGGAGCTTGATTCCAATATCTAAGTTGATTAATTGTTAGTTTTTCATTTAGATTTGAATTTGATACATCAAAGGCTTTTGGGAAGTTAACTGGAATTATAAGAGTATTATTAAATTTTTTTAATTCTCTTACATGCTTTCGTATTCTTTTCCAGACCCCTTAATTACAAAATTAAGATCAAATTCTTTTGAAAGTTTGGCAGCTCTGTAAACATTTAATTTATCATTAGCATCAAAAAGTTTAGGTAAATTTTTATTGTCAATTAATGCTTCTAAAGCTAAATCTTTAGATTCTGAAGATCCTTGCGAATACCAATCTGCATCATAATGTAATTGTCTTATTAAAGCAATTGCACCCATAGTTGATGAAGGGTAGGATTGTTGAGAGGTTAAACTTTTTGAAAATGAGTAATGTTCTGCTGTTTTTTTTGAAATAATCCTATAGGATTCATTTTGATTATCAATTAGTCCAATAGTAAAACTTGTTCCTCTGTGAACTCCGTCACTTCTGTGTGAATTTACTATTCCAAAACCAATATCTCTGAGTCCTTTTGCATCTTTTTGATTGTAATTATAGTCTTTAAGACTATTATAGTCACTTAAAATATGATCATTCCAATAATATCCACTTCTTGATGCTTCATATTGAGAACTTCTACCTGAGTTTGTTCTTTGAGGTTTTTTTACTCCAAAAGATGAGTGAGTCTCAATAAAAGAGGGATAAATAAATTTCCCATCTAAATCAAAAACTATACTATTATTGGGAATAGAAAGATTTAGTCCTATGTCAATTATTTTTCCATCTCTTTCAATTAAGGTTCCATTAGAAATCAATCCTTTACTGGAATGTATATTAGCATTTATAAAAACATTGTATTGGTAATCTTTAGTCTTTACACCATCATTAACAATAAAGTAGTCTTGACCATAAATGCTAAAAGAAAAAAATATAGATAATAATAAAAGTTTTCTCATATTGTTTTTTTAAACCTTATAAGGTAGAAGGTTCTACTAATATACTATAAATCAGTATATATGTATCCAACATAATAATCATTAACTATAGAAGGGTTGACCTTTAAATAATTTACTATCAGAATCTGAGGTATTTATGATAGTGCAATAAAAAACCTCAACTTCATATAGGATCTATTTAATATCGACTAATTCTACATCGAAAATTAATGTAGCATTTGGAGGGATTACTCCATTTCCTGCGCCCATTGAGCCATATCCAAGTTCACTTGGAATTACTAATCTTGCTTTTGATCCCTTATTTAATAATTGCATTGCTTCATCCCATCCTTTGATGACTTGTCCAACACCACATGTGAATTCAATAGGTGCGCCTCGAGTAAAAGAAGAATCAATCTCACTTCCATCAATTAGTTGAAGAGAATAATGAACTGATAACAAATCATTTGTCTTAGCATTGTCTCCTGTTCCTTTTTTTGAAATCTTGTATTTAATACCACTTTCAGTCTCTTTCATTCCTTTCGTGATATCTTTTATTGCCTCTTGTTCAGCTTCTACTTTTTTAATCATCAACTTCGCTTTTATTATTGAGATAGCTTCTCAAATATATTTGGAGCATCAAAATTATTAGCATCTTCTCCTACTCTTACAATATTTATATTTTTGATTATATCTTCTTGTTCTACACTGTCTACTATGTCTAAACCTGAAGAAACTTTGCCAAAAATACTATGTTTACCATCTAACCAAGGTGTCTCAACATGAGTAATAAAGAATTGACTTCCATTAGTTCCTGGACCAGAGTTAGCCATGGATAAAATTCCAGGTCCGTCATGTGTAAGATCTGAACTAAATTCATCATCAAATTGATATCCTGGACCTCCAGAACCTGTTCCTGTAGGATCGCCACCTTGAATCATAAAATTCTCTATAACTCTATGAAACTTGAGACCGTTATAATATGGTTTTCCAGAGTGTTGTTCATCAACAATTGGATGATTACCTTCAGCTAATGCAACAAAATTTGATACAGTAGTGGGAACTTGTTCGAAATATAATTGGAGAACTATATTGCCTTTAGATGTTTCTATATCAGCATATAATCCATCAGATAAATCTGAGTAGTTATTCATATTACATGAGTTTAAAGTTAGTATTGAGATTAAGATTAATAAATTCTTATTCATAGTTTTCTTTTATGTGATGTTTAATATCTTTTATAAACTTTTTTTCAGTTTCTATTAAACTTAATTTAGATATTCCTCCTGATGCATATTCATGTCCACCCCCATTAAAATGTCTAGAAGCAAATATATTAACTTTAAAATCACCTTTAGATCTAAATGAAATTTTTATTAATCCTTCATCTTTTTTCTCAATAAATAGAACAGAACAAAGAATTCCAGTTACACTTAATCCAAAGTTCACAAATCCTTCGCTATCTCCTTTTTTAAAGTCATTTATTTTCTGATCATGATCAGTTATCATTGTATACAAGACAGGAAGTCCATCAATTTTTTTATAGTTATTAATAGCAGCTCCTAAAAGTTTTAATCTTTTAAATTGAAAATTATTATGAAGTTTCTCATAAATCTCTGTTACATTAACTCCATAATTAATTAATTCTGACCCAGTTTTTAATGTTTTAGAGGTTGTTGAGGGATAACGAAAAGAACCTGTATCAGCAACAATTCCAGTGTAAAGGCAAGTAGCAATTTTATTATTTATTTTATTCTTATCTATTAAGCAAATAAAATCATAAACCATCTCACATGTTGAGCTCATCTTTGAATCAGAGATCATAATATCTGCGTATTTATCTGGATTTTCATGATGATCTATCATAATAATCTTTGCAGATGATTTTGAAATTAAATTTGACAAATTACGAGCTCTACTTAGGCTGTTAAAATCTAGTGTAAAAATAATATCTGCATTCTTTAATAAATTTGTAGATTTTTCTTTTTCATTATCAAAAACTAGTACACTTTTTGATCCTGGCAGAAAGTTTAAAATATCTGTATACTGGTTAGGTGAAATAATATTAACATTATTTTCATTTTTAAAAAAATGATAAAGTGCAAGACAGCTTCCCAAAGCATCAGCATCTGGACTACTATGAGGTATCAAAATAATATTTTTATTTTTTGATAAAACATCATTAATGTTAATTAGAATTTTTTCATTCATAAGTGGGCTAATATAATATTATATTGAAAATTAAAATAAAGTAATTCTTAAAACTTTTTTTAATCATAGATATTATTAAATTTGCCGCATGAATTCAAATAGAACATTTACAATGCTTAAGCCTGACTCTATAGAGCAGGGAAATATGCTTCCAATATTAAATATGATTGAGAATGCAGGATTTAAAATTATTGCACTGAAGTATAAAAGAATGAATAGAGAAGAGGCTGAAAGTTTTTATTCAGTACATTCAGATAAACCTTTTTTTAGTGATTTGGTTACTTTTATGACTAGAGGTCCAATAATTGCGGCAGCTCTTGAAAAAGATAACGCTGTTGAAGAATTTAGAAAACTTATTGGATCTACTGATCCTTTAGAGGCATTAGAAGGAACAATTAGAAAGAAATTTGCAAAATCTAAGGGTGAAAACGCGGTACATGGATCAGATAGTAATGAAAATGCAGCTCTTAGAAATAGATTTTCATTTTGATAAAAATGAAATCTTTAGCTAAGTTCCATATCCTTTATATACTCTTTACCAAGCTCATTATTTATTAGCTTAATAATCTTTACTTTCTCAAAAGTTAGTTCTTCTTTCAATACTGATGACTTTAACTTAACATAGAGAATACCTTTTTGGTAGTAAACTTTGTAAGTGTATTTCTGAATGTTTTTACCCATTGTTTTTACCCAAGCATCTTGAACTTTAATATTGTCAATTCCAATTCTAAAGTGTTTTTGAGAAAAAACATCTTCAATAATTTTTGAAATATTTTTTAACTCCCCTCTTTTACTCATCATTCTTTAATTTTTCAAGATCAAATATTTCTTCTTTATTTTTTGATTCAGAAAGAGCATCTTTAACCCTATCAATATGAGTGTCAGTTATAAAAATCTGACCAAAATCCTTTCTTTTCTAAAATTTGAACGATCTGTCTTACTCTCTCTTGGTCTAATTTATCAAATATATCATCTAATAGTACAATAGGGGAGTTTCCAAATTTTGTTTTATAGTAATCAAACTGTGCTAGTTTCAATGCTATTAGAAAAGACTTTTGTTGTCCCTGACTTCCAAAATTCTTTATTTTATTGTTGTCAATAGTGAAATTAAGATCATCTCGATGAGTTCCTTTTGAAGTATACTGAAGAAATCTATCTTTTGACAAACTTTCATTAAGAACTTCAGAAAAACTTCCAGTATTTAAGTCACTTTTATAATTTATATCAACCAATTCATTACCTGAACTTATATCTGAATAGTATTTTTTAAAAATTGGAATAAATGCTGTCATAAATTTAGATCTCTCTTTATAGATAGGAGTTCCAATACTAATTAATTGCTGATCATAAGATTCGATAGTGTCTTTATCAAATTTTCTATTAATAAAAAAGTATTTTAAGAGGGAGTTTCTTTGAGATATCACCTTATTATAATCAATAACTCTTTTGAGATAGACTTTGTCAACCTGACCAATTACGGAGTCAATAAATTTTCTTCTCATTTCACTACCTTCAATTATTAGATTTCGATCATGTGGAGATATAATGATAAGATTAATTAATCCAATATGATCTGATATTCTCTTATATACTTTACTATTTTTTTTTATGATTTTTTTATCACCTATTTTATAATAACAATGAATATTTTCATTTCTATCATCAATTTTAAAATCTCCACTTATAGAAAAATATTCAGATCCAGTTTTTACATTTTGAGAAGTTGACGGGTTAAAATAACTTTTGGTGAATGCTAAATGATATATAGAATCAACTATATTGGTCTTGCCAATCCCGTTTTTTCCGATAAAACAATTGATCTTTTTATTAAAACTTAACTTGAATTTCTCAAGGTTTTTATAATTATCAATTTTTAGTGAATGTAAAAACATAATAAGTATTCAAAATAAAACATTAATTTTGAGATTCAAAAAATTATTATGGCAACATTTAATAGAAGAGGATATAAAAAGAGTAAAAGTGAAAGAGCTCAAAAAGGAGATAAGAGTCAAACTGCTGAAGTATTTGAATCACTAGATTCAACTGCTAATAAATCTGAACAATGGATACTAAAAAATCAAAATGTTATTTTTATTGGAATTGCAGTAATATCAATTTCAGTTATTTCATACTTGGGATATGAAAGATTTATTTCTGAGCCTAATGAGAAAATTGGCAATAAGCGAGCTTAGTAAAGCTCAATCCTTCTTTGAGCAAGCTTTAGTTTCTAATGAATCTGATTCATTATTTAAACTTGCCTTAAATGGTGGAGAAGGAAAATATGGGTTTTTAGATATAGTTGATGAATATTCAGGTACTAAAGCTTCTAATCTTGCTAATTACTCTATTGGTATGTCTTACTTAAATTTAAAAGAGTATGACAATGCAATAATTTATTTAGAAAAATTTAAATCTGATGATATTCTTCTTAAATCAATTTCATTAGGAACAATTGGAGACTGTTTCTCTGAATTGAATCAGCCTGACGAAGCTTTTGAGTATTATCAAAAAGCCTTCAAGCATAATGAAAATATATACACTACTCCTAAATACCTTTTTAAGGCTGCATTAATTGGTTCTGAAATAGGTAATTACGGGTCTGCTATTAACTATTTAAATAGAATTAAAGATGATTTTCCTGATTCTTATGAATCTAGTTTAGTGGAGGTTCAACTTGGAAGAATTGAAAACTTAAATAATTAATATGTCAGCAAAAAAGACTGGAAAACTTTTATCCAGATCTATTTCCATTGATAATCCCAATAAAATTAAAATTGCTTGTGTTATTTCAGAATGGCACTAATGAAATAACAGAAAGCTTTTACAATGGAGCTTTAAATAAATTTTCTCAATATGGGGTTCTAGAGAACAATGTTGATAAAGTATATGTGCCCGGTAGCTTTGAATTAATTTTTGCAACTAAAAATTTAATTAATAAAGACTATGACGCAATTATATCAATGGGCTGTATTATCAAAGGAGAAACAAATCATTTTGAATTCATTTCCTCAGCTGTGGTAGATGGAATAAAAGATTTAAATATTATATCTAATATTCCAATCATTTTATGTGTGACTACCGATGATAATATTCAACAGTCAATTGATAGGAGTGGAGGTAAATTTGGAAACAAAGGTGCAGATTCTGCTGAAGCTGCTTTAAAAATGATTATGATTAATTCTAAATAATACTTAATTGTTTAATTTAAATAAAAACAGAAGATTTAATTATACACCTCGATTTTTTAGAGGAAAAGAGGATATTTCAATTAATTTTGAATCAAAGATTTCCAAATCTAGAGACCAATACAATTCAATTGATATGGGTATGAATTGGAGTGATCAGAGAGATAAAAAGCGAAACACAGGAAATAGAGGTGTAAATCTGACATTAATACTCATTGTTGTTTTTTTAATTTTGGTATTTTTATATATCATTGATTTTGATTTAACAATTTTCTACACCAATTAATGCCAGACATAGTTAAAATTTTACCAACTGAAGTTTCAAATAAAATTGCTGCTGGAGAAGTTGTTCAAAGACCTTCATCAGTATTGAAGGAACTATTAGAAAACTCTGTAGATGCAAATTCTAGTAAAATTACCATCATTGTTAAGAATGCTGGTAAAAACTTAATTCAAGTAATTGATGATGGTGATGGAATGTCAAGAAGAGACATGCACTCATCATTTGTAAAGCATGCAACATCTAAAATTAATAAAATAGATGATGTTTTTTCAATAAGTTCAATGGGTTTTAGAGGAGAAGCCTTAGCTGCTATTTCTTCTGTTTCAATGATTGAAATGACATCTAGTAAAGCTGATGAAAATGATGGTTATTTTATTGAAATTAATGGAGGAGAAATTATTAATGAAAATGAATTAAATGTTGACAAAGGCACTTCAATCAAAGTAAAGAATATTTTTTTTAATGTCCCTGCCAGGAGAAATTTTTTAAAATCTGACTTTGTAGAATTAAGACATATTATGCATGTATTTCATAATATAGCAATATCACATCATGGGATTGAATTTTCTTTTATAAATAATGATGAAGAAATTTTCTACTTAAAAAAGGAATCTTTAAAAAAAAGAATAATTTCAATCTTTGGCGAAAAAATTCGTGAACATCTTGTTCCTATTGATGAAAAAACTCAAATAGCTAATCTTACTGGTTTTATATTAAAACCAGAATATGCAAAAAAATCTAGGTCAACTCAATACATTTTCGTTAATAATAGATCAATTAAAAGTCAGTTTATTAATCATTCAATATTCTCGTCTTTTGAAGGTCTTCTTAGAGATGGATTCTACCCTGGTTATTTTTTATTTATAACTATGGATCCAGTTAAGATTGATGTAAATGTTCATCCAAATAAAACAGAAATAAAGTTTGATGATGATCAACACCTATATTCAATTATTAATTCTTCTGTAAAACATTGTCTAGGAATATACCAAGTAACTCCCGTTCTTGACTTTGAGAAAGACTCATCTATGGATATATCTTATAATCATGTAAATTCAGACCCAAAGACTCCTACTATAGAAGTTGACTCAGAGTTTAATCCTTTTAAAGTTTTCAACGAGGAAAACTTTATGAAAAAAAACTCTGATATTGAATTGAAGAATACTCAATCTGATATTATCGATAATAGTACATCAAAAATATTTCAGATTTTTAATAAATATATAGTTAGTACTAGCACATCATCTTTGATTATAATTAATCAGAATTTAGCACATCAAAGAATTCTTTATGAAGATTTTTTAAAATCAATTTTTGAAAGTTCCTCTAAATCACAAAAACTTCTTATTCCTTTTGAAATAACTCTATCAATTAGTCAATTAATTTTATTTAAAAAAATCATAACAGAGTTCAGTTCTTTAGGTTTTGAATATGAATTATTAGATTCTTTATTAACTATTACTTCTGTTCCACTTCAACTAGAAAATAATTCAATAGAAGAGATAATTGATGAAATATTGAATGATGATAATGATTTTGATGAATCAAAAAATCTTAGTTACTCTGATTTTTTTGCTAAAAAACTTTCAAAAAGTTCTTCAATAAAGAGTGGGAAAAGATTAAATTTATATGAGCAAGAATTTCTAGTTAATCAACTTTTCTCTTGTAAAGAGCCAAATCTATCACCCGACAATAAACAAATATTTATTACTTTAAATAAAAACGATATAGAAAATAGATTTTAATGGGAAGAGTAAGTGAAATAGTCAAGCATTTAATTATAATCAATGTAATATTCTTTATTGCTTCAATCGTTTTTGGAGAATTAATGTATGATCTTTTCGCTATGCATTATCCTAAAAATCCTGATTTTATTATATGGCAGCCTATTACCCATATGTTTATGCATGGAGATACGTCTCACATTCTTTTTAATATGTTTGGGCTTTGGATGTTTGGAACACCTTTAGAGCAAATGTGGGGTAAGAAAAAATTTATTTTCTTTTATTTATCAGCCGGTTTAGGTGCAGCATTAATTCAAACTTTAGTTTATCATTACGACGTAATATCTGTATCAAAAATTTTGATAGATAATGGGTTAACTAATCTAGATGTTGATACTTTTTATGAAACAGGAAGACTCAACACCGCAATTATTCAGTCCGTTGGAGAAGAGACATTGTATTCAGGTATTCAGTCTTTTAAAGCTGTAATGGTTGGTGCTTCAGGCGCACTGTATGGGATTTTAGTTGGATTTGCTATGTTATTCCCAATGTCCAGTTAATGTTATTGTTTCCTCCAATTCCTATAAAAGCTAAATTCTTAGTTCCACTTTTAATTCTATTTGATTTATTTTTTGGATTCTCTTCCTATTCTGTTGGGCCAATAGCCCATTTTGCTCACATAGGTGGAGCAATTACTGGTTTTATCATGATGTGGTACTGGAAGAAAAATCAGTTTAATAATAAAAGATGGAATTAGGATATAAATATTTTATAAATCAACAAATATTTAAAAAGATTATAATTATAAATATTATAATTTTTTTATTGCCTCTCGTATCTAATACTTTTCTTTTTTTGTTCGATTTTAACCAAATAAGTATAGTTAAATATTTTGATCTCCATCCTGAGTTTAATCAGGTTTTAATGAGTCCATGGACTATAGTTACATACTCATTTTTCCACCTTGATTTTTTTCATATTTTTTGGAATATGTTGATTTTGTATATCGTTTCTGACTATTTTTTAACTTTCCTTACTAACAAACAGTTCCTCCAAATATATTTTTATGGAGCTATAGCTGGGGGTCTTTTATTTATTTTTTCATATAATATTTTCCCTGCTTTTAAAGATTCATTCAATCCTTTAATTGGTTCATCTGCAGCAGTTTATTCTTTATTAATTTTTGTATGTGCGTATTTACCAAACACTTCAATAAACTTAATTTTTTTCAACACTAAGCTAAAGTATATTGGTTTTTTTTATGTTTTAATGAGTTTAATTCAAATACCTTTCAGTAATTCAGGTGGAAATATTGCCCATTTAGGGGGGGCTTTTTTTGGACTTTATTATGCCAATAATTTTAATTCGGTCACTTCACCCTTTGAATTTTTTGCTAAATATTTAAATAGGTTTTCAATCAAATCAAATAAGAATAAAGATGATCAAAAATTAATTGATAATATACTTGACAAAATAAGTAAGTCAGGTTATGAAAGCTTAACAAAAAATGAGAAGGAAATCCTTTTTAAAAAATCAGATAAGAATTAATTACTTTTTCTTCTTTTTTTTATAAAATTAAATATTTGCCAAATAATAATAAAGAATATAAAATGAGGTAAATATGATCTAGCTTTTCCGTCAAACCCTATTGTAGTGAATACTCTATCCCATCTAAAATTCCATTTTTCTATCCCACTAAACAATCCATCAATACTCATCCAAATAAAAACTGGCTTTCCTAGTACATGATCAAATGGTACAAAACCCCATACTCTTGAGTCTTCAGAATTATATCTATTATCTCCCATCATCCAATAGTAATCTTGCTTAAATATATATTCTTGTTCAACTTTACCATTAATTAAAATATCACCTTCTACAACACTTAATTCATTATACTCATAATCAGTTATAATCTTTTTGTATAAAGGAAGCAAACTAATTGTTAGATCTATTTTATCTCCTGCTCTTGGAATATATAGTGGTCCTAATTGATCATTATTCCATGTAAATCGTTTGTTATTAGGAAAAAAATTTGAGTTTGAAACATTTATTTTTTCTGTGAGTCGATAGATTGTGTCAAATTCATTTGAATTTTTAATTTTAACAGCATCAAGGTAGGTTAAGTTAAGTTCTTTTTTATTATCAATTATTTCACGTATGTCTAATCCATACTCTCTAACTACATCAATGGGAATTCCTTTATCATAAGTATAAACTACATATTCATTTTCTTTAGTATTTGAGATATTTAAAATGTATTTTGAAATTTCTGTGTAAGAATCATTTGACAGATTACTTATAATAAACTTCCTTATAAAGCCATCTATTTCTAGGTTAATTAACTTACTAGAAGAGACTCCTTTATTTGATTTGATTAAATATGTAAATAATGGCTTTGCTCTATCAGGTAGAATATTTTCTATTCCATTTAAATAAATTACACCATCTTTTATTTCTAGAGTATCTCCAGGAATACCGATTGCTCTTTTTACATAATTAGATTTTTTATCTCTAGGTTTTATTACCCCCTTTTCTTTTACAAAGAATTTTCTAACGGTATCTGCGGGCCAATTAAAAACTACGATATCATTATTTTTAATTTCTTGAAATCCAGGTATTCTTAGATATGGTAGTTGAGGTTTATTAAGATATGATCTTGATTTAATTATTGGAATTGTATCATGAACCATAGGAAAAGAGAGAACTGTAGATGGAATTCTAGCACCATAATGGAATTTACTAACTAATAAAAAATCTCCTACTCTTAATGTTTTTTCTAATGATCCAGTTGGAATTACAAAGGGTTGTAATATGTAATTATGAACAATAGTTGCAAAAACAATTGCCCAAATAAATGAACCAATTGATTTTTCAAAATTTGAAAAAGAAATTTTACCTATATATTTTGTTTTACTACTTAAGTAACTAATATAGTAGATGTAAAAACCAAGTGTAAAGATTACTAAAAGCCTATCTAACTTGGAATTATGGTTGAATGTTTTTATAAATTCTATCCAAATTACTGGAATCATAAGTAGATTAATTACTGGAATAAATACAAGGATAGCCCACCATCTAGGTCTATTAATTATATCTAAATGTTTTACAATATTATAGATGGGAATCAACGATTTCCAACCCTCTACTCCAGCTAACTTAAATAACTTATAAGATCCCCCAAATATTATTAAGTTGAATGAAAGGAACAACAAGAACCATTCGTTTAAGTTCATATTAATCTAAGTTAATTTTAAATTTAATTCCAGCACTTTGTGAAAAATCAAAATAATCACTTTCAATATAAGGACTAAAAGATAGGTCTTCACTAACATTAAATTGTAGTAAGTGTGCTCCGACATTAGCGTCTATTATATTCAAAACATAAGTTCCAACTAAGAATATGAATGAAAAATCTTTGTATCTTCTATGAAACTTCATGCCCTCTAATAATTTTTCGTTTTCAGGTATTATATCAATATATTCATCATCAAAATATCCAGCTAGTCTTCTTTTATAAGCAGTCCTATACTTATTCATTTCTTTATTATTAAAATTATAATAATAAGCTGAGGCCCCTAATCCACCATAAACAATAGGGATCATCCAATACCTTCTTGTATATACTTGTCCTAGTCCAGGTATAACAGATGAATAAAATGCAGCCTTTGAAGGAGTAAGTGGATCGTTGATTAATTTCTGTTTTCTTGGACTAATATAAATCGAATCAATTTCAGATTGAGCATATATATTAGTTGAAAAACAAAATAGTATTAAAAAAATTAAATTTTTCAATTGGATAATTTTTTTAAAATTAAATACAACTCATTAATGCTTTTAAAAGTAGCTGTTAGAGACACTTTACCTTCTGAGTTTTCCTTTAATTTGACCTTAGAGTCAAAAAGTTTTTCAAATTTATTAGTTGCATCAATATAAATTTTAGAAACATCAGAATTAGTAGATGATTTATTTGTAGCTCTATTTCCTCGAACAATTTTTTCAGTTTGTCTGACAGAAAGCTTAGAGAATATTATTTGCTCGTAGATTTCAAGTTGAAGTTTTTTATCATCAATATTAATTAATGCTCTACCATGGCCCATAGATAAAAAACCATCTCTAATACCAGATTGAATAATAGGGTCAAGCCTTAAAAGTCTTATATAATTTGAAATTGTTGATCTTTCTTTACCTACGATTCTAGATATAGAATCAATGTTTAGATTATAATCATTTATTAGTCTTTCATATGTTAGTCCAATTTCTATAGGATCTAAATCTACCCTTTGAACATTTTCAACTAAAGACATTTTTAAAATATCTGTTTCATTATCAACTCCTTTAATATAGCAAGGAATTGAATTAAGTCCAGCTAGTTTTGAAGCTCTAAACCTTCTTTCTCCAGAAATTATTTCAAAATTTTCAGAATCAATTTCTCTAACTGTAATAGGTTGAATAACACCCAGATCTTTTATAGAAATAGTTAAGTTTTTAATTTCATTAGAATCAAAATTTGTTCTTGGTTGATTTGGGTTAACCTGAATTTTGTTTAAATCAACTTCTAAGGAACTTGGAATACTCTGAATTTCTTTATTAGACTTAGTACTATCTGAACTATTTAATAAGGCATCTAACCCTCTTCCAAGTACTTTTTTTTGTTTTTTATTAGACATCTTTATTTTTTTTAATTACCTCATTTGCAAGGGATAGATAATTTTTTGTTCCTTTTGATGTTACATCATAAGTTATAATATCTTTTCCAAAACCAGGGGCTTCGCCTAACTTTATATTTCGTTGAATAATTGTATTAAATACGATATCACCAAAGTGTTTCTTGACCTCTTCAACAACCTGATTTGAAAGCCTAAGTCTAGAATCAAACATTGTCAATAATATTCCTTCTATATCAAGTTCTTCGTTATGTATTTTTTGAACACTTTTAATTGTATTCAGTAATTTGCCTAGACCTTCAAGAGCAAAGTATTCACATTGAATTGGAATTATAACAGAGTCAGAACCTGTTAGAGCATTAAGTGTTATTAGACCTAATGAAGGAGCACAATCAATAAATATAAAATCATACAGGTCTTTAATTTCGTTAATCTTTTCTTTTAGTTTATACTCTCTGTTTTTCTCTTCAACTAATTCAATCTCAATTCCAACAAGATCAATACTAGATTGAATTATATCAAGATTAGGAGACTCTGTTTTTTTAATTGCATCAGAAATATTTAAAGATCCAGAAAGTACTTGATATAATGATAAATTTTTATCATTTGGATCAAAGCCTAATCCTGAAGAAGCATTAGCTTGGGGATCTGCATCAATTATTAGAACTCTTTTTTCAAGCACTCCAATAGATGCAGCTAAATTTACACATGTAGTAGTTTTACCTACACCTCCCTTTTGATTAGCTATTGAAATTACTTTTCCCATTAATTATTCTTTATCAGATTCATATTCAATTATAAATATGTCTTCATTTTCTTTCTTTAAATTATAGTTTTCTCTCCCATAGTGTTCTAAGCTATCTATGTTTTGAAGTTTCTCAATAAGTTCCTGATCTTTATTTATCTCATCAGTTAGTGCATCTTTTCTATTTTTAAGTTTTTTTATTTCTTGATTTAATTCATCGTGAATTAAAAGTGAATTAGAATCTAAAAAGGTAATCCAGATTAAAAATGCAATTGAAATTATTAAATACTTAAAATAACTTTTATTGATTAAGGACTTTAAATTTTTTATAAATTTATTCATTAAACTTATTTTGGTAAAATTTTAAAAATACCTATAGCTTCAACGCTAATGTAAGCATACCCATCAGGTCCTATATTAACATCTCTAACTCTGCCAATTCCAGGGAAAATTTTCTCTCGTTTAGTTACACCATTTTTATCAAATTCTAATCTTTCTAAATATAGAAATTTAAGTGATCCAACTAGAATACTATTTTTCCACTCAGGGTATATATCTGAATCAACATATGCCATTCCAGATGGAGCAATAGATGGAGTCCAGTAATAAAATGGATCTATAACATCATTCATTTTTTGAAATTTAGTTATTTCACTTCCACTATAATTAATACCATAAGTAGCTTTTGGCCAACCATAATTCCTATCCTTTAATCCATCTTCACCTTTAATTGGGTTTTTTATTATATTAATCTCATCACCTCCTCTAGGTCCATGCTCATGAACCCATATCTCTTCCTCATTTAAACCTCTGATGATTCCTTGAGGATTTCTGTGTCCATAACTCCAAATCGCTTTTTTTGCATCAATAGTATTATAAAATGGATTAGAATCTGGTATTGATCCATCTTTATTTAATCTATAAATTTTCCCTCCATCCAATGAAATATTCTGTGGATTAATATCTCTATTACCTCTATCGCCAATTGTGAAGAAGATATACTCATTTGTTACTAATAGACTTCCACCATAATGTCGTTCCTCTTTTGAGTCGGGAGAGGCTTTATATAAAAGTTTTAGATTTGAAAGTTTATTGTTTAAAAAACTAGCTGAATAGAGTGCGGTGTTTGATCCTGAACCTGATGAAGTTACAGAAGCAGTAAAATAAATTTTATTATTTAAAACAAAATTTGAATCTACAGCAACATCTAGTAATCCACCTTGTCTTGATAAAATTATTTCTGGAATACCATCAACAATATCTTTTTTTCCTTCTGATACATGATACATAATTCCCTTTTTATCAGTTACTAAAAAAGAATTATTACTTGTAAAGCTTAATCCCCAGGGAATCTCTATACCATCTATAACCTTTTCAATGCTAAATAAATTTTCATCAAAATCTTCAATTGGAGGATAGTTTTCAATTTGAGAACATGCGAAAGAGATGTTAAATAATACTAGTGTAAAAAATAGATTAGTTTTTTTCATAATTAACTCGAATTTAAAATAAATTAATCACTCAATGAAGTTTTTTTTAAATCAAGTCAATTAAACTGACATTTTGATAATTTCTTTTAAGATAGTCTAAGGATTGCTCCATTAATTCTCCCATAGATTTTGATTTAATAAAGGACTCTTCTTTTGTGAATTTAAATATTTCTTTTTTCAAGTTGTCAATATTTTCTATTGAGCTAATAGTGTCTTGCTTCATGATATCAACTAAAAGTTTCATTCTTTCATCTGCAATTATTAATCTTTTTGAAATTGTTGATCTTTCTTCAATTTTATATTGAATTATAGAATCTGTTTTTAATTTTTTTCGAACAAGATCCATCATTGGTTTATTCTCTTTAAAAAATTGAGGTCTATATACTGAAAATTTACCCTCATATGATTGTTGATCAAAATCAATTGCCCTTATTTTATAAATTACTTGATCAAAGTCATGAATTGGTATTACCACATAATTATATGATCTCATATCCCCAAGAAGCCTAATCATACACCTTTCATTAAATTTTACATATTCTTTAGCTATCTGAGATTTTTGATATTCAGAGCATTTAGGTAAATACTCCTTGATAAAAACATCACCTGGAATTCCAGCTATATGTTCTTCAATCAAAGATGACCTATTAACTAAAAAATTAAGATTTCTGGGTGATAACATATGTTCAAACTCAATTCCATAGATTCTTGAAGCATCAGTTTTTTTTACATAAAAGTATGTGAAGTTGTCATTTAAAATATTTCTAATTTTTATTCTAAATGGTTTAGAGTTTCCAAATGTGCAATAATCTACAGAGTCAATGTTTAAATATGGAATTGAAGTAGGATTTCCATCCGAGTGAAGTAATGTGTATGTTATTTTAAGATTTTCATCAATTTCATTTCGTTCACTCTCATTATAAATTAGTCTTACCCACAGTGTGTCCTTGTCATTTTTATCATAAATATTTATGGAATCAGTATATCTTAATAAATCATCATAGGAAATAACATCATTTATCCATCTATCGTGATGTTTCAAAAAGTTTTCAAGTTTTTTTGAAATTGGATAAAATGGTTTCTTTTTTGAAATTAATTTTTTTTCAACTGTCATTAGTTAAATATACAATAAAGCTTAAAAAGGTATAATGACAAGTTTAAGTGTTCTTAAGTGATAAGTAAAATTCAATTTGTCGGGGTGGCAGGATTCGAACCTGCGACCTCCGCGTCCCAAACGCGGCGCGATAACCGGGCTACGCTACACCCCGAAAAATGAGTTGCAAATATAAGCTTAAATAGTTTCTAGCCAAATAAAATTAGTTGTGAAATTATTATGTAGAAACTGGTGACATAATTTTTATGTCATTATATTTTATCTGGCCTCTAATAACAGATGAGATATTTGACATCAACGCATTTATAACAGGAAGTTTTAATTGACTCTTTGAATATATCATGCTTATTTCTCTGGCTGGAGCAGGATCTTCAAAAGGTATTATGTTTTCAAGATTTTTTTGTGATAAATTATTTGAATGTAAGTATGGAATTATTGTCATCCACGGCCCATTATTTGAAAGGTTAATTAATGTTTCAAAACTTCCACTTTTCAATTCATATTGTTTATTCAAATCTTCAAGTGAGCATATGATTTAATACTTGGTTTCTAAAACAATGACCATCTTTAAGAATTAATAAATCACTATTTGACAAATCATTGATGTTTAGCATTTTATTACCAGATAAAAAATGATGTTCAGGAACGTAAGCAACGAATGGCTCATAATAAAGAGGTCTTTCAATTATTTTATCGTTATTTAATGGAGTTGCAGCAATTGCACAATCTATAGTGTTATCCTCCAGTTTACGACTTAGTGTCTCAGTATTAAATTCTTCAATTTTCAAATTGACATTTTTATGTTTTTTTGTAAAAATATTTAAAAATAGTGGGAGTAAAGTCGAACTTACAGTAGGAATTATACCGACTTTAAGAGTGCCACCAATAATACCTTTTTCTTCTGAGATTACATCATCCATTCTCAAAGATTCTTCAACAATTTTTTTAGCTTGTGATAGAACTTTTTCTCCAATTTCAGTTACTTGCAATGGTTTAGTTGATCTATTAAAAATTATCACACCTAATTCTTCTTCTAGTTTTTGAACTTGCATACTAAGGGTAGGTTGAGTAACAAAACATTTATCAGAAGCAGTGGTAAAGTTTCCATGCTCCGCTACTGCTAAAGTGTACCTTAATTGAGTTATAGTCATTATAAGTTTTATTTATTATTATTCAAAACTAAATAAAATATTTTTATTAAATTTTAAATAAATGTTAAATACTATTAGCGTTTATGTTTTTATATTTGATTTATAATATTAAAGTTTGAAAAAAAATATTTTTGGTCAGACAATCTTTCTTAAAAGATTAATAATAGCAACTGTTGGCCTAATTACTCATAGAACTTTTAGAAGCAAGAAATTTGAAATAATAGGTTCAGAAAACCTTATTAACCTTCCCGATAATAATGTATTATTTGTAAGTAATCACCAAACCTATTTTTATGATGTAATAGCCATGTTACATGTCTTTAATTCATCCGTAAAAGGAAGAATTGACACTGTTAAAAGACCTGGTTACCTTATTAATCCAAAAACTAATCTTTATTATATAGCATCTTTGGAAACTATGGGAAAATCTTTTATAACTAAACTTCTAACGTATGCTGGCGCAATTTTAATTCAAAGAAGTTGGAGAGACTCTGGTGAATCTGTTTCTAGAGAAGTTAGATCTGAAGATCCGAATAAAATTAAATTAGCTCTTAAGGATGGCTGGGTAATTACCTTTCCAAGAGGAACAACAGATAGTTCTAAACCTGTAAGAAGAGGAACAGCTCACATTATTAAAAGTAACTCTCCTCTTATAGTTCCAATTAAACTCTTAGGGTTTAATGACGTATTTCAAAGAAATGGATTAAAAATACTAAATAGAAAGAAAATATTTTCTATGGAAATATGTAAACCTATCAGAAAAAACATTCATGAAAACTCTATTGATGAAATAACTTCTGAGTTAGAAAAAACTATTAATTAGTTGTAACTAATTTCCATACACCCTATTCTTGGACCTGATGCTCCTGAAGGTTGAGAAATATAGTCATCCTCACCATTGTGAATGATTATCCCTTTTCCTAAAATATCATTCTTTTCTTCACATCCTATACACCATAGATCTGTACTAAAATTCACCATTCCATGACCGGAATTATCTACTTCAAAGTTTCCAATAGCGCCAAGATGAAACCCTGTTGGATCTCCCCATTTGCTATGTTTTGTGTCAGTTGGATTCCAGTGACTACCTGTGCTAAGTCCATCATTAGAGGAACAGTCTCCAAATTCATGAATATGAATAGCCTTAGTCCCTGCATCAAGTCCAAATAGATGAGCTTCAAGAAATACTGAGTCATTTTTTTGAGTCAACGTTATAGTTCCTGAAATATCTGAACTGTTAATTGGATTGATAGTTTTTTTGATAGAAATTATTTCTTCATTAGTATTGCAACTGATAGAAGTGAATAATATTAAAAATATAATTATTTTTGTCTTGGAATTTTTCATTCAACAAATTTAAAATAAATATGTTTAAAAGAAACTTATTAAAAATATATGTTCTATTGTGGTTTATAACTGGATGTAAAATATCATATAAAACATATGATTTTGAAAAGAGCCCAGAAATTGAAAAACCTGATTATAGTAATAATGATAGTTGGGCTGTTTTGCCTGATAATTTTCCTGATGAAATTTTTCAATTTAAGAATTACACTAATAAAAAAGAAGCTGACATCTTTTTTATATATCCTACTTTATTAGAAGGTAAAAATCAAAGAGAATGGAATTCAAACATTTGGGATGAGGAAATTAGATCTGATGTAATTAATAGACCAGTAAAATATCAAGCATCTGCATGGATAGATGCTGGGAATCTTTACGTTCCTTTTTACAGACAAGCTCATATTAGGGTTTTTAACGAAAAATTTAAAGTAGATGGAGGTAAAGCTCTTGACCTGGCTTATAATGATATAAAAGAGGCGTTTACTTACTATCTAGAAAACTTCAATGAAGATAAACCCTTCATTATTGCCTCTCATAGTCAGGGAACTGTTCATGCAAAAAGACTCATATCAGAATTGATTGATGGTAAGGAGCTTCAGAAAAAATTAATTGCCGCATACCTTGTTGGAATTAAAGTGGCTCAAGATGAATTTATTAATATAATGCCTATGAATTCACCTGATGAAACTGGTGGATTTGTTTCTTGGAATACTTTTAAATTAAATAAATATCCAAGAAATAATAATTATGAAAGCTGGTTTAAAGGAGGGGTAACATCAAATCCTATAACATGGGATGATTCTAGACAAGCAAAAAAAGAATCTCACAAGGGTATTTTATCAAGTGATTTAAAAATTCTTCCAAAAAATATAGATATTAAACTAATTGATGGAATTGTTTGGTCTTCACTTCCTGATATACCAGGAAAGTTTTTTTTAAGATCAATCAGAAGTTATCATTTTGCAGATATTAATCTTTTTTGGGTAGATATAAGTGAAAATGCTAAACTTAGAGTTCAGAAGTGGTTTCAGGAAAACAATTAATTACTTAATAAAATTATTATATATTTTTTATTAACTTCATTAAAATAAAAATTTTAACTATGTCCTCAACAAACAAATCCAGAAGAAAATTTATTAAAAACTCAGCTCTTGCCTCGTCACTATTTATAGTTCCTAGACATGTTTTAGGTGGTACAGGATTTACTCCTCCAAGTGATAGATTAAATATTGCAGGAATAGGTTTACATGGTAAAGGAAATTCTGATATACTTCATGCTAGTGTTGGGGGAAGAGAAAATGTTGTTGCATTATGTGATGTTCATCAAAATGCATACGGAGCTCAAGTTGCTGCAGAAAAATTTCCTAATGCCAAATTTTATACTGATTATAGAGAAATGTTTGAGAAAGAAAGTCTTGATGGAGTAACAATCTCTACTCCAGATCATACTCATGCTAATATCACCAAAGTTGCAATGGAAAAGGGTATACATGTATATGTTCAAAAACCATTAACACATAATGTGAAAGAGGCTAGAATGCTAACAGAATTAGCAAGAAAAAATAAAATTGTTACTCAAATGGGAAATCAAGGAGCTTCTAACCCAGAACAAGTATTGATTCAAAAATGGATTAAAGATGGAAGAATTGGTAAAGTTTCTAAAGTTTATACATGGACAAACAGACCAGTCTGGCCCCAAGGAGTAGGGATGCAGAGTCCTGATCCTTCACAGAAACCAGAAGGAATGGATTGGGATTTATGGATTGGACCTGCTGAAAATAAGGGCTATACTCCTGGTCTACACGCTTTTGATTGGAGAGGGTTTTGGAATTACGGAACTGGTGCTTTAGGAGATATGGGATGTCATATTATGGATGTTCCTGTTAAGGCATTAGGCCTATTTGAACCATTTAGTGTTGAAGCAAGTATTTCAAATTTACCATATGCAAAGGCTTTCACACCGTCTCCTATAATTGAAGAAGCATGTCCTTCAAGTTCTTATGTTACATATAAGTTTAGACCTTCAGATTTAAATGATTCAGAGGTAAAAATGATATGGATGGATGGTGGTATCCGTCCTTCTCATCCTGACCTAATAACTGACAAAGATGACATAGGGGATAATGGAGTTTTAATGATTGGAGAAAATGGTATAATATGGAGTGATAACTATGGAATCAATGCTAGATTATATATTAATGGACAAGATGGAGTTGTTGAAAAAGGAGAAATATCTGAAATAAATTCAGTAGAATTTGGCCATCAAAGCTATTGGATTGATGCAGTTAAAGATGGATATGGAAGTGATAAACATAGAAACCTTACTTCAAATTTTGATTTTGCAGGCCCATTATCTGAAGTAGTTTTACTTGGAAATGTTGCAATTAGAAGTAGTCTTCTTAAACGATCACCTAGAAGTAATGTGTTTATTGGTAAAAAACAATTAATGTACGATAGTAATAAAATGATGATTACTAATTTAGACCAAGCAAATCAATTCTTAACAAGAGAATATAGGGAAGGTTGGGAGATTTCTTAAAGATCCATATTAACAGAAATAATAACTCTTCTGTTTTTCTTTCTTTCACTTAGTGGCATTTCTGCATAGTTTGGTAGTTTTTCTCCGTAGGCTTTTACATTTAACCTAGAATCACTAATACCGTCTTGAATTAGAGAATTCTTTATACTGATGGATCTTCTATTGGACAATAACATATTATAGTCTGATTCTCCTTCAGATGATGCATGACCGTCAATATTAATTTTTAGATACTCATATTTCATAAGTATCTTACTTAAGCTAGTAATATTGATTCTTTGACTATTATCTATTTCATAACTATCAAAATCAAAGAAAAATTCTGAATAATTATTTAAAAAATTTGATAATGAACTAGGAAGCTTAGGACATCCGCTTAATTCTTTTGCTCCTGCCTCATTAGGACATTTATCAATAATGTTTGGAGTACCATCATTATCTAAATCAGCTAATTTACATCCACCGTTTGATTTTGGACCAGCTTCATTGGGACAGTTATCTATATTATCATTTAACCCGTCTCCATCTGAATCAGGACAAGCTTCTCCATTAAGACCAGCTTTTTCTGGGCAAGGGTCATTTATGTCAGAAAACCCGTCTCCATCTGAATCAGGACAACCACTCATAGAACTAGAGCCAAATATATTAGGACACTCATCTTTTTCATTTGGAATACCATCTCCGTCAGAGTCAGGACATCCATTTAACTCAATTAATCCTGGATGATCAGGGCAGTGATCTTTTTTATCTGGGACACCATCTCCGTCAGAGTCTCCTTTTCCAAAATTAAATTTTATTCCAACTACATGTTGAAGATTACTATATGCATTCTTTTCATCTAGAGATTTATAATTAATTCCAGTATTAAGAGCAATATTTTTAGAAATTTGAAAATCAATTCCTATACCTAAAGATGGTCCGTATGAAGTATTTTTCGATCCAAAGCTAACATCACCTTCCCCGAAATTAGCTAGACCATAACCAGCATAAACATATGGATCAGCATCAACACCAAGAATCTTGGAATCTCCAGGAATATTATATTTAATTATTCCATCTAACGAATAATAGTATAATTCTTCATTTGAAATTTCAACATCATTCTTTGAATAATTAACTCCAACAGAAAAATTATTAAATATATATCTTGATAAACTTAAAGATGGTAATCTATAGGCGCTTTTATTAGATTCTTCAGCATTCACGGAGTTTATTCCAAGTTCAAATAACCAAGGATTTTCCTCATTCTGACTGTAAATGGAGCCAGAAAAGCATAAAAGCATAATAAAGGAAAGAATTAGTTTTTTCATCTAATCTATTAAAATATGAAAAAATTTTGTTAATACATAAGATTGAATTATAATTATAGAAATTTAAAAAATGAGTAAAAAAATAACTGTTCTTGTAATTGGTTGCGGTAATATGGGAGCATCACATGCAACTGCTTATCACAATCATCCTAGTTTTAATATCTGTGGTCTAGTCTCTAGGGGTAAAAGTAAGGATGAGTTAAATGATTCTTTAAAATCAAACTATACATTATTTACTGATTATAAACAGGCAATAATTAATACAAAGCCAGATGCAGTATGTATATCCACATATCCTGATACTCATAAGGAAATTTCATTATTTGCCTTAGAAAACAACTGTCATATTTTTCTTGAAAAGCCAATTGCAGATGACTTAAAAGGTTCTAGAGAGATTATTAATAAAGCAGTAGAGAATGGAAAGAAACTTGTTGTAGGATACATTCTTAGGCACCACCCTATATGGAAAAAGTTTATTATTGAGTCAAAAAAATTAGGAAAACCAGTTGCAATGAGAATGAATCTAAATCAGCAGAGTTCTGGTGAAACTTGGGATGTTCATAAAAATCTATTAGCTTCCTTGAGTCCAATTGTTGACTGTGGTGTTCATTACTTGGATGTTATGTGTCAAATTACTGAGTCAAAACCATTAAGTGTATCTGCAATCGGTGTTAGGTTATCTGATGAAATCCCAGATGATAATTATAACTATGGTCAACTTCAGATAAGGTTTGAAGATGGATCTGTAGGATGGTATGAAGCAGGTTGGGGGCCAATGATTAGTGAAACTGCTTTTTTTGTTAAGGATGTTATAGGCCCTAAAGGTTCAGTTTCTATAGTATCAGACGATGATACTTTTATTAAGGATTCAGATAATCTTGAAAATCATACAAAGAATAACTGTCTTAAGATACATAGCTCAGAGTTAGATTCTAATCAAAAATTCATTGCACCTAACAGAAAAATTGTATACGATGAAGATCCTAGTCATCAAGATTTATGTGATTATGAGCAGGAGTACTTTTACAACTCTATTATAGATGATGTTGATTTAAAATCCCATATGGAAGATGCCTATAAAAGTCTTCAAATTGCATTAGCTTGTGATGAAGCAGTCAAAAAGTCAATTACTATTTATTTAGACTAAAGAAATCTTTCCTTTACTTCTATTAATATAACAATTGCGAAAATTAAGGCCAATGTTCCTATAAATATTCCTCCTACACCCATTGTATTTTTTTTTCAAATTTAACACTTTTTAATTATTGTAATTTTTTGTTTGTATTATTTATAAAGTGTGCTTTTTATATATGTATAATATTTAATTATATATAAAATAAATTATTTATTTTCAATATATATCTAATATAGTTGTTTATGAATCATAAATAATTTATTTTTACATAAAATATATTCGTATGTTTAATACATAAATATTTAGTACATGATTATTTCTTATTTTCAAACAACAGATAATTCTGAAGCTCAAAAATTCCATAATAAAGAAAATGTTTATTTGGATCTCTGCTCTAGTGTCATTCCATTTACTAAAAGAGAAAAAGGTTCTTTAGTTTTTGCTTTAATCAATCAGAAACAGATTTCTAAAGTTGTTGTTCCAAATATTTCTGTTCTTGGAAGAAATCAAATTGATGTCTTAAACACTATTGACTTCTTTATAAATAATGATATTTCTTTATTATCTCAAGCTGAAAGATTAGAGACGATGGACGAATATGGCAGAATCAAACCAGACACAATTTTATTCTTAAATCTATTTAGATCTCTTGCAAACATGGAATATAAAAATCGAAAAGAATCTCATAGGTACGGAATTCAGCAAGCGAAGGATCTTGGAAGGTATAAAGGCGTTGGCGGTAGACAATTAGATTCTATTGAAGACTTTTTTGAAAAACCTAAGAATATCAATATTCTTAGACATCTTAAACGTGGAGAAAGCATTAGAAGAACTGCTAAATTAGTCGGATCCTCGCCTGGCTTAGTCCAAAAAGTTAAAAGATGGGCTATTGACCATAACAAATTAGAAAATTAAGCTAGCTTTATAGAAACAAAATAAACATTATGAAAAAATTATTATTAATTGGACTTTTTGGTTTTATGCTTTCTTGTTCAAACGTTCAACATCCTGATTTTGCAGCAAACGTAGAATCAGCAAAAACTCTTTTAGACCTTCAAGGAACAGAAGCTGACCTTCAGGCTCAATTAGATTTAGTTCATGAAGACATGCAATGGCAACCAGCTTTTCATGGTTCTTCTCAAATAGGTAAAGAAGCCTTCGGGGAATACTTAAAAGGATGGCATGATGCTATGGAAAATGTTGTTTACACTCCTGTAAACTGGCTTCCAGGTGTTCTGGCAGATACTGGTCTTCCAGATGGAAGTGTTAGATCTTATGGAAAATGGACAGGTGTTCATACTGAAACTGGAAAAAGTTGGGAGCTTATAAGTTATCATACATGGGACTTTAAGGATGGACTTATTATTTCAGGTGGTGATTATTTTGATGCAGGTGGATTACTTTCATCTCTAGCATCTGATGAGTCAACTGAATAATTAGTATCTATAAATATTATCAAAACCTTTCTATAGAAATATGGAAAGGTTTTTTTATATTCATTATATAAATCAATTTAAATTAATAATTATGAAAAAATTTATATTAATTGCATTATTTGGATTAATGGTTTCATGTTCCAATGTTCAACACCCAGATTACTCTGCCAATGTTGAATTAACAAAGCAATGGATTGAAGTCTATGAAACACAAAATCTTGATTTGCTTACACAAATTACATCAACTGAAGTTGATGCAACATCTCCAATTTATGGCCAAGGTCAAGTTGGTTATGATGATTACATGGAAATCGGTAAATTCTACACAGGTAACTTTTCAGACGTAACATTTAGTGATCCTGTTTTTTTACCTGGAGTTGATAATGAAACTTTAATTCCTAATGGAGGGGTAAGAATATACGGAACATGGTCAGGTGTTAGTAATGATACAGGTAAAGAGTTTTCTGTATTAGCTTATCACTGGTTTGAGTTTGAGGACGGTAAAATTATTAGTACTGGTGACTTTTTTGATGCTACTGGTATGATGATGGCTGTTGCTCCAGATCAAGAATAATTAAATCCTTTAACTGTAAAAAAAACCTTTTCATAGAAACGTGAAAAGGTTTTTTTATATAATACTCCCCATACTTCCTCCATCTACCCTTATTGATGCACCGTTTGTACCTGATGCAATTGGACTTGAGAAATATAAAATTGTATTTGCTACTTCAGTAACAGAAAGGAATCTTGAAATTAATGAGGAATCTCTAACATCTTCAAAAAATTTATTTTCAACTTGTTCTATGGTTTTATTTTCTCTTTTAGCTGTTTCTTCAAGAAATACTTTAGAACCTTCTGATAGGGTAGAGCCAGGAACTATTGTGTTTACAGTAACATTTGATCCTTTAGTAAGTTTTGCTAATCCACTTGAAAAAACACTTACAGAAGCTTTAGAAACACTATAACTTAAGAAGATCTCCTGGGACTAAACTGGAACATTCAGATGAAATAAATAAGATTCTACCCCAATTTTTTTTTAACATATTAGGAAGAAAATGCTTAGATAACTTTACACCACTTATTAAATTTACTTCAAAGTGATCTTGCCAATCTTTGATCGTTTCACTGTAAAAATCCTTGCCTCTAAAAATGCCAACATTATTTATTATAATATCTATATCATCAGGAATTTTTTTGATCAATTCCTCTATTTGAGCATTATCAAGAAAATCTGCAGAAATTCCACTAACGTTTTTATTATTTAGTTTATTAAGAGCTCTCTCTACACCTTTTTTAGTTCTTCCATTTATTATTACAGTAGACCCTTCTTCAAGAAAGAGTTTAGCTGTTTCAAAGCCAATACCCTTAGTTGAGCCAGATATAAATACTTTCTTATCTTTTAAATCTAAATTCATTTTAATAATTGATTACCATTTATTAATCCTAGTATTTTTTTCCCCAATGATGATAGATTAGCAGTTTTATATTTTTTCTGTTCCCAACCGCGTGGATCTCCTGGAAATGCATATCCCTCAGGAGCAACTCTGTTCTTCCAAGAATTAACTCTCCATTCTACTAATTCTTTATCATTCTCCTGTGCTGGCATCATTGACACATATTGAGCAATTCTGACTTTATCTTTTGAATTGTTAGGTCTAATACCATGTGGTTGAGAGCTATTAAAAATTAATAAATCTCCTGCTTCAAGTGAAACCTTAACTATTTTATCTTCTAGCCCCTTAATGTCTGGTTGGAATTTATTTCTGTCAGAAGGTTGAGTTAATTTCCAAGTATCAAAATTTTTATAGAGCCAAGGAATACACTGAAATCCACCCATATTTTCATCTGTTTGATCAGATAAAGCAATTACTCCTTGAATATTTTGAGGTTTTGTTTCTGGATCATAATCCCAATGAATAAAACCCTTATACTCAAAACCAGGTCTAATAGGAAAATTCAGATTAGCTCTATCTATTGTTGTCCACAACTTCTCTGTGTCCCAAATATCTACAAATGAATCATAAACTTTTTGTGTTTGACGATTATCCCATAAAAACTGATTATTATATACTTCAACCATCCCAGTTCCAGCTAACTCTTTCATTTCCATTTCTGCTCTTGCTTTTGAGTACCAAGTTGATGGATCGTTGGGAATTTTGTCATCAAATTCCCATATAAATTCTGCAGTTTTCATCGCTTGATCTTTTGATATAGCATTTTTAATAACTACATAGCCATTTTCAATCCAAAAGTTCCATTGATCCATTGTTAAAACTCTAAGAGATTCTGCTGTTGCATGAGTTCTAAGTTTTTGTTCACTACTTTTTGCTGTGGAAGGATTTCCGGGAATCTCTTTATGTACATTGTCAGGTATCATACTCATAGAAATAGTCTTTAAGTTATTTTAAAGATAAAAAAATCATGTAAATTAATACTCTAAATATACCTTATGTCTAAGTTTGATCGCAGAAAGTTTATTAAAACAACCTCACTATCTGCCGCTTTTGCCTCAACTCCTGGTTTATATTCATTTAAATCAAGAAGCTCTGAACAAAAGTATATGGGAGATTTTATATCTCCTAAATTGAAAAATATAAAAGCAGCATTTATTGGTGTAGGTTACAGGGGTAAAGGGCATATAAATTTATTTGCATCACTTCCTGGTACTGAAGTTGTTGCGATTTCAGATTTATATGAAGATAATATTAATGCTTCTAAGGAAATTCTTAAAAAACTAAATAAACCAGTAGACAGAATAAATACTTATTGGGGTGGAGAAAATAAATGGAAAACCATGCTAAAAGAAGTTAAGCCTGATATAGTTTTTATTTCAACTAACTGGAATAGTCATGGTGAAATGGCAATTGAGGTTATGAAAAATAATGCTCATGCATTTGTTGAGGTGCCCTTAGCACTTTCTGTTAAACAATTATGGGAAATAGTAAATACTTCTGAAAAATACAATAAGCATTGTATGATGATGGAGAATGTTAACTATGGGAGAGAGGAGCTTATGTTTTTAAATATAATAAGAAATGGACATTTAGGTGATCTTCTTCATGCTGAAGCTGCTTATATTCATGATCTTAGGTTTCAAATGTTTGAAGAAGAAAGAGGTACTGGTTCGTGGAGAACATTACAATATGAAAAGAAAAAAGGAAACCTTTATCCAACTCATGGTTTGGGACCTGTATCTCAGTATATGAACCTTCTAAGATCTGAAGATAATTTTAAAACAATAGTTTCTTTCTCCACTCCTGCTTTGGGTAGGAAGAAATTTGCTAGTGAAAATTTTCCAGAAAATCATAAATGGAATAAGTTAAATTATCAAAATGGAGATTTAAACACATCAATTATAAAAACTCATATAGGAAGAACTATTATGGTCCAATGGGATGAGACTAGTCCTAGACCTTATACAAGACTTAATTTAATTCAAGGAACCAAAGGAATTCTAGCTGGAGGACCAACTAGAGCAGCTTTTGATGGTGGATTTGAAAATTTTACTGATGGATCTCATCAATGGATAAAAGATGATGGGATAAAAAGATTATATGAGAAATATGACCATCCTTTATATAAAAGATTAAATGAAAAAACTAAAGATTCTGGTCATGGCGGAATGGATGGCATTATGATGTATAGAATAGTTGAATGTCTTCAAAACGGAACTCCGTTAGACCAAAATTTATATGAGGGATGTGCTTGGAGTGCATTAATAGAACTTACCTCAAATTCTGTTAATAATAATGGTGAACCTCAAGAATTTCCTGATTTTACAAGAGGAAACTGGGTTAACACTAAACCTTTTGATATTATCTCTTAATGATAGATAAAATTGTTTCACGAGCTCCTGCTAGAGTCTGTTTATTTGGTGATCATCAAGACTACCTTAATCTACCAATAATAGCAACAACTATAGATAGAACAATTGAAGTCAGTGCAATAAGAAATAACTCTAGATATTTTAAGATATTTAAAAAGGATCTAGGAGAGCAGGATAATATAAATATAGACAATGAAATAGATCAAAATGAAACAGATTTATTAAAGATTGCAATTCGAGTTCTTAGAGATTACAATTGTATTCCTGATAAAGGTTACGATATTATAATAACTAGTAATATTCCAATCAACTCAGGTCTTTCGAGTTCTTCAGCTCTTATAATAGCTTGGATAAATTTTCTTTTGAATACTTTTTCAACTCATAAAGTAAGTGCAGAACTACTTGCAGAAATTTCTTATCGAATAGAAGTTATTGAGATAGGTAATTCAGGTGGAAAGATGGATCAATACACAATCTCATTTGGAAAAACTATTTTTTTAGATACATTAGAAGATAAAGTCACCCCATATGATCATGATCTTTGTGATATGATAATTGGAGTTTCAAATCAACAAAAAGACACTGAAGGACTATTAAAAAAATTAAAAACTAATGCTTTAATTTCAATTGACTTAGTGAAGAAAAAATTTCCAAAATTTGATATATACAACCCTTTAAGTTATGAACTAGAAAAATTTTTAGCAGAGTTAGATGAAGAGCTTAGACCTTATTTTAGAGCAGCTATAGGGAATTACAAGATAACATTAAATGCTCAAAATGAATTTAATAAGTCATTTTTAAACATTGAAAAAATTTCGAAATTAATGAGTGAACATCATAGTTTTTTAAAAAATGATTTAAAAATTACCACATCTGAAATTGATCTTATGATTGATATAGCTGATAAGAATGGATCATTAGCTTCTAAAATTGTTGGCTCTGGAGGTGGTGGATCAATAGTATGTTTGTCTAACAATAAAGAAACTTCAACTAAAATATTAAACAAGTTTAATGAAATTGGAGTTAAGGAAGCTTTTATTGCAAAAAGAGGATCTGGTCCTAAAATCATAATAAATGAATAGTATTCCATTGATAATAATGGCTGCAGGAGTTTCATCAAGAATGAAAAAATCTTCTACTACAAAGAATATGACCAAAAAGCAGATTAATCAGTCCAATTCAAGAGTAAAAGGTTATATTCAGGTAGCTGAGGGAAAGGAGCCCTTATATTTTATCTTATAAAAAACGCTATAAATGCTGGTGTTAAAGAGTTTTATATCATTGTGTCTAAAAATTCTCAAGAATTTCAAGAATATCTTAAATCTCTTAGAAAACAGATTAGAGATATCTATAAATTTTGCAATTCAAGACTTTTATGGGAATTCAAAACCTTTAGGTACTTCAGATGCAATTTTTCAGACTATGAATCAGTATGAGGAGTTAATTAAAACTAGATTTTTAGTTTGTAATTGTGATAATTTATATTCAGTAAAAGCAATCAAAACTCTATTAGGTGAATCTAATTATAATTCAATGATAGCATATGATTTTGACTACTTGGAATTTTCAAATGATAGATTGTCTTCTTTTTCATTATTAAATATTGAAAATAATTTTCTTTCTAAAATCATTGAAAAACCTGATTTAAAATTAATTAGAAATCATTCTAGAAAAAAATATGTAAGCATGAATATTTTTTCTTTTAATGGAAGTGAAATATATAAGCACCTTCGAGACTGTCCAATAAATGTTAAAAGAGGAGAGAAAGAAATTGCGACTGCTCTTCAAAATATGATATTAGAAAATAAAAAATCAGTAATTGCTTTTCCACTTTGCGAACATGTGCCTGACTTGACATATAAGGATGATTTAGAGAAAATTAATAAATTTTTAAATTAAAATTAACTTTCAAAATTATTCCTAAAATTCTCTTAGTCTTATATTTGTATATTAAACGTAATGATTATGAAAAAATATATTTTATCATTTTTAGTCTTTTCTTTATCCTGTGATATTTCTTCATCTAAACCAATAAATAATCCAGATCCAGTACTTTCAATAGATAATCAAGATTATAAAAACATGAGTAAGGCATATTTTGCATCTGGCTGCTTTTGGTGTGTCGAAACTATATATGAAAGTTTAGATGGTGTAAAAGAAGTTTATTCTGGTTATGCAGGTGGTTCAACTATAAATCCTAATTATTATCAAGTTATGTCGGGTAAAACTGGCCATGCAGAAGCTATTGAGATAATATATGATAGTACTAAAGTTTCATTTGATACTCTTTTAAAAGTATTCTTTGACTCTCATAACCCTACAACTCCTAATAGGCAGGGTCCAGATTATGGAACTCAGTATAGATCAATTGCTTTTTACAATAATGAAGATGAAAAAAATAAAATTAAAAACTATATTAATTTCCTATCAACAAGTACAATCTTTGGAAAGAATATTATAACAGAAATAAAAGAAATTAATAAATTCTATTATGCAGAGGAATATCATCAAGACTATGAAAAGAAAAACCCTAACAACCCATATGTCCAAAATGTATCAATACCTAGATATAATAAATTCAAGCAAAAAGCCTCTAAATATGTTAAGGTGAAAGATGTTCACTAGATTTAGTTTAGCTTTTTTATTTTACTTCTTTTTTCTTGCTCAAAACAAGAGGATCTTTCAGGTAGAGAATTATGGGAATCACTTAATATATCCTCATTACTCAATGACCCAGCAAATATCTTGTTATTGTTTCCCAGAAGAGTTTATATCGCCTAAGTCTATAATTGTTGAAAACAATCAAATTAAATTAATAAATGGCTTTAGTCCAGATAAAACATTAGGTTATGAATCATTTTACACAATTGATCAGATTTTTGAATTTATAGATTCAAAACTTGATGATGACCCCGAATTTCACGATATTGATTATAGTAGTGATTATGGGTACCCAAATTATCTTTTTTTTGATATGTCAAGAATGATAGCAGATGAAGAAATTAGCTACTATATAAAAGACTTAAAACCGTTAAAATGAATTATAAGGTCAGAATACAAAAAAATAAAGATTTTCAAATTTTAGAAAATAATACACCTATTGTAAAAGGAACAAAACCTAAGTGGTACTCAAGTGAGATATCATTTTTCTATAACAACAGAACTTTTCAAATTAAAAAGAAAAGTTTTTGGAAAGGTGAACACGAAATAACAGCTAGTGGTAAAAAAGTTGGAAATATATTGATTAGATCATCAAAAAACCATTAGGAAATTTTATTCAGGTTTATGAAAACAATTCATTTAAAGATGAATATTCTATGACCAGCACTTCAAAAAGTATATGGAGCTCAGAGAAAACTTATTCTCTATTTAACAAGGATAATGAAATTTTAAAAATTAATTATTCGTGGAAAAAACATTCATGGATAAAGTATACTGAGGAAATTTCAGTTGATAGTTTTAATACTAAAGGAGCCTCACCCGAGTTAATAGTCTATTCTCTATTTTTGATGAGGTTAATTCAGCAACAAGAGGCTGCTGCTAATAGTGGAGGAGGGGTATGATTCATGGCTAGAATTAAAGATAGTTTAGAAAAAATCACATAATATCTGGCTTAATAATTTTAAAAAATATGTCTAGTATCATACAGTTATTTTAATTTTTCTTTTTTTAGTCTCGTGTTCCAATATTCTATATAATCATGATGATACAATGTCAATGCTTACAACAAAAAAGTTGTTATTGATAAATTTGGTGATCCTACAGATATTACAAAGATGACAGATTATGATGAATACTATTATGATTTTGGAGTTTTTGAAGAAAGATTGAATTTTTTTGATCCTCAAATATCAACTGTTTCTGCTCAAGCTAAAGTAAGTAAAATTGAAAATGAATTTCAACCTCAGTATAGGATTAATATTTCATCAAAATATATCAAGTTTCGTTTAGTAGGAGATAAGGTAATTTATTGGGAGAGTCAAAACGTTAATTTTCCAACTAAAAAAAAATAATAGTTACAATATAGTTTCTAAGTAATATTAAAATTTCATTAAACTGATTGATGACAATACAACTAAAATATTTTAATTTAGTTCTTTAAAACTAACACATGCCAATCAAAGTATTTACTAAAGAAAATCAAGCTAATGGCAATTTTAATAATGGTCAAATTTTAGAAAAAAAACCAATTGGTTTCCCTCAAGATGGTGGTCAATTAAGCCCTTACTCTAATCTTTTTTATTGGGCTCACGCTTGGGCTCCAGGTAATGACAGCACTATTGGTCTTCATCCTCATAGAGGGTTTGAGATATGTAGTTTTGTTCTTAAAGGAGAAATTGAACATTATGATACACTTCTTGAAAAATGGATTACTCTAAAAAAAGGTGACGTTCAAATTATCAAGGCGGGCAAAGGTATTTCACATTCTGAAAAACTAAAATCTGATTCAGAAATATTTCAAATATGGTTTGACCCTAACATTCAAGAGTCTCTATATATAGATGCAAGTTATAATGATTTTAAATCTGAAGAATTTAAATTAGATAAAAATAATGGAGTAGAAATAAAAACTATCTTCAAATAATGAAAATCAACTTGGTTTAGATAGCGTTGGTGTAAAAATATTTGAATCTAGTTTTACAGATGGTGAAAACGAACATATAATAGAAGAAAACTGTTATCATTCCATGTTTATTTTATCAGGAAATTTAAATTTAAAAGATCAAGTCTTTAATAAAGGAGACTTTATTATAGTTGATAATGAAAAAAAAATACAGTTATCCACAAAGAATAACTGTAAGATTTTTGAAATAATTTCACCTATTAAACTTCCATATAAAACTTATGCAGAGGTTCACAATGTTAATTGACAATTACGAGTTTTAGGTTTCTTTCCTTGAACATTTCAAATAGTTCTTCTACCGTTTCCTCTGATTGCATAGAAACTCTAATAAATCCTTCACCAAAGCTTATATAAGCAGATGTACTATTCTCTGAATTAAGAAATACTTGAGGTAATTGACTCCATCTACTAGGGCTTCCATCATCATAGGTTCTTTCAATGTATGCATTTATAGATCCGTTTTTGTAAACATCCTGAGTGATTTCTGGAACTTCTATTTCAAAGTTTGCATACTGCATATCATCTGATATAGTATCTGGCTCTGAGGGAACTTTCAGGGTAATTACTTTGTTATTTGAACTATTTTCAATTGCATCAGCTGCACCAGTAATTGAACATCCGTTAATAATTAAGGATATTGATATTAAGTAAAAAAGTTTTTTCATTTTCAATATTTTTAAATTAAATAAAGGTTTTAAAATTCGAAAGCCCGACTCACGAATGAATCGGGCTTTCTAATTCTCTTTAAATACTTTTGAATTCCTTCAACACCAGATAATTTTTTTGGTTTAGTATTTAAAATTTCACAAGCTATATCTTAACTTTCGTCTTGAGTTTCACAGATAATTTGTCTGTTTCTATCACTTGATCTTTTTTTCTTTAAACACGATTGGTATTCCAAATTACAGTTAATCTTACTGATTTTTTATGTTTAAAGCTTGATAAGGTTTTTCTTAGTTTTCACTTTGAGTGTTTCGGCGGATTTTTCCGTAACAACCGCTTATCATATATAAAAGTATAAATCTATTCTACAAAAACAAATTTAAACTTAAAATTGTTAATAACTTTGAGTAAGTTATTAATATTCAACACTTTAGTTTATCTTTCACTAACAATTGCAGCAAGTGCAATCACATGATTTAGTACAATTACAATCTTTACATCTACAATCCATTTCTTTTTTTTAAAGTTAAGGAAATTAACTAACTAAAACTTTTTTATAATAATTTTCGAGTGCTCTTTTGTAGGCTGTAACAAATTGATAGAGCCTAAACTCTTTTAAATTTCCAAACCTGTTTAATTCATTATAAGTTTCAAATTGATATTTTTTTAATCTTTTATTAAGAATATTTTCAATTCTTTTAACTTTTTTAAAAATTAGTTTTTTAGTTGACCCATCATTTAATCCAGACTCATAGTTATCAATTATAACCTTAATTTCCTTTGGAGTAAGTTCAGAATATCTTTTTGGTTTGCTCCAATTCTTTTCATACTCATTATGAAGCCATATATACTCTTTGTATAGTCCGTTAAATAAACAGGTCAGAAATATATTCATTAACGTCTAAATTATAAATTATATATATATTTTTGCACTAACTCGGGCAATTAGTTCAACTGAATAGAACAGAAGATTACGGCTCTTCAGATGGGGGTTTGAGTCCTCCATTGCCCTCAAAAAATAGATTTTGGATTACTTAGGAATTTTATTTGGTATAATATTACTCTCTTACGGAGGAGATTTACTTACAAAGTCTTCAATTGATATATCATTAAAATTCTCTGTACCTAAGATTATTATTGGTATGACTGTAGTTTCTTTTGCAACTTCTGCTCCAGAATTAATAGTAAGCTTAAATGCTACCCTTGATGGGTTACCTAGTTTTGCAATTGGGAATGTATTAGGTTCTAATATTGCTAACATTGGATTAGTACTTGGAATAATTACAATTATATATCCAATAACGCTTAAACAGAGGTTTTATTACACTGATTTTCCTTTGTTAATGATTTCCACTGCACTTTTTTATTTTATCATTTACACAGATAATCAGATATCTAGAACTGAAGGTTTTATTTTACTTATTTCGATTACAGCTATTCTTTTCTATCTGTTTATCTACCAAAAGAAAAGTATTTCTGAATTTTCTGAGGAGATTGAGAATAATAAAATATCCATTACAAAATCATTTATGTATATTATTTTTAGTGGATCATTATTATGGCTAGGATCTGAAACTTTAATTAAATCAGCTGTTACAGTAGCTAATAAGTTTGAAATTTCTGAGAGAGTAATTAGTATTACTATGGTTGCAATTGGCACAAGTATTCCAGAGCTTGCTGCTTCAATTGTTGCATCACTAAAGAAACAAAATGATTTATCAATTGGAAACCTAATTGGATCCAATATCTTTAATTTACTTGTAGTTATAGGTGTTACTTCATCAATAATTCCAATTGGTGGAATTGAAAACAGTGTAATATTTAATGATATGCTTTGGGTAGTTCTCTTCTCAGCAATAATACTTCCACTTGCTTATTTTGGAAAACGAAATGTATTGACAAGAAAAAAAGGGATTATCTTATTGATATTGTATCTAATATTTATAATCCCTCTATTAAGTTAATTGATTTAAGCGCTTTTAACAGTCTTAACTATTCTAGCTGCCACTTTGTATGGATCAGCATTTGAAGCAGGTCTTCTATCTTCCAGCCAGCCTTTCCAGCCACTCTCAACAGTTCCAATTGGAATTCTAATTGAAGCTCCTCTATCAGAGATACCAAAACTGAATTCATGGATTGATTGAGTTTCGTGAAGACCTGTAAGTCTTTGGTCATTAAATTCTCCATAAACTTCAATGTGTTCCTTAGTTAGAGGTCTAAACGCTTCACATATCTTCTCATAAGTTGCTTTGTCTCCACATGTTCTCAAGGTATTGTTTGAAAAGTTTGCATGCATTCCGGATCCATTCCAATCCCCTTTAATTGGTTTTGGATGGTATTCAATATAGAATCCATAATCTTCTGTTAGTCTATCTAATAAATATCTAGCTATCCAAACTTCGTCACCTGCATTTTTGGCTCCTTTTGCAAAAACTTGAAATTCCCACTGACCTGAAGCAACTTCTTGATTAATACCTTCAAAGTTTAATCCGGCATCAATACACAAATCTGAGTGAATCTCTACTAATTCTCTTCCATGAGTATTTTTACCACCAACTGAACAGTAGTACATACCTTGAGGACCTGGATACCCTCCCACTGGAAATCCAAGAGGTAATTGTGTTTCATTATCCATAATGAAGTATTCTTGTTCAAAACCAAACCAAAAATCGTTATCATCATCATCGATTGTAGATCTTGAATTTGAGATATGAGGGGTTCTATCAGAATTTAAAACCTCTGTCATTACCAAGTATCCACTTTCTCTAGTTGGATCTGGGTAAATTGAAACAGGTTTTAAGATACAATCAGATGAATTCCCTTCTGCCTGTTTAGTAGAGGAACCATCGAAACTCCATTCAGGACAGTCATCGATTTTTCCACTAAAATTATTAATCACTTTGGTTTTACTTCTCATGTTTGCAGTAGGAGTATAACCATCAAGCCATATATATTCTAATTTAGATTTGCTCATTTTTTTATTGTTAATTATTTGATTACAATTTAAATTTTTTTAAAAATCTTTAAAGTCAAATACTTCTGTTTAAATCAACTTTTATTAATCTAATATTTATAGCTTAAAAATTTATCAATTTTATATAAAATGAGTTATATAAATGAGAAAAATTGATTAGTTATAAACATATTTTTTAAAATTCTAAATTAGATTAAATTGAAATTTTTGAGACAATTAAGCAATGAATTTTATTAAAAACTTATTAAGATTTTTTTTTGATAACTTTACGCTGAAAAATGTCCAATAGATATAAATTAAGAGGAGTTTCTTCAGATAAAGAAGATGTCCATAATGCAATTAAGAATCAAGATAAAGGTCTTTATCCAAAGGCTTTTTGCAAAATACTTCCTGATTTTTTATCAGACTCTAATGATCATGCTTTAATTATACATTCTGACGGTGCCGGAACTAAGTCATCTCTTGCATACGTTTATTGGAAGGAAACTGGAGACTTATCTGTATGGAAAGGAATTGCTCAAGACTCTATTGTAATGAATCTTGATGATGTTGCGTGTGTTGGAGCAATTGATAACATAGTACTCTCTTCTACAATTGGAAGAAATAAAAATAAAATTTCAGGTGAAGTTATTTCTGAAATTATTTCTGGTACTAATGAAATCCTATCTTACTATAGAGATCTTGGAATTAATATTCATAGTGGGGGTGGGGAAACTGCCGATGTTGGTGATTTAGTTAGAACAATAATTGTTGATTCTTGTTTGACAGTTAGAATAAAAAAAGATCAAATAGTCGATAATTCTAATATAAAACCAGGAAACGTTATAGTAGGACTTTCATCGACAGGTATTTCTTCATATGATAAAGAATATAATTCAGGTATAGGAAGCAATGGTCTTACATCTGCTCGTCATGATGTATTAGCTAAATACTTAAAGACATTATATCCAGAGTCATTTGATCATGAAGTTCCAGATGAACTGACTTACTGTGGTTCAAAAAAATTGACAGATAAGCTTCAGAACTTTAGCCTTAATGTTGGAAAGATGCTTTTGTCTCCTACTAGGTCATATGCGCCTCTATTAAAAAAGATTTTTGATAATGTTGGTAAAGATAAAATTGATGGAATTATTCATTGCACAGGAGGTGGTCAAACAAAAATTCTTCATTTCATTGACAACCTCCATATTATTAAAAATAATCTTTTCGAAACTCCTCCAATTTTTAAACTCATTATGAATGAGTCAAATACAGACCCCAAAGAGATGTATAAAGTATTTAATATGGGTCATAGAATGGAAATATATACGGATTCCGTTAATGCCTCTGAAATAATAAAAATATCAGAATCAGTAGGTATTGAAGCTAAAATTATAGGTGAAGTAGTTAAATCAGATCATAAGAAGTTAACCATTCAATCAGAATTAGGTAATTTTGAATATTAGACATTTATAATATGCTATTAGAAAAAATTGAAATAATTGAAAAAAGATATGATGAGATATATCAAATGATTAGTAATCCTGATATTATTGCTGATCAAAAGAAATATATTCAATTAAATAAGGAGTTAAAAGAACTTAGTAAGCTAGTTGAAACAGGTAAAATGTATAAGAATGCTGTAAGTCAAAAATTAGAAGCAGAGGAATACTTAAATTCATCTGATGATGATGATATGATTGCAATGGCAAAAGAAGAATTAGATCTCTCTAAACAAGCTATTAAGAATCTTGAGGAAGAAATAAAAATTTTATTAATTCCTAAAGATCCAGAAGACTCAAAAAATGTTGTTGTTGAAATTAGAGCTGGAACTGGGGGAGATGAGGCTAGTATTTTTGCAGGAGATTTATATAGAATGTATACGAAATTTGCTCAAGATAGAAAATGGAAAATTAGCGTTGTTGATACTAGTGAGGGAAATGATGGTGGATTTAAAGAGGTCATTTTTGAAATATCTGGACAAGATGTTTATGGTATTCTTAAATATGAATCAGGTGTTCATAGAGTTCAAAGAGTTCCTCAAACAGAGACACAAGGAAGAGTTCACACTTCTGCAGCGACAGTTATGGTTCTTCCTGAAGCTGAAGAGTTTGACGTAGATATAAATATGAATGAAGTTAGAGTTGATTATTTTTGTTCTTCAGGACCTGGAGGTCAATCAGTAAATACTACATTATCTGCTGTGAGATTAACTCATGAACCTACAGGTATTGTTGCTCAATGTCAGGATCAAAAATCTCAACATAAAAATAAAGAAAAGGCTATGAAGGTCTTAAGATCAAGAGTATATGAAATTGAATTAAACAAAAGAATGGAATCTGATTCTAAAAAAAGAAATGAGCTTGTTAAATCTGGAGATAGATCAGCTAAAATTAGGACATATAATTACCCACAAGGAAGGGTAACTGATCATAGAATAGGTCTTTCATTATATGATTTACCAAAAATATTAGATGGAGATGTATCAAAATTAATTGATGAAATACAACTTTTTATAAATACTGAGAGACTTAAAGAAGCAGGTGAAGTATAATGTTAAATAATAAAATTAATAGTCAAATAAACAAAAAAAAGTCTTTTCTATGTATAGGCTTAGATATTGATATTAATATGATTCCTAAATCATTGATTAAACATGATGACCCAATATTTGAATTTGCAAAACAAATTATTGATTCAACAAATCAATATGCAATTGCATATAAGCCTAATATTGCTTTTTTTGAAGCACATGGAGTAGATGGTTATAAATCACTTGTAAAGATTTCTGAATATTTGAAAAATAATTATCCTGAAATATTTACTATAGCAGATGCAAAGAGAGGAGATATAGGAAATACATCTAAAATGTATGCAAGTGCTTTTTTAAAAGATCTAGACTTTGATTCAATTACTGTTTCCCCTTATATGGGTTCTGATTCAGTTGAACCTTTTCTAACTTTTGAAAACAAGTATGTATTTTTACTAGCCTTAACTTCTAATAAGGGCTCTGAAGATTTCCAAGAATTAGTTTTGGATGATAATTCTGGTAAGTTATATGAGAAAGTCATTAATATGTCAAAGACATGGGCAAATAATGATAAGATAATGTATGTTGTTGGAGCAAAAAATACTGAAGAAATTGGAAAAATTAGAAAACTAGTTCCTAACTCATATTTATTAATTCCAGGTGTTGGTGCTCAAGGTGGAAATTTGAAGGAAATATGTGAATATGGATTAGATAAAGATTTTAAATTAATAGTCAATTCTTCAAGATCAATTATTTATGCTTCTCCTAATGATGATTTTGCTAAAAAAGCATCAGAAGCAGCAAAAAAAATTCAAAATGAAATGGAATTAATTATTGACAAACTATAATTATGATTCACTACACCAAGTTTCTTTGTAAAAATAAGAATGCTAATTGGATAACATTTGTTCATGGAGCAGGAGGGAGTTCAACTATATGGTACAAGCAAATAAAATATTTTTCAAAAAAATATAACCTTCTTTTATTAGACCTTAGGGGTCATGGTAAGTCTAAATCTATTACTCTTAATCCTTTTAAAAAAAAGTACACCTTTAATTCAATAACAAATGATATTCTGGAAGTTATTGATGCTGAAAAAATAAAGAAATCTCATTTTGTTGGAATTTCACTAGGTACAATTTTAATCAGGAATTTTGCTGAAAAAAATCCTAAGAGGGTTCAAAGCCTTGTTATGGGTGGAGCTATAATGAAACTTAATCTTAGATCTAAAATACTAATGTTTCTTGGAAATTCTACAAAGTCAGTTTTACCTTATATGTGGATATATAATCTCTTAGCATATATTATTATGCCAAATAAAAATCATAAAGAATCTAGATTATTATTCATTAATGAAGCAAAAAAATTATATCAAAAGGAATTTAAGAAATGGTTTCAGTTAACTAGTGAGTTGGTTCCATTACTTAAATTTTTTAGACAAATTGAAATCAGTATACCAACATATTATATAATGGGTGATCAAGATTATATGTTCCTTCCATCTGTGAAAGAATTGGTAGAGACCCATAAAAAATCTTTATTATTTGTAATTCCTAATTGTGGACATGTAGTCAATGTAGACGAGCCAAATATTTTTAATTCAAAGATGTTTGAGTTTTTAGATAATACAAATTAATCAATCTTTGTTTTATTTTTTTTTATCCAGTCTTTGCTCTGACCTGGTTGATAAATCTCGTAGTCTAGCTCATCTTTGCTATCTCTCACCATTTTCTTTACATCTTCAAGTAAGAGTTTTGAGTCATAAACTATACCATCTTTAATAGTATACTTTACACCACCAACTCTTTTAACTTCATTTTTATCATTAAGTTTAATTGCTCCTGTTCCATACAATACCTTTAAATTCTCCAAAGGGTTTTCCTCAACAATTAACAAATCTGCTTTCTTTCCAATTTCAATAGATCCAATTTCATCATCCATACCTAAAGCCTCAGCTCCATTTAGTGTTGCAGACATTATAACTTCTATTGGATGAAATCCAGCCTCTCTTAAAAGTTCTAACTCTCTTATATATGCAAATCCATAAAGTTGAAAAATAAATCCAGAATCAGATCCGACTGTAACTCTTCCACCTCTGTTTTTATATTCATTTACAAATTTCATCCAGAGGTTAAAATTTTTCTTCCATGCAACCTCTTGTTCAGTACCCCAAAAATGCCAGTAAGATCCATGCGATATTCTACTAGGTTGATAAAATTCCCATAAACTTGGTAGTGTATATTCTTCATGCCACTCAGCTCTTCTAGCTCTTTGTAAATCTCTACTAGCTTCATATATATTAAATGTTGGATCAAGTGTAAAATCTAAACTAATTAACTCATTCATTACATTATTCCAGTGTTCTGAATCAGGTTCTGCTGCTTGTTGCCATAATTTTCCAGCTTCCTCAAATCTATGCTGTTCATTAGAATAATTATAGTCATAAGGATAATTTTGGACAGTTTTGTCATTAAAAAGTGCTTCTGGAAGACCATACCAATGTTCCATAGATGTTAAACCGGCTCTTGCTGAATTCAAAACATTCCATTTTGCAACACTAAGTTGAGCATGGTGCATTGCTGAACCCAATCCTAATGAATTATTTTCATCTAATGCAGCAATCATAATATCTGGCTCAGCACCAAAAAATTTAATTCCATCAGCTCCTTTTTTTGCATTAAATCTGACCCATTCTCTAGCTTGTTCTTCAGTACTAATCTCCTCTTCAAAACCAGATCCAAAGCCTGTATAGATTGAGAGCCTTGGAGCAATTATTTCATTTTTTAAACTTTTATTTTTTAGATCAATACTAAAATCTAATCCTCTACCTCCTGGTTCTCTCACTGTTGTTATTCCATGTGCTAACCATAATTTAAAGACATAATCTGGTTCTGCACCTTGAGATCTTCCCCCTATATGCCCATGCATATCTATAAAACCTGGAAGAACATACATTCCGTTAGCATCAATTTCTCTTCCATTTTTTTTCAATTTTGGACGTCTATTTTCAACTATTTCTACTCCAGGATATCCGATAGTCTTGATTGATTTAATTATATTTTTTTCAATTACGATATCAACAGGACCAACTGGTGGGCTTCCATTTCCGTTCACTAGTGTTGCACCTCTAATGATTAATTGATTAAATGGTCCCTCAGAAAGATTCTTTTCTTGAGAGTAAGCATTTATTGAGAGAAATAGGGTCAGAAAAATATAAAGAAGGTTTTTCATTTTTAATAGTTTAAAATTTTATTCATCAGAATAAATCCAATGTAAGCTAAAAGTATACAGAAAGATACACTTATAATTACATAAAGAATAGATTGAGCTATATCATTGGATTTTAATAGGTTGAGATTTTCAAGTGAAAAAGCAGAAAAGGTTGTTAATCCTCCACAAATACCAACTACTAAAAAATAATAATAATCTGATTTTAACATATTGTGATGTATTAGATAACTTATTATAAAGCCTATTAAAAAACTTCCAATTAAGTTAACAGTTATTGTAGAGTATGGAAAAGCGTCACTAGGAATTATTTTGTTAAGTAATAGTCTTAGAGCTGATCCTAATCCACCTCCAATAAATACTAATAGTATATCTTTCATTTATCTGAATAAACTGCTGTAGGTAGCTATAATTGAAATAAAAACAATAAATATTATAAGTATTACATATGAATTCTTGTAATAAACTTTATGAAGTTTGTAATCTTTTAAATAAGAATAAGCAATAATCAAAGAGAATACAATTGTAAATATTAAAGCAAAAATAAGCTGTCCTTTAGTAAACATTAAGTAATTTTATTAAAATTTCTAATGTAAATTTAATAATTATGATAACTAATGCCATTGATGCAGTAAAGGAATTTAATAAAGCTTTTAAAATTGAATATTCAGAGAGTCAAGAAGCAAATCTTGATGAGTCAACAGTTGATCTTAGATATAGATTAATGCAAGAAGAGAATAACGAATATTTAGAAGCAGCTAAGAACAAAGATTTAGTCGAAATTGCAGATGCTTTGGGCGATAAACTATACATCCTTTGTGGAACAATTTTAGCTCATGGATTACAAGATAAGATTGTTGAAGTTTTTGATGAAATACAAAGAAGTAATATGAGTAAACTTAGTACAGATGGATCTCCTGTTATTAGAGATGATGGAAAAATATTAAAAGGTCCAAACTATTTTAAGCCAAATATCAAGAAAATACTAGATAAGTAATTATTCTGATACCTTATGTCTCCAACCATTTGAATCTTCAGACAAATTTTGTTGAATATTTACAATAGAAGTTTTAAGAATGTTTGCGTAACTATTTTCAACTTCCTTAATTTCAAATTTATCATCTTTATATCCAAAAGAGGATATAGAAGCGATTACTGCAGCAGTTCCACATCCAAAAACTTCTTTAAGATTACCAGATTTAAATTCTGATATTAGTTCAGATATAGTTATATCCCTCTCTTCTACTTCAATATCTAGATCTTTTGCACATTGTATAACGCTATTTCTAGTAACACCATCTAAAATTGTATCACTTGTTTTAGGTGTAACTAATTTGTCTCCTAGTCTAAATATAATACTCATTGTACCAACTTCTTCAATTTTTTGATGAGATTCAGAGTCAGTCCATACAATTTGATCAAAACCTTTAGATATAGCTAAAGATGTTGGGTAAAATGCAGCACCATAATTTCCAGCAGCCTTAGCATAACCGGCACCGCCAGGTGCAGCTCTACTATATTTATCTTCAACATATACACTTAATGGTTTCGAGTAATATGAAGCTCCAGGAGAGCAAATTATTAAAAATTTATAGTCTAGTGAAGGGCTTGCTGCTAACATTGGAGATGATGAAAAAACAAATGGTCTTATGTATAACGATGCTCCTGGCTTATTTGAAATCCATTTGTTTTCAAGGAATATTAGTTTTTCAAGTCCGTTAAAAAAATATTCTGAAGGTAACACTGGAATTTTCATTCTCACGCAGGATTTTTTTAGTCTTTCATAATTATCTTTTGGTCTAAATAACCATAATTGGTCTTTAGTATCCTTATAACCTTTCATTCCCTCAAATACTGCTTGACCATAATGAAAAACATGAGAAGATGGATCCATGTCAATTGAACCGTATGGTTTTATAACTGGAGATTCCCAGTCACCATTTTTGAAATTACACTCAAACATATGATCAGTAAAAATTTCTCCAAATTTTATAGAATTGAAGTCAACATCATCTATTTTTGTAGTGTTCGATCTAATTATTTCCATATTAAGCGAAAGATAAATAAAAAATCAATATGAAGCTATTAATAACAGGTGGTTCGGGTACATTAGGTCAAGAAATTACTAATCTTGCACTTGCTAAAAAATATCAAGTACATATACTTACTCGAAACAAGAAATTAATATCTAAAAATATCAATTTAAAATATTTCTATTGGGATCCATTTTCTGAAGAAATTGATACTAACTGCTTTCAAGGTATTGATGCTGTTGTCAATTTAGCTGGTTTTAGTGTATTTAATTTGTGGACAAATAAAAACAAGTCTAAAATTTTAAATAGTAGACTTTATTCAACATATTTTATTCTAAAAAAGATTAAAGAAAAAGGAGTTAAATTAAAGTCATTTATTAATGCTTCTGGAATTGCGGCTTATTCTAATTCTCTTACAAAAGTTTCAAGTGAAGATGACTCTGAAAACATAAAAGATTCTTTTATTAATCAAGTAGTAATAAAATGGGAATCTAAAGTTTTAGAATTTGAAAAAAAACTACCAGAAATATCCTTTTCTATTTTAAGAATAGGTCTTGTACTTTCAAACTCTGGAGGTGTATTTAAAATCTCAAAAAATCTTTCTAAAATCTTCTTACTTTCTGCTTTAGGAAGAGGAAATCAATGGCAATCATGGATACATGTAAACGATGTTGCAAGTATTTTTATAAGATGCGCTGAGAGAAATCATAGAGGAGTAATTAATTTAGTTTCTCCGAACCCAATTACTCAGAATGAATTATTAAGTAAAATTGCATTACATAATAGATCTAAAATCTTATTTCCAAAGATCCCTAAGTTCATAGTAAAAGTATTATTTGGTGAAATGTCTGAATTAGTTCTTTCAAGTCAGAAAGTTATTTCAAATAATTTAAACGACTTTACTTTCCAGTTTCCGAAGATTGATGATGCCCTAAAAGATTTATCAAAATAAGTATGACATTCTGGCATAAAATTTTTCTGGCAAAAAAATTGCAGTTACTATATAAAATTAATCAATGACTAAAAAGAAAACTGATATTAAAAAGTCTTCTAAATCCACAGTTAAAAAGAAGTCTACTCTTAAGGAATTGAATGAAAATTTAAAACTCGAACAAGACAAATACCTTAGATTATTTGCTGAGTTTGAAAATTATAAAAGAAGAACCTCAAAGGAAAGGATTGAATTATTTAAGACTGCTGGTAAAGAGATTCTAACTAGCTTGGTTCCAGTTTTAGAAGATTTTAAAAGAGCATTAAATCAAGACTCTGATTCTGATAATGATGAAGGTATTAAATTGATTTATAATAAATTTAATGATACTCTGAAGAATCAAGGTTTAATTGAAGTTGAAGTAAATATTGATGATGTTTTTGATCCGGAAATTCATGAGGCAATAAGTCAAATTCCCGCAATAGATGACAAACAAAAAGGTAAAATTATTGATGTAATTCAAGGTGGATATAAGCTTGGAGATATTATTATCAATTTTCCTAAAGTCGTTGTTGCACAATAAAAAAATATGAAAGAAGATTTTTACGAAATATTAGGCATATCAAAAAGTGCAAGTGCTTCTGAAATTAAAAAAGCATATAGAAAAAAAGCAATTCAATATCATCCTGATAAAAATCCTGGTGATAAGACTGCTGAATCAAATTTTAAAAAGGCTGCCGAGGCATATGAAATATTAAGTGATCCAAATAAAAAATCTAAATATGATCAATTTGGTCATAGTGCATTTGATGGTGCAGGTGGATTTGGTGGAGGTGGAATGGATATGGATGATATTTTTAGTCAGTTTGGTGATATATTTGGTAGTGCTTTTGGTTCATCTTTTGGAGGATTTGGTGGAGGAGGTCAACGAGTCTCAAAAGGTTCTAATTTAAGAATACGTGTTAAATTAAATTTAGAAGAGATTATTAACGGTGTTGAGAAAAAAATTAAAGTCAAAAGAAAAGTTTTATCACCTGATTCAAAATTTTCAACATGTAATTCCTGTAACGGATCTGGTCAGGTTTCTAGAATTACAAATACAATTCTTGGCAGAATGCAATCAACGTCTGTATGTCCAACTTGTAATGGATCTGGTCAGTCAATATTGTCAAGAGCACCAGGATCTGATGCTAATGGAATGCTTAATTCTGAAGAAACAGTTTCAATAAAAATTCCTGGAGGTGTTGAAGAAGGAATGCAATTAAAAGTTTCAGGTAAAGGTAATGACTCAAATAATCAAAATGGTATTTCTGGTGATCTTCTTGTTTTAATTGAAGAATCTCAGGATGATCTTTTTACTAGAGATGGAAAACATCTTCATTATGATTTATATATAAGTCTTTCTGAAGCAGTACTAGGAATATCTAAAGATATCCATCTAATTGATGGTAAAGTTAGAATTAAACTTGATTCTGGAATTCAATCAGGTAAAACTTTAAGATTAAGAAACAAGGGTATACCTGATTTAAATGGCTATTCAAAAGGAGACTTACTTGTTCACGTCAATATATGGACTCCTAAAACTCTAAATAAAAAACAAAAAGATTTCTTTAAAGAAATGTTAGATGATGATAATTTTAAACCTAATCCTAAGAAATCTGATAAGTCCTTTTTTGAAAAAGTAAGAGACATGTTTGCGTAAATAATTTTATCTTAGATTTTGTAATATTCTTAATATGAGTAAAATACTTATAATTGAAGATGAGGAACCGATTAGAAGAGTTCTAGTAAGAATTTTAACTGAGGAAGATTCAAGCTTTGAAATACATCAAGCTTCTGATGGTAAAAAAGGTCTTGACTTAATAAAAAAGGAATCTTTTGATTTAGTTCTTTGTGATATTAAAATGCCCAAGGTTGATGGGATTGAATTACTTCAAAGAACTAGAAAAACAAACTTAACACTTCCTTTTATAATGTTAACTGGACATGGAAATATTGAAACAGCTGTTGAATCAATGAAACTTGGTGCCTATGATTTTATATCTAAACCCCCTGATCTAAATAGACTTATCAACTCTGTAAGAAATGCACTTGAAAGAAAGGAGTTAGTTACTGAGAATAAAATTTTAAGACAAAAGGTTGCTAAAAAATATGAAATTATTGGTAATTCAGAACCTGTCATGGAAATACATGCGGTTATTGATAAAGTAGCTCAAACTGAGGCTAGAGTTTTGATTACAGGAGAAAGTGGAACTGGTAAAGAGCTTGTTGCTCATAATATTCATGAAAAAAGTACTAGAAGTAAAGGAACATTTATTGAGGTAAATTGTGCAGCTATTCCGTCTGAGCTTATTGAAAGTGAGCTTTTTGGACATCTTAAAGGTTCATTTACATCTGCCGTAAAAGACAGACAAGGTAAATTTGAAGCTGCTAATAATGGAACTTTATTTTTAGATGAAATTGGTGACATGAGTCTTGCTGCGCAGGCAAAAGTATTAAGAGCTCTTGAAGAAAGTAAGATTCAAAGAGTAGGAAGTCAAAGAGACATTAGTGTGGATGTTAGAGTTATAGCTGCTACAAATAAAGATCTTAAAAAGGAAATTGAAAATGGTAATTTTAGAGAAGATTTATATCATAGACTTGCTGTAATAATGATCGAAGTTCCTGAGTTAAGCAAAAGAAAATCTGATATACCTATACTTGTTTCCCATTTCTCTAAATTAATATCCCAAGAACAAGGTATAGAAACAAAAGAATTTAATCCAGATTCATTAAAATTACTTGAAAATTATGAATGGTCTGGAAATATTAGGGAACTTAGAAATGTAATTGAGAGATTGATAATTCTTGGTGGTAATCCAATCTCTAAGGATGATGTTAATCTTTTTGCCTCAAAAAAATAATTTCATGAGACTACTTAATTATTTGTTTTTAATAGCATTTACTTTTATAACATATTCTCAAAATTCTAATAGTGATTCAGTATTTATTAATAAGATATACGATGAGGCATTATCTAACGGTGAGTCATATGAATGGCTTGATTATCTGTCTAATCAAATAGGAGGTAGGCTTTCTGGATCCATCAATTACGATAGATCGGTAAAGTGGGCTAAAGAACAGCTAGATCTTATCAATATTGACTCAGTTTGGTTACAACCAGTGATGGTTCCAAAATGGGTTAGAGGAGCTCCTGAGTACGCTCATATAGAAACTAGACCAGGCAACAATATATCAGTTCCAATTGCTGCTCTAGGTGGTTCAATTTCTACACCTTCAATTGGTATTTTTGCTAATGTCATTGAAGTTAATAGCTTTAATGAGTTAAGAGAATTAGGTAAAGATTCAATTAGTGGTAAAATTGTTTTTTACAATCGACCAATGGATAAAACTCTAATTAATACTTTTCAAGCATATAGCGGAAGTGTGGATCAAAGAACACGAGGTGCTGCTGAAGCTGCAAAGCTTGGAGCCGTTGGAGTAATAGTTAGGTCTATGACTACAATTCTTGATGATTATCCTCATACTGGATCTATGTATTATGATGGATTAACTCTTAACCAAAGAATTCCTGCTGCTGCAATTAGTACAAACGGTGCAGAACTTTTAAGTTCAATGTTATCATTAAATCCAAAAACAAAATTCTTTTATAGACAAAATTCTAAGAATTTCCCAGATGTTTTAACTCATAGTGTAATTGGAGAGATAAAAGGTTCTGAAAAACCTGAAGAAATAATTATTGTGGGAGGACATCTGGATACCTGGGATCTAGGAGATGGAAGTCATGATGATGGAGCAGGGATAGTTCAATCTATGGAAGTTTTACGAATTTTTAAATCTTTAAACTATAAACCTAAAAGAACTATTAGAGTTGTATTATTTGCTAATGAAGAAAATGGATTAAGAGGTGGTAATAAATATGCTAAAGAATCTAGACTGAAAAATGAAAAACATTTTTTTGCACTTGAATCTGATGCAGGTGGTTTTACTCCTAGAGGTTTTAGCTTTGATACTTCAGAAAAAGAATTTAAATCAATTAAGAAATTTGAGGAATTATTTAAGGATTATGGAATGAATAACTTTTTTCTTGGAGGAAGTGGAGCTGATATTGGACCCCTTAAAGATGGTCTTGTAATTTTAGCAGGTTTAAGACCTGATTCCCAACGATATTTTGATGTACATCATGCTGCATCAGACACTTTTGACAAAATTAATAAACGTGAATTGGAATTGGGTGCAGCTGCAATGGCATCACTAATCTATCTTATGGATAATTATAAATTATAAGTATGAATTATATACTTAGTAAGTTCTCGACCTACACTAGAGAGTTTAAGTATAATATAAAGTTAGCATACCCTGTAATGATAGGTATGTTGGGTCACACTTTTGTTCAATTTGTTGATAATATTATGGTTGGACAACTTGGTACTGCTGAACTAGCTGCTATATCTCTTGGAAATAGTTTTGTCTTCATTGGAATGTCTATTGGAATTGGTTTTTCTCAAGCAATTACTCCTTTAATTGCTGAAGCTGATGGAGCTAAAAAAGATAAAGATATATCAGGAATTTTTGAACATAGTTTTTTGATATGTATAATACTTGGTCTTGTTCTCTTTTTATTAGTATTTCTAAACAGGAATCTTTTATATTCGATGAATCAACCTATTGAAGTCGTAGAATTAGCTTCACCTTATTTATTCTGGGTGTCATTCTCTCTTATATCAATAGTAACTTTTCAATCATTTAGACAATTTGCTGATGGATTATCTTTTACTAGAGCAGCAATGTACTCTACACTAGTGGGAAATATTATAAATGTAATCTTAAATTTTGTTTTAATATTTGGATTCTGGATTTTCCCTAAACTAGGTGTAGAAGGAGCTGCTATAGGAACTCTTATTTCAAGATTATGTATGCTTACATTTATAATTTTTTATTTGAAGCTTCATAAAAAGTTGTCAAAGTATATAATAAGGTTCTTTCCTACTAAAGTTGAAATTGAGAGAGTAAAAAAAATTCTATATCTAGGACTTCCTTCTGCATTACATAGTTTCTTTGAAGTAGCTTTTTTTATTTCCGCTGTGTGGATGTCAGGTTTTATTGGAAAAAATTCACAAGCTGCAAACCAAATCGCATTAAATTTATCATCTATGACTTATATGGTCGCTTTAGGAGTAGGTGTAGCAGCAATGATAAGAGTTGGAAATCAAAGAGGTATGATGAATTTTAAAAAGTTAAGAGAAGTTGCAATATCTACACTTTTATTAATAATTATAATTGATATTTTTTTCTGTTTAGTCTTTTTAATTTTTAATGACCTTCTCCCATTACTTTATCTAGATCCTTCAGACCCATCAAATTTAAACGATGTTAATGAGGTGCTAAGTATTGCATCTAAATTACTAATTGTCGCTGGAGTCTTTCAGTTATTTGATGGTATTCAAGCTGTTGTTCTTGGTGCTTTGAGAGGTATGCAAGATGTAAATAAACCTGCAATAATTATATTTTTTAGTTATGGTATTTTAGGTTTTCCTATTTCTTACTTTTTAGGTTTTCATACTTCTTTAGCTATGGTAGGAATATGGATTGGATTATTATCAGGTTTGTTTTTTTCATCATTATTTCTTTTTCTTAGATTTAATTATCTTTCAAAAAAAATAATATCAATAAATGATTGAAGAGATACTGAATCTTGATACTGAATTATTTATATATCTTAATAGCTTAGGAGTCCCAGTGTTTGACAATTTTTGGATTTTTTTATCTAATAAAGAAGCTAATATATTTTTCTATTCTATTTTATTATTCTTTTACTTTTATAATAAACGTTTAAAATTTAAATTCTCAGAATTAGTCTACCTTCTTATTTTGATCGCCATAATGATTACAATTACTGATCAAACAGCAAACTTATTTAAGGATTCCTTTCAAAGATTAAGACCTTGTTACAATGAACTGATAAAAGATTCACTTAGACTTGTTAAAGATAGTTGTGGTGGAAAATACGGTTTTTTCTCAGCACATGCCTCAAATTCATTTACACTAGCTGTTTTCTTTGGACTTTTATATAAAAAGAAGTTTAGATATCTAATTTATATTTCACTTTTATATGCCTCCCTCATTTCTTACAGCAGGATTTATCTTGGAGTTCATTTCCCATTAGATTTAATATTTGGTAGCACTTTTGGAATAATTGTAGGTATTATTACTTTTAAGTTTTATAATAAATACTTATATTTTTTCAAGCTCTTTAATAAATCTTAACCAAGTATATTTAATCTTAGCTTTTCTAATATTAGATATATAAAGTTCTTGTTTATCATTTTTAATTGAATTAAGAATTGCTATTGAAAGATCTTTGGCTGTATTATTAAAAACCTCTCCACTTTTATCTCTTTGTATTATCTCTTTTAAACCATTAATATTAGAAACAACTAAAGGAGTGTCATAAAAGTAGGCAACAGGTGTAATTCCGCTTTGACTAGCTCTTGTATAAGGTTGGACAATTAAGTCACTTGCACATACATAATCTCTTATTTTAGATGACTCTAAGAAATTATTTTCAATTATAACTTTCTTTTTTAAACCTAGTTTATTTATTTGATTTAAATATTTATCAATAGGATCATAAAATTCTCCTGCAATTATCAATTTTATATTCTCATTTTTCAAATATTTAAAGCTATTTATTAATAAATCTAATCCTTTATATTTTCTTATTAATCCAATGAAAGAGACATAATAAGAATCATCTAAGTCAAGGTTTTCTTTTGCATTTTGTTTATTTTTAATTTCAGGCAAGTTTGAGTTAATTGGATGGAATAATGAAAGAACTTTTTTGTTAGTACTTAACTTAATCTGATCTCCAACATTATCTGAGAATGAAATAAAACTATTACAAACATTTACTAAAAGTTTTCTAAGAATACTTTCAAAAGGAATTTTTTCATGATTAGTCCAATTATCGATTAGACCAATAACTTTAATCTTTTTATTTAAAAATAGTCCTATAAAAAAATAAGGTAAGCAAAGAATAGGTGACCAATACCTTAATATTAAAAATTCAGGATTAAGTTTATTAACCTTTTTAGAAATTCTAATCCAATTAAATGGATTAATTGTATTAATTAATCTTCTAACTATAAAGTTCTGATTATATTTTTCATTACTATACTGTGTTTTGCCTGGAAAAATAAGATTAGGATATAATACTGAAAATGTCCAAACTTCAGTATTTATATTATTATTTATCAACTCATTGCAAAAAGAGTGAGTCGAATCAGAAATCCCGCCTCTGTAAGGGTACGAAGCAGAAAAGACTAAGAATTTAATCCTTTTAGAGTTCATGATATTTTTATTCCAATGTAATCGTATTAAAGATCTCCAAATGTATTTTTTCTCGAAAGATTTGATGATCCCATCAGGTATTTATCTACATGATAAGAAGCTTCTCTTCCTTCAGAAATTGCCCATACAATTAGAGATTGTCCTCTCCTACAATCACCAGCAGTAAAAATATTATTTTTTTTTGTTTGATAGATAGAATTAGCCGATATATTACCTTTTTTGTCAAGCGTGACATTTAATTCTTTTGGTAACTTTTTTTCAGGACCAGTAAAACCTAATGCTAAAATAACTAAGTCACAATCCCATACTTTTTTAGAGTTGGGAATTTCAACAAATTGATTTTTTTCTTGATTAAACTCAACATTAACTGTTACTAGATTTTTAATGCTATTATTTTTATCACCAATAAATTCCTTTGTTAAAATACTCCATTCTCTTTCAACACCCTCCTTATGTGAAGAAGATGATTTTAATGTGAATGGCCAATGAGGCCATGGATTTTTTGAAAGTCTTTCAGTAGATGGCTTTTCAGCTAACTCAAAGTTAGTAACACTTTTTGCTCCATGTCTATTAGACGTCCCTATGCAATCTGAACCTGTATCTCCTCCACCTATAACTATAACATTTTTGCCTTTAGCATCATATTTATTAATGTGTTCATCTATCTGTCCATCAACATATTTATTATTATGAGTTAAGAAATCCATAGCCTGAATAACCCCAGAAAGTTTATCACCAGGTATATCTAGTTCTCGTTTGATTGATGATCCTATGCATAGAAGTATTGCATCAAAATTATCTTCTAAATCCTTAATCTTCATATTCTTTCCTACTTCAATGTTACATTCAAATTTTATACCTTCCTGAACTAGAATGTCAATCCTTCTATCAATTATATTTTTTTCAAGTTTAAAATCTGGAATACCATATCTAAGTAATCCTCCAATTTTATTATCTCTTTCAAAAACAGTTACACTATGACCAACAGAATTTAGTTGCTGTGATGCAGCAAGTCCAGCAGGTCCAGAACCAATAATAGCAATTTTTTTTCCAGTCCTTTTAACAGGAATTTTTGGAATAATCCAATTTTCTTCAAAACCCCTTTCAACAATTTGTTTTTCAATCAATTCAATTGATACAGGGGGATCTATAATACCTAATACGCAAGAGGCCTCACATGGAGCTGGACATAATCTTCCAGTAAATTCCGGAAAATTATTAGTAGAGTGTAATGTGTCAAGGGCTTCTTTCCAGTTATTATTATAAACTAAATCATTAAAATCAGGTATTAGATTACCAAGAGGACAACCACTATGACAAAAAGGAACTCCACAATCCATACATCTAGCAGCTTGCGAATTTAATTCTGCTTCTTTAGGCGGTATTGTAAACTCCTTATAATTTTTAAGTCTTTTCCTTACAGGGATATACTTTTCGTCAATTCTTTTATATTCCTTAAAACCTTTGACTTTCCCCATTATTTTATCAGTTCATTAATTTTCTCTTGAGCAATTTTTTCTAAGGCAATTTTATATTCTTTTGGCATCACCTTAATAAAATTATATTTTTCTTTTACCCAATCAGAGAGAATCATTTTTGCTATTTTACTATTTGTATAAGAAAAATGATTTTCTAACATATTACTAATAATATCTTCATCCTGATTATTAATAGACTCAAGATCTATCATTTCCATATTAAATTCTGTTTCAGAAAACTGTTCATTTTTATAAATATAAGCTATGCCTCCACTCATTCCAGCTCCAAAATTTCTCCCTATGTTTCCAAGAACTAAAACAATTCCACCAGTCATATACTCACAACCGTGATCTCCAATGCCTTCAACTACTGCTTTTGAACCAGAATTTCTTACACAAAATCGCTCTCCTGCAATTCCATTAATATATGCCTCTCCAGAAATAGCACCATATAATGCAACATTACCAGTTATTATATTTTTCTCTGATTCAAAAGTTGACTTCTTGGGAATTCGTACACTAAGAATTCCACCTGATAATCCCTTACCAAAATAATCGTTAGTGTTACCAAATACTGTCATTTTTAGACCTTTAACTGCAAATGCTCCAAAACTTTGACCTGCTGACCCATTGAACGTTAGATTTAATGTTTCTCTTGGTAATCCTTTTTCTCCATGTAATTTTGATATCTCATTACTTAGGATAGCTCCTACAGATCTATCTGTATTCTTTATTTTAAAATCTAAATAGGTCTTGATCTTCTTATTAATAGACAATTTTGATTCTTTTAAAATTTTAAAATCTAAAACTTTTTTTAAATTATGGTCTTGAGTTTCAGTATTTCTGTAATTATAAGTGTTGTTAGAGACTGGTTTATATAATATCTTATCAAGATTTATTCCCTTAACTTTATAGTCTTCAACCCCTTTTTTTGCCTGTAATTTTTGACTTTGACCAATCATTTCTTCAACTGTTCTAAAACCAAGGTTTGCCATTATCTCTCTTAATTCTTGAGCTACAAAATACATAAAGTTAATTACGTGCTCTGGCTTACCTTTAAAATTCTTTCTTAGTTCTGGGTCTTGTGTTGCAATTCCGACTGGACATGTATTTAAATGACAAGCGCGCATCATAATGCAACCTGAGGCTACTAATGGAGCTGTAGAAAACCCAAACTCTTCTGCCCCTAAGAGGCAAGCAATAGCAACATCTCTACCAGTCTTTAGTTGACCATCACATTCAAGTACAACTCTACTTCTAAGATTATTTAAAACTAATGTTTGTTGAGCTTCCGCTAATCCAAGTTCCCATGGTAAACCTGCATGTTTCAATGAAGTTAGAGGGGATGCGCCTGTACCACCGTCATAACCAGAAATTAAAATAACATCTGCTTTAGCTTTAGCAACTCCTGCTGCTATAGTTCCAACCCCAACCTCAGAAACTAATTTAACATTAATTCTTGCATCTCGATTTGCATTTTTAAGATCAAATATTAATTGAGCAAGATCTTCAATTGAATATATATCATGGTGGGGGGGAGGGGAGATTAATCCTACATATGGAGTAGAATTTCTCACCTTGGCAATTAAAGGATTTACTTTTGGACCAGGAAGTTGCCCTCCCTCACCTGGTTTGGCACCTTGAGCCATTTTTATCTGAATTTCATCTGCATTTGTTAAATAATACGAACTAACTCCAAATCTACCCGAAGCAACTTGTTTAATTGAGCTATTTCTTGAATCTCCATTTTCATCTTTCTTGAATCTTTCAAAATCTTCCCCTCCTTCTCCTGAATTGCTTTTTCCACCAATTCTATTCATTGCAATTGCAAGATTTTCATGTGCTTCCTTGCTTATTGACCCATAAGACATAGCTCCAGTCTTGAATCTTTTAACAATTTCAGTCCATGGTTCAACTTCTTCAATAGGAATTGGGTTGTAATCAACAAATTTTAAAAGCCCCCTAATTGTCATTAATTGCTCTTCTTGTTTATTGATAAGCTCAGAGTATTCTTTATATGAGCTATAATTTTCAGTTTTTACAGAATCTTGAAGTTTTGAAATTGTATTAGGGTTTAACATATGGTTTTCCCCATCTCTTCTCCACCTATATTCCCCTCCTGTTTTAATAGAAGAGAAGTCAGGCTCTGAATTAAATGCAAATTTAACTCTTTGACTAATTTCTTTTTCAAGAACATAAAGTCCAACGCCTTCTATTCTTGTAGGTGTGTTTTTAAAATATTTATTTATAAAATTTGTTTTTAATCCTAATGCTTCAAAAATTTGAGAACCTCGATAAGAATTTAATGTAGAGATACCTATTTTGTTCATTACTTTAAGAATTCCCTTAGCTATTGCATCATTGAAATTTGCTATAGCAGACTCTAAACTAATGCCTTTAATATATCCAGTTTTATGATGATAGCTTATTATTTCATTTACGAGATAAGGATTAATAGCACTTGCTCCATATCCAAATAACATTGAAAAATGATGAGGTTCTCTTGGTTCAGCAGATTCAATTATAATTCCAAATTTTGACCTCTTTTTTCGATTAATCATTGTTTGATGAACAAAGGAACAAGCAAGTAAAATAGGAATAGGTGCCATCTTTTTAGAAACCTTTCTATCACTCAATATTATTATATTAATACCTTCATCAACAAACCTTTCAATTTTTAAAACAATTTCATCAAGAGCTTCTTCTATTCCATTATGACCTTTTTTAAATTCATATAAACACTCTAGTGATCTTGACTTAAACTTTTCATGATTAATATATTTAATCTTATCAAGGTCTTCGTTTGATATAATGGGATTATTAATATTTAGACTTATTGAATGTTCTTCAATAACATCGAAGATATTGTAACCTTTACCTAGTGATAAACTTGTATCAGTTATTATTTCCTCTCTGATTCCATCTAGTGGAGGGTTTGTTACTTGTGCAAATAGTTGTTTAAAGTAATTATATACTAATTGTGGTTTTTTTGAAAGAACAGCAAGTGGAGTATCTATTCCCATAGACCCAATAGATTCCTTCCCGCTTATACTCATAGGGATTATAATCTTTTTGAAGTCTTCTTTAGTATAGCCAAATATTTTAAGCCTAACTTCAAAATCAATTTTTTCATCTGGCGTTCTATTTCCAGTGTATGAGATATCACTTAATTGTAAAACATTTTTATTAATCCATTTTTTATAGGGCCTCTTGAGTGACTATGTTATCCTTAATTTCAGTATCATTAATAATTCTACCTTCGTCCATATCAACTAAAAACATTTTACCTGGTTCTAATCTTCCATGAGACAATATATTCTCTGGATCAAGATCTACTACTCCTGTTTCAGATGACATAACCACATAACCATCTTTTGTAACTGTATATCTTGAAGGTCTTAATCCATTTCTATCTAGTAGAGCACCAATATATTTACCATCAGTGAACGGAATAGATGCAGGACCATCCCATGGTTCCATAATGCAACTATTATACTTATAAAAAGCTTTTTTTTCGTCTGTCATTGAATTATGCTTTTCCCATGCTTCAGGAACCATCATCATCATAACTTCTGGCAAAGATCTTCCTGTCATTAGTAATAATTCGAGAACCATATCCATGGATGCAGAATCTGATTTTCCAGGGATTATAATGGGTAAAATTTTAGACATATCCTCTTTAGAAATACCTGCTGATTTAAAAAGCTCTTCTCTAGTTTTCATTCTACTAATATTTCCTTTTAAGGTATTTATTTCTCCATTATGACACATGTATCTAAATGGTTGAGCTAAATCCCATGTCGGGAAAGTATTAGTTGAAAATCTTTGATGAACAAGTGCCAGCTTAGTTACTAGATTAGGATTTTTTAAGTCAGTATAGAATCTCTCAATATCTTCAGGAATTAGAAGCCCTTTATAAATAATTGTTCTAAGACTTAAACTTGAAAAATAAAAGTATTCCTTTTGATTAAGTTCAGATGAGTAGATTAAATTTTCACTAATTTTTCGGGCAATAAAAAGTCTTAAATTAAAATCTTTATCACTTAACGAAGAACTATTACTTTTAATAAAAACTTGTTTTATTTGAGGTTTGGTATTACTAGCTATTGTTCCTACAACTTTTGAATTAACTGGAACATCCCTCCACCCTAATATCTCTAGATCCTGTTTCCGTATTTCATCTTCAAAAATCTTAATACAGTGATTAGATTGATTTACTTTATTAGGTAAAAAAACCATACCAACAGCATATTCATTTGAATCAGGAATACTAAAATCACATTGTTTAACAAAGAAATTATGAGGAATTTCAATAAGTATTCCCGCTCCATCACCAGTTCGTCCATCAGAGCTTACTGCACCTCTATGTTCTAGACATGTTAATATATTAAGTGCTTGACTTATAATAGTATTAGTCTTCTTACCATTTAAACTACATATAAATCCAGCACCACAATTGTCATGTTCAAACTCAGACAGATATAAACCTTGGTTTTTTAATTTCATAAGTGATTTACAAAAATATAATTATCAGTCATCCATTAACATCTATCTACTTAAAACAAAATGGTTTAATAGTATAATTATTAAATTGATAGAAAAAGGATTATTAAAATAAGTATTTGATATATATAAGCTAGAAACTTAAGAATAATGCAGATAAATTTAGCTAATTAACTCCCATTCACCTGTTTGAAGTAATTTTTCTGCTTGCTTGAATTTTAAGGTCTTAATTTCACCAGAATTAGAATTTTTGATTTCGACTTTTTCATTTCTTCCAATTTTTGGTATTTCACGTGTTACTGTTTCAACTTTCTGATTTTGGTTACTTGCACTAGCTCCAACTCTTCTGGCTCTCGCAGCTAATTCATCACTATTTAAGCTTTCTTGTTTTGATGTTTCATAATCATTACTTCTTGAACCATTGCTAGATGCATCTTTAATTTTTTCCTGATTATCTGGAAGATTAGATTTAAAAAGGAACGAGAGTAGTTCTTTATTAAGAATATGAATCATTGACTTAAACAATTCATATGCCTCAAATTTATAAATCAAGAGTGGATCCTTTTGTTCATGAACAGCTAATTGAACTGACTGCTTTAACTCATCCATTTTTCTAAGATGATTTTTCCATTTTTCATCAATAATTGCAAGAGATATATTTTTTTCAAAATCATCAATTAAATTTTCACCGTTGCTTTCGTATGATTTTTTAAGATCAGTTACAATATTTATTATTTTTTTTCCATCTGTAAATGGAACTACAATCCTTTTAAAGGAATTGGTTTTGTTTTCATAAACATTTTTTATTACTGGGAAAGCTAGTGTTCTATTTAATTCTTTTTTATTTCTATAAAAAGTATTTAATTCTTCGTATAAATTATTAATTAAATCATCTTCACTAGTTCCTAGAAATTCATCTTCAGTTATTGGGGATGACATTGAGAAAGTAGTTATCAGTTCAAATTCAAAGTTTTTATAATTATTTGAGCTTTTATTTTCTAGAACAATTTCTTCAATAGTGTCAAACATTATATTAGTTATATCTATCTGAAGTCTATCTCCTTTCAAAGCATTTTTTCTTAGTGTATAGATAATATTTCTTTGAGAATTCATAACATCATCATACTCCAATAATCTTTTCCTTATACCAAAGTTATTTTCTTCAACCTTTTTTTGAGCTCTTTCAATTGATTTTGTGACCATTGGATGTTGAATGTTTTCTCCGTCTTTCAATCCCATTCTATCCATTATATTTGAAACTCTGTCTTGACCAAATAATCTCATTAAATTATCTTCAAAAGAAACATAAAATTGAGAACTTCCTGGATCACCTTGCCTACCAGACCTTCCCCTTAGCTGTCTGTCAACTCTTCTTGAGTCATGTCTCTCAGTTCCAATAATTGCAAGACCTCCAGAATCGATAACATCTTTACTTAATTTAATGTCTGTTCCTCTACCAGCCATATTTGTAGCTATTGTAACTACTCCTGGATCACCAGCTTCAGCAACTATATCAGCTTCTTTTTTGTGGAGTTTTGCATTAAGTACATTATGGTTTACATTTGATCTGCTTAGCATTTTACTAAGTAATTCAGAAATTTCAACAGATGTAGTTCCAATTAGAACTGGCCTTTTATTATTTCTAAGATTTATTACTTCCTCAATTATAGCATTATATTTTTCTCTTTTTGATTTATAGATTAAATCGTCCTGATCTTTTCTTACTACTGGTCTATTAGTTGGAATTTCAGTAACATCTAGTTTATAGATTTCCCAAAACTCTCCAGCTTCAGTTACTGCTGTTCCTGTCATACCAGAAAGTTTAGTATATAATCTAAAATAATTTTGAAGAGTTATAGTTGCAAAAGTTTGAGTAGCTGCTTCAATTTTTACATTCTCTTTTGCTTCTATAGCTTGATGAAGTCCATCTGAGTACCTTCTTCCATCCATGATTCTTCCAGTTTGTTCATCTACAATCATTACTTTATTTTCAACTACTACATACTCAACATCTTTTTCAAATAATGTATAAGCTTTTAACAATTGATTTATACTGTGAATCCTTTCACTTTTAATATTAAAATCATTAAATAGATTGTTTTTCTCTTCGGCTTCTTCTTCACTAGACAAACCTTTATTTTCTATAGTAGATACTTCAGTAGAAATATTAGGCATTATGAAGAAATCTTTATCATCTAAGTCTTGAGAAAGAGTCTCAATCCCTTTGTCAGTAAGCTCAATCTGATTGTTTTTTTCATCAATTGTAAAGTATAACTCTTCATCAATCTGATGCATTTCTCTATTATTGTCTTGCATGTAGAAATTTTCAGTTTTTTGAAGCTTTTGTTTTATACCTTCTTCACTTAAAAATTTGATTAATGCTTTGTTTTTTGGAAGACCTCTAAAAACCCTGTAGAGTAGAAAACCTCCTTTGTCATTTTCTGAGTTATTAATTAATTCTTTAGCCTCGGAAAGGATAGTGGAAAGATATGTTTTTTGAAGGGTAACAAGTCTTTGCATTTTTGGTTTAAGATTATCGAACTCATGTCGATCCCCATCTTTTGTAGGTCCTGAAATAATTAGTGGAGTCCTAGCATCATCAATAAGAACTGAATCTACCTCATCAATAATTGCATAGTTATGCTTCCTCTGAACAATATCATCTAGAGAGTGGGACATATTATCTCTTAAATAGTCAAAACCAAACTCATTGTTAGTTCCATATGTTATATCGGCATCATATGCCTTTTTTCTTTCAGGAGAATTAGGTTTATGAAAGTCAATACAATCAATTCTAAGTCCATGAAATTCAAGAATTGGACCCATCCATGCGCTATCTCTTTTTGCTAAGTAATCATTAACAGTTACAAGGTGAACTCCGTCCCCAGTAAGTGCATTTAGATATATTGGCAACGTAGAAACTAGTGTCTTTCCCTCTCCTGTTTGCATTTCACCAATTCTACCTTGGTGCAGAACAATTCCTCCAATTAATTGAACATCGTAATGAATCATATCCCAGACAACATTTTTGCCAGCTGCATCCCAATTATTCTTCCAAATACATTTGTCATTTTTAATCTTTGTATAGGATTTTTTTGCTGCTATTTCTTTATCAAAATCAGAGGCAACAACTTCAATCTCTTCATTATCAAAAAATCGTTTTGCTGTTTCCTTAACAACAGCAAATGCCTCAGGTAATAATTCATCTAAAATTTCTGCTTTTTTTAATATTAAGTCATTTTCCAAAGATTCGACTTGTTTAAAAAAAAGTTCTTTCTCCGTATTTGATGACTCATTTGAAATTTTAATGTTTATGTCATTAATCGATTGATTAATATCTAAAGTTTGATCAGAAATTGATTTTTTAAATTCAGTTGTCTTATTTCTAAGTTGATCATTTGAAAGAGATGACATTTTATTAAAGTGATCATTAATATCATCAACTAGTGGAGTAATTTTTTTTAGATCTTTCCCAGATTTATCCCCAAGGAATACCTTTAAAAGGGAGTTAACAATGGACATATTATTTTTTTTTCAAATTTATCTAAAAATTACCAATAAATATTAATCTATTATGATTAATACTCGTCCTCGTTCCAAAGGTAATCATCTTCTGTAGGGAAATCTGGCCAAATCTCTTGAATTGATTCATATACATCACCTTCATCCTCTAAAGATTGAAGATTTTCAACAACTTCAAGTGGAGCACCTGTTCTAATTGAGAAGTCAATTAGTTCATCTTTTGATGCCGGCCAAGGTGCATCACTTAAATAGGAAGCTAGTTCTAATGTCCAATACATGAAACTTATTTTCTGCAAAAATATATTATAACTCCAGAAAACCAAAGAAATTCTATTCTTTTACTCTAGAAAAAGAAATTAGTAGTAGTAAAACGGATAATAAAATAGAGATTCTTGCAATGAAATCACCATTCTTGCTATAAAAAGTTTTTTTGTCTATTGCGTATGCAACTCCACTCAATATTCCTTTCTCATCAAAAGGTAATATTTCATCATATTCTCCAATTTCATTTATGATTGAAGAAACTCCTGAATTAGCACTTCTAACAATGTATCTTCTGTTTTCAATGGCTCTTAAACGAGCATAACTTAATAAGTGTCTATGCCCTGGTGTATTACCCCACCATGCATCATTTGAAATAATTGTTATAAAATTTGCACCTAGATTTACATAATCAGCAACATATTCACCATAAATTGATTCATAGCAAACTATTGGAACTGTTTTTAAGTTTTTCTTAGAGTGTTTAAAAATCTTCCTTTCAGATTTATGTTGTGTTCCTCTAGAAACAGTGGTGCCACCTAAATCAACCATTATAGTCCCAAAAATAGGTTCTAGTAAAGATTTCAATGGCATATATTCAGACCCAACAACAAGTTTAGATTTATGATTATATTCAAATTCTTTATTTGCTGAAAAATTTATAGAAGAATTATAATAATCAATCCATAATTTCTCTCTAACTAGATTGGCTGTTCTAGAAGGTTTTTCAATTTGATTTTGATATAATTTATAAAACTGAATACCAGAGATCAAGTTTGTGTTACTAAAATCATTTAGGTAGTTACTCAAACTATCATGCAACTTTGAATACTTGAAATAGTCAACATTTTCTCCATACCCTTCGGAAAAGTATGTTTCAGGCGTAATAACAAAATCATATTGATTAGTTCTTAACTCTTCATTAGTTAGGTCTTTAAAAATTTCATAATATTCAAGATTAGTATCTGATTTACCACTCCATGGATCTATTCTTGGTTGAGTAATTAAAACTTTAAACTTTTCTCCTAATTCAATCTTTTGTTTAACTAAAAATGAAATAATAATTGGAATACATATCAATATTAATCTTGGAAAAATTCTAATATAGAACCTTCTAGGATCTTTGAAGCTTGGATATTTTCTAATCAAATTAAATAAGATAATGTTAGAGCTAAGTACCCATAGGCTTCCACCAAAAACTCCAGTAAACTCATACCATTGAATCCAACTTATTCTTTCAGAAAACACATTACCTAAGTTTAACCATGGCCAGGAAAACTCCCAGTTTAAATGAAACTTTTCAAAAGCAATCCAAAAGGTAATAAAGAATAAAGCTCCAGCTTTAAAATCAACTTTTCTTTTAACTCTACTGTAAAGTATTAGTATTAAAGAGTAAAATAAAGAGTTAACTAAATTTGCAAAAATGAATCCTGGTAATGAGCTGTTAACTATCCACCAAGTTGTTGCTATATTCCATGTTAAGAATGCTATAAAGGAGTAGAAAAATAATCTTAAATACTTCTTAGCAAGAGGATCTTTACTTATTAGATCTTCAACATAAAGTATTGGAATTAAGCTTATAAATATTAGGGGTGTAAAACCATTAACTGGCCATGAACATGCTAATAAAAAACCTGTAGTTAAGGAATATGCAAGAAGTCTACTCACATTTAAAAGTTTAAAAGATTTTACAATCTAATATTACAATTTTTTTATAAATTGAGTGTCATAAGAATCATGATAAAATCTTTCATACCTAATTTTCTAACTTTATTAAATTTGATTTGTGGTTGTTTTTCAATTGCATTTGCTTTTCAATTTCAATTTGATGCAGTATTAATACTTGTTCTAATGGGTGTTCTGCTTGATTTTCTTGATGGAATGGCAGCTAGACTTTTGCATGCAGAATCTAATTTTGGGAAACAATTAGATTCACTCTCTGATCTTGTGACAAGTGGAGTTGTTCCTGGTATAGTGGTTTATCAGTTATTTAAATTATCAGGTAATCGAGTTTTAGATTTTGATTTAAACTCATTTATTAATCCAATATTTAATTTAGACCTAGTATTTTCTATTTCACCTGTTGCATTTATTGCTTTCCTTATCACTTTAGGTTCAGCAGTTAGGTTAGCTAAATTTAATACTACTGACTATACAGACGAATTTGAAGGCCTTCCAACTCCTGCTAATGCACTTTTTTTTGCTGCATTTCCTTTATTAATTGACCATGTTTATCTAATAGAATCAAAGGAATATTTACTAAATAATTATACTTTGATTACACTTACAATATCAAGTGTTATTTTAATGAATATTCCATTTAGACTTTTTTCATTAAGAATGTCTTTAAGGAAACATGATTATAATATCTTTAAGATATTGACTATATTTTTGTCAATCCCGCTAATTCTAATATTTGGACTAGGAGGATTCTCCTTAGTTATAATATTATACTTATTTCTAAATGTAATAAGGAACTTGTGGTCTTTGATTTAAAAGTTAAATATTTTTTCTTTTAAATTCAAAGCTCTTACCCAGATATACTTTTCTTACTATTTCATCTTTAGCAAGATCTTCAGGAATACCTTCTTTTAAAATTTCCCCTTCGAACATAAGATATGTTCTGTCAGTAATTGCAAGGGTCTCTTGAACATTGTGATCTGTTATTAAAATACCTATATTTTTCTTTTTTAATACTGATATTATAGATTGAATATCTTCTACAGCTATTGGATCTACTCCAGCAAACGGCTCATCTAATAATAAGAATTTTGGATCATTAGCTAAAGCTCTTGCAATTTCAGTTCTTCTTCTTTCTCCTCCTGATAATAAATCACCCCTGCTTTTTCTAATTTTGACGAGACCAAATTCTTCCATCAATTGTTCAGCTTTCTCTTTTTGTTGATTTTTTGTTAAGTCTGTAAACTCTAATATGCCAAGGATATTATCTTCTACAGATAGTTTTCTAAAAACAGATTCCTCTTGTGCTAAATATCCAATACCTTTTTGGGCTCTTTGATACATTGGGAAACTTGAAATGACTTCTTCGTCTAGAAAAATATCACCTCCTTCGGGCTTAATTATTCCAACGATCATATAAAATGATGTTGTTTTTCCTGCTCCGTTTGGACCAAGTAATCCGACAATTTCACCTTGATTGACTTCAATAGAAATATTATTTACAACTTTTCTACCTCTGTATGATTTTGAAATTTCTTCAGCTTTTAGAATCATTTAGCAAATATTATGTATTTAATTTTTGATATCCAATTTTTGAAATTATAATACTTATTTCATAGAGAACTAAAATTGGTATAGTAACGATAATTTGACTGGCTATATCTGGAGGAGTTATTATCGCTGAAAGACTTAAGACTATAACCAAAGCAAATTTTCTATTTTTTCTTAAAAAATCAGGTGTTACTAGACCTACCTTAGTTAAATAGTGAATTATTATTGGTAATTCAAAGATTAGTCCTGAGGCTAATACGGAAGCTCTAAGAAGACCTATATAACTAGCTAGGTCAAAATCATTAAATACCTCTTCACTTATTGTATAGTTTCCTAAAAAATTTATTGACAATGGAGTGACCACATAATATCCAAATAAAACTCCAATAAAAAATAATGTTGAAGTTATAAAGATAAAACCTCTTGCTCCATCTTTTTCTTTTTTATATAATCCAGGACTTATAAATTTCCAAAATTCAAATATTACATAGGGAAAGGAGATAATAAAACCTGCCAAAATAGACGTCCACAGATGTGCTGAAAATTGTCCTGAGACAGTTCTGCTTTGAATTCTAAACGGAAGTTCTTCAAAGCAAAAAGCATCTCCTCCAATAGATTGTGAAATAGAACAAAATAATTGATAGCTAATAAAATCACCTTTTTTAGGACCAAAAATAATTTGATCAAAAATTATATCTTTTGCTAAAAATGCAACTGTAGCAAAAAGTAAAATAGATATTGTTGATCTTAGTATGTGCCATCTTAATTCTTCAAGATGATCTAGAAATGACATATCTCTGGACTTACTCATTGTTAACTCCTTCTTTAATTATATCTAAAATATGAACGATACCCAAATATACGTTACTGTTGTTTGTAATTAACACTTGACTTATTCTATTTTCCTTCATATGTATAAGTGCTTCAATAGCTAAAGTATTTTCAGTCATTATTTTAGGGTTTTTATTCATAAAATCTGAAGCAGATATATTTTCAATATTTTGTTTTTTTTCTATAATCCTCCTTATGTCACCATCAGTAACAACTCCTATAATAACATTATCCTCTACTACAGCAGTAGCTCCATACATGTTAGATGAAATTTCATCAATAATTTTTAAGAAGGAAGATGATTTTTCTACTAAAGGTTTTCTATTACTGTCTATTAAATCATTAAGTGTTAAGGTCAGTTTTTTTCCTAAATTTCCAGATGGATGATATTTACTAAAATCTAATGGTGTAAAACCTTTTACTTTTTGCAGAGTCATGGCAATTGCATCACCAATTGCTAGATGACATGTTGAACTAGTTGTAGGAGCTAGATTATTATGACATGCTTCTCTGTCAATTTTTGTATGGATAAACATTTTTGATAATTTATCTAGTGAGGAATTTTTTACACATGAAATTCCAATCAGAATTATCTTATTCTTTGTTAGATAATTAGAGAGTGATTTAATCTCATCTGATTCTCCACTTTTGGAAATGCATATAACTATATCATCTTTGTCAATAACACCCATGTCACCATGAAGTGCATCTGCTAAGTGTACAAAAATTGATTTTGATCCTGTAGAATTTAAAGTAGCAGAAATTTTCATTCCTATAATAGCACTTTTACCAATTCCTGTAAGAATAATTTTACCAGGACACTCTTTTAGAATTTCAATTATGTCACAAAAGTTTGAGTCTATTACACTAGAGAGATCAGAAATAGATTTAGACTCTAGCTTAAGTGTCTCCAAGGCAATACTTTTTATTATCTGTTGATTAGTCAAAACGGGAATTTTATTTTAAATTGTATATACTGCAAATTTAAACAATTTGAAAAAATCATAATTTGAACAGTTTAAAAGACAAATTAAAGGAAAACTTTGGTTTTTCTTCGTTTAAAAATCTTCAAGAGCCAATTATTAATAATCTTCTTGAAGGAAACAACTCATTTGTTATAATGCCCACGGGAGGTGGTAAATCACTTTGCTATCAATTGCCTGCAATAATTTTAGACGGTACAGCATTAGTTATTTCCCCCTTAATAGCTTTAATGAAGAATCAAGTTGATCTAATTAGATCAAATAATATAAACCAGTCAGTTGCACATGTATTGAATTCTACACTTAATAAAGATCAGATAGAAAAAGTTAAAGAAGATGTAAGTCGCGGAATTACTAAATTATTATTTGTTGCTCCAGAAACTTTATCTAAAAAAGAAACCATAGATTTTTTAAAAAAAGTACCTATATCATTTTTAGCAATTGATGAAGCACACTGTATTTCTGAATGGGGTCATGATTTCAGACCTGAGTATAGAAAAATTAGAGATGTTATAGATTCTATAGACTCTAAAATTAAAATTATTGCATTAACTGCCACAGCGACTCCCAAGGTTCAAGATGATATAGTTAAAAATTTAAAAATAAACGATTCTAAGCTATTTAAGTCTTCTTTTAATCGTCCAAATTTATATTATGAAGTTCGCCCAAAGAATGACGATACTGATATAGATCTAGTTAAATTTATAAAGTCTAATCAAAGTGAATCAGGAATTATATATTGTCTCTCAAGAAAAAATGTTGAAGATTTATCACTATTGCTAAATATGAATGGAATTAAAAGTTTACCATACCATGCCGGCTTAGATAAAAATATTAGAGAAGAAAATCAAGATAAATTTTTGAAAGATGATTGTGATGTTATTGTAGCTACAATAGCTTTTGGGATGGGGATAGACAAACCTGATGTTAGATATGTAGTCCATCATAATGTTCCGAAAAGTATTGAAGGGTATTATCAAGAAACAGGAAGGGCAGGGAGAGATGGTGGAAAAGGACATTGTTTAATGTATTATTCTTATCAAGATGTTGAGAAATTAGAAAAGTTAGTTTCAAAGAAAAAAACATCTGAAAGAAACATAGGTCTTATGTTATTAAAAGAGATTTCAAACTTTGCTGAGTCATCAATTTCAAGAAGAAAATACCTTCTTAGCTATTTTGGTGAAAAATACGATGCAACGATTCATAACGATCAAGATATGGATGATAATTCTAGATATCCTAAAGAAAAAATAAATGCTAAGAATCAACTTATATATTTAATTAAGAATCATTTTCTCAATAATAAAAAAGTTTTTATAAGAGACATTACAAAAGACCTACCTCTATCTTCAGAAGATCAAATTGATGAAAGCTTCTGGAAGACTCTAATAATTTATTCAATTATTGAAGGTTTTCTTGAGAAAGACATTAATGATCTAGGTTCTGTTAAGATATCTGAAAGAGGAAAAAAATATATATCAAATCCTGAAGATTTCTATATCATGAAGGATAATGATTTTAATAAATTGTATGCAACAAAAAAAGAATCAACTAAAGTTTCAGTTATAGATGCTGAATTGATGAAAAGATTAGTTATTCTAAGAAAAAATATTGCTGAAAAGAAATCTCTTCCTCCCTATGCTATCCTTCAAGAATTTTCTCTTGAAGATATGACGTATAAATATCCAACCACATTAGAGGAGTTTAAAAACATAAATGGAGTGGGTGAGGGAAAGGTTGTTAAATTTGGAAATCAATTTATAGAATTAATAAGAGGCTATATTAAAGATTTTGATATTGTTAAATCAGACGATATAATTCTAAGAACTTCAGGTTCAAAATCTTCAAAAAAACTTTCTCTTATTCAAAATATCGACAAAAAAATTCCATTAGATGAAATAAGTGAATCAAGAGGAATTGAGTTTAATATTTTACTGTCTGAACTGGAAAGTATAGTTTTTTCTGGAACTAAATTGGATATTGACTATTATGTTGATGATATTCTAGATGAAGATCAACAAGAAGAACTTCATGAATACTTCTTAGAGAGTGAAAGTGAAGATATATCAGTAGCTCTCAACGAATTCGAAGGAGATTATGATGAGGAAGAATTGAGAATCTATAGAATCAAATTTCTTAATGATGTTTCAAACTAATTACATAATGTTTGAGTGAAATAACATATTTAAAAGAATTCTATTAGTCCCAAACCAAAAAGCTCTAAAATTAGTATTGTCAGTCATTAATAAAATTTTTCCCTTACCACTTCTAATAACCTTGAATGGTACAGCTTTTTTTAACAGTGATAGATTTTCTTCAGAAATATAACCACTCATAAGAGGGTTAGGGCTATAGACTATAGGATTATTAAAGCTCTGTTCACTTTTAGTCATATAAACATTAGAGTTTCTAAACAATGGTAGAGTATTTGACTCGATACCATAGTTAACTGGATGACTTTTATCAATTATTGAATTAAAAATTGCTCCACCAGTTTGTTGTGCTCCAAAGAAACTTTGCCTTTCTGAAAAAGTAACATCATCAGCATTTATTTCATTTGTATGAAAGTCTATTTCAGATAAATTTGATGAAACCCATCTAACAGAATTCCTGTACGCGATTAGATTTCCTCCATCTTTTATATAATCATTAATTTGATTTTTATTAATATTCCCTCCAGTTGATTGATATTGAGAACCTTCACTGTAATCTGGAAGGATTATATGAGTATATCTACTTAGATCAATGTAGCCAAGGTCACCAACGTCTAATTTAGTAATAGGAATATTGAACCTAGTATCTAGAAGATGCCATATCTCTCCAGCATCGTAACTCCTAACTCCCTCACCTACAATAAGTCCAATCTTAGGTTCTTTAACTATTTCAAAGTTATTTGATCCTAAGTCAATCCCATCGGTTATACCGGTTGATTGAGATTTAACATTTATACCAGTTTTTGATGAGACCTCAATTAATAGTTTATATATTTCATCTGAATTAAGAGATTGATTTTGAACAGATATCATATAAGTACCAAAGTCAAATTTTTCGCCATTTATAGCAAATGTTCGTGTAGCTGTTTTTACTCTCAAACCACTTTTAATCAACTGATATACAGCAGATTGAGCATAATACTCATGTGGCTCAAAAATATATGCATAGTCTGATTTATTATCAACACTTCCATTTACTCTTTTTAAATTTTCTACTTCTTTAGATTTTATTCCAAGTTTACCAGGCTTGTTTAATCTGTTTGTGTTGTCATAATTTACATTGAAAGCTAATGGAAAAGTCCATGCTGAAACATCGTAAAATAGACTATCATTAAAGGTTGTTTGAGTGTCAAACATAGCTCTTATCAATGTTCTTTTAGGTTGATTAAGAGGGACAATGAAACTATTATCTTTTGAGTATTTTGTGCCGTTTACTTCAACATCTTGGGATAAAGTATTAAATTTAATTTTATGACTTTTTAATACCTCAGCTAGATGATTAACGGTTGATTTATCTTTCTGCTTCCCAAAAATAATACTTTCATACTTAGAAGCAGAATCTATCTGCTTATCATGAAAGTCCTTCATATAGTTAAGTAGTTTGACTCTCATATTTTGAGCAGCCTTAAGAGTTGAAAAAGCAGCAGTTAATTGATTTCTAATTGTAAAAGGGAAAGTTAGTATCCCATTAACACTTTCTTGTATATGTCCTCTTGAGCTTCCTTGTTCAAATAATATTCCAATACTTCCGTTAGCATCTGGGTATGTTGAAGCTTTTCCAAAGAAAAAGTCATCATAACTTTCCTCAGAATAATAAAGAGATCCAATTTTATTTAAAGCATCCTCATGGTAAGTACCTATCTCTTTAGTAAGAGCTTGATTTAAATCAGATATTAAAGGATTTTTTCTTTCTGGAACACCGGGTTGAAAAAAGAAAGATGAGTTTGTTCCCATTTCATGATGATCAGTAAGAATATTAGGCATCCAATTAGTAAATGTTTCTATTTTAGCATTAGTTTCAGGCAGTTGATTTGGAAGCATATCTCTATTCAAATCAAACCAATAATGATTTGTTCTTCCTCTAGGCCAGTACTGATTATACTCACGATCACTAGGATCAGGATTTAAGCTTTGATTCTTATTCATATTTGCCCACTGAGAAAATCTTTGAAGTCCATCTGGGTTAAAACTTGGATCTAAAAGGATAACAGTATTTTCAAGAAGTTGCTCTGTTTCATTAGAATCACTAGCCAGAAGGTGATACATTAATAATAAACTTGCATTAGACCCACTTGGTTCATCTCCATGAACTGAGAAACCTTGGTATACAACAATCGGCATTTTTGACACATCTATATCTTCATTTTTTGAGTCTGATAATTTAAGATGTTCTTCTCTAATTTTTTCTAGATTTGAATGGTTAGACTCACTAGTTATAATCATTAACCATGAAGTCCTATTTTCGTATGTTTTACCTCTTTCAACTAATCTTACTCGTTTAGAGGCTTTAGAAAGCTCTTGAACATAATGACTTAGTTTGTCATGGCTAACATGAAATTCTCCAACCTGATGACCAATTACACTTTCAGGAGTAGGTATAGAAGGATTATAATTTGCAGTGTCATTTAAATAGTAATCAAGCTGAACTTGAGCATTCAAACAAAAAAGTGGAGTTAGTATAAATAATAGCTTTTTCATGGTAGAGTTTTTATTTTAATATTTATTCAGCATCATCTTCAAAGTCTACATCTGCAAAATCTTTTTCTTCTTCAACACTTTCTTCAACACTTTCTTCTTCTTTTACGTTTTCAGGTTCTTCACTTTTTGGTTTTGGAACCTCTTTATTTTCTTTTTTTGATTCAAAATCCTTATCATGCTTCTCGCTAATTACTTCTTCACCTTTATTTTCAATGATGAAATCACAAGTTTCTTTTAATGAAGAATTAAATTCAGCAAAATCCTCTTTGTATAAATAAATCTTATGTTTTTTAAAATAAAATGTACCATCTTCATTTGTGAATTTTTTACTTTCAGTTATAGTAAGGTAATAATCACCAGCTTTTGTTTCTCTTACATCAAAAAAATAAGTTCTTCTTCCGGCTCTTAACGCTTTAGAAAAAATTTCTTCAACATTGTAATCTTTTTGGTTTTCCATAATTTATATTTTAATCAAATATAATCAAATCTCTTTATTAATCTCTGTGTTCTGTTTACTGAACAAATCCTTATAAAAACCTTTAATGTTTATTAAATCAGTATGAGTTCCATCTTGAATAATACTGCCATTTTCTAAAACGATTATTCTATCTGCATTTTTTACACATGAGACTCTGTGACTAACAATTAATAATGTTTTATCCTTAAAATTGTTATTTAAGTTTTTGATAATTCTATCTTCAGTATCTGAGTCTAATGATGAAAAACAATCATCAAATAAATATATTTCAGAATCTTTTATAAAAGATCTTGCTATTGAGAGTCTTTGAACTTGACCTCCAGATAATGTTACTCCTCTTTCACCCAATATCGTTTCATATCCTTTTTTAAATTTTAATATTTCAGAATCTATCTCAGCTAATATAGCGGCTTGTTTTACTTCATCTTTTGTAGCATTAGGGTTTCCAAACTCAATATTTTTTTGAATGCTTTCTGAAAATAAAAAGTTATTCTGAGTGACATAACTTATGTTTTTTCTTAATTCGTTCAATTCTAGAGATTTTAAATTTTTATCTCCAATAAAGACATCTCCACTACTGGGGTCATAAATTCTACAAATTAGATCTAATATTGATGTTTTTCCAGATCCAACCTTTCCAACAATCCCTATAGTTTTTCCCTCTTCAATTTTTAAATTAAAAGAATTAAAAATCTTAATTCCAGTTTGATCGTATTCAAATGAAACATTTTTAAAAATAATATCCTTGGCCTGTTTTTTAGTCATTTTTAAAGTACCATTTTCTAATGATGTGTTTGAATCAAGAAATTCATTAATTCTTTTTTGAGATGCTTCCGCTTGTTTTATTATTGATGTTACCCATCCTACAAGAGTTACAGGCCAGGTTAACATATTAACATAAATTATGAATTCAGCTACTACACCTATTTCAATATTCCCATCTATATATTCTTTCCCACCTATAAATATTACTATTAAATTACTTAGCCCAATTAAGAATAAAATAATAGGAAAAAACCAAGCCTGAATTTTTGCAAGGCTAAGATTATTCTTAAAACTTTCAATAGCATATTTATCAAATTTATTGAATATCAGATCCTGAATGTTAAATGATTTTAGAACTGATATTCCACTAAAACTTTCTTGTGAATAGGTTGATAAATCGGATAAACTTTCTTGAACCTTAGTACTCTTTTTATTAATTAGATCACTTATTTTGTATATAAAAATTGATAAAATAGGAAGTGGGATCAAGCTATAGATTGTAAGTTTAGGGGCCACACTAAACATATATGAAATAATCACAATAAATAATATTATTGCGTTTGTTCCATACATCAAAACAGGCCCATAGTACATCCTGACTTTACTTACATCCTCACTAATTCTATTCATTAAGTCACCAGTTCTATTTTTTTTGTAAAAAAGCTGGTCAAGTGATTGATAATGAGAAAAAATCTGATTTTTAACATCAAACTCTATAAATCTTGAAACGTTGATTATTGTTTGCCTCATTAAAAAAGTGAAAAAACCTGAGATAAGAGATGCACCAATTATAAAAATAATATTCATTAAAAGAACTTCTTTCAATTCATCTGGTGTAACAGACTGAACATTAAGGTAATTCTCAATTGAAGTCATTGAATCACCTACAAGTCTTGGAGTAACTAATGAGAAAACTCTGGACACTACAGTGATAATCAATCCTAGTATTAGTCTTCCTTTATATTTAAGTAAGAAATTATTTAGTCTCTTTAATTCTTTCATAGAGTCAAACAAATATAAACTTTATAAGTACTAATTAATTTTAATTATATGTTATAATTGACTAGTTTTGGCGGAGTTCTTTACAAATGTTAAATAGAAGACATATTCGTACGAAGGTTATCCAATCAATATATTCAAACTCTGTTGAATTATTAGATCATAGTACACTTAAAACTTATATAACCAAGAGTTCAACTACAACTCTTGACCTTTTGTATTGTATGATCGATTTTATTAAAGAAATCAACATTCATTTCAATAATATTGAATCAAAAAAATTCTCATGTTCATTTGTATCTCAAAATCCTTATTTCTTTTTCTTCAATAAGCTAAATCAAAAAAGTTTCAAGAGAAAACATATAATCAATTGGGATTTACATCTTAATTATATAATGGATTTACAATCTGATTTTATTGAACTCAATAAAAAGTATCTAGAATTAAATAAGGATGACGATGAAAGTAAATTAAGTTTTTTCATAGAGAGCTATTCAGGTATTATTGCAGAATCTAATATGCTTTATGAATTTCTTGAAGATCAAAATATTAACTGGGTTAATGACTTTCCTTATGTCAATTCATTCATATTAAAAAACATAGAAAAAATTGACATTCAAAATACTAACTCATTCCATCTTCCATCACTCTTTGATTATCAAGATGAGGTAGAATTTGGTCAAGATTTATTTAATAACATACTTACTAATAATGAAGAATTAAAAAATCATTTAATAGGAAGAACTCCAAATTGGGATTCTGAAAGGATTGCAAAGATTGATTATGCTATTCTATTAACATCTATTGCTGAACTTTTATATTTCCCTTCAATTCCTCCAAAAGTTACCATTAATGAATATATAGAGATTGCAAAAGAATTTTCTTCTCCTAGTTCTGGTAAGTTTATAAACGGTGTTATTGATAAACTAATAAAAGATTTAACGGAGAAAGGACTGATTGTTAAAACAGGACGAGGACTTATTTCGTAAATTTTAGTAATTTTAAAAAAAATAAATAATTATGATATTTAATAGAAATATTTTTATAATTATGAGTCTTTCTCTTTTGCTCTTTTCATGTAATGAAACTGCAGCAAGTAAGATCAAGGCTGATAGTAAGTCAAATTCTGATCTTCAACCAAGTTATGCTGAAATTACTTTTGATAAAATATTCCATGATTTTGGAAATGTAAATGAAGGTGAAATTGCAAAAACGATCTTCACATTTACTAATACTGGTGAAAATGATTTATATATTGTAGATGCCGTTGGTAGTTGTGGTTGTACAGTTCCTAAATATCCCAAGAATATTCCTATTAAACCTGGAGAAAATGGTGAAATAGAAGTAAACTTTGATACTAATGGAAGACCTAATTTACAGCAAAAAATGATCAAGGTTTCTGCTAATACTCCTGACGGAGGGCAGCTTTTAAGAATACAAGCTTTTGTTGAATCTAAAAATAAATAACAATGGAATCTCAATTTCCCTATCTTCTTGCTTTAGCATTTGTTTTTTTAATCTTTATCGTGATCCCCTCAATCAGACGAGGTAGTAAAGAAAAGAGTTTCCTAAAAAATTTAAAAAAAGGAGATAGAATTATCACTAAGTCAGGTGTTCATGCAAGAATAAATGAATTTGATGAAAAGAATACTACTTGTGTCATTGACACTATGGCAGGAAAATTAAAAATTGAAAAATCTGCTATTTCTTTAGAGCTTTCATCTAATTTAAAAACTTAATGTATAGCTTAATAAGAAAAATTCTTTTCCTTTTTGATGCAGAGTTAATTCATGAATTTTCAGTTAAATTAATTAAACTTTTAAGTAAACTACCTTTTTCAAAGTATATACTTCGTTATTTTTTCCTTGTTAATAATCAATCACTAGAAAGAAATCTATTTGGTTTAAAATTTAAAAATCCAGTAGGTTTAGCTGCAGGGTTTGATAAAAATGCTGAATGCTATAATGAGTTTTCAAATTTTGGTTTTGGTTTCATAGAGATTGGAACTGTAACACCTTTACCTCAGCCAGGTAACCCAAAAAAAAGAGTATTTAGATTAATTGAGGATAAATCTTTAATTAACAGGCTTGGATTTAACAATAAAGGTCTAGAAGTAATCAAAAAAAATCTTAGGAAAAAAAGAGATGTTATAATTGGTGCTAATATTGGTAAGAATGTTTTTACTGAAAATAAAGATGGTTATAAAGACTACCTAGAATGTCTTGATGGACTTCATGATTCTGTTGATTATTTTGCAATCAATATAAGTTCTCCCAATCACAAAAAATCTAAGACAGTTCCATAGTAAAGAACTATTAAAGCCTTTGCTTGAAAATTTAATTAACTACAATAATAATAAGCCTTCAAAAAAGCCGATGTTATTAAAAATTTCTCCTGATCTTGAAAAAAATGAACTTGATGACATAATTTCCTTAGTTTCTGAACTTAAAATAGACGGTATTATAGCAACAAATACAACTATTTCAAGAGATATGGTAAAGTCAAAACATAGAAATGAAACAGGAGGTTTAAGTGGACAATTGCTAAATGAAAAGAGTAATGATATTATAAAATATCTTAGAAAAAATTTAGATAAGAACTTCCCTATAATTGGTGTGGGTGGTGATAATGACAAAAGAGGACGCAATCAAAAAGCTAAATGCAGGTGCAGATCTAATTACAATTATATACTGGATTTATCTACAAAGGTCCTGAGCTAATTAAGGATATTAATAAAGCTATTATCAGTCAAAGTAACTAAAGCTTTCATTAGCTTTAATATTCTTTAATGTTTCATAAATTAGTTTAATAACATTTTCTACATCATCTTTTTGAACCATTTCAACAGTAGTGTGCATATATCTTAATGGAAGAGAGATAAGTGCAGATGGAACACCTCCATTACTGTAAGCAAATGCATCAGTATCTGTTCCTGTATATCTTGATGATGCTGCTCTTTGAAAAGGTATTTTATTTTTTTCAGCCGTACTAATAATCTTTTCTCTAAGATTATTTTGAACAGCAGGAGCATAAGAAATAACTGGTCCTTTACCTATTTGAGTATCTCCTTGTTTCTTAGCTTCTATCATTGGAGTTGAAGTGTCATGAGTAACATCAGTAACAATTGCTATATCAGGTTTTAATCTATTTGTAATCATTTCAGCCCCTCTTAAACCAATTTCTTCCTGTACAGAATTTGTTATATATAAACAAAATGGAAGACTATCTTTATTTTCTTTAAGAAGTCTAGCTACCTCAGCTATCATAAATCCACCAGCTCTATTATCAATTGCTCTACAAACAAATTTATCTCTTATTAAGAATATGAAATGAATCTGGATATGTAATTACACAACCAACATGAACACCCATCTTTTCAACTTCCTTCTTATCCTTTGCGCCAATATCAATAAAAATATTATCAAGTTTTGGTGGTGCCTCTTTGGCGTGATCTCTTACATGAATAGCTGGCCATCCAAATACACCTTTTACAATTCCTTTTTTGGTATGAATATTTACCCATTTTGATGGTGCTATTTGATGATCACTTCCACCATTTCTTATAACATATATGAGTCCATTATCTGTAATATAATTAACATACCATGATATTTCATCAGAATGACCTTCTATAACAACCTTAAACTTTTTGTCAGGGTTTATTACTCCCACAGCTGTTCCATAATTATCAGTTATAAATTCATCAACATAAGGCTTTAGATATTTCATCCAAATTTTTTGACCATCTGATTCGTAACCAGTTGGTGCAGCGTTATTTAGATATTCTTCTAGAAATTTTAGTGATTTTGAGTTAAGTATTTTCATAATATTTTAAAAAGCAAAATTAACAATTATTACTAAACATCTTATTAAATTTGCCTATGAAATATCATTTATTTCTATTACTTATTCTTTTGTCAAATAATTTATTTTGTCAAGACAACTTTGAAGAGCTTGATTTTCTATTTCCAGGAGACTCAATTCCATCTAATACATTCATGTTGGATGAGGTTACTGTTTATCAGCCTCTAAGTTTTGAAAATGACGATGAAATAAAAAGATATGTAATATTAAGATATAGAGTTAAAAAGGTCTATTCATATGCAAAGTTGGCATCAGAAAGAATGAATAGAATAGATTCTAGAGTTGACTCAATAAACTCTAAAAGACAAAAAAGATTATATCTAAAAAAATTAGAAAAATTTGTTTATGATGAATTCTCTGATGAATTAAGAAAGTTATCTAGATCTCAAGGAAGAATATTAGTTAAACTTTTAAATAGACAAACTGGTCTTACCGCACATAGAATAGTGTCTGATTATAGAAATAAGTTTAGAGCTCTTTTATATAATACTGCTGCTTCATTTTATTCAATATCATTGAAAGATAAATATGAGCCTTTTGAAGATTATGAAGACTATCTTATTGAGGATATTCTTCAACGATCTTTTTCAGATGGTTCATTAGAAAAGCAAGATTATGCTCTTGATTTTGATTTAGATGAATTATATGTGTTTTGGAGGGATAAAAATTAGCATGATAAAACTGTTGATAAGTATTATATATACTTGACTTATAACACTTAAACTTTTTTTAAATTTACCTTCGTAAAAAAAATAAAAATAAAATCTTAAATATGTTTAATTACAATAAAAAAGATTTTATATTTGCAGCCGCAAAAAGATTTATTGTTAAGTCAATTTCTTTTTGTTAGTTCATTGAAAATATTAGATTATGACAGCGCGTATCAATTAAGATACAAACTAGCAAACCAAAACATTTTGAAACTAAGTCAATTCAAGTCGTATAATTTATAAAAATACTACAACGAAGAGTTTGATCCTGGCTCAGGATGAACGCTAGCGGCAGGCTTCATACATGCAAGTCGAGGGGCAGCATAAATTACTTGTAATTTGATGGCGACCGGCGAACGGGTGCGTAACGCGTATGCAACTTACCTTTTACTAGAGAATAGCCAAGAGAAATTTTGATTAATGCTCTATACACTTTAAGACTCTCATGAGTCTAAAAGAAAAGCTCCGGCGGTAAAAGATGGGCATGCGTTCTATTAGCTTGTAGGTGAGGTAACGGCTCACCTAAGCTCCGATAGATAGGGGTCCTGAGAGGGAGACCCCCCACACTGGTACTGAGACACGGACCAGACTTCTACGGAAGGCAGCAGTAAGGAATATTGGACAATGGAGGCAACTCTGATCCAGCCATGCCGCGTGAAGGAAGAAGGCCCTATGGGTCGTAAACTTCTTTTATACAGGAAGAAATCTTTCCACGTGTGGAAAGTTGACGGTACTGTAAGAATAAGGATCGGCTAACTCCGTGCCAGCAGCCGCGGTAATACGGAGGATCCAAGCGTTATCCGGAATTATTGGGTTTAAAGGGTCCGCAGGCTGTTTGTTAAGTTAGAGGTGAAATCCTACCGCTCAACGGTAGAACTGCCTTTAATACTGGCAAACTTGAGTTATTGTGAAGTAATTAGAATGTGTAGTGTAGCGGTGAAATGCATAGATATTACACAGAATACCGATTGCGAAAGCAGATTACTAACAATTAACTGACGCTGAGGGACGAAAGCGTGGGTAGCGAACAGGATTAGATACCCTGGTAGTCCACGCCGTAAACGATGGTCACTAGCTGTTCGATGTACATTGGTACATTGAGTGGCTAAGCGAAAGTGATAAGTGACCCACCTGGGGAGTACGCTCGCAAGAGTGAAACTCAAAGGAATTGACGGGGGCCCGCACAAGCGGTGGAGCATGTGGTTTAATTCGATGATACGCGAGGAACCTTACCAGGACTTAAATGTAAGTTGCATGATTCAGAAATGGATCTTTCTTCGGACTACTTACAAGGTGCTGCATGGTTGTCGTCAGCTCGTGCCGTGAGGTGTCAGGTTAAGTCCTATAACGAGCGCAACCCCTATCGTTAGTTGCCATCAAGTAAAGTTGGGAACTCTAGCGAAACTGCCGGTGCAAACCGTGAGGAAGGTGGGGATGACGTCAAATCATCACGGCCCTTACGTCCTGGGCCACACACGTGCTACAATGGTCAGTACAGAAAGCAGCCACTATGCGAATAGGAGCTAATCTTTAAAGCTGATCTCAGTTCGGATCGGAGTCTGCAACTCGACTCCGTGAAGCTGGAATCGCTAGTAATCGGATATCAGCCATGATCCGGTGAATACGTTCCCGGGCCTTGTACACACCGCCCGTCAAGCCATGGAAGCTGGGGGTACCTAAAGTCGGTCACCGAAAGGAGCCGCCTAGGGTAAAACTAGTAACTAGGGCTAAGTCGTAACAAGGTAGCCGTACCGGAAGGTGCGGCTGGAATACCTCCTTTCTAGAGAAAGACGACTTTTGACTATAAGTATCAATCCTTTGCGTTTGCTTGCTGTCATTTTTTAATAATTAACCCTTAAAATAGAATCTCGTTAAGAGTCTCGTAGCTCAGCCGGTTAGAGCGCTACACTGATAATGTAGAGGTCGGCAGTTCGAGTCTGCCCGAGACTACTAAATTCCATTTATGGAAAAAAGGGGGATTAGCTCAGCTGGCTAGAGCGCCTGCCTTGCACGCAGGAGGTCATCGGTTCGACTCCGATATTCTCCACAACTTCTTAATGTATATTAAGAATAAGAGTTCATTGACATATTGAAAATATCAAGTACAATTCAAAATTATTCCGTTATCCAATTGAATAATTTATTGAGATTGTACAGAGTTAACGTAAATGAGTATTTAATATTGTTATTATTAAATACTAAATAATTTTACAATTTAAGAAAGAGTTAAGAGTTACTTGTAACTTTTTAAGTTACAATAGGCTAATTAAGAGCGTAAGGGGAATGCCTTGGCTCTCAGAGGCGATGAAGGACGTGATAAGCTGCGATAAGCTTTGGGGAGTGGCACAAACACTTTGATCCGAAGATTTCCGAATGGGGCAACCCGGCATATTGAAGATATGTCACACTGTAAAGTGAGCAAACCTGGTGAACTGAAACATCTAAGTAACCAGAGGAATAGAAAACAAAAGTGATTCCGCTAGTAGTGGCGAGCGAACGCGGAACAGCCCAAACCTATGTTGTTACGGCAATATAGGGGTTGTAGGACCTCAACATTTAATGCTAAAAGAACTAGAATTTACTGGAAAGTAAAACCATAGAAGGTGATAGTCCCGTATAGGTAATTGATGTAATTAATAGAGGTATCCTGAGTAGTACGGGGCACGTGAAACCTTGTATGAAACTGCCGGGACCATCCGGTAAGGCTAAATACTCCTGAGAGACCGATAGTGAACTAGTACCGTGAGGGAAAGGTTAAAAGAACCCTGAATAAGGGAGTGAAATAGATCCTGAAACCTTACGCTTACAAGCGGTCGGAGCACAATTAATGTGTGACGGCGTGCCTTTTGCATAATGAGCCTACGAGTTACCTTTGCTAGCATGGCTAATCCGTTAAGCGGAGCAACCGAAGCGAAAGCGAGTCTGAATAGGGCGTTTAGTTAGCAGTGGTAGACGCGAAACCTAGTGATCTATCCATGGGCAGGTTGAAGCTGTAGTAACATACAGTGGAGGACCGAACCCGTTGACGTTGAAAAGTCTTGGGATGACCTGTGGATAGGGGTGAAAGGCCAATCAAACTAGGAAATAGCTCGTACTCCCCGAAATGCATTTAGGTGCAGCGTTAAAATAAGTTTCATAGAGGTAGAGCTACTGATTGGATGCGGGGGTTTCACCACCTACCAATTCCTGACAAACTCCGAATGCTATGAAATGTTTTTTAGCAGTGAGGGCATGGGTGCTAAGGTCCATGTCCGAGAGGGAAACAACCCAGATCATCAGTTAAGGTCCCAAAGTATATACTAAGTTGAATAAACGAGGTTTGACTGCCCAGACAGCTAGGATGTTGGCTTGGAAGCAGCCATTCATTTAAAGAGTGCGTAACAGCTCACTAGTCGAGCGGTCGAGCATGGATAATAATCGGGCATAAGTATATCACCGAAACTATGGCAATATTTATATTGGGTAGGGGAGCATTCTATTCTACGTTGAAGGTAAACTGTGAGGTTTGCTGGAGTGTATAGAAACGAAAATGTAGGCATAAGTAACGATTAGGGGTGCGAGAAACACCCCCTCCGAAAAACTCAGGTTTCCTCAGCTATGCTAATCAGCTGAGGGTTAGTCAGGACCTAACGCGAACCCAAATGGGGTAGTGGATGGACAACCAGTTAATATTCTGGTACCTGCATAGCAACAAAAGTGACGGAAAAGCAATGTCATTGCGTACTGACAGAATAGTACGTTGAAATCACTGTTAAGGTGATGATAGTACACCGATCCTTCGGGTGAGGTGATAATATGACGGACCTTTTTCCAAGAAAAACAAGCTATGCAGCCTGTACTGTAAACCGACACAGGTAGTTGGGATGAGGATTCTAAGGAGCTCGAGAGATTCATGGCTAAGGAACTAGGCAAATTTGACCCGTAACTTCGGGAGAAGGGTCGCCTACTTTTAGTAGGCCGCAGTGAAAAGGTCCAAGCGACTGTTTATCAAAAACACAGGACTCTGCTAAGTCGAAAGACGATGTATAGGGTCTGACACCTGCCCGGTGCTGGAAGGTTAAGTGGAGATGTTAGCATTTATTTGCAAAGCATTGAAATGAAGCCCCAGTAAACGGCGGCCGTAACTATAACGGTCCTAAGGTAGCGAAATTCCTTGTCGGGTAAGTTCCGACCTGCACGAATGGTGTAACGATTTGGACACTGTCTCAGCCATGAGCTCGGTGAAATTGTAGTAGCGGTGAAGATGCCGCTTACCCGCCACGGGACGAAAAGACCCCGTGCACCTTTACTATAGCTTCGTATTGATATTTGATAAGTAATGTGTAGGATAGGTGGGAGACTTTGATTGAGCGTCGCCAGGCGTTTTTGAGTCGTTGTTGAAATACCACCCTTTACTTCTCGGATATCTAACCCTTTTTGGGAACAGTGCGTGGTGGGTAGTTTGACTGGGGTGGTCGCCTCCAAAAGAGTAACGGAGGCTTCTAAAGGTACCCTCAACACGGTCGGTAATCGTGTGTAGAGTGCAATGGCATAAGGGTGCTTGACTGAGAGACTGACAAGTCGATCAGGTTGGAAACAAGAGCATAGTGATCCACTGGTTCCGCATGGAAGGGCCAGTGCTCAAAGGATAAAAGGTACGCCGGGGATAACAGGCTGATCTCCCCCAAGAGCTCAAATCGACGGGGGGGTTTGGCACCTCGATGTCGGCTCGTCACATCCTGGAGGTGGAGAAGCTTCCAAGGGTTGGGCTGTTCGCCCATTAAAGTGGCACGCGAGCTGGGTTCAGAACGTCGTGAGACAGTTCGGTCTCTATCTGTGGTGGGCGTTAGAAATTTGAGAGGATCTGTCTTCAGTACGAGAGGACCGAGATGGACTGACCTCTAGTGTACCGGTTGTTCCGCTAGGAGCATCGCCGGGTAGCTATGTCGGGAATGGATAAGCACTGAAAGCATCTAAGTGCGAAACCAACCTCAAGATGAGATTTCTTTTAAGGGTCGTTGGAGACTACAACGTTGATAGGTCACAAGTGTATAGGCAGTAATGTCAGAGCTGAGTGATACTAATTACCCGTAAGCTTATTGTAACAAGCTTTCTTGATTGTTAACTTCGATATTTTCAAATGTTTATGATCTTCTTATTAAAATTTTAAGGTGGTTATAGCGATAGGGCTCACCTCTTCCCATACCGAACAGAGAAGTTAAGCCTATCAGCGCAGATGGTACTACTATTAGTGGGAGAGTATGTCGCCGCCTTTATCTCATAAAAAAACCCTTTTTGTTAAGGGTTTTTTTATACCCTTTTTCTAATCTATTTTGTATATTAATATTATGGACTTTAACACTACAGGTATACTTATTTTAATTATGCTTATTTTCTGGCAATTTATCATGTGGAAAAATATTAAGCTTAAAAAATGGCAAGACATTATCATTGGGAGTAATTATGATAGGTCTGGCAGGATGGTTAATTTATCTAACATTTATAATGTAGGTTGAAATTTTATTTCCTTTTTTTAAGTGGTATAGAATAAGTCAATGTGTAGTTAAAGCCACTTCCAAATGTATTTTCATCTGTTACTTTATTAAATCCAGGTATAAAAAGGTTACCAAAGTTATCTGGTTTTTTCATCTGACAGTAATTTATTTAATCTAAGACTTAATCCTAAATAAACATTTTTAAATGTTTCGACCTTAATTCCTAATAGTATCTCAATCCAATTACCAGATAGATTAGAATACTCAATTGTCTGAAATTCATCAGTCAACTAAATTTGAAAAATAAGAATCTTTATTTCTAACATTATAGTCTAAAATTTTACTAGAAAAACTTGAAGTTCCATATCGAAACCCTACATAAATTGAGTTATCCATTCCGATCCAATTTTCAAACATATTATAATCAAATCCAATTCTTAAAAAACTCCCTGTAGAGTTAAAGTTTATGTTTTCATCTTCAATTACTTTATCAACTAATCCATATTCTCCAGCTAAATAAATATTCTCTGTTAGTTGTAAATCACCAACAATTTCATAATTTAAATTATCACCTTCAGATGATGATGCTATTGGTTTAAGTAAATCAAAACCAAACCTTATCTTATTGATATTAAGTAATTTTTCTTTTTTGATCAAAGTATCATTTGAATTTGATTCTGTTTGACCAATTAGCATGTTAGTTGATAAACAGATGCTAATAATGAATAAATATATTTGTTTCTTCTTCATTAAAAATTGAATCTTTTATAACGGAAATTTCTCGTATCCATCCAGTTTGTTTTGTAATTTCTGTTTGAGAATTAATTATAAAGTTTGATTTATATCCACACGATCTGTTTAAATATTGATGTATTGATTGATGGTAAATAGTCAGTGTGTCTATTAAATCATTATTATCTAATAAAAATTGAGTTTTAGTAGAATTAACTTTTAGAGGAAGCTTTATTGATTGTCCTGAAAAAGTCTCATGAATAATAGAATCATTTCCTATTGATTTTAAATTAACTAAACTGATTCCAGTAGGATTTTTTGTTTCATCATCTAAAAAACCTATTGTAATCCTGTTTGTGTTATCAGACCCTTCAATGCATATATCATCTTTTTCACAACTTAATATTAGAATTAATGATATTAAAATAAGATGAAGACCTTTAATCATGAGTTTAAATATCTTCAAAATTACTATATTTATAGTGAATTAAAACACTATTATCTTGCAAATAAAAACCACCAAAGATTCAGCACAGTTTCACCTAGATTTAGAGAAGAAGTATGGCGCCCATGATTACCATCCTTTACCCGTTGTTTTAGAAAAAGGAAAAGGTGTTTTTATGTGGGATGTTAATGGAAAAAGGTACTATGATTTTTTGTCTGCATATTCTGCTGTAAATCAAGGTCATTGTCATCCTGAATTAGTCAATCTAATTAAGAATCAAGCTGAAACTCTTACATTAACTTCTCGTGCATTTCATAATAATAAACTTGGCGAGTATATGGAATACGCAACAGATCTATTTGGTTTTGATCAACTTCTTCCTATGAACACAGGTGCTGAAGGTGTTGAAACATCCATTAAATTATCAAGAAAATGGGGTTATTTAAAGAAAAAAGTAAAAGAAAATCAAGCAAAAATTGTTGTCTGTAATAATAATTTCCATGGAAGAACAACAACTGTTATTTCATTCTCAACTGATCCTGGATCTAAAGACTTTTTTGGCCCACATACACCTGGATTCATTCACATACCCCATGGTGATATTAATGCGTTAGAAGATAAATTTAAAAAAGACAAAAATATTGTAGCATTCCTAGTTGAGCCAATTCAGGGTGAAGCAGGTGTTAATGTTCCTGATCCAGATTATTTAAAGAATGTTAGATTACTATGTTCTAAATACAACGTATTAATGATCGCTGATGAAATACAGACAGGGCTTGGCAGAACAGGATCTTTATTAGCTTCTTGTGGTAATTGTAATTGTAAATCTAGTTGTGAACAACAATCTACATATGTAAGACCTGATATTTTAATTCTAGCTAAAGCACTAAGTGGTGGAACTTATCCTATCTCTGCTGTTTTATGTGATTCTGAAATAATGGAAGTAATTCAGCCCGGTCAGCATGGAAGTACTTTTGGTGGAAACCCTTTTGCTGCGAGTATAGCAAAAAAAGCACTTGAGATAATTATTGATGAAAATCTATCTCAAAATGCAAGAAATCTTGGTCAAATATTTAGAAGTGAGATTAATAAGTTTATTGAGACAAGTAGTTTAGTCAATTTAGTTAGAGGTAAGGGTCTTTTAAATGCAATAGTAATAAATGATTCTCCAGATAGTAAAACAGCATGGAATATATGTCTTAGATTAAGAGATAATGGCTTATTAGCAAAACCAACTCATGGTAATGTTATTAGGTTTGCACCACCTCTTGTAATGACAGAAGATCAACTTCATGACTGTATAGGAATTATCACTTCAACTATTAATGAATTTGAGCCTAAATAAAATGAATGTATATTTTGATAACGCTGCAACTACTAGAGTAAGAGAAGAAGTTATCGATGAAGTATCTTCTGTTTTGAAGAATTGTTTTGGAAATCCATCTTCAACTCATTCCTTTGGGAGGTCAGCTAAATCATATATTGAAACTTCCAGAAAAACCATTGCAAAAATTTTAAATTGTGAACCTGGAGAAATTATATTTAACTCTGGAGGAACAGAGTCTGATAATTCAATTTTAAAGTGTGCTGTTAAAGATTTAGGAGTTAAACATATCATTTCATCAAAGATTGAACACCATGCAGTTACTCATACCTTAGAAGAGCTTGAGTCTCAAAATATCTCAATACATTATGTTAAACTTAAGGAGAACGGTGATATAGATTTTGATCATTTAGAATACTTGCTGAATTTAAATGATGAGCCAAAACTTGTTACTTTAATGTATATTAATAATGAAATTGGAAATATATCTAGATATTAATAAAGTATCTAATTTATGTCAAAAGTATAATTCATTTTTCCATTCTGATGCAGTTCAAGCTGTAGGACATTATAAAATTGATTTAAAGTCCCTAAAGATTGATTTTATGTCATCTGCAGGCCATAAATTTCATGGGCCAAAAGGTGTGGGATTTACTTATATAAATAATTCAACAAAAATAAAATCTTTTATTTGTGGTGGTCCTCAAGAAAGAGGCTTAAGAGCTGGAACAGAATCTGTTCACAATATAGTAGGAATGACAAAAGCTCTTGAAATTGCTGATAAGAATATGGAAAAGGAGACTCTATATGTCAGATCTATTAAGAAATATATGATTGAAAATCTATCAAATCTTTTTCCTAATATTCATTTTAATGGAGAATCTGGAGATATGACTAATAGTACTTATACTGTTTTAAATGTTTGTTTTCCAATTTCTAATGATAAAGCAGCTATGCTTGATTTCCAATTAGATCTTAAAGGAATTGCATGTTCTAAAGGGAGTGCATGTCAATCAGGAAGCTCTGAAGGTTCTCATGTGTTAAGTGAAATACAAAATGATTTGCATAAAAAACTTCCTTCAGTTAGATTTTCTTTTTCACATAATAATAATAAGGAAGAAGTTGATTATTTAATTGAAACTCTAAAAGAATTTATTAATTCTTAATTAATAATATACTTTAGTTTGATAAACTCCTTTATTTCCAACTCCATCTTCATATTTAATTATTAATTCATTTTCACCATCCTTAATAATTCCATCTGATAAGTTGTGAAATATCATGTTTGATTTAGGTTCATATTCAAATAATGCCCAATTTCCGTTAAAATAACTAGAATAGTTTTTAATTCCGGATAGATCATCCTTAAGTCTTAATTTTAGGGTATTCTTAACTTTAATATTTGATTTGTTTTTAAAATTAATAGGTTTAATATCTGGTTTTAAGGTGTCTTTTGATATTATGTATTCTCCTAGTGAGGAAGTACTAGCATAGATATAAGATTTATTTTTCTTTGAGCTTATATAACTTATTTTTCTATTGATTATTTTACCTACAAACGACTGTCTCAGCTCTAAAGTATCAGAAATTTTATGTGGTAATTTTATCCTTATTGAAGATCTAAATGGATCTTTTTCTTTACCAAGATTAAGTGTGTCTGATTGGTATGAAATATTCATTAATAGATCATCATAAAAAGTATTTTTACCTATCTCAATTATTGAAGAATTTTTGTTGAGTGTATAATTTTGATTAGTTAAGATTTCGATGCCATTATAGGATGATCTTCTGGAAATAGAATCATTAGCTTTTAAATTAAATTTAATACTGGAAGAATTACCATTCCAATCTGAAACTCTTACAAGCAAAGAATTATTTCTAATACTATCTGAATTTATAATTCCGTTAAACTTATTATTTTTAAGAAAAGATAAATCAGAGTTACGAGGTGTGTAAATTTTTAGCACTTTCTTGTTCTTCTGAGCTAGTGATAGATAGTCATACATTATCTTTTTATAATGATTTTCACTAAACTTAATTTTATCCATCTTATATGAATACTTTAAAATTGAGTCTATGAAAAGTTCAACTTTATATACTCCATTTTGGTTATACAAATTTTTATACTGTATATCATATATGTCTAATCCTATACCAATCTTTCCATTATATTCAAAATCATCAACAGTATATGTTGAGTCATTTATTTTTTTTACCTTTTTTCTAATAGGAGAATTTCTGACTAGGCTATTATTCTCATTAATTATGTATAGACCTCTTATGATGGGTCTTTCATCATCTTTATAGGTGTAATTGAACATTAATGGATTAATAGCATCTTGACTCTTAGTATCTCTTATTTCAAAATGAAGATGAGGTCCAAATGATCTCCCTGTATTTCCAGAATATCCAATTACTTCTCCTTTGTTAATTCTTAATTGATTTGTTTTTGGAAATTTTTTAATTGAATTTCTTTTAGATTTATATAGTTCAGATTTAATATACTCATCTAATTCAGGATTAAAATTTTTTAAATGAGCATAGACAGAGGTAAAACCATTTAAGTGATCTATGTATATTACTTTCCCGTATCCATAATTATTAACTTCTATTCTTGAAACATACCCATCTTCAATACTGAAAATCTTTTGTCCTTGGACACCTCTACTTTTAAAGTCTATACCAGTATGGAATCGTGATCTAAACTCTCCAAATGTTCCAGAAAGATCAAAAGGAGCATCAATTGGAGTATGAAAGTCAATTTCTTGAGATATGCCAAAATTTATATTACTTATAAATAATGTTGTAAAAAGAATTCTAAGAAATAATCTCATTTAGCCTCAAATTTAACTTAAGATTTTTATAAATTGAAATCATTAAAATAATTTTTTATTTAAATGCTTTTAAATCACATTAATTCTTTACAAGAAAAAACTAATCTTTTATTAAATAAATTAGATGAGCTTAAAGCAATTAATGAATCTTTAGCCTCAAAAAATGATTATTTGGCTAAGGTCAATAAAGATCTTGAGACTAAAATTAAGGTTATTCAGGCACAAGAAAAACAACTTAAACTTGTTACTGCTTTAACTGAGGAGAATAGTGATAAGCAGTACTTTAAAAATAAAATTGATTATTTAATTAAAGAAATAGATTATTGTATTGAAAGAATATCAATTTAGTGGAAATGGAAGATAATATAAAAATAAAATTAAATATTGGTGACAGGTTGTATCCTCTGACAATTCAAAGATCTCAAGAATTTTATTTCCGTGAAGCAGCTAAGGTTATTGAAAAAACAGTTAAAAGTCTTGAAGAAAATTATTCAGTAAGGGATAAACAAGATTTGTTAGCAATGTGTTGTATTCAATTTGCTGCTAAAAATCTACAGAATAAGTCTAAGTCTGGAGATTCAGATATAGAAGTTGAGAAAGTTATTTTAAAAATGATAGATGATATTGACAAATCCATTTTAACTTCTTAAATTTACTTAGACCTGTATTAGTGATTTTTTGGTAAACTCAACGAGTATTAATTAAGAAAGGTGAGTTTAAATGCTAAAGCAAGCTATCTTCGAATAGATCCTTGAATGTTTAATTAGCCTTAATCCTGTTTATTAGGAGTTTACGCAATACTCACTTTAATACAGGTTTTTTTTAAACCTTACGTTAATAGATTCCCTTCTTCATCCCATTCTGCAAGATCATTTCTTTTACTTTGATCTACACATCTGGAAATCCAGTCTTCATCATAGGATACTGAATATTCTTTAAGGACATCTTCTGGGACACCGTCCCAAACATTTGGAGTATTACCTTTATAACCTAAATCATTAATTCCTATCTCTGAGGTAAAATATCCAGTAAGAACCATACCTCTGTAAACTGCAAATAATCTAATAGCTTCTTGTAAGTCTTCATCTTTATTGTCACTAAATGCTATATCATCAAAGACAGCTTTTATTTGAATATCTTCACAATCTAATAGCTTCAATCCAAATCTAACATTACAAATTTCGTCAAAGACTACTAGTCCTCTTCTAAGTACTTTCTCACCATATTCATTATGAGCAGGTGTACTAAAGTCTTTAGCAATTATTTCAAATAACTCAACTACTCCTGCATCTTTTATGTTTCCTTTATCATTGGGTGGAAGAATGATATTTGCAATTCTCTCAATTGATTTCAGTTCAGTATTAGAAAAAAACTTACCAGTTAAAACTTTATAATCCCACTTTAACTCTTCATATGTTCTTCCATAATTATATTGCCAAACTTGGTCAAGCATTAATTTATCTTCAGATGTTATACAGCTCTTGAGGGTTAAAGTAGCTCCAAGTGAACCTAAGAACATTGTCTTTATACTATCTCTTCTTTTCATTAGATATTCTGTTTTTTGAGTTCACTAATTATATGTTCTGAAGTTCTCATAGATAAAGCCATAATAGTCCAAGTAGGATTTTTATCAGCCTGAGATACAAAAGGAGCAGCATCAACTACATAAACATTGTCAACATCGTGAAGTCTTTCATATTTATTTACTACTGAATTTTTTGGATCATTACCCATCCTGGTTGTTCCAACTTCATGGATGATTTCGCCAGGTACAGAAATTCCATAATTATCTTTTTTGGTTGGTTTATTTCCAAGTGGAATACCTCCCATGTTATATGCTAGTTCTTCAAAAGTATCTTGCATATGCTTAGCCTGTTTAAATTCATTATCAGACCATTTATATCTAAATTTTAGAACAGGAATACCATATTTATCCTTTGTATTGGTGTCAATTGCACAATAATTTTCTTTTAATGGTATAGCCTCTCCTCTTCCTGAAAGATAAATTGTAGAACCATAATACTTTTTTACATCATCTCTTAAGGAATCACCATATCCACCAGTTCTAAGACCAAAAAATTTATTAAACTCATTAGGATTCCATCCTATCCCATATTGAGGCAACGTCATTCCACCACCAATTTCAATATGATATCCTCTTGGGAAATCAAGTTTTTTACTATCTAACCACCAAGGTGAGTAAACATGCATACCACCTACACCATCTTCATTATATATTTTTCTATTTAAAAGTTCTGGAATAAATACACCTCGTCCAGCACCAGTTGTATCATGTAGATACTTTCCGATTAGATTACTGCTATTCCCAAGGCCATTAGGATGAGCCTTACTTTTTGAGTTTAAAAGTATTCTAGCAGTAGCACATGCAGAGGCAGCTAAAACAACAATTTTCCCTTTTATTTTGTAATCTTTACCATTCTCTTTATTAATAAACGACACTCCATTAGCACGGCCATTATTATCGGTAAGGACTTCATTAACCATTGAATTTACATAAAGATCGACCATACCTCCTTTAAGAGAAGGAATTACAAGACATGAACTTGATGAAAAATCTCCATATACAGAGCATGATCTGTCGCACTGTCCACAATAAAAACATATACCTCTTTCATTATTTATTCTTTTTGTAAGAATAGATAATCTAGAAGGCATAACTTTTACATTAGACTTTCTAGCTCCTTTAATATAAAAAAGTTCATGAAGTCTGGGTTTAGGTGGGGGTAGAAAAAAGCCATCAGGTTCATTAAACATATTTTCTTTTGTACCATAAACTCCAACCATTTTATCTAATTTATCATAATAAGGTTTGATGTCTTCATATGAAATAGGCCAGTTTTCACCAAGACCATCATAATCTTTACTTTTGAAATCTTTTGGTCCGAATCTTAATGAAATTCTTCCCCAATGGTTTGTCCTACCTCCTAACATTCTAGATCTCCACCATTTGAAATCAGTTCCATCTTCAGAAGAATATGGTTCACCATCTATAGACCAATCTCCGTAAGACATATGAAAATCGCCGAATGCTCTGTTAGTTCCAGCCCCTCTTCTTGGAGATTCCCATGGCCATTTTAATTGAGTTTGTTGTTCTGGGTTTGCAGGATCAAAGTATGGGCCTGATTCAACTAGAGCAACTTTAACTCCAGCTTCACTTAAAATCTTTGTAGCCATTCCTCCTCCAGCACCAGATCCCACTACAATTACATCATACTCTTCTTTACTTTTAATTATTTCCATAAACGTTACTAAATTATTAAAAACTATTTGATATTAGTATACTTACCAATAAAGTTTTCTTATATTAAAATATCAATATTTTAAATATCTATATAATTTTCAATAAATTAAAAAATTAACACACTGCATTATACTTCCTACATAAATTATGATTATAGAAATCTGTGCTACCACTTTAAATTCAGTTATAAATGCGCAAGATGCAGGTGCAGATAGAATTGAGTTGTGTCAAGAGTACTTAATAGGTGGCGTTACACCGAGTCTAACTTTCACTCTTGAATCAATACAGAATTCTCGTATCCCAATTAATATACTTATAAGGCCCAGAGGTGGAGATTTTATTTTTACAGATGAAGAGTTTGATACTATGATAGAATCAATTTATAATTTTAAAAATTATAATATAAATGGATTTGTGGTTGGATTTCTTAATGATAAGAATAAACTAGATTCAAATAGGTTAGCTCAATTTAGAGATATTACTAAAGGATATGAATTAATATTCCATAGAGCTTTTGACTATCTTAATAATCAAGATGAATCTTTAGAACTGTTAATTGAAAATAAATTTGATAGAATTCTTTGTTCAGGATCTACTACTGACTCTGAGCAAGGACTGAAAAGACTTATATATCTTAAGAAATATTGCTAGAAATAAAATTTCAATAATGCCTGGTGGAGGGGTAAATTTGAGAAATTTTAATTTATTTAAAACCTCAAGTTTTAATGAAATTCATTTATCTGCAATAGATAAAAACATCTCTCTTGATTCTAATTATGATATTATTAGACAAATTGTAGAGATGAGTAAACAATAAAATATTATTTTTGAAAAAAATATATATGGCTTTTGATATTGATGTTATAAAGAGTGTCTATTCAAAACTGTCCTCAAAGGTTGAAAATGCTAGGAAGATTATAGGTAAGCCCTTAACTCTTTCTGAAAAAATATTATATTCTCACCTGTGGGATGGATCTTCTGAAACATTATTTAAAAGAGGTGAAGACTATGTTGATTTTGGACCTGATAGAGTTACCTGTCAAGATGCTACTGCGCAAATGGCACTTCTTCAATTTATGCAGGCTGGTAAAAATAAAGTTGCTGTTCCTACAACTGTTCATTGTGATCATCTGATATTAGCACAATCTGGTGCTAAAAAAGATCTTAAAAATGCAAATAAAGTAAGTTCTGAAGTTTTTAACTTTCTTGAATCAGTTTCTAGAAAATATGGAATAGGATTTTGGAAACCTGGAGCTGGAATTATTCATCAAGTAATCCTTGAAAACTATGCTTTTCCGGGAGGTATGATGATTGGTACTGATTCACATACAGTTAACGCTGGTGGTTTAGGTATGGTTGCAATTGGAGTAGGAGGTGCAGATGCTGTTGATGTAATGGCAGGAATGCCTTGGGAATTAAAATTCCCGAAATTAATAGGTATTAAACTCACTGGAAAGCTAAATGGTTGGACTTCAGCAAAAGATGTGATTCTAAAAGTTGCAGGAATACTTACTGTTAAAGGAGGTACTGGTCATATTTTAGAATATTTTGGAGATGGAGCAGAGTCTCTATCATGTACTGGTAAAGGAACTATTTGCAATATGGGAGCTGAAGTTGGCGCTACAACTTCAATTTTTCCTTATGATGAATCAATGGAGAGATATCTTGAGTCAACTGAAAGAATGGATATTGTCAACGCAGCTGCTTCAGTCAAAAGTGATTTAAGAGCTGATCAAGATGTGTATGACAATCCACAACAATATTTTGATGAAGTAATTGAAATTGATCTTAACACTTTAACACCACATATAAATGGCCCTTTTACTCCAGATTTAGCTACACCAGTTAATGAAATGAAACAAAAGGCTAAAACTGAAGGCTGGCCTACTGAAATAAAATGGGGTTTAATAGGTTCATGTACAAATTCCTCCTATGAAGATTTGTCAAGAGCAGCATCTATTGCAAAGCAAGCTCTAGATAAAAACATTAAAATAAAATCTCAACTTGGTATTAACCCTGGTTCTGAACAGGTCAGGTATACAGCTGAAAGAGATGGTATAATTCAGCTATTTGAAAGATTAGAATCTAAGATTTTTACCAATGCATGTGGGCCATGTATAGGTCAATGGAGTAGAGATGGAGAAGATAATACTGAAAAGAATTCTATAATTCACTCATTTAACAGAAATTTTGCCAAAAGAGCAGATGGAAATCCAAATACTCATGCATTTGTTACCTCTCCTGAAATGGTTATGGCTGTTGCACTTTCAGGTAATCTGGATTTTAATCCACTAAAAGATAAACTGACCTCTGAGGATGGTCAAGAAGTATTACTTGACCCCCCAATTGGTGATGAACTACCTTCAGATGGTTTTGCTTATGAAGATAATGGGTATGTTGATCCTCCATTAGATGGTTCTCATATTGAAATAAAAATCAATCCAGATTCAAAAAGACTTCAAGTTCTTGAGCCATTTACTCCTTGGGATGGTGAAAACATTAATAATGCAAGACTGTTAATAAAAGCTCATGGTAAATGTACTACAGATCATATATCTATGGCAGGTCCATGGCTTAGATTTAGAGGACATTTAGATAATATTTCTGATAACTGTTTGATTGGTGCTGTGAACCACTTTAATATGCAAACTAATAATGTTAAAAACCTTATTACTGGAGAATATTCACCAGTTCCAGAAACTCAAAGATTTTATAAGAAAAACAAGGTTGATACAATAGTTGTTGGAGATCACAATTATGGTGAGGGATCATCAAGAGAGCACGCTGCAATGGAACCAAGACATCTAGGTATAAAAGCAGTAATTGTTAAGTCTTTTGCAAGAATTCATGAAACAAATCTTAAAAAGCAAGGAATGTTAGCTTTCACATTTAATGAAGAAAAAGATTATGATAAAATTCATGAGGATGATGTGTTTAATTTCACCGATTTAAAATCCTTCTCACCAAATAATCAATTATCTCTAGAAATTATTCATTCTGATAATTCAAAAGAAATCATTAAATTGAATCACACTTTCAACTCTCAACAGATTGAATGGTACAAAAACGGTTCAGCATTAAACTTGATAAAGTCTAATAATTTATGATTAAAGATTTAAAATACTTAATGGCGTATACAATTGCTGTAACTGCTTTCATCGGTATTTTAGTTGGAGGTCCATTTGTTTATTTAACTGTTATTTATACTTTCATTTTTATACCAATATTAGAGGTAATGACATATAAAGCAGGATAACCAAGACATATTCAATTGATGAGAAGAAAAAAAGGAATCTTGATTTATTTTTTGATGTTTTACTTTACCTAAATGTGCCTATAGTTTTTGGAATATTTTTTATTTCTTTAAATACTTTACTTGTATCAAATTCACTTTTTGAAATTATTGGTATAATCTTATCATCAAGTATTGTTATGGCTACTAATGGAATTAACGTTGGGCATGAATTAGGCCATAGAAAATCTTTATTAAGTAGAACTTGCTCTAAACTACTATACCTTCCATGTCAATACATGCATTTCTTTATAGAGCATAATTACGGTCATCACATTAATGTTGCCACACCTGAAGATCCTGCTACTGCTAAATTTAAGCAGAACTTATATAGTTTTTGGATTACTTCCGTAATCAAAACATATATAAGTGCATGGAAAATTCAGTTAAAATTATTGAGAGTTTCAAAACTCGGTTTTATTTCTTTTAAAAATGACATGTTCTTTTATACTTTATTTCAAGTTTCATTTTTAATTTTTATATACTTAAACTATGGGTTAGTAGTTACTATTTACTCATGTATTATGTCAGTTGTTTCATTTTTGTTTTTAGAAACAATTAATTATATAGAACATTATGGATTATTGCGTAAAATTAAGTCAAACGGTAAATATGAGAGGGTTAAACCTCATCATTCATGGAATTCAAATCATACAGTAGGGAGAATAGTTCTCTATGAGCTAACAAGGCATAGTGATCACCACTTTATATCATCAAAGAAATATCAAGTTTTAGAATCTATTGAAGAGAGTCCACAGTTACCTTATGGCTATCCAACATCAATTTTAATTTCATTTTTCCCACGTTTATGGTTCAAGATAATGAATCCACTTGTTAAGCAACATATGGGCTACGAGAGTTAATAATTTTAGTTGTACCAGCTACAATCAATATAATTAATCCCTTCAAATCTTTTTTTAAAAAATCTATCTTTAGACTCTATAAAACCATTGTAAGTATTTGCAAATGGGGAAGAGGGGTGCATGATGTCATCTGAACTAGTACTGTGAGCATATCTAAGAACATCATGACCAAATTCATGATACATCAGTCCTAATTTTTGCCAAATATTAATATCATTCCAATATCTAAAGGAAATTCCAACTCTTACAACTTCATCATTACATGAACTGGCAGCATATGCTCCATATCCAAGAACTTCTCCTGACGCAGTTAATGCTGCAGATTCATATTCATAAAAAACATTTACTACAGAATTTAGTTTATCGTAATCTGGATTATTACTCATTGAGCATTTAGCATCTTCAACGAATATATCCCAAAAAGCATATAAATCATCAGAATCAAAATTTGGGTCAGTTACTTTACTATAATCAATACAGCTAAAAAGTAGATTTTCAGGAATTTCTTCATACTCTAAAGAGTTTTTAGTACAACCTATCACTAGTAATAAGAAGAGATAAATTATTCTCCTGGGCATGATATATATTTTATGCCAGTAAATGATCTTTTAAACATTCTGTCTTTTGCAGCAATAAAATCATTTAAATCAATATCACTTCTAGTACTTGCAGGATACATGATATCAGCAGGATCATTACTATGTTCATATTTATAAACATCGTGACCAAATTCATGATACATAATCCAAAGTCTTTGTAATAAGTTTTTTTCTGTCCATTCGGTATATAATACTCCAACATTTACTCTACTATCATTGCAATAACCAGAAAATGTAGAATAGGCAATATGATCAGGTGTTACACCAGCTGCTATTTGAGCAGGAGATCTGTATTCAAAAAAGATATTTAATGAAGGGTTTCTTTCAGAGTAATCAGGCCCTCCTCTGGAACATTTAACATCATCTACAAATTTTGTCCAATACTGCATCAAGTTATCTTGATCTGTATTTTGAGGATCTAATAGGTCATCATAACTAGTACAGCTAAATATCTGTTCAAATTCTTCAACAACTTCTTCAACCTGATTCTCGTCAGATTTAGAACAGGCGATTACCGTAAAACTAAATAACGTTAATATTATAAATTTTTTCATAGTACTTATTTGTAGCGAGAGAGAGATTTGAACTCTCGACCTCCGGGTTATGAATCCGACGCTCTCACCAGCTGAGCTACCTCGCCAAATTAAGAATTGCAAATATATAAAACAAATATCAAGAAAGTATTGCTAAATATCCGTTTATTAATGTTAATACTAACTTTTTTTAATATATTGGAAACAATATGAGTAAGAAAAAAGAATTTGTAATTGAATATGATTTTCAATCCTCTCCGCAGTTATTATTTCAATATCTATCTACACCATCTGGTTTATCAGAATGGTTTTCAGATGATGTAAACTATAGGGGAGAAAAGTATACTTTTTTTTGGAACGATTCAGAGGAATACGCCAGAGTTTTGTCAAAAAAAGTTAATGAAAAAATTAGATATCAATGGATTAATGGCGAGCCTGACGAAGAAGACTATTTTTTCGAATTTAGAATTCAAATGGATGAAATTACTAAGGATGTTTCTCTTATTGTAACTGATTATTCAGATGAAGATGAACTAGACGAAGCAAAACTTCTTTGGAACAGTTTAATCGCGGATCTTAAAAAAGTTCTTGGATCGTCTTAATTTAAAGTAATATCATCTGGAGAGTTAGACCAGATTTTATATTTACCTCCTAAGTTTTTAATTATTTTATTCCAGCTGTTTTTTTTATTTAACTTAAAAATCATATTGGGTTGATTATCAAGTATTATCCAGCTTTTATTATCTATTTCGTCATCTAATTGATTTGAACTCCATCCAGAATATCCTTGAAGAAAAATTACGTCTTGTACATTAATTAATCCATTCTCAATTTGATTAAAAAGAAATTCAAGATCATTACCCCAGTATAAATTTTCATCAATTTTAATACTTTTGAAGTGATCGTTATCGCTTCTTAATAAATAATAATGATTAGTAGATACTGGACCGCCGTAATAAAGATCAATCTTAATATTCTTTGAAGAGTCAAGATCTTTAGTTATGAAAAGATCAGAATATCTATTAATAATAAAACCAGTCAATCCATCCTCAGTTTCATCAACAATTAATATTATTGATTTATAGAAAATCATATCACTAAGAAGGTTTGGAGATGATATTAGAATCTTTCCTTTCATAATAAAAAAAAAGAGCTTCAATTAAGAAGCTCTTTTGACATTTTTTAAATGAATTTAAAACTTAGTTATTTACTGTACTTGAAAGTTCAGCTCCAGCTTTAAATTTAACAACCTTTTTAGCAGGTATTTTAATAGTCGCACCAGTTTGAGGATTTCTTCCATCTCTTGCAGCTCTTGCAGAGACTGACCAAGATCCGAATCCAACTAGTGATACTCTACCACCTCCTTTTAAAGTTGAAGTTACACTCCCTAGAAATGATTCTAGAGCCATTTTCGCTGATGCTTTAGAAATGCCAGCGTTAGCTGCCATTGCATCAATTAATTCTGATTTGTTCATATCACTTAATTTTAATGTTTAAACAAAAATATATGATATTATCTAAGTCCCACGATATATGGGCCTAAAAGTCAATATTTGTTAATAAATAGGGGTGTTTTGTTGATAATCCAGCTATTTCTCCTAGTAAACACGGGAATTTTCATGAAATTTCAACCCATTCAGTAGCTCTTTTGCTGTCATTTCTCTTTTATTTTCCAATTGAATGATAGTACAATTGACTGCTCCATGTTCATTATATATAAGTAATTCACCGTTATCAATAACTATCTTACCATTCAAATTGTTTTTTAATGATGAAACTTTTTCATTCTTTGCCTTTAAAATTTTCATTCTAAATTGATTATCACCATTTTCTATCATTGTCCAAGCTCCTGGTTTTGGAGAGAGTCCTTTAATTTGACCTATAATATAATTGATTGATTGATTCCAGTCAATTCTAGTATTCTCTGAATTTAATTTTGGTGCTAATTTTAGATCATCAATAAAATTTTGTTTAATAGGGTTTAAACTATTATTAAAAATACCTTCTACAGTTTTAATGACTAAATCTGCACCAACTTCAGATAATTTAATGTACAAAGAGCCAAAGTCATCTTTATTCTCTATAATTATCTCCTTTTGAAGTAAAATATCACCTTGATCTATTCTTTCATTAATAAAGAAGGTAGTTACTCCAGTTTTTATTTCACCATTTATTAAGCACCAATTAATAGGTGCAGCACCTCTGTAATTTGGCAATAAAGATGCATGAAGATTTATAGTTCCATACTTGGGAATATTAAATAGTTCTGCAGGTAATTTCCTGAAGGCAACTACAATAATTAAATCAGGTTCTAAATCTTTTATTTGATTAATGAATTCCTTATCCATCAAACTAGATGGTTGGAGGGTTTTAATTTTATTCTTAACTGTATATTTTTTTACATCACTTTGATTAAGTTTTCGTCCTCTTCCTGAGCGTTTGTCAGGAGCTGTAACTACACAATCAACAATAAATTTAGAGTTAATTTTATCTAGTGAGGTAACAGCAAAACTGGGGGTTCCAAAAAATATAACTTTTTTTTTCATAGAGAATTTAAAATAAATTTAACTCTTTCTTCAATACTCAAGTTAGGAACTTCAATAATTTGAATCCCTGCATTATTATAGACTTTATAGATAAAGGGACTTATTTTTTTAGCTTCACTAAATTCCTCTATTCTGGTTTCATCTTTTTTATAAATCTCTTCCCATGGTTTAAAAATAAAGATTAAATCATATTTATAATTATTTGGTAAATTATCCCAATAATGAGATGACTTATTTATAGACTTAAGGTATGCTGTAATTTCATGTATACCTCTATCATAAAAAATAAGATTTTCTTTACAGCTTATATCCTTCCCCTTTTCATAATCTTCATGTCTTCTTTTAAAAATTTCATTGCTTATCCCAATTGGATTCGTTTTGAATTCAGATCCATGTAATTTATAGTCTGTTAGTATCTCTCTTGCAGCTTCTTGAAAGCAAAGAAATTCCCCTTACTAAGAGCATTAATAACGCTAGTCTTTCCAGTACTTGGTCCTCCAGCTAAAACAATTCTTTTATTTATCTTTCCTTGTATCATCTTCCCAAAAAGGATTAGTTATATTTGTGTAAATCTTTACAAAAATAATTCCCTTGTCAAATAAAAATACTAAATCTGAAGATTTTTATTTAAGATTTGAAGAACAGTTGTTAGAATCTCAGGATTGGCCTGGGATGTACATGTATAAGTTTATTGTCAAGGATGGGAAAAATGAGATTGATCAGTTAAAGAAAATTTTAGATAATTATGACGGAAATATTTCTTTCAAGTCCTCTTCGAGTAATAAGTTTATTAGCGTAACGTTTGAACATAAAGTATCATCTCCATCAGATGTAATTAAAGTATATAGAGAGGTTAGTGTCATAGATGATATAATTAGCCTCTAAATGGTAATTAATTTATTAAATTGCGGTATATGAATTCATTAGAATATAATACAGAAAGAACTAAACTGATAATTCCTGAGTACGGAAGACATGTTCATCAAATGATTGATCAAGCTGTTGCTTTGAAGGATAAAGATGAACGAAATAAAATGGCTAAAGCTATTATTGGTGTCATGGGTAATCTTAATCCTCATTTAAGAGATGTTCCAGACTTTAAGCATAAACTTTGGGCTCAGCTCTTTATTATGTCAAATTTTGAATTAGATGCTGATAGTCCTTTTGAAAAACCATCAAAAGAAGTATATGTTAATGCAAAGCCAAATAAGTTAGAATACCCACAGAGTTTTCCAAAATATAGATTTTATGGAAATAATATTAAAAAAATGATTGATATAGCTATGTCTTGGGAAGAAGGGGATTTAAAAGATAAGCTTATTGCTAACATAGCAAATCACATGAAGAAGTGTTTTTTGAATTGGAACAAAGACACCGTTGAGGATAAAGTAATTTTTGACCACTTAGCTGACTTGTCTAATGGTACTTTAAAGGTTCCTGAATCTAAATTGCCTTTAACAGAATCTAGTGAGTTTTTAAAGAATAAGGTTAAGACTAATAATAATTACAAGACAACAAATAATAAAAACAGAAAAAAGCCTAAAAGAAGATATTAATGTCCAGTCTAAGAGTAAGAGGAGGTATTAAATTGTCTGGTGAGATTACACCACAAGGTGCTAAAAATGAAGCACTTCAGGTTATCTGTGCAACTTTATTATCAGAAAGTGATATTACTATTTCTAATATTCCTGATATTATTGATGTTAATAAACTCATTGATATACTTAAAAATTTAGGTGTTAAAATTTCTGAGCTAGAAAAAGGTAAATATTCCTTTAATGCAAAAAATATAAATCTTGAATATCTTAATAAAGGTGAATTTTTAAATGATGCAAAGTCATTAAGAGGGTCTATAATGTTAGTAGGACCTCTTTTGTCTAGATTTGGTTCTGCATCAATACCAAGGCCAGGAGGAGATAAGATTGGAAGAAGAAGATTAGACACACACTTTATAAATCTTGAAAAGTTAGGTGCAAATCTTGAATATGATTCAAAGAGTAGAACATATTCAGTAAATTCAGAAAACTCTCTTAAAGGTTCAACTATTCTTCTTGATGAGGCATCTGTTACAGGTACTGCAAACATAATTATGGCAGCTGTTTTAGCAGACGGAGTTACATCTATATATAATGCTGCATGTGAACCTTATATTCAGCAGCTATGTTTACTGTTAAATAATATGGGTTCTAAAATTTCTGGAATTGGATCAAATCTTTTAAAAATTGAGGGTGTAAATAAGCTAGATGGTGCCAATCATAGAATATTGCCAGATATGATTGAGATAGGTAGTTGGATAGGATTAGCAGCAATGACTCAAAGTAAACTTAGAATAAAAAATGTTTCATGGGATAACTTAGGACAAATACCTGAGGTATTTAGAAAGTTAGGAATTACTTTAAATAAAGAAGACGATGATATAGTTATTCCTGCTCACTTGAATGGATATTCTGTATCCAATTATATTGATGGTTCTATTTTAACTATTTCAGATGCACCGTGGCCAGGATTTAGTCCAGATTTAATTTCTATCATACTAGTAACAGCTACTCAAGCCAATGGAAGTACTCTAATCCATCAAAAGATGTTTGAGAGTAGATTGTTTTTTGTTGACAAGTTAATAGACATGGGTGCTAAGATAATTTTATGTGACCCCCATAGAGCTTCAGTTATTGGACATAATTTTAAATCTTCATTAAAACCAACTATAATGACTTCTCCTGATATTAGAGCTGGTATAGCACTTTTAATAGCTGCTCTTTCAGCCTCTGGCGAAAGTATAATTCAAAACGTTGAGCAAATAGATCGTGGTTACGAAAATATAGTAGAAAGATTAAAATCTATAGGAGCTGATATTGAAAGAATCTAGCGTTATCTTTTTGATATTTTATTATTTGAGATATTCCTCTGCATTTTACATTTAAACCTATCAATATTATTTTCTCTTAATTTTAAATGCTTAGTCTTTCTTCCACTAACTCTTTCTCTCCAGAGCTTAAAACTATTGCGTTTAAGATTATTTCTCATCAAACTAATCAATTCCTTTTCATTAATCTCAAACTGATTAAATATTGCTTCAAAAGGAGTTCTATCCTCCCATGCCATCTCAATTATTCTATCAATCTCTATTAAGGTTTTATCTTTCATTACTAATCTTAGTTATAAACTTTTCTCCATTAAGAAGGTGAGATTCTCTTTTCTTAGGATCCATTTTATCAAATGTATTTATAAGCATTCTAAGCCTTGGATTTTTTATAAAAAAATCTCTTTGCTTATCCATAAATCTCCAAAAAAGGCCATCCCATATTACATCCCATTCACCTTTTTTATAGTCACTCATTTTGTAAATGTAATTACTACTACTAATATAGGGTTTTGTAGACATCAGTCCTCCATCAGCAAACTGACTCATACCATATATGTTTGGAACCATAACCCAATCATATGAATCAATAAACAGTTCCATAAACCATCTATATACTTCATCAGGATCAAATTCACATAATAACATAAAATTTCCTAACACCATTAATCTTTCGATATGATGTAAATAACCAGTTTCATTTACTTTTTTTATTGAAATATCAATTGGTTCTATACCGGTATCTCCAGTATAAAAAGAGGAAGGAATTTTTCTTTTAAAACCCCAAAAATTATTTGTTCTTTCGAATGATCCTTTAACACAATAAATTCCTCTTATAAACTCTCTCCATCCCATAATTTGTCTTATAAAACCCTCAGTTGAATTTATAGGAATTTCATGTTCTACTGAAAAGTCTATAGAATCTTGAATTACTTTTCTGGGATTTATAAAACCAACATTCATTAAAGGACTTAAAATGCTATGGTTAAGTGTTAGTTCATCCTTAACAATTGCATCTTCATAGTCTCCAAACTTGTTAAATCTCTCCAGTAAGAAATCTTTAAACCACTTTTCAGATTCGTCAATTGTAGTAGGGTAATTAAATTCTCCAAGTGAGCCAAGATTATCACCAAAATATTTTATTACATATTTTTCTGATTCAATAACATATTTATTCTTTTTTGGATTTTCAACTTTAGGAGGGATTTCATCTTTAGGAAATTTCTTTCTATTTAGAATATCATATGTCCACTCTCCGCCTTCTGGTTTCCCATTAGAATCAATCAAAACATTCCTTTTCTTTCTCTCAGACTTATAAAATGAAGTTTGAAAAAATTTCTTTTTAGAATCTTTAAAAAAAACATTTAAATCATCACTTGAATTAATAAATAAATTGGTGTCGTGAATAATAAGTTTAATATCCAGTTCGCTGCATGTTTTTTTAATTCTTTTACTAACTAAATAGTCAACAGGATCGTAGATTTCAATTATTTTATATCCAAGAGTATTAATTTTTTTAACTAAATCTTTGATGTTAGATTCTTTTTTAAATGAATCAACATATTCAACATCACAGCTAAATTCTTTTAGATAATCTTCATAAAACTTCATTGTAGCTCTATGAAAAGAGATTTTTTGTTTGTGAAACTTATATTGTTTAAAAAAAAGAAATTCCTCTAGAAGGAAAATTTTATAATTCTTTTTATGAAAAAGACTTTCTTTAAATAGTTGATTGGGCAATATAATACAGCAGCTCTTAACCATTTAACCAAGTTTGTTCATACATTTTTTTGGGATCATACCTTTCTGACTGTAATTTTGGATTAAACTTTCTAAAGGGCATAGAATCATTACCTATTCCTGCGTTATATAGCCAATTACCATAATTACTGTGAACATCATAATCAATGAGAAGTGACTCAAAATATTCAGCACCAATTCTCCAATCAATCTTTAATTCTTTAGTCAAATAATTAGCAACATTTTGTCTACCTCTGTTAGACATAAATCCTGTAAGTGATAATTCCTTCATGTTGGCGTTAATAAATGGATCATCTGTTTCGCCATTGATCCAACTATTCAAAAGGTTAATATCTTGTGACCATTCCTTGTCACTCCCATAAATTCCATCACTACTGAAAAATTTCTCTCTATGTTGCATCGAAACATATTTAAAAAAGTCTCTCCAGATTAATTCAAAGAATAACCAATAAGTTGAATCATTCTTCTCTACTGTATTCTCATAATTTTTTATTTGTGAATAAACATATTTTACTGATAATGAACCATTTGCAAGCCAAGAAGAAATTTTTGAACTATAATCTTTTCCCAATAGGCCATTTCGAGTTAATTTATATTTAGACAAATTCTTTGATTCAAAAAAATATTCATTTACTCTATCTATACCATGTGTTTCACCACCAAGGAATTTAAATGCAGAGTCTTTATGAACTTCAAATTCTTCATAGCCTAACTCTGATAATGAAGGAATAGAATATTCCTCATTAATTAGGTTTGTTTTACTTAATGGTTTTGGTGATGGTACTATATCGTCTATTGATAATAACTTCTCACATTTTTTCCTAAAATTTGAGAAGCCACGAGGTATATTCTCATAAACTCCACTTACATCAGATGGTGAAAACAAGAACTGATCAAAATCTTTTATCAAATTCACATTGGATGGAATATTCTCTTCTTCAAGTAGCTCATCTCTAGTCCATTCTTTTTGAATATAAATATTGTCAATTTTATACTTGCTAATTACTGAGTTAATTGATGATTTAAGATCTTCATTTTTAACTACGAGAGATATGTTGATTCTATCTAATTGTTTTTTTAAATCAGAAATTGACTCTAGTAAAAATTTAATTCTAAACTTTTCTGTTTTTTTGAACCCATAACTAGTTGATTTAATAATATTAGGGTCAATATTAATATAACCAATAACTTTATCTGAATTTTCAACTGATTTTTTAAGAGATAAATTATCTATTACTCTTAGATTGTTTCTAAACCAAACTAAACTGGTTACTTTTTTTTCTGGCATGATTTACTACAGTATTTGACATTATCCCAATTTTTCTCCCATTTTTTTCTCCAGACGAAGTCTAGTCCACATGTTAGGCACACTTTTGATGGTAGATTTGTTTTTTTAACTCCTCTCATTAATTTGTTTTGACTGAGCTCATACCTCCATCAAATGGAATTATTTGACCAGTCATCCACTTGCTATTATCTTCAAGTAAAAATTTTACAATTTCAGATATATCCTTTGGAGATCCAATCTCCTTTAAAGGGTGTCTATTTCTTGAGTTTTCTAATTTAGTCTCAGAGTTAAGAAATTTTTCAGCTAATGGAGTATCTAAAATAGACGGAGCTATTGAGTTAACTCTTATTTTTGGTGCAAATTCAGCTGCTAAAGACCTTGTAAGTCCTTCAATTGCTCCCTTAGAAGATGATACTGAGCTATGAAACGGCATACCTATTTTAACAGCAACAGTACTAAACATGACAATACTTGGGTTTTCTGCTGCTTGAATTTTTGTTAATACTTTTTGAAGAATCTTAACACATCCCATTACATTAATATTAAAGTCGTCAAGAAATACTGAAGGCTTTAACCCTTTAAATGGCCTTAGGTTAATTGTTCCAGGTAGGTAAACAAATCCATCTAATTGATCTGGTAGCCAATCAGTTTCAAATTCTTTATCAAGATCTAATTCATGTGTTTTAATGTTAGGGTCATTAAATTTTCCTTGATCTCTAGTAGATATAAATAAATTATTATCCTTTTTTAATTTTTGTGATAGTTCATAACCAATTCCAGTTGAACCACCAATAAGCAGTATGTTTTTCATTTATTTAAAATTTCCAAAGTTTTTTATTAATTCTAATTCTCTGTATTTAAAAACGCTGTTCAACTTAGAATTAATAAAAAGGAAATTTAAAAGAACTCCAATAGGGCCGAATGGTATCTTGTAATGTATCACATCTTCCATAAGAACTCCGCCATCTATTTCTTTAATAAAATGCTTGTGATGCCAGAATGAATATGGTCCAAAACGTTGTTCATCTATAAAAAATTCTTTATCCTTAACCTGAGTTATTTCCGTAACCCAATTAATTTTAAAACCAAAAATAGGTCTAACAGTATACTGAATAATTTGTCCTGGATAAGCTTTTCGTTTATCCCAATCAGTAATATTGAAATCCATAGACTTGGGTGTTATTAATTCCAAATTGTTGGGCGATGATAAAAAATCCCATGCTTCATTCAAATTTATAGGAAGTTTTTGTGAATATTTTAACTTAAAGATTCTCATTAATAATTTTTAAAATTTTGTTAGTAACTTGAGGTACGGGAAGTCCTAAAACACTTGTATAGCTACCGTTAATGACTTCGACTCCAATCATTCCAATCCAATCTTGGATTCCATAGCTTCCAGCTTTATCAATTGGGTTTACTGTATCAACATAATAATTGATTTCTTTTTCTGTAAGATCTTTATATTTCACTTTGGTTGATTCTGTCAAAATTTCAAAACTAGAAGAGGTTAAGAAACCAACAGAAGTTATAACTTGATGATTCTGTCCAGCAAATATTTTTAACATATTTTTTGCTTCAATTTTATCTTTTGGTTTACCCCAACACTTTTCTTGAAACCAAACTAGAGTATCTGCAGTAATAATAATTTGATTATCCTTGACTATATTCCTAAATGGTTTTGATTTATTAATAACTATGTGTTCAGCTATTTCTTTACTTTTAAGTGTATTGGGGAAATCTTCATTAACTGGAATAGAATTCACATCAAATTTGATACCAGTCATCTCAAGAAGTTCTTTTCTTCTTGAAGATGCAGAGCCTAAAGTAATTTGATAGTTAGAATTGTTAATTATATCCATTTATTGTGGATTCTCATTACTTGCTCAATTACATCCCTAACACATCCATACCCACCCTCTTTTGGAGAAATATAATCGCAAATAGATTTTACATCAACTGATGCATCACTTGGACAAGTTGAAATACCAACCACTTTAAGTACTTTAATATCTGGATTATCATCACCCATATATAAAATATTTTTTAGATCTATCTTTTTTTCTTTTGTAAATTTCTCCAAGATTCCAATTTTATCGTAGGCTCTTAGGAATACATCTTCAACACCTAGAGAGTTAAGTCTCTTTCTAACATTTTCTTGCATTCCTCCTGATATTATAGCCATTTTATAACCCTTAGATACTGCATGTTTTACAGCATACCCGTCCTTTGCATTAAATTGTCTATCTATCTTTCCGTCGTGTCTATATATAATTTTTCCATTTGTCATTACGCCATCTACGTCAAAAATGAAAGTGGTAATATCTTTTAATCTTGTTTTGTAACTATCCATATTATTTTAAAGACGCAAATTTAAATAAACTTTAACATCTAATTGTTTACAATTACCTTAAATATTAAAAATTCATATTTATCTTTGATGCCTTACTAATGAGATCTAAAATAATACAATATCTCTTTTCTACTAAGTTCATGCTTGTGCTGCTAATATTATTTCCGTTAGCAATGGGTATCGGCACATTCCTTGAGAGTTGGTATTCAACTGATGCTGCTAGAATCTGGATCTATAATGCATGGTGGTTTGAAGTCTTAATGCTTCTTCTAATTGTAAACTTCATGGGTAATATAAAAAAGTATAACCTATTAAGTAGAGAGAAGATATCTGTTCTAATACTTCACTTATCATTTATTTTTATTTTATTAGGGGCCTTAGTTACAAGATATATAGGCGATGAAGGTGTTATGCCAATTAGAGAAAACACCACTTCCAATACTTATTTATCTGAGAAAACTTATTTAAATGTTTTTATTGATGGAGAGAGAAATGGATTACCTGAAAGAAAAACATTAAAGCCTCAGCAACTACTTCTATCCGAGCATACTAATAACAATTTTAAAATCAAAGATGATTTTGATTCAAAAGACTTTACTATTTCATATAATTCTTTTAGAGAAAATATAGCGGAGGGTCTAGTTTTAGATCCTAGTGGAGAAAGGTATATTAAATTAGTTGAAGCTGCAGATGGAAATCGAAGAGAGCATTACATAAAAGAAGGGGAGGTGTCTAGTATTCAAAATATTTTGTTCTCATTTAATTACTATCAAAAGGGAGCTATTAATCTGTCATCAAAGTCAGGGGAATACTTTATTGAATCTCCTTTTGACGGACAGTATACTATAATGGCTACTCAGCAAAGTGCATTATTAGAAAAAGATAAAGAACAATTACTTGAGTTGAGATCTTTATATCAAATACCTGGATTTCAATTTGTTTTTCCAGAGCCTGCCCTTAGAGGTGTTTTTGATATATTAGATGCAGAAGAAACTGATGGTATTAGTCAAGATGTTTTATATGTTGATTTAAAATACAACGAAACTTCAGAAATGATTCCTTTGTTAGGTGGAAGAGGGTTTGTGAATAATCCAAAAAAAGTCACAATAGATGATCTTGATTTTTATCTTTCCTATGGTTCTAGTAAAGTAGTACTCCCTTTTTCTATTAAGTTAAATGACTTTATAGCTGATAAATATCCTGGTACTGAAAAAAGTTATTCATCATTTAAGAGTAAGGTTACTGTTGAGGATGATAAATCATTTGAATATGATATATTCATGAATAATATTTTAAATTACAAAGGATATAAGTTTTTTCAAGCGTCTTTTGATCCTGATGAAAAAGGAACTGTCTTATCAGTTAATGATGATTTCTGGGGTACGTTTATAACTTATGCTGGATATTTTTTATTATATCTAAGTATGATGGGTATATTTTTTCTTGGGAATTCCAGGTTTAAATTTTTAGCTAAACAGCTTAATAAAAAAACCTCTGTTGTAATTTTTCTTCTTTTCTCCTCAGGTCTATTTGGTCAAACATCAATTTTACCCTCTAAATCAGTATACATTGATTCAATAATTGAGTCCAATAGTTTTACTGTGGAGCATTCCAGTAAATTTGGGGAATTAGTTATTCAAGATAGTGGAGGTAGAATGAAACCTGCAAACACATTTGCATCTGAATTATTAAGAAAGGTGAGTAGATCCAATTCTTACAATGGTTTGAACTCAAATCAAGTTCTATTATCTATAATGGAGAATCCTGGAGTATGGTTTAATGCACCAATTGTTTATATAAAATCAGGACAAAAAGGTGATACAATTAAAAAGATTTTAGGGATAGATAAAGCTATAAAAAAAGCACCTTTAGTATCATTCTTTGACTCTTTAGGAAATTATAAATTAGCCACAAATCTTGAAAAAGCTTACTTAGCAACTATTCCCACTCAAATTGAGAAGGATGTTATTGAACTAGATAGAAGGGTTAACCTATTATACTCAGCATTAGAGGGTAAAATTATGAGAATTTTCCCTATTCCTAATGATGTTAATAATAAATGGGTCTCACTTCCTGAGGTAAAAGATGTCAACTTTAGTGGAGCTGATTCATTGTATGTTAATAATGTTCTGCAATTATATTTTCAAACTCTAAGAGGTTCTAAGAGTAGTGGTGATTATAGTCAGTCCTTAGAATTATTAGAGAGTATAAAAGGATATCAAACTAAGTATGGGAAAGATGTTATGCCAAGTGACTCTAAGATTTCATCTGAAATAATATATAATAAGGCAGACATCTTTAATAGACTATACAAATGGTATTTAATGTTTGGTTTGTCACTATTATTAATTTTAATTCTTCAAATTTTTAATGATAACAGGTTTTATAACATCTTAATAAAGTTTATAAAATATACCATATATATTCTATTTGCATTAAACACTCTTGGTCTTGCTGCTAGATGGTATATTGCTGGTCATGCACCATGGAGTGATGCCTATGAATCAATACTTTTTGTTGCTTGGGCAACTGTAGATTTTTGGAATTATCTTTGGAAGAAAATCATATTTTACTTTAGCTTCTGCGACATTTGTCTCTTCAATTATATTATCTGTTGCTCACATGAATTGGCTAGACCCTTCTATTGCTAATCTTCAACCTGTCCTTGATAGTTATTGGTTAATGATACATGTTGCAGTTATTGTTGGAAGTTATGGTCCTTTTGCAATAGGTATGATATTAGGTATAGTAGTCTTGCTATTAACTATTACTGGCTAATAAAAAGAATAAAAAAGCATTCTCAAGAAAACTTGAAGAGTTAACTATTGTAAACGAGTTATCTCTGACGATTGGTTTAGTAATGTTAACTATAGGAAACTTTCTGGGAGGTATGTGGGCAAATGAGAGTTGGGGTAGATATTGGGGTTGGGACCCAAAAGAAACTTGGGCATTGATTTCTATAATTATATATACAGCTGTACTTCACCTAAGAATAGTCCCTAAGTTAAACAACAAGTGGCTATTTAATCTAATGAGTATAATTTCATTTGCTGCCATTATGATGACATATTTTGGAGTAAACTTTTATCTTGTTGGACTTCACTCTTATGCTTCAGGTGATAGAGTTATCACTCCTGACTTTGTCTATTATTCAATTGTTTTTGTTACTCTTTTAGGCTTAATTTCTTACTTTGCAAATAAGAAAAACCAAGTTCTTTAATGATTAACATTAATATTGAAAATGAGTATTCAAGACTCAAAACTGTAATCCTTGGAATAGCAGATGATTTGGGTGTTCCTCCAAAAGAATCTGATGCATATGACCCAAGGTCTCTATATCACATTAAGAATAACTCTTATCCTTTCGAAGATGATCTTTTAAGAGAAGTGGATAGTTTCCACAATAAATTAATAAAACATAATGTTGATATTATAAGACCCGATAATATTAATAATTGTAATCAAATTTTCGTAAGAGATCTAGGTTTTGTTATTTCAAATTTATTTTTTTTATCAAACATTGTTCCTAACAGATATGATGAGTTGAAAGGGATTAATGATACTTTAAAAAACCTAGATGTAGGCGTTATTAAATTACCAGAATTCATGCACATTGAAGGAGGGGATGTGATTGTTCATAATGATAAAGTTTTTATTGGAACTTACACTGAAGATGATTATTCATCTTTAATTACTGCGAGAACTAATTATTCATCCATTGATTATTTAAAGAAGATGATAACTACTAAAGAAATCATTCCTTTAGAATTAAAAAAATCAAATACTGATATATACAAAAACACACTTCACTTAGATTGTTGTTTCCAAACTATATCAAATGATAAAGCTATTATATGTCCAGATGGCTTTAAGAACAGGAAAGATGTTGAATATTTAATTAATTATTTTGGAGAAAATAATACGTTTATTGCTACATCAGAAGAAACATTTGAATTAACATCAAATGTTTTAGTCATTTCTCCTGAAGTTATTGTTTCTAGTGCTAAAATCAGATAGATTAAATTCTTGGCTCGAAAATGAAGGTGTATTAGTCGAAAAAGTTGATTATTCTAATGTCTCAAAAATGTCAGGTTTATTTAGATGTTCAACTTTACCATTAAATAGAGAATAATGAAACATTTTACTTCAAGAATCTTGATGATTTCTCCAGATAAATTTAGAAATAATGAGCTGACTATATCTGATAATTCTTTTCAATCTAGGGTATCAGAAAATATATCAATTTCAGATAGAGCTATTTCTGAATTTGAAAGACTTAAAGAATCTATCTCGAATAGAGGTGTAAACGTACATGCTATTAGTGATGATAGTGAATTTGACACACCAGATGCAGTATTCCCAAATAATTGGATTTCTTTTCATCATTCTAATAGAGCTGTTTTATATCCAATGTCTGCTCTAAACAGGAGGTTTGAAAGAAAATCTTCAGCTTTAAAAAAACTTTCTGATCAAGGAATTAAAATTGATATTATTAAGGATTATTCTCATTTTGAAAATGATGATAAGTATCTAGAAGGCACTGGAAGTATTGTTTTAGATAGATATAATAAACTTGCTTATTGTTCTTTATCTAGAAGATCTGATTATGATTTACTTAATATATTTTGTTCAGAGATGAATTATAAACCTATTGTTTTTAATTCAGTTTATCAATCTAAACCTATTTATCACACAAATGTGATGATGTCTATTTGTAATAATTTTTCAATAATTTGTTTAGATTCAATAGAAGATAAAAAACAGAAAAATAATATAATTACAAATCTAAAAAATTCGAATCTCGAAATTATTGATATTGAAATAGATCAAATGTGCTCTTTTATGGGTAATTGCATTCAATTAGTAGACACTAACTCTAATCCATTATTAGTGATGAGTTCTAGAGCATATAACGCTATTAAAAACTCTCAATTGAAGATTATTGAAAAGCATACGGATATTATTCATTCAGATATCACAACTATTGAAGATAATGGTGGTGGAAGTGCTAGATGTATGATAGCAGAGATTTTCTAATTTTTACTATATTTAATTAAACTTTACGACCTTTTTAAGGTCAAAATAAAAACTATTTATATGAAAAGACTATTAATATTATTGTTTGCTTTCTTTTTGCTAATGCCATTTAATGCTGATGCTCAAAGAAAAAGAAATCAAAAAGATGATTCTAAGAATCAAAAGGTTTCTTTAAATGCATTTAAACTTAGAAATGTAGGTCCCGCTTTTTTATCTGGTAGAATTGCAGATATAGCTATTCATCCAAACAATGAGAATGTTTGGTATGTTGCTGTTGGATCTGGTGGTGTTTGGATGACTGAAAATGCAGGTACAACCTGGAATCCAATTTTTGATAATCAACCAACTTATTCAACAGGTTCAATAACAATTGATCCTTCAAACCCTAGTATAATTTGGGTTGGTTCTGGTGAAAATGTTGGAGGTAGACATGTAGGTTATGGAGATGGAGTTTATAGAAGCTCTGATGGTGGAAAAACATGGAAGAACATGGGGTTAAAGAATTCAGAACATATTTCTGAAATAATCGTTCATCCAGATGACTCAAACGTTGTCTATGTTGCTTCTCAAGGTCCATTGTGGTCTAGTGGAGGAGAAAGAGGGTTATTTAAAACAATTGATGGAGGACAATCATGGAATAAAATATTAGGAGGTTCAGAATGGACAGGAGTTACAGATATTATGATGGACTCTAGACACTCGAATATCATTTACGCTGCAACATGGGATAGACATAGAACTGTTGCTGCATATATGGGAGGTGGACCTGGCTCAGGTATCCACAGATCTGATGATAATGGAAACACTTGGAAAAAGTTAACTAATGGAATCCCAAAATCTAATCTTGGTAAAATTGGTATAGCTATGTCATATCAAGATCCAGATGTAGTTTATGCTGCAGTTGAAACTGATAGAACAAAAGGAGGTATTTATAGATCAGAGGATAGAGGAGAGTCATGGAAAAAGATGTCAAATACAGTTTCAGGTGGAACAGGACCTCACTATTATCAAGAATTATATACAAGTCCTCATAAATTTGACAGATTATACCTAATGAATGTTCAGATTCTTAACATCTGAAGATGGTGGTAAAAATTTCCGTACACTAGAGGGTAGAAGGCAGAAGCATAGTGATCATCATGCTATTGCATTTAAAGAAAGTGATCCTGATTACATAATGGTTGGAACTGATGCTGGTATATATGAAAGCTTTGATTTAGCTCAAAACTGGCATTATTTTTTGAACCTACCTCTTACACAATTTTACAAAGTAGCTGTTAATAATGCTGAACCATTTTATCATATTTTCGGTGGTACTCAAGATAATGGATCTGCTGGAGGACCCTCAGCTACTGATGAAGGAGCTGGTATAACAAACAGAGATTGGTATAAGACATTATTTGCAGATGGTCACCAATCTGCTACTGATCCAGTTTATAATAATATTATATACGCTACAACTCAAGAAGGAAGATTTCATCGAGTTGATCTTGAAACTGGAGAACAAGTTTTTGTTCAACCTCAAGCTTTGGATGGCGATCCTCATGAAAGATATAATTGGGACACACCGATACTTGTAAGTCCTCATAATCCTGCTAAAATATATATAGCCTCATATAGAGTCTGGGAATCAGAAAATAGAGGAGATAGTTGGGCACCAATCTCAGGCGACTTAACTAGAAATGAAAATAGAATTGAACTTCCAATAATGGGAAGAACTCAAAGTTGGGATAATGCATGGGATGTTAAAGCAATGTCTCAATACAATACAATTACTTCTCTGTCAGAATCTCCTGTCAAAGAAGGAGTTATTTGGGCTGGAACTGATGATGGCTTTATTCAAGTTACTAGTAATGGTGGAAATTCATGGAAATCAATCCCTGTTACTGAGTTAGGTATACCTGAAAGATCATTTGTTAACGATATTAAGGCAGATTTATATGATGCTAATACAGTATATGTTTCATTAGATAATCATAAAGAAGGTGATTTATCACCATATTTATTTAAAAGCACTGACCTTGGAGAATCATGGGAATCTATTTCAAATAATATTCCAGATAGAACTTTAGTTTGGAGATTTGTTCAAGATCATGTTAAAAAAGATCTATTCTTTTTAGCTACTGAGTATGGCATTTATACATCATTAAATGCTGGTGGAAACTGGCAGAAACTTCCTGGAAGTCCAACAATTTCATTTAGAGATATTGTAATTCAAGAAAGAGAAAACGATTTAGTAGGTGCTTCATTTGGAAGAGGTTTCTTTGTTTTAGATGACTATAGTGCTCTAAGGGAAATGACTCCAGATAACTTATCTAAAAAGGGTAAATTATTTAAACCAAGAGATGCTAAGTTATTTAAGCCTAGGAACTCATTAGGAAATACAGGTGGACAATTTTATACTGCTAAAAATCCTGAATATGGTGCTGTCTTTACTTATAATCTAAATAATGTACCAAAGACCTCTAAGTCATTAAGAATGCAGAGAGAAAGAACACTAAATACGGATAATAAGGATATACCATTTCCAGGGTACGATAAACTTTCAGATGAAATGAATGAGAAATCTGCAAGTATTATTCTTACAATTAAAGATTCAGAGGGAAATCATATAAGAAATGTTAAGAAAAATGCTTCAAATGGTTCAAGTAGAATAGCTTGGAATTTAAGACATCAGAGCTATTATCCAATAAGAGCTGGAAGAGGTCAAGCAAATTCTTGGTTTAATCCATCTGGTCCATATGTTACTCCTGGGGAGTATCATGCTGAGATTTATCTTGAGAATAATGGTTCAGTTGAAAAATTAGACGGTCCAATTGCTTTTAATGTTAAGCCATTAAGAAAAGGTACTCTTGAAGGAGCTTCATATTCTGATTATAACTCTTTTAGAACTAGAGTTTCAAACTTATATATTTCTATGTCTAAATATCAAGATGAATTTAATATGATGAAATCTAAAATTGAATTATTAGATAAAGCATCATTACAATTAGAAACTTTCTCTCCTGAAATAATGAAGAAAATATCTGATTTTAAGGCAAAATACAATGCTTTTGATTCTGAAATTGGAAGTAACCCTGCAAGAGATGAAATAGGAGAGTGGGATAAGCCTACAATATCAATGAGAGTTCAGATTGCTATGCAAGGTCTTTCGACTTCCTATGGTCCAACAGATCTAAATAAATCTAATTTAGATATAGCTGAGAGGTTATTTGAAAAACTAGCTTCAGATGTTAAAGAATTTAAATCTGAGCTTGAATCATTAGAAAACGATGTTAAGGAGTTAAACCCTCCTCATCTTTCAGGTAGTGGAATTAATTAGATGCATATTGATTTAGCTCAAAGCATTCTAAATTGAAATATTTAACAGAAGATAAGAGGTGGTCAAAAATATCCGAGGTTAGTGCCTCATATTTTGTCCACTCTTTGTCTTTTGAAAAAGTATAAATCTGAATTGGAATTCCCTGAGAAGTTGGCTCAAGTTGTCTACACATCATAGTTAAGTCATCATTTGTCATAGGATGAGCTTTTAAATATTCCTCTATATAAACTCTAAACACACCAAGATTAGTAAGATTTCTTCCATTTAATTGCATTGACTTATCCACATTGTTTTTTTGGTTATATGAGTCAATTTCCTTGATTTTAGTATTAAGATATTCAGTTATTAACTTAACTTTTTTAAGTTCATCTATTTCATTATGTTTTAAAAAACCTATTGAACTAGGTTTTATTAATAATGATCTTTTTATTCTTCTTCCCTTGGATTCTTCCATTCCTCTCCAGTTCACAAAAGAGTCAGATACTAATTTATATGTTGGTATTGTTGTAATTGTGTTATCAAAGTTTTGAACCTTAACAGTTGACAGATTAACTTCAACTAACTGTTCCGTCAGCATCAGAACCTTTCATTGTAATCCAATCACCAATCCTAACAGTATCATTTACTGTAATCTGAATACTAGAAACAAACCCTAGAATAGTATCTCTAAATACTAAAATAATTATAGCTGATAAAGCTCCAAGAGATGCTAAGAATGTTCCTATTTCTCTTCCAGTTAATACTGATAATATTAGTATTATACCTATGAACCATAAGAATATCATTATTACTTGAATATAGCTATCTATCGGGATGTGTTTTAATGATTGACTGAGTTTAAAATAATCTTTTACTGTGTTTAATACAGATTTAACTGTAACTATAAATAGAAGTATAGTTAATGCTTCTAATAATGATAACCAGGTTATCAGTATACGTTGGAACGATCAGATAAAGAAAAAATAGTGATGGTATGAAAGAAAGTAATCTTGGAACCCTATTCTTAATTAATAGATCATCAAATCTAGATGCTGTCGATTTTGCAATCCTTTTAAAAAATGATAGAATAGTCTTTCTTGTTATAAAATTTATTGCCAACACAATTACACCTATAGATATAATTATAAGAGCTGAGGCAATTAAGCCTGAAACATAAGTATTTAGGCCATAGTTTGTTAAAAATTGAATTATTTCTTCTTTATACATGATACAAAAATAAAAAACCCACCATTAAGGTGGGTTTTTTTAGTAATAAATTTTAAAGTTAGTTGTGAATTGAAATTAACTCAAGTTGTCCACCATTTTGATGATCACTAGCAGCTTGAAGTCCTTCAATCAATTTTTGACCTTTAAAAGTTGATTGCATTTTTTCCCAACCCTCAGTATTAGTTGCACCTTCAACACCTACATTAAAGAACATGTGAGTTATGTCTCCGTAAGCATTTTCAGTTCTTTCATATATTCTTGAAAGAGCCCAATATCTGTGGTTACCTTTTAAAATTTCTTTTTCAATCATTGGCTTATATACTTCTGATTCATATTGCTCAAAATCATCTGTTTTAGCAATAGTTCCAAGTATATTCATTTTATCACCCGGTCTAAGATCTCCTCCAGCCCATATTGAAGCATCAACTCCAACTAAATGATAGTTTCTTCTTTCATTACTTTCTGACCCAACAGAGTTTAGGTATCTAGTAACTCTTCTAGAAGACATTTTTCCTTTATAAGCTTCTTTGGAAAGGGCAAGCCATTTACCTTCTTCCCAGCTTTTATTATAAGCATCTAGCTGTTCTTTACTTGAAAACCCTGTAACAATGAAATAATTAGCAACATTATCACCATCATCACTAGTTGAAACAACTTTAAAAACTGCTTGTAGGTCTTGAATTCCTTTTTTAATTGCTAAATCATGAACTGGTCCAAAAAACTCTTCAAGCTGAAGATACTGATCTTCCATACCTTCATTTATGTCAATAGCACTTAAAATAGTGTATTGAGCAGAAGTAGTTATTGTAAATATTAACGTAAGTAGTAAAAGTATTTTTTTCATTATTATATTTTTTAGTTAGCTGTGTAAATTAAAGTGTATTCTTCTGAATCTTGCATATCTCTGGAAGACTCAATTCCTTCCCATAATTTATCCCATTTAAAACCAGACATTCCTTCAAATTCAATATCTTGATTTCCGCTTAAGTTCCAAGCAAAATGAGTAAATCCTTCATATGCATTTTCTGTTCTATCAGTAACTTCAACTAGGACCCATTGTCTTAATCTTCCGTTTAAAATATTTTTCTCTGCTACAGGCTTCCATACATTAGATTCATAGCTTTCAAAATCATCAGTTTTTTTAGTCATAAGGTTAAGAGTTGCTTTATCACCTGGCTTAGCACTTCCTCCTGCAAGAATAGTTGCGTCAACTACTTTAAGTACATAGTTTCGTCTTTCTCTGCTTTCTGAACCAGTTCCATCCATCATTCTTTGAATAGACCTTCTGGACATCTTTCCTTTGTATACTTTTTGAGCTAACTCAGCTCCGTTGTATCCTTTTTCAAGTTGTTCCATGGAGTTGTATAGATCAAAAATTAGATACTCATTATTTCCTGGTTCATCCCCTTCTTGAGGCGTTCTCTTCCATACAGCCCAACCTGTTTGTAATCCTTGGTTAATGGCTTCTTGATGAATACCAGACCAAAATTTTTCCAGTTTTAAATAATCTTCCTCAGCACCATCATTAAGGTCAACAGCTGACATTACAGCATACTGAGCATTTATTGAAAAACTGAAAAGTAAAATAAATGTTAATAATAAATTTTTCATAGTTGTAAATTTTTTTGTTTGAATTGCCAATTTATGAAAAAATTTATTTAGAGTGAATCTAAATAATGTTTTATTTTAAAGAAATATTTTTTAAGAGGGTAATTTAAATAAGTCTTCAAATCTGATTGTGTACTTTTGGTATTCCTATAATAAATAGATCATATATGAACTTACTTTCTGTTGAAGATATTTCAAAATCCTATGGAGAAAAAGTTCTTTTTAAGTCTATTTCTTTTGGAATCAATAAAGGTCAGAAAATTGCATTAATTGCAAAAAATGGAACTGGAAAAACCTCTATTCTAGATATTATTATTGGAAAAGATAATCCGGATACTGGAAATGTTATTTTTAGAAAAGGAACTCAAACTGCATATCTTCCTCAAGAACCAAATTTAAATCCAAGCTTAACAGTAGAAGAAACTATATTATCGGCTGATAATCCTACTCTTAGAGTTATTGCACAGTATGATAAAGCTCTAGAGAATCCAGATGATCAAGAAGCATATCAAAAAGCATTTGAAGCAATGGATTTATCTCAAGCTTGGGATTATGAAAAGCAATACAAGAAAATTTTATTTAAGCTAAAGCTTAACGATTTAAATGCTAAAGTTGGGAGCTTGTCTGGTGGACAGATTAAAAGATTAGCCCTTTGTAATGCATTACTACAGGAGCCTGAATTATTAATTTTAGATGAGCCTACAAACCATATAGATCTTGAAATGATCGAATGGTTAGAAGACTATTTTTCAAAGGAGAAAATCACATTACTAATGGTTACTCATGACCGTTATTTCTTAGAAAGAGTTTGCAATGAGATAATCGAACTAGATAATGGAAAACTTTATACTTATAAAGGTAATTACTCATATTATCTTGAAAAAAGAGAAGCTCGAATTGCTCAGGAGGATGTTGAGGCCCATAAAAATAAGCTGCATTTTAAAAAGGAGTTAGAATGGATGCGAAAGCAACCCAAAGCTAGAACTACAAAATCAAAATCAAGGATAGAGGATTATAAAAAAATTAAAGAGAAAGCCAGCCAGAGAAGAAATGAACACCTAGTTCAACTTGAGATAAACATGGAAAGGTTGGGAAGTAAAATGATTGAAATGCATAAAGTTCAAAAATCATTTGGTGAAAAAATCATATTAAATAATTTTAATTATTCATTTCAAAGAAGTGAACGAATTGGTATAATTGGAAAAAATGGAACTGGGAAATCCACCTTCTTGAATCTATTAACATCAAATGATAAAATAGACTCAGGTAAAATTATTTGGGGAGAAACATTAAAATTTGGTTACTATACTCAAAAAGGAATTACTATAAAGCAAGGACAAAAAGTAATAGATGTTATCAAAGATTATGGTGATTATATTCCATTAAAAAAAGGTCGTAAAATATCTGCACAACAATTATTAGAGCGTTTTTTGTTTGATCGTAAAAAGCAATATGATTTTGTAAATAAATTAAGCGGAGGAGAACTTAAACGACTTTACTTATGTACAGTTTTAATTCAAAATCCAAACTTCTTAATTCTTGATGAACCAACCAATGACTTAGATATTATTACTCTTAATGTTCTTGAAAGTTTTTTATTAGACTTTCCGGGTTGTCTTTTAGTTGTATCACACGATAGATACTTTATGGATAAAATCGTAGATCATTTATTTGTATTTAAAGGGGAAGGGATTGTTGAGAATTTCCCTGGCAATTATTCTGACTATAGAGTTTATGAAGATTCTAGGGAGCAAGAAAATAAAGAATCTTTAAAAATTAATAAAAAGAATAAAATAGACTTAACAGAAAATACAAGTAAAACTGTCTTTAGCTATAAACAGCAAAAAGAGTTTAGAAAACTTGAATTGGATATTAAAAAAATTGAAGCTAAAAAAAAAGAAATTCAAAATCGTTTTACACAAGAAGAACTTACCCCAAAAGAAATTGAAGAGGTTTCAATTGAGTTAGGATTATTAGAAAAAGAATTAGAAACAAAAACATTAAAATGGTTTGAGCTATCTGAGATTTCAGAATAACAAACTAAAACTTAAAAAAGAATAACTATGGGATTAACTAACAATGATATTTTTAAAAAACTACGAGTAGCTCATAAACTTCGTGATGAAGAAATTGTTGAAATATGCAAATTGGTTGACTTTGATGTTTCCAAATCTGAACTTGGAGCAATTTTTAGAAATGAAAATCATAAAAATTATATGAAATGTGGGGATCAAATGTTACGAAATTTTTTAAATGGATTAATAATTCATTTAAGAGGACCTAAGGTGTAATCAAATTATAACTTATTAAATTGAACTAATTATGAAAAAAATTGAACCAATTAATATAATGAACAAGTTTTCTTTATTTAATGAACAATGGACTCCTAAAATTATTGGAGAACTTAATGGTCAGCATGTGAAGATTTGTAAGCTTAAAGATAATTTTGTTTGGCATAGTCATGAAAATGAAGATGAGCTTTTTATGGTATTTAAAGGAACACTTTTAATTGATTTTAGAGATGGTAGAACAATTTCTGTAAAAGAAGGCGAAATTTTAATAATTCCAAAAGGGGTAGAGCATAGACCTCATACTAATGGAGAGATTGTATTTAATTTGTTATTTGAACCTAACACAACTTTACATACTGGCGATATTGAAACTGAGATGACAGTTAAAAAGTTAGATTGGATTTAAATAAAAAACTCATTGTAAAAGTGAGGTTTAAATAGTGGAGTCGGAGGGATTCGAACCCTCGTCCATACAAGTAATAAAATTACCTTCTACAAGTTTAGTTATCATTTAATTTTCGAAAAAATACTTGGTCGATAACATCCAAAATATTTTCCTTATCACTTTAGTTTTAAGTTTTATCCAGTGCATATAAAACTCTAGATTCACTCTATGGTATCTCATAAATAAAAACTGTCAATCAAAGTTTTTAAGAGACATCTAGCTTCTCAACCTAGTTGAGATTAGCAATGACTTACTATAATTCAGTCAATTATGCAGCTAGAGCGTAGTTATTTTCGCCATTTAAAGGTTAAAAAGATCAGATTTACGAGTTTATTTTCATTGCTCGACTTGCAAATAAAAACATTAGTCTTGCTGTCAATACCTGTCGACCCCAATATATCAATGTACTTAAGTGTGCAAAGATATGATAATTAACTAAATTTTAGATGATGCCTCTCTGAGTGTAAGTAAGTTCTTTAAAAGCTCTTCCAGGTTATTAATATTAAGCATATTAGCTCCATCACTTTTAGCTTGAGATGGATCAGTGTGTGTTTCTAAGAAAATACCATCAATATTATTTACAATTCCTGCTCGAGCTAGGGATTCAATATATTCTGGATTTCCACCAGTAACTACCAGATGTTTGATTTGGCCTTTGAACCGAGTGAGTAACATCTAGAATAGTAGGAGCTAGTTTCTTTAATTCTGATATACCTCTAAAATCTACGATTAGATCATTATAACCAAATTGAGTTCCTCTTTCGGTTAACATAACATTGTTATTACCTGATTGTTTAACTTTATCTACAGCATACTTCATGCTTTCTGCGCTCATGAACTGTCCTTTCTTGATGTTAACTATTTTACCTGTTTTAGCAGCGCTAACAAGTAAATCTGTTTGTCTCGCCAGAAATGCGGGTATCTGAAGAACATCAACATATTCAGCAGCTATGTCTGCCTCAGTTTTGTCATGAATATCAGTTATAACAGGTACATTAAATTCAGTATTAATTTTTTTTAAAATTTTTAATGCTTTTAAATCACCAATACCTGTAAAACTATCAAGTCTTGTTCGGTTTGCTTTTCGATAACTACCTTTAAACACAAGTGGTAGTGATAGTTTTGAAGTTATTGATAAAAGTTTCTCAGCAATTTTAATAGAAATTTCTTCTCCTTCTATTGCACATGGTCCAGCTATTAGTAAAAACTTATCTTTTGGTATTTTATTTAAAATCATATTCAATATTAACTATTATTTTCTTTTTACTTCAAAGAATTTCCCATCTTCACATTTATATACTTGTCCTTCTAATTTTAAAATAAGATCATAATCATGTGTAGCAATGATCATTGAAGTGCCAATTTTATTGAGCTTCTGAAATAAAGAAATTATTTCAGAGCTTGTTTCAGGATCTAAATTACCAGTAGGTTCATCTGCAATTATTAACTCTGGTTCATTTAACATTGATCTTGCAATAGCAACTCTTTGTTGCTCACCTCCTGAAAGTTCGCTAGGAAACTTTTGTAATGAAGAAGTAAAACCTACTAAATCAAAAACTTTATTGATTTGATCATTTATTTTATTTTTCTCTTTCCATCCTGTAGCTTCAAGTACAAATTTCATGTTATCATAAATACTTCTGTCTTTTAATAATTTAAAATCTTGAAATACAAAACCAATTTTTCGTCTTAAAAAAGGTATTTCTTTATTATTGAGATTATTTATATCATAATCTAACACTTTAAATATTTCAGACTTTGACGGTATAAGATTGCCAAAAATTGAATTTATAAAAGTTGTTTTACCACTTCCGGTTTTACCAATTAAAAATTTCATTTCTCCCTTTTTGAGGTCAAAGTTTATTGCCTCTAACACATTTTTTGTGTCAATAGAAATATTGGTATTTTTGATTTCTACAATGTTCATTTTTTCCTAAAGCCAAAGTAATAAAATATTGTAATACTAAATTGTTAATTATTATTTAGTTTTTCTTTGTTTGATATCTATCATTTGATTTAATTTGTATTTTATTTTCAATGAGCAAAAAAATATTTTTACTTCTTTTAATAACTTTAACTTCCTGTTCTGAAAAGGTAGATCTTATTGTTTACAATGCTGAGATTTATACTGTAAGCCAAGATGAAAAAGCCACTGCTATAGCTGTAAAGGATGGTAAATTTATTTTTGTTGGTGATGACTCTGTAATGTCCAAATATTCCTCTAGTAATGTTATTAATGCAGAAGGTCTTCCAATTTATCCTGGTTTTATTGATTCACACGCTCATTTTTATAATCTAGGATTCTTAAGTGACCAAGTTAATCTAACTGAAACTACAAGCCTTGAAGATGTTATTAGTCGTGTAGATAAGTTCAATAATTTAAATGAAAAAAAATTTATAATTGGAAGAGGATGGGATCAAAATGATTGGATTAATAAATCATTCCCAACTAATAAATTATTAAATGAGTCTTTTCCAGATAAACCAGTTGTTCTTCGTAGAATAGACGGACATGCATACTTGGTAAATGACTATGCTCTAAAACTTGCTGGAATTGATGGGTCTTCTGACGTTGAAGGTGGAGATTTTATTAAATCAAATGGAAAGTTAACTGGAGTTTTGGTTGATAATGCAATGAGGCTAATTGATGACATAATTCCTGACCCTACTAAGGATGAATCTATTAAAGCACTATTGTCTGCTCAAGAAATTGCTTTCGAAAACGGTCTAACAACAATTTCTGAAGCTGGTATATCTAGATCACAAATAGAGTTAATAGATAGTTTGCAGAATGCAGGTGTATTAAAGATTAAAATCTATGCAATGATCGAAAATAATACTGAAGATGTTGATTATTTTATAGATAAAGGTCCTGTCAAAACTGAAAGATTAAATGTTAGATCAGTCAAAGTATATGCAGATGGTGCATTGGGATCAAGAGGAGCAAGTATGATTAATGATTATTCTGATAGAAAAGGATATTACGGTATAATTAGAACTCCTATAGATTCAATTAAATCTCTTGCATTTAAATTAGCAGGAACTAAGTTTCAGATGAACACACATGCAATAGGAGATAATGCTAATAGATTTGTACTTGAAGCTTATGGAGATGCTCTATTTAATTATAGAGATCCAAGATGGCGCATAGAACATGCTCAAATAGTTAATGAGGATGATATTAAGCTTTTTAATCAAAAAATATTACCATCAGTTCAACCAACACATGCTACAAGTGATATGTATTGGCTATATGATCGAATTGGAAAGAAAAGAGCTACATATGCTTATGCATATCAGGAACTTTTAAACAGATCACAAGTGATAGCTTTTGGGACAGACTTTCCAGTTGAAGACATAAACCCAATAATGACATATTACTCTGCTGTAGCAAGAAAAGATAAAAATGGTTATCCAGATAATGGATTTCAAATGGAGAATAGTATTGGTAGAGCAGATGCACTCTCTGCTATGACAATTTTTGGAGCATATGTAAACTTTGAGGAAGAGGAAAAAGGGAGTATAGAGGTTGGAAAATCTGCAGACTTTATTTTACTTGACAATGATATTATTAGATCATTGAATCAAGAATACCTCTCAACCAAGTGTTGTAGCTACCTTTATTAACGGTGAACTAGTCTTTAATAGAAGATATAATTAGAATATGTGTGGAATAGTTTGTGCCTTTAATGTAAAAGGCAATAATGATCTCGTTAGAGCTAACGTACTAAAAATGGCTCAAAAAGTTAGACACAGAGGGCCAGATTGGAGTGGTATATACTCTTCAGAAAATGCTATACTTGCCCATGAGAGACTTGCTATTGTTGACCCTACCTCTGGTAAACAACCTATTTTATCTGAAGATGGCTTAAAAGTAATTGCTGTTAATGGTGAAATTTACAATCATCAAAACCTTAAGGATAGTTTTGCTACTGATTATAATTTTAGAACTGAGTCAGATTGTGAAGTTATACTTGCGTTATACGAAAAGAAAGGAATTAATTTTTTAAATGATCTAAATGGAATTTTTGCATTTGCCTTGTATGATTCATCTAATGATAAATATATAATAGCTCGAGATCATATGGGAATTATTCCACTTTATATGGGGTGGGATAAAGATGGTATTTTTTATGTTTCATCTGAATTAAAATCTCTTGAAGGTGTGTGTGATAAAATTGAACTTTTCCCTCCTGGTCATTATCTTGAAAGCAGTAGCACAGATCTTAAAAAATGGTATAACCCAGAATGGGTTTCTTATGATCATGTCAAGGACTCAGAGACTTCCATAAAAGCCATTCATGATTCACTATCAGCTGCTGTTAAAAGGCAACTAATGAGTGATGTTCCTTATGGTGTTTTACTTTCTGGTGGTCTTGATTCATCTATAACATCAGCTTTAGCTAAAAAATTTGCATCCAAAAGGATTGAATCCAATGATAAGCAAGATGCATGGTGGCCTCAACTTCACTCTTTTTCTGTTGGTCTAGAGGATGCTCCTGATTTAAAAGCTGCAAGAATTGTTGCTGATCATATCGGAACTATTCACCACGAAATTAATTTTACAGTTCAAGAAGGGATAGACGCAATAAGAGATGTCATATATCATCTTGAAACATATGATATTACAACTATAAGAGCATCCACTCCAATGTATTTAATTGCTAGAGCAATCAAATCTTTGGGAATTAAAATGGTTCTTTCAGGAGAAGGTGCAGATGAGCTTTTTGGTGGTTATTTATATTTTCACAAGGCACCAAATGCAAAGGAGTTTCATGAAGAAACGGTAAGAAAGTTAGATAAATTACATCAGTATGACTGTTTAAGAGCTAATAAGTCATTAGCTGCCTGGGGAATTGAGGGTAGAGTTCCTTTTCTGGATAAGGAATTCATAGATGTTGCTATGAATATTAATCCAGAAGACAAAATGATTAAAAATGGTCGAATTGAAAAATGGGTTTTAAGAGAAGCATTTAAAGATTATTTACCTGAAAGTGTCCTATGGAGACAAAAGGAACAATTCTCTGACGGAGTTGGATATTCTTGGATAGATAGTTTAAAAGATCTAGTGTCAAAAGAGGTCAGTGATCATGATCTTGAAAATGCCTCTAAGATTTTTTCAATAAACACTCCTAGAAATAAGGAAGAATATTACTATCGATTAATTTTTAGTGATCACTTTTCAAGTGATGCAGCAGCTAAATCTGTTCCATCCGTTCCATCTGTTGCATGTAGTACTCCTCAAGCATTAGAATGGGATGAAGCTTTTAAAAACATGAATGACCCAAGTGGTAGATCTATATCAAATATTCACAATAAATCTTATGAATAAAATGTTGATAAGTTTAGCTTAAATACTGACTGTTTCACCATATTTACCCCTCCGTTTTTTAGTATATTTATAGTAATATAATTCAAGCTAAAAAATGCCAACAGACAACCCGAAAAATCAATATTCCGCAGACAGTATCCAGGCCCTTGAGGGTATGGAGCATGTAAGGAAAAGACCCTCAATGTATATAGGTGATGTTGGGTCAAGAGGTCTACATCATTTAGTATATGAAGTTGTTGACAACTCAATAGATGAGGCTATGGCTGGACATTGTTCAACTATAACTTTAGAAATAAATAATGACTCTAGTCTTACTGTTGAGGATGATGGAAGAGGAATTCCAGTCGGTATGCACAAAAAAGAAGGTGTATCTGCATTGGAGGTTGTGATGACTAAAATAGGTGCTGGTGGAAAATTTGATAAAGACTCATACAAAGTATCAGGTGGACTTCACGGTGTTGGTGTTTCTTGTGTAAATGCATTATCTGAGCTGCTTATTGCTAAAGTTTTTAGAGATGGTAAAGAGTATGAGCAATCATATAGACAGGGGAAACCAATTGAAGCCGTTAAAGAAATAGGTAAATCTGACAAGACAGGTACATTGGTAACTTTTACACCTGATAAAGAGATATTCAAAGAAGTAACTGATTTTGATTACGAAATACTTTCAAATAGAATGAGAGAACTTTCTTATTTAAACAAAGGATTAAGAATTTCAATTACTGATAATAGAAAAAAAGATAAAGATGGTAATGCATTTTCTGAAACTTTTCTTTCAAAAGAAGGTTTAAGTGAATTTATTCAATATTTAGATAAGGGAAGGCTACCTATTATTAGTAGCATAATTAAAATGGAAGGTGAGAAAAATGGCATCCCTGTTGAAGTTGCTATGGTATATAATTCATCTTTTTCAGAGAACCTTCACTCCTATGTTAATAATATTGATACTCATGAAGGAGGTACTCACTTATCTGGATTTAGAAGAGGTTTAACTAATACATTAAAAAAATATGCCGATTCATCTGGTTTAACAGATAAGCTTAAATTCGAAATATCTAGTGATGATTTTAGAGAAGGATTAACTGCTGTAATCTCAGTTAAGGTTGCTGAACCACAATTTGAAGGACAAACAAAGACTAAACTTGGAAATAGAGAGGTTAGTTCTGCTGTATCACAGTCTGTTTCTCAGATGCTTGAAGATTATCTTGAAGAAAACCCCGATGACTCTAAAATTATTGTTCAGAAAATAATATTAGCCGCTCAAGCTAGAACTGCTGCAAGTAAAGCAAGAGAAATGATTCAGCGAAAGACTGTCATGACAGGTGGAGGTCTTCCTGGAAAATTATCTGATTGTTCAGAGACTGATCCATCATTATGTGAAGTTTTCTTAGTTGAGGGTGATTCAGCAGGTGGTACTGCAAAACAGGGTAGGGACCGAGAATTTCAAGCTATTCTTCCATTAAGGGGTAAAATTCTTAATGTTGAAAAAGCACAGCAACATAGAGTTTTTGAAAATGAGGAGATAAGAAATATCTACACTGCTTTAGGAGTTTCTGTAGGAACAGAAGAAGATAGTAAGGCACTGAACGTTGAAAAGTTAAGATATCATAAAATAATCATTATGTGTGATGCTGATGTTGATGGAAGTCATATTTCAACCTTAATTCTAACTTTTTTCTTCAGATACATGAAGGAACTTGTAGAGGGAGGTAATATTTATATAGCAACTCCTCCTTTATACCTTGTGAAAAAGGGTAACAAAAAAGTTTATGCTTGGAATGATGATGAGAGAGATAATATTGCAAAAGATTTAGGTACTGGAGTTTCAATTCAGAGATATAAAGGTTTAGGTGAAATGAATGCTGATCAACTATGGGATACTACAATGAATCCTGAATCAAGAACCTTAAGACTAATAACACTGAATCAAGACAATTCCCAAGATGCAGAAAGATGGTTTGCTACATTAATGGGTGATGAGGTTCCACCTAGAAGGAAATTTATTGAAGAAAATGCTAAGTACGCTAAAATAGATGTGTAAATATGAAAGTTACTATAGTTGGTGCAGGTAATGTTGGCGCATCCTGTGCAGAATACATTTTATTAAAAGAGATTGTAGAAGAAATAGTTCTTCTTGATATTAAAGAGGGCTTTGCTGAAGGTAAAGCATTAGATCTCACTCAAACAACTAGTACTTTAGGTTTTAAATCTAAAGTATCTGGGGTAACTAATGATTATTCAAGTACATCAAATAGTGACGTTGTTGTAATCACTTCTGGTATTCCTAGAAAACCTGGAATGACAAGAGAGGAGTTGATCGGAATAAATGCAGGTATTGTTAAATCAGTTTCAGAAAACCTATTAAAATATTCTCCTGATGCTGTGATCATAGTCGTTTCTAATCCAATGGATACGATGACTTATCTTGTAAATAAATCATTTGACATACCAAAAAATAAAATAATTGGAATGGGTGGTATACTTGATAGTTCAAGATTTAAAACTTATATCTCTAAATTTACTAATCATAGTCAACATGATATTGATGCTATGGTGATTGGTGGTCATGGTGATACAACAATGATTCCACTTACTTCATTAGCTAAATGTAAAGATGAGCTTTTATCTAAAATAGTTTCAAAAGATGAGCTTTCAAAAATTGCATCTGAAACTATGGTTGGGGGAGCTACACTAACAAAACTTCTTGGAACTTCTGCTTGGTATGCTCCAGGAGCTTCCGTTTCTTATTTAGTTAATGCAATAGTAAATGATACAAAAGAAGTTCTTCCGTGTTCTGTTTATTTGACAGGAGAATATAATGTGGAAGATATATGCATAGGAGTTCCATCTATTATTGGAAGGAATGGTTTCGAAGAGGTAGTTGAATTTGATCTAGATCAAAAGGAGTTAGAAATGTTTAATAATAGTGTTAAGGCTGTTAAACAAACCAATCTAGCCCTTGATGGTTTAATATAGATAAAGTTGTTTGTTCAATATTCAAATGTTATATTTGCTGGCGTTAAAAAATTATCATGCAAGGAAACTCATTAATTAAAACTTTTGCAATTTTATTTGGTATTGTAAGTGTATACCAATTATCATTCACCTTTATTTCTTCAACTCTTGAAAATAAAGCTAAAAATGCTGCTATTGAAAAAATCTCTGAAGATGAGATTTCTTTTGCTGAAAAAAGAGCAAGTGAAGAGGTCCGATTTCTTGATTCTATTGGAGACTTTCCAGTTCTAATGTATTCATCTTACAATGATGCAAAACAAAAAGAATTAAATCAAGGGCTAGATTTAAAAGGAGGGATTAATGTAATACTTCAAATTTCTATTAGAGACCTTTTGAAAGGTCTTTCAGAGAATTCTATAAATCAGAAATTTAATCAAGCTTTGGACAATGCTGATGAGCTTCAAAAACAGTCTGATCAAACATATTTAGAATCTTTTTTTGATGCATTTGAATCAAATTCTGATCCAACTAAGTTAACATCTCCTGAGATTTTTGGAAACAGAACATTAAGTTCTGATGTTTCATTTGATACTTCAGATGATGACATGAAGTCAATTATAAGGGTAAAGATTGATGAATCAATTATTTCTGCTTTTGAAGTTTTAAGAAAACGTATTGATAAATTCGGTGTTACTCAACCTAATATTCAAAGACTGGGTTCGTCAGGTAGAATATTAATTGAGTTACCTGGTGCCAAAGATATTGATAGAATCCAAAATTTATTACAAAGTACTGCGCAATTAGAATTCTGGGAAACATATAAAAATGACGATTTTATTAACTTTATTTCTTCTGCTAATACATACTTATCATCAATTCAGATAGAAAATCTTAAATCTGAATCAAGTGAATCTGACATAGATGATCTTCTGTCAGAAGTTGAGCAAACTTCAGATTCAATTCAAAATAGATCAAATCCTCTTCTAAGTCTTGTAAGAGCTTACAGTTATCAAGGTGGGCCAATTATAGCAAGATTTTTACCAAGAGATCAAGAGCTTGTTAATTCATATCTAACTCTTCCAGATGTAAGGAAACTTCTACCAAGAGATTACAGGTATGCTAAATTTTTATGGGGTAAAGAGGATCAAGATGGTTTAACAAGTCTTTATGCTATAAAATCAAATAGAGATGACTTATCCCCTTTAAGTGGGGGGGTAGTTGTAGACGCGTCCCAAACTTATGATGCTGTGGGTGCTGCAGCAGTTTCAATGCAAATGAATGCTCAAGGTGCTAGAGTATGGGAGAGCTTAACAGGCACAGCTTACAGTCAGAGTTCTAATATTGCAATAGTTTTAGATGATGTTGTATACTCTGCTCCCGGTGTTACAAGAGGCGCAATTAGTGGAGGTAGGTCAGAAATTACTGGTGAATTTGATTTAAATGAAGCAATAGATTTAGCAAATGTTTTAAGAGCTGGTAAACTTCCTGCTTCTGCATCTATAATTCAATCTGAAGTAGTTGGTCCTTCTTTAGGTCAAGAGGCAATTGATAGTGGTGTTTATTCCTTTTTAATTGCATTAATATTTGTTCTTGTTTGGATGATCTTCTATTATGGACCTGCAGGTATTTTTGCTGATATTGCACTAATATTAAATATTGTTCTAATATTTGGGATTTTAGCTGGTCTTGGAGCTGTTCTAACTCTTCCAGGTATAGCAGGTATTGTTCTTACTATAGGTATATCCGTTGATGCTAATGTTTTAATTTTTGAGAGGATTAGGGAAGAATTAAGAAAAGAAAAGGGGTTGAAGCAATCAATTAATGATGGTTTTAATAATGCACTATCTTCAATATTAGATGCAAACATAACAACTGGTCTAACTGCACTTGTATTATATATTTTTGGTTCTGGACCAATTAAAGGTTTTGCAACTACTTTACTAATAGGTATAGCAACATCTTTATTTACTGCAATTTTTATAACAAGATTATTAATTGACAATAAAGTATTTAAATCTGGAAAACTATCTTTTTCTACAAAATCAACAAAAGATTTATTCAGTAATCTAAAAATAAAATTTTTAAGTAAAAGAAAAGCAACCTACGTGATTTCTGCTGTTTTAATTTTTATTAGCATAAGTTCACTTATTGTCCAGGGTTTAAATCAAGGAGTAGACTTTTTAGGTGGAAGATCATATATAGTTAGATTTGATAAAGAGGTAAAATCGTCTGATATAGAATCTACTCTAAATAACGCTTTTGGAAGTGCTGAGGTTAAAACATTTGGTGCATCAAATCAATTAAAAATTACTACTAAATATAAAGTTGATGAGGAAGGTCTTGAGGTAGATAATGAAATTAAAAATATTCTATTTGAAAATCTAAATTCTCAATATATTACTCCACTAACATTTCAACAATTTTCTTTGGGTGAAGATGTGGGTATAATGTCTAGTATTAAAGTTGGACCTACTATAGCGGATGATATAAAGCAAAATTCAGTATGGGCAATTTTTGGCTCCCTAATAATTGTATTCCTATACATATTACTTAGATTTCAAAAGTGGCAATACTCTATAGGAGCTGTTTCTGCTGTTTTTCATGATGTTCTTATAGTACTTGGTATATTCTCTCTTACATATAAAATAATGCCATTTAATATGGAGATTAACCAAGCTTTTATTGCTGCCTTACTTACTGTAATAGGATATTCCTTAAACGATACTGTAGTTGTATTTGATAGAATTAGAGAATTCTTTAGAATTCATAAATCTTGGGAAAATGATGAAATAGTAAATACTGCTTTAAACAGTACTTTAAGTCGTACTCTTAATACTTCATTAACTACACTAATTGTACTTATAGCAATATTTATATTTGGTGGTGAATCAATTAGAGGATTTATGTTTGCTCTAATTATTGGTGTTTTGGTAGGAACCTATTCATCTGTCTTCATTGCGACTCCAATTATGTTCGATTCTTATAATAAAAAAATTAAATAACAGACCTTTTATTTTTTATCAATAAAAAGATAACTCCTGTAATTATAAAAGGAATGCTTAGCCACTGACCAGATGATAGTCCAGGCAAGAATGTTTCTAATCCACCTTGGCTTTCTTTCACAAATTCAACAACAAACCTGATCGTGAATAAACCAATCAAAAAGAATCCAAACAACCTTCCTTCTTTTTCTCTTATAGATGTTTGATATAACTTGTAGAGTATGATGAAAAGAATAATATAACCAAAGGATTCATATAGCTGAGCAGGATGTCTTGGAAGTGTTTCTCCTCTGTTGATAAATATTACACCCCAGTCACTGCCTGTATATTTTCCAAGAATTTCTGAATTGAAAAAATTACCTATTCTTACAAATGCTCCACCAATTGCAATAGGTATAGTTAGTCTATCAAAAATCCATAATAAACTTTTAAAATTATATTTTCTCTTAAATAGTAAGAGTCCAATAGTAATTCCAATTGCAGCTCCATGGCTTGCAAGCCCTCTGAATCCAGTAAACTTATAACCATCAATTAATCCTAATATTGAAGAATTTGATGACTCTTGAATAGGTAATAATATTTCAATAATATGATTTTGATAATAGCCCCATTGATAGAAAAAAACTTCACCAAACCTAGCTCCAAGAAAAACAGAAATCACCATATAAATAAGCATTGGATCAAGATATTTTTCATCTACATTTTCCTTAAGAAAGAAAGATTTTACTAGATTATAACCTATAAGAAAAGCTAAAATGAACATTAGGCTATACACGTATATAGAAAAGCCACCAATTTCAAAAAGTGTTTCACTTGGGGACCATTTTATTTGGGAAATTATCATTTCTAAATATAAATATATTTTATGGAACAGGGTCATACCCTCCTTTAAATAATGAATTGCACTTCAGTATTCTTTTAGCAGTTAAAAAAGAACCCTTAAAAACTCCATATTTCTTTAAAGCAATAATACCATATTCCGAACATGTTGGAGAGTAAATACAATTTCCTCCAATTAGAGGTGATATAAATAACCTATAAAATTTTATTAAGAGAATAAAAGGATAAGCAAGAAGCTGACTAATCTTTATCATTTAGATTTACTCCAATATTAGCAAGTTTGTCTCTGATCTTATCAGAAAGATCATAATTTTTATTTAATCTAGCTTCATCTCTCACTTCTTTAAGTACTTCAAGAATTGAGTCATTATTTGAAGTGGTTGAATCATCAAAATTAATCCCAAGAATCTTATTTAAAAATATATTCATCAAGTTTAGAAAGTAATCTCTTTCACGATTACTGATTTTAATATCAGAATCGTTAATAAATTTTGTAGAATTAAATAATTCAGCAATTAACATTGGAGAATTAAAATCATCATTCAAACATGCATAACATTTATTTTCCCATTCTTTAATTGTGTTAAATAAAATATCATTTTTTTCATTTGACACCTCACCTTCCTTGACTCTTTTTATGATTTCTAGGAGTCTGTTATAACCTTTTTCAGATGCTATAAGTGACGAATCACTAATATCAAGAACATTTCTGTAATGAGCTTGTAGGAAGAAAAATCTAATAACATTAGAATCAAATGGTTTAGAAAAAATATTGTTTTTGCCAGTAATTAATTCAACTGGTAAAATATTATTACCTGTTGATTTAGACATTTTTTTATTGTTAAGGGTTAGCATGTTTGCATGAATCCAATATTTAGCTGGATCTTTTCCTGTATGAGCTTTACTTTGTGCAATTTCGCAATCATGATGAGGAAATTTTAAATCCATACCACCTCCATGAATATCAAAATGATCACCTAAATACTTTTTGCTCATTGCAGTGCACTCAAGATGCCAACCAGGAAATCCTTCACTCCAAGGAGATTTCCATTTCATTAAATGATTGTTGTCAGCTTTTTTCCATAACGCAAAATCAAATTCATTTTTTTTATCCTCTTGATTGTCTAATGTCCTTGAATTTGATTTTAGATTTTCAAGATCTCTGCCAGATAAAATTCCGTAATCATTTAATTTATCATATTCTTCTATATCAAAATATACTGAACCATTGGATAGGTAAGCTAGATTTTTATCTATTAAATCCTGAATAATAGAGATTTGTTCAATTATATGACCTGATGCAATTGGTTCAATACTAGGATCTAATGCATTAAAGTTAGTAAGTGTATTTTTAAAATCGTTAGTATACTTTTGAGCAACTTCCATTGGCTCAAGCTTTTCAAGTTTAGCTTTTTTAGATATTCTATCTTCTCCACCTTCCTCTAAATGACCAACATCAGTTATATTTCTAACATATCTTACTTTATAACCAAGATGAATGAAATATCTGTATATAACATCAAAAGAAATAAATGTTCTACAATTTCCAAGGTGAACATCACTATAAACAGTAGGTCCACACACATACATTCCAATAGACCCTTTTTCAATAGACTTAAACTTTTCTTTAGAATTACTTAAAGAATTATATATATGTAAGTCTTTTGAGATCATTAAATATCTGTTTCTAATTTAATATAGTCTAAGAACTCTCTTTTGTATTTTGTCTCCTTAAATTTACCTCCAAACTCAGCAGTTACAGTGCTTGAATTGTAATCTCTGATTCCTCTGGAGTTTACACATAGATGTTTTGCATCAATTACACATGCAACATCTTCTGTATTAAGAACTTCCTTTAATTCTTTTACAATTTGAATATTAAGCCTCTCTTGAACTTGAGGTCTATCTGCATAATATTTAACTATTCTATTCATTTTTGAAAGACCTACAACAGTTCCACTTGATATGTATGCAACATGAGCAAGACCAACAATTGGGAGAAGATGATGTTCGCAAGTTGAGTAAAGTGTTATATTTTTTTCTACTAACATTTCTCCATACTTGAACTTATTATCAAAAGTAGATGCAACAGGTTTGTTTTCTGGATTAAGACCTCCAAAGATTTCATTAACAAACATTTTTGCCACTCTTTTAGGGGTTCCTTTAAGACTGTCATCATTCATGTCCATTCCTATTATCTCGAGTATATCATGCATTTTTTCCTGGATGAGCTTGATTTTATCCGAGTTGGAAATCTTGAAAGCATCTTTTCTTATTGGATTATTGATACTTGAACCAAGGTGGTCATCTCCTAAGGAATCAGTGTCATTTTTAAGTATATCGTGAAGTTTCATAAATAAAATTTGAGTTGTACAAAGATAGTTATTATGTCGTTAAATAGAAGTTAAATTTTGATAGTAAATGAAGCATATAGGGACAAAATATTTTTATCAATAGAGTATTTGTTTGTTAAACCTTTACTGTATAGTCTATTTTGATTATAATTATTAGACTTGGTTATTCCTATATCAAATTCCATATAATCGTAGTTTAATCCTAAGCCTGCTGACACGCCACTTATTTTATTATCTAGACTAGAGTCTGGGCCTTTATATGAAAAATAACCAGCTCTTAGATTAAGATTTTTAATTCTGTATTCACCACCAAATCTAAAAGACTCGGAATAACCTGCTAACTTATTTTCTATTGAATAATTAAGTGAATTTAAATAGGAATCTTTGCCATTATTATCATCAAATTTAGAATTTTTAAATTTTGTTATTTCATAATCAAAACTTAGTAAACCTTTTTTACCAAATATATATGCTAGACTGAATAAGGACTTAGATGGAAGGGTTAGTTTATACTCATCATAAATATTTACAGTATTTGGGTCTATTCTATATTTAGCCAGACCCTCCTTCTCATTAATATCAGTTTCAACAAATTGTGTATTCTCCTCCTCAATTTTAAGATTTGTAGGACTAGTATAAGAAAGTCCAAATCTAAACTGTTTAATTTTAATTATAGTTCCAATTTGAAATGACAACCCATTTCCTAGAGCTAATAAATCTTCTTTAAAAAGAACTCTATTTACATTAGAATCATTTGAATAACCACTCTCCTGGAATACTTTAGTTTCTTCAAATACTGTCTCATGAAAGTTAATATTTATACCAGTGAAAATATAGTTATTAAAGGAAGTGCCAAAATTGACACTATGTTTCAAGTGATCTCCAGTTCTATTAATTTCAAGGCCTTGATTCAGATTATCATATTTAGAATTAGAAATATAATTTGTATAATCCTCACCCGATTGATTGATTATATAGCTTTGATATCCAAGAAATGCTTGTTGATCTGCAAAACCATAATTATCTCCTAAATAATTATAGACACTTTGTGTTGTTTCGTCATCATAAATTAGTAGATCTTCATAAGGAATTCCGTCAGCATAATGTAAGAAGTAACTATCTATTCCATTATTGTTGTTTCCTGATAAATTATATGAACTACTAAAATCACTTAGCACACTTAGATTATACGCTATTGAAAATTTAGACTTTCTATTTTCATAAACTAATACAACCCCAGATCCTCCATATGAAAACAAATCATTTTTTGAATTAGAATTAGAGTTATTAAAATTATTAGTAATCTTTTGATTCTTATATTTTAAAGTAATTCCTATTTCTGAATCAAGAAAAACGGAAGAACTAGCTGGATTTATTGAAATTGCAGAAAGATCTCCACCTAATGCTCCAAAAGCTCCACCCATAGAGTTAAATCTAGATGTTCCTTCATGATTAAATGAATTATATCTTAATACATCTTCATATGTTTGAGATATAGATAATTGATTAATACTTAAGAATAAGTAAAGCAAAAAAACTTTTTTAAACATCTAGTTTATCTTTCCGCCTCCACCTCTTGAACCTGAAGAACTACCTTTTGAACCACCACCGCTAACTCCACCAGAGGAGTAGGAGCTTCCTCCTTGTGATGATCTTGAAGAACTACTAGAGTATGAGCTTGTCTAGACCTGTAGAAGAGTTATTAAATTGAGTACGACTTGTGGAACCTATATTGTCATACCTAGAGGTTCTGCTGAAGGAGTTTCCTCTTTGACTTGGATTAGTAGATCTAACTTGTCTATATGCTTCTCTTACGTAATCATTTTTAATAGCACTTAAGTTAGGAATAGATCTATTTCTGTTGATGTTATTTTGATATGAGCTACCTCGAGAATAAACTCCGATTAATTATTGTCCTTAACCTGTCTTAAGTTTGGACTTTTATTAACTCTATCAAAGTCTGAATCTCCTGTTCTGTTAATATAACTCCTCCATATGATCCAAGTCTTGAATAAAGACTTGAAACTCTTACTCCTTGAGAATCTTTTTTCTTCCACTTTCATTAGTTGAGTTTTCTTCACCTCTTCTTGAAGCAGAGTTACTAAAACTTACTCTAGTTGAACTAGCCTTTTCATTTCCGTATTGATCTTTATAAGCAGTTTCATACATACCACCATTATACCAAGGGTAATTTCTAGAATGTCTCATCATATACCAATAGTAATTTCCTAATGAAGTTGCATATGGAGAAAAATAGAAATTCATAGGTCCATAAAAAGGGTAACCTAAACTATATGCAAAGCTATTATAGAAAAAAGGTGATCTAAACCCATAATTTATAAATGATCCATTATTAGAGAAGAATGGATTATATCCCATATTATAAGAAAAAGGATCGAGATAAAATCTTCCAAAACTTGGAAAGAAATTATTTACAACCTCTCTTGAATCAGGATTAGCTCCCCATGGTAAATTTCCAGAATCAGTATCACTAGAATTAGTTAGAAGAGATTCATCTGCTAAATCTTTAAATACAACTTCATAATCAGTACCTCTTTCATTTGATACATAGATACCATCATTATCACTGTAATATGATGCTAGTTGATATGAAGAACAACTAACAAATAATGCAGAAATATAAAAATTTTAAAAGACACTATTATTTTTCCCATGTATACAAATTTATAAATAATTTATTAAACTAATATTACTACTTTTACATTTACTTATATAAAATACAATAATTATGCCAATTATTTATTATAATTCTAAATTACATTGAGTTCATGGGAAAGAAAATAACTTCTAGAGAAGAAGACTATTCTAAGTGGTATAATGATATTGTTTCAGAAGCAGGACTTGCTGAATCTTCAGACGTAAGAGGATGTATGGTTATTAAGCCATATGGCTTTGCTATATGGGAATTAATGAAATCTCAGCTAGATATAATGTTTAAGGAGACAGGGCATGAAAATGCTTATTTTCCATTATTTGTTCCTAAATCTTTATTTGAAGCAGAAGAAAAAAATGCTGCAGGTTTTGCCAAAGAATGTGCAATAGTGACTCATTATAGATTGAAAAATGATCCTGAGAAAAAGGGTAAATTAATTGTTGATCCAGATTCAAAGCTAGAAGAAGAGTTGATTGTAAGACCAACAAGTGAGGCAATTATATGGAAGACTTACAAAAAATGGATTCAATCTTACAGAGATCTACCTATTCTTATTAATCAATGGGCAAATGTTGTAAGATGGGAAATGAGAACAAGATTATTTTTGAGAACAGCTGAGTTTCTATGGCAGGAAGGTCATACTGCTCATGCTACAAAAGAAGAGGCACTTATTGAAACAAAATTGATAAATGATTTATATTCTGATTTTGCTGAGAAATACATGGCTATGCCTGTAGTGAAAGGTTATAAATCTGAATCTGAAAGATTTGCAGGTGCTGAAGAAACATTATGTATTGAAGCATTAATGCAAGATGGTAAAGCTCTTCAAGCTGGTACCTCTCACTTTTTAGGTCAAAACTTTGCAAAAGCATTTGATGTTAAGTTTGCTGATAAATCAGGAAAACTTGAATATGTTTGGGCAACATCTTGGGGAGTTTCAACTAGGTTAATGGGAGCATTAATTATGTCTCATAGTGATGACCTTGGGTTAGTTCTCCCTCCGTTACTTGCTCCAATTCAAATTATTATAATTCCTTTGATTAAGTCTAAAGATGATCCTAAAAAAATATTAGATAAAACAAACGAACTATTTGAATCATTAAAAAGTCAAGGAATTAGAGTCAAAATTGATAATAGAGAAAATTCTAGCCTAGGGTTTAAGCTTAATGATTCTGAAGTTAAAGGAATTCCTATGAGAATAGTTATTGGTGAAAAGGAAATTGATAACAATGAATTTGAAGTATTTTATCGACATAATCTTAAAAAAATATCCTCAAATTTTGATAACCTTATTGACATTGTTAGTTCTTCTTTAACTACTGTTCAGACTGAAATGATTACTAATTCAAAGAAAAGGTTAAAGAAAAACACTCATGAAGTAAACACTTATGATGAGTTTAAAGAATTAATATCAAATCAAAGTGGTTTTGTTATTGCAGGTTGGGATGGAACTAATGAGACGGAGGAAGCAATTAAAAGTGAAACAAAAGCTACAATTAGATGTATACCTGAAAACCTTGATTCTAAAGGGGTGACATGCATTTATTCTGGTAAGCCAGCACGTTATAAAGTAATATTTTCAAAATCTTATTGAAATATTAAAATTTAAATTAAATTTGCACCCGAAAGGCCCGTTCGTCTATCGGTTAGGACCTCAGGTTTTCATCCTGGAAAGAGGGGTTCGATTCCCCTACGGGCTACAAAATTAAAAATTATGGCAAATCATAAATCTGCTTTAAAAAGAATTCGTTCAAATGAAACAAAGAAGTCTTTGAATAAACTTCAGCACAAGACTACTAGGAATGCTATTAAAAAATTAAAAGAATCTAAAACTAAGAAGGAGGCAGGTAAACTTTTTCCAGGTGTAGTTTCATTAATCGATAAGTTAGCTAAGAAAAACGTTATTCACAAAAACAAAGCATCTAATCTTAAATCAAAGCTTAGTAAGCTAAAATAATTAGGAGTTCATTGATATAAGGAACTCTTCATTACTTTTTGTTTTTCTGAATCTATCATTGATAAATTCCATTGCTTCAACAGGATTCATGTCTGCTAAATACTTTCTCATTATCCACATCCTCTGAATTGTAGTTTCGTCTAGAAGTAAGTCATCTCTTCTTGTACTCGATGATACTAAGTCTATGGCTGGGAATATTCTTCTATTAGATATTCTTCTGTCTAATTGCAGCTCCATATTACCTGTTCCTTTAAATTCCTCAAAAATAACTTCATCCATTTTTGAACCTGTATCAGTAAGAGCAGTAGATATAATTGACAATGATCCTCCATTTTCAATATTCCTTGCAGCTCCAAAAAATCGCTTTGGTTTTTGAAGTGCGTTAGCATCAACTCCACCACTTAAAATTTTACCAGATGCTGGTTGAACTGTATTGTATGCTCTGGCTAATCTTGTAATTGAATCTAAAAGTATTACTACATCATGACCACACTCCACTAATCTTTTAGCTTTTTCTAAAACCATATTAGCAACCTTGACATGTCTATCAGCTGGTTCATCAAATGTAGAAGCTACAACTTCTCCTTTAACGTTCCTTTGCATGTCAGTAACCTCTTCGGGTCTTTCATCTATTAATAAAATTATTTGAAAAACTTCTGGATGGTTTGCAGCAATTGCATTAGCAACATCTTTAAGTAACATTGTTTTACCAGTTTTAGGTTGAGAGACAATCATACCTCTTTGACCTTTACCTAACGGTGAAAATAGATCAATAATCCTTGTTGAAATTGTACTCTCTTTTGCTGCTAAATTAAATTTTTCTTCAGGAAACAAAGGAGTTAAATGTTCAAATGAAATTCTATCTCTAACAACTTCTGGACCTAATCCATTAATCTTATTAACCTTAATTAAAGGGAAATATTTTTCACCATCTTTTGGTGGTCTAACTGTACCATGAACGGTATCACCTGTTTTTAAGCCAAAAAGTTTAATTTGAGACATGGATACATATACGTCATCAGGGGATGAAAGATAATGGTAGTCTGAAGATCTAAGAAACCCATAACCATCTTGCATTATTTCAAGAACACCTTCTGATTCTATTATTCCATCAAACTCAAAATCTGGTTCTTTATATTTTCTTCTTGTATCCTTATTAAAATTATCCTCTTTTCTATTAGAAAAATTTTTATTGTGATGATTCTTATTCAATTGATTTCTTGGGTTTCTATCAACTCGATATGGTTTTTTGTTTTTATCAGTTTCTGATTTAACTTCTACTGGTTTTTTATCAGTTTCTGATTTAACTTCTACTGGTTTTTTATCAGTTTCTGATTTAACCTCTACTGGCTTTTTATCTGCGGGATTGCCAATAATAGAATCAATTATATCTTGTTTTTTTTGACCTTTTAGGTTTTTCAATCCGTTTTGTTCAGCAATTTCAATAAGCTCAGCTATTTTTTTAGCCTTAAGCATTTTAATATCGTACATGTTTATAGAAAGTTTTGATTTGAAATGTTAATAGAAAAGTACTTCTTAGAAGAAATATTACATCTAATTTACGAATTTATTTTTAATTTCAGCAAATATCTAATTTAACTCTATATGCCAAGGTATTTCATTGAATTTTCCTATGATGGATCTAGTTATCATGGTCTGCAAAAACAGCCTAATTCTGAGACGATTCAGGAATGTATTGAATTTAATATGTCTAAATTTCTTGGTTTAAACATTGATCTGACTTTAGCTGGGAGAACTGACACCGGGGTTCATGCAAGACAGATGTTTGCTCATTTTGATATAGATATAGATTTTAGTCAAGATAATTTTTGTAGATCACTGAATATGATGTTGCCAAAGGATATATGTGTAGAATCGTTATCTTTAGTTAATGAAAATGATCATGCTAGATTTGATGCTATATCAAGGACATATGAATATTTTATTAATTCAAAAAAGAATCCTTTTAATTATAAATTTGCATATTATATTAGAGATGAACTTGATATTGTAAAAATGAATAAAAGTTGTTCAAAACTCCTAAATCACACTGACTTTAAATGCTTTTCTAAATCTCATACCGATGTTAAAACATATGATTGTGATATTTCTTATGCTAAATGGGATATGATAGAAGGTGGTTACAAATTCACAATTACTTCTAATAGATTTCTAAGAAATATGGTAAGATCTATTGTTGGTACAATGATAGATATAGGACGATTAAAAGTTTCACAGACAGATTTCCAAAAAATATTAGATTCTAGAAATAGGAGTGAAGCAGGTCTTTCAGTTCCTGCATTAGGACTATTCTTGAATAACATTAAATATGAAGAAATAATTTTAGAGATTTGGAAAAAGTAAAGGGCAATATTCTCGATATTAAGTTATTTACTAAACTATTGGTGTTTGTAAAGCCATATAATATTACTTTTTATGGAGTTTTAACCTCAGCAATTTTGATCTCTCTTCTTTCAACCCTCACACCATATCTTCTTAAGATAGTTGTTGATGATTACCTTCTTTTAAAAAATTATGAAGGAATGCAAACAATAATTATGATAATGATGATTGTTCTTTTTCTCGAAGTCATTTTTATGTATTTATTTACTTATTACGCAAACTGGCTAGGTCAAAAGGTTATTAAAAACCTTAGAGTAGATGTTTTTCAGAAAATTTTAAAGTTCAAGATGTCTTTTTTTGATAAAAATGCTGTTGGAAGGCTAGTTACAAGGACGGTTAATGATATTGAAACAATTGCAAGTATTTTTTCTCAAGGATTGTTTATGATAATTGCAGATATTTTAAAAATGATAACTGTTCTTTCAGTAATGACAATAATTAATTTTGAGCTAACCCTAGTAGTAGTATCAATATTTCCATTTCTTATTTATGCCACTAGAGTATTTCAAAAATCTATGAAAGTAGCTTTTGAAAAAGTCAGAAGAGAGGTGGCAAATTTAAATTCATTTGTTCAAGAGAGAATAAGTGGGGTTAAAATTGTTCAAATATTTAATAGAGAACAATTAGAAATAAATAATTTCAATGACATAAACATCAAACATAGAGATGCATGGTTAAGGACTGTTTGGATAAATTCAATTTTCTTTCCTCTTGCTGAAATTTCTACATCTATTTGTATTGGTCTGTTAGTTTGGTATGGAGGTTTTAATAATTTAAATGGTGAAAATATCTCCTTAGGAACATTATTTCTATTTATTTCAATGTCAGGATTATTATTTAGACCTCTAAGACAAATTGCAGATAGATTTAATACTCTTCAAATGGGTATGGTTTCTACAGAAAGAATATTTAAAATTCTTGAAGATGATTCAGAAATAAAGGATAATGGCAGTATTGATCATACTTCTTTTGATGGTCTTATTGAATTTAAGAATGTTAAGTTTTCATATGTTAAAAATCAAATAGTCATTGATGATATTTCTTTCAAGATTCACCCTGGTGAGACACTTGCTATTGTTGGTCCAACAGGAAGTGGGAAGAGTACAATTATTAATTTAATTACTAAGTTTTATGAGATTGACTCTGGATCTATTTATTTAGATGGAAATAATATTGATGAATTTAAATTAGATAATATTAGAAATAATGTAGGTGTTATACTTCAGGATGTATTCATGTTTGCAGACACTATATTCAATAATATAACCTTATTTAATAAGGACATTTCAATAGAAGATGTCGAAAGATCTGCTAAAGATCTAGAAATTCATGATTTTATTCTATCTCTTCCAGGAGGTTATGATTTTAATGTTAGCGAAAGAGGAGGTACACTCTCATCAGGTCAAAGACAATTACTTGCCTTTTTAAGAGTTTTGGTTAATAATCCTGATATTTTAATACTAGACGAAGCTACTTCGTCTATTGATTCTTATTCAGAAGATTTAATTAAAAAAGCTACAAAGACAATAACAAAAGATAAAACTTCAATTATTATTGCTCACCGATTATCTACTGTAGAATCTGCTGATAAAATTATTTATATGGAAAATGGTAAAATCTTAGAGTTTGGTAATCATAAGGAATTATTAAACATAGATAATGGTAAGTTTAAAAAACTCTACAGGGAACAATTTATTGAAAATGAATTAGTGTAGTCTTGCTAAAATCTTTTTACACTCCATAGCTTCTTTTACATCATGAACTCTTATAATGTTTGCACCCCTTTCTAATGCTAATGTATTTAAAACTGTTGTCCCGTTAAGAGCCTCCTGAGGTGAAACATTTAATACTTTATAGATCATGGACTTTCTTGATAGACCAACCATAATTGGTTTCTCTAGGGTTTGAAAAAGATTTAATTTTTTTAGAATCTCATAATTATCTTCAATATTTTTACCAAATCCAAATCCTGGATCAATAATTATATTAGAAAAACCTAAACCTTCAAGTTCCTCAATTTTTAATTTAAAAAATGAAATTAATGATTCAATTATGTTTTGATAACTAGGATTTTCTTGCATATTTACTGGATCTCCTTGCATATGCATCATAATATATCCTGCATTATATTTTTTTAAAACTTTAAACATCTCTTTATCATATCTTCCAGAACTAATATCATTAACCAAAGAAAATCCTTTAGAAAGAGCAAAATCTGCTACTAATGAATTATATGTGTCAATTGAGAATAATACATTTTTAAAATTTGAAGTTAGCTCATTAATATAGTTAGAAACTAGATTATATTCATCGTCTGGTTTAATTAGATTCGACCCTGGCTTTGAGCTGGCAGCTCCTAAATCGATTATATCTGCCCCATTAGATATTAGATTTGAAACATGAGAATTTACTTTTTCAATAGTATTAAATTTTCCACCGTCATAAAAGGAATCTTCGGAAATATTAACAATTCCCATGATTTTTTTAGTGGAGAAATCTATTATTTTTCCATTACAATTTAAAGTCATACTTTTATTCTTCTTTTCCAAATTTATGCTAAAATCTCATATGGAAGATACAAAGTCACAATATCATAAAATAATAAGTAAATCAAGACAAATATTTATTGATAAGAACTCTGATTATGGTTCTTCATGGAGAGTTTTGAGAATAATTTCTTTAGTTGATCAAATTAATATTAAAGCTCAGAGAATTAGAAATTTACAAAACAACATAGATAATAAAATTGAAGAGAATCAATCATCTGAATTTTATGGGATAATTAATTACTCTATTATGGGTTTAATTCAATTAGCCAAGGGTGTTGTTGATGAACCAGATCTTGATTCAAGCCAAATTATTGATCTTTATGACAAGAATGTTAATGAAACTTTTGAGTTAATGCTTGCTAAAAATCATGATTATGGCGAAGCTTGGAGGGAGATGGAGGTGATAAGTTTGACTGACTTAATAATTCAGAAACTATATAGAATGAAAAGTATTTTAAAGAATGACGGTAAAACAAATGTAAGTGAAGGAATAGACGCTAACTTTCAAGACATTTTAAACTATTCAGTATTTGCTCAAATTTTATTAAAAGAATAATATGAAAAAACTTCACATCGTAGGTAACTGGAAAATGAGTTTGAATAAAGAAGACTCACTGAAACTAGCTCATAATATCAAATTAATTAATAACAAAGATAACTTGAATATTGAAGTTGCTCCAACCAGTTTGTATCTAGCTGAAATTGCAGAGATTCTTAAAGATTCTGACATTAGCGTTATTAGTCAAAATTTTGATTTCCAAAATTTAGGTTCATTTACTGGTGGTATATGTTTAGATCAACTGAAAGAAATAGGTGTTAATAAGACTATCTTGGGTCATTCAGAAAGAAGATCAAATTTTAATGAATCTAATGAACAAATTAATAATAAACTTGAAATTATTTTAAATTCAGATCTAGATGTCATATTCTGTTTTGATTCATATGAGCAGGTACCTTTTGATATATTAAGAACAAACCTTAAAGATAATTCTAAATTAAAACTAACCCTTGCATATGAGCCTACATGGGCGATTGGTACTGGTAAAACAGCATCAATTGATCATATTGAAGAAATTCATACTAAAGTTAAAAAAACATTAGAAGAGAATATACTTCAAGAAATACCCATATTATATGGTGGAAGTGTTAATTCATCAAACTCTAAAGAAATACTTAACACTAATAATGTTGACGGTGTATTGGTGGGGGGAGCATCAACAAAGATTGATCAACTCCTTGGTATAGTTAATTCTATTTAACAATTATTTATGAAGAGTCACTTGCATATAAACCTATATTTGTGGCATTATGTTTAAAAAATCTATAACTCTTATTCTTCTATTTATGTGTTTAACTGCAAATTCTCAAGTTGCTGCTGATAATTCTATACATCAATTTAAAGTAGCTGATATCTCAGGAAATATTTTTGATTTTTCAGAATTAAAGGGAAAGAAAATTATGATAGTCAACACTGCATCTAAATGTGGCTTGACCTACCAATATGAATCTCTTCAAAAGCTTTACTCACAGTACAAGAATTTTAATTTTGTTATAATTGGATTTCCATCTAATGACTTTCTATGGCAAGAACCAGGATCAAACGAACAAATTGCTGATTTTTGTGAAGAAAATTATGGTGTTACATTTCCAATGATGAGCAAAATTTCAGTGAAAGGTTCGAAAAAACATCCATTATATCAGTTTCTTACTCAAAAATCAAAGAACAACTACAAAGACTCAAAAGTCACATGGAATTTCCAAAAATACCTCATAAACAAAGATGGTGAGGTTGAGAAAATAATTGCTCCCAAGACTAGACCAGATTCTGAAGAAATTGTATCTTGGATTACTAATGGTGACTAAAAAAAGTTTTTCTACTAGATGTGTTCACGAGGGTGAGATTAAGGATACTATGTATCAAGGAATTGTATCTCCCTTATTCATGTCAACTACTTATCCATGGTATGGAGGCGATGCCGAAAAAAAACCGTATCCTAGATATTTTAATACCCCAAATCAAGAATTTTTATCAAAAAAAATTGCCTCATTAGAAAACGGTGAAAAGGCTTTAATTTTTACTTCAGGTATGGCAGCTATTAGCACCTCTATAATGGCTAATGTAAAAACTGGTGATCATATTGTATTTCAAAATGATTTATATGGAGGTACCAGAAACTTTATTCAAACAGAGTTTGATAAATTTGGAATAGAATATTCTTTTACCGATGGTTTAGACCCTCTAGACTTCTCGAACCAAATCAAAGATAATACAGTTGGTATATACGTAGAGACTCCTAGTAATCCTCTTTTAAAAATTATTGATTTAAAATCAGTTTCTTCGATAGCTAAAGAAAAAGGTATTTGGACAATGATTGATAATACCTTCTCTAGTCCAGTTAATCAAAATCCGATTGACCATGGAATTGATATTGTTTTACATAGTGCTACAAAATATCTTGGAGGTCACAGTGATATTTCTGCAGGAGCTGTAGTTAGTTCTGAATCGAGAATAGAAAAAATACTTAACTCTGCTAAAAATTTTGGTGGAAATTTAAGTGATTACACAGTTTGGTTATTAGAAAGGAGTATGAAGACACTCTTAATAAGAGTAAAAGAACAAACTAATAATGCTAAGATTCTTGCTAAAATGCTTGAAGAAAATAATAATATTTCAAAGGTATATTATCCAGGACTTGAATCTCATCCTTCACATGAACTTGCTAAATCTCAAATGAATGATTTTGGAGCGATGATGTCTTTTGATTTAAATAAAAACGTAGATGTCTATGACTTTCTTAAATCATTAAAAATAATAAAACCTGGTATGAGCCTTGCAGGTGTTGAAACAACTGTAAACTTTCCAATGAAAACATCTCATGGGTTAATGACCCAACAGGAAAGAGACATCCAAGGAATAGGGGATAAGCTTATTAGATTATCAGTTGGTATAGAGTCTTATGAAGACATTTATAGTGATCTAGACCAAGCAATAAAATCATCCATAAAATGAAAGTAGATATTCTAGCATTTGGTGCCCATCCAGATGATGTAGAAATGGGATGCGGAGGTACTATTGCTAAATCAACCTCTCAAGGAAAAACTGTTGGTATTATTGATCTTACTAGGGGAGAACTAGGCACTAATGGCTCTGTTGAAATAAGAGATGAAGAAGCTTCTTCTGCTGCTTCAATAATAGGTGCAAAATTTAGAATAAATCTTGGTCTTGAAGATGGTTTTGTCTTTAATAATAAAGAAAATCAGATTGAAGTAATTAAGGCAATCAGGCATTATAAACCTGACATCATACTTTCACCAACTCAGATAGATCGACACTCAGATCACGGCAAAGCATCTGATTTAATTTATGAAGCTGCCTTTCTTAGTGGTTTATCTAAATTAAAAACTGAATTTGAAGACTCAATACAAAATCCATGGCGACCCAGAGTTAATCTTAATTATCAGCAATGGAATGATTTTAAACCTGATGTATTGATTGATATATCAGAATTTATTGAGGTTAAAAAGAATGCAATTTTAGCTTTTAAGAGTCAGGTTCTAAAGGATTCTTCTACAGAGTCTACAAAAATTAATTCTGAGAATTTTATTGAAAGTATCAAATACAGAGCTAAAAATTATGGAAGATTGATTGATAAGGACTATGCAGAGGCTTTTCAGTCAAGAAAAAATATTGCTATAAACAATATTTTTGATCTCTTATAATTTTTTTAAATTTCCTTTAATATAATTTCCAAAAAGTCTATTTTTGCCACCTAAATGGTGGTTGTAGCTCAGTTGGTTAGAGCGCCTGATTGTGGTTCAGGAGGTCGGCGGTTCGAGACCGCTCTTCCACCCAAGTTAACCGTTACATTACACGTTTAAAATAAACCCTTCAGCTAATGAGGGGTTTTTTCTTTAAACTCCTTAAACTCTTTTCTACCTTCATACATTTTGCTAACTAATGAGATAATTTCATCAGTCAAATCTATAGCATTTTTAGAGGAAAGATTAAATTTAGTACCATCCATACTAATTAATTGATTTTTTTCTGAATTTAAATTAATTGAGGTGTAAAAATGATACCTAATAACATAATCAAGTGTTAGGTTAGTATTCTTATAATATTGTTTAAATAAAGATTTATTAGAGATTGTTGTATTTAAAACTCTGTATGGTTTTGAAAAGTTATCACTAAGCCTTAGCGAAGGTAACTCAGCAACTTGGTCAATTGACTGACTATATGAGATTACAGGAATGAATAATAATAGTAAGGCTATTAAAATTTTAATACTTTTCATTTGGGGGTTAAATATCCTTAGAACTTAGTTTGACTGTCTTTAGTTGATTTGATTCATTTTCAAAAACAGTCCAAACAATAAATACCTCGTTGTTGAGTATTTCTAATTGTGGAACCCCTGTGTTCCTTCCACCATCAATTTTAGAAATTGTAATTGGCTCTGAAACCTTTCCGTCTACTGAAACTTTTTTTATTCTTAAATATGTGCTATCATAATCACCTTCCATGTAACTAACCAGCACTTCCTGATCGTTCAAGAAAGCAACATCTACTCGGCCAATTGCATCATAGTCGTTAATTTTTATTGGGTCACCAAAAGAATCTCCATAGGATTCTGAAAATGATAAATTTACCCTTGGCTTTCCGTCGATCACCGTAAACCAACTTACAGCTATATTATTTGAATTAGAGACAACTTTAGGGCCATTTACAGGACATCCATATATCACCCATCCATCATTATGAACAGGAATTGGAGTTTCCCAAATATCATTTACATTTCGGGTTATATAAATATCTCTAACTTCCTTCTCGCTTCTGTCTCTATAAACAACTAAAGGTCCTTTATCTGTATATGTTATTGATGTCTGACAACAATCACAAGCAGATGAATCAAGTTCTATTTCATTTATTACATCTCCAGAAGTGGTTATTTCTGCAAAGCGAATGGTCATTGGTTTATGATTTCCGTCTGGGTCATTCTCTACTGTATTTCTTCCATCTAACCAGGTAACATTGAATCCTTCGTTATCTTTTGCAACTATACTCACAAAACCATGTTCCGCTTTGACACCATCAGTGTTTAAAACAAAATCTTCTTTTACTTTCTCTCCAGATAATTTTTGTAGACTTAAAACAACATCATAAGTATAAGTACCAGAAGCAGATTTCTCTAGGTAGCTTGTTAGAATTAAATCCCCACTAATTGCGTGAGTTGGAAAATCAGCCCAATTAACAAACCAGTCTGAACCATCTGCCACTGCTAGGGGAATAGTCCATTCACCATCTTTTAATTGACTGAAATTTAAAGTAGCTTTCTCGTCCTTATTAGAGGAAATCCAAGTCAATGACAAGGAACCATCATTAGAAACCAGACTAGGCTGCGCATTACTATTATCGTGTAGAAAAGAAATTTCTTCAATATTGACATCTTTAGATGTACAAGAAAAAATACTCAAGAAGGATATAATTATTATTAACCTTTTCATATTACAGAACCTTTAATTTATTTATCATTTCTTCCGAATCCCATTCAATTGCACCAACAATAGTTTCAATCATTTTTCCATTTTCATCAAAAATATATGACGTAGGCATAGAATAAATTCCAAGTGATTCATATGATTTAATAGATTTCAAAAAATTGAAGTCAAAATTTCTATCATTTTTAAACTTAGATATTTTAGAAATTGTTTCGTCAGACACTAACAAAAAAGTATAGCCAAAATCTTCTAATATTTCCTCAGCTCTTTTTATGCTCGGCATTTCCTTTATGCATGGTCCACACCAAGTAGCCCAGTAATTAATTACAATTTTTTTTCCTTTATAGACTGACAAGTCTAAATTTTTTTCATTTAAATCTACAAATGAAGCTTTAAGTTGTAAGGATTCTAAATCAGAAACATTTTTATTATTACTAATACCTGAATCACAGCCCAAAAATAAAACAGAACAGAATAAGTAGATAGCCGACTTTTTCAACTTTAAGTTTTTTTAAATTTACGAAATATGATTTTAATATATCTAATGCTTATGTCTTAGCATCTATTCTTGATCAACTTCAATCCTTTTATCCATATTTGCTAGTTCCCATGCTGTATGAAATATTAGTCTACTTCTTTGCGTTAAAAGATCGTAACGAATTTTATCAGGGGTATCGCCTGGACCATGGTAGTCTTCATGTGTTCCACTAAAGTAAAAAATTACAGGGATATTATTTTTAGCAAAGTTAAAGTGATCACTTCTTTCATAAAATCTATTGGGATCATCCCAAGCATTAAATCTGTAGTCTAATTCGAGATTAACTGTTCTGCTATTAACCTTTTCAGATGTTTCATGAAGCATCGAACTTAATCTGTCTGTACCAATTAAATAAATATAGTTATCATTATCTGACTCTCTAGTTGGATCTGTCCTTCCGATCATGTCAACATTTAAATTAGTAATTGTTTCATTAAGAGGATATAGAGGGTTTTCTGCATAATATTTAGACCCTAATAGACCTTTTTCTTCAGCTGAAACATGAAGAATAACAATAGATCTTTTAGGTCTATTACCATCTAACTCTGCTAGCTTAAATGCTTGAGCTATTTCTAATAAAGCCATTGATCCAGATCCATCATCGTCTGCACCATTATAAATTTCTCCATCTTCTATTCCTACATGATCAAGGTGAGCAGTAAGAACAATATATTCATTGGGGTAAACATCTCCCTTGATAATTGCAGCAACATTTTCTGTTTTAACCCAGTCAATATTTTCTTCATCAATAGATGAAGATTCTAGGGGGTTAATATTATTAGGATTAGCCACTTGTCTTTTAGAAAAGTCAACTAAAAATTTTTGGAAATAGTCTTCAGTGTTGTCAGCTTTAACGATATCATTAGCTTTATAAAAGTCTCTAATAAAATTAACTGCAAGTTTTTGGCCAGGCTCACCAGTGTTTCTTCCCTCAAACTCGTCAGATGCAAACTCATATAATAATTCACTTAATTCTTTAGAAGTTATTGATTCAGCATATTTCTCTGAATTGTTTTCTTCAGAACAACTGACTGAAATTGATAATATTAATATAAAAATATTAAGCTTTTTCATAATTGTTTTTTTTTGTTTTTATTTCATTTTCAATTCCATCCCATAAGGAGATTCTAGCAAGAAGGGCTTTTTCTGCAATTAAAGCTGATTCAGATATTTTTGTTTGATCATTATCACATAAATAGGATAACATTTCCATTGACATGGGGCCATGCATATCCCCATCAACCTCAATATGTCTTTTAAAGTAATAAATTAATTTATTCAAATCATTATTTTCTGAATTTATTCCTTCAATTAAAGGGATAAATAAATCTGGTATTAAGTCTTCTCTTCCAAATGTAAATACTGAAGCTACTTCATGAATTTTACCTCTTTTAATAACAGAAAAAGTAAACTTTAAAAAGTCTTTTACATAACTTTTAATATCTAATTTTTCAATGTCTTTGTCAATAGTTTCAATATTATTAAGAGTATTTAGGTTATTTATTATTTCACTTGTATTAAGACCAAATTCCTCTATTGAGTCAATATACATTTCAAAATGAGAGACTGGTTGTCCTTCTTGATCTTCATCAGTTTCCTCTCCAGCTACTATTTCATTAATTAGTTTTGCAGTAGTAGTATTTTTACTTGGAAACCAAGGGATTGAAATTGATGTTAAGTTTATTTGTAAAAATTTCAGTAAAGACATGAAATCCCATACTGCATAGACATGCGCATTTGAAAAAATATTTAAATCATCAACATCTTTTATTTTACTGTATAATGAGTGATTTCTTAGTCTATTTTTTAGTGGTTCAAGATTTTGGGTTATGCTATTCATTAGTAATAATTTGGGTTCAAATATAAATAATAATTAAATTCATTGAATGGATCAAATATTATTGTTTCTTATATCATCATTAGTCTTGACTCTAATGCCTGGGCCGGATATATTATTTGTAATAAATCAAAGTCTAGCAAACAAAAAATCTGGTTTTATTATCTCAATAGGTCTTTGCTCAGGGCTAGTAATACACACATTAATTTTAGTTTTTGGATTATCAGTTTTTATTGAGAGCAATAAAAATCTAGTATTATATCTTAAATATTTTGGAGCTTTATATCTTTTCTACCTTGCTTATACTGAGTTAAGAACTAAAGATAAATTAGTCCATAAAGACACAAATAAAAGTTTGTTCTTAAGAGGTTTATATATGAACTTAATTAACCCCAAAGTATTCTTTTTTTTTATTGCTTATTTCCCAAATTTTCTTTTTTCAGATACAATTTCTATAAGTTTTCAATTCTTGATTTTAGGTATCATATTTATTATACAAGCTTTAGTTATATTCTTTACCGTTTCTCTTATTTCAAATAAAATAACAGCTTTATTAAAAGTAGATACTCATTCAAATAGTATAACTTATATTAAATCTTTTGTTTTCATCATCATTGGCCTTGTGATTTTATTATAATTAGACTAGATATAAATTTGTATATTTGCATGCAATTAGTTGATAATTAATTGCGATATGATAAAATCAAAATTTGTTGGAGAAGGTTTAACCTACGAAGACGTACTCCTAGTGCCTTCATACTCTAAAATTATTCCCTCAGAAGTTTCTCTTAAATCAAAGTTTAGCAAGAACATTAAGCTTAATGTACCTATTGTATCAGCTGCTATGGATACAGTTACTGAAAGTAAAATGGCAATTGCTATGGCTAGTGAAGGTGGTATTGGGGTTATTCATAAAAACATGTCTATAGATGAGCAAGCCAATGAAGTTCGATTAGTTAAAAGAGCAGAGTCAGGTATGATAATTGATCCGGTAACACTTGATGCTAATTCATTAGTTATTGATGCAAAAAATAACATGAAAAAATATAAAATTGGTGGCATCCCAATAGTTTCAAAAACTGGAAAATTGATTGGAATTGTTACTAATAGAGATTTAAGATTTGAGAAAGATAATTCTAAAAAGTTGTCTGAGGTAATGACTACTAAAAATCTTATAACTGCCAAAGCTGGAACTTCAATGTCTCAAGCAGAAGATATTTTACAAACTCATAAGATTGAAAAATTACCTGTAGTTGATTCAAAAGGAATACTTATTGGATTAATAACATTTAGAGATATAAACAAACATTCTGAAAAACCAACTTCAAATAAAGATAAACTAGGAAGGTTAATCGTATCTGCTGCTATAGGTACTGATAAAGATTTCTTAGTTAGAGCTGAAAAACTTATTAAATCTGGTGTTGATGCTCTTGTTGTTGATACTGCTCATGCTCATTCTAGTAGAGTAGGGGATGTTTTAAAGAATCTTAAAGATTCTTTCGATGATGTAGACATAGTAGTGGGGAATATTGCTACAGCTGAAGCTGCAAATTATTTAAAGGATATTGGTGCAGATGGAATTAAAGTTGGAATTGGTCCTGGTTCTATATGTACAACTAGAATAGTAGCTGGGGTTGGTTATCCTCAGTTATCGGCTATTTTAGAAGTTTCTGAAGCTCTAAAAAACTCAAATATACCACTGATTGGAGATGGAGGTATTAGGTATACAGGAGATATTTCAAAAGCAATTGCTGCTGGAGCTGATTCTGTAATGCTTGGTTCTCTTCTTGCTGGGACTGAAGAGTCTCCTGGTGATACAATAATATATGATGGTAGGAAATTTAAAACCTACAGAGGAATGGGGTCAGTTGAAGCTATGCAAAGGGGCAGTAAGGATAGATATTTTCAATCTGAGGAGTCTGATGAGAAAAAATTAGTTCCCGAGGGAATAGTTGGAAGAGTTCCATATAAAGGCCAGATAAATGAAAGTATACATCAATTTACTGGTGGACTTCGTTCAGGTATGGGTTATTGTGGGTCAAAAGATATTAAAACATTGAAAAAAACATCAAAATTTGTAAAAATTACTGGTTCTGGTATTAGAGAAAGTCATCCTCACAATGTTTCAATAACAAAAGAAGCACCAAATTATAGTCCTCCTAAATTATAATCTTTGAAAAGGTTCATTTTAATACTTATAATTTTATTTTCAACAGCTAGCTGTAGTAATTTATCTAATAATAATTCTAATGACCTTGTGGCAAGAGCAGGTGAAAATTTTTTATATGAAAATGATCTACCTAGATTTGAGTCTGAGGATGATAGTATTAGAAAGTTTATGAATTTTATTGAGTCTTGGGCAAAGGAAAAAGTCCTTTACGACCTCTCTTTAGTAAACCTTTCTCAGTCAAAGAAGAATCAAATTGATAAACTTGTAAATAATTATAAAGTAGATTTATATATAAATTCTTATAAAGATTTAATTGTCAATACTAGAATTGACTCAGTGGTAACAAATGTCCAAATAGACTCTTTCTATAATCTTTATAATAGCTCTTTTAAATTGAATGAAAATCTTCTTAAGTATAGGTATGTGAAGGTTCCTAATGATAATATTAATCTAGCTAGAATCAGTAGTAATATCAAAAGATTAACTAATGTGGATAGAGAATTTTTAGATTCACTTAATTTTCAATTTGCTGATTTAAAATTAAATGATTCTTTATGGTTTACAGAAAGAGATGTTATTTCTTCAATAGGGTTTATTAATCAACAGAATAAATCTAGATATTTTCTTAAAAATAGATTGTTTACAATTGAAGATTCGCAATATGTCAACTTTTTTATTGTTAAGGATATACTTAAATCAGGAAATATTCCTCCATTATCTTATCTTTATGAAAGAATAAAATCAACAATTATTAATCAAAGAAAATTAACTTTACTGCAAAGTCTAAATGAAGAAATTCTAAATGATGCACTTAAATCAAAGAAATATGAAACTTATAAATAGTCTATTTTTATTATTGGCTTTTCAATTATCTTTCTCTCAGGAAAAAATCAAGATTGATGGAATATCATCAGTAATTGGTGATTTTATAATACTAGATTCTGATATTGATAAGGTTTTGATTGACATGGAATCTCAGGGGATTTCAACTAGAGGTGTCTCAAAATGTCAATTACTAGGGAAATTAATGGAGGATAAGCTTTATGCCCATCATGCAATTCAAGATAGTTTAGAATTATCAGACAACGAGATATATGACTATGTTGATAGACAACTGGAATATTTCACTGAACAACTTGGTGGAATTGAAAAAGTTTTAGAGTTCTACAAGAAAAAAGATGAAATTACTTTTAGGGATGAATTATTTGAAATAAATAAAACTCAAAGGCTATCAGAAATGATGCAAGAAACTATTGTTGAAAAAGTTGAAATAACTCCAGAGGAAGTAAGACAATTTTTTCAATCGATTCCAATAATTGATTTACCAATATTTGGAACTGAACTAGAGATAGCACAAATTATTATAGAACCTAAGGTTTCTGAAGAGGAAAATCAACGAATTATTGATCAGTTAAAGCTTTTTAGAGAAGATATTCTTGAGGGTGGTATGAGCTTTGCTTCAAAGGCACTTTTATACTCGCAAGATCCTGGTTCTAGAAGTAAAGGTGGCAGATATACATTAAATAGAAAAAAACCTAGAATGGCCAAAGAATTTAGGGATGTAGCCTTTAGTCTTCGTGAAGATGAAATATCTGAACCTTTTAAAACAGATTTCGGATGGCATATTCTAGCTGTTGATAAAATTAGAGGTCAAGAAATTGATATTAGACATATTTTATTGATTCCAAAAATTTCAAATGAAGAATTAAAATCTGCCAAAGAAAAAGTTGATAATCTTAGAGAAAGAATATTTAATAATGAAATCACATTTTCAGATGCAGCACTAAGATTCTCTGATGAAAAACAAACTAGATTAAATGGTGGTGTTATTATTAATCCAAGTACTAATGATACTAGGTTTGAGCTTACAAAAATGGATCCTCTATTATATTCACAAGTAAAAGATCTTGATGATAATGAAATGAGCATGCCTCTATTAGATAATTCTGATAACAGTGTTTCTAAATATAAAATTCTAAAAATAACAAATAGATTTGATGAGCATAAAGCTAATTTTTCTCAAGACTATGTTAAAATTAAAGAATTAGCTCTTACTGAGAAACAACTAAAGAGAATCAAAAAGTGGATGGAAGAAAAAATAGAGGAGACATTTGTTAATATTAATTCAGATAGTACTTATTGTAATTTTGCCTATAATTGGACTAAAGATTAACTATTTAAAATACTTTTTTGGAACGTAAAGCATTCCAAAGCATTCTCCATCTTCTTTATTTATGTTCTTATGGTGTGCTTTGTGTGCTCTTCTAACGCCTTTAGCATATTTATTATCTATATTTCTAAATATTTTAAACCTTTGATGAATAAATATATCATGTACAATAAAATATGCTAATCCATATAAACCAATTCCTACAGCAATAGGAAGACCTAGCCAAAAACCTTGTCCCCAAAGAACTACAAATGATGCACTTAGAAATGCATAGAAGAAAAAGAATAAGTCATTTCTTTCAAACCAAGATTTATGATCTTTTTTGTGGTGATCTTTATGAAGAATCCAAAGGGGTCCATGCATTAAATATTTATGATTAAACCATGCTGTAAACTCTGTTATAAGAAATGTTATTATTAAAGTAGAAATCCAAATAATTATATCCATTGAATAAGATTTAGTTGATACTTAACATAAGAACGTGCAATTACAATAAACTTTTGGAAATTATGAATTCTGATCCTTTTTTTAACAATATTTTCAGAAGATGTTCTTTTTAGTTTTTTGAGTAGTTTACTATAATACCTGTAAGCTATATAAACTGCAAACTTTGAGTTTTTTGGCAGTTTTGCAATTCCTTTAATAGCATTCATAAAGTCTTTTTCAATTTCTAAAATAATTTCTTTTTTAGATTTATCATTAAAATTATTCATATCTATATTGGGAAAATATACTCTATTTAAAATTTTGGCGTCATCTCTTAAATCTCTTAAAAAGTTAACCTTTTGAAATGCTGATCCTAATGAAATTGCAAATGGACTAAGCTGATTATATGACTCTTCAGATCCTTTGACAAAAACTTTCAAACACATTAAGCCAACAACATCTGCAGATCCATAAATATATTTTTTATATTCTTCAACTGTATTATATTCCTTTTTTTCTAAATCCATCTTCATGCTATCTAGGAATGAATTTATAAGTTCATGAGGGATTGAGTATTTATTGACAGTATACTGAAATGAATTAAGAATTGGATTTAAACTAATTTTGTTCTTTATACTCCTCCATAGCTCTATTTCAAAATCTTCCAATAATTCTTTTTTAGGGAATCCGTGAAAAGTATCCACTATCTCATCAGCAAGTCTTACAAATCCATATATATTGAATATATCTTGTCTTATTGTCTTTGAAAGAAGGTTACTTGAAAAGTAAAAAGATGTGCTATATCTTTTTATTACAAGCCTACTACAATCATTTGAAACTTTATCGAAGATTGATTTCATACTACAAAAATAAGTAAAAAGAGTAAATCAATTCATATCTTTGATAAATGGACAAAACTTTAATTTATCACTACACATCACTTTCACATCTAATTGAGATTTTTAGAGTGGGAAAGCTCTTTACATCTCAAACTGAGAAGATGTTGAAAGTAAAAAAACCAGGTCTTTGGTTTACAACAAATTCAAAATGGGAATATTCTGCATTTAAGAGATTTAATGATGGGAAAAAAGAGTTTGATCTAAATACTCCTGAGGAATTTGAAAAGTATATTGGCTGTGCTAGAATAGTTACAAATCTAAATTCTCTATTTGTAACTTTTGCAAAATATAAACATAAGTCAAAAGTTAATCCATTATTATGGGATAAAATGGCTGAAATAGGTAAATCAAAAGGAGCTGACCCAGCAGAATGGTATGCTACATTTACTCCCATGAGTATAAATAATCTAGATATTGAAATATATGAAAATGGAGAATGGTATAATCTTAAGAAAGAGGGGGGTGAGTTTGACTCAGATTTATTTAATAGAAATCTAGAAAAAACTTTTGTGTTTAAGCAAGGTAAGGAGATGGAGGAAAAAATGTTAAAAGAACACCAAGCTAATCAACCAAAATCGGATACTGTTACTGAGGACATAGAATCAACTCCAGTAGCTGAGAAAAATATTATCGAGGAGAAACCTGTTAAGGAGGCTACTGTAGAGGAGAAACCTGTTAAGGAAGCGACTGTAGAGGAGAAACCTGTTAAGGAAGCGACTGTAGAGGAGAAGCCTAAATCAAAAGGAATATTTTCAGGTATTAAAAGTTTATTTAGTAAAAAGTAAACTTTTCTTTTAAAGATGAGTTAAAGAAAAATCTAAAATATCTTTAATACGTATTTTTTCCTGAATTCACTGAAGAGGATATGCATATACTTTTGTCTTCATAAATACTCATATCAAGGTTTTGTGAATCCAAAAATCTAATTGTGCCTACGACTGGACTCGAACCAGCACGAGCATAAGCCCACTACCCCCTCAAGGTAGCGTGTATACCAATTTCACCACGTAGGCAATAAAAAAATGGGTAGTGACCTGGCTGGGGCTCGAACCCAGGACCCTCTCCTTAAAAGGGAGATGCTCTACCAACTGAGCTACCAGGTCTAAAAAAGAGAGCAAATATACTTTTAAATATTCATTATTCAATGATCATTTTATCATAAATTTGTTAAGTAAAACAAAATGTTGAATACAATTTTTTTAATTGGATATATGGGAGCTGGTAAATCTGCTATTGGAAAATCTCTGTCTAAAAATAATGGTTATAAATTCTATGATTTAGATAAATATATTGAAGAAAAGGAGGGGAGGAAAATTTCTGAAATTTTCAATCATAATAATGAGGTATACTTTAGAAAGATTGAAAACAGTTATCTAAAAGAAATTTCCTTGATTAAAGAGAATAAGATAATCTCAACGGGAGGGGGAACTCCTTGCTTCCAGAATAATTTTGAAATAATTGATAATTTACCAAATTCACTTTCAGTTTACTTAAAAGCTAGTGTTGAAACTCTTACGGCGAGATTAAAAGACTCTATTGAAGAGCGTCCTTTAATATCACATTTACAAGACCCACTTCAATTAAATGAATTTATTACAAAACATCTTTTTGAAAGAAGCTTTTACTATGAAAAGTCAAAATTTAAAGTTAAAACTGATGGCTTAGATATTAATACTATTGTTAATTTGATAGGCAAACTATCAACTTAAATAAACACTTAATCTACCCTTTTTATCAATTATCACATCTACATGTTCGTTTACAGATGTAGAAAGACTTAAACCTGAGTAATCAATCTTTACTGGAAACATTGTCTGATCTCTATTTATTATAACGGAAGTTTTTATTTTAGAAGGGTTGTAAAGCATAAGGTCACTAATTACCATCTGAAGTGTTTTACCAGTTTGTGATACATCTCCTACTATAATTATAGACTCATTTAAAACATCAAATTTACTATTATATGCTATTGATCCATTATTAATTATTACATCAATTAAAACAATCTTTATATCTGAAATTTTATTTATATGGTCTATTAATTTTTGAGATATTAATTTACCATTATCTGAAATACCAAATAAGATAATTTTTGATTGATCTATATTATCTTCTAATATCTCTAAACCAATTCTTTGAATTTTATTTTCAATATCAGAGTTGTCTAAAATTAAGTTTTGAACAGCAAGTTTTTTCATATTAATACTCTTTTAAATAAATAAAGTAAAGTTGTATCTTTGCACTAAATTATGAAGAAAAAACTATTTTTTCTAGTTCCAGTTTTTTTATTATTTCTTCAATGTAAGAAAGAGGACACCTCTCCAACATACACAATAAGAGATTATAGTGAGCAAGTTATCGTTGATCAAGACTTATTGGAATCCTACTTAAAGACACATACTTATAATTATGAAGATTTTAATAATGAATCTGATGTTAATATTAAGTTAGATACTATATCGAACAATAATTCCTCAAGACTTACACTGTTTGAACAGGCTAAGATCAAAACAGTTGATGTAACTAACTCTGAGGGTCAGGTTACTTCTCACAATCTATACTACATTATTGCTCGTGAAGGCTCGAATGAGAATCCTTCAGTTGCAGACTCTGTATATGTTTCATATGATGGAACACTTATTGATGGAAATACATTTGATAATCGTAAGTTTCCCATTTGGATTGATTTAGCAAATTCTCTACAAGGATTTAGAGAAGGAGTTTCAGAACTTAGAACTGGAAAATTTACAGAAAATTCAAATGGAACTATTGATTATAGTTCTTTTGGTGTTGGTTTATTTTTTATTCCCTCAGGTATAGGTTATTTTGAAAATATAAGTTCAGGTATACCTGAATATTCTCCCCTAATTTTTACTGTTAAACTAATGACTCATACAGATACAGATCATGATAATGATGGTATACTATCAATTTTTGAGGATATAGATGGAGATAATAAACCATTTGGAGATGATACAGATGGGGACAACCTATGGAATATGTACGATGTTGATGACGATGGAGATGGGATTCTTACTGTAAATGAAATAGATAAAAACAATGATTCTATAATAGATGATACTAATAATGACGGTATACCTGACTATTTAGATCCAGATAACTAATTATTCTTCTTTTTAAACAAACCATAAGGAATATCATAAGATAGATTTAATGATAACTTATTTGTAGTTAGATCAACATTAGCATTTTCAAGTTCAACACCATTTGCGTTAATAATTAAAATCTCCTTATTGTTAAGTCCTCTCTCATATCTTAAACCTAAGCTTAATGATCTAAATTTAACTCTAGATCCAATTAGTAAGCTTAATGTATATTTATCTTTAATTTCTTCTAAATCAAAGTTACTTGAGTTTGAAAGGCTATATTTAAATGAAGGTCCGGCAAATACACTTATTGGTCCTAAAACTTTATATCCAAATATTATAGGTACTTGAATATCAGTAGATTTGTATGAATGTTCTGCAATATTAATTGATTGGTCTAAAATAGAATTTCCTTCGAAAGCAGTTGCATTTTTAGATTTTGAAAAAATTAGATTTAATTCTGGTCTAATATAGAAAGTAATTAAATCAATCTCAGTAAAAACCCCAAATTGAAAACCAGTTGAATTTTTAATATCAAGGTTGTAATTATCAATTTTGTTTTTAATGTTTTCAATTGCACCAAAGTTATCATCATTCAAACCAAAGTTAACACCTAAATTACCTTGAGCTGTAAGAGAAGATGAGAATAATATAAATAATAAGAATAAAATAGTTTTTCTCATAACAATAAAGAGCAATAATTATGCCACTGATTACTTTCTTTTAAGAACATCAACTGCTGAATTATAAATAGATGAGCTATTCAACCCATATTTATTCATAAGTTCGGATGGAGGACCAGATTCACCAAAAGTATCCTTTGTACCAACAAACTCTTGAGGTGAAGGTAGTTTTGTTACAAGTAATCTAGAAATACTTTCACCTAAACCACCGTAAATATTATGTTCTTCTGCTGAAACAAGACATCCTGTTTTTGAAACTGACTTTAGTATAATGTCTTCATCTAGGGGTTTAATAGTATGGATATTTATTATTTCAGCATTTATTCCATTTTCAGCTAATTTTTCTGAAGCTTTAATTGCCTCCCATACCAAATGTCCAGTAGCAACAATGGTTACATCATTTCCCTCTTTTAACATTAAACCTTTTCCAATTTTAAATTTCTCAGACGAGTTTGTAAAATTTGCAACTTTAGGTCTTCCAAATCTTAAATAAACAGGACCATCAAAATTTGAAATTTCAATTGTTGCAGATTTTGTTTGGTTAAAATCACAAGTATTAATTACTGTCATTCCAGGTAACATTTTCATTAGACCAATATCCTCAAGGATCTGATGAGTTGCCCCATCTTCTCCAAGTGTTATTCCAGCATGAGAAGCACATATCTTAACATTTTTATTAGAGTAAGCAACTGATTGTCGAATTTGGTCATAAACTCTTCCTGTTGAAAAATTAGCAAATGTTCCAGTAAATGGTATTTTTCCACCAGTTGCAAGACCAGCTGCAAGACCAATCATATTTGCTTCTGCAATTCCTGTTTGAAAAAATCTTTCAGGATTTTCTTCAGCAAAAACATTCATTTTTAATGAACCAGTTAGATCAGCACATAATGCTACTACATTATCATTAGATCTACCTAATTCAGTTAGGCCTTCTCCAAAACCTGACCTTGTATCTTTATCTCCTTGATTTATAATTTTTTCCATATTAATAGTCTCCTAGAGTTTCAGGGTTTTGATTAAGTGCAACTTCTAATTGTTCATCATTTGGAGCTTTACCGTGCCATTCATGAGTATGCATCATAAAGTCAACACCATTTCCCATTACTGTTTTCATTAATATAACAATAGGTTCACCTTTTTTAGAATTTTCCTTAGCTAAACTAAGTGTTGAATAAACTTCATCAAGAGAATTTCCATTTTCCATTTCTAGAACTTTCCATCCAAAAGATTCAAATTTTGATTTTAAGTCACCAATATCTAAAACATCCTTTGTTGAACCATCTATTTGTTGTCCGTTATAATCAACAGTAACAATAATATTATCAACTTTTTTTGCTGCTGCAAACATAAATGCTTCCCAATTTTGACCTTCCTGAAGTTCACCATCACCAGTTAAAACATATACAAGAGAGTCATCATTATTAAGTTTTTTGGATAACGCGATACCAAGCCCTACTGAAACACCTTGACCAAGAGACCCAGAAGAAATATTTATACCAGGTAAATTATCATGATTAGTCGGATGCCCTTGAAGTCTAGAATCAATTTTTCTGAAAGTATCTAGTTCATCAACTTTAAAATAACCTGACCTAGCAAGAGTACTATAATAAACAGGTGATATGTGTCCATTAGATAAAATGAACATGTCATTTGAGTCACTGTTATTATCTACTTTTAAAACTCTTTTATATAACGTAACAAAAAATTCAACGCAACCTAGTGAGCCACCTGGATGTCCAGAATTAACCGTATGAACCATTCTTAATATATCTCTTCTAACCTGCGTTACTAGCTTATTTAAATCTACATCCATATATTGGTAAATGTATAATTAAACATATGAGAATCAAAACTCTTTAAATTCTTTTTATCATAAATTATATAGAAATAATTAACAATCTATTTACGATGTTAATTTCTTTACTAATTTTGAGTTAATGAAGATTATAGATAAGTATATAATCAAGAAATATCTGAGTACTTTTTTTGTAATGTTTGGTTTATTTATTCCAATTGGAATAATGGTTGACTTTGCAGAAAAAATAGATAAATTTAGAGAAAACGAAGTCCCAGGAGATTTAATATTAAGTTATTACATAGATTTTGTTTGGTATTTTGGTAGTCAACTTTACCCTGTTTTTCTTTTTTTAGCAGTTATTTTCTTTACCTCTAGATTAGCTACCAATACAGAGATAACAGCTATACTTTCCTCGGGTCTTTCTTTTCAAAGATTCTCAAAACCATATTTTATATCTACTTCTTTAATTGTTGTCTTTGCTCTTATAGCAGGTATGTTTATAGTTCCTAAATCAAATCAAAATTTTAATGAATTTATTTCAGAGAATATTAAATCAGAAGAAAAAAGAAAAACTTCTAGATTATTTAAACAGATAAATGACATTGAGTATATATATGTTAGCAGTTATGATCCTTCAAGGAAAAGAGGTTTAAACTTTACTTTAGAAAACTTTGACGGAAATGAGTTAAGACATAAAATAACTGCAACAACAATTAGATGGGATGACTCAATTTTTAGATTAACAAATTATGTTAAGAGATCAATAATTAACGATCAAGAGATTATAAAAAGAGTAACAAGATTAGATACTATATTAGATTTTGATATTGATGATTTAGCTCCATTAAACTATGTAGCCGAAACTTTAAATTTCTTTGAATTAAATGAACTAATTCGATATGAAAAAAAAGCTGGTTCTCCTTTAATTAACTCTCATCTTTTAGTACGCCATAAAAGATATACAATACCTCTTTCTTGTTTTATTTTAACCTTAATAGCTATTTCTGTTTCTTCTTTTAAAAGAAGGGGAGGAACTGGCAGTAATCTTGCTATTGGTGTTTCTCTTGGATTTCTCTTTATATTTCTTGATAAAATTTTTAGTGTATTAGTAATTAAATCTAACTTTTCTCCTGCAATAGCATCCTGGGGAATACTCTTAATATTTCTTATAATTGCTGTTTTATTATTAAAAAAAGCAATTAGATAAATTCTATTTTTAAACTATATTTACATAAATTTTAACTATGGAGTTTTTAGAATTTGAAGTTCCTGTAAAAGAAATTTTAGATCAAATTGAAAAGTGTAAGTCAATTGAAAATGAAAGTGATGTTGATATAACAAAAACTTACAATCTTCTTCAAAAAAAATTAGTTGAGGCCAAAAAAGATATATATGGTAATCTTTCTTCATGGCAAAAAGTTCAATTATCACGTCATCCTAATAGACCTTATACATTAGACTATATTAACAATATTTGTGGTGACTCATTTCTTGAACTTCACGGTGATAGAAATGTTAGTGACGATAAGGCTATGATTGGAGGTCTTGGTAAAATTGATAATCAATCTTTTATGTTTATCGGTACCCAAAAAGGTTATAACACTAAGACTAGACAATATAGAAATTTTGGTATGGCTAATCCTGAAGGTTATAGAAAAGCTCTTAGATTAATGAGACAAGCTGAAAAATTTAATATTCCAATTGTAACATTAATTGATACTCCTGGTGCCTTTCCTGGACTAGAAGCAGAAGAAAGAGGTCAAGGTGAAGCCATTGCTAGAAACATATATGAGATGATGAATATTAAAGTTCCTATCATATGTATAGTCATAGGAGAAGGAGCTTCTGGTGGAGCTTTAGGTATAGGTGTTGGTGATAAGATTTTGATGCTTGAAAATACTTGGTATTCTGTTATTTCTCCCGAATCTTGTTCATCTATACTTTGGAGAAGCTGGGAACATAAAGAAGCTGCTGCAGATGCTTTAAAGCTTACAGCTAAAGATATGCTTAAAAATAAACTGATTGATAAAATTATTGATGAACCACTTGGAGGTGCACATTATAATCCCACAGAAACATTCCAATCAGTGAAAGAAAATATTTTATTTTTTAATAAGAAAATAAATTCATTATCAAGAAATAAAATGATTGAAGTTAGAAGAAAAAAGTTCACAAAGATTGGCAACTTCAAAGGTTAATATCAGTATTAACAAATCTCCTTAGTTATTAACAAATTTCTTGTTTAAACTTTTAATTAATATCATTTAAAGATTATGATATTTAAAAATCCATTTTACATACATTTACTAAATGGAGAAAAGGAATCCACTTAAAATTTATGAAACCGAAAATCAGTCTGTAGTTAACCTTTCTGATGGTAGAATTCCACCACAGGCAATTGATCTTGAAGAGGCTGTGCTTGGTGCAATGCTGATTGATGAAAAAGGGGTTAATGAAATTATTGAATTATTATCTCCAGAAGTTTTTTATAAAAAGTCTCACCAGTTAATATATGAGTCTATTGAGAGACTTTTTAGAGAATCTGAACCGATTGATTTATTAACTGTTTCAGCAGATTTAAAAAAGAATAAAAATTTTGAATCATCAGGAGGAGATTTTTATTTAATTAGTCTTTCTCAAAAGGTGTCATCTTCTGCTCATATTGAATTTCACTCTCGAATTATACTTCAAAAATACATTCAAAGGAAATTAATCACAATTTCTAGTGAAATTATTCAAAAGTCATATAGTGAAACTACTGATGTTATGGATCTTTTAGATGAGGCTGAATCAAAACTTTATGATGTTGCACAAGGTAATATTAAAACATCAACAGAATCTGCTCAAAACCTTGTGATTAGAGCAAAAAATAGAATTGAAGAAATTGCTAAGCAAGACGGTCTTAGTGGGGTATCAACAGGTTTTGAAAAACTAGACATACTTACTTCTGGTTGGCAGCCAAGTGATCTTGTTATTATTGCAGCAAGACCTGGTATGGGTAAAACTGCTTTAGCACTTTCTATGGCAAGAAATATCTCTGTTAAACAAAATATTCCTGTTGCTTTCTTTTCACTTGAGATGTCTTCTGTTCAGCTTATTACTAGATTAATATCATCTGAAACAGGTTTGTCGTCAGATAAGCTTAGAACAGGGAAACTAGCTGATCATGAATGGCAACAACTTAATATTAAAGTCTCAGATCTTGAATCAGCTCCACTATATATTGACGATAGTCCTTCTTTAACAATTTTTGAATTAAGAGCTAAAGCAAGAAGACTTGCTTCTTCCCATGGAATTAAACTTATTATAATCGATTATTTACAGTTAATGAATATTGGTTCTTCCAATAAAGCTGGAAATAGGGAACAAGAAATCTCAACTATTTCGAGGAATTTAAAAGCCTTAGCCAAAGAGCTTGACATTCCCGTTATTGCTTTGTCTCAGCTTTCAAGAGCTGTTGAAACAAGAGGTGGGACTAAAAGACCTATTTTATCTGATCTTAGAGAGTCGGGTGCTATAGAGCAAGATGCAGATATTGTATCCTTTCTTTATAGACCTGAATACTATGGTATTAATGAATGGGATGATGAAATGAAGACTCCATCTGAAGGTCAAGGTGAATTTATTGTTGCAAAACATAGAAATGGAGCCTTAGATTCAATAAAGCTAAGATTCGTTGCTAATCTAGGAAAATTCGAAGATCTTGGTGGTTTTGATTCTCCATTTGAGTTTCAGTCTAAACTAAACTCTGAAAATAAATTAAGTGACTTTAGTGAACCTAGTAATAAAGATGAAGATGAAGATATTCCCTTTTAAAAATAATAACCTATAATTACTCTAAAATTAAGTTTAAAGCAAAAAAAAAGTCCCAATAGGGACTTTTTTATATTGTAATAGGGAAATTTAGATAACTTTTACGTTAACAGCATTTAAACCTTTATTACCTTCTTTTAATTCAAATTCTACTTTATCTCCCTCTGTAATCCTGTCAATAAGACCTGAAACATGAACGAAATGTTCTGTATCGTTATCATCTTCTTTAATAAAACCAAATCCTTTGGCCTCGTTGAAGAATTTTACTAATCCTGTACTCATATTTTAATTTTTATAAATTTTAGCGAAAATACTCTAAAATTAAGTTTAAAGCAAAAAAAAAGTCCCAATAGGGACTTTTTTATATTGTAATAGGGAAATTTAGATAACTTTTACGTTAATAGCATTTAAACCTTTATTACCTTCTTTTAATTCAAATTCTACTTTATCTCCCTCTGTTACCCTGTCAATAAGACCTGAAACATGAACGAAATGTTCTGTATCGTTATCATCTTCTTTAATAAAACCATATCCTTTGGCCTCGTTGAAGAATTTTACTAATCCTGTACTCATATTTTAATTTTTAATAATTTTAGCGAAATTACTCTAAAATTTTAATAAATCAATTTAATTTTAAATTATTTAACGGTTTAGTAGAAAAGACTTTAGGAAATCATTGATATCTCCATTTAATATATTATCGATATTTCCAGATTCAAATCCTGTTCTTACATCCTTTACAATTTTATATGGATGTAGCACATAATTTCTAATTTGTGATCCCCATTCAATTTTTTTCTTTGAATCTTCTATCTTTTTTTTCTCTTCATTGTTTTTTTGAATTTCAATTTCATAAAGCTGAGATTTAAGAAGCATTAAAGCTTTTTCTTTATTATCTAGTTGGGATCTTGTTTCAGAATTTGCAATAGTAATACCAGTAGGCTTATGTTTTAGTCTAACTGCTGTTTCAATTTTATTTACACTTTGACCACCAGCTCCCCCTGATCTCATTGTGTCCCATGATAAATCTGAAGGATTAATTGTGATATCAATTGTATCATCTACAAGTGGATAAACATATACTGAAGCAAATGATGTATGTCTTTTTGCATTACTATCAAAGGGAGAAATCCTCACAAGCCTATGTACTCCATTTTCTCCTTTTAACCAACCAAATGCATATTCACCGTCAATTTGAATTGTTGCAGTCTTAATTCCTGCAACATCCCCTGATTGATTATTAAGTTCTTTAATCTTAAAATTATTTTTCTCTCCCCACATTAAATACATCCTCATAAGCATCTCAGCCCAATCACAAGATTCTGTACCACCTGCGCCAGCAGTTATTTGAAGTATAGCACTCATAGAGTCTTCCTTCTTACTTAACATCATTTTGAATTCAACATCCTCAACTGAAATAAGTAATTCTTCAAAAGATTTATTTATTTCATCTACGCTAACCTCATTATTAATAAGAAATTCGCTTAAAACGATTAAATCATCATATTGAGTGTTTAGATTTAAGAAGTCAGATAACTGTTTCTTTAAGTTTTGAATTTTCTTAACAGTATGTTGAGCTTCTTTCGGATTTGACCAGAAGTCAGCAGCTGACGACTCTTTTTCTAGACTAATTAGAGTCTTTTCTTTTGATTCAGCGTCAAAGATACCCCCTTAACGTATCAATACGATTCCTAACTGCTTTAATATTTTCTTTTGAAAACATGCCTTAAATTAATTATATGAATTGAAAAAAAAAAATTATATTTCTAAAAAAATTAGTTATGAAAAAATTACTTCTATCAATAATTCTTGTTTCCAGCTTTTCTTTCTCACAAGAAACAGACTATGAGGGTTTTATGAATTTTTCCTATAATGACGATTCAGGTAAAATAATTTTAGAAATTAAAAATTTAGATAGTGAGTTTATGTATATAAATTCATTAAGTAGGGGAGTAGGAAATAATGATTTAGGTCTAGATAGAGGACAGTTAGGTAATTCTAGAGTTGTTTATTTTACTAAAAGAGGGAATAAAATTTTATTAATTCAGCCTAATTTAAGATATGTTTCGAACTCATCTAATTATCTTGAAAATAAAGCTGTTGAGGAAGCTTTTGCGAGATCTGTTTTATTTGGCTTTGATATAATTGAAAAATCTAATGATTCATATAAAATTGATATTACATCTTTTTTAATAAGTGATGCTCATGGAGTTTCTCAAAGGCTAAAATATTCTAATTCTGGCTCTTACACTCTAAATAAGTCTATGTCTGCTATTGATTTAGATAGAACAAAAGCATTTCCTAAAAACATTGAATTTGATGTTCTACTAACATTCACAGGAAACCCATCAGGAAATTTAGTCAGAAGTGTTACTCCCACAGCTTCTAATTTGACTGTTAATCAACACCATTCATTTGTTGAACTACCTGATAATAATTATAAAAAGAGAAAGTTTGATCCTAGAAGTGGAAGTAATCCTTTTATAGTTTATGATTATTCAACACCTATAGATGAAAAGTTAGAACAAAGATTTATTGTTAGGCATAGATTGAATAAAAAGTATCCTAAACAAGAAATCAGTGAGCCTTTAGATCCAATAGTTTATTACATTGATAATGGCACACCAGAACCAGTTAAAACTGCTTTAATTGAGGGGGGTAATTGGTGGAACCAGGCATTTGAGAGTGCTGGATACAAAGATGCATTTAGAATTGAGGTTTTACCTGAGGATGCAGATCCAATGGATGTTAGGTATAATTTAATCCAGTGGATTCATAGATCAACTAGAGGATGGAGCTATGGAGCAAGTATAGTAGACCCTAGAACTGGGGAAATTATCAAAGGTCAAGTTAGTCTTGGAAGTCTAAGAGTAAGACAGGACTATATGATATTAAGTGGTTTAATTGATAATCCTAATGATATCGAAAACAAAGCACTTATTAAAGAGACTTCTCTTGATCGAATTAGACAGTTGTCTGCTCATGAGATTGGCCATACTCTAGGTTTTGCTCATAATTATATATCTAGTGCTAATAATAGATCCTCAGTTATGGATTACCCTCATCCTAAAATAGATATTATAGATGGTGATATCAATATAGATAATGCATATTCAAAAAATATTGGTGATTGGGATAAGGTAACTGTGAGATATGCATATACTGATTTTCAAGAAAATGAAAATGAAGAGATTAAGTTAAACCAGATTATAGAAGAGGCAGTTAATAAAGGTTTGTATTTCCTTAGTGATTCTGATTCTAGACCAGTTGGAAGTGCAAATCCATTTTCTCACCTTTGGGATAATGGGGAATTTCCTTATAAAGAATTAAACAAACTTTTAGAAGTTCGTGATTTAGCATTAAAGAATATTGATTTAGAAAATCTTATCGATGGAGAGCCTTATGATAGAATAGAAGATATCTTAGTCCCTATATATATGTTACATAGATATCAGATAGAGTCAACAGCTAAAGCTATTGGAGGTGTTGATTATCTTTATTTTGTTAAGAATTTAAATAATGATAAAGTAAAATTTGTTAATAGTAAATTACAGAAAGAGTCACTTGAATCTTTATTGAATGTTTTAAATCCAAAAAATTTAGTATTGCCTGATAATCTAATTGAGATTCTATCTCCTAGATCATTTAGAAATCCTAGAACAAGAGAAAACTTTGAATCAAACACTGGTGTTACATTTGACTATATTAATGCTTCAAGCTCTGTAATTAATCACACATTAACTTTTCTGATTAACCCTGAAAGAATCAATAGGATTTATCAACAGAATATGTTTGGAGAAAATATTTTAAAGCTTGAGGATTATCTGTCAATTATTTCTAATTCTATCTTTAGTAATAAAAAAATGAGTCTTTATGAGAGCTCTATTAATAATAACACATCATCACTTTTTCTAGATCATCTATTTTTAGCATTTAATAATAGTAAGACTAATGATCTTTCAAAGTCATTAATACTATCTAGTATATTGAATACTAAGGAAAAATTATCAAGTGATTTAAACAATTACAATGCTTTCTTGGTAAATAAAATTAATGGGTTTCTTGATAATCCTGATAAATATAAACCGATTGAAAAAACTAAGATCCCTGATGGTTCTCCAATTGGAAATTTTTCATGTGATTACTAGTTTTTTTCTGTAAATTTGTTCTTTATTTTATTCATATAATGTCCCACGAAAATAAAGCTTATAATAATATTCTCGAACTTATTGGTAATACACCTCTAATTAAGCTTAATACATTAACTAAAGACTTTCCAGGTTCATATTTTACAAAATATGAAGGTTTTAATCCTGGACATTCAAACAAAGACAGAATAGCTCTTCACATTATTAATCAGGCAGAAAAAAAAGGATTACTAAATAAAGGAAGTACTATAATTGAAACTACTTCTGGTAACACCGGATTTAGTTTAGCTATGGTATCTCTTCTCAAAGGATATAAATGTATTCTTGCAGTTAGTTCAAAGGCATCTAAGGATAAGATTAATATGATGAAATGCCTTGGTGCTGATATATATGTTTGCCCTTCAAATGTTGATTCAGATGATCCTCGATCATATTATGAAGTTGCAAAAAGACTTAGTACTGAGATTGAAAATTCTGTTTATATAAATCAATATTTTAATGAATTAAACGTTGAAGCTCATTATCAAACTACTGGTCCAGAAATTTGGAATCAAACAAATGGAAAAATTACTCATTTAATTGCTTGTAGTGGAACAGGTGGAACAATATCGGGTATAGGTCGTTTCTTGAAGGAAAAAAATAGTAAAATAAAAATAATTGGTGTAGATGCTTATGGTTCAATACTTAAAAAATATCATGAGACTGGAAAAATTGATAAAAAAGAAATCTATTCATATAGAATAGAAGGGTTAGGTAAAAATATTGTCCCTTCAGCTACTGATTTCAAAATTATTGATAAGTTTGTTAAAGTCACTGATTCAGATAGCGCTCATATGGCAAGAGAGATTACACTAAAAGAAGGATTATTTGTTGGATATACATCTGGTGCTGCTTTTCAAGCAATCAACATCCTAAATGAAGAAAAGGAATTTAAATCTGATAGTTATGTTGTAGCTGTATTTCCTGATCATGGATCAAGATATTTAAGTAAGATTTATTCAGATGAATGGATGAACAATCAAGGCTTTTACGATAGTAGCTTCTATCAACCTAAAAAAAACTCAATTAACTATATATAATATTATGCAAGATTTATTTGAAAAAATATATAAAAATAAAGGTCCATTAGGAAAGTGGGCATCAATTGCTGAAGGCTACTTTGCTTTTCCAAAATTAGAAGGTCCAATATCTAATAGAATGAAATTTAATGGTAAAGAGGTTATAACATGGAGTGTTAATGATTATTTGGGTCTAGCTAATCATCCTGAAGTTAGAAAGGCTGATGCTGATGCAGCTAAAGACTATGGGAGCGCATATCCAATGGGTGCTCGTTTGATGTCTGGACATACTAACTTACATGAGAAATTAGAATTAGAATTAGCAGAATTTACTTCCAAGGAATCAGCCTATCTCTTAAATTTTGGATATCAGGGGATTTTATCTACAATAGATTCGCTTGTTTCGAAGAATGATATTATTGTATACGATATTGATGCACATGCTTGTATTGTTGACGGCGTAAGACTTCACTTAGGTAAAAGGTTTACTTATCAGCATAATGATATGCAAAGTCTTGAAAAAAATCTTGAGAGAGCAACGAAAATGGCAGAACAAACTGGTGGTGGAATTTTAGTTATTTCAGAAGGTGTTTTTGGCATGAGAGGTGAGCAAGGTAAGCTAAAGGAAATCGTTGAAATGAAAAATAAATTTCAATTTAGATTATTAGTTGATGATGCACATGGTTTTGGAACTCTTGGAAAAACTGGTGCTGGAACTGGAGAGGAACAGGGTGTGCAGGATCAAATTGATGTTTATTTTGCAACTTTTGCTAAATCAATGGCATCAACAGGTGCTTTTATTTCAGGTGATACTGAAATAATTGGTTATTTAAAATATAACATGCGTTCACAGATGTTTGCTAAATCTCTTCAAATACAATTGGTTATAGGTGCACTAAAAAGACTTGAGTTACTTAAAACTAAACCTGAACTAAAAAATAAGTTATGGGAAAATGTTAATATGCTTCAATCTGGCTTAAAAAAAGGTGGTTTTGATATTGGTTCTACTCAGAGCTGTGTTACACCTGTATATCTTGAGGGAAGTGTACCTGAAGCTATGGCATTAGTTAGAGATCTTCGAGAAAATTATCAAATATTCTGTTCAATTGTTGTGTATCCAGTTATACCAAAAGGTCTAATTCTTTTAAGACTAATCCCAACATCATCTCATAATGAAGATGATATAAATGAAACTCTTGATGCATTTGCTTCTATTCGAGAAAAGCTTGAATCAGGAATCTATAAAAGAGCTCCTGAAGGTGTTGGAAAATCTATTGATTAGTCATTATCATTTAACATAACAGGCATTACAAGCATTGTTATGGTTTCTTTAGACTCACCACCCTCATTCAATGGTCTTATTATTCCAGCTCTATTTGGATGAGACATAGAAAGAGTAATCATATCAGATTCTAAGTTATTTAACATCTCAATCAAAAATTTAGAATTAAATCCAATCTGAATATCATCACCTGAATATTGACATTCTAAGGTTTTCATCAGCCTTATTGCTAAAATCAAAGTCTTCAGCACTAATATTTAATAAAGTACCGGCAAGTTTAATTCGAATTTGATTAGTAGTTTTATTAGAAAATATACTAACTCTTCTTACTGAGTTTAGAAATAATTGTCTATCAATTGTTAAAACATTTGGATTGTCTTTTGGAATAACAGCCTCATAGTTTGGAAATTTACCATCAATTAATCTACATGTTATAGAAGATTTATCAAATATAAATTTTGCATTTGATTCATTATGTTGAATTACAAGTTCCGAGCTTTCGGTTTGAAGTATCCCTTTTAAAATTTGAAGAGGTTTCTTTGGCATAATAAACTCTGATACTTCACTTGCTGTATATTCTGAAGTCTCAAACTTTACTAATTTGTGTGCATCGGTAGCTACAAACCTTAATGAATCACTGTTAAATTGAAAGAAAACACCATTCATAACTGGTCTTAAATCATCAGTTCCTGATGCAAATATTGTCGAATTTATTGCATTTCCGAGGTCATAACCTTTTATCTTAGTTTCATGTGCATCCAATATTTCAATTTGCTTAGGAAATTCATCTCCCTTTAAATAAGCTAGTGAATACTTTCCGTTACTAGCACTTATCTCTATCGTGTTATTATCTGTTTTACTAAAGGTTAATGGTTGTTCTGAAAATGTCTTCAAAATATCTGTTAACAGCTTTGCTGATATGGCAATTTTGTCTACGGAAGTTGATTCAATTTCAATTTCTGAAGTCATGGTTGATTCAAGATCTGAGGAACTTAAAGTAAGTTTGTTATTGTTTATTTCAAACAAAAAATTATCAAGAATTGGCAGAGTATTAGTAGAATTAATAACCCCACCTAAAATTTGAATCTCTTTATAAAGTAGAGAAGATGAAACAATAAAATTCATATGTTTTTTTTCAAATATATTTAATTGAAACAATATTTCTTAGTATAACTTATAAAAGTTATCTACTAGATACAAACACTAAAAATATACGCTAACGACATCTCTATAATTTAACCCAAAAAGCGAACTAGCACTTCCAACTGTCTGAGGATTACTTTTGTATATACTCAATTGAAGGTATCCTAGATTATTAAATAAAGCAATTTTCTTTCCATCTTCCTCTCTGTCTTTTTTTTCTAAAGTAAAGTCTATTGCATCTGAGTAATTTTTATGAATTTTTGAAAACTTAACACTTCTAGCATTTATAGTAAATTCCCTTGTCTTTGATATTTCTTTAAAAAGTTTCTCAGTGATGTTAGTGACAACATTCCCATAGTTGTCAATATAGATTACGCTACCAATTATTTGACTTTGTTCTTTATTTACAACTGGTCTTAAATTAGTGATTTCTTTAATCTTATTTATTTCATTTCCCACAACATTTAGAGGTCCTGATCTATGAATGTGTGCAGCAACTTTTACAAATAAATCATCTGCTGAAATTTTATAATTATAATTACTATGTAGATTAATTTCAACAATTTGTTCTGGTTTTTTATCCTTAAATATTAATGAAAAAACACCATTGTCTGCTCCGATGAAATAACATCCATCATACATTATTGCTATATGTTTGTTTTCTGGAGTTAATTCGGAGTCAACACTCAATATGTGAATAGTTCCTCGTGGAAAATTATTAAATGCTCCTTCAAGAACATAGCCTGCCTCTGAGAGATTAAAAGGACTTATCTTATGTGATATATCTATTATATTAATTTCATTTATATCACTGATTAATTTAGCTTTTAATGAGCTAACAAAGTAGTCTTTATTCCCATAATCAGTTGTTAATGTTATGATAGACATTTGATTAAATAAACTTTATAAAATTTATGTAAATTTGAATCAAATAATCTACTATAACAAATTTTTAAATACAATCTATTGAGTGATCTCCAATTTGAATTAACCGACGTTGACCCACAATACTTCTTTTCAAGAGATAATTTAAATTCTTTAAAATCAAGTTTTCCCAAAATTAAACTAGTTCAGCGAGGACAAACTATTAAAGCTCTTGGTGAAAAAAATGAATTAAAGGATTTTGATAAAAAATTTAGAAGTTTACTGAAATATTATTCAGAGTATAATTCAATAGATCCTAACGTAATAAATGATATAGTTGTAAAGGATGTAAAGTTTAATGGTGATCAACCCTCGCTGATACTTTATGGTGTTTCAGGTAAGCCTATTCTTGCTAAAACTGTTAATCAAAAAAAACTTTATAAATCATTGTCAACAAACGATTTGATATTTGCTATAGGACCGGCTGGGACAGGTAAGACATACACTGGAGTAGCAATGGCTGTAAAAGCTCTAAAAGAAAAAGAAATTAAAAAGATTATTTTGACTAGGCCAGCAGTTGAAGCTGGAGAAAATTTAGGATATCTTCCTGGAGATTTAAAAGAAAAGCTCGATCCTTACATGCAGCCTTTGTACGATGCGTTAAGTGATATGATACCATTTAGCAAACTTGAAAAACTCTTAGAGGATAGAACAATTGAAATTGCTCCTCTTGCATTTATGAGAGGAAGAACTTTAGATAACGCATTTGTTATTCTGGATGAAGCTCAAAACACTACACCTGCTCAAATGAAAATGTTTCTGACTCGAATGGGTGTGAGTGCAAAATTTATGGTAACAGGTGATCCTGGTCAAGTTGATTTGCCTAGAAAAGAAAATTCTGGATTAAAAGATGCAATTAAAATACTCTCAAACAAAAAAGGTATTAAGATTATTTATCTTGATGATAAGGATGTTATTAGACACCCTATTGTTAAAAAAGTTATTGATGCATATAATCAAATTGAAAAAGATTCATAGTGAATAATATTTATAAAACTGATTTTAATTTCCCAGGTCAAACTTCTAAATACGAAGGAAAAGTAAGAGACGTTTATACTATTGAGGATGAAATCATTATTTTGATAGCTTCTGACAGGATATCAGCATTTGACATAGTAATGCCCAGACCAATCCCTAATAAAGGACAAGTATTAAACCAGATATCCCTTGAAATGTTAAACTCAACTAAGGACATTGTTGATAATTGGCTTATTTCTTCACCTGACCCTAATGTTTCAATTGGTCGTAAACTTAACCCAATTAAGATTGAGATGGTAATCAGAGGATATTTGACTGGACACTCTGATAGGCTTTATAAATCTGGTGAAAGAAGTATTTGTGGTGTCTCATTACCTTCAGGACTTTCTTCCAATCAAAAATTTGAAATGCCAATAATTACTCCAAGTACTAAAGCTGAATTTGGTCATGATGAAGATATTTCAAAGTCTGATATTCTAAAACAAGGTATACTCTCCATTGATCAATACGAAGAAATTGAGGAAGTAACATATAAGTTGTTTTCAAGAGGAACAAAAATTGCAAAAGAAAGAGGTTTATTATTAGTGGATACTAAATATGAATTTGGTTACGATAAAAATAATAAGCTCTACTTGATAGATGAAATACACACACCTGATTCCTCTAGATATTTTTACATGGATACTTATAAAACTGATTTTGATAATGGAGTGACACCAAAACAATTATCTAAAGAATTTTTTAGGCAATGGTTGATTAAAAATAATTTTCAGGGAAAAGAAAATGAGAATTTACCTGAAATCTCAGATGAAATTATTAATGAAGTTTCAGATAGGTATATCGAATTATTTAACATAATCACTGGTAATAATTTTAAACCCCGAGTTTCTACTAATGTTTTAGAGGACGTAGAGAAAAATATATTAAACTATCTTATCTAGTTGTACTCTGAAGATAGAATCCCAATAAAAGTTTCTATTCCCTTTATATAATTCTAATAGTTTAATATTTTCATTTGGACTATGTTGATTATTATCCTTATTTACAGTTGGAACTCCAACTGCCGGAATATTGAGTATGTTAACAAATGGTGAAATTGGAACAGACCCACCACTAGTTCTTTTTAAAACTGGTTTTACATCCAAATGTTTTTAGTTAAAGTATGTAGATAGCCAATCTTCCTAAATCACTATCAATTTCAGTTCTAAATGCTGGATATGAAACACTAGAATTAAATTTTACAATTTTATCATATTTCATTCTCTCCTCTTTTGAAGGTTCATGATCTAAAACTTCATATATCCAAGACTTTCAATATGTTTTTTTATTAGATCATTGAAGTCTGTAACCATCAGATTCAATGACTAGTCTAACATCTATTTCTGCAATACATTCAGATGGAATTATTGTTCTAGCTTCAGATCCAACCCAACCTGCTCTTATTCCTCTTACATTTAATGATGGGAATTGAAGAGATTCTTGATATGTGCATTACCAACTAGACTCTGCTTTTTTAAATTGCATTTTAGCACGCATTATTTTCTTCATTGTCTGGAACATCATCTAAATACTTTCATTACTTCATCTGTATAGTCTGAATTCCATCATAGTAGCCTTTAATTTTAACAATCCCATTTTCATCTTTCATTGAGGATAATATATTTGACATTCGAAAGACTAGGATTAGGTGCATAATTTCCAAAATGTCCACTATGCTGGGGTACAACGGGTCCATATGTTTTTAAGAGTGATTTGAGGATATCCCTCTATTTCCAAAATTTAATGTTGGTAGATCTGATTGATGTTGAGGTCCATCAAATATTAGGAGAGCATCACTTTTGAGGAGTTCTCTATATTTTTTAACGGCGTGAGGGTAGACTTGGTGAGCCCTTTTCTTCTTCAAAATCCATTACTAACTTTATATTAAATTTTTGATCAATATTATTCAAGTTCATAAATTTTATTGCTTGAATTAACATCATCACAGGTCCTTTAGCATCAGAAGAGGATCTAGCAAAGATTCTTATATCATTTTCTTCTAAGGTATCATAACTGATATTTTTTAATTTACTTGAATCATAGTCTTGTAAAGTTGCCGTTTTCTTTTAGTTTATAAACTGGGGTAAATGGATTCTCCTGATTCCATTTACTTAAATCTACTGGTTGACCATCAAGGTGAAGATAGATGAGAATTGTTTTATAATCATCGTTTATATGTTTGGAAGCAAGAAGAAGAGGAATAGTCTCAGTATCTAATTTTTCAATTTTAAATTCTAAAGATTCAAACTTATTTTCTGTCCAATTAATTAATTTATCTGATATCAGATCTAAAATTTGCATCATTAGGATAAGAAAGGAATTCAATAAATTCATCAATATTATTAAGTCGCTTGTTCTAATACTTCATCCGTGATATTCTCTTTGACCATATAAAGGAAGTGTTAGAATGATTGATAAAAATATAATCTTAAATAGTTTCATATGACTTGATTTAACTTAATAATAATTGATTCAACTCTCTTGATTATTGTAAACATTAACTGGGTTTGTATACTTCTTTAACCATGTTATTTGTCTTTTAGCATAGTTTCTGGTATTCTGTTTTATTTTTTCAACTGCTTGAGTGTATGTTAATTTATCATCAAAATAACTAAAAAATTCCTTGTAACCAACTGTATTCAAGGTATTTAATTCCTTAAAATCTTTTAATTTAAAAGCTTCTTCTTCTAAACCTTCTTTTATCATTATATCTACTCTATTATTAATTCTTTTATATAGTTTTTCTCTATCGCTTTCAATAATTAGTACATGACTTTTAAAGACTCTCTGTTTTTCTTTTTTAGTCCTTTGAGATGAGAACTTTTTACCTGTTAATTCAATCACCTCTAGAGCTCTAATTATCCTGTTAACATTTCTTAAATCAACTTCTTCATAATACTCAGGATCAAGTTTTTTAAGTTTATTTTGAATGACTTTCTATACCTCCTGACTTGAAATCAGCAATAATATTATTTCTCATATTCAATGGTACATCTGGAAAATCATCAATACCAAACATAATTGAATCTGCATATAATCCAGATCCTCCAACTAGGATTAGATTGTCTTTTTCCTTAAATAAATCATTTATTACTGTGATCGCCTCTTTTTCATATTTACCAACATTATATAGATCATGGATGCTTTTATTGTGAATAAAATGGTGTTTTACTTCTTTTAATTGAGAATTTGAGGGTGGGGAAGTGCCAATTTTTAACTCTTTATAAAATTGTCTTGAATCACATGAGACAATATCCGTGTTAAATTTTTTGGCTATTTCTAAACTTAAATCAGTTTTACCAACTCCAGTAGGGCCAGCAATATAAATTAAGTTTTTATTTTTCCTCATCTAGATGTGAACCACATTCATGACAATATATTGCAGCATCTTTATGTTTACTATTCATGCACTCTGCACATACTCTAGTATTAACATCTACATTTTTCTTTCTTTGAGCCATCTCTGCAGAGATTATTCCAGTTGGGACAGCTATGACTCCATACCCAAGAATCATGAGTATAGAAGCTACAAATTTACCCATTCCTGTTAAAGGAACTATGTCACCATAACCAACAGTTGATATTGTGCTAATACACCAATAAATACTTTCTGGAATATTATCAAAACCTGCCTCAGGTCCTTCAATAATGTACATAAGAGTTCCAAAAACAATACACATTATCAATACAAAAAGTAGAAAAATTATAATTTTTGCTCTACTAACGAGAAGTGACCTTACCAGGAAAGTAGATTCTCCTATATATCTTGAAATATGGAGAACTCGAAAGATTCTCAAAATTCTAAGAGCTCTAATTGCCATCAAAGCCTCTACAGGTGCTCCAACAAAAATTAATGCTATATACTTAGGAATAGTAGCGAGAAAATCAATTATTCCATAAAAACTAAAAATATAATTTTTAGGATGATGAATAGAGATAATCCTTAGTATATATTCAATAGTAAATAAAATGGTAATAATCCATTCGGCAATATTAAAAATTTCAGAATATTTATTATTTATCCAGCCAACAGTCTCTAGTGCAACTAGAATTACACTAATAATTATAACTATAATTAGTCCAATATCAAAGATCTTACCCTCTGGTGTATCAGCTTCGTAAATTATATCATGTATTTTCTGACGAGTTTTATTCAATGTCTGAAAATTTATAAATTTCGCTCAAAGTTAGTAGTTTTTTATATTTCTTTTGAAAAATTAATCTATAGACATAGTTTTTAACCTTATTTGACTCATCTACTTTAACTAACCTAGAGTTTAACTTTTGTTCGGTATTAATGTTATTAAATAGATCAAAATAACCGTAACCAGTGAATTTTTCATTTTTAAAAAAAATAAAACTTTTATCATTTTCATTTTTACCATTAAATGTGATGATGAAATCTTTTAGTTTAGAAATGATATCAGGCTTTTCAGTTTTATGAAATATTTTTGGATCTATATTATTATTAATTTTTGGTTTTAAAGATCTTATCTCATTTAACGCCTTGATAACACTGATGCTAATATTACCTGTCTTGTGAACTTTTATAGATTTAAAATTATTTTGAACATATTTTGGAATAAACTTTTTACTCGTAAATAGTTTTACAACTTTGTTTTTTATATCCTTACTGTAATCAATATAGATCAACTTTTTATGTTTATTGTATATATAAAAAACACCAACTTCATTATTTAAATTTTCAATAGTGTCTTTAAAAAGTGAATTCATACTCTCACCAGGAAACTCAACTATACTTTTCTTAATTATATTTTGTTTTATATCCTTTTCCAATAAGATTTTAAAAAGTTCTACTGTGGCTAAAGCATCTCCACTAGCTCTATGCCTATCTTTTAATGGAATTCCAAGACTTCTTGAGAGTCTTCCTAATTTATAAGATTCTTGATCTGGAAGTAATTCTTGAGATAGTATAACAGTACACAATGACTTCATGGAAAATTCATATCCAAGTCTTTTAAATTCTAATTGTAAGATTCTATAATCAAATTGGGCATTGTGAGCAACTAATATTGAATCTGAGGTTATTTCTACTACTCTTTTAGCTATCTCATGAAATTTTGGAGCTGTTTTAACCATTTTTGAGGTTATACCAGTAAGTTTTTCTACATATGGGTGAATATCCCTTTGAGGGTTAACCAGGCTTATAAATTGATCTTTAATTGAAGTTCCGTCAAATTTATACGCTGCAACTTCAATTATTGACTCTTCATTAAACTTTCCTCCAGTACTTTCTATATCAACGATTGTATACATTAATAATTTCTTTTTCCAAAAATTCTACTTCCAACTCTTATCATATTTGATCCATTTTGAATAGCTAATAAATAATCATCACTCATTCCAATTGAAAGAATTTTAAAATTTGAATCAATAGTTTTCATTTTTTTAAATAGTTTTTCTATTTCTTTAAACTCGGTGTTTATAAGTTCTTTATCATCTGTAAACGTTGCCATACCCATTAATCCTAGGATATTAATATTATTAAGTTTTTTTACTTCATCGTAAAAAGAATCTAGCTCATCAATATTTAATCCAAATTTTGTTTCTTCCTTTGATATTTTAATCTGAATTAAACAATCAATTGATTTATCATGTTTTTTTCCATTTTTATCAATCTCATTTGCTAATGATAATCTATCAAGAGAATGAATTAAAGAAATAAATTCTGAAATGTATTTTACTTTATTTTTTTGAAGATGGCCAATCATATGCCATTCGATGTCTTTGGGTAATTTATTGAATTTATCTACAATTTCTTGAACTCTGTTTTCACCAAATTTTTTCTGACCTTGATTATAGGCTTCGTTAATATCCTCAATACTTCTTGTCTTAGATACAGCAATTAATTCCGCTTTATCTTTTATTTCGTTATTGATTATTGAGATTTGTTGTTTTATACTCATAATTGACTCATTATCTCTTCTGCAACTTCGAGAGCTCATAAGACCATCATTTAAACTTACTTTGGATTCTGATTTATTCTTAATAGAATATAGGAAATCATTTAGCTCAGCTTCAATAGAGTTGATTTCTTCTATTTCAGGTGTTTCAAAAAATATTACTTTTTCCTCACCGATGTTATTCTTTATTACTAATGATTCTTCGCTGTCATTGCTATTTTTATCTCTGATTTTCACAACCTGAAAGTTTTTTTCTAAGAAATTTATTGAAACATATGCATCTTCTTGAAAAACTCTAGTTTTTCTCATTTTCTTTAGTGAGATTCTACTAGAAGTTAGATTAGCTATACAGCCATTCTCAAATTCAATTCTAGCATTAGCAATATCAGGTGTTGAGCTAATTATTGATACTCCAGAAGCATCAATTTTTTTTACTTTAGATTTATTAATATTTAATATAATATCTATGTCATGAATCATTAAATCCATTATAACTGAAACATCAGTTCCTCTTGGATTGAAATCAGATAGTCTGTGAGACTCTATAAATTTCGGTTTGTTAATAAATTCTCTACATGAAATGAAAGCCTGGTTATATCTCTCGACAAATCCCACTTGACCAATTATATTTTTCTCTTCAGCAAGTTTTTTAATTATTCTAGCTTCTTTAGAGTTGGTAGTTAATGGTTTTTCAACAAAAATATGAATACCATTCTTTATACATTTTTGTGCAATTTCAAAATGAGTAGTTGTAGGAGACACAATCACAGCAGCATCGATAGAGTTTATTAATGCATTCAGGTCTTTAAAGAAAACATAACCTTTTTCTGAGGCTAATTTTTCTGAATTAGATACATCAGTATCATGAAACCCAACAAGGTCAAAATCTGAAGTGCTAAGTATATTGAGATGTATCTTTCCAAGATGACCAGCTCCAATTACACCAACCTTTATCATTTGATAAAAATACAATCTTCTTTTGGAATTATCGAGTATTAATTTAATATTAGTGGGAGTGGAAGATAACTTCAAGTTTAAAGGTAGAAGAAGAATACTTGCTTTAGAGCTAGAGAAAAAAGGTATAACTGATAACAAGATTCTTGATTCTATTAAGAATATCCCTAGACATTTATTTGTAGATCCAGGACTCTCAGAACAGGCATATTTAGATAAGGCTTTACCAATAGAAAATAATCAAACAATTTCACAGCCTTTTACGGTTGCACTCCAAACTCAACTCTTAGATTTGAATGAAGGATATAAAGTACTTGAAATAGGAACCGGTTCAGGTTACCAAACTTCAATTCTAAATCATCTTAAACTTGATATTTACACAATTGAGAGGAATCACAATTTATTTAGAACAACGACTAAGCTCTTTAATAAATTAAAAATTTATCCAAAGAAATTTGTCTACGGTGATGGATATAATGGGTTAAAAGATGATTCACCTTTTGATGGAATAATAGTAACAGCTGGTTCTCCAATAGTTCCAAAAAAATTATTGTCCCAATTAAAAGTAGGGGGGAAGATGATTATCCCAATTGGTGAGGAAACTCAAGTTATGACTAGGATTACTAGGGTTGGTGAAAGTGAATTTAAGAAAGAGACTTATGGTAATTTTAAATTTGTGCCAATGCTAGAGAATAAAGATTAAGTATTAAAATCTTTCTTAATTCTTTTTAATGTTATTTTACTTTCTCTGTCTTTTATTACATCTCGTTTATCGAATTCTCTTTTACCTTTTGCTACTGAAACATTCAATTTTGCCATTCCTTTTTTGCTCAGGAATAGGGAAGTGGCAACAACTGTAATACCAACATCTATTACTTGTTTTTCAATTTTTTTTAATTCTTGTCTGTTTAAAAGTAATTTTCTTCTTCTTTTTGGATCATAGTTTGTCTCACTTGAATTTTCATATAAATCAATATGCATGTTAACTACAAAAAGCTCATTCCCCTCAAATTCACAATATGCATTATTTAAAGATGCCTTAGAATTTCTAATGGATTTAATCTCATTACCAGTTAAAACTATCCCACAAGTATACTTATCCAGTAAGGAATAATCATACTTTGCTTTCTTATTATTTATATTAACTGAACTATTCATATTACAAAATTACGAATTTGATTAAGTTCTTTAGCAATTATTTTTCTGTTTATCTTTTTTATAATTTTGTTTTTATGAGAGACTTAAACATTAGGATAAAACAGAAATTTAATGAAGTGATTCCGTTTGATGAAAAGGGGACTACTTGGGCATCATTTCTTAATATATTAATTACATCAAAAGAACCAGAAGATGTAATGAAATATTTGGGGTTTATGAAGCTGAAGAAATTGATGCAATGATTGATGATTTAAGTTCGTTTACAGAGATTAGAATAGATTTGCTTGAAGATATGATGTGGGGAAAGTCTTGATTTAAAATTGTATGTAACTGAGATTTAATTTTGTCTAATATTCAACTATAGAAATTGTTTATAACTAGTTGATTTATATAATAGAAAACAAATAAACTAGAGTGTCTATTTTATTAATTTAGCACTTTAATAACCTCTAATGAATAATCAAGAACAAATATTCAACCTAATAAATGAAGAGAAAAACAGACAGTTAGGTGGTCTAGAACTAATAGCTTCAGAAAATTTTACGAGTGAAAATGTAATGAAGGCAACTGGCTCAATACTTACAAATAAATATGCTGAGGGATATCCAGGTAAAAGATATTATGGAGGATGTGAGGTAGTAGATAAAATAGAAACTATTGCTATTGATAGACTTAAAAGTTTATTCAATGTTGAATATGCTAATGTTCAACCTCATTCAGGATCTCAAGCAAATACTGCTGTATTTGATGCTTTTTTAAAACCCGGCGATAAAATTCTTGGATTAGACTTATCTCACGGAGGTCATTTAACTCACGGATCTAATGTTAATTTTTCAGGAAAGATATATAACTCTAGTTTTTATGGAGTAACTAAGGAAGGAATTTTTGATTATGATGAAATACTACAAAGAGCAAAAGAAGTTAAGCCAAAGCTTTTAATTGTAGGAGCTTCAGCATATTCTAGAGATATAAATTTTAAAAAATTTAGAGAAATTGCTGATGAAGTTGGAGCTTTTCTTCATGCAGATATCGCTCATCCTTCTGGACTTATTGCTAAGGGGTTTTTAAGCGATCCTGTTCCTCACTGTCATGTTATAACTTCAACAACTCACAAAACATTAAGAGGCCCTAGAGGTGGTATAATGATGATGGGTAAAGATTTTGATAATCCATTTGGACTTAAATTGAAAAATGGAAATCTTAAAAAAATGTCTTCACTACTAGATTCAGCAATATTTCCTGGAAACCAAGGAGGTCCTTTAGAACATGTAATAGCTGCTAAAGCAATTGCATTTGGAGAAGCATTAGACCCAGTATTTGAGAAATACATCAATCAAGTAATAATAAACGCTAATAGACTTTCAAATAGTCTCTCTGACTTAGGTTACAACATTGTCTCTGGTGGAACTGATAATCATTTATTGTTAATTGACTTAAGAAATAAAAATATTACTGGAAAGGATGCTGAAAGAGTTCTTGGTTTATCAAAAATTACTGTAAACAAAAATATGGTTCCTTTTGATGATCAATCACCATTTGTAACAAGTGGAATTAGAATTGGTACTCCTGCTATTACTACTAGAGGTCTAGTAGAGGCTGATATGGATTTTGTTGCTGAATCAATTGATTCTTCAATTAAATCCCATTTAGATGATAAAATGTTAAGTGAAATTGGAAAGAAGGTTGAATCATATATGATTGAAAGACCTTTATTTACTAATTCTTAGAATAAACTTTTACTTCAAAAATTTTATTCCAATTTTTACCTGTAACAAACAATTTACCTTTGTTGTATGCTATGCCGTTCATTACATCAAGATCTGCTTTTTGCAGAACTTTATCTCTTAAACCTGAGAAGTCAATTACATTTTCAACTATTCCATTAGAGGGATTAATAACTATTACAACATCACGATTTTGCTGATATGTATTTGCATATATTTTCCCATCTATATATTCTAGTTCATTAATGTTTTTAATTCTAGACTTATCTGTCATAACATCAATAAAATCAATCTCTTCAAGAGTATTAGGATCTAATTTCCATATCTTACTTGTTCCATCAGATTTATAGATATAATTACCATCATTACATAAACCCCATCCTTCTTGACTATTTCCATAGTTGAATGTTCCGATATTATTTAACTCTAGATCATAAATAAACCCAATTCTATTTTTCCAAGTTAATTGATAGATTTTATCATTTAATACGGTTAATCCTTCTCCAAAATATTCATACTCTAGATTAATCATATTAATGATTTCTCCAGTATTAAAATTTATTTTTCTTAAGGATGATTTTCCATTTAAACCAGTACTTTCAAATAAAAAGTTTTCATATATCTCAAGACCTTGTGTGTAGGCCTTTTGATCATGATTAAATTCATTTATAATATCATAAGTCATTAACTTTGGTTTAATATTTGAATAGATATCAAATTTTTTATTTAATGATATTTTTTTTCCATTAGAGTATATATCAACCTTAGCAAGGTTTTCTCCAACTTTATTATTATTTAGTTTAATTTGATTCTCAATCTTAATATTATTTAAAAAGTAATCTATCGAATCAATTACTTTATTATTTGTAGAGGTAATATTTAAGGAAATATCATCACCTAAAGAAATTGAATTATTAGTGGAGTTAATCTGAATTTTAAAACCTCCACTTTTATCTGAGTTACAATTGAAAACTAATAATAATACCAAAAAAACAATACTATGTTTCATGAATTAAATTTATTACTAATATATTTAATAAATAATGAGTAAAGTAATTTTAATTACAGGAACATCCTCTGGGCTTTGGAAAATCAATAGCCGAAAAACTTCACTCTTTAGGACATATTGTTATTGGTACTTCAAGAAATGCAGATAATATAAAATCTGACTATTTAACAATGAGTCTTAATATAAACGACTACGAAATGTCTAAGCAGCTTATTGCTGAGATAGTTAGCAATCATGGTAAAATAGATATATTAATAAATAATGCAGGAATTAATATCACTGGACCTATAGAATCAATGAAGATCTCGGACATGAAGAAAGTCTTTGAAACTAATTTTTTTAGTCATTTGAATGTTATTCAATCTGTACTTCCAGGTATGAGACTAAATCGATCAGGTATAATAATTAATATAACTTCTATAGCTGGTTATCTTGGTTTACCATTTTGGGGTGCTTATTGTGCCTCCAAAGCTTCTTTTAATATAATTGCAGAAAGTTTAAATATTGAATTGAAAAAATTTAATATTAATGTTGTAAATATTGCTCCAGGAGATTATAAAACTGAAATTTTAAGCAACAGGGTTGATTCTAATATAGCTAATACTTCTCCTTATCACAAAGAATATAGTAGGGTAATTAATAGTGTTAATGGTAAAATGGAACATGGAAGAGATCCTAATGAAGTAGCTGATTTAGTATTGAAAATTATTAAACAAAAGAATCCTAAAATTAATTACCTTGTTGGTGGTTTTCTAGAAAAGAAAATTACTTTGAAAAGTTTATTTCCTGATAAATTTTTCCAAAAAATTATTATGAAACTTTACAATTAAAAACTTATGAAATTTTTTATAGATACTGCTAATTTAGATCAAATTAAAGATGCTCAAGACCTTGGTATTCTTGATGGAGTAACAACTAATCCCTCATTAATGGCAAAGGAAGGAATTACAGGAAGTGAAAACATAATCAATCATTACATGAAGATATGTGAAATTGTTGATGGTGATGTTTCTGCAGAAGTTATATCCGTAGATTATGACGGTATTATTAAAGAAGGGGAAGCACTTGCATCTCTTCATGATCAAATAGTAATAAAAGTACCAATGATAGAAGATGGAATCAAAGCAATAAGATATTTCAGTGACAAAGGACTTAAAACTAATTGTACACTTGTTTTTTCTTCAGGTCAAGCTCTTCTAGCTGCAAAAGCTGGAGCTACTTATGTATCTCCTTTTATTGGGAGACTTGATGATATTTCTACAGACGGACTAGATCTAATATCTGATATTAGAGACATTTATGATAATTATGCATATGAAACACAGATTTTAGCTGCATCCATAAGACATACTATGCATATAATTGATTGTGCAAAGATTGGTGCAGATGTTATTACAAGCCCTTTATCTGCAATTAAGGGTTTATTGAAACATCCTTTAACAGATAGTGGATTGGAGAAGTTTCTTAGTGATTATAAGAAAGGAAACTAATTTTTTTCTAAAATCTTTTCAATATCATTTGTGAAAAGATTACTAAAGCCATCTATAATCTTTACTTTTTCATCAGTTACTATTGTCTTATTTAGGAATGTTAAAACCCAGTCTTTACTTGAACTCTCAAAGTCTTTAAAAGAAAATTGGTTGGATAAATCAAGATTTAATATATTTTGTGCCTGGCTTACCATATCAGTATATGGTTGAATACATATTCCAACAAACCTATATTGAGGATACTGTTGTTTGAGTTCTTCAACTCTTCGTATCGTCCTTCTATAGTGATTCATTTGAGTTTGAGACCAAAAATATATAAACGTTTTAGATCCTATAAATTCTTCACTACTAGAAGTTATATTACCATTAAAATCAAGAATATTTACTTCAGGTAAAACATTACCTTTTTTCATTTTTTCAATGTCATTGTAAAGCTTAGTAATCTCATCTAGATATCTATTAGATGTATTTACATATGTGTAGTAATCTATAAACTCATCATGTAAATCATTATTTTTAAAATTTAAGATTTCTTCAATTGCGGTAGCTCTAGCGAGATTATTTTTTAAATAAGGGTCATTAATTTGAGAATCAATAATTAAGAGTTTTTTGATATTAAAATCAGTATTGTTTTTTGCATAGGAATAAACCTCACCACTATCTAATGTCTTCTCATTAAAAAAGTTCATTAGATACGTTACATAAGGTTCAAATAGAGATAGCTCTGAGTCATTTAAGTTAACTTCATCTCTGTAGCTAAAGAATTCTTCTCTTTCTTCTTTTGACCATTCTCTACCTCTTAAAAGAGCGTATCGTTCAAGTTTATTGTAATAATTATATTTTATTGAAGCTTTTGTTATATTTCGTCCTAGATTTCTTTGATTTACACTTTTATTAAAAAGCTCCCAAATATCTTCCTTTTCATCCATTAAAGAGTCAATAACTATCTTATAATCAGAGCTTTCTTGATTGTATATTTGTGAAAGAAAGTCATTTTCATAATCATTTAGATTAGACATATCAACTAAAAAATTATTTTTGGACGAACCTCTTCCACTAAAGGATAATGACTCCTTGAAATCCTCTACATTAACTCTTATCCATAAACTATCTCCATTTTCAATAATTATATATTGATTCTCTGGGATGTGTTCAATTCTATAGACTCCAGGTTGTATATTTTCAAGATTTTTAAAAAATTTATTTTCGGAATTAAGTTCAATTGAATCAATTTTGATATTATTATAATAGAAATTAACATAGTTTGAAGAAGGGTTAATTATTTCACCTCCTAAGAAAAAATTATCTCTAGAATTCTTAATGTTACAGGAGTTAGAAAAAAATAAAATTATAGCAAGTATAATTAGTTTTAGAAATTTCAACTTGTTATTTTTGCGCATATTTATGTTATCTGTATCTAATTTATCGCTTCAATTTGGTAAGAGAATTCTCTTTGATGAAGTAAATATAACTTTTTCTCCTGGAAACTGTTATGGTATTATAGGTGCTAATGGTGCAGGTAAATCAACATTTCTAAAGATTTTATCTAAAGATCTTGAAGCAAATACTGGTTCAGTTTTTCTAGAACCAGGAAAGAGACTATCAGTTCTTGAACAAAATCATAACAGGTATGATGAAAACACTGTAATTGAAACTATAATCCTGGGAAATCAAAAACTGTTTGACCTAAAGAGCGAGATTGATTCAATTTATGCTAAAGAAGACTTTTCTGATAAAGATGCAGATAGGGTAGGTGAACTTCAGGTTTCCTTTGAGGAAATGAATGGTTGGAATGCTGAGGCTGATGCTGCAATTTTACTTTCTAGCCTAGGAATTAAAGAAGATGTTCATCATAATCAAATGAGCGATCTTGATCAAAAAGTTAAAGTTAAAGTTCTTCTAGCTCAGTGTCTTTTTGGCAACCCTGACGTTTTAATAATGGATGAACCTACAAACGACCTTGATTATAATACTGTTGAATGGCTTACAAATTTTATTAATGAGTTTGAAAATACAGTAATAGTAGTTTCCCATGATAGATTTTTTTTAGATGCTGTTTGTACTCATACTTCTGACATTGACTTTAGTAAAATAAATCACTTTTCAGGTAACTATACTTTTTGGCAACAGTCTAGTCAATTAGCTGCAAGACAAAAACTTCAGCAAAACAAAAAATCTGAAGATAAGAAGAAAGAATTACAAGAATTTATTTCTAGATTCTCTGCTAATGTTGCTAAATCAAAACAAGCTACAGCAAGAAAGAAGATGATTCAAAAGCTTAATATTGAGGAAATTAGACCTTCTAGTAGAAGATATCCAGCTATTATATTTGATCAAGATAGAGATGCAGGAGATCAAATTTTGGAACTTAAATCTTTGTCTTATGAAAAAGACGGTGAAATATATTTTAAAGATATAAGCTTCAATTTAAACAAAGGAGAGAAAGTTTTAATTGTATCAAAGAATTCTAGATCAATCAACTTATTTTATGATTGTATTTCTGGAAGTCTTGACCAAACCTCTGGCACATATAATTGGGGGGTAACTACTTCATCTGGCTATTTACCAATGGATAATCACTCTCATTTTGATAAAAAGATCTCTTTAGTAGATTGGTTAAGACAATGGTCCAACAACGATGAAGAAAGAGAAGAGTTGTTTATCAGGAGCTTCCTTGGTAGAATGTTGTTTGGAGGTGATGAAGCACTTAAATCTTGTACTGTATTATCTGGAGGAGAAAAAGTTAGATGTATGCTCTCAAAAATAATGATGGGCAAGCCTAATGTCTTACTTATTGATGAACCAACAAACCATCTTGATTTAGAGGCTATAACTGCCTTCAATAATTCTTTAATAAACTTTAAAGGAACTGTATTATTAAGCACTAATGATAGAGCTTTTGCACAATCTGTAGCTAATAGAATTATTGAAATTACTCCAAACGGAATTATTGATAGTTATCTTCCTTTCAATGAATATATTGTTAATGAAAAGGTTTTATCATCAAGAGAGAAACTTTACAAATAATCTATTTATCTCTAATAACAGCACCAAGGTCTGTTTTGTATTTATCTGACAACTTTAACATGATTTTATCTATGAGCTTATCAGTTAGGGTTTTTTTAGAATCATTGAAAATAAAGCTCACAGCAAAAGATTTCTTATCATCTCCTATATTTTTTCCTTTAAATTCATCAAAGAGATTAACATCTTTCAATATTTTATTTTCTAATTTGAATGCTAGCTCCTTTATGGCTTCAAAAGTAATATTATCATCTAAGATCATAGACAAGTCTCTTCTAGAAGAAGGAAACTTTGATGATTCTTGAAATTTAACATTTAAAGATTTAAATTTTATGACATCAAGATCCAGATTTAATAGATGAACTTTATCATCTATTGAAAATCCTTTAGTATAATTTGAGTTTAATTCACCTATGAACCCAATATTATTTTTATTGTTAAATATGGTAAGTTTATATTCAAATAATTCATCATTAGTCACTTCATATTTAATATTTAAAATATTTAATTGATTTAATAAATTCTCAGCAACTCCTTTTAAATAATAGAAATTACTTTTAGAAAATTCAGAAATCCAGTTTTCATTAAATATTTTTCCAGTAACTGTTACATTTAATCTTTTGTTCTCAATATAATTATTATCATTTATTGAATAAGTATTTCCAATTTCAAATATCTTCAGATTTTTATTTTGTCTATTAATATTGTGTTTAATAGTTTCTAAGGTATTTGGTATTAGAGAAACTCTTAGATTCGACAGCTCAGTTCCTTGAGGATTTAAAAGGTTTACAGCTTTATCATTAAATTTTTCGTTAATACTGGGAGAACATATAGAATTATTAATAATCTCATTAAATCCAATTCCGACAAGATTATCACTTATAAAAGATTCGGTTTTATTAATCTTATTTTTACCTATTTCAGGGATTGACATAGAAATTTTTGATTCTACATGAATATTATTAAAGCCATATACACGTAAAATTTCTTCAATAACATCAATTTCTCTATATACGTCATGTCTGTAATTTGGTGCTACTATATTCAATCCATCCTCAGTGTTTCCTTTAATTTCAAAGTCTAGTGAACTAAGAATTTTAGTTATAGTTTCTTTATCTAACTTTTGACCAGTAATACTATCTATTCTATTATACCTTAGATGAATATCCTTCTTATCTAACTTTAAATTGTCTTCAATTAAAATTTCTGATATATTGGCTTCTGCATTTATTTGTTTTATTAAAATTGACGCTCTTTTTAATGCATATAATACTTTATCTGGATCTACACCCCTTTCATATCTATATGAAGCATCTGTGAATAGTTGATGTCTTTTAGATGATTTTCTTATGGGTATAGAATTAAAAATGGCAGATTCTAAAAATAAGTTAGTTGTTGAGTTTGAAACACCAGATTCATGACCACCATATATTCCAGCTAAACAAAGGGGGGTGTTATTTGAGCAAATCATTAAATCATCACTATCTAAATTAATAATGTTTTCATCAAGAGTTTTAAACTTAGTATTTGACTTTAATGATTTTACATTTATATTTTCAATTTTATCTAAATCAAAAGCATGAAGAGGTTGTCCTATTTCATGCATTACAAAATTTGTAATGTCTACAATATTATTAATAGGTTTTAATCCAATTGATTTTAATTTATTTTGTAATTCTTTAGATGAAGGACCGACTTTAATATTTTTTATTATTAGACCTGAATAATATGGACATTTATCAGTGTCTTGGACACTAATTTTGAACTCTTCATCAATTTTTACTGATTCAAAATTATTAATACTTGGAAGAGTAATCTTACTTTTTAAAGATTTGAAATCATAATATGCTTTTAAATCTCTAGCTACTCCATAATGTGACATTGCATCAGACCTATTAGGTGTAAGACCAATTTCAATAATATTGTCATTTTCTACTTTAAACACTTCGTTTATGGGTCTTCCTGGTTTAATATTGCTATCGAGAATCATTATACCATCGTGAGATTCACCTAAACCAATTTCATCCTCAGCACAAACCATTCCATTACTAACAACCCCTCTTATTTTTGATTTTTTAATTTTTATCTCAATCCCATCATTAGTATAAATTTTTGATCCAACTTTTGCTACAGGTACAATTTGTCCTTCTTTTATATTTGGAGCACCACAAACAATTTCAGAGATTTCGTTATTACCTAGATCAATAGATGTTACTTTTAATCTATCTGCATTAGGATGTTTTTCACATTTTAAAACTTTTCCTGCTACTACACCATTTAGCCCTCCTTTAACTGATTCAAATGGTAAAAGCTTTTCAACTTCTAAGCCAAGATTAGTTAATATGTCAGATATTTCTTCAGGCTTAGAGTTTGTTTGAAGATATTCTTTAAGCCAATTGATTGATATTTTCACAGGATTTATTTAATAGCAAATATAATTAATCAGCTAATATATCGCCATAAATTTTTTGAATTTGAAGAAGTTGAAATTTCATGCCTAATAGGATAATTCTCTTTTTTTATCAGTCTTGGATCACTCTCTAATAATTCATATGCAGATTTCCGTGCATTATTTAATATCTCAGAATCATATATTATATCAGCTAATTTAAATTTAAGAACTCCACTTTGTCTTGTTCCCATCATGTCTCCAGGTCCTCTTAATTTTAAGTCTACCTCTGCTAATTTAAATCCATCACTAACATTAACCATAGTGTCTACTCTTATTTTTGATTCCTCCGAAAGTTTGTCCTTTGTCATCAATACACAATAACTTTCTTCATTTCCTCTTCCAACCCTTCCTCTTAACTGATGCAATTGAGAAAGTCCAAACCTTTCAGCACTTTCAATAACCATAACTGATGCATTAGGCACATTAACACCAACCTCAATAACTGTTGTAGAAACTAGAATTTGAGTTTCTTTATTGATAAACCTATTCATTTCAAAGTCTTTATCCTTTGATTTCATTTTACCGTGAACTATACTAACCTGGAAATCTGGTCTTGGAAACTCTCTTACAATACTTTCATAACCATCCATAAGATCTTTATAATCAAGCTTTTCAGACTCGTTAATTAATGGGTAGACTAAATAGACTTGTCTTCCTCTAGTTATTTGATCTCTTAGAAACTTAAATACACTTAATCTATTTTTATCATATTTATGTACTGTTTTTGTTGTAATCCTACCTGGTGGTAATTCCTTTATTGAAGATATATCCAAATCACCATATAAGCTCATAGCTAATGTTCTTGGAATTGGAGTTGCTGTCATTACTAGAACGTGTGGAGCTGGTGTATTCTTTTTCCAAAGTTTAGCTCTTTGAGCAACTCCAAATCTATGTTGTTCATCTACAATACTAAGACCTAAATTTTTAAATTGAACTATGTCTTCAAGAATTGCATGTGTTCCAACTAAAATTTTGGTTTTACCAGACAATAAATCTCTATGTATTAATTTTCTGTCTTTTGCTTTAACTGAACCAGTTAGTAAATCGATTTTCACGTCTAATTCAGAAAGGAGTTCCATAATTGACTTGAAGTGTTGATTTGCCAGTATTTCAGTTGGAGCAAGTATACAAGATTGAAAACCGTTATCAATAGCAATTAACATAACCATTAATGAAACTATAGTTTTTCCAGAACCTACATCCCCCTGTAACAATCTATTCATTTGTTTCCCATCTCTAAAATCATTTCTTATTTCTTTTATTACCTTTTTTTGATCTCCAGTTAGTTCAAATGGTAAATTATTTTTATAAAATTCATTAAGATGATCTCCTACCTTTTCAAATTTAAATCCATTTAATTTTTGAATTCTTTCATTCTTTGAAAGCTGAAAACCAAGTTGATTAAAAAATAATTCTTCAAATTTTAGTCTTTTAGTAGATCCAGAAAGTAATTCTTGAGACTCAGGTAAGTGAATATTAACGATAGCTTTATATCTATCAATAAGATTATATTTATTTAAAATATTATAAGATAAATTTTCTTTGATTTGATTTTGAAGAGAGTTTAAAAGATTATAAATTATTTTAACAAAATACTTTTGAGTAACACCCTCGTTAACAAGTTTCTCAGTAGATGAGTATATACCATGAAGTCTTCTAGGTATATTCCTGTTAAAACTATCTTTAGTTTTAATTTCTGGATGAGCTATTGAAGGATTATTGCCAAACCAGCTAAGTTTACCATAAATTACATATTCTTCATTAGTTTTTATAGATTCCTCAACCCAGTTAAATCCTCGATACCAAATTAGGTCAACTTTTCCTGTATCATCATAAAACTCACAATTCAATCTATTTCTAAACCTAACTTTAGTTCTTTTAACAGATTTTATTTTACCAACTATTTGAACTTCTGATTGATTTTTAGGAAGTTCATTTATTTTAAAAAATCTAGACCTGTCAATATATCTGTACGGATAAAAATCAATAAGATCTTTTACTGTTTTAAGATTTAATTCTTCACTAAGTAATTTTGATCTCGCAGGACCTATACCTTTAATAAATTCAATTGATTGATTTAAAATATCATTATTCACTATCTAAAAAATCTAATGCTAAATTAGTCATAACCTTAACACCAAGGAGCATTGAGCTGTCATCAATAAAAAAATCTGGAGTGTGATGAGGAGGTGCTTTTCGGGTTTCATTGGTATTATATCCACCTAACTCAAATATAAATCCTGGAATTTCATTTAAATAATACGCATAGTCTTCTGCTAATGTTTTAGCCTTATTTAATATGACATTATTATTTCCAGCAGTATTTTTTAGAGATGGAAGCATTTTTTCCATTAATTCAGGATTATTATATGTAATGTCTGCTCCATCAACTATTTCAATAATTGCATTTCCTCCATAAGATTCGGCAATTCCTTCTGCAAGTTCTTTCATTCTTTTTTTAATATGATCTCTCATATCATAATCTAGTGATCTAATAGTTCCAACAAGATTAACCTCATTAGGTATAATGTTAAACCTATTTCCACCTTCAATTATACCAAATGAAATTACTGCTGGCTCATTTGTTAAGTTTGATTCTCTAGATATAATAGTTTGAAAAGAATTTATTATTTGGGATGTTATTACAATTGGGTCAACTCCTAGCCATGGAGTACCGCCATGAGATTGACTTCCTATAACCTTAACGGTAAACCTTGAAGAGGAGGCAAAGAAACCTCTAGGTTTATAATAAACTTTGTTCATAGGTAACATTGAGCTAATGTGAAGTCCAAAAATTGCATCTACATCAGGATTCTTTAAAACACCTTCTTTTATCATCATTCTAGCACCTCCTTCTTCTCCTGGAGGAGGACCTTCTTCTGCACCTTGAAAAATAAATTTCACAGTCCCATTAAAATTTCTATTTTTTGATAGTATTTCTGCTGTTGCCATAAGGATTGACATGTGACTATCATGACCACATGCATGCATCACTCCATCATTTACAGATTGAAAGGGTAAGTTGTTGTTTTCTGTTATTGGAAGTGCATCCATATCAGCTCTTAAAGCAACTACTTTTCCTTTATTTTTTCCTTCAAGAATACCAACCACACCATTTACACCAACATTTCTTGTCACTGAAATACCTAGAGACTCAAGGTGTTTAGCTATAACTTCAGAAGTTTTAAATTCTCTATTTGAAACTTCAGGATATTTATGAAATTCATGCCTCCATGAAATTAATTTTTCCTCAATATCAGTGATTTGAGTCTCTATTGTTTGGGAATATGAAAATTGAGTAATTAGTATAAAAAAAATAAATGATAAATTCTTCATAAGTATTGATTTAATTAATGATTTATCAGCAATTAAAATTCATTAATTACTTAAATTTATAACAATGTTAGAAGATAACAAATCTTATCTAAAAGATCTTAACGAAGCTCAACTAAATGCAGTGATTAAAACTGATGGACCCTCAATGGTTATTGCGGGTGCTGGATCAGGAAAAACTAGAGTTCTAACCTATAAAATTGTTCATCTTGTAAACAATGGTGTTGACCCATTTGAAATTTTAGCTTTGACATTTACTAATAAAGCTGCAAGAGAGATGAAGCTCAGAATATCATCTATGATTGGCGAGAGTGAATCAAAGAATATATGGATGGGAACATTTCACTCTGTTTTTGCTAAAATTTTAAGATTTGAAGCTCATAAAATAGGTTTTACATCAGACTTTACAATTTATGATGTTCAAGACTCAGAAAGACTTATATCTTCAATTATTAAAGAAAAAAACTTAGATAAAGACGTTTACAGAACTAAATCAATTAGGAACAGAATATCATCATTAAAAAATAATTTTATAACTGTAACTGGATATTTTTCAAACAGTGAATTGGTTGACTCAGATAATATTTCAAGAAAACCTGAAACCGGGAATATTTACAAAGAATATAACGAGAGATTAGTTAAATCTAATTCTATGGATTTTGATGATTTATTAATGAAAACTAATGAATTGTTAAACAATCATCCAGAAGTATTAGCAAAATATCAAGAAAAGTTCAAGTATATTCTTGTAGATGAATATCAAGACACCAACAATTCTCAGTACCTAATTGTAAAGTCATTATCAGATAAATATCAAAATATTTGTGTTGTTGGTGATGATGCTCAAAGTATCTATTCATTTAGAGGTGCTAATATCAATAATATCATAAATTTTAGAAATGATTATGATAGTGTTGAAATATTTAGACTTGAACAAAACTATAGATCAACAAAAAATATTGTTAATGCTGCAAATTCAGTAATTGATCACAATAAAAATAAAATTGACAAAGAAGTTTGGACTGATAACGATTTTGGAGATAGACTTGAAATTTCATCAAATCAGTCAGATATTGGAGAGGCTAGGGGACTATGTCAAAAAATCACATCTCTTAACAATACAAGCTTTTCAGATATTGCTATTCTTTACAGAACCAATGCTCAATCAAGACCAATTGAAGATTCCTTAAGGTTAAACAAAATACCTTATCAAATTTTTGGAGGCGTATCATTTTATAATAGAAAAGAAATTAAAGATGTTTTAGCTTATTTAAGAGTTATCATTAATAGTAGTGATGAAGAAAGCTTAAAAAGAGTAATAAACTATCCTGCAAGAGGAATAGGTCAAGTAACAATTAATAAAATAATTTTAGCTGCTCAAAAATATAAATTAACATTATATGAGACTATTAAAAAACATAAAGAACTGTCGATTGACTTTTCAAGTTCTGTTTCAATAAAACTTCAAAATTTTATTGATCTTATAGATGTTTTAAAAATAGAAAATCAAAAATTAAATGCTTTTGACTTAACTAAAGAGGTTATTGATAAGGTAAGAATCATAGATGACTTAAAAAAGGATGAATCACCTGAGGGTATTTCAAGAATTGAGAATGTTCAAGAATTATTAAATGGTATTAGAGATTTTATAGAAGATCAAAAAGAGCTTGTTGAATCAAATGATAACTTATCTGAATTTTTATCTACTGTTTCTTTATCAACTGATTTTGATAATAATAATCCTGATGAAGATAAAGTGTCGTTAATGACACTTCATCTTTCTAAAGGGCTAGAATTTAAGCATGTGTTTATTGTTGGTTTAGAAGAGGATTTATTTCCATCTGCACTTAGCTATAATACAAGATCGGAACTAGAAGAAGAAAGGAGATTATTCTATGTTGGTATTACTAGAGCTAAGGAAAATCTTTATTTGTCCTACGCTAATTCAAGATATAGATGGGGTAAGTTAATTTACTGTGAGGAAAGCAGGTTTTTAAATGAAATTGATAAAGAATTTGTTAAAGTTATTAAGCCTAACAATTTCAAGCCGTCAATTTCAGATTATCCTAAAAAAAATATTATATATAATTCTAATTCGAATTTAAAAAGAATTTCAAAAAACACCTCTATAAATACAAATATCAAAATTAATGTATCAATTGGAGATAATGTTACTCATGAAAAGTTTGGTTTGGGTCAATGTCATTAACATTGAAGGAAACGGAAATGACACAAAAGCTACTGTTAAGTTTAAGAAATTTGGTGAAAAGAACTTACTCCTTAGATTTGCAAAACTAAATAAAGTATAAAAAAAAACGTAACCGAAAAAAGATCCGGTTACGTTATATTTTAACTAATCAATAATTTATTTAGTCAGGTTTGTTTTCTGAGTTAATAGTATTGCTAGGTCCTGTTGCAGGAACATTCATAGACATCCCTTCTTCAATCAAATTAGCAAACTGGTCTAACTTAGGAAGTACTATAATTCTAGTTCTTCTATTTCTTGCTCTAGTTACACTTGAGTCATTATCAGCAATTGGCATGTGGAAACTTCTTCCTGAAGCAACTAGTTTAGTTGGATCAACTCCATACTCATTCTCAAGAATTCTTACTACAGATGTAGCTCTTTTAACAGATAAATCCCAATTGTCAACAATACCAGGAATAGTTTCAGAAGCTTTTTCTTGATCTATACGTAAATTGTCAGTATGACCCTCTACCATAAACTCAAGATCTGGCTTATCACTAATAACTTTAGCAATTTTTTCTAAAACATTTCTTGCTCTAGTTGTAACTGTAAAGCTACCACTATTAAATAGTAACTTGTCTGAAATAGATACGTATACAACACCTTTTTCTACGTTAATTTCAATGTCATCATCACTAAGTGTTCCTAATGAACTTTTGAAACTTTGAACAAGTGCTAAAGTTACAGAATCTCTTCTGGTAACTGCATCTTGCATTCTAGTGATGACAAGGTCTTTTTCTTTAATGCTTTCAAGAGATCTCTCAAGGTTATCAGCACCCTTTTGTGTTAGGGTAGTTAGATTACCAATGTTATTAATCAAATCTTGATTATTAGCTCTTAAAAACTTATTTTGTTCAGATAATGCATTCAACCTTTCTGATGATGCAGAAAGCTGAGTTTCTGTTGCACCAAGTTTAGAAGTTGCGCTATCTAAAAGTTCTTTTGTATTTTGTTGAAGACTTTCTAAGTCAGAGTATCTCTTTTGAGAGACACATGATGACAAAAGTAAACCTACAACACCTATAATTATTATATTCTTTTTCATTTCAAAAATGTTGGTTATTAATTAGTCAGCTACAAACTTAATATTTTTATAGTAAATTACTGTATTACAATTGAAAGAATTTTTTCTTACCTAAAATAAAATAGTTAAACACTATACTATTGATTTTAAAATAATTAGGTTGATTAATTGAGTTATTTCTATCTCTCAAAATTGATTTGAGTGAATAAAAATATCCAATATGAGCTTTGTAGACTGATATGAAATTAGAAAACTCACCTTGAAATAAAAATTTATAAGAGGCTATTATGTCTAGTATTAATCTAATAAAAAGAGTACTTAAAAGACTTTTTAAAGGAAGGTTCTTAGTCAACATAATCAAAGAATTTCTATAGTTAAGATATGTTTTTCTTGAGTTCTTCTTAATTGTTGCAGCTCCTACATGAAATACTTTAGATGAGGTTACAGAATAAGAATTATAACCTTGATTAAATGCTCTCCAGCATAAATCAATTTCTTCCATATGAGCAAAGAAACTCTTATCAAAACCTCCAATTTTGTAAAAAATCTTTTTGGAAATAAAAAAACATGCTCCAGAAGCCCAAAATACTTTAGAATCATTGTACTGACCGATATCTTTTTCTAGAGTATTAAAAATCCTACCCCTACAAAATGGATATCCATATTTGTCAATAAATCCTCCTGAAGCTCCAGCATATTCAAAATATTCAGTATTATTAACATCAAGGATGGTGGGTTGAATAATTGATTCAGGGTGTTTTTTAATTTTCTTTCTTATAGGATCTAACCAATTTTCAGTAACAAGAATATCATTATTAATTATACACACATATTCTTCTTCTACCTCTTTTAGTCCTATATTATATCCCTCGGCAAACCCATAGTTTTTATCTAGTGATATAACCTTTACTTCTGTATAATTATTCCTTACATACAAAACAGACTCATCAGATGAATTATTATCAATTATATAAATAGTAGAATTATCAGAGTTTAATATAATCTCATTAAGATATTTTCTTAAAAGATCTAAACCATTCCAGTTAAGAATAACAATTCCAATTTTCATTTTGAATAATTAGTTAAATCTTTTTCTTGTTTATAATCATTAGTTTTTTCATTGAATTTGAAGTAATAATTTTCAAGTCCATTTGTTAATACAATCCACTTGCTCTTCAATTCTATATTATACCTCATCACTTGATCAAAATGATTATTATTAATTTTAATTTCTGATGATTTACATTCAACTAATATCTCAACTTCACCAATAGAGTTATAAACGACAATATCATATCTTTTTTGAACCTTGTTGATATAAAACACTTTTTCACAGTTTATGTGAGATGCTTGATAATCTCTTGAAATAATATATTTTATGAAATTTTGTCTAACCCATTCCTCAGGTGTTAAGATAATCCACTTCTTTCTTATTTCATCAAAAATGACATTATTCTTGTTTTCTTTTTTAATTTTAAACTCGAATAAAGGAAGATTTAGTTTTTTCATCTAAATAAATAATGACAGAATATAATAAATTAATTAATGATGTAAACAATGGTAAATTTTCACCTATATATTTAATTCATGGTGAAGAGAATTATTTCATTAATAATATTATAGAAAACATTACTAGAAATGTCATTAACGAAACATCAGCTGATTTTGATTTAAAAAAAATATATGGAAAAAAATCAGATGAAAGTCAAGAAAATGATATAATAGATTTTGTAAAAAGATTTCCTTTGAGTGGTGATTATAATTTACTTATAGCTAAAGATTCTAAAAATATTTCTACAGATTTTAAAAATATAATCTCATATATAGAAAATAATAACCCTAAAACAATTTTAGTTTTATCATTTACTAATAATGTTGATAAAAGAAAAAAAATATATAAATCATCCCTAAAAAATGGCGTTGTCTTTGAATCAAAAAAAATATACGATAATCAAGTATATAACTGGATTCAGGAACAGTGTAAATCTAAATCATTAAATCTTCATCCAAATTCTATAAAAATAATAGAAGATTTCACTGGAAATGATCTTTCTCAAATAGATAATGAATTAGAAAAGCTAAAACTAAACTCAAATAAAGATGAGATAATAAGACCTGAGGAAGTTGAAAGTATAATTGGTTTTAGTAAAGATTATAACTTCTTTGAGCTAACAAAGGTAATTGGGAAAAACAATTATAAAAAATCACTAGAATTAGTCTCCTACATGTCAAAAAATACTAAAAAATATCCATTACCCTTAATTATTGGAACAGTCTATACATTCTTTAATAAGTTATTTATCTATCATTCTATCGAAAATAAAAATGAAGCCTCTAAAGTTTTAGGTATAAATCCATATTTTATAAATGAGTACAGAGAGGCTTCAGTCGTTTTTTCGATGAAACGTATATCAAAAATTTTTGGATATCTACTTGAGGCAGATAAAAGAACTAAAGGAATAGAGTTTGATAATAATGATCAAATAGGAATTCTAAATGATTTAGTCTATAAAATATTTAAATCAAATTAACTTTTTGTATTTACTAGGGTTTGCTTCATTCATAACAGTATAAACTTCTTCAAATATATCTTCAAATGAAGGTTTACTAATATAGTCACCATCAGATCCGTATGGCTGGCCTATGCTCTTTAGCAGTTACTAAACATGGCTTACTGTCTAAGTGCTCATAAATATCTTGACTATTTAATAATTCTTGTAGAATAAAACTAGATCCTCCTCCTGGAACATCCTCATCAATTATCATCAATCTATTAGTCTTAATTATACTTTTGGAAATATTTTTTGATAAATCAAAAGGAATTAAACTTTGCAGATCTATTACTTCACAGTCTATATTGAAATTTTGTATTTCTTTAGCAACTTTATTAACTATATTGACCGTTGATCCGTAAGACACAAGAGTGATATCATTTCCCTCCTTAAGAACTTCAATTTCTCCAAGTGGCGTTTTAAACTCTCCATAATTTATTGGGAGCTTTTCTTTAGTTCTATAACCGTTTAAGGGTTCAATAACTACAGCTGGTTGATCAATATCTAACAGAGAGTTGTAAAAACCTGCAGCTTTAGTCATATTTCTTGGAGTTAACACAAATATTCCTCTTAAAAAATTTAAAATACCACCTAAAGGTGATCCTGAATGCCATATTCCTTCAAGTCTATGGCCTCTAGTTCTAACTATTAAGGGAGCTTTTTGACCTCCATGAGTTCTAAAAGTTAATGTAGCAAGATCATCACTTAAGATCTGTAAGGCATATAAAATATAATCTAGATATTGAATTTCAGCAATAGGTCTTAAACCTCTCATTGACATTCCAATACCCTGTCCAACAATAGTTGATTCTCTAATACCTGTATCAAATACTCTATTCTTCCCATATTTTTTTTGAAGACCTTCTAATCCTTGATTAACATCTCCAATCATTCCAACATCCTCACCAAAAATGAATATTCTATTATTTTTTTCTAGAAGTTTGTCAAAATTATCTCTAATAATTATTCTTCCATCTACCAATTCATTATCATCAGAGTATATTGGTTTAGAATTATCAATTTCTTTAAGTACATCAAAATTAATTGAATATAAATTAGAAGAATATTTTTCTGAAAGAATATTCATATACTTATTCTTCCAGTTAACAAGCTTATTTCTGTCATCTGATTCACCAGGTTCTAATTTATATGTGATCCTCCTACATATTTTTATTATCTCTGAGAAATTATCATCATCTACATCATTAAACATGTCATTCAGCTTATCTTTATTTATCGTGATACTTAAGCTATTTATTGTTTCTATTAAATCTGATTTAGCTTCTTTTATAGGTCTTAAATAAAGATCCCAAGCCAATCTTTTTTCTTCTTTAACGTAATTTGAAATCTCTTTCTTGATATTGTCTAGTTTTTTCTTTGAAGACAATTTGTTATTAATAATCCACTCTTCAAATTTTTTATTACAGTCATTATCAGACTCCCATTTAAGCCTTTCTTCAGTTTTATATCTTTCATGAGACCCTGAAGTAGAGTGTCCAAGAGGTTGAGTCAATTCAGTCACATGTATAATTACTGGAATATGGTGATCTCTAGCTATTCTCTCAGCATATGAATATGTTTTAATCAATGATTGATAATCCCATCCTTTAACTTCAAGTATTTCGATTCCAGAAGATTCAGATGTAACTTTAAACCCAGATAAGGCTTTAGATATACTTTCCTTAGTTGTATGATCTTTATTGTGTACTGATATGCCATAATCATCATCCCATATACTTATAACTGCAGGTATTTGAAGTACACCGCAAGCATTAACTGCTTCAAAAAAAACACCTTGACTAGTACTAGCATTTCCAATTGTTCCCCAAACTATTTCATTACCATTATTTGAAAATTTCTGTGAGTTATTAACTGTATTATCTCTATATATCTTTGAAGCTAAACCTAATCCAACAAGTCTAGACATTTGACTTGCAGTTGGGGAAATATCAGATATATGATTCTTATGTTTTGTTTGATCTATCCAATTATCATTCTCATCAATAGTATGAGTTAAGAAATGACCTGACATTTGTCTACCTCCAGACATTCTTTCATAAACTTTATCTGGATGACCATAAAGTGCAGAAAAAATTTCTCTACCAGTAAGTAAATCTTGTGATAATAATAATGTTTGATCTCTATAGTATCCTGATCTAAAATCGCCATTTTTAAAAAAATGACTCATTACGATTTGTGGTAATTCTTTTCCATCACCAAAAATTCCAAATTTTCCTTTTCCTTGAAGAACTTCACGTCTTCCTTGAACGCTAATTTCACGACTTAAGGATACTGTCCTGTAATCTTCTAATACTTTTTCCTTAAATTTTTTTAAGCTAATCTCCTCTTTTGTAGAACTAGATATACTCATAGGGACTGCAAATTTACAAATAATTAAATGAACTTAATCACAACCACCTTCTAGAGAATAGCTTACCTATAGATTCTAGGTTATATGAAACAATAAATCTAATATTATTATAGTATCTATAGTCATTTAGTTCAAAGCCATTAGTAGAACTTATCGGTAAATAAAGTTCAAAGAAATCAGGAAGTAAATTAAGTCTTAATCCGCTACCATAAAAATATCTAGATTCACCTATATTGTCTTTAAGCATTCCTAGGTCTAGATAACCTTCAATCCATTTCCAAATCCCAATATTTAAGTTTGTTGTTAGCATGAAATTATTAGTTGTAGGTTCTTCAAAGAATGATTTAAAACCTCCGCCTGCCATTATAAATTGCTGACTTAATAAACCTGAACTCTCAGATCTTCCAAGATAATTATCTAAAAATAAATAACCACCAGACCTTCCAAGATTATATTTAAAATTATTAAATCGATCATTGTTCCAGAAAAACTTTCCAAGAAATACTCTAGCTTGAAATTGTCTATTCCCTTTAAGAAGTTTTCTGTAGTCAAATTCTAAATTTATCTTACCAAAATTATTTGAAAACTCTGTGTTAACTGACGTTTTTAGATATTTAATTATCCCTGTATCAGAATAATAATAACCTAGATTGTAAATTGAATACTTGTCTAATAAATTATCATTCTTTAAATTATTTTCTTTATTTACATTAAACATAGAGAATGTAACAGATTTCCTGATTTTAGATCTTAGGTTGTTATTATTTCTAAAGTTTATTCTTATGGAAGGTGAAAAAACCTGATATCTTAAATTTTCCTGGTAATGATTAGTAGTATAGAATAAATTAAAAATTGTAGAATAATTATTTTTAACTTCATTATTTAATTGGTATTTAAAGTTAAATGAACCTACTAAAGTTTTTTCTTTTGATGCATATTGAGTAAATACTTCATAGCTAAGTGGCTTATTTTTTACTCCTTTATTTAAAATATTAAAACCAGGTGAAATACCATCATACAAATTGTAAGTAATTTCAGGTCTTAGATAAAGAGTTTTAAATTTAGGATTCTCAAGATCACCTATAAACTTTACTTTTAGTGGTTTTAAATTACTGTTAGACTTAGTATAGATCCAATTATTGTTTCTATTTGACTCAGGAATTGTTATATCAGGATTTATAGCAACATAATCATAATCAAGTTTAGGAAGTTCTATTCTTTTATATTCTTCAAAAAATCTAGTTTCAATAATTGAATCGTTTTTTAAAAAGCCGACAGAGTAGGGGATTAAAATATTATTTTTCTCATAAACTTCTATCTCATTTTTATTAATTCTTTTAATCTTTAAATCAATTGATTGTCTTTTGCCAATATAATCCTGAACAAACCAAGTTAAGTCGACATTTGAGTAATTTATAAAGAGATTATTTAGTTCTTCTCTTGTTCTTAAAGTATTAACACTTCTAACTAGGTCTTTAAAATTCTTTTCTCCTATAATTTCTTCAATGTATATTAAACCTAGTCCAGAGTGATAAGGTGAAGCAATTTCTTCATTTATTCTAGTTAAATATTCACTTGATTGATCATCTATTTGATGAAGATTTAACCTTTGTACGTACTCAGAATAATTTAAAAACAAATCGTTAAAATCAATTTTAGATATTTCATAATTTTTCAGTAAACTAATCCCGGCTAGTTTACCTAAAAATTTCACATTTGGATAGAAATCATTAATATATTTATTTAAAAGAAAAATCTCTAAACCATTGTATATCCAGTGAGATTCTCTCTTATTTAAATTTATCTTTTGATTCAAATAATTAATTACAAATGATTTTAAAAATATTATTTCTTCTAAAAATTCATCAGAAAAAGGACTTATAAAACTTGGTAATTCATTAAATCCATAAAAGGGGTTTGATTCGTAATCTATTCTAGGAACAAGAAGTTTATTATAATTATTATCATTAAAGTAATTAGTGATAAAGTTAATTACTCTATTAACTTTTATTTCCGAGTCTAGAGGTGAAGATATCTCGAATACATCAGTTTCTACTTCATATTTAAAATCCTCAAATTTTTTATAATCATCTTGAGTAAGTAGGTTAACTCTTACATCTTTTATTTGTGAACCTGAAAGGAAAACTGTCTTAATATTATCTGTTAATTCAGTTTTATCTTTGATTAGATTTGAAAATAAATAAAGTTCTTTATCAAAAGATATTTTAAGCTTATAGCCCGATTTTTCTAGAGACTGATCATCAAGATTTAAATTACTTTGATTATACCATTTAGAATTAGATATGTTTGAGAATACAATCAGCCAATTCTTTAAATAGAAATCATCATCATCATAACCGTGTCCAGTGAATTTAGAATCAGGTAATTTTACAGAATAGTATATTTCAATTTCAATTGATTCATCTTTAGAAATAGGTTTTTTAAGATTAACCTTAATGATATCTGAAGAGTTATTAGACCTCTCCCATGTTTCAATATCATTTGACTTGATATTATTAATTAAAGTTGAACCTCTTTGTTTTTTTTGAGCAAATGAAAAGCTTCTTGAGTATTCATCAGAAATTCTTTTTGCAAGCTTAGTTGTGTTATCTATATAAGAGTTTGACCAGTCTTCAAGATATATTTCTTTTAATAAAATATTAGAAGTGTTCTTAAATTTCATTACTTGATAAATCTCAATTGTTTTATCTTCTGAATTAAGTTTAGCATCAATATTATAAGAGTTTATGTTCTGACCAAAACTACTAATTGGAATAATTAATATTGTTGATATGAAAAGGTTGAAATAAATTCTCATTAATAAAATTCTTTAGAAAGAAACTTTGCAGTATAACCTTTATCGTTATTGATTATTTCCTTAGGAGTCCCGCTATCAAGTAAATTACCGCCTTTTTTTCCACCTTCGGGTCCTATATCAATTATGTAGTCAACTTGTTTTATTACATCTAAATTATGTTCTATAATAATTATTGTATTCCCTTTATTAACAAGTTGGTTTAAAACATCTAAAAGAACTCTAATATCTTCAAAATGTAACCCTGTGGTTGGTTCATCTAGAATATAAATTGTTTTACCCGTATCTTTTTTAGATAACTCGCTTGCAAGTTTTATCCTTTGAGATTCTCCACCAGATAATGTTGTTGAGGGTTGGCCAAGTGTTACATAACCCAAACCAACACTTTCAATAGCTTTTAATTTATTATATATCTTAGGGATAGAAGTAAAGAAGTCTAGAGATTTTGACACACTCATATCTAATATATCTGAAATTGATTTACCCTTATATCTAACTTCTAGAGTTTCTCTGTTAAACCTTTTGCCATTGCAAACTTCACACTCAACAAAAACATCTGGCAAGAAGTTCATTTCAATTAATCTCATTCCTCCTCCTTTACAATTTTCACATCTACCACCTGAAACATTAAAACTAAACCTACCTGGCTTATATCCTCTAATTTTTGCTTCAACTGTATCTGAGAATAATTTTCTTATCTCACTGTATACTCCAGTATATGTAGCGGGATTACTTCTTGGTGTCCTTCCTATTTGTTGCTGATTTACCTCTACTACTTTGTCAACATGCTCAACTCCATCAATTTTTTTAAATTCTAGTGGAGATTTAACAGAGTTATAAATTTTAGAATTTAAAATTGGATATAATGTCTCATTTATTAGTGAAGATTTACCACTACCTGAAACTCCAGTAACAGCAATCATTTTTCCAAGAGGAAATTCTACATTTAAATTTTTCAAGTTATTGCCCTTACATCCATATAACTTTATATTATTCCCATTACCAGATCTAATTTTTTTAGGTATTTCAATTTTTTTAACGTCATTTAAATAATCCGCAGTAATTGTTTTAGCTTTTTTAATATCTTCTGGAGAACCTTCATATATTATATCACCTCCATTGATACCAGCAAATGGACCTAAGTCTATAATATGGTCAGAGCTCATTATCATTTCTTTATCGTGTTCAACTACAATGACTGAATTTCCAGAGTCTCTTAGTTTTTTTAATGAATCAATTAATTTCAAATTATCCTTTTGGTGAAGTCCAATGCTAGGCTCATCTAATATATAAAGTACTCCTACTAACTGAGATCCTACTTGTGTAGCTAATCTTACTCTTTGTGCTTCTCCTCCTGATAATGATCTTGATGATCTTGATAGCGACAAATATTCAAGCCCTACATCAATTAAAAACTGTATTCGGATTAATATTTCTTTAGTTATTTCTTCTGATATCTTGATTTCTTTTTCAGATAATTTTTTATTTAACTTTTCGAACCATTCTTTAAGTTCTGAGAGATCCATTTCGCTTAAATCAAATATATTTTTATCATTTATTCTAAATGATCTTGATTCAACTTTTAATCTACTTCCTAAACAAGATTTACAATTTTTTATATCAACAAATTTTAGTGCCCATCTTCTTAGGCTCTTTGATTCATCATTATTTATCTGATCACGAATAAATGACTCAATCCCCATATAATCAATCTCATACTGTCTTTTTACACCTAAATCTTTTGAATTAACTACAAAACTTTGTTTACCACCATTCAATATAAAATTCAAACCATCTTCTGGTATTTTTTTAATAGGATCACTTAGTGAAAAATTATAGTATTTTGATATTAACTCAATCTGTTTATATATCCATGAATTATCTTTTTTACCTATTGGTAGAATACCACCATTATTAATTGAAACTGAGTTATCAGGAATTAGTTTTTTAATATTTATCTCATATTCAGTTCCTAAACCATTACAACTCTCACACATTCCTTTGGGGGAGTTAAAAGAAAAAGTATTAGGTTCAGGCTTGGGATATGAAATTCCTGATTTAGGGCACATTAAATTCCTACTGAAATATTCAGGTTTTCCAGAATCTGAATCTAAAATAAAAATTGTATCATTCCCATATTTCATTGCTATTTTAATAGATTCTGAAAGAACTCTTTTTGACTCAAAATCATCTTTTACGGACAAATTATCAACTACTAAACTAATATCATGGGTTTTATATCTGTCAAGTTTCATCCCTCTTTTGATATCAACAATATCACCATCAACTATAACTTTGGAAAAACCCTGCTTTGTGAAATTTTCAAATAAATCTCTATAATGACCTTTTCTAGATCTAATAATAGGTGCAAGAATAATTATTCTTTGATTAAGAAACTTCTCACATATTAACTTAATTATTTCTTCGTCAGTGTTTTTAACCATCTTTAAGTTGGATGAGTAACTGAAAGCAATTCCAATTCTAGCATATAATAATCGTATAAAGTCATATATGTCAGTTACTGTTCCTACTGTAGATCTTGGGTTTTTACTGGTGGTTTTTTGTTCAATTGCTATTACAGGGGACAATCCTTCAATTTTTTCAACATCTGGTCGTTCGTAGTTTCCAACAAATTGTCTAATATATGCAGAGAATGTCTCCATATATCTTCTTTGCCCTTCAGCATGAATTGTATCAAAAGCGAGTGAAGATTTACCACTACCTGATAAACCGGTAATAACAACGAGCTTATCTCTAGGAATCTCTAGGTCTAGATTTCTAAGATTATGAACTTTAGCTCCCTCAATTTGAATTGTGTTATTCAATTAAATAATTTATTTTAAAATTTCACCATAATCATCTCCTCTAAAATCAGCACCAGTTGAAACATTTCCTTTCTCATCTATAAAAATTGCATCAACTGCACCTATTGATGATCTTGGAGACATACCTCCTGTTTCCATTTGAATGGGTAGTGAAATAACAAAATAGTTTTTAGATTTCAATATAGAGTCTTTCACTTTATCTAGACCACCTTCTTCGAAAATTACTACGTCAGGTAACCACTGATGATGAAATCTTGGAGCGTTTACTGCATCTTGAATATCCATATCAAACTCATATACATTAAGTATTGTTTGGAGTACAGAGGTTATAATTGTAGATCCACCAGGAGTCCCAACTATTAGTGATGGTTTATTATTCTTCAAAACTATTGTTGGAGTCATTGAGCTTAGCATTCTTTTTCCTGCTTTAATAGAGTTTGCTTCGCTACCAATTAATCCATAAAAATTTGGATATCCTGGTTTAGAACTAAAATCATCCATTTCATTATTTAAGAAAAACCCCCCTTCTTCAACAAACACTTTAGATCCATAACTATTATTTAATGTCGTAGTTACAGATACTGAGTTTCCATATTTATCTATTATTGAGTAATGAGTTGTTTCATCACTTTCATTGATAATTATATTTCCATGTTTTACTTCAGATGATGGAGTTGCTTTATCCCAAGAAAAGTTTTTCATTCTCTCATTTACATAATTTTTATCAATAAGTTCATAAACAGGAAGATTCATAAAATCAGGATCACCCATAAAATGACTTCTGTCTGCATACGCTCTTCTTTCTAGTTCTACCATTAATTGAACAGCCTCAACAGAATTATGTCCAAAACTTTTAATATCGTAATCTTCAATAGATTTAAGTATCTGTCCAATTAAGATACCTCCACTTGAAGGTAAAGACATTGATATGACCTCAAGGTCTTTATATTTAAATTTCACTGGATCTCTCCAAACTGATTTATAATTTTTTAAATCATCAACAGTCATTATCCCACCAGATTTTTTAACATCTCTAACTATCATGTCAGCTATTTCACCTTCATAAAAAGCTTTAGGACCAAATTCTGAAATCTTTTTAAGTGTTTCAGCAAACTTTATGTTTTTGATGGTATCACCTTCAAAATATCTCTTCGAATAAAGAGATTCATTACCGTTAATCTTTATAAAATCTTCAAGCTTTCCGGTTAAAGAGTTTGATTGTTTCTCTGTTACTACATATCCATTATTTGAAAGATCAATAGCAGGTCTAAAAAGTTCTTCTATTGGAAGAGAGCCAAACTTAGAATGTATTTCAAAAATTGCAGAAATTGATCCTGGAACTCCTACAGCAGCACCTCCAAGAGTACTCATGTCAGGTATAACATTACCATCTATATCAAGATACATGTCTTTATAAGCGCTTCCTGGAGCCATCTCTCTGAAATCGAGGGTTCCACTTGAACCATCTTGATCTCTATACACAAAGAATCCACCACCACCAATATTTCCTGCGGTTGGATGAACAACAGCTAGTGCTAGATGTGTTGCAATCATAGCGTCATATGCATTACCACCATTTTTCATTATTTCCAACCCTATTTGAGTTGCTTCTTTTCTAGCTGAAACAACAGCTGGTTGATAAACTTCAGCGCAGCTAAAAACAAAAAAAGAGAAAACAATTAGAATAATATTTTTCATAATAAAATTTCGTGTAATTTACAATTTATATATTTACATTTCATATGACTTTAATAAAAAATATATCGGGTTTTAGAGGAACTATTGGAGGTCAAAATAATGATAATTTAACCCCTATTGATATAGTATCATCCATAGCAGCTTTTTCAAGATTAATAAAAGAAAATAATCCCAGTTTGTCTAATTTAACTGTAATGACTGGAAGGGATGGAAGAAAGTCAGGGGAGCTTATTCAAAGCCTGGTAAATTCAGTTTTTGCTTCAATGGGTATTAATGTAATTGACACAGGATTATCAACTACACCGACTTTATGCTGGGGAGTTTTAAATAATGAATCTGTTGCAGGATTAATGATTACTGCAAGTCACAATCCAGAAGAATATAATGGATTAAAGTTTTTTAATTCTAATGGTGAGTTTTTATCAAGAGAGGATGTAGAAAAGCTTATTGAATATTCTGAATCTCAAAATCATAATTTCATTGCTAATGAATCTTTAGGTGAGGTAAATAAATATACTAAGCTTATTAATGATCACATAGAAGGAATTATTAATCTAGATATTTTACCACTTAAAAAAATAAAGGAACTTGATCTATTTGTAGTAGCTGATGTAATCAATTCAACTGGTTCAATAGCGTTACCTAAACTTCTTGAGAAATTAAATGTTAGATATAAGATAATTAATGCAGAAATAGAGGGTGTTTTCAATCATACTCCTGAACCACTTTCAGAAAACTTAAAAGGATTAAGTGAAGAAATAATTAAGAGTAATGCTGATTTTGGTATAGCCGTTGACCCAGATGTTGATCGTCTTGTTTTCTTTGATGAAAATGGAAAAATTCTTGGTGAAGAATATACTCAAGTTTTTTGTTCAGATTTTGTTCTTTCAGTTAATAATGGTGATACTGTTTCAACACTTTCTTCATCAAACGCTTTGAAAGATCTTACTAAATCCTATAATTCAAATTATCATGTTACTCCAGTGGGCGAAATGAATGTAGTTAAGAAGATGAAAGAAATAAATTCAGTTGTTGGAGGAGAAGGTGGAGGTGGAATAATTTATCCTGAATTACATTATGGGAGAGATGCGCTAGTTGGAATTGCACTTTTTCTAGGATTACTTGTAAACAAAAAATGTAAAGTATCAGCTCTTAAAAATGATTATCCAGAATATTTTATGAAAAAACTTAAAGTTTCTTTAAAGGACAATAATATTATAGATAATATATTCAAAGAAATCGTAAATAGATATTCAGATTTAAATCCTAATACTGAAGATGGAGTTAGAATTGATTTTCCTGATGGTTGGGTTCATATGAGAAAATCTAATACTGAACCAATAGTTAGAATTTTTTCAGAATCAAATGATCAAAAAAAGGCAGACAGTTTAGCTCTAAATATTGAAAAAGAGATAAAATCCTTAGGTAAGTAGATGCTTAAACCTATTGTGAGTCCAAAAATACTGAGAAGGATCTTTATAGATTTGTTTTTCCAGTAAGCTTAAAAATTGATTTGTAATGCTGTATTCAGTTTCTTTTTGACCAACAATCTCAGTAAATTTTGTTTTGTAAAACCCACGACTAGTTCTCGTTATATCAGCAAAAACAACAGCTAAATTATAATCCTTAGAAAACCTTTCTGCACCAGTAAAGATTGGAACTTTATGACCAAGAAACTTGTTTATATATGACTTTCCAACTTTTCTTGGTGATTGATCAGCAGCAAAACCAAATAAGTGGTATTTGTCGATATCTAAATTCTTCATAAATTCTTTAATATGATACCTTGAAACAAGAAATGCTTTATGCTTTCTTCTTATTTTTTTGAATAATCTTTCGAAGTACTTATTTGACATAGGTGTGTATATACCATATCCATTGCCTTTTGTGTTATATCCAATTGAAAGCAGCCATTCAAAGTTTGAATAATGTCCGCAAATAAGAATAATATTTTTATTTTTTTTCTGAATTTTTTTTAATACCTCAATATTATCATAAGTATATCTTTCTTTCATTTGTTCTTCATTCATTCCATACGCTTTTATGCTCTCAATGCTAATATCAGCAAAATGATTATAGAATTTCTTTTCAATAAGATCTAGCTCTTTCAATGTTTTATTAGGAAAAGCAAGACTTAAATTTCTCTTGACAGTCTTTAATCTATACTTAAATACCTTGTGAAGAAGGAATGAAATAAAATCAGAAATCTTGTAAATAATTCTAAATGGAAGTAAAGAAATAAATTTAATTAAGGGAAATGATATTAAATAAATTAATAAATGCAACTATCAGTCGTTTAATGATAATGCAAATTTAATTTTTTCTTCGAGATCGTTACCTTTTAAGTTTTTGCCAATAACTAAACCTTCATTATTTATAAGGTATGACTGTGGAATAGCTCTGATGCTATATCTTCTTGCTATTGGGTCGTTCCAGAAGTTTAAATTTGAAATTTGAGTCCATGGTAGGTTATCATCCTCTACAGCTTGTTCCCATTGTTCTTGAGTTCTATCAAGAGATACTCCTATAATATTAAATCCAGAATCTTTGTAAGATTTATATAATCTTACCAAGTTTGGATTTTCAACTCTACATGGTCTACACCAAGCAGCCCAAAAGTCTAGTAAAGTTACGGAGTGCTTTGATACTTCTTCACTTAAAGTAACATTAGAACCAGTTAAACTAGGTCCAGTAAAGTCAGGAGCTGGTTCACCAACTTCAATAGGATCAGAGTATTGAACTAGAAGATCAGCAATGTTCTTGCCTACATCACTTACTTTAATTCTATTTGAGAGACTTTCATAAACATCTATGATGCTATCTTTATTTACTTTATTTTCAACCATAAACACTTCCAAAAGAAGCCCCGACATGTAAGAGTCTAAATTATCTGTAATAAAATCCCACTCATATAGAAGAACTTCTTGTTGTATTTTATTATAATCCTTTTCTAATTCCGATGCAGTCTCTACATCTCCATTCATTATAGCATCTTGAGCTGCAAAAGAAATACTATTCATGTTATCAACTAATGATTTAGTCTCTATTTTGTATTTAATAAAGTCATCATTTGATTTAGACCCATAAACATTAGATTTTGTAATGCTATCCTTGTAAAGGTCAGCATTGATTGTTCCATTTTCTAAAATTGTTAGAACATAACCATTGACACCCTCAACCTGCATGTAGCTTATTTGAGGAGTTGCTGACATACCTTTAAAA
>CAJIZN010000002.1 GCA_905182065.1 Candidatus Marisimplicoccus framensis
TTTCTTTTAGTTCATTGTTAGTTTAACAACAATATCCTTATAGTTTGGATCGTTATAAACATTATTCATTTCACTTGGATCATTTACACGGTCATATAATTCCCATTCATCAACATCATAATAAAAGTGAGTAAGTTTATATTCTTTATTGACAATTCCATAGTGTCTCTTTGCCATATGTACTGATGGATACTCATAATAGTGATAATATACTGCCTCCCTATCCCATTGATTATGATTTCCCTTTAATAATGGAACAAGACTTTCTCCTTGCATATCTTCTGGTGCTTCAATCATAGCAGCTTCTAAAAAGGTTTGAGCAAAATCAAGGTTTTGAACCATTTCTTCATTTGTAGTACCTGGCTTAATTTGATTAGGCCATTTAATCATAAGTGGTGTCTTGAAAGACTCATCATAAATAAACCTCTTGTCAAACCATCCATGCTCACCTAGATAGAAGCCTTGATCTGAAGTATAAATAACAATAGTATTTTCATCTAATCCTGACTCATCTAGATAATCTAAAACTCTACCAACATTATCATCAACAGATGAAATTGTAGCTAAATAGTCTTGCATATATCGTTGAAATTTCCACTGCATTTTCTCCTTATCATTCATATTTGGCCAATTTGCTTCAAAATCTTTACTGATTTTATCTAATGTGATGTCATATTTTTTCTTTTGCTCCTCATTGGCTCTACCATAACGGTTATTAAAAGAATTAGAGCTAGGTTCAAAGAAAGTACCGTCACCCCTAGCATAAACAATTTTTGGCTCAACATTTTCCATGTTTTCAAAAACTGAAGGCCTAACCTTACTGTCTTGCATATACTGCATGTGTGTTAAAAGATTCATTTCAGCTGTTTTAGCAGCAGTTCCCCTTCCAGAATAATCATCATATAAATTTTCTGGTTCTGGAAATTCCTTATTATAAAACTCAGCGAACTTCTCTGGACTTGGCCACCAAGCTCTGTGTGGAGCTTTATGAAGGTAGAAAGTCAGAAAAGGTTTATCCTTATCTCTTTTATTTTTAAACCAATTTAATGTTAGGTCAGTAATTATGTCAGTAACATATCCTGTGATAATTGTGTCTTTATCTTTTCCTAAAAATCTTGGATTTATATAATCACCTTGTCCTGGAAGTATTTGAAAATCATCAATTCCTTTCGGATTATTTCCAAAATGTAGTTTACCGAACATTGCTGTTTGGTATCCAGCTTCTTTAAATAATTGAGGGAAAGTCATTTGAGAGTCATCAAATTTAGCAATGTTATCTATTTTTCCATTGATATGACTGTGTTTACCAGTTAGTATTACTGCCCTAGATGGCGCACATATTGAATTTGTAACTGAAGCATTAGTAAATAACATTCCTTCATCAGCAATTCTGTCAATATTTGGGGTTTGTATTAACCTCTCATCATAAGCACTTATTGCTTGATAAGCATGATCATCAGACATTATAAATAATATATTAGGTCTAACATTATCTTCTTTTTCACAACTAGTTGCAAAAAACAGACTTAATATGAATACTATAAGTAGACTTCTAATCATTATTATTTCAAATCTATTAATAAATCCTTTGCAATTATTAAATCACTTTTATGTTTTTTAATAATCTCATCAATTTTATTTAAAACTTCAAGATCATCTTTATAGATATTATTCTTTTCTGATGGGTCTATATCAAGATTATACAAAAATGGAGTTTCAAGAATTTCCATAGGTTTTCCGTCATAGGCCTCATGTAAATTAAGATGAAGCTTATATGACTTATATCTAACTGCCATGAGTTCTGATCCCCAATAATAAAAAAAACTTTCAGTTGGACTTTTAGATAATGATTTAAAAACATCACTTAAGTTATTACCATCAATTATTCTATCATTTGGAATTTCAACCTCAGCTAGATGACTAAAAGTTGAAAATAAGTCCATAGATGTTCCGATATCATCAACTATACCTGACTTGATATAACCTGGCCCCCAAATTACCGTTGGAACTCTTATTCCACCCTCCCAGGTTGAGCCTTTTCCACCTCTTAATATTCCAGCACTTCCTCCTTCTTCTCCCATTTCTAACCAAGGGCCATTTTCAGATGTAAATACAATAATTGTGTTTTCAGATAGACCTAACTTTTTAATTTTATTAATAATTTCTCCAACACCATAATCTATTTCTTCTATTACGTCTCCATAGGAACCTGCATTTGATTTACCCTCAAACATTTCAGATGAAAACAATGGAACATGAGGCATACTATGAGCTAAATAAAGGAAGAAGTTTTTATCACTGTTATCTTCAATAAATTTTAATGATTCATCAAGATACCTTTTAGTTAAAGTTCTTTGATTGACTGGCCTCTCAATAATTTTATTGTCTAATATTAGTGGAACATTAAAATTATTATATTTTTTTCTCTCATCACTTCTCCACATATCCCAATAATCTATATTTGACACATTATCCATATCATTTGAATACGGTAATCCAAACCATGAGTCGAATCCATGATTCAAAGGAAAATACTCATCTGTATTTCCTAGATGCCACTTACCTACTAATTTTGTGTTATAATTTGATTTCTTGAGTTGTTCTGCAATCGTTATTTCAAATTGAGGTATTCCGTTAAGAGAATTTGGAAATAAAACACCTTTCGAATTACTTGTCAGTCCTGTTCTCAATGGAAGCCTTCCAGTTAAAAGAGCAGCTCTACTAGGTGTGCATACACTAGATCCAGCATAAAAATTTGTCCATTTTTGCCCCTCACTTGCCATATGATCAATGTTCGGTGTACTAATAATATTATTTCCAAAAACACCTATATCACCATAACCTAAGTCATCAGCAAGAATAACAATTATATTTGGTTTATTAGGTTTACTATCATTTAAGGAACAATTATTTAGAATTGAAGCTAAAAAGAAGATTGCAAAAAGTTTAAATTTATTCAATTTGATAGTAATAAATTTGATATATTAAATTACCAATTTTTATGAGAAAAAAAATAATTTTTGCGTTAATACTGATCAATTTTTTTATAATTAATAGTTGCCAAGTAAATGAGGTGATCAAACCAAATGTAATTTGGCTCGTTATTGAAGATCAATCTCAATATTTTTTTCCATTTTATGGAGATAATACTCTCGAGCTACCAAATATTAGTCAACTTTTAGATAATGGAATTGTATATGAAGGAATGAACTCTCCATATCCAGTATGTGCACCAGCAAGAAGTGCAATAATTACAGGGATGTATCCTAATTCTATTGGAACTGGAAATCAAAGAGCATATAATTACTATAGAACTGAAAGAAATGAGAACGAAAAACTACTAGAATTTCCATACTATTCCTCAAAAATAGCAGAACAGATTAAACCATTTACTCAGATTTTAAGAGAGAATGGTTATTACACATCAAATAATTCTAAGAAAGATTATAATTTTAAATTAACAAAAGAAGCTTGGGATGAGTCTAGCAATAATGCTTCATGGGAAAACAAGGAAGGAAATGAACCTTTTTTTTCTGTATTTAATTTTGGAGTTACCCATGAGTCACAAATTTGGTTAAGAGATGGGCAGGAATTAAAAGTTAATCCTAAAAACTTGAAAGTACCTCCATTTTTTCCAAATGATTCAATTACTAGACATTCAATGGCAGTCAACTATTCTAATATATTAGAGGCAGACAAACAAATAGGAAATATAATTCAAAGGCTTAAGGAGCAAAATCTTTATGATAATTCCTATATATTTTTCTATAGTGATCATGGGGGTCCTTTCCCAAGACATAAAAGAGCAATATATGAAACGGGTTCAAGAGTTCCTTTAATAATTAAATTTCCAAAAAGAATAAATACAAAAAATAAAAGCAATTTTGATCTTCTAAATTTTATCGATTTTGCACCTACAATTTTATCAATTGCTGGAATCGACATTCCAAAAGTATATCAGGGCAAAGCTTTTCTGGGTCCAAAAAAAAATAAAAGCAAAAGGAAATATTTATTTACAGCTAGTGATAGATTTGATGAGATAACGGATAAGATTAGAGCAGTGAAATCAAAAAAGCATAAATATATCAGGAACTATAATATTAATATACCTCATGCAATTGACAATAAATATAGAGCTCAAATGAATTTAATGAAGCATTTATCGTATCTGAATGATAACAACTTATTATCTACGGAACAAAACCTTTGGTTCCAAACCCCAAAAAGTTTTGAGGAATTTTATAACCTAGAAAATGATCCCTTCGAACTAAATAACCTAATTAACGACATAAAATACATTAATGAAATAAATAATTTAAGAAATCAATTAGATAATTGGATTGATCAAATAAATGATCCAATAAACATATCTGAAAAAGAATTGGTAAAATTATTGACTGATAATATTACTACTCAAGAATAAGGTCTTTTATGTTAGAGAAATTTTTACCTCTTATTTTTACAAAACCTTTAATCATTTCCTTTAACTTTTTATCTTCGATATTTGAGAGATCATTTTTTTGTGAGGGATCATCCTTTAAATTATACAATTTAAAGTCCATTGAGTTCCCTAATTCAATATTAACATTTTTTGCAACTGAATTACCCTTATAAGGTGGAATCATAACCCAGTCTCCTTTCCTGTAGGCAGTTCTTGTAGAAGCCTCAAGAATCAACTCTTCCCTACCCTTACCTTTATTATTTATAATTAAATCTAAAAATTCTATCCCATCTTTTGATCTATATTCTAATCCAACTAATTTAGAAATTGAATTTAAAATATCTATTTGTGATATCATTTCATCTGATATTCCTGGGTTTATTTTTCCTTTCCAGTATGTTATAAACGGAACTCTTGTACCAGCTTCAAAAAGACTATATTTTCCACCTCTTAAACCACCTTTAGGAGTGTGATCTCCTAGTTTTTCAACAGCATCATCATAATATCCATCATTTAGTACTGGCCCATTGTCACTTGAGAAAATTATTAATGTGTTGTCTAATAAATTCTCTGACTCTAAAGTCTTGTATAATTCTCCAATAGCCCAATCTGCTTCAATAATCACATCACCTCTTGGACCCATTCCTGATAGTCCTTCAAATCTTGGGTGAGGTGTTCTTGGAACATGGGGTTGTTGAAGAGTATAAAAGAGAAAGAAAGAGTTATTTTTGTTTCTTTTAATGTATTCTTTAGCTTTATGCAGGAAATGATCTGCCATATCAACATCACTCCATAAAGCATTTTTACCTCCTTTCATGTAGCCAATTCGTGGGACACCATTTATAATTGAACCATTATGTCCATGATGCCACTTCATTGTAGTTAGTTCTGGATTTTTTAATCCAGTTGGTAAACCATAATCATCATGTTTATTTTGATGAAAAAAATTAACCTCAATTGGATCATCTGGATCAAGATTAACAACATTACCATTTTCGATATAGACAGTTGGAACTCGATCTTGAGTATCTGCCATAATATGTGAGAAGTCAAAACCAACTTGATTTGGTCCTGGAGAAATATTTAAGTTATAATCAATTAATCCTGAACCTGCAACTCCATCTCCTGAACCTAATCCTAAATGCCATTTACCTACTATTCCTGTATGATAACCTTTAGTCTTTAGAAGTTTAGGAATAGTCATTTCAGTTGTATCAATAACTAAAGATCCCCCAGTAATAACTCTTAACCCATCTTTTCTCCATGGATAATTACCTGTTAAAAGTCCATATCTGCTAGGACTACAGGTAGCAGAGGTTGCATAGCCATTATTAAACCTAATCCCCTCATTAGCTAATTTATCTATATTAGGTGTATTAAGTGTTCCTTTTCCATATGCACTCACATCTCCATAACCCAAATCATCAGTGTAAATTATAATAATATTAGGCAGACTGTCTGAATAATTATCTGATTTACATCCAATTAGTAAAAATTGAATAATCACAAAAAATTTAATTTTTTTTATCATTTTCTAAAACTGGTATCTTAAATATATCCATTGTTGGAGTTTTATGAGCTTCTTTCATCATGTTTTCCATTTTTGATACAATTTCAGGATATTCAGATGCAATATCTTTCAACTCTTTTGGATCAACACTTAAATTAAAGAGTTTAAGTTTTGATGGACCTTTAAATAAATCCTTCTTAATACCTTTCCATTCATCAATTCTTATAGCCTGTTGTCCTCCGTAAGAGGGAAACTCCCAATATAAATATTTATGTTTTTCTTGATTTTTACCTTCTAGAGTAGGAAGAAAACTAATTCCATCTGTTTTGTATGGAGGTGATTCGCCAACTAAATCAGATACTGTAGCTAGATAGTCATAGAATGTACTTGGGTGACTAGATTTTGAGCCTGAAGGGATAACATTTGGCCATGTTACAATAGTTGGAACTCTAATCCCCCCTTCATTTAGATTACCCTTTACTGTATTTTTTGAATTTAAAAAAGGACCAGCACTATTAAAAAAATTAATATCTACATGTTCAATATGAGTTGGACCATTATCACTCGAAAAAATGATTAAAGTATTTTCATATTTTCCAATTTCTTTAAGTTTTGATACTAATTCTCCAACCTGTTGATCTAAATATGAAATCATTGCTGCGTATGTAGCTTTTGGATATTGGTTTGGATAATAACCTGATCCACCGGTATATGGATTTTCATCCCCAAATTTCTCTTTATAATAATTTACCCATTCAACTGGTGCTTGAAGGGGTAAATGAGGAATAGGAGAGGCATAATAAAGAAAAAAACTCTCTTCCTTATTTCTTTCAATAAACTTTAATGCTTCTTCATGTATTAATGTTGGAGCATAATCTTTTTGATTATATCTAGTATAGCTTTCTTCATTATTCGGGTCAAGGTCTTTGTCTAATCTACCTTTATCTACAATTTGATTATTTAATATGTGCCTTTCTTTATTTTTCCATAAATGAGTAGGATAAAATGTGTGAGCCTGTCTTTGACAATTGTAACCATAGAAAAAATCGAAGCCTTTATTATTTGGAATACTATTGGTGTTTGGTGCACCAAGACCCCACTTACCAAACATTCCTGTTTTATAGCCTTTTGATCTTAAAATATCAGCAACTGTTATTATAGAATCAGGCAATGGTCTCTGTCCCTCCAATTCTGGATTATTAAACATTGCTTCAAAGCTCCAAACATTACCTCTTTCTTTCCACTCATCATTACCTCTAATTGGATTATTTCCAGAGTGAAGTCCAGTAAGCAATATAGCTCTGGAAGGTGCACAAACAGGTGAACCAGTATAATGATCTGTTAAAATCATTCCATTTTTTGCAAGTTGGTCAATATTTGGAGTCTCTATTTTTTTTTGACCTAAAATTCCAATTTCTCCATATCCTAAATCATCTGCCAAAATAAAAACCACATTAGGTTGATTGTCTAATTGATTATTTGGCGAGCATGATATGAGTGAGAAAAGTAAAATGAGAACTATATGTTTTTTTATATCCATACTACAATATAAAAAAAGGGTTATAAATAAAAAGTTTATAACCCAAAGATAATGGTGATCGCGATAGGATTCGAACCTATGACCGTCTGGTTAGAAACCAGATGCTCTATCCAGCTGAGCTACGCGACCTTAATATGCGGAGAGACAGGGACTCGAACCCTGGCGACGCTTACACGTCGACAGATTAGCAATCTGCTCCATTACCACTCTGGCACCTCTCCAAAAAGATTTTACAAATTTAGATAAAAAAATGACCTGAAAAAGAAATATTTAATCTTGTTGTTCCAAAAGATTTTTCATCTCCATATAACCGCTATTATCACCTATTGTTCCATAGATATTCATAAGTGTTCTAATAGCCTCAATATTATTGTTAATATCAATTAAATCCTTTAAGATTGGAACTGTTTGCTTATATAAGTTTTCCCTTGATTCCTTAAGCTCATCATATTTCATATTATCAGCTCTTGATGTGCCTAAACTATTCATCTCACTTACTATATCTTCTTCTCCTTCAAGGATTAAAGCAACTAAGTTTAAGTAGCTATTTTCATTGCTTGGATCTAAATCAATTGAAGTTTGATAGTAAGAAACAGCAACTTCTTTTTCTCCAAGCTCAGCACTTACAACTCCAAGGTTATAGTATAGAACAGCATTATTTGGTTCTTTCTCTATTGCTTGAGACATAGCAACTTTAAAGGCTTCTTTATTGCCTAGTTCAAAATAAATATTAGCAGCTGTAATAATTAAACCTACATCATCAGGGTTTGAAGATCTAGCAGCTTCAATAGCAGCCAAAGCTTTATCATTTTGACCTAATTCTTTATAAATAAGAGCAATATTTTTTACTATTTCAGGGAACTTCGAGTCAGTTTCTTCTTCTCTAGGGTTCGAATACTCTTTTGATTTTTGTAGTAACTTAAATTGAACTTCATCATTTATTTCAATTTCGTTACCGGAGCTCACTTCAGTTATGTAAAATTTAGTTTCAATACCTTCATACTTAATGTCTCTTAGTAACTCATAATATTCAAGAGCTAAAGGATAGTCAAGAGAATTTACTGCTGAGGAAGCGGCATAATAGAGGTATTCTGAATTAGTTTCAGTATTTAATTCATAGACCATTTTAAGCTTTTTGGCTGCAGCATTAAAATCCTCAGTTTCGTTATCTCCAACAGCACTAGTTATGATTGCAGTTTCAAGTTTTCTTAATTCAGGATTTAAGATTTGATCACTTGATCCTAAATTCTTTGACATATCAAATGCTTTTATTGCAAGTTCAAAGTCTTCCATTGTAGTGTGAAGTTTTCCATATAGAAGCATTGCTTGGGCTTTAATTTTATCATCACTTGAATCAAAAAGATCTTTCGCAGAATCTAACAAATCAATTGCTGATGCATATTCTCCTGATATAAAAAATTTATTTGCATTTCTAAGCTCTTTTTTTTGAGCTGTTGAAAAAGAGAAAGTAAATAATAATATAAATAGTATAAGTTTTTTCATATTTCAATTAATTAGACAGTATCTCCTGTAAATTCAATATCATTAACGTCTTCTAGATCGTCGTCATCTTTCATTACTTTGGCAACAGCAGCAATACTATCACCATCTTTTAAACTGATGACTTTAACACCTTGAGTTGCTCTTCCCATTACCCTAAGATCCTCAACTTGCATTCTAATTGCAATACCAGATTTATTAATAATCATTAAGTCGTCATTGTCTGAGACACTTTTTAAAGTTACTAATTTACCAGTTTTTTCTGTAATAGATATAGTTTTAACACCCTTACCTCCTCTATTAGTTAGCCTATAGTCTTCAAGAGAAGACCTTTTACCAAAGCCATTTTCAGAAACAACTAATATATTCGCGTCCATATCATTTACAGATATCATACCAACAACTTCATCTTTATTGTCTTTCAACCTAATACCTCTGACTCCAGATGCATTTCTTCCCATTGGCCTAGTTTTGCTTTCTTCAAATCTAATTGCTTTTCCAGATTTAACAGCCAACATAATTTGACTATTTCCATTAGTTAACTTAGCTTCTAATAACTCATCGCCATCTTTGATTGTAATTGCATTTATACCATTAGATCTAGGTCTAGAGTATTGTTCTAACGAAGTTTTCTTTACTTGGCCCATCTTTGTTGCCATAATTACATAATTACTGTTAACGTATTCTTCATCTTTTAGATCTTGAGTACATATAAATGCTTTAACTCTATCATCTTGTTCAATATTAATAAGATTTTGCATAGCTCTTCCTTTGGAATTTTTAGAGCCCTCTGGAATCTCATAAACTCTCATCCAGAAACATTTACCTTTTTGAGTAAAAAACAACATGTACTGATGATTTGTACCAACAAATAAATCTTCTAAAAAGTCTTCATCTCGAGTTTTTGTTGCTTTTTGACCAACTCCTCCTCTATTTTGAGTTTTATATTCTGACAAAGGAGTTCTCTTAATGTATCCAGCATGAGATATAGTTATAACAACTTTTTCATTTGGAATAATATCTTCAACTCTGAAGTCACCTCCTGCATAATCAATTACAGATCTTCTTTCATCACCATACTTTTCTTTAATAACTGATAGCTCTTCTTTAATTACACTCATTCTCATTGGCTTGCTGTCAAGCAATTCTTTGAAACCTTTTATTGTTTTTTGAAGTTCGTCATACTCATCTCTGAGTTTATTTTGCTCTAGACCTGTGAGCTGTCTTAACCTCATTTCGATAATAGCCTTTGCTTGGATTTCAGAAAGTTTATATTTTTTTTCAAGCTTTAGTCTCGCTTCTTCTGCATTTGATGATTTTTTTATTAAATCAATAACATCATCAATATTATCACTAGCTATTATTAGCCCTTCTAATATATGAGCTCTTTGTTCAGCTTTCTTTAGTTCATAGTTAGTCCTCTTGACTACCACATCATGTCTATGGTCAACAAAATGATGAATTAAATCTTTAAGATTTAAAAGCTGGGGTCTTCCATTCACAAGAGCTACATTATTAACACTAAATGAGGATTGAAGAGAAGTATATTTATAAAGTTTATTTAAAACTATATTTGGAATCGCATCTCTCTTTAGAACATATACAATTCTCATTCCATTTCTATCAGACTCATCTCTTATAGTAGAAATTCCTTCAATTTTTCCATCATTAACTAAATCAGCAGTTTTTTTAATCATATCTGCTTTATTCACCTGATATGGAATTTCAGAAACTATAATACATTCCCTTTCCTTAACGTTTTCAATAATAGCTTTTCCTTTCATTACCACCCTGCCTTTTCCTGTATGAAAAGCCTCCTTCACTCCATCATATCCATATATAGTTCCACCTGTTGGAAAGTCAGGAGCTTTAATATGCTGCATAAGTTCATCGATTGTAACATCATTGTTGTCTATATACTGCATAATTCCATCTATAACTTCAGATAGGTTATGTGGTGGCATATTTGTAGCCATTCCAACTGCAATTCCAGAGGCTCCATTTATTATTAATGCAGGTACTCTAGTTGGAAGCACAGTAGGTTCCATTATGGTGTCATCAAAATTAAGTTGGAAATCAACTGTCTCTTTATCAATATCAGACAATAGATCTTCCGAAATTTTTTGCATTCTAGCCTCTGTATACCTCATTGCTGCAGGACTATCTCCATCAACAGATCCAAAATTTCCTTGCCCATCAACTAAGTTGTATCTCAAACTCCACTCTTGGGCCATTCTTACCATGGTGTCATATACAGAACTATCACCGTGTGGGTGATATTTACCCATGACATCCCCAACAATTCTTGCAGATTTTTTGTAAGATGATGAAGATCTAACCCCCATTTCATTCATTCCAAAGAGCACTCTTCTGTGAACAGGCTTCAGTCCATCTCTAACATCTGGCAAGGCCCTAGAAACAATTACAGACATCGAATAATCGATGTATGCAGACTTCATTTCATCTTCAATCTTTATTGGAATTAATTTTTCTTTTTCCATAAGTATATATTATTGCTAAAATAACTAATAAGGGGTTATTTTCTTAATTCAAAATGACATAAAAAAAGAATATTTATTAACATTATTAATTGAAAAGTTTTATCTCGAAATAAGTAATTAGTATATTCATTTCCTTTGTTTATTTATATTAATGATATATTTTAGTCAACAAATAAATTAATAATGGACGATAATTTTTCTTCTAGGGTTAAAGATGTTATTTCCTACAGTAAGGAAGAGGCTTTAAGATTAGGACATAAACAAATTGGAACTGAACATCTTCTACTTGGAATGCTAAGAGATGGAGGGGGTAAAGCTATATCAATTCTAAATTCAATAGAAATAAATCTTGATGAACTTAGAAAGAAAGTTGAACTATTAAATCCTGCAATTATAGACAGTACATCCATTGGTCTTAATGAAAAGAAGAATCTCCATTTAACTAGACAAGCAGAAAGAGCCTTAAAAACTACTTTTTTAGAAGCAAAACTTTTTCAGAGTACAAATATTAATACAGCACACCTGCTCTTGTGTATTTTAAGAAATGATAATGATCCCATTACAAAAGTTTTATCTAAAATGGATATAAACTATGATAGTGTTAAAGAAAAATTTAAGTCTATGATTAAGTGAAACAGGATCAGATGATATTATTGAGTATCCAACATCTGATGCATTTCCAGATGAAAAAGATGATTCAGAAGAATCTTCAAAAAATCCATTTACTTCAAAACAAAAAACAAAATCATCTGCAAATACAAAAACTCCTGTTTTAGATAATTTTGGTAGAGATATGACAGCATTAGCTGAATCTAATAAGTTAGATCCAGTTATAGGGAGAGATAAAGAGATTCAGAGAGTTTCTCAGATATTAAGTAGAAGAAAAAAGAATAACCCTCTTCTAATTGGAGAGCCAGGAGTTGGTAAGTCTGCAATTGCTGAAGGCTTAGCATTAAGAATAATTCAAAAAAAAGTTTCAAGAATTTTATATGGCAAAAGAGTAATAACTCTTGATCTTGCAAGTTTAGTGGCAGGCACTAAATACAGAGGACAGTTTGAAGAAAGAATGAAGGCTGTTATGAATGAGCTTGAAAAAAACAGGAATATCATTTTATTTATTGATGAAATCCACACAATTGTTGGTGCTGGAGGTGCTACTGGTAGTTTAGACGCATCTAATATGTTTAAACCTGCGTTAGCACGAGGAGAAATTCAATGTATTGGTGCAACTACATTAAATGAATACAGTCAACATATTGAAAAAGATGGTGCGCTAGAAAGAAGATTTCAAAAAATTCTTGTAGAAGAAACTAATAAAGAGGAAACTGTTGAGATTCTAAGAAATATTAAACATAAATATGAATCTCATCATAATGTAAATTATACTGACGAAGCATTAATTGCTTGTGTTGAACTTAGTCAAAGATATATTACAGACAGATTTCTTCCAGATAAAGCTATTGATGCACTAGATGAATCAGGATCTAGAGCTCATATTAACAATATGGATGTCCCAGAGGAAGTTATTTTGATGGAGAAACAACTAGAAGATGTTAGGGAATTAAAAAATTCTGTTGTAAAAAAACAAAAATATGAAGAAGCTGCAAAACTTCGTGATGATGAAAAAAGAGTTGAGAAAAAACTTGTTGAAGCTCAAAATAGATGGCATGAAGACTCAAAATTAAATAGAGTTACAGTTGATGAAAACGAAATTGCCGATGTTGTTTCTATGATGACTAACATTCCTGTTAATAAAATTGTTTCAACAGAAAAAAATAAATTATCAAAACTTGAAGATATAATCAAAGACAAAATTATCGGACAAGATGAAGCTGTGTCTAAAGTTGTGAAATCTATTCAAAGAAATAGAGCTGGTCTAAATTCTCCAAACAGACCTATAGGGTCATTCATATTTCTTGGACAAACTGGTGTTGGTAAAACACAATTAGCAAAAGTTTTAGCATCTGAAATATTTGAATCTGAAGAAAACTTAATTAGAATTGATATGAGTGAGTACATGGAAAAATTCTCTGTGTCTAGACTTATAGGTGCACCTCCAGGATACGTTGGTTATGAAGAAGGTGGGCAATTGACCGAGAAGGTTAAACGTAGACCTTATTCAGTTGTTTTATTTGATGAAATTGAAAAAGGTCATCCTGATATATACAGTATGCTTCTTCAAATTCTTGATGATGGATTCCTAACAGATAGTGTTGGTAGAAAAATAAATTTTCAAAATACTATAATTATTATGACATCAAATATTGGTGTAAAACAAATTAACGATTTTGGAATAGGTGTTGGTTTTGAAACCAAATCATCTGTTGATCAAACATCTCAAACTGAACAAAAAGTTATTCAGAGAGCTTTAAAAAACACATTTGCTCCTGAATTTTTAAACAGAGTAGATGATTGTATAATATTTAATTCTCTGTCTATTAAAGACATTAATAAGATTATTACAATAGAAATTAATAAACTCAAAGAAAGAGTTAAGAATATAGGCTATGACTTATCAATTTCAGTGAAAGCTAAATCTTTTATATGTGAAAAAGGTTTTGATAAAAAAAATGGTGCTAGACCACTAAATCGAATGATTCAAAAGTATGTTGAAGATCTAATTGCTGAAAATCTTGTCTCAGATAAAATAAAACAAGGAGATAAATTGTACGTTGATCATAAACCTGGTTTAGATAATTTAATTCTACTAATTAATAAAAAAGAGATAGCTTCTTGAAAGTCTTAAAATTTGGCGGCACATCTGTCGCTGATTCAAAATCTATAAATAAAGTTGTTGCCATTTTAAATAATAATGATGATAACTTATTGATCATAGTTTCAGCATTTGGAGGTGTTACAAATCTCCTTCAAGAATGCATTAATTTAAAGGGGAAATCAACTGAAGGTATATTAAAAGAAATTGAAACTAGACATCTAGAAGTGATAGATAATCTTTCAAGTCTTGATGGACAAAGCTCATTAAAAAGTTTTCTTAAAGAGAAACTGAATGAACTTGAGGATATATTAGATGCTATTTCAACAATTGATGAAGTAACTCAAAAAATAATTTCTAAAGTCTTAACACTTGGGGAAATTCTTTCAAGTTCAATAATATATGAGATTCTAAAACAAAAGAGATTTGATATATCTTATCTTGATTCTAAAGAGGTTATATATAGTAAAAGCTTTAATAATAACGAAGTTCTAGATAATGATAGATCATCTATTAGTATTAAAAATAAATTAGACCTAATCAAGTCTAAACTTATTATTGCACCAGGATATATTTGCTCTAATGAAAATAATGAAATCTCAAACTTAGGAAGAGGTGGCTCTGATTACAGTGCAGCTATATTTGCAAAATATTCTAATGCAAAATCACTAGAAATTTGGACTGATGTAAGTGGAGTTTACAGTGCAAATCCTAAGATTGTTAAGAAAGCATTGCCAATTGAATACCTATCATATAAAGAGGCTATGGAGCTTTCTTTTTTTGGAGCAAAAGTTATTTACTTCCCTACTCTTCAGCCACTAATTGAGGAAAATATACCTGTTTATATTAAGAATACTTTTAAGCCTAATGATAATGGAACATGTATTTCAAACTCTACAAAACTTGATGGAGATGAAATTGTTAAAGGAATTAGTCATATAGAGGATATATCTATAATAAATTTTGAAGGATCAGGTATGGTAGGAGTTCCTGGGTTCTCTAAAAGATTTTTTGAATCTTTATCTATTCATAAAATTAATGTTGTAATGATTACTCAAGCTTCATCTGAGTTTTCAATTTGTATAGCTGTTGATTCAAATGATGCTATTTCTGCCAAAAAAGTAATAGATAAAGAATTTGAATTTGAAATAACTCAAAATAGAATTAATCAGGCCCAGATTGAATCTAACTTATCAAATATTGCAATTGTTGGTGATAAAATGAAGAGTAAAAAAGGTGTAAGCGGAAGGCTATTTAACTCATTAGGTCAAAACAACGTTAATATAAGAGCTATAGCCCAAGGTGCATCTGAAAGAAATATATCAATAATCATTGATGAGGTTAATACTAAGAAGGCTTTAAACTCTTTACATGAAACTTTCTTTGAAGAAAACCTTAAAGATGTGCACGTTTTTATAACTGGAGTAGGAAATGTTGGAGGTTTTTTGATTGAACAGATTAAAATTCAGCGAGAATTTATTGCAACTAATCTTAAATTAAACCTGAAAGTTTTAGGAATATCTAACTCAAAAAAAATGTTAGTATCTGAATCTGAAATTGATCTTGATAATTGGAAAGATCTTTTAAATAATTCCATAATAAATGCAGATAGTGAAACTTTTCAAAAAAGAATCTTAGACTTAAACTTAAGGAATAGTTTGTTTGTAGATAATACGGCAAGTGATTTAATACCAAATACTTACAGAGGAATACTTAAAAAATGGAATTGGTATCATAACCTGTAATAAGATTGCTAATTCTGATACTTTTACAAATTATGAAGAGCTAAAATCTTTATCAAGAGATAATAATTCTACTTTTTTATATGAAACTAATGTTGGAGCTGCACTTCCAGTTATAAGTACTCTTAATAATTTAATCAACTCAGGTGATAAAATAATAAAAATTGAGGCTGTACTTTCCGGTACCTTGAACTATATTTTTAATAATTTTCAAGAAATGGATACTTTTCATCAGATTGTTTCAAAAGCTGTAGATTTAGGATATACTGAACCTGATCCTAAAATAGATTTATGTGGAGTTGATGTGTCAAGGAAAATATTAATTCTAGCTAGAGAAAGTGGTTATAAACTTGAATTTGAAGATATCAATAAAAATCATTTTTTACCAGAAGAAGCAATCAACTCAAAATCCAAAGATGAATTCTTATCATCACTAAAGAAAAATAAAGATCATTTTAATACTTTATTAAAGAATGCACAAGAAAAAGATTCAAGATTAAAGTTTGTAGCTAAGCTTGAAAATGGAAAAGCTAGTGTTGGCCTAGAGTCAGTTTCAGCTGAACATCCATTCTATAATTTGGTTGGTAGTGATAATATTACTGTTTTTCATACTGAAAGGTATAAAAGCTCTCCTTTAGTTGTAAAAGGTGCAGGTGCAGGCGGAGAGTTTACTGCATCAGGAGTATTTGCTGATATAATTAAAGCGAGTCAAAATGGATAGTATTAAAGTTTTTTCACCTGGAAGTATCTCTAATCTATCATGCGGATATGATATTCTAGGTCTTTGTCTTCAAAATAGAGGAGATGAAATCACGGTATCTAAGACTAATAAAAAAGGAATAATTATTAGGTCTATTGAAGGACATAGCTTAACAAAAGATATTAATAAAAATGTTGCAGGGATAGCTGCCCAAGCATTACTTAAAAATATTAATATTAATTATGGCTTTGAAATTGAAATAAAAAAAGGTATTAAACCTGGAAGTGGAATTGGAAGTTCTGCTGCTAGTTCAGCTGGAACTGTTTTTGCAATAAATCAACTTCTAGATTCTCCATTCAGTCATTTAGACCTAATTAAGTATGCAATGGAAGGTGAAAGGTTTGTTAGCGGTTCTTACCATGCTGATAATCTCGCTCCAATTATTTTAGGTGGAATAACGTTAGTAAGATCGATTGATAGTATAGACGTAATAAAACTTCCGTCACCAAAAAGTTTAGAAGTCATTATTGTCAGACCTAATATTGAGATTAAAACTTCTGATTCAAGAAAACTCGTAAAGAAAAAAATTAAAATAGAGAAAATGGTGCAACAGTCTGCAAATATAGGATCTTTCATTAGCAGCTTATACACAGAAGACTTTGATTTGATGTCAAAATCTGTTGTAGATGAAATTATAGAGCCAGATAGATCAATGTTGATACCTGAATTTGATAACATCAAAAAAATATCTAAAGATAGTGGTGCTATAGCGGTAGGAATTTCAGGCTCAGGGCCATCAATTTTTTCATTATCAAATAATACTTCCTTATCTAATAAAATTTTAGACAACATAACTAATCATTATGAAAAATTAAAAATTGATTATGATGGTTTTATTTCTAAAATTAATACTGCAGGTATAAAAATACTTGAAACTAAGTGAAATATATAAGCTTAAATCATAACTCATCTCCTACCTCGTTTAAGAAGGCAGTTATAAATGGTTTAGCTCCAGATAAAGGCTTATATTTTCCTGAAGAGAAAGTTAAACTTTCTAAAAGTTTTATTGAATCAATTAAGAATATCGATGATACTGAAATCTGTTATGAAATTATTAGAGAATTTATTGGTGATGAAATTCCAAAAAATAAACTATTAGAGATTATAAATAATACAATATCTTTTAAAATTCCTCTTAAAAAAATAGAAAAATCAATTTATTCACTAGAGCTATTTCATGGCCCAACATTGGCTTTTAAGGATATTGGAGCTAAATTTATGGCATCATGTTTAGATTTTTTTAAAGATAGTTATACTTCAAAAAAAATTACAGTTTTAGTAGCTACATCAGGAGATACTGGAGGTGCTGTAGCTAAAGGTTTCTCTGACACAAAAGATATTGATGTTTGCATACTATATCCAAAGGGAAAAATTAGTAAAGTTCAAGAAAAACAAATAACCACTAATGGACCCTATGTTCAAGCTATTGAAGTTGAGGGTGATTTTGATATGTGTCAATCTATGGTTAAAAGGGCATTTAGTGATGAAGAAATTAATAGAAAAATAGCTCTTACATCTGCAAATTCAATTAATGTGGCTAGATGGCTTCCTCAAATGTTTTACTTTTTTTTAGCTTATAAAAAAATTAAAAACACAAAACAAAACATCTTCTCTGTTCCAAGTGGTAATTTCGGGAATATATGCGCTGGTATTTTAGCTAAATCAATGGGGTTACCCATTGATCATTTTATTGCATCTACTAATATAAACGATACTATTCCTAGATATATTAAGGATGGTATTTTTGAACCTAATGATACCCAAGCAACAATCTCTAATGCTATGGATGTGTCTGATCCAAGTAATTTTATTAGAATTCAAAAGATATTCAATAACGACCTACAGAAAATAAGAAAGAATATCTCCGGATATAGCTTTAATGACAAACAAACAAAAGAAACTATTAAAAGACTCTATAAATCAGAAAAATACCTTACCTGCCCTCATTCAGCTATTGGATATCTTGGATTAAAAGAATATATGGCAAGTCATGATGAAAATAAAATAAATGGAATATTCATATCAACAGCCCATTCAATTAAATTTAAAGATGTAGTTGAGGATATCATAAATTCTGAAGTTAAATATCCTAATTCAATTAAAAGTATTTTAAACAAGGAAAATAAGAATCAATCAATTGAAGGTTACGATGAACTTAAAGAAATATTACTCAATAGAGTTTAGTCATCTATGTTTGGAAGTTCCAATTGATTAATTGGACTGTCTTGCTCCATCAGTTTTTCAATTTCGTTAGATAATCTTGGAGCATCCTCAGATAAGTTTATTGGATCTGTTCCAGTAATTAATATATCATCCTCAATTCTTACACCAATATTCCACCATTTTGGATCACAATCACTATTTTCAGGGATATAAATACCAGGCTCTACTGTTATAACCATATTTTTTTCTAATGTTCTAGATCCTGGATCATGAACATCAAGACCGATATGATGAGAGACTCCATGAGGATAATATTTTCTTGCATCTTTAGCATCATCAATAATTCCTAATTTTATTAAACCATTTGAAATTATTTCAATACTCTCTAGATAGATATCATTAAATGTATTTCCAATTACAGCTTTTTTTATAGCCGCTTCTTGTGATTCATAAACTAGATCATAAATTTCTTTTTGTTCAGGAGAAAATTTTCCATTAGCTGGAATTGTTCTAGTTACATCTGCAGTATATCCTCTGTACTCAGCACCTAAATCCATAAGAATTAATTGGTTATCAATATCAATACTTTCATTAGTTATATAGTGTAAGATGCATGAATTAGCACCTGCCCCTACAATTGAATTATATCCTTCATGAGCAGCACCATATTTCCTGTATATAAATTCATGAATACCCTGGACTTCTCTTTCAGTCATATCTCCATGAATTGCTTTCATAACTTCAATTTGAGCTAGAGAAGATATTTTGATGGCTTTAGTCAATAGCTTAATCTCTAGAGAATCTTTTGTTTGTCGGAGATTGGACATAATATTATTTACGCTAATATTATTAAATTCCTTTTTTAGATCTCCTAAATTATCTGGTGATTCTTTATCATTAATAATTTCTAGAAACTTATTTTGCAAATTATATAAATCAAACTTATCATCCTTGAAATCTCTAACATCATCTCTTATATCCATACTTAATACATTTGAAAAATTGTCAATTTTAAAAGAATTCTTTATAAAATCAGATCTTAGCTTAACTCTATCAAAACCCATTTTTTTTGCTCCCCTTAAACCAAGTCTTCTTCCATCCCACATTTCTCTATATTCATTCCTTTCTCTTACAAAAAGTATCTCATTGAAAAAACCATTATTATCTTGTTGATTATCTTTAAATATAACAAGTACACCATGAGGCTCTTTCCATCCTGTTAGATAATAAAAATTTGGATCTTGATGATACATAAAGTCAGTATCATTTGATCTTTTCATTATTGGTGATGTAAAAAAGAACGCAATGCTATTAGAAGGCATTTGATTTCTGAATTCTTGTCTTTTCTTTTCGTGAAATTCAGGACCCAAATCATCAAGTATTGCTGACTTGAAAGAATATTAATAGATAGAAAAGTCAGTAATAAAAAAAGAGTATTTTTGAACTTCATAATAATTAATTTATTCGCCAAATTAATGAAAAAAACAGTTCTTTTTGACAGACATGAAAAGTTAAATGCAAAAATTGTAGACTTTGCAGGTTTTCTAATGCCTGTTAGTTACTCATCTGTAAATGAGGAACACCTGCACGTTAGAAATAGTGTAGGAGTATTTGATGTATCTCATATGGGTGAAATAGAAATTTCAGGATCTAATTCTCTAGATTTAGTTCAACATCTATGTTCTAATGATATATCAAAATTAAAAATTGGCAAAGCTCAATATAACTGTTTGACTAATGAGAAAGGTGGAATCATTGATGATTTAATAGTATACAGGATTGAAACAGAAAAATACTTACTTATTGTTAATGCTTCTAATATATCCAAAGACTGGGAATGGATCAATAAAAAAAACATAGAGTTTAAGTGCATTGTAGTTGATTTATCAAACAAGCTATCACTATTAGCTATCCAAGGACCTAAAGCACAGGAATTATGTCAGAAATTCACGAGTGAAGACCTGTCATTATTGCCAAATTATTCATTTACTAATTTCCTCATTTGCAGGAATTAAAGATATTATAATTTCAAAAACTGGATATACTGGTTCGGGTGGGTTTGAGCTTTATATTCCAAATAATAATGCTATTGATATATGGGATGCTTTATTTGATTCAAAGGAATTTGATTTAAAACCAATAGGACTAGCTGCTAGAGATACTTTGAGGATTGAAATGGGATATTGTTTGTATGGCAATGATATTAATGAAGGAACTTCACCAGAAGAAGCAAATTTAAGATGGATAACTAAAGTTGAAACTAGTTTTATAGGTCATAAAATAATTGAAAATCAAATTAAAAAAGGATCTGATAGAAAGTTAATTGGATTTAAATTAATAGAAAAATCAATTCCAAGAAATGGATATGAAGTTTTTAATATTGATAATAAATTAATTGGCAAGGTAACATCAGGGACATTTTCACCAGTTCTTAAGAAAGGTATTGGTCTAGCTTATATAAACTCCATAAACCTTAAGGATGATTTAATATATATTAAAATTAGGAATAATCTTAGTAAAGCAGAAATTGTAAAAACACCATTTATTTAATTATGGGAAGAGCATTTGAATTTAGAAAAGCAAGGAAAATGAAAAGATGGTCTAATATGGCTAAAACCTTCACAAGAATTGGAAGGGAAATAATAATTGCTGTAAAAGATTCAGGGCCTGATCCTTCATCAAATTCAAAATTAAGAGCAATAATTCAAAATGCAAAGGCTGCTAATATGCCAAAAGATAATATTGATAGAGCAATTAAAAAAGCTTCTGAAACTAGCACCGAAAACTTTAAGGAAGTATTATTAGAAGGCTACGCTCCCTATGGTATAGCAATACTTATTGAAACTGCTACCGATAATAATAATAGAACTGTAGCCAACATAAGAAGTTATTTTAACAAGTGTGATGGAAGTCTTGCTACTTCAGGATCTGTTGATTTTCTATTCAATCATTTATGTTTTTTTCAGATAAAAGATGATAGCTTAGATGTTGAAGAACTTGAACTTGAATTAATAGATTTTGGAGTAATTGATTTAAGTAAGTCCGAAAACGAAATAAGTATTACTGCTAAATTTGAGAACTTTGGATCTATTCAAAAAGAGTTAGAAAGAAGAGGTTTTGAAATTAAATCTAGTGATTTTGAAAGAGAGGCTATAACTTTAAAAGATCTCAAAGAGGAAGAAAGAGTTAAAGTTGAAAAATTATTAGCTTTAGTTGATGAAGATGAAGATGTTCAAAATGTTTATCATAATATGAAATCCCAGAATTAAATTTTATTTCTAGCTATTACATCGCTAACCATTTTTTCCAGTTTTAGAAAATCAGCCTTGATGTTTCCGGTAGGAAAAAACTTCTTATTAATCATTACCTGTTTTCTCTTATAATCAAAAGAAACCATAAGAATTGGAAGATTAGCTTTCAAAGCAATATAATAGAATCCTGTTTTCCATTTTTTTACATTTTTACGAGTACCTTCAGGAGCTATTGCAAGAATTTTAATTTTATTCAAATGAAAAAGATTAACAACTGAGTCTACTAAATTTGTCTTTTCACCCCTATCAACAGGGATACCACCAAGAAACCTAAAAAAAAATGCTGAGAATGGATTAAATAATTCTTTTTTACCAATAAATTTTATTTTAATACCCGAATATGTTCGAATTAAAACAGCTATTATTAAATCAAAATAGCTTGAATGAGGAACAACCGCAATTATATATTTTTCATCTTCTGGAAAAGATCCAACAAATCTCCATCTAATAACTTTGTTTAAGAAAAACTTAGCTAAGGTTTTAATCATTTGATAAATTAAATTTTTTAGCTTTTATAAGGTCTTCAGGAGTATCTATGGATAGACCATGGAATGATGTACTTATCATTCTAATTTTTTTTGAATTTTCAATAATTCTAATTCCTTCAAGACTTTCAATTATCTCTAGTTTTGATCTTTCTAGTTTTGAGAAATCAATTAAAGCATTTCTAGTAAATGCGTAAACACCTATGTGGCGGTTAAAATCCTCAATTTTCTCAGAACCAAATGGAATAGGTAATCTAGAAAAATAAATAGCATCATTATGCGTTGTTAACAATAACCTTAACATTGTTAGGGTTTGTTATTTCATCAAAATTTTTAAACTTAGTCATAAGTGAGGCGATTTGAACATCTTTATCATTAAAAGAGTTGATTAAATCACTTATAGCTTCCTTGTTTATAAATGGTTCATCACCTTGAAGATTAACTACAATATCATGTTTTATATTAATTGCTGCTTCAGCTATTCTATCAGTCCCTGATAAATGGTCGCTTAAAGATTTAAAGGTTAGCCCACCTTCATCTTTAATAATACGTAAAACCTCATCATTTGCACTAACAACATAAACTTCATCAAAAAGTTTAGTTTCTAGAGCAGCTCTAAAAGTTTTAAGTATAATTGGGATTCCATTAATTTTTTTGACTAATTTATTAGGAAACCTTTTAGATTCGAGTCTTGCAGGGATTAAAGCTATAGTTTTCATTTAAAATATTTTTCTAATATAATTCATTTATATATTGTTTCACGAAAAAAAAAAATTTGTAGATTTGTTAGAATCAAAAAATGTCAAAATGAACAAGAAACGTGGATTAGAATTCTTTTTATGGTTGTTATCAATCTTTTTTGCTACACAAATATACAGCTCTATTAATGGACCAATAAAATTTAACCAAGTTAAAAATGAAAGATATACTCAAGTCATAGATAGATTAAAGGATATAAGAAATGCTCAAATTGCTCACAAAGATGTTAGAGGATTTTATGCAAACAACTTTGATAGTCTAGTTAGTTTTATTGATACTGGAATTTTTACACTAATAGAAAAAAGAGACTCTTCTTATCTTCAATATGACAGAACATATAGAATTGATATGTTAAAAGAAGTTGAAATTGTAGATACACTTGGATTTGTATCTGTAAAAGATTCTCTATTTGGTGAAAATGAATTATATAAAATGATGGCGAAAGTTCCCATTGATGGAACAGATTCTCAGTTTTCAATCAAATCAGATGTTATTGATAAAAATGGATATGCAGTTCACGTTTTTGAAGTAAAAGTGAAAAAAAATATTATCCTTTTTGATCAAAATAAAGATTTATTAGATCAAGAGAATAAGGTTATTTCAGTTGATGGAGTTAATGGTCCTGAGCTTGTTCTTGGATCTATGACTGAGGTAAGCACAAGTGGAAACTGGCCTACATTTTTTGATGCAAAAAACAAAGAATAAAATAAGCAAAACATTTGTTTATCAATTTGAAACTCACTTTCATATTGAATCTTCAACTGATAATATCACATTAGATTTTTCTGACAGTAAATACCTAGAAAAATCTATTGATTTTATTACTGATTTAAAAATAGATTCAATTGAAATTGTTCATTTAAACTCTCACCCATCTATAGTTCCTTCATTATATTTTGATGATAATATTAAATCTAAATATTTGATTACTAATACGCTTTCATCAAAGAATATATTGACTGATACATCTAATGACAATAAACTAAAGATAGTATATTCAATTAGTAATGAATTGAATGAATTTATAAATAAGAACAAGCTAGATCACTCAGATAAAAATTATTTCACCTACTTATATGACTTCCTTACTGAAAAAGATAAAAAAACAAAAGGTTTATCCTTTTTTGTAAATCTAAACAAAAAGTCATTTGATGTAATAATTTTTAACGGTAATGAATTTATTTTCTTTAATTCATTTGAAATAAATAATGAAAATGAATTTTTATATTATCTTTTTTTTGTTCTAAAGAACTATGAGGGTTCAAATGAAAATGATAAAATCATATTTTTAGGGAAATTTGAAGCATTTGATGATTATTATAATATTGCATCAAAATACTCAAAAATTGAATTTATTGAAGATAATAATATACAAGTACTTCATGACTCACCATTCTTTTCAATTATAAATGAGAATTATATCAGGGATTAAAAAAAGTATAATTATAAAAGCACCTAAAAATCTACCTGTTAGACCAACCACAGACAAGGTTAAGGAATCCCTTTTTAATATTATTTTAAATAAATTTAATTTAAATGAAATAAGTGTTTTAGACCTGTTTTCTGGAACAGGTAATGTTTCGTATGAATTCGCATCCAGAGGGTGTCCTAATCTATTGTCAATTGATAATAATCATAACTGTATTAAATTTATCAATAAAACTGCTTCTAAACTTGAATTGAATATCAAAACAAAAAAAATTGATTATAAAGTTTTTTTAAAAAAAAATAAAAAAAAGTTTGATATAATATTTGCTGACCCCCCTTATGATTTCACAATTAGACAATATCTTGAAATCACTGAGTTAATTAAAGAGAATGAAATTCTTTCAGATATAGGAGAATTAATAATTGAACATAGTTCAAATATTAATTTATCTGATAACTTTAAAAATATAGATGAAAGAAAATATGGTTCATCAGTATTAAGTTTTATAAAAAAAGCAAGCCTGTAAGCCGGATTCTGTCGAGTCTTACCATTTATCTAGATGTAATATTACTATTACATTCGTACCGCCTACCCTTCTACATAAAACGAGCAATTTTAAAATGTAGATATACTTGGCGTTTCACCATGCAGAGTTTACAAGATTCCACTACAGCATTACCTGTACATACTTTCTGTTGCACTATTCCTATCTAAAATAGATGACGGGTGTTACCCGCTGCATTGCTCTCTGGTGTCCGGACTTTCCTCTGAAAAATCAGCGATAAGACGGCTTGCAAAACAAATATAGTGTTTGTTGATAATTTTATTAAAAAAAAAATATCATTTGATTAATAATTTTTATCAATCTTTATATTTGTTAATAATGAATAACTCCTCCATTTCATCAGCATCTGAGTATAGACCTAAAGTATTTAGTGATATGATTGGACAAGATGCAATTGTAAAAACTCTTTCTAATGCTATAAAGAATGATAATATTCCTCAAGCATTACTTTTTTGTGGTCCTAGGGGTGTGGGCAAAACTTCATGTGCAAGAATACTTGCAAAAACAATTAATGATTTAAAAGAAAACTTCGAATATAATATTTTTGAACTCGATGCAGCTTCAAATAACTCAGTAGAAGATATAAGAAGTATTACTGATCAGATAAGAATACCTCCTCAGATTGGAAAGTATAAGGTGTATATAATTGATGAAGTTCATATGCTTTCAAATGCTGCATTTAATGCCTTCTTAAAATCATTAGAGGAACCTCCAAAGCATGTTGTGTTTATTCTAGCTACAACAGAAAAAAATAAAATTATTCCTACAATATTGTCAAGATGTCAAATTTATGACTTTAAGAAAGTTGATATAGAATCTATAACTAAGCTGTTGTCAAATATTTGTAAAGACAAAAAAATTAAGTTTGATGAAAATTCATTATCGTTAATTGCTCAAAAATCTGATGGCTCCATAAGGGATTCTCTTTCAATGTTTGACAGATTAGTTAGCTTTACTGATTCTAATCTAACTATAAATGAAGTAACTACAAATCTAAATGTTTTAGATTATGAAACATATTTCGAGTTATCAACTTTAATTATTAGTAAAGATATACCAGGAATTTTAACTATATATAACGATATATTTGTTCGCGGATTCGATGATGTAAATCTCTTAAATGGTTTATCCCGACATCTAAGAGAAATACTTATTTCTAAACTGGGTTCTTCTGATAAATTGTCTGATTTAAAAAATGAATTAAACTTAAAATATATAGAGCATGCAAATGAATTCTCTGATGAAAATTTAATTTTAATGATTGAAATTATTAATGACTCATTGATAAATTATCAAAAAATTAATGATAAAAGAATTCACACTGAACTTTGCTTAATGAGATTAGCTTCAATAGAAAGCGTTAAAAAAAAAAATCTTTAATTAAGACTACAGACCTTAAAATTCTAAATAAAGATGAAAATCAAGAAATAGAAGTCACAGAAGTTAAAACAGATCAGAAATTATTTACTCCACCTAGTTCAAAAGGTGTTTCATCTCTTTCTTTAGCTAGTTTAAATTTTATAAAATCTACAGAAGATAAAAATGAATATAAGCAGGATGATCTACCTTCAGATAGTTTTACAGAAAATGATTTCTTAGTAGTTTGGAAAAAATTCTGTGATCTAGAAAAAAATAAAGGAAATAATAATATTCTTTCTTTATTAAATATGAATAATCCACAAATTATTGATAATACTATAATAATATCTACGATCAATAAGATGAATTTTAAAGAAGTTAAAGAATATAAAAACACAATTCAAACATATATATCAAAAGAATTGAATAATTATTCAATCTTGGTAGAGGTTAAATTATCAGAAGAAATTACTAAAAAGTCATATATTGATAATAAGGAGAAGCTAGAAATAATAATAAAGAATAATAAAGATATAGGTAAGTTGATTGATGAGTTTAAATTAAGAATTTAGTTTATTGCCATTTTTTTCATAAAATATTTCGTTGATCATACCATCTACAAGACCTACTTTAGGTACAAATATTTTATTAGAGCTAACAGATTCCATCGTAGTTATGAATATTTTCAAAGCAGGAATAATTACATCTGCTCTATCTGGATTTAAATCAAATCTTACCATTCTTTCTTGGTAATTATACCTAGTTAAGGTGTTATACAAATCTTTTAATGAAAGATATGAGATGGGTTTACCAATCTTTGACCCTGTCATGGATTGAATTTTATTAATATTCCCTCCTGTGGCAAATAATTTAATCTTATCCTGATCATCTAAACATGAATCTAACCAAGATTTGATATCAATAAACATTCTTTCATCTACTAGGTTATTAAGAAGTCTAACAGTACCTATTTTAAAAGATTTAGATTTCTTTTCAATACCTTTTCTTAAAATTGAGAACTCCGTACTTCCTCCTCCAACATCTACATATAAAAAAGTCCTATTGAATTCAATTTTTTCAAGAGAATTACCTTTTGAAATAATTTTTGCTTCCTTAAGACCTGAAATAATATTTATTTTCAAGCCAGTAGTTTTTTTAATTTCAAATATTACATCTTTATGATTTTTTGACTCTCTTAAAGCTGAGGTAGCATAAATTTGGTAATCTTCAACTTCATGTACATTCATTATATATTTAAATGAAAGAATAGCATTTGAAAGTTTATGAATTTTAGAGTTCGATATTAAACCATCTTTAAAAGAATCTTCACCAAGTCTAATTGGTAACCTTAAATATGAATTTTTTTGAAAAATAATTTTTTCTCCTGAAGGAATAACATAACAAATAAGCATTCGTACGGCATTAGATCCAATATCAATAGCAGCAATTCTTTTCAAATCAATTTAAGGTGTTTTTAAAATAAGAGTAAGTATCCCACTGTGATCTATTTTTTTTCTGTGAATTATTTACAAATTTATTTTGGGATAAATCATTAATTATTCTAGTTTTTACATTATCATTATTACTTATTTCCAGTGTATCAAGTATTTGTTTTTTAAGGTCCTCTGAATAAATAGGACATGCTACCTCAACACGTTTTTCAATATTTCTAGTCATTAAATCTGCAGAAGATATATACACTTTTTTATCACCACCATTTTCAAAAACATAAACTCTGGAATGTTCAAGATATTTATCTACAACACTTTTGACAACAATATTATCACTAAAACCAATTTTATTTGGAACCAAACAACATATACCTCTAACTAATAGGGTGATTTTAACACCAGATCTACTTGCTTCATAGAGTTTATCTACAAACTTATAACTAGTAAAACTATTCAACTTTAAAATTATATTTCCTTTTAATCCATTTTTTACATTAGAAATCTCGTTATCAATGAGTTTAAATAATTTTTTAGAAGTCTGGTGAGGTGAGACAATTAAATGTTTATAATCATGGATTTTATAGTTTGCTTTAAGAAAAGAAAATACTTTATGAACTTCTTTTAAAATCTTTTGATTAGATGTGAATAATGTAAAGTCTGAGTAAATTTTAGCTGTAGATTCATTAAAATTACCAGTACTAATAAACCCATAATATCTTTTTTTATCCCCTTTAAACCTCTCAATTAAACATATTTTAGAATGAACTTTTAAACCTTTAACACCAAAAATTAAATCAACTCCAGAAGCCTTAAGTTGTTGTGAAACCTTTATGTTGTTTTCTTCATCAAATCTTGCTTGAAGTTCAATTTGAACTAAAACCTTTTTACCATTTTTAGCTGCATTTATAAGAGAACTAATAACATTAGATTTTTCTGAAAGCCTATATAGGGTAATTTTAATCGACTTAACACTAGGGTCTATTGCTGATTGTCTTAAAACTGATACTAAGTAAGAAAATGAATGATAAGGTGTGTACATTAAGTAATCTCTGCTTAACATTTGATCCAGAAGATTAGATTCTATCTTAAAATCTTTGATGTCTAAAGATTCTTCCTTAGGATACAATAAATCTGATCTTTGTAAATCTGGGAAATTCATGTAGTCACTTCTATGATGATATTTACCTCCAGGAATTAAACTATCATATGATGTGATTTTTATCTTCTTAATTAAATACGCTAGGGTTGGATTAGAAATACTTTTATCATAAACAAGTCTAACGGGTTACTTATTTTTCTCTTATTAACATATTCTTGAATTTTTTTGATGTAACTCTTGGACAAATCCATATCATCAATATCAAACTCAGCACTTCTAGTAATTTTTAACATGTGTGCCTCAATATGTGAATAATTAAGAAAACTAAAAATAATCTCTAGATGATATCTAATTATATCATCAATAAGCATGATATATTGTTTATTATCCTTTTTGGGAAGGACAACAAACCTACTTATATCACTTGGTATCTCAACTAAAGCATAAATATTGGTATTATCAACTAGCTTTATATTTGTTATTAGAAAAGCCTTATTGTCTTTAAAGTCATGAAGTTTATTATTTGATAAAATAACAGTAACTAATGCAGGACTAATTTTTCTAATAAAATAATCCTTTAAAAATTCTTTATGAGATTCTATTACTTCTTTTTCATTAATAAAAACAATATTTTCTTTTTTTAATGATTTTTCAATTGAATCTAGAATTAATGAGCTTTCTGATTGAAGATTAATAACTTTAGATGTTATTTCATCTAGAAGTTTTTTAGCAGCAATATTATCTTTATTATTTTTTGCGTTTGGTTTAGTATCAGCTATTCTTTTGACGGTTGCATACCTAACTTGAAAAAATTCATCTAAATTATTAGAAAAAATACCTATAAACCTTAATCTTTCAAGAATTGGAACATCTTTATTAGATGCTTCCTGGAGAACTCTTGCATTGAAATCTAGCCAACTCAGCTCTCTATTTATATATCTAGATTCCACTTTTTAAATTATTTGTGTAAGAAATTGGCTTTAATTTTAAAATATCAGACCAACTATTAGAATCAAATTTCATAGAGAACCACCTTGCTGTTGGTAAATTTAAAATTTTATTTTCAGAAAAATAATTTGAAATATCAGTATATGCAGGATTATGTCCAACTAAAACAACTTCTGAATAGTTGTTTTCAATCTTTTTAATAAAATCGAATACTTCATTATGATTAAATGTGTATAAGTCTTCACTGAGTCTGATTTTATTGTAATTAATGGATAAATGTCTAGCTAAAATTAAACAAGTATGTATAGCTCGATTAGCAGTACTTGAAAAGATTATATCAGAATTAATAAATTGATCCTTCGATAATTTAGCTAATTTTTTGATTTTTTCAATTCCAACTTCGTTTAATGGCCTATCTATGTCTTCTAAAATATAATCCCATGAAGATTTTGAATGTCTTAAAAAAGTTATGGTTTTCATTAAGGTGACAATATATTATGTTCCCATTTACCGTCTCTTAAATTAGAAATTACTCTATTGTGAAGTCTATTTTCTCTTCCCTGCCAAAATTCTATTTCTTGAACAACTAATTCTATCCCACCCCAATGATTTGGTCTATTTAAGTTTGAACCTTTATTTTCTTTTAAAAATTCATCATATTTGATTAACAAATCGTCATAACTTGAGATTATTTGACTTTGATTAGAGACTATTGCACCTACCTGACTAGAGAAAGGTCTAGATTTAAAATAAATATCTGAGTATTTATCTGAAGTTTTTTTAGCAATACCCTTAAAAATTACTTGTCTTTCTAGAGGTGCCCAATAAAATGATGCACAAATGTTAGGATTTTCATCTATTGCCTTTCCTTTTTTACTTTTATAGTTGGTGAAAAATATCAAACTATTATCTTTTATTTCCTTTAATAAAACAACTCTTGAAGATGGTTTATTACTTTCGTCAACAGTTGAAACAGTCATAGCGTTTGATTCAACTATTTGATCTGATTTTTCAGCTTCTTTAAACCATTTTTTAAAAAAATCTATAGGATTATCTCCAATTTCATCTAGACTTAAAGAATCTTTATCGTAAAGTTTTCTATGATTAAATAACTTCATTATTAATTAATTGAAAAATTCATTTTTGATGCAAGTAAATAGATTATAGCCATTCTTATTGCAACACCGTTCTCTACTTGATCTAAAATAATAGAATTATTTGAATCTACAATATCAGATGTAATTTCAACACCTCTATTAATTGGACCAGGGTGAAGAATCAAAATATCCTTTTTTATTTTATTTAATTTGTTAATATCTAAACCAAAAAGCATAGAATATTCTCTATCGTTTGGGAAATATGATTTTATCATCCTTTCTCTTTGTACTCTTAGGACATTGACAGCATCACACCATTTCAAAGCTTTCACTATATCTGTTTCAACAGATAGATTAAGTTTTTCAATATCTTTTGGAAGAAGACTTAATGGGCAAGATAACTTCACATTGGCACCTAGAAGATTCAGAACATAGATATTTGATAAAGCTACTCTAGAGTGAAGAATATCTCCTACAATTAAAATATTTTTACCCTTTAGATCTTCTAAATTTTCATATAATGAGAATGAGTCTAGTAATGCCTGAGTCGGATGTTCATGAGAACCATCTCCAGCATTCACGATACATGAATCTGTATGCTGAGATAGCAGAAATGAAGAACCTGGATTAGGATGCCTAAGAACTATCATATCTACTTTCATTGCAAGTATATTATTTACAGTATCAATTAATGACTCCCCTTTTTTAACTGAAGAAGAAGAACTTGTAAAATTAATTATATCTGCACCTAATCTTTTTTCTGCTAATTCAAAAGATATTTTTGTTCTAGTACTGTTTTCAAAGAATAGATTAGCAATTGTAATATCTCTTAGAGTTGGGACCTTTTTAATTGGCCTATTTATTACTTCTTTGAAATGTGAAGCAGTCTTGAAAATAAGATTTATATCACTCTTACTTAAAGATTTTATTCCTAAAAGATGATTAACACTTAGCTTATCCATTTAACTTTCAATATATATAACGTTATCCTTTAATTTATCTCCCCATACAACTTTTACCCTGTCCCCTTTAAAAGTATCAATTTTTGCTCCACAGTAATTAGCTTGAATTGGTATTTCCCTCTTAAATCTTCTGTCTATTAAAACTAGAAGTTCAATTGATTTAGGTCTTCCATATGTATCAATTGATGACATGGCTGCTTTAATACTTCTTCCAGTAAATAAAACATCATCAACTAATACAACATTTTTGTTTTCAATTGAGAAATCTATTTTAGAAGAACTAGCAGAGAGAGTTTTCTCTGATCTTCTAAAGTCATCTCTAAAAAAAGTATAATCTAGAATACCACTTTTAATTTTAAGTTTAGAGTGATCTCTTTTAAATATTTCTAAAATTTTATTAATCAAAAAAACACCTCTAGGCTGAAGTCCTAGCAATACTGTATTTTCAAAGTTTTTATGGTTTTCAATTAATTGATAAACAAGTCTACTTAGTATTATTTCAATTTTTTTTGAATCTAAGAGGATTTTGTTTGACATGATATATAATTAATACAAAAATATAAATTTTAAAGTTTAAAGTTTTAATAAAAAAAAATCCCCAAAAATTGAGGATTTAAAAAATTTATTTTTCATCTTTTTTCTTGGATTTCTTTTCCTTGACTTTTTCTTCGTCAACAGTTTCTTTCTTGGATTTCTTTTCCTTGACTTTTTCTTCGTCAACAGTTTCTTTCTTGGATTTCTTTTCCTTGACTTTTTCTTCGTCAACAGTTTCTTGAGATGAATCGTTATGAGTCTGCAAATGAGAAACAACTACTCTCTTAAATTCCTTACTAAACTCAATAACTATGAATTGAGCAGATTCACCTTGTTCTAATTTTGATCCATCTTTTTTCTCTAAATGTCTTGCAGGAGAGAAAGCAGAAATATCATCATTGAAGTTTATAATAGCTCCTTTTTCAATTATTTCAGAAACTTTAGATTCATGAGTAGTATCTACAGCAAATTCTTTTTCATAAACATCCCATGGATTTGGTTTAGTTTGTTTATGCCCTAGACTAAGTTTTCTTCCTTCAACATCTAAGATCAAGAATAACTACTTCAATCTTATCATTCAAAGACAAGAATTCTGAAGGATGCTTTATTTTCTTTGTCCAGGATAGATCAGAAATATAGATTAATCCATCAATACCTTCTTCAAGTTCAATAAAAACACCAAAATTTGTAAAGTTTCTTACAGACCCTGTGTGATTAGATCCAATAGGGAACTTTTTTGTAATATCAGTCCATGGATCTTCAGATAATTGTTTCATACCAAGAGACATTTTTCTTGATTCTCTATCAAGATTTAAAACAACTGCTTCAATCTCATCTCCAACATTAACAAAATCCTGAGCACTCCTTAAATGAGTTGACCATGACATTTCAGAGACATGTACTAGACCCTCTATACCTTCATCAACTTCAATAAAAGCACCATAATCAGCAATTACAACAACTTTACCCGTTACTTTTGAACCATCAGTAACATCATCACCTAATTTATCCCATGGATGTTGAGTTAATTGTTTAAGTCCAAGTTGAATCTTAGATTTATCGTCATCAAAGTCTAAGATTACTACTTTAATAGTCTGATCAAGTTCAAGAATTTCACTTGGGTGATTAATTCTACTCCATGACAAGTCAGTAATGTGAATAAGGCCATCTACTCCACCTAAATCGATGAATACACCGTATGATGTCATATTTTTAACAGTCCCCTCAAGAACCTGTCCTTTTTCAAGTTGACTTATGATTCCTTTTTTCTGTTCTTCAATGTCAGCTTCTATAAGAGCTTTATGAGATACTACAACATTTTTAAATTCATGGTTAATTTTAACAACTTTAAAGTCCATGTTTTTGTTAGTATATTGATCATAGTCCCTTATTGGTTTAACATCAATTTGAGAACCAGGCAAGAAAGCTTCAATTCCAAAAACATCAACAATCATTCCACCTTTAGTTCTACATTTTACAAAACCTTGAACTATATGACCTTCATCATGAGCTTCATTTACCCTTTCCCATGCTTTAATTACTCTTGCTTTTCTATGCGATAATACTAATTGACCAGATTTATCTTCTCTAGTATCCACTATTACTTCTACTTTATCACCAACTTTAAGGTCAGGATTGTATCTAAATTCATTTTTTGAAATTACTCCTTCTGATTTTGCATTAATATCAATTATAATATCCTTGTCTGTCAAATGAATAACTTCTCCTTCAATTATATTATCATCTGATGTGTCAACAAAATTTTTCTCGACAAGTTTTTCGAACTCTGTAATTTGCTTATCATCAAGTTCATCAATTCCTTCTTGATATTGATGCCAGTTAAAATTAGTTAAAAAATCATCTTGAGGTTTAGCTTCTTTATTAGCTTTCTTTGTGAGTTGCCTTTACAGGCTTTTCTGTCTCCTCAATATTAGTGTTTGCAGTATTGTCTTCGCTCATAGGGCGCAAAAATATAATTAATTAAGTTATTGACAAAGTTAACATCAGTTTTTTATCTACTTGGAATTGATTTTTTGAAGTATTTTATCAAAAACTTGAATTATAGAAAGGGAAGTAACATCTATTTCATATGCATCATCAGCTTTTTTTAGGGGTGCTATCTTTCTAGTTGAATCTGTATTGTCTCTGGTTTTTATCTCTTTTTCTATAGACTCTAATTTAACTGATTTATCGTTAATTTGTTTATGACGTCTTTCTGCTCTAACCTTAGAGTCTGCAAATAGAAAGAATTTAAAGTCAGCATCAGGAAAAACTACTGTTCCTATGTCCCTCCCATCAATTACAAGAGAATTGGATTTAGCAGATTTTCTTAATTGTGTGTAAACAAAATTTCTAATTTCAGATTTTTTAGCATAACTACTAACATTTATTGACACTTTATAACCCCTAATTTTATCAGATACATCTTCATTATTTAAATAAATAATTAATTTATTGTCTTTAAAAGTCTGCTTTAAATCAATTTTATCGAGAATAGTTTGAGATATATCTTCATTTGAATTAATATTATTTTGAATAAGATAAAGTGTTAAAGCTCTATAATAGGCTCCTGAATCTCTGTAGTCAAAATCTAGCTCTTCAGCTATTTTTTTAGCTTGAGTGCTCTTGCCTGTTGAAGCTTCTCCGTCTATAGCTACAATTACTGGATTCAAATCAAATTAATTTAGAGTTTACGACTTTTCTGTTTGTCAATGCGTTGGTAATAACCTCAGCCATTGTGTCAACGTATATAAATTTTAATCCTTTAAGATATTTTACGTTTATTATATCAATATCTTTTTTGTTGTATGAACTTAAAATAATTTCTTTAATATTAGCTCTTTTAGCAGCTAAGATTTTTTCTTTTATACCCCCCACTGGCAATACCTTCCCTCTCAAAGTTATTTCACCTGTCATAGCTATATTCTTTTTAACTCTTTTTTGAGTAAATAACGAAACAAGTGATGTTAAGATTGTAATACCAGCACTAGGACCGTCTTTGGGAGTTGCACCTTCAGGTACATGAATGTGAATGTTATACTTTGAATAATCTACTTTCTTATTTATTCCAAGTTGGTCAGAATTTGATTTAATAAATTCTAGGGCGATGGTAGCAGACTCTTTCATTATTTTACCCAGATTTCCTGTTATAGACATAGTTCCTTTTCCTTCTGAAATAGATGATTCAATAAATAAAATTTCACCACCAACTGAAGTCCATGCTAATCCAGTAACAACCCCAGCCACAAGATTATTTTCATATTTATCTCTATAAAACTTTTTAGGACCAAGAACATTTTTTAAAAAATCAAGATCTTTGGAGTCATTAATTTTAGATTTAGAAACAATATTTTTAGCTCTATTTCTTATTAATTTAGCTATTTGTTTTTCAAGATTTCTTACACCTGATTCCCTAGTGTAACCACTAATTATATCTTTTAATATTTGATTATTAATTTTAAAGTCACCACTCTTCATTCCATGTTCTAATAATTGTTTTTTAATTAGAAATTTTGAAGCAATTGAGACTTTTTCTTCTGATGTGTAACCTGATACATTAATCAATTCCATTCTATCCAAGTAATGCAGGATGTAGAGAAGATAAATTATTAGCTGTTGCAATAAACATGACCTTTGAAAGATCATAACCTATTTCTAAAAAATTATCATGAAAGGAATTATTCTGCTCTGGATCTAGTAATTCTAATAATGCAGAACTAGGATCTCCTTGAGATCCACTTGATATTTTATCAATTTCATCTAATACAAATACTGGATTTGAAGTGCCTGATTTCCTAATACTTTGAATAATTCTACCAGGCATAGCTCCAATGTATGTTTTTCTATGACCTCTAATCTCTGCTTCATCTCTTAGTCCTCCTAAGGAAACTCTAACATACTCTCTGTTGATTGATTTTGCAATAGATTTACCTAGTGAAGTTTTTCCAACACCAGGAGGTCCATACAAACAAAGTATTGGAGATTTCATATCACTTCTGAGCTTTAACACAGCTAAATATTCAATAATTCTTTTTTTAACATCCTCAAGACCAAAATGATCTCTGTCTAGAATTTTTTGAGCTTTACTTAAATCAAAGTTGTCTTCTGAAAACTTCTCCCAAGGTAAGTCAACTATTAGATCTAGATAATTTCTTTGGACAGAATACTCGGCTACTTGAGAGTTCATTCTCTTAAGTTTTGATAATTCTTTTTCAAAATGAACTTTGGTTTCATCATTCCAATCCTTATTCTTTGATTTATTTATTAATTCTTGAATGTCCTCTTGATATGAGTTATCTCCTAGCTCTTCTTGAATTGTCTTCATTTGCTGTTGAAGATAATACTCACGTTGTTGTTGATCTAAATCATTTTTTACTTTAGATTGTATATCATTTTTCAATGCGAGTTTTTCATATTCTACATTTAAAAATTTTAGACATTTTAAAGCTCTATCTTCAATACTAATACTTGAAAGTAAATTCTGCTTATCTTTTAATGTTATATTCATATTTGAACAAACAAAATTTATTAAAAAAGCAGAACTATGTATATTTTTAATTGCAAAGGATGCTTCAGAGGGTATATTAGGATTTTCCTTAATTATTTTTAGAGCTATATCCTTTATAGCATCAATTGTAGCGGAAAATTTACTGTTTGATTTTTTTTGATTCTTATCATTCACTGAATCAACTGTGGCTTGAATATATGGATCAGTTTTAACAACTGATTTTATTTTAAACCTTTTCTTACCTTGAATTATAACAGTTGTGTTTCCGTCTGGCATTTTTAGAACTCTTAATATTTTTGCAACAGTTCCTACCCCATGTATATTATCTATACTAGGATTTTCATCTTTACCACTTTTTTGAGCTACAACTCCAATTAGTTTATTTGATTTATTAGCATCCTTTATAAGTTTGATTGATTTATCACTCCCTGCGTTTATTGGGATGACAACACCTGGAAACAAAACAGTGTTTGTTAATGGTAAAATTGATAATACATCAGGTAGAACCTCCTTTTCTAGAGCTTCTTCATCCTCAGATGTCATTAAAGGAATAAATTCAGATTCTTCCCCAAGATCATCAAATGACATATTGTCTATATTATTAAATATTATACTCATAAAATATTTTTTCAGTCATTTTGTCATAAAGCATAAACATTTAAGTATGAATACAGTATTCACAACAATTACATATAAATAAGTTCAAAACCTATGCCAACTTATTTTTGTCAATACGAGGAACTCTAGTAAGAAGAATAGCTCCTAGAAAGAAGAAAAACATAAATATTATTACGGAGAATCTAACATTGCCTGTTATTTGCGCAGCAACTGCATAAAAAAGCATTCCAAATACTATTCCTATTTTTTCTGTAACATCGTAAAAACTAAAGAAAGAGGTTGTGTCTTTAGTGTCAGGAATAAATAAAGAAAATGTTGCTCTAGTAATTGGTTGAGTTCCACCCATTAAAAGGCCTACAAGACCAGCAACGATATAGAATTGAACTGGATAGTGAATGAAGTATGCATATAAACAAACTCCTCCCCATAAAAATATTGCAAAAGTTAAGACAATAATATTTCCAAATTTCTGAGCTAATCTTGTAAAGATATGAGCTCCTGCAATTGCGACTAATTGAATAAGTAAAATACTAATAATTAGACCTGATGTCTGCTCACTTGGGCTACCCCACTCTATCTCACTTACACCAAAATATGATGCTATATATAGAACTGTTTGTAATGAGAATGAAAAAACAAAAAATGCTAATAAAAATCTAGTAAACCTTTTACTTGACCGTATTACTTTATATACTTTTTTAAGCTCCCTAAATCCATTCCATATAATATTTTTAGGAATCTTTACACCTTTATTTCCTTTTGGTAAATGATAAAATGAGTATTGACTAAAGCCTAACCACCAAACTCCAACAATTGCAAAAGATAATTTCATAGCATTTATCTCAGAAGTAAACCCAAATGATTCATAATAGTTAATCATAATTAAATTTACTAGTAATAGAGACACACTTCCTATGTAGCCCATTGCAAAACCTCTAGCGCTTACCATATTTGTTTGTTTTGGATAAGTTATATCTGTTAAATATGAATTATAGTAAACCAGACTTCCCCAATAACCAATTAATGCAAGAACATAAAATACTAGACTAATTTCAATTGTTTCTAATTCAAACCAATACAGGCCTAGACATGAGATTGACCCCATGTAAACAAAGAATTTCATAAAGATCTTTTTATTGCCTGTATAATCAGCAATTCCACTTAATAATGGAGATAAAAAAGCAATAATTAAAAATGAAAAACCTGACACTGAACTTATTAAAGTGTCTTTATTGATTTCTAAATTAAATATGATAACACTATTAGTTTGTGCAAAAATATATTGAGAATAATAAATTGGAAAAATTGCAGATGATATAACTAAAGAATAAACAGAGTTGGCCCAATCATACCAAGTCCATGCACCTATTAGTTTTTTGCTACCTCTAGGATGATCAGTTTTTTTATTAAACATAAATTTAAATGATGTTCAAATTAAGCAAATAATTCAAAAGATATATATATTTGTTAAAAAAATAGATGTTCAATAAATTATACTTATTTGGAATTTTATTTTTTAGCTTAACATTGCTAAATTGTCAAACTTCTACTAATAACAAAGAACCTAAAATAACTTTTAAAGTGAGTAAAAAAGATAAAGATTGGAAAGAAGAGCTTTCACCTGAAGAATATGAAATTTTAAGAAATAAAGGGACCGAAAGACCAAATACAGGAATATACAATATGCACTTTGAAGAAGGTGTTTATGCTTGCAAGGGATGTGGACAAGCACTTTTTAAAAGTAATAATAAATTTATGTCTGACTGTGGCTGGCCAAGCTATGAAAGTGCTCTTCCAGGTGCTATAACATACATTAAAGATACAAGTTTAGGAATGGTAAGAACTGAAATTGTATGCTCAAACTGTGGTGGTCATCAAGGTCATGTTTTTGATGATGGGCCTACCTCAACTGGAAAAAGATATTGTGTTAATTCTGCTAGTATTAATTTCATAAATAATAAAAATGAGTAAAAAATATGATCTAATTGTTCTGGGTAGTGGTCCAGGAGGTTATGTAACTGCTATTAGAGCATCTCAGTTAGGTTTAAAAACTGCAATAATTGAGAAGGAAAGTCTTGGTGGAGTTTGCCTAAACTGGGGGTGTATTCCAACTAAAGCACTACTTAAATCTGCACAAGTATTTGAATATCTAAAAAATGCTGATTCCTATGGACTTAAAATTAAGGACTTTGATAAAGATTTTGAATCAGTAGTTAAAAGAAGTAGAAATGTTGCAGATGGAATGAGTAAGGGAGTTAATTTCTTAATGAAGAAAAATAAAATTGACGTAATTACTGGATATGGAAAGATATTACCTAATAAAAATATTTCTGTTGAAAATAATGGTCAAACTGAAAACTTTGAAGCTAATAATATTGTAATTGCAACTGGGGGGAGATCAAGAGTTATTGAATCTATTCCTCAGGATGGTAAAAAAATAATTGGATACAGAGAAGCTATGACACTTCAAAAGCAACCCAAAAAAATGATAATTGTTGGATCAGGAGCAATAGGTATTGAATTTGCATATTTCTACAACTCTATGGGAACTGAAGTTAAAGTAGTTGAATATATGGATAGAGTTTTACCAGTTGAAGATAAAGATATTTCAAAGGAATTAAATAAAACCTTTAGAAAGTCTGGAATTGAGATCTTAACAGAATCAGAGGTGGTTTCTTCTGATACAAAAGGCAAAGGAGTTAAAGTTCAAATTAATTCCAAAGGTCAGATTTCTGAACATGAAGCAGATATTGTTCTTTCTGCAGTAGGTGTAAAAAGTAATATTGAAAACATTGGGCTAGAAGAGGTTGGAATAGCTGTAGATAAAGATAAAATAATCGTTGATGAATTTTATCAAACTAATATACCTGGCTACTTTGCTATTGGAGATGTAACATCAGGACAAGCATTAGCTCATGTAGCTTCTGCAGAAGGTATTCTGTGTGTTGAAAAAATTGCAAATCATGATGTTGAACCAATTGATTATGAAAATATTCCTGGATGTACATATTGTGCTCCAGAAGTTGCTTCTGTAGGTTTAACTGAGGAAAAAGCTTTAGAGAAAGGATATACTCTTAAGATTGGTAAGTTTCCTTTTACTGCATCTGGTAAAGCTCAAGCCTCTGGACATTCAGGTGGATTTGTCAAAGTAATATTTGATGAGAAATATGGTGAATGGTTAGGGTGTCATATGATAGGAGCTGGAGTCACTGATATGATTGCTGAAGCTGTTTTAGGAAGAAAGCTTGAAACTACTGGTAAGGAAATTTTAAAATCAGTTCATCCTCATCCTACTATGAGTGAGGCGTTAATGGAAGCTGTTGCTGCTGCATATGATGAGGTAATACATCTCTAGTTAACCAGACTCTCAATTCCTAACTTATAACTATTTAGGCCAAATCCTATAATTATACCATCTACAACTGGAGACAAAAATGAATTGTGTCTAAATTCTTCTCTAGAATATGTATTTGATATATGAACCTCAATAACTTTACAATCAATTGATTTTACTGCGTCTGCAATACCAATAGAAGTATGAGTATAAGCAGCAGCATTTAATATAATTCCATCAAATTCTTTAGATTCATGAATTTTATTAATTATTTCCCCTTCAATATTTGATTGAAAATACTCAATTGTAATTTTTGGAAAAGAAGCTCTAAGTGAATCCAAGTATGATTCAAAGTTTTGACTACCATAAATATTGGTTTCTCTACTTCCTAGAAGATTCAAATTTGGTCCGTTAATTATTGTTATTTTCATATATTATAAAGGTAATACTTAAAGAGTAACTAAAAAATTAAAATGAATTGGGATTCAGGCTTTGAGAATTTTAAAAATTATTTAAAGTTAGAGCGAGGTCTAAGTGACAACTCGATTAAAAGCTATGATTATGATCTTGTCTTATTTAAAAAATTTTTGGTTGCAAATAAAATAAATGATACTCCATTTAATTGCAAATCTGAGACTATCAAAAACTATCTATATAAAAGCTTTTCAGATAAAAAATCAAGAAGTCAAGCCAGAAGTATATCGGCTATTAAAAGTTTTTTTAATTATTTAATTTTTGAGGGATACATCAAAGAGTCTCCCATCTCTAATATTGAAGCACCAAAACAAGAAAAAAAACTACCAGTAGTTTTGACAGAAGACGAAATAAAAAATTTAATTAATTCTATTGATTTAAATCATGATTTTGGTCAGAGAAATAAAACAATAATAGAAATACTTTATGGAACTGGTATTCGAGTTAGTGAACTTGTAAATTTAAAATTATCAAATATTTTTTTTAAGGAGAATATTATTAAAGTAATTGGAAAGGGAAATAAGGAAAGGTTTGTTCCTTTGGGAGAAATTGCATCCTATGAGATGAAAATTTATATTAATGATCGAAATCGATTGAAAATTGATTCAAAATCTTCAGACATCTTATTTCTTAATAGGTATGGCAGGAGGCTAACTAGATCTATGATTTTTAAAATAATTAGCGATGCTAGCAAAAGAATTGGTTTAGATAAAAAAATTAGCCCTCATACTTTAAGACACTCTTTTGCAACTCATCTAATTAAAAATGGAGCAGATTTGAGAACTATACAGTTGATTCTTGGACATGAGAGCATAACCACTACTGAGATATATACTCATCTTGATACTTTACATTTAGAGGAGGTGTTGAAAAAATATCATCCAAGAGGAGATTGAAAAAGTTTGAGCTTGATTACTCTTTCATTAATCTAAACCCTTCTCCGTGAACATTAATAATTTTTAGAGAAACATCTTTATCAAGATATTTTCTAAGTTTAGCTATATAAACATCCATACTTCTAGAAGTAAAATAATTTGCATCTCTCCAAATTTTATTTAATGCAATATCTCTTGGTAAAAGGTCATCAAAATTAATAACAAGCATTTTAAGTAACTGATTTTCTTTAGGAGAAAGTTTATAACTTTCACCTTCTTTATGAGTTAAAATACGAAGTTTAGAGTTAAAGTTAAAATCACCAAATTCAAATTCAAATGTATCTTTTTCTTCATTGTTAACAATAGGTTTTCTGTTTAAAATTGATTTAATTTTTGCGAGCAAAATTTCAGAATCAAACGGTTTAGTTAAGTAGTCGTCTGCACCTATTTTATATCCTTTAAGAACATCATCTTTTAGATTTTTAGCAGTAAGGAATATCAAGGGAATTGCCTCATTAACTTCTCTTATTTCTCTTGCTAATGTGAGGCCATCTTTAAAGGGCATCATAATATCAAGAATACATAGATCAAATTCTGATCTATTAAATTTTTCAAATCCTTCAATACCATTAACAGCTAGAGAAACCTCATAGTTATTAATAGTCAGGTAGTCTTTCAAGATTCTTCCAAAATTTGGATCATCTTCAACTAATAATATTTTTTTATTTGATTTCATTTTAAATGTTTTTTAAAGTTATATAAAACTTTGTTCCAGTCCCTTTTTTACTTTCTAATAAAATTTTTCCATTGTGAAAGTCAATAATTTTTTTAACGTAAGATAGTCCTAAACCATGACCTTTAATATTATGTATATCTCCATTCTGTTCACGATAAAATTTTTCAAATATTAATTTTTGAGTATTCTTATCCATACCAATACCATTATCTTCAAAACAGAGTCTAATATCTTTATTAATATTAGTTGATGAAACAACTATCTTTGGATTTTCCTTTGAGTATTTAACCGCATTGTCTAAGGATATTTATAATAATGTTCTCTAAATGATTACTATTACCACTAATATTACTATCTACAGGCTTTAAGAGATAAATCTATTGAACCTTTTTTACTTTCAACTATTAATTTTACATGTTCTATAGCATCTTCAATTACTTCATGAATATCTATTTGTTCCATATCAAAAGGATTTGAACTTTTCTCGAGCTGTGATATTCTTAGTATATTTTCAACTTGAGATAACATTCTAGAGTTCTCTTCTCTAATCATTCCAAGATAAGATATAGACTTATCATTTAAATTTTTTGTGGAACTCGAAATTGCATCTAATGCTAAATTTATTGTAGCAATAGGAGTCTTAAATTCATGTGATATATTATTTATAAAATCATTTTTAATCTCAGATAACTTTTTTTGTTGAATTATTTGGTAAAGTGCGCTGGTTGCAATAACAACAACAATTAAAGTAAGCATAAAAGACAAGGTAGCTACTCCAATAATACTTGAAAGAACATATTGTTGTTTATCTGGAAAGGAAACAATTAAATTATATGAAACAGAACTTGATTCATCATTTAAAAATGGAATAGAGTATTTAGGACCAGATTGAACTTCCATATAATTATTTGATTTAACCTTGGTAGACAATCCATTACTATAAATGCCAAACTCATATGGAGTAATAATATTCCTATCATTAAAACCATTATTTAAAAGGATCTGTATTTCACGAGAAGTAGTTCTTTTATGGATAGGAAGAGATGAAGCATATTCTTGAAAAGCTGACTTATATTTTTCAAATTTAAACAAGTCAATATCTTCAACACTCTTTAATTTAGAGATAGATGCATTTAATCTATTCTCCCTTCTATCAAAGATGTTTTTATTTACTATAGTTGTTTTTACAGCCTTGTAATCTTTAATATCATCATCATATCTATTTGACAAATTATCAGGTAGATTTATATTGTAATCTTCTTCAAGAATTCCATAAGCAAAAAAAGTTGATAAATTGGAAGATTGATCTTCATCTAGAAATAAAAAAACATCTGTAAAATTAGACTCATCTGGTGTTCCAATTGAGTCAATTAACATTTGGTAAGTAAATACATAATCATTCAGTTCTCTGCTTTGAATTTCATCCACAACTTCACGAAGTGTCCTTTTCACAGCTAGTGAAAACTCTTCTTCTTTGTTTTGCCAAGAAGAGTAGATCCAGTAACCTTGCATTAGGATTATACCAATCAAAGAGAAAGACATTAATAGAACTAATGATGTGTATAGCTTTTTATTCATTTATATAAAATTCTCAATTTTAAAATTAAAATTTCTTAATGAAATGTTAATATGTACGGATTAGATTGATAACTCTTGGTGTATACCTAAAACTTTTTCATTTAAATCTTCTTCATTATAATTATCAATTATATAATCACATTTATCAATTATAGATGATTCATCCAATTGATTATCTATTCTTTTCATAACTTCTTTTTTAGAAACTTTATCTCTATTCATTACCCTTTCAATTCTAGTTTCTAATGGAGCTCTTACTAAAATTATTTTATTGTAGTTGTTCTCTGACTTTGTCTCAAATATTATTGCAGCTTCTTTAATTATATAATGGTCATTATTCATTTCCAGAAAATATTTGAAGTCTGATGCTACTGCTGGATGAATAATTGAGTTAAGAATTTGAAGTTTATCTGGATTATCAAAAACAATGCTAGATAACTTTTTAGAATCTAGAATATTATTTTTATAGATATTATTTCCAAAAGAGTCCTTTATTAGATTTATCAATAATTTATCAGAATTAACCAATTTTTTTGCAGATAAATCAGCACTAAAAGTTTTTACTCCATGACTTTTAAAAAGATTCAAGACAGTAGATTTACCAGATCCAATACCCCCGGTCAATCCAACAATTTTCATTTTAAATTTAATTTATCAATAATTTCTTGACTAACTCCAACATTTGAAAATCCTCCATCATTAAATATGTTTTGAAGTGTTACTCTCTTTGTGTAATCCGAGAATAAAGATACAGTTAGACCTGCACAATCATCTGCTGTTGCATTCCCAAGAGGTGAAGTCAATTCAGCATAATTTAAAAAATCATCAAGCCCTTTCACTCCTTTACCTGCAGTAGTTAGTGTTGGAGATTGAGAAATAGTATTAACTCTTACATTTTTTTCTTTACCAAGAATATATCCAAAACTTCTAGCGATTGACTCTAAGTATGCTTTATTGTCAGCCATATCATTGTAATTTGGAAAAGTTCTTTGAGCTGCAATATATGTTAAAGCTACAATACTCCCCCACTCATTCATAGCATCTAATTTAAAAAGAGATTGCATTAATTTATGAAAAGAAACAGCAGAGACATCCCAACCTTTGGTAAGCCAGTCATAGTTTAAGTCAGTATAGTGTCTCCCTTTTCTTACATTCACAGACATACCAATAGAATGAAGAATAAAATCAAGCTTACCCCCAAATTTAGTTGTAGCTACATTAATTAAGTTTTCAAGATCATCAATCTTAGTTGCATCTGCAGGAATAATTTCTGAATTAGTTTTTTTACCTAGTTCATTAATTGAGCCCATTCTAATTGAGACTGGAGCATTTGTTAAAATAAACTCTCCACCTTCTTCATGAATTTTTTCTGCTGTTTTCCATGCAATAGAGCTATCATCTAATGCACCAAATATTATACCTTTCTTGCCTTTTAAAATATTATTTCCCATCGTATCGTAAATATAGTTTAATTCAATAATTCGTTAGCTAGTTCATTTGCAGATTTATTTGACTTATCTCCTGATAACATTTCTGCTATCTCGTTAACTCTTTCTTTATCTGAAAGTAACTTCACATCAGTTATAATTTTATTATTTTCCTCTTTTTTGTAAACTTTATAATGAAAATCACCTTTAGATGCTACTTGAGCAGTATGTGTAATAACAATTACTTGCATTTTATCAGACATATACTTCATTAACTCTGCTACTTTAGATGAGACAGAACCTGAAATACCTGTGTCAATTTCATCAAAAATTATAGAAGATAATTTTGTGAAATTTGATAAAATAGATTTAATGGAAAGCATTACTCTAGAAATTTCACCTCCAGATGCAATTTCTTTTAATTCACTGTAATGATTTCCTTTAACAGATCTGAATAAGAATTTACCTTCACTGATTCCATTCTTTTGAATTGTTTCACTTTCAGATAAGTCAATTTTAATGTCAGATTTTTCCATTCCTAATTCTGATAAATTTTTATTCATCAGAATTTCAAATTCAGGGATTATTGATTTTCTTTTATCATGAATTTTATTTGCCATAAAAAGAAGATCTGTATTCAGTAATTTCATCTTAGCCTCAAGTTGTTCAATTTCCAAATCTATATTATCATGGTTAGATATTTTATTGGCTAAATCTTCTCTTATTTTTAACAAACTATCAATTGAATCAACTTTATGCTTATTTTGAAGTGAGTATATCTTATCTAGTTTATCTCTTAATTTATTTATATTTTCATCTGAATTAGAAATATCTTCAAGAATTGACTCAGAATCATTAACTATCTGATTTATGTTTTCATTAACTAAATTAAGATTCTCAGTTAAGTGACTAAGTCGACTTGAGGTATTTGCAACTTTACTTAAACTCTTTATTATTTGAGATAGTTTATCTGAAATACCTATCTCATCTGTGTTAAACTCATTATTTATATGTGATAATATTTCTTTTATTTGGTCAATATTATCTCCCTCTTTAACCTTATTGTCAAGATCTTCAACATTAAGATTATCAAAATTTAACTCATCAAATTCATTCAATAAGAATTTATTATAATCTAAATCTGAATTTAACTTATCTCTAATTATTTTTTTGTCATATATTTTTCTTTCAATCACTTTCAATGATTTAAATTGATTTAAATAAGTACTGTATTCATCGTGATTATTTGAAAGTGAATCTAGAATTAGAAAAATAAAGTTTGAATCAAGAATACTAAGATTATTAAATTGTGAATGAACATCAATTAATTTATTTGTTAGACTTGACAAGAGATCAAGTTTTACTGGAGTATCATTAATAAAGGCTCTTGACTTTCCACTTTCATTAACCTCCCTCCTTATAATAGTTATGTCTTCATAATCTAGATCATTTGTTTTAAAGAATTCTTCAAGGTTTTGATCACCAAGATCAAATTCAGACTCAACAAAACATTTTTTATTCTTATTAATAATTTTTGAATTATCTATTCTGGATCCTAAAACCATAGATAGTCCTCCTAAGATTATTGATTTACCAGCACCAGTTTCACCTGTAATAGAAGTCATACCCTTATCAAAAGATATTTCAATAGAGTCTATCAAAGCATAGTTGTTAATCTTAAGCCTCTTTAACATTCTTAATTATCTGGTTTAAAATATCACTTGAAACATCTATTTTTAATTTTTTTTCAAATGACGTTATTTCTAAATCTGAATTTATAAAATCAATTTGATTATAATCACTTGAAATAGGATTAAAATCATCAATTTTATTAACCACTATCGCATCAAGGTTTTTAGATTTTAATTTATTTTTTGCATTCTTGATAAAATTATCCGTTTCAAGCGCAAAACCAACAAGGAACTGAGAGGTTTTAATTTTACCTAGTTCTAGAATATATCAGTAGTAGGTTCTAATTTAATAGACTCTAATCCTTTCTCTTTTTTAATTTTATTCTGAACTACTTCAACTGGTTTAAAATCTGATATAGCTGCTGAACAGATAATAACATCTGAATTGTCAAAATATTTGATTGTTTCATTAAACATTTCCTCTGAATCTTGAACTCTAATTGATTCAATATTAGAAAGATCCATAGATAGATTGGTTGGACCTATAACCAATGTAACATTAGCGCCTAGTTCATTTGCTTTTTTTGCCAAAGAATAACCCATTTTACCAGATGAACTATTACCAATATATCTTACTGGATCAATTTTTTCATGAGTAGGTCCTGCTGTAATTAAAAAGTTTAAGTTATTTAGAGGTAAGGTCTTTCTAATTTTATTTTCAACATATTCAACTATTTCAATAGGCTCTAGCATTCTTCCCTCTCCTTCTAATCCACTTGCAAGTGATCCAGATCCAACTGGAAGAACATCTGTTAAATTAGTTTTTAACTTCTTTATATTACTTTGATTGAGACTGTTTCTATACATTTCAAGATCCATTGCAGGGACAACAAAAACTGGACAATTAGATGATAGAAAACAAGCTAGTAGTAGGTTATCACATCTAGCATTAGCCATAGATGAGATTGTATTAGAGGTTGCAGGAGCTATAATAAAAATATCAGCCCATTCAGCAAGTTCTACATGGTTATTCCAAGATGGATTATTATTTTTTTGTGAAGTAAATTCTGAAAAAACGTCATTATTAGAAACTGTTGATAAGGTTAATGGAGTAACAAACTCTTTTGAAGAAGGAGTCATCACTACCTTAACTTTACAATCAAGTTTAATAAGTTGTCTTATTAATAAAGGTATTTTATATGCAGCAATACCCCCTGAAACTCCTAATAAAATATTTTTCTGAGCTAAAACACTCATATAATTGGTGTTTATTGCTCACTTTCAGATTCAGGATCTCTAAAGTAAATCTTATTATCTAACCATTCTTGAACAGCAATAGCATATGGCTTAGGAAGTTTTTCATAAAATCTAGAAACCTCAATTTGTTCCTTATTCTCAAATATCTCTTCTAAGCTGTCATTATGAGTAGCAAATTCATCAAGTTTATCATGAAGTTCTTTCTTGATTTCAGAATTGATTTGACTTGATCTTTTAGCTATTATTGAGATTGCCTCATATATATTATTAGTAGGATCCTCAATCTCATGCTTATTATAAGTTTTTGTTGAGCTCGCTGCGTTAGTATTTCTGTATTTATTCATTAGTTTATTTATAAAAGTTGTTTTGCTGTATTAATTTTATCTGATAAATCTTCAATAAAAATAGTTTCAGGGTAATATCTTAAAAAGTTATTAAACGATCTTTCAAGCTCAGTAACTCTTTCATTTATTCTAGATTCTATACTATTTATTGCAATTTGATATTGTGATAACCACCTGTAATATAATGCTTCTTCTCTAAATATTGTTCCAGGATTATCTGCTATAAAATTATCTAAAGATTTAATAGCAGAGTTATAGTCTCTAATAGTATAGTATTGCTTAGAGACTTCAAATTCTTTTTTTTCTAATTTATTTTGTAATTCTTCCATCAATTCAAGAGCTTCAACTACATATTCACTATTAGGAAATCTATTTATAAATACTTGAAGTTTATCTATTCCTGTAAACGTATCATCTTGATCAAGAGTATAAAGTGGAGAAAGCATGAAATAAGATTTAGCTTCCATAAAGTAAGCTTCTTGAATTCTCTGACTATTAGGATATGATTTGATGAAATTTTCAAATTGAATTGCAGCAGAATAATAGATCCTTGTCTCAAAATATGAATTAGCAAAGAAGAATACTAATCTTTCACCTTGTGGTTTGCCTCTATATGAAGGAATTATTTGTTCTATTAAAGCATTAGCTCTTCTAAATTCTCCATTATCATAGTAACCTTCAGCAGCAGTATATTTATCAACCTCATTATCAGGACTATTTAATAGTTTTTGATAATCATTACACGAAGATGATAAAATTGAAAGCAAAAATAAGAAACAGAATCTGTGCATATAATATTTAGTATTTGGCAAATTTAATACAACTTTATGAAATTAAGTCAATTAATGATGCTTCATTAATAACTGGAACTCCAAGTTCATTTGCTTTATTAAATTTTGATGGACCAATATTCTTTCCTGCTACTAGATAATTAGTCTTAGAGCTAATAGAAGAACTAATTTTACCTCCATTCTTTTCAATTAGAGATTTTAGTTCATCCCTACTATGATTTTCAAACACACCAGATATAACAAATATTATGTTAGATAGGGTTAGAGAATTATTAATTAAATCATCTTGAGTAAAATTTAAACCTGAAAAAATAAGTCTGTTAAGTAGATCTATATTTAGATCATTTTTAAAAAAATCAACAATACTATTCGCAGTTTTATCTCCAATTTCATCAATTAATGATAAAGACTCTGCATCTAAATTTTTTAGTTCATCGATTGATTTTATGTGATTTAAAAGTGTTTTTGAGGCAGACTCTCCTACATATCTAATACCCATTCCAAATAAAACTTTCTGAAATGGTTTATTCTTTGATTCATCAATTCCATTTTTGAGATTTTCAACAGATTTTTTGGCATGACCTTCAATTTTTGAAATCACATCATAATCAAGATTATAAATGTCTGAGATATCTTTTAAATAACCTTTATCGTATAATAGTTTAATTGTTTCATCTCCTAATCCATCAATATTCATAGCCTTCCTAGAAACAAAATGTTGAATTTTACCTATAGCCTGAGGTCTGCAATTTATTGTATTTGTACAAAAAAAATTGGCTTCAGATTCTAATTTAATTAATTTAGTATTACACTCTGGACAATTCACTGGAAAGGAGATTTCATCTTCTTCAACTCCTCTATTACTGTTGTCAATACCTGTTATTTTTGGAATTATTTCACCCCCCTTTTCAACAAAAACACTATCATTAACTCTTAACTTAAATTTATTCATTTGATCATAACTATGAAGTGAAGCTCTTTTAACAGTTGAACCTGAAATTAAGACAGGTTCCAAGTTTGCTACTGGAGTAATGGCTCCAGTTCTTCCAACATTAAAAGATATAGACTTTAATTTAGTAACCAGATTCTCAGCTTTAAATTTATAAGAGATTGCCCATCTTGGAAATTTTGAAGTAAAACCTAATTTTTTTTGATACTCTATACTATTAACTTTAATGACTATTCCATCAATTTCAAAAGGGAGATTGTGTCTATTCTTATCCCAATAATGTATATATTTTTTAACTCCATCTAAGCCTTTGACTACTTTCTCATAATTGGGAACATTAAAACCCATACTTCTAGCATTATCAAGTAGTTCTGAATGTTTATTGGTATGTTCATCATTTGAAACTACAGAGTAAAGAAAACACTCTAAAGGCCTTCTTGCTACTTCTTTAGAATCTAATAATTTAATACTCCCAGAAGCAGTATTTCTTGGGTTCATAAATAATGGCGCTCCTATTTGTTTTCTTTTTTCATTGAGGGAATTAAAAGAATCTGAAGGAATTATAATTTCCCCTCTAATTTCAAACTTATTTGGAAATAATTCTTTTTTTAATTTTAATGGAATGGAATTAATAGTTTTAAGATTGTTAGTGATATTATCACCTTGGTAACCATCTCCCCTAGTTAAAGCTCTTACTAGTTTACCGTCTTCATATAAAAGATTCACAGAAGCACCATCATACTTAAGTTCGCAACAAAATTCAAAATCATTTACCTGAATTATCTTAATAATTCGGTTACACCATAATTCTAATTCATTGTCAGAGTATGTGTTATCGAGAGAATACATCTGAAAAATATGAGATTCTGAATTAAATTTATCAGAAAGTCCACCGCCAACTCTTTTTGAAGGAGAATTTTGATCTTGAAATTCAGGATATTGATTTTCAAGTTTTATCAACTCATTTATTAAACTATCATATTCAAAATCTGAAATTACATTCTTATCCAGATCATAATAATTATGATTATGTTCAATAATTAAATTTCTTAGTTCTAGTATTCGAGATTTTATTTCACTCATATTAAAATAACACTTTTACTAATCTTTTTTTACCTCTAAAATCATCTCTAAAGTTAACATCATTTGGATTAAATCTTGATAATAATTGACTAAAATCTTCAATAAAAATAGGATTAATTTCTAAGTAAATTTCTCCATTTTTATTTAAGTTAGTTGATGCAAATTCAAATATTTTTTCATAAAAATGTAGAGGTTTATTTATTGGAGCAAATAATGCAATTTCAGGCTCATATTTAACATTTTTTCCAATTTTATGAGCTTCTTTTGTGCTTAAATATGGTGGATTTGACACTATTAAGTCATATTTTTTAGGATGTTGAAGTTTTGAGTTAAGATCAAGTTTAATTGACTTAACATTAGAGTTAAGATTAATTTTATTCCTATTACAAACTTCAAGAGCTTTTTCTGATACATCAGATAAGGTAACATCCATATTATTGTTTTCTTTAGATATTACAATTCCAATACATCCAGATCCAGAACATAAATCAATTACTTTTTTTGTTCCTTTTAAATTTTTATTGTTCTCGAGAATCCACTTAACTAATTCTTCAGTTTCTGGTCTAGGAATTAAAACACCTTCATTTACAAAAAAATCATAACCATAAAAATTTTTTTTACTAATTATATAATCAAGTGGATAGTTATCACAAATTCTATTTAAACTATCTAAAATTAACTTCTTAGAGTTTTCAGGTACAATAAAATTTGGATCTAGAGCAATTTTAATTGGATCTATGTAACATAAGTCTTCTAAAATAACTTTATAGATATAGTCACATTCTTGATTTGAAACATTTAGTCTATCTCTATAAATATTTCGTAATTCTAAAATACTCATCTTAATTTTTTTAACATCCACACAGGACATGCATTATGACCTGTATTTCCAAGAGGACCATTAATGTATTTAAATCCTTTATTTAAATATAATTTTTGAGCATTGACCATATTAGGCATTGTCTCTATATAGCATTTTTCAAATCCAGATTCTTTAGCAAAATCTAAACATATTTCTATCAACTTTTGACCAATCCCCCTTCCCCTCAGAGTTTTATGAAAATACATTTTCTGAAGTTCACAAATATTAACATCTCCATCTCTTAGTGGACTTATACCTGCACCACCTAATATTTTTTTATCCTCTTCAACTACAAAATACTTTGATCTCGGGAATTGATATGCTTCATACATATTATCTAATTCTGGATCTTCATATGCAGAACCCTTTTGAGGAATTTCCATTTCAACTAGTACTTCTCTAAGAATAACTGATAAAGATTTATTATCAGGTTGATTAATTGATCTTATCAACATTATTTAGGTTTTTGCCTTAAATTTACAATTCTAATTTTATTAGTAATCATGGAGGATAATTTAATATATATGAAAAGGTGTATAGAGCTTGCATCAAAAGAAATAGGGAATACTTATCCTAACCCACTTGTAGGGTGTGTAATAGTTTATGAAAATAAAATTATAGGAGAAGGATCCCATCAAGCTTATGGTGATAAACATGCTGAGGTTAACGCAATAAATAGTGTTAATGATAAAAATCTTTTAAAAGATTCTACACTATATGTCAATCTAGAACCATGTAATCACTATGGAAAAACACCACCCTGTACAGATATAATTCTTAAATATAAAATTAAAAATGTAGTGATTGGATCAAGTGATCCAAACAGAATGGTTGAAGGGGGAGGAATTAAAAGACTAGAGGCGAACGGGTGTAATGTTACATATGGGGTGCTAGAGAATGAATGTAATCATCTAAATAAAAGATTTTTAACCTATCATAAACAAAAAAGACCATATGTAATTTTAAAATGGGCAGAGTCAAATGATGGTTTTATAAGCCCAATTAAAAGTGAAAGAGAAGTTTATTGGATTTCCGGAGATAAATCTAAAAAATTATCTCACAGGTGGAGAAGTGAAGAACATTCTATTTTAGTTGGTGTACAGACAATTATTGATGATGACCCAATGCTTACAACAAGACTTGTTGATGGTAAAAATCCAATTAGAATTATATTAGATCCTAATTGTAGAATTCCTGTAAACTCTAAAGTTTTCTCAAAAGATTCAAAGACAATAATATTGTCTAAAACTAAGAATAACTCAATCGAGAAAAATATAAGAATTATAAATTATGATAAAATGGAATTTATTTTAAGATCATTATATGATTTAAAACTTCAATCTGTAATAATTGAGGGAGGTGCTAAAACAATTAAAAACTTCCTTGATCATGATTCTTGGGATTCCATAAGAATATTTAAGTCAAATCAAAACTTGAAAAATGGGATTAAAAGTCCCAAAATAGATATTTCTGAATTCGAAAAGACTATAATAGGAGATGACACCTTATATGAATTTGAAAGATAAAAATCTAAAATAGTTCACTAATTATTTTTGGGCATCTCAATGGTTTTCTTGTTAAAGAATCTAGAAATGCAAGGGTTGTTACACCTTCTGTAGTTTTATCATGATTCGCATTAAATATTTCATAACTAAACTCAATAGTGGATGTTGGTTTTTTTGAACAAAAAACTTTGATAAAGAAGTAATCTCCAAAAGCAAGTGGTTTTATGAATTTTAACTCACATCTAACAACAGGAAGAATAATTTTATTTCTTTCAATTTCTTCATAGGGCATGTTTAATTTTTCAAGCCATTCAATTCTTGCTAATTCAAAAAATTTCAAATAATTACTATGGTGAACTATCCCCATTTGATCTGTTTCATTATATCTAACTTTAATTTTACCTGTTATGTAGTTCATTTATCTCTTTTTGTGAAGGAAAGGGTATTTATTCCTACAAATTTATCACTCATGATTTTAACTAAAAAAAAATTAATAATCAATAGTAAACATTATTTTTTTTTCACTTTTTTTAACTAATATTTGTAATCAACCAAAATCAATATTTCTTAAATATATCCAATTAATAATTAGTCAATAAAAAATGAGTCAAACACCCTCTGCTGTATGGAACAATTGTTTATCCTTTATCAAGGATAATATACAACCTCAGGCATACAAGACATGGTTTGTGCCCATAATTCCTGTTAAGGTTACCAATGATGTATTAAGTATTCAAGTTCCAAGTAAATTTTTCTATGAATGGCTTGAAGAACATTATGTGAAAATTTTACGTATTGCACTTACTAAAGAACTAGGACCAAAGGCTAGGCTTGTCTACATAATTAAGATGGAAAATACTTTTGGTAATAAAATGCCGTTTACTGAGAAAATTCCAAGTTCATCAAGTTCCAGCATAAAATCACAATCAATTGAATCTCCATTTAGCACTTTTGCTTCTGAACTAAAAAATCCATTCGTAATACCAGGTATTAGAAATCTGCAAATTGAATCTCAACTTAATCCTAATTATACCTTTGAGAATTTTTTAGAAGGTGATTCAAATAGATTGGGTAGATCTGCAGGAATTGCAGTTTCCAATAAACCTGGAGGTACATCATTTAACCCTCTTTTAATTTATGGAGGAGTAGGATTAGGAAAAACTCATTTAGCCCATGCAATTGGAGTTGATGTAAAACAAAAATATCCTGACAAAACTGTATTATACATTTCAGCTGAAAAATTTACTCAGCAATACGTAGACTCAGTTAAAAAGAACAATAGAAATGATTTTATTCATTTCTATCAAGTGATAGACGTCCTAATTGTTGATGATGTTCAGTTTCTCTCAGGCAAATCAGGAACTCAAGATGTCTTCTTTCATATTTTTAATCACCTTCATCAAAATGGTAAACAAGTTATATTAACTTCTGATAAAGCTCCAATTGATATGCAAGACATAGAACAAAGACTTTTATCTAGATTTAAATGGGGATTATCTGCAGAAATACAAAACCCTAGCTTTGAAACTAGAGTTTTAATTCTAAAAAATAAACTTTATAGAGATGGTGTTGAGATTGAAGATGATGTAATAGAGTTCGTGGCTAAAAATATAAATTCTAATGTTAGAGAGTTGGAGGGTGCTATTATATCACTAATAGCTCAATCATCATTTAACAAAGCAGAAATTACTGTAGAACTTGCAAAAGAGGTTATTAATAAGTTTGTAAAGAATAACAGAAGAGAAGTTTCTATAGATTATATCCAAAAGGTTGTGTCAGATTACTTTCAAATGGATATTCAAACCTTACAATCAAAAACCAGAAAGAGACATATTGTCCAGGCTAGACAAATTGCTATGTACTTTGCTAAAAAATTTACTAAAGCTTCACTAGCAAGTATTGGAACTCAAATTGGAAGAAGAGATCATGCAACTGTTCTTCATGCCTGTAAGACAGTTGATAATCTTAGTTTCACTGATAAACAATTCAGGAAATATGTCGAAGATCTGAATCAAAAACTATCAAACTAATTATCTGTAGATTCCTCTACTGTTAAGCCATCTAGTATAGACTTTTTTATTTCTATTGTGTTCAGATAAATTCCTAGCAAAAAGATGATAACCTCTATTATAGGGGTCAGCTACAAAGAAAATATACTCATGTTTCTTATAGTTTAAAACTGCATCAATAGACGTTATATCAGGCATTGAAATAGGACCTGGAGGTAAACCATTAATTTTATAGGTATTATATCTTGAATTTAATCTTAAGTCGCGATATAAAACCCGCCTAATAATTGTGTCAAAATTTTTATAATAATCTTTTATGGAATATATTACTGTAGGATCAGCCTGTAAACGCATTCGAGTATTTAATCTATTAACATAGACACCTGCAATTATTGGACGTTCATCTACCTTAACACTTTCCTTCTGAACAATAGAAGCTAATGCGATTACTTCTTTCTTAGTCAAACCTATGTTCTTTGCCTTTTCAGTTCTACTTTTATTCCAAAATTTTTCATATTCCAAAAACATTTTATCTCTAAACTGATCAGGTTCAATATCCCAAAAAACCTCGTATGAATTAGGTACAAAAATTGATAGAATATTTTCTTTATTAAAATTATTCTCTTCTAAGAAATCTTTGTCAGTAAAAGAATTAATTAAAGCTGTACTATCTGAATATATTTGCTTTGCAATTCTACCTGCTAGATTTTCAACTCTTTCTTGGTTATTAAAAGTTATAGTTAAAGGGGTATTATTAAATTTTAATGAGGATATTAATTCTTTGTTGCCAACACCTTTATTAATCTTAAACCTTCCTGTTTTTATATTATCTAAGTAACCTAGTCTTTGTGCTACCTTATAAAAAGTTTTTTCAGATTTAATATATTTTGAAATTGAATCGGTAAATGACAAACTATCATTTGATACGATATAAAGAAATATACTCTCATCGTTAAAATTGGTATTGTCTTTGTAAAATTTATTATAATGATCAATAAATAAAATTGACAAAATAATTACCACCGGTATAATAACTTTTAAAAATTTCATGTCTTTAGAATTTTTTGAAATAATAATTCATCATTAAACTTATTGTTGTAGAAGATCCAATCCTTTTTTAAACCAACTCTAATGTATCCGTTTTTTTCAAATAGTAATATACTTTTTGTATTAGAGTTAGAAATATTAGCATACAACTGATGTATGGGTACATGGTCAATAAGATGATTTTCAGCTAATTGTAATGAAGTTGAACCAATCCCTTTAGATCTATGTTCTTTAAAAATAAGTATTCCAACTCCTACCCTTCTATTTATAAAATCATAATCATAAAAATCAATGAAACCATATGAATTTGTTTCATCAGAGATTACTAATCTTAGTTGTTTATGTTCAATAATATCTAAATGAGAATTTTCAATAAACTTTTTGAGTGAATGTCTAGAAAAAGGTGAAGAAGTATTTGAATAGATCCATAATGATTTATCATTTTCAACTTCATAAACTAACTCTAAATCATTGGGTTCAAGAGCTCTAAGCTTTAAATTCATAATACTCTAGTTAAACTATAGTTAAAATATAAATATTAAAAATTTAATATATTATTTTTACCTTAAAAAAATGAAATCAAACTTCAAAGTATTAAGTATTTCTTTATTCTGTTCGATTCTGACTTTTTTCATTTTTAATAATCTTATTAAAAATAAAGAAATTGATTATGAGGTGTCATATGAAATTGATAATGTTCCTCAATATTCACTTAATGCATTATCAAATCAAAGTAACTTTAGTTCCTCATCATCACTTCCTGATTTAACTTTTGCAGCAAGCAAGTCTATTGATGCAGTAGTCCATGTTAAAAATACAAGTATTGTTGAAGAAAGTGATAGATGGTCTTTACAATTTTTTTATGGAGATGATTCTAAAAAAAAGGTTGGAACTGGATCTGGGGTAATCATATCACCAGATGGATATATAATTACTAATTATCATGTAATTGAAAATTCAACTGAAGTTATTGTAACTACAAATGATAATAAAGAATATGAAGCGGAAATTATTGGCATTGATGAGGTATATGATATAGCTGTATTAAAGATTAATTCAGATTTAAACTTAGATTATGTGTTTTTTGGAGATTCAGACTCAACCCTAGTAGGAGAATGGGTGCTTGCTGTCGGAAATCCATATAATTTAAATTCAACAGTAACTGCTGGTATTATTAGTTCTAAATCAAGAGATCTTAATGAATATGATCAAAAAAATCAATCATTTATTCAAACTGATGCAGCAGTAAACTTTGGTAATAGTGGTGGTGCATTAGTAAATACTAAAGGTGAGTTAATAGGTATTAACACACTAATTCAATCTATGACTGGAGGGTATGTAGGCTATTCTTTTGCTGTTCCAAGCAATACAGTAAGAAAAATATTTGAAGACATATTAGAATATGGAGATGTTCAAAAAGGTCTTCTTGGTGTTAGAGGTGTAGCTTTAAATTCACCCTATTCTAAGCAGCTTAACATAAATGAAACTGAAGGATTCTATATTGATGAAATTGAATCAGGATATGGTGCAGATTTGGCTGGTCTAGTAGGGGGGATATAATTAAATCAATTGATGGATTTAAAATAAACCGATTTTCTGATTTATCTGGGTATTTATCTTCAAAGAGACCTGGAGATAAGGTTAAGGTCAAATTTGTTAGAGATGGGAAATTAGAAACTGCTGAAATAACCTTAAAGAAAAGTTCAAATTAATGAGAATTGATGTACTTACATTATTCCCAGAGGTTTTTGATAACCTTAATTCCTTTTCAATAATTAAGAAGGCTATTGATACAAAGAAGGTTCAGGTTAACTCATATAATCTTAGAGATTATGCTGAAAACTCAAGGAAGGTGGATGATTATCCATATGGAGGTTTTCCAGGAATGGTTATCAAAATTGAACCAATATATAATTGTATTGAGTCACTTAAAAAAGATAATGTGTATGACGAGATAATATATCTTACTCCAGATGGTGATTTGCTTGATCAAAAAAAATCAAATTATTTTTCAACCTTAAATAATATAATAATTATATGTGGACACTATAAAGGAATCGACCACAGGGTAAGAGAGTCTTTAGTTACCAAAGAGATATCTATTGGTAATTTTGTGGTGTCAGGAGGAGAACTTCCTGCTGCTGTTTTATGTGATTCAATAATAAGGCTTCTTCCTGGTATAATAGGTGATGAATCTTCTGCTTTATCTGATACTTTTCAAGATGATTTATTATCAGCTCCAATTTATACTAGACCAGAGGTTTATAAAGGTTTACAAGTTCCAAAAGTTCTACTGTCAGGAAATGACAAAGAAATTCAAAAGTGGAACGATGAGAAATCTTTAGAAAGAACAAAATTACTTAGGCCAAATCTTTTTGATAATGAATAAAAAAGGTTAATTTTGCCCGAGTTTGAATCTAATCAAACCGAATAAAAAAAGATTTCAATGGATTCTGTAGTAAAATTAGTTCAAGATAAACTTATAAGTAAAAATGAATTTCCATCTTTTTCTGCTGGTGACACTTTAACAGTTACCATTGAAATTAGGGAAGGTGATAAGGTTAGACCTCAGTCCTTTAAAGGTGTAGTTATTCAAGTAAAAGGTAGAGGTACATCAAAAACATTTACTATTAGAAAAATGTCCGGCACAGTCGGAGTTGAGAGAATTTTTCCGTTAAACATGCCTGGTTTAAAGAAAATTGAAGTTAATAAGAAAGGAAAAGTTAGACAATCAAGAATTTATTACTTCAGAGAACTTAGAGGAAAGAAAGCTAGGATTAAAGAAGTATAAATCTTATGTCAAAAATTAAAGTAGCCAACCCCATAGTAGAAATTGATGGTGATGAAATGGCTAGAATCATCTGGAAATTTATTAAAGAAAAATTAATTTTAGATTATGTAGATCTAGATGTGGTTTATTATGATCTAGGTATTCAATCTAGAGATAAAACTGATGACCAAATTACTATTGATGCAGCTAATGCTATTAAGAAGTATAATGTTGGTATTAAATGTGCTACAATAACTCCAGATGAAGAAAGAGTTGATGAGTTTTCATTAAATAGAATGTACAAATCTCCTAATGGAACTATCAGAAACATAGTAGGTGGTACTGTATTTAGAGAGCCTATTATTTGCAGGTCTATTCCTAGGTATGTTCAAGGTTGGTCAAGGCCTATTTGTATTGGAAGACATGCTTTTGGAGATCAATATAGAGCAACTGACGTTAGAACTCATGGGCCAGGAAAACTTGAAATGAAATTTACACCCCAAGATGGAAGCGAGCCAAAAACATGGGAAGTTTATAATTTTGAAGAAGATGGTATTGCTATGTCTATGTATAATATTGATTCTTCGATTTATGGGTTTGCAAGATCGTGTATGAATATGGCTGTTACAAAAAGATGGCCTCTTTATCTTTCAACAAAGAACACTATCCTTAAAGCTTATGATGGCCGTTTTAAAGATATTTTTCAAGAAGTTTTTGAGAATGAGTTCAAAGATAAATTTGAAAAAGAAAATATTACATATGAACACAGGCTTATTGATGATATGGTAGCATCTGCCATTAAGTGGAAGGGTGGTTTTGTATGGGCATGTAAGAACTACGATGGTGACGTTCAATCTGACATTGTAGCTCAAGGATTTGGTTCTCTTGGATTAATGACTTCGACACTGGTTACTCCTGATGGAAAAACTCTTGAAGCAGAGGCTGCACATGGAACAGTTACTAGGCACTTTAGAAGACATCAAAAAGGTGAACAAACTTCTACTAATCCAATAGCATCTATATTTGCATGGACTAGGGGATTGATGCATAGAGGTAAACTTGATAATAATCAAGAATTAATCAATTTCTGTAAAACACTCGAAGAAGTTTGTATTGAAACTGTAGAGGATGGCAAAATGACAAAAGATCTAGCGATGCTTGTTTTTAGAGATGATCTTGTAGACTCAAATTTTCTAACTACACAACAGTTTTTAGATGAGTTAAAAAAGAATCTTAATCAAAAACTAAGCATATAATTATCATGGACTTCATTAAGGTTACAGAGCAAGAATCCAATCATAAAGATTTACAAAAAAAGACCGTATCTGAATTAGTTAATGCAATGCATGAAGAGGACAATAATGCACTTAAAGCAGTCAATAATGTTCTTCCTAATGTTATTGAACTAATAGAAGAAATTGAACCTAAAATTAAAAATGGGGGTAGACTTTTTTATATTGGAGCTGGAACAAGTGGTAGGCTAGGAGTTTTAGATGCTTCAGAATGCCCACCAACTTTTGGAACCCCTCCTGAAAAGGTTGTTGGACTTGTGGCAGGAGGAATACCTGCTCTTTACAGTTCAATTGAAATAGCTGAAGATGATCTAAACCAGGCTTGGAAAGATCTTTTAGAGCATAACATCAGTTCAAATGACATTGTAATAGGAATTGCTGCTTCTGGAACGACTCCATATGTAGTTGGAGGATTACAAGAATGTAAAAAAAATAATATTTCTACAGCATGTATTGTTTGTAACGAAAATTCACCTGTATCAAAATATGCAGACTTCAAAATTGAAGTTATCGTTGGGCCTGAATTTTTAACTGGAAGTTCAAGACTTAAAGCTGGAACAGCCCAAAAATTAATTCTAAACATGATTTCAACAATTTCAATGATCCTTGATGGTCATGTAAGAGGCAATAAGATGATTGATATGCAGATGAGTAATGCTAAGTTGAATAAAAGAGCAAGGAAAATACTTATTGATGAACTCGGAATTGATCAAGAAGAAGCTGATAAATTAATTATTAAACACAAGAGTATTCGATCAGCTATAGAAAACTATCTAAATGAATAAATACTTAAGAAAAGGATTTATTCAAGTCTTTATAGGAATTTCCCTTTGTTTTATTGCACCTATTACAATCTCTCAAGCGTTTAATAATCAAGATCATCCATTTTTTATCATAGTTTTAATTATCGGAACAATTCTACTTGTTAGTGCTATTTATTTTGGATACAAGGGGATTAATAATATATTAAACGGGACTCTAGGTCCTAAAGATAAATTGAATTAATTTTGATTATAAAATAAGGAATATATGATTAGTATAATTTTTCCGGATAGTTCAGTTAAAAAGTTTGATAAAGGAACTAAGGTTATAGATGTTGCAAAAAGTATTAGTGAAGGACTTGCAAGAAAAGTTATCTCAGCTTCATTCAACAAAGAAACTTATGAAATTGAATCTGAACTGCATTCTGATGGTAGTATAAAATTTTATACTTGGGAAGATGATGAAGGTAAGCAGGCATTCTGGCATTCATCTGCACACATATTAGCACAAACAATAAAGTTTTTCTACCCTAATTGTAAATTAACAATTGGACCATCCATAGAAAATGGTTTTTATTATGATGTTGATTTTGATGGAGATACTATTTCAGAAAAAGATTTTCAGAAAATTGAAGTAAAATTTCTAGAATTTGCTAGACTTGATAGTCAGTTTAAGATGAAATCAATTGCAAAGAAAGATGCCATTGATTTTTATAAAAAAGAAAGTAATCAATACAAGATTGAATTAATTGACACACTTGATGACGGAACTATTACTTTTTGTGATCATTCTGACTTTAGTGATTTATGTAAAGGTGGTCATATTCCATCTACAGGAATTGTAAAGGCAGTTAAACTACTAAATATTGCTGGAGCTTATTGGAGAGGTGATGAAAAGAATAATCAGCTAACAAGAATATATGGTATATCATTCCCTAAACAAAAATTACTAACTGAATATCTTGAACTAATTGAGAAAGCTAAAGAAAGAGATCACAGAAAATTAGGAAAAGAGTTAGAGTTATTCACATTCTCAAGCAAAGTTGGTCAAGGTCTCCCTTTGTGGTTACCAAAAGGAACTGACTTAAGAGATCGTCTTCAGAGTTTCTTAGAAGATGCTCAAAAAAAAGCAGGTTATAAAAAAGTAATGTCCCCACATATAGGTTCAAAAGAACTTTATATTACATCTGGTCATTATGAAAAGTATGGTGAAGATAGTTTTCAACCAATTAAAACTCCAAATGAAAATGAAATTTTCATGCTAAGACCAATGAATTGCCCACATCATTGTGAAATATTCAATGCAAAACCATTAAGCTATAGAGATTTACCTCTAAGACTTGCTGAGTTTGGAACAGTATATAGATATGAGCAGAGTGGTGAGCTTCATGGATTGAGTAGAGTTAGAGGATTTACAGTAGATGATGCTCATATTTTTTGTTCACCCGAACAAGTAGATTCAGAGTTTAAGAATACCATAGACTTGGTGCTTTATGTATTCAGATCATTAGGTTTTAGCGAATTTTATGCGCAAGTTTCATTAAGGGATCCTGATGATCCTAAAAAATATATTGGATCTGATGAAAATTGGAATATAGCAGAAGAAGCTATCTTGAGTGCTGCAAAAGAGAAAGAGTTAAATTATAAAGTTGAATATGGAGAGGCAGCTTTTTATGGTCCAAAACTTGATTTTATGGTGAAAGATGCCTTAGGTAGAAGTTGGCAATTAGGTACAATCCAAGTTGATTATAACCTTCCTGAAAGGTTTGAACTTACTTATAAAGGTAGTAATAATGAGGATTTAAGGCCTGTTATGCTTCACAGGGCTCCATTTGGAAGTATGGAAAGATTTGTAGCTATTCTTCTTGAGCATACTGGGGGTGTTTTCCCTTTATGGCTGGCGACTACACAGGTAGAAATATTAATTGTTAGTGAGAACTTTAAAAATTATGGTCAAAAAGTTTTAAATATCTTAGAAAATCACGAAATTCGCGCGCACTTAGATGATAGAAATGAGACTGTTGGAAAAAAAATTAGAGAATCTGAGATAAATAAGATTCCATTTATGATTGTTGTTGGTGAAAATGAAGTTAAAAACAACAGTATTTCCATAAGAAGACATCATGGTGAAGATTTAGGTGAAATGAAAATTGAAAAATTTGTTGATATAATTAAAAAAGAAATTTCAGATTGTATCCCAGAGTTTAATATTAATTAAAAACATTAGTTATAGCAATAAGAAGAAGAAGATCGAATAGGAGATTCAGCAGAGTAATAAAAGAAGATCCTCATAAAATCAACACAAAGATAACTGCTTTTGAAGTTAGACTTGTTGGAGATAATGTAGAAGTTGGAGTATATTCTACGAGTGAGGCATTAAGGATGGCAAGAAATCTAGAATTAGATCTAGTTGAAATCTCTCCTAAAGCTTCTCCTCCTGTATGTAAAATTCTAGAATACAAGAAATTCTTGTACGAACAGAAAAAAAGGGACAAAGCACTAAAATCAAAGGCAACTAAAATTGTTGTGAAAGAAATTAGGTTCGGTCCACAGACTGATGAACATGATTATCAGTTTAAAAAGAAACATGCAGAGAAATTTTTAAATGAAGGTGCTAAATTAAAAGCATTTGTGTTTTTTAAAGGAAGATCGATTATCTTTAAAGAACAAGGTCAAATTTTGCTACTTAGATTAGCTCAAGACCTTGAAGGACTTGGAACAGTTGAGCAATTGCCGCAGCTAGAAGGAAAGAGAATGATTATGTTCATAATGCCAAAAAAGAATTAAAAAAAGGAACTATGCCTAAAATGAAAACAAAATCCAGTGCTAAGAAAAGGTTTAAGATAACTGGATCAGGAAAAATTAAAAGAAAACATGCCTTTAAAAATCATATGTTGACTAAAAAGTCAAAAAAGAGAAAATTAAGGTTAACTCACTTTGGACTTGTTCATGTAAGTGACGAAAATAGTATTAAAAGACAATTAAGATTAAAATAAATTACTAGCTATGCCAAGATCAGTAAATTCAGTTGCTTCAAGAGCAAGAAGAAAAAAGATAATAAAACAAGCCAAAGGTTACTTTGGAAGAAGAAAAAACGTCTGGACAGTAGCTAAGAATGCTGTTGAAAAAGCACTCGTATATGCTTACAGAGATAGAAAAACAAAGAAAAGGAATTTTAGATCTCTTTGGGTTATGAGAATAAATGCTGCAGCTCATTTGCATGGATTATCTTACAGCGAATTTATGTTTAAGGTTAAGACAAATAAAATCTCTCTTAATAGAAAGGTTTTAGCTGACTTAGCTATGAACAATCCAAATGCATTTGAGGCGATTATTAAATCACTAAAATAACTACCCCCCAACACCTACCTCAACTTTATCATATTTTTTATGTCTAACAATAAAATATAGATTGAAAGAAGGTGCTTTACTTAATCTTTTAAAGAATCCAAATTCGAAAAATAAGGGTTTTAAAATTCTAGTAGATTTATATCATGATAAAACATACTGGATGATAAGAAAAATGGTATTGTCTCATGACTCAGCTAATGATGTACTTCAAAACACATACATTAGAATATTCAAAGGCATTGAGAACTTTAAAGAGAAAAGTAAACTGTCAACTTGGATTTATAGAATTGCATACAATGAATGCATTAGGTTTCTATCTACTGAGTCTAAACTTAAAAAAGTTGACTTAGATTCGAATGATGATAACTATTCTAGAAAACTATATGCTGATGAATATTTTGATGCAGAAAGTTTATCATTAAAATTTCATCAAATATTGTCAGAGTTAAGTCTTAGACAAAGAAATATCTTCAATATGAAATACTTTGATGAACTTAAATTTAGTGAAATATCAAAAATTACAGATATGAATATAAATACTATCAAATCAATATATTATTCTGTTGAAAAAATAATTAAAAAAGAAATAGATGAATCAGCATTATAAAAAACTAGGTTTTAAAACACCTTTAAATTATTTTCAAAAGTCTAAAAATCAAATTTTAGCTACAAATATTAATTATCAAACTAAAAAAAATAAATATAATTATAGATCTACCTTTCAGTTATTAGTTGCTGCAATTTTCATAACATCTATACTGTATTTTAATTTTTCAAAATTAAATACTGAACCAAATAACTTTAGTTCTGAATCACCAATTATTTCTACTATTCTATTAAATGAGGAAATAACTGATGAATACATCATTGATTATCTAACCGATAAAATAGCTGTAAATGAAATATATATACCTAAATAAACTTTTATCTTTTATAAGGGTCAAACAAAAGATGTTTAATACAAATAAAATATTTCTATTACTAATCTTAATGTTTTTTACATCAAACATTACTATTGGTCAAGAAAATCAAAAAATTACATATAAGAAAGGGTATTCATCAGAGTTAGTAGAATCTTTTTCATCTTTTCAAAAAGATTTACTTAAGAGAGAAATGATATTATGGACTAGACATCATGAAGTTATAAAAAAATCACTTTCTGAATCTCAAAAAAAGATTATTAAAGACAGTTCATTAAGCCGAAGAGATGCTCGTCAAAAGATTATTCTTTCATTGGATGATACTCAAAAAAAAATGCTCAAAAAATTTGAACAAAGAATTGATACTATTCGATTAAAATTTTATAAATCATTAACAGAAAATCAAAAAAAAATGATTAGAAAAAAAAGGAGAAAATCTAAAAAAAATGATTAGATTTTTTAACAAATCCTTGTGTTTTTCTTCAGTTTTTTAAAAATATATTTGCCCAACCAAACTACTAAAAATGAACAGAATTTACTTATTTATCTTATTAACTTTTACTTCCTACACATTTTCACAAGAATATACTGCTGAGCAACGTGCAAATTTTGCTAAGATGATTTTCAATGTTTCAGGAATTGTGACTGATTCTGAAACCTCTGAACCACTTGAGTATGCTACTATATCATTAAAGCATAAAAGAATTCCAGATAAAATTTTTGGTGGAATAACCGATGAAAACGGTAAGTTCTCAGTGGAAGTAAACCCAGGAATGTACAACATAAAAATTGACTACATATCGTTTGAATCATATGTGGATGATAACTTAAGAGTTATAGAAAATACAGATATTGGAAATATAGCTTTGAATCTTGATGTATCAATGCTTGATGAAGTTGAAGTTAGAGCAGAAAGGACTCAGGTTGAAGTTAGATTAGATAAAAAAATATATAATGTAGGACAAGATATAACAGTAAGAGGTGGAAACGTCTCAGATGTGCTAGCTAATATTCCGTCTATAGAGGTAGACTTTGATGGAAATGTATCCTTAAGAGGAAATAGTAACGTTAAAATTTTAATTAATGGTAAACCTTCAGGGCTAGTAGGACTAGCAGGACCTCAAGGTCTTCGATCCATTCCTTCAGAATCTATTGAGAAAGTTGAAGTAGTTACTTCACCTTCTGCTAGATATTCTGCAGAAGGAACAGCTGGAATACTAAATATTATTCTAAAGAAACAAGATTTATTAGGGTTTAACGGTAATGTTAATTTAAATGCTGGTGATCCAAAGAGCTCTGGTATTTCAGGTACATTTAATTTAAGAAACAACAAAATAAATATATTTAATACTACATCTTTTAAAGATGGTGATAACAATAGTAATTTTTTTGGTAATACTGAGTATTTCAATAGTAACTTAAAAATAGATAATCAAACTAAGAGTAATCGAAATTCAAAAAATAACTTCCTAAATTTAGGTGTTGAATATTATTTTGATGATAAAACTTCTTTGACCTTAAGCGGTTTTTATAGAAAGGGTGATCAATTAAGTTATTCTAGAAACGTTGTTAACGATATAACAAACATAGATATTGTATCATCTAATGAAAGAATAGCTAACGATAAAGAATTAGAGGAATCTTTTGAATATGCTCTTGATTTTTACAAAGACTTTGATAAGGATGGGCACACTCTAAGTGCTAGAATATCATATGAAGAAGATGATGAAAACTCAGTTGACAACATAGAAGACTTTTCAACTATCCCATTTGTTTCTTCATCAGCATTTGAGAGAACTACTAATATTGATTTTCAAAATAGGTTACTCGCTCAAATAGATTATGTATACCCTATTGATGAGAATACTGAATTTGAACTTGGATATAGAGGTAGATTTCTTGATAGGGAAACTGATTTTGATGTTTCATTCCTAAGAGGTGGTTTGTACCAATCAGACTCAGGTCTATCTAATATTTTTAAGTATAGTGAGAATATTAATTCTTTTTACACACAATTTGGTAAAAAATTTAACTCTCTTTCTGTATTATTAGGTCTTAGATATGAAGATTCTAAGCAAGAAATTGATCAAAGAACTACAAATCAATTTGAAGTAAAAAAATACTCTGACTTATTTCCAACTGTTAATATCGCATATCAATTTTCAGATTTAGAGTCCTTAACTTTAGGATATAGCAAAAGAGTTAGAAGACCTAGGGGATGGGATATTAATCCTTTTCCAAGAAGAAACTCAATAACTTCTTACAGAAGAGGTAATCCATTTTTAGATCCAACTTTTACTTCCGCATATGAAGTTGATTATTTAAAAAGATTCAAAAAAATTACAATTAACACAGCTTTATTTTATAGACAATCAGATGGTAATGTTGAGAGAATTCAGCAAGAGACTGGAGATTTAGTCAATTTAATTGTAGAGTCAGGATCTAATAATCCTGTTTTACAGGTTCCTGTGCTTGAGTATTATCCAATAAATTTATCAACTAACAAGAGAATTGGTTCTGAATTAAGTATAACATATACCCCATCTAGATCTGTTAGAATTAATGGTAGTTTTACATTAAATTCAACCAAAATTAGAGGTGCCTACAATAACCAAAGCTTTGATTCAGATGATACTAACTGGAGTGCTAGATTTAATGGATTCATTAGACTTCCAAAAGATTATAGTCTACAGTTTTTTGGATTCCTGAGGGGTCCTAGCGAAAATGCATTCTCTAAAAGAAAAGCGTTTGGGTTTACTACTGCCTCAATTCAAAAGAGTATTCTTGATAAGAAAGGAAATATCTCACTTAGATATTCTGACATATTTAATACTGGTAGATGGAGGTCAATAACTACAAGAGATACATTTAGATCTGAGTCTGAAGGACAATGGAGAGAACCTTCTTGGGTATTAACTTTTTCATATAGAATAAACGAAAATCAATCTAAAAGAAAGCAAAGAGCGAGAAATAATCAACAAGACTTTAGTGATGATGGTGGTGGAGATGAAGGACCTATATTCAATTAAGATTTTAACTTTTTAGTAATAAAATCTTTAATTTTCCTAAACACATAAGATGAAGCCCAATATGGTGCTACAATAGCTAAAAAAATCATAAGCCAAAAGCCCATAGTGAAAACAGCTAAAAATGCTAAAAAACCTAGGTATTGTTCAAACTCCATATATTTGTAATTGCTTTACAAAAGTAAATTTTTTTAAGTAAATTACAAAGACGATGGACTATAGAATTGAAAAAGATACATTAGGAGAAGTTAAAGTCCCTAAAGACTCATTATGGGGAGCTCAAACAGAAAGATCAAGGAAGAATTTTAAAATAGGTAATTCATCTTCAATGCCTATTGAAATTATTCATGCGTATGCAATACTCAAAAAATCTGCTGCACAAACAAATGAAGATCTTGGAGTGTTATCCAAAGATAAATCTCAACTAATACAAAAAGTTTGTGATGAAATACTTGAAAATAAACATAATGATCAGTTTCCTTTAGTTATATGGCAAACTGGATCAGGTACTCAAACAAATATGAATATAAATGAGGTTATTTCTAATAGAGCTCATTTATTAGAAGGTAAGACACTTGGTGAATCTGATAAAACATTATCACCTAACGATGATGTTAATTTATCTCAGTCCTCAAATGATACATTCCCAACAGCGATTAATATTGCTGCAATGAAAATAATTACAAAAAATACTCTTGTAAATCTTAGAAAATTAAAAGATAGCTTAAATAAAAAATCTAAAGAATTTAATAAAATTGTTAAAATTGGAAGGACTCATTTAATGGATGCAACTCCAATTACTCTTGGTCAAGAGTTCTCCGGTTATGTTTCACAAGTTGATCATGGTATTAACACAATTGAGAATGCAATACATCATTTAAGTGAACTTCCCATTGGAGGAACTGCAGTTGGTACAGGATTAAACACACCTAAAGGGTACTCATCAAAAATTGTTGAATATATCTCTAAAAACTCAGAAATGTCTTTTAAAGAATCTTTAAACAAATTTGAAGGTATTGCATCCCATGATTGTATAGTCGAGATGCATGGGGCTCTTAAGACTGTTGCAGCTTCAGTTTATAAAATATCAAATGACATAAGATTAATGGGATCTGGACCTAGATCAGGATTAGGTGAATTAATACTTCCAGCGAATGAACCTGGAAGCTCTATTATGCCAGGAAAGGTAAATCCAACTCAATGTGAAGCAATTTCAATGGTTTGTGCTCAAATTATTGGAAATGATGTTGCTGTAAGTTTTGCTGGGGCCAATGGTCATTTTGAGTTAAATGTTTTTAAACCTCTTTTTGCTTTTAATATTATTGAATCATCAAAAATTTTAGGCGATGCTTCATTAAGTTTTGCAGAAAACTGTATCGATGGCATAAAACCAAATAAAAAGAGAATTGAAAAATTTCTAAATGACTCTTTAATGCTAGTAACAGCATTAAATTCAAAAATAGGATACTATAAAGCTGCTGATATAGCTAATAAGGCATTTAAAGAAGATATTACACTTAAAGAAGCTGCACTTCAATTAGCTTACTTAACTGAAGATGAATTTGATACGTATGTCAATCCAAGTAGAATGACTAACAATGAAGGTTAGTATAGTCCCATTTCAAGATCAATATTCAAAATACTTTTATGAACTAAATTATGATTGGTTAAGCGAGTACTTTTATGTAGAGGATTATGATGAAAAAGTACTTAAAAATTGTAAAGAGGAAATAATAGATAAAGATGGATATATTTTCTTTGCCATACATGATAACTCAGTTGTAGGGACTATGGCATTAATTCCAAGAGAAAATGGAGTTTATGAACTAAATAAAATGGCAGTTAATAAAGAATTAAGAGGAAATGGTATTGGCAATCAACTAATAAATTTCATAATCGATTTTGCAAAGAATAAAAGATATAAATCTGTAATATTATATTCAAATACAGTACTAAAAAATTCAATTCATTTATATAACAAATTTGGTTTTAAAGAAATAAAGATTGAAAATAATACGCCTTATAAAAGAAGTGATATAAAGATGGAATTACTATTATCTAATCTTTGAAAATAATTTTCCTTTCCAATCTGTCCAAGAATACTTTTTAGCAAAGATTTTAAGAAGAATAGGATATATAACAAAAGGGATAATCCAACTCAATAAAGTTAATTTTGGCTCAGAAATATCTATTAGGATTGATTCTGTTTGAAAAGCAGTCCAATCTGATGTTACTAGTAATGCAACACATAAATTATTAGCAGCATGAAATCCTAAGGCTAATTCAATACCTTCATCCATTAATGTCATTATCCCTAATACTAAACCTATGGCTATATAAAATACTATAAACTCATATCCTAGTGCACCAATTTCTGGATTTGCTAAATGCAATGAACCAAACACAATTGATGTAAGAAGTAAAGCCATTAGTCTGCTGTTAAACCAATTTCCAAACCCTTGCATAAGATAGCCTCTAAATACAATTTCCTCTACACTTGTTTGAATCGGAATAAGTAAAATTGCAATTATAGCAAGTACTATGAACTGATTAAAATTGAAATTTACTTGATAGTTTTCTGGAGAAATAAAATATTCCATCAATACAAATGAAGTAACTACTGCAGCCCATATCATAAAAGAATACAAAACTCTCTGTAAATCAATTTTTTTTCTACTCGATAAAATTGACATTATTGGAAGGTCATGAAGTTTTTTAACTACTAACCAAATAGCTGGAACTACAAAAACGAAACTCATTAAGATAAGAAACAGTCTTAGGTTTGAAGGAATATCTTTAAAGAGATCCATAGCTGACGCATCTGGAGCTGGAAGCTCAGATGGTAGAAAAAACAGCAAAGGGATTTGTCCTATTGTACTAAAAAGTATAAGTATAAAAGAACCTAAAACATAATATCCAAAGTTCTTTAATCTATATGATTCGTCAAATAAAAACATTATTGAAAGTTAGCTAGAATTATCATATAAACAAATGAAAAGAACATGTGAAAATATATAGTATGAATATTATATTTAATAAGTTCTCTACTATTATAATATTTAAATAATCCTGAAATCAAATAGAAAGAGTAAATAATTGTTATTGGTATAAGCAAGTACATGAATAGCAGGCTCTGTGTATCATTAACTATATTCTCAGAAATAAAATATAATGAACCTATAGCTAGAGCTGAATTTAAGGCATATATCCATCTGGAAGCTTTTTTTCCAAGAAGAACCACTAAATGATTTTTTCCCACCTTCTTATCAGAAGTATAATCTGGATATTGATTGATAAATAAAATATTTGTTGTCAATATACCTATTGGAATTCCTAGAACTAATAGATTATAAAATTCATTTGAAAAAAGTTGAATTGTTTCATTTGATATTGCAAAACCTGTTCCTAATGTTAGTAATGGACCAAAAGCTAAAAAAATTGAAACTTCACCGAGTCCATATCTTGATGAAAGTCTTATTGGTTTCGCTGTATAAAAATATCCAATTAAGATTCCAGTTAATGCAATTATTGATGAATAATAAGCATTAATTGTTGATCCAGTATTTAGATAACTCAGTGATATAATATTCCTGCAGCAGTTAGCTAGCCCTAGATACAAACATTATATTAGCTAGACTCTTAGTTCCTTTAATTGTAATTAATCCTAATTCAACCGCCCTGCTTCCTCCTGAGAGCTGAGCTCCTTTAAGCATAGAAGAATTCATGCCAGCATTAAAATATTCTGTGTTAGCTTCATCTGTTCCATGAAGTAACATCAAAGTAATCGTTGTATAAGTTTGAAAATAAATGAAAAAAAAGTATACCAAAAGTAGTTAATGTTAAAGATAAAGGACTAAATAAACTATCTCCAATCCCTGCATAGATAACATCCAATTGCAAAAACAGGAAATAATGATGCTGATGCAAAACCAACTCTTGTAATAGCTACTCCTTTTATAATTTTTGTTACCCAATTAATTTTAATGTTTACATCCTCTTTTATTTCTTCAGTTATACCACAATAACCGGTTTGAGGATTATCTTTTCCATCAGCAAAATTTGGAGTTATCTTGATCTTGGCACTAAATGTTGAACCATCTTTTCTTACAAAATTGGTTTTTGTAACATGTTCACCAGTTTCATTAGCATCTTTCAACCAACCTAATACGTTTTGTAAAACAATCTCACCAGGTGAGAAAAGTGAAACCCTTTTAATTCCAACAATATTTTTCGGTGCATATCCAAACATTTGAGAAGCTCCATCATTAAGGTTTGTTATTAAACCTTCCATATCACAAATAATAACACTTTTCATATAATAAATTTTAGATGTCAAATTTACATTCTGAAAAGCTCATATAAAAATTTTTTAGGTATTTATTTTTTTAAGGAAGTATCAGGTTTATTATCAATGGTGAGTGTAGTCAATTTAGCAAATGAAATATCTTTCTGATTTTCATCAGTTATAGAAATTTTCCATAGCTGCATGGTTCTTCCCATATGAATAGGGACAGCTTTTGCAAAAATATAACCTTTACTAATTCCTCTAACGTGATTAATAGACAATTCAATCCCCCTAAGCATTTGATTTTTTTTCATTGAAAAAATTGCAGAGGCTGAGCTACCTACAGTTTCAGCAAGTGCAGCAGTAGCACCTCCGTGAAGAACACCAGCTGGTTGATGGAGTTTGGGAGTTACCTTCATTTTTGCCTCCAAAAAGTACTCACCAACATCAATAAAAGTAATACCGAGTGTTGATACTAAAGTACCTTTACAACGTTCGTTAGCTTCTTTGAGTATATGATCCTTGAGATCTTTGTTAAACATTTAATCTTCTTTTACCTCTTCAAAATCAACATCTTGAACATCATCACCCTTAGAACCTTTATCTGAGGATGGAGCTTGATTACTATCTCCTGGTTTAGCTTCACCTTCCGCTTGGGCTTTATACATCTCTTCAGAAGCATTTTTCCAGGCTTCATTTATAGTGTTTAAAGTTTCATCAATCTTTTCGAGGTCTTTTGATTCATGTGCCTTTTTTAGATCCTCTAATGCTGATTCAATAGGTTTCTTTTTTTCATCAGACAACTTATCTCCAAAATCTTTAAGTTGTTTTTCAGTTTGAAAAATCATTTGATCAGCACTATTTAACTTATCAACTTCTTCTTTTACCTTTTGATCCGCATCAGCATTTGCTTCAGCTTCTTTTTTCATTTTTTCAATTTCTTCCTCAGTTAAACCAGAAGATGCTTCGATTCTAATATCTTGGGATTTATTAGTTGCCTTATCTAATGCACTTACATTAATTAATCCATTAGCGTCTATATCAAATGTAACCTCAATTTGCGGAGTACCTCTTTGCGCAGGAGGGATCCCATCTAAATGGAATCTTCCAATTGTTTTATTATCTTTTGCCATTGGTCTCTCTCCCTGTAAAACATGAATTTCTACAGAAGGTTGATTGTCAGCAGCAGTAGAAAAAACTTGAGATTTTTTTGTAGGAATAGTAGTGTTTGACTCTATAAGTTTAGTCATTACATTACCCATTGTTTCTATACCTAAAGATAAAGGAGTTACATCTAGCAATAGAACATCTTCTACATCCCCAGATAGAACACCACCTTGAATAGCTGCTCCAACTGCAACAACTTCATCAGGATTTACACCTTTAGAAGGCTTTTTACCAAATAAAGCCTCAACTTCTTTTTGAATTATAGGAATTCTAGTTGATCCTCCTACTAGTATTACTTCATCTATATCGTTTTTAGTTAAACTAGCATCTTTTAATGCTTTTTTAACTGGCTCCATTGATCTTTTTACCAAAGTATCAGATAATTGTTCAAATTTAGCTCTAGTTAAGGTAGTTACAAGATGCTTTGGACCTGAAGATGTTGCCGTTACATAAGGTAGGTTAATCTCAGTTTGAGCTGAAGATGAAAGTTCAATTTTAGCTTTTTCAGCAGCTTCTTTTAGTCTTTGAAGAGCCATAGAATCTTCTCTTAAATCAATTTGCTCATTCTTTTTAAATTCTTCTGCTAAAAAATCTATGATTACTTGATCAAAATCATCTCCACCTAAATGAGTGTCTCCATTAGTTGATAGAACTTCAAAAACTCCATCTCCCAATTCTAATATTGATATATCAAATGTTCCTCCACCAAGATCATAAACTGCTATCTTTTTATCCTTACCACCTTTATCCATTCCATAAGCAAGAGCAGCAGCAGTTGGCTCGTTAATTATTCTCTGAACTTTTAAGCCTGAAATCTCACCTGCTTCCTTTGTAGCTTGTCTCTGAGAGTCATTAAAATATGCTGGTACAGTTACTACAGCCTCAGTTACAGTCTGACCTAAATAATCCTCTGCAGTTTTCTTCATTTTCTGAAGCACCATAGCAGATAATTCTTGAGGAGAATATAATCTTCCATCAATATCTACTCGAGGAGTATCATTATCACCCTTAACAACTTTATAAGCCACAGTTTTTACATCACCTGATGACTCACTAAACTTATTACCCATGAACCTTTTAACTGAAGCAATTGTTTTTTCAGGGTTAGTTACAGCTTGTCTCTTAGCAGGATCACCTACTTTGATTTCACCATCTTCTACAAATGCTATAACAGATGGTGTAGTTCTTTTTCCTTCAGCGTTAGGAATCACTACTGGTTCACTACCCTCCATTACAGAGACACATGAATTTGTTGTTCCTAAGTCTATTCCTATAATTTTACTCATAATTTATATTTTACTAAATAATGACAACCATTATGCCAATTTAAATTAAATGACATTATGTCATATTATTCATAAATTAATTTATACTATTTTTGTTGAAAAGTAACAATGACTATCAATTCAAATCCCAGCAGAGTAACTATTAAGGTCCTTGAGCAAATGAAAAATGAAGGTGAAAAAATTTCAATGCTTACAGCATATGATTATTCTTTTGCCAAAATAATAGATGAAGCTGGAATAGACATAATCTTAGTTGGAGATTCTGCATCCAATGTCATGGCAGGACACGAAACAACATTACCTATCACTTTAGATCAAATGATTTATCACGCTAGTTCAGTTATTAGAGCTGTAAAAAGAGCTTTAGTTGTTGTAGACCTTCCCTTTGGTACATATCAAGCTGACTCAAAGGAAGCTTTAAAATCTGCAATTCGAATAATGAAAGAATCTGGAGCGCATGCTGTAAAGCTTGAAGGTGGTCATCTAGCCAAAGAATCAATTGAAAGAATATTACAAGCTGGAATTCCTGTTATGGGACACCTAGGCTTGACTCCACAATCAATCTACAAGTTTGGTACCTATACTGTAAGAGCTAAGGATGATGTTGAAGCTAAGACACTTATAGATGATTCAAAAATGTTAGAAAAAATTGGATGTTTCTCTATTGTTCTTGAAAAAATACCAAATGTGCTAGCAAAAAAAGTAGCACTAAATTTGAAACTACCTATAATTGGAATTGGAGCAGGTTCAGATGTTGATGGTCAAGTTCTAGTTTCACATGATATGCTGGGGATGAATAAAGATTTTAGCCCTAGGTTTTTGAGAAGATATTTAGATTTAGATTCACTTGTTAGTAATGCTGTAAAGAAATATTCCTCAGATATTAAAAGTGGTAGTTTCCCAAATAAAGATGAGCAATATTAAATTCTACATGTTTATTTAAAGTTTATCTGATGGTAAATCTCATAAATTATCTCAACAAATTAGTTGAAAAAATAACTCTTTAATTAAACCCTAATATATAAATGTTTCTCAGTTGGGCTTTTTTTATTTTAATCATTGGCTTAATACAATGGTATACTTTCCTGTGCTTTAAAACTATTTCTAAAAATAGATACTGGTTAGCATCATACGCTTGTTTTTCTCTTCTAATTATTACAAATTTCATTTACCAATTATATAATTATGATAGGTCTGAAGGGTTTACCCCTAGTATCAGTTATTCTTTAGGTTTTTTTATTTCATTATTTGTTTTTCAATCAATAATCGTTATTGGTCTATTTTTAGAGGATATATCTAGGATTTCCTTGGCTGTATATTCAGTTTTTAAACCAAATAAAGAAAAAAATATTTTTTTTCCTCAAAGGAGAAAGTTTTTATCTCAATTATCGTTGGCTTTGGCTTTTATTCCCTTTAGTTCTTTATTATATGGAATGTATAGAGGAAAGTATAATTATAAGGTTTTGTCTTATGAATTAGAGTTTCCTGATTTACCATCTTCTTTTGATGGGTTTAAGATTACTCACATTTCAGATATTCATTGTGGTAGTTTTGATAATCCTGAAAAAGTAAAATATGGTGTTGATCTAATTAATAAGCAAAAATCAGATGTAATAATGTTTACAGGAGACATAGTTAATAATGTGTCTAAAGAATTAAATCCATGGAAAAAACTATTTTCTTCTCTAAAAGCAGAGCACGGTGTTTATTCTGTTTTAGGAAATCACGATTATGGTGACTATATGGATTGGGAAACTGATCAAGAAAAAATCAACAACTTACAAAATCTTAAAAAGATTCAAAGAGAGATGGGATATAAATTGTTATTAAATGAAAATGATTTTATAATAAAAAATGGTGAAAGGCTGGCTATTTTAGGAGTTGAAAATTGGGGAGCAGGAGGGTTTAAAAAAGTAGGCGATTTAAATAAAGCTATTGAAGGTATTTCTGATTCAGATTTCAAAATATTGTTAACTCATGATCCGTCTCATTGGAGAAATAAGGTAATACCACATAATTATTTTTTCCCGTTGACCTTAAGTGGCCATACTCATGGAATGCAATTTGGAATTGATATCCCAGGGTGGATAAAATGGAGTCCAATTAAATGGCGTTACCCAGAGTTTGCCGGCCTATATAAAAAAGCAAAACAGTATTTATATGTAAACAGAGGCTTTGGATATCTCGCGTATCCAGGTAGGGTTGGAATGTGGCCTGAAATTACCGTTCTAACTCTAAAAAAAAGCAAAATTGAAGTTTAAGCAAAAAATAACTATTTTTGGTTTTCTGCAAAATACAAAATTGAATGTCTAAATTCGGTCAATTAATTGATGACAACCACCCTTTACTTTTAGTTTTTTACAATGAAATTGATAACAAAAGAATTAGATATCCTATTTGAAGATAATCATCTGATTATAGTTAATAAGCCATGTGGAATTCTTGTTCAAGGGGATAAAACTGGAGATATCCCACTACTTGAAATTATTAAAAAATACATTAAAAAGAAGTATGATAAAAAAGGCAACGTCTATGTTGGTCTTGTAAATAGAATTGATAGACCTACATCAGGAATTGTAATTTTTACAAAAACAAGTAAAGCTCTATCTAGGATGAATGAAAAATTAAAGAATAGAGAAATTAGAAAAATTTATTGGTTGATCATTTCTAATAAATTTGAATCTAATGAAGGAACACTTGATGGTTGGTTCAAAAAAAATAGTAAACAGAATAAATCTTATATTTATGAAAATGAGCAAGATTAATTCTAAATATGGTTCATTAACTTATAGAAAAATCAAAACTTTTGATAATTATTGTAAAATTGAGGTAGATCTTATTACCGGAAGACATCATCAAATTAGATGTAATTTCTCAAAATTAGGATATCCAATTCTAGGTGATTTGAAATATGGATCTAAAAGATCTAATAAGGGTGGTGGTATTTATTTACATTCAAGAGAAATAAATTTTATCCATCCCGTTTCAAAGGAAGAAATTAATATAAAAGCCGCACCTCCTATTTCAGGTTTATGGTCTACACCTACTTCCTATTAATTAAAAGTGCTTTTTCTTTAATTATAACTTGAACAGGTTTATTACTTATTTTACTTTCAAGCCAAGAGATAATATCTAGATAAAGGAAAGCTCTTTTTTCGTATGGATCATCTTCATATTTTTTAAGTTCGCTATGGAGGTTCCTTAAAAAACCTTTGATTTCTCCTGGATATATGTTTTCTAATCCCTTTAAGTATTTCAAAATTGTTTTTTGGACTTCATGCAAATCATTCATTTTATCTAAATAATTATATGTGTCCTTAATAATTTTATCTAGATTGAAATCAATTCCTGCCTCCCAATGAGCTATTAAGTTAAGAACCCTTGTGAAGCACTGAAGGTCCTCTCTCATTTTAATGTTTTTATTTTTCATGATCTTACTAAGATATTTTATACAATTATCATAATCATCAACAGTAAAATACATACAAGCAATTTTATAGTAAAGAAGCATTATGTGGTGATGATCAATAAAATTCTTATTTGTTTCAATTCCATCTAATACTTTGGGTATTATTTTAATTGATTTATTAAAATCACCTTCTAAAACATGAAGATTAAAGAGATTATTATACTTATAAATAAAAATTAATGCAGTTAAGTTTTGATTCCTTGGAAATGAGCTACTCTCCACAACTCTTAATAAATCATTTAATCTATTTTTAAATTTTGATGGATATTTAATTAATGCTAATGCCTCTAATAAAAAATTATAGCCTTTTAAATAAAAAACTGGATGAATATTAATCATTTCAGGTGTTTTATTGAATGTATCTATCCACTTTGAAGCATATCTGTAACTTGATAGAAAGTCTTGAACTAAAAGGCTATACCAAACCCATATTTGATAATAAATGAGTGTCTCACGAAACCCTAATTCTTCGACTTTAAAACTTTTAATTTTTTTATTAAAAAATTGATTAATATCAGTTGATTCAATATCACTCTTTGCATATCCAGCCTTAATTAATTTCTCATAGAGTTGTAAAGAAATATTTGAAAGATTACTATATATATCATTTTGTTCTTTTAAATGGTTAGTTTGAGATACAAGCTCATTAGTTCTGTTACTTAAGCTTCTGGTAACATATAGAGATTCAATAAGTTTTTCAAATTCTACAATTTCATAGGCAGAAGCATTTTCATCATATTTCAAAGCAAAAGACTTAGCCTTATCTAATATTTTTAAACTTTGTTTATATAATCCTTTTTGATATAAAATTGTAGCAAAATCTAATTGACCTCTAATGTGAAGTTTGACATTTTTATGTTGTGGATTTAATCTTAAACTAATTAGAATTTGCTTATATAAGTGTGCTTTAAGATTTGAAAGCTGGAGTTTTGAAACAATTTTTTTCTTAATTATCACATCCTCTTTGTATAAGGTCATTTTATCAAGCTGATTAAATAATTTTAAAAACTTTGAATCTTCATTAGAATCCATTCTTCCCACATAAAGTTTAAATTGTCTTTTCTCAGACTTAGTAAGCGATTTTATTAAAACAAATAAATTATCTTTTAACTCATTAGTCATTGTATTAAAATTTTAATTAATATATTAATAAACAGTTATTTATACTTAAATTACTCTACATAGGATATTGTAAAATTAATATACTTTTTTTTAAGTATCATCATTTAAGTAATAATTTAGTGAGTAATGAAAAATCAAGTTAAAATATTTGACACCACATTAAGAGATGGGGAACAAGTTCCCGGGTGTAAACTTGATACTAAAAGTAAGTTAATTTTAGCTGAAAAAATTGATTATCTTGGAGCAGACATAATTGAAGCAGGATTTCCAATCTCAAGTCCAGGAGACTTTAAATCAGTAGTTGAAATTTCAAAAATTATTAAGAATGCTTCGGTATGCGCATTGAGTAGAGCTAATGAAAAAGATATAGATGTTGCTGCTGAGTCTCTAAAAAATGCTAAAAAACCTAGGATTCATACTGGCATAGGAACCTCAGAGATTCACATTAAACATAAATTTAATTCGAATAAGGACTCAATTGTTGAGTTAGCTAAAAAATCCGTTGCCCATGCCAAAAAATATGTAGATGATGTTGAGTTTTATGCTGAAGATGCCGGCAGAACAGATAATGAATTTTTAGCAAAGGTATGTGAAGAAGTTATTAAATCAGGTGCTACAGTTTTAAATATTCCAGACACAACTGGATATTGTCTGCCTAATGAATATGGTGATAAAATAAAATTTCTTATTGATAATGTTAACGGAATTGATAAAGTTACGATCTCGTGTCATTGTCATAACGATTTAGGTCTAGCTACAGCCAATTCAATTTATGGAGTTTTAAATGGTGCCAGACAGATTGAATGCACAATTAATGGAATAGGAGAAAGAGCTGGAAATACCTCTTTAGAAGAAGTGGTTATGATTTTGAGACAACATTCTAATTTAGGATTAGACACGAACATTAACTCAAAGCTATTAAATGAAACAAGTTTGAAGGTTTCAGAATTAATGGGTATGCCAGTTCAACCCAATAAAGCAATTGTAGGTTCTAACGCTTTTGCCCACAGTTCAGGTATACATCAAGATGGAGTAATTAAAAAAAGAGAAACTTATGAGATAATTAATCCCTTAGATGTAGGAGTAGATAAGTCATCAATAATTTTGACTGCAAGAAGTGGAAGAGCTGCTTTAGCTTTTAGAATGAAGGAATTTGGAGTTAATTTGAGCAAGAAACAACTTGATGACGTTTATAGTGAATTTTTAATTGTAGCTGATAAAAAGAAAGAAGTAACAGAATCTGATTTCCCTTTAATGCTTAAGAATAAAAAAATTAAATATGACTAAAACACTTTTTGATAAAGTATGGGATTCACATGTAATTGAAAAAATTAATGATGGTCCTGACGTATTATTTATTGATAGGCACTTTATTCATGAAGTTACCAGTCCTGTAGCATTTGTAGGACTCAAAAACAGAAACCTAAAGGTTTTGTATCCAGAGAGAACATTTGCAACTGCTGACCATAATACACCCACAATAAATCAGCATCTTCCAATAAAGGATAGATTATCAGCTATACAAGTTAAAACACTTGAAAAAAACTGTAATGAACATAATATAGACTTTTGGGGACTTGGTCACAAAAAGAATGGTATTGTTCATGTAATTGGACCTGAAAATGGTATTACGCAACCTGGCCTTACAATTGTTTGTGGAGATTCACACACATCTACTCACGGAGCGTTTGGTGCTATTGCTTTTGGAATTGGAACCTCTGAAGTAGAAATGGTTTTTGCATGTCAATCTATTATGCAACAGAAACCGATGAAGATGAGAATAAATGTGAATGGCAAACTTAATGACTATGTCACACCTAAAGACGTCGCTATATTTATAATTTCAAAGTTATCATCCTCTGGAGCTACAGGTTATTTTGTTGAATATTCAGGTGATGTTTTTGAAGAAATGAGTATGGAAGGAAGAATGACAGTTTGTAATCTAAGTATAGAAATGGGTGCTAGAGGAGGAATGATAGCTCCTGACAAAAAGACATTTGAATACATAAAAGGGCGAGAATATGCACCAAAAGATGAAGAATGGGATAAAGCTGTAAGTTATTGGTCTTCATTGAAAACAGATAAAGATGCAATTTTTGATAAAGAATATAATTTTAAAGGAGAAGAAATTGAGCCAATGATTACATATGGCACTAATCCTGGGATGGCTATCCCAATATCTAAATCAATACCTAGCTCTAAAAAATCAGATTCTAAATTATCATATCAAAAGGCCTTAGATTATATGGGTTTTAATGAGGGTGACAAAATGATCGGAAAAAAGATTGACTATGTTTTTCTGGGTAGCTGTACAAACGGTAGAATTGAAGATTTTAGAACATTTGCAAGCATAATTAAAGGTAAAAGAAAAGCTAATAATGTTGATGCATGGTTGGTGCCTGGTTCTCACAAAGTTCTTAAAAGCATTAAAGATGAGGGTATACTAGAAACTCTTACTGAGTCCGGATTCAAACTAAGAGAGCCTGGATGTTCTGCTTGTCTAGCCATGAATGATGATAAAATTCCAAAGGGAAAATATGCAGTTAGCACAACTAATAGAAATTTTGAAGGAAGACAAGGACCTGGTGCCAGAACACTTCTGGCTAGTCCTTTAGTAGCTGCAGCCACTGCAATAACTGGTCAAATAACTGATCCAAGAGAAATAATATAATATGGCTTACGATAAATTTAAAATACTGAATAGCTCAGCTGTTCCATTAAATATTGATAATGTAGATACGGATCAAATAATCCCCGCAAGATTTCTAAAAGCTACCGAGAGAATAGGTTTTGGTGATAATCTTTTTAGAGACTGGAGGTATAAATCTGATGGTTCACCAGTAGAATCGTTCCCCTTAAACAATAAAAAATATACAGGAAAAATACTAGTTGCAGGTAAAAACTTTGGATGTGGATCATCAAGAGAGCATGCTGTATGGGCTATATATGATAAAGGATTTAGAGTTGTAGTATCTAGTTTTTTTGCAGATATTTTTAAGAATAATTGTTTAAATATTGGTGTCTTACCAATTCAAGTTACAGAATCTTTTTTATTAGAAATTTTTTCTCGAATAGAAAAGGATCCTGATAGTGTATTTGAAGTTAATCTTGAAAATCAAGAGTTTATAATTGCAGAATCTGGTAAAAAAGAAAAATTTAAAATTAGTGTCTATAAAAAAAGTAATATGTCAAATGGGTTTGATGATATTGATTATTTACTAAATAAAAAAAAGGAAATTTCTAAATTTGCAAATAAATCCAGATACTAATGTTACGGAATTTAGAAATAATGGATACAACACTTCGAGATGGAGAACAAACCTCTGGTGTCTCATATTCTCCAAACGAAAAGCTAACTATAGCAAAACTTCTATTAGAAGAGTTAAATATTGACAGAATAGAAGTCGCTTCCGCGAGAGTTTCTGATGGTGAACTTAACTCTGTGAAACAAATCACTAATTGGGCTAAAGAAAATAAAAAGATAGATAGGATTGAAGTACTGACTTTTTTAGATGATGGAAAGTCTCTTGAATGGTTAATGGAATCTGGATGTAATGTTCAGAATTTACTTACTAAAGGTTCTTTAAATCACCTAAAACACCAACTAAAAAAAACACCCACAAATCACTTTAAAGATATTTCAAAAATTATTCAAACTGCAGAGCAAAATTCAATTCAAACTAATGTATACCTTGAAGACTGGAGTAATGGAATGAAGAATAGCAAGGAGTATGTTTTTGAATTTTTAGAGTTTTTAAATGAACAGAAAATAAAGAGAATATTATTACCTGATACATTAGGAATTTTAACTCATTATGAAACATATGATTTTATAAAAGAAGTTAAATCAAAATTCCCTAATTTTCATATTGATTTTCATGGTCATAATGACTACGATCTCAGTGTAGGAAACTCAATGGAAGCTATTAGAGCTGGATGTGATGGATTACATTTAACTATTAATGGAATGGGTGAAAGAGCTGGAAACACTCCTTTGTCTAGTGCTGTGGCTGCAATTAAAGACTTTTTACCCCATATTAATATTAATATAGAAGAAAAAAATTTATTTAAAGCCAGTAAATTAATATCAACTTTTTCAGGTCAAACTGTATCTTCAAATAAACCAATTGTTGGTGAGAATGTATTTACTCAAACAGCAGGAGTTCATGCTGATGGAGACAATAAGAAGAATCTTTATTTCAATAATTTAAATCCCAGTAGATTCGGAAGAAAGAGAAAGTATGCGCTTGGAAAAACATCTGGTAAAGCTAATATCAAAAAGAATTTAGATGAACTAGGTATTAAACTAAATCAAGAAGAGTTGGGAATAATAACATCTAAAGTAATTGAGTTGGGAGATAAAAAAGAAAAAGTAACAATTGAAGACTTACCTTACATAATAAGTGATGTTTTAGATTACCCGGCTAAAAAGAAAAATATAATTATTGAGTCATATGTCTTAACTCATGCTAAAACACTTAGACCGTCTGCCTCATTATCTTTATTGATTAATAATAAACTTTTTCAAGAAAGCTGTTCAGGGGATGGTCAATTTGATGCATTTATGAATGCTCTTAAAAGTATATATTCTAATCAGAAAAGAAATCTTCCTAAATTAATTGATTATGCAGTTAGAATTCCTCCCGGTAGTGATTCTGATGCATTTTGTGAGACTACAATTACCTGGGATACGGGTTCTAAGAAGTTTAAAACAAGAGGACTAGATACTGATCAAACTGTTGCTGCAATTAAAGCAACAGAGAAAATGTTAAATACAGAATAAATATGAAATTAAAAATAGCAGTCCTTCCAGGAGATGGAATTGGACCAGAAGTTACAAATGAGTCCATAAAAGTTCTTAATTGTATTGCAAAAAAATTTAATCATGAAGTTGAAATGAATGAAGGTTTAGTTGGAGCTATTGCTATAGACCATCATAATAATCCATACCCTGATGAAACCCATAATTTATGCTTGGAATCTGATGCAATTTTATTTGGTGCAATAGGAGATCCAAAATATGATAATGATCCAAAAGCTAAAATAAGACCTGAACAAGGGTTACTTGAAATGAGAAAAAAACTAGGGCTTTATGCAAATTTAAGACCAACTTTAGTTTTTGATTCACTTCTACACATGTCACCAATTAAAGAAGAGAGGATAACTGGTACTGATATACTATTTGTTAGAGAATTAACAGGAGGAATTTATTTTGGAGAAAGAGGTAGAAAAAACAATGATAATTATGCATTTGATACTTGCCAATACACAAGAGATGAAATAATAAGAATAGCAAAGATGGGATTTGAATATGCTCAAAAAAGATCAAAAAAACTTTGTTGTGTTGATAAGGCTAATATACTTGAGACTTCAAGACTTTGGAGAGAGACTGTCCAAGGTATGGAAAAAGATTATCCTGATGTAACTGTTTCATATGAATTTGTTGACGCTGTTGCAATGAGACTTATTCAATGGCCTAGCTCATATGATGTGTTAATTACATCAAATCTTTTTGGAGATATTCTTACCGATGAAGCTTCAGTTATATCTGGATCAATGGGATTGATGCCTTCAGCATCAGTTGGTTCAAATAATGCTTTATACGAACCAATCCATGGTTCTTACCCTCAAGCTACAGGTAAAAAAATAGCAAATCCAATTGCTTCCATACTATCACTTTCAATGATGTTAGAGTATACTTATAATTTAAAAGATGAGTCAAATCTGATTAATGAAGCTGTTGAAAGCTCGCTTTTAAGTGGATATAAGACTCCTGATTTGATTAGCAAAGACGAAAAGGCTTGTTCAACAGATGAAGTAGGAGACTATATTGTAAAATTTATTCTAGACAACTAGAGAATATAATCTGTTGAAATAAAGTTAGAATCGTTTGAATCTAATAATTTTTTCAATATTCTATTATTATGAACATTATCCTTTGAGGCTACAAATGTTCTTATAGAAAAAGCTCTTAAAGCATCATGAACACTTAATGTACTAACCGCAGAGTTTTTTCTACCGGTAAATGGATAAATATCAGGACCTCTTTGGCAAGAGCTATTAAGATTTACTCTACAGACTAAATTAGCAAGTGTATCAATTAAAGGTCCTATCGTCTTAGTATCAGTTCCAAATAGGCTAACCTGTTGACCATATTCGGAATTAGCCATATCATCTAAAGGCTTATCTATATCTTTAAAAGGAATAATTGGTACAACTGGGCCAAATTGTTCTTCTTCAAATACTTTCATAGAATTGTTAACTGGATATAGAACTGCTGGATAACAATAATTATCAGTCAATTCACCTCCCTTATCGTTCATTACATTCGCTCCTTTTGACACAGCATCATCTATTAAGCCTCTAATATATTTAGGTTTTGAAGGCTCTGGAAGTGGTGTTAGAAAAGAATCTTTTTCCCAAGGCATACCAAATTTAAGTTTATCAACAGCTACAGAGAATCTCTTGTTAAACTCATCAGCAATAGATTCATGAACGTAAAGTACTTTAAGAGCAGTACATCTTTGACCGTTATATGATAAAGATCCTGAAATACACTCTTGAATTGTTAAATCTAGATCAGCATCAGGTAAAATAATAGCTGGGTTCTTAGCCTCTAGTCCAAGGACTAATCTAAGTCTATTTTTATTGGGATGTTGATCTTGTAGAGCAACTGCAGAAGTACTATGTCCAATTAAAGCTAAAACATCTACATAACCTGTTTTCATAATAGGAGGACAAATTTTTCTACCTCTACCAAATAAGATATTTACAACACCTGGAGGGAAGCATTCCTTAAATGCTTTTAATAGAGGTGAAATAAGTAAAACTCCATGTTTGGCAGGTTTAAAAATTGTAGTGTTACCCATTAAAATAGCTGGAATAAGAAGGCAGAAAGTTTCGTTTAGAGGATAATTATAGGGCCCTAGACATAATACGACACCAAGAGGGCCTCTTCTAATATGAGCATGAATTCCAGAATCTTTCTCAAACCTTGAAGATGATCTGTCAATCTTTTTATACTCATCTATTGTATCATAGATGTATTTAACAGTTCTATCAAATTCTTTTTCAGAGTCTGCTTTATTTTTACCTATTTCCCACATCAATAGATTAACTACCTGATCTCTGTGATCCTTCATTTTATCTGCAAATCTCTTCATACATTTTAATCTATCTATAACTTTCATTGTAGGCCATTTACCTTGACCACGATTAAAAGCATTTTTTGCAGACTCAAGAGCCTCTATGGCAGACTCTGAATCCATATCAGGGATTGAACCTAATAAAGTTGGGGAATAAGGTGTGTCTGGGTTGCTGTCGATTGTAGAATAAACCTCAGAGGTATCGCCATTCCATTTTTTCAATTTACCATCTACTAAATATTCTCTGCAATGCAATTGATCAATCGTAAGGTTTTGTGAAGACATATATTTTATATTAAAAAGCGTAAGGTTTCTGGTTTATCATTCAAATATTCTCCAAAGAAACCACTTTCTTTCATTTTTTGTATTAATTGCTCTAAATCTTTGGAAAACTTTAACTCTATTCCTACAATAGCTGATGTATAATCCCTATTATTCTTTTTTACATATTCAAAAAATGTAATATCATCATTTTCTCCAATTACATTATTCACAAATTCTTTTAAGGCACCTTTTCTTTGGGGGAATTTAACAATGAAGTAATGTTTTAAATTTGAATATACTAATGCTCTTTCTTTAATTTCTGCCATTCTAGTAATATCATTATTACCTCCACAAATTAATATACCTACATTTTTTTTTGTAAACTTCTTGTGATACATCTCTAAAGCTGATATTCCTATTGCCCCAGCAGGTTCAACAACGATACCATCTTTATTATATAATTCAAGAATTGTTTGACATATTTTACCTTCAGGTACAAGAAGCAAATCATCTAAATAATCTTTACATAATTTAAAAGGAATTTTTCCAATCTTTCTTATAGAAACACCATCAACAAAATTATCTATTTTATCTAACCTAATAATTTTATTTTGCTGAATTGATTCGGACATAGCAGGAGCTCCCTGTGCTTCTACCCCAATTATTTTTGTTTTAGGTGATAATTCCTTAAAAACAGTTATTATCCCTGAAATTAAACCTCCCCCACCAATTGGAACAATTAAATAATCAAAATGTTTATCAATTTGATCTAAAATTTCAAGTGCAACTGTTCCCTGACCTTCAATAACTTTAATATCATCAAATGGATGAATAAAAGTTGTATCATCTGTAAGGTGTTTTTGAGCCTCTTTTTGTGCATCATCAAAATTATCCCCACTTAAAATAATTTTTATAAAGTCTCCCCCAAACATCTTTACTCTTTCGACTTTTTGCTTAGGTGTTGTTTCAGGCATATAAACTGTACCAAATATTTTTAACTTGTTACAAGAAAAGGCAAACCCTTGTGCATGATTTCCGGCACTAGCACAAATAATTCTTTTGTCTTTTGAATTATTAAAATCAATTGATTTAATTTTATTAAATGCTCCACGAATTTTGAATGATCTAACTTTTTGAAGATCTTCTCTTTTAAGAAAAACCCTAGAGTTATATTCTATAGATAATCTTTCATTTAATGTCAATGGAGTTACAATAGAAACATCTTTTAAGTTTTCTGATGCACTTCTTACTCCTTTTAAATCAGGTAAATGCATTTAATTATAATGCTTTTTTCATTGAAGTCATATGCTGTCTCAACTCATCACCGATAATCTCAATTGAATGAAATCTTATTGAATCATTTATCTCAATTAATTTTTTGTTATCAATTGAGTTTGAATCATTACTTAGCGAATTAGATCCTATAACATTTTTATCAATTTTCTTAAAGAAGCTTGATAAAAGTGGAATTGCTTCATTATTGAATAAATAGCATCCATACTCTGCAGTATCTGAAATAATACTATTCATCTCATAAAGTTTTTTTCTAGAAACTAGATTAGCAATTAATGGAAGTTCATGAAGAGATTCGTAGTAAGCTGATTCTTCTTTAATTCCAGCTTCAACCATAGTCTCAAAGGCTAGTTCAACTCCAGCTTTAATGAAGGCTACCATTAAAATACCATTATCAAAATATTCTTGTTCTGATATTTCATCTGAAGTAGGGTTAGTTTTTTCAAAAGCTGTTTGACTAGTTTGTTCTCTCCAATTTAAAAGCTCTTTATCATCATTATCCCAGTCTTTCATCATAGTTTCAGAAAAATTCCCAGATAATACATTATCCATATGTGTTACAAATAAAGGTGAAAGAATTGATTTTAGCTCTTCTGATAACTCATAAGCCTTTAATTTTGAGGGATTTGATAATCTATCCATCATATTAGTAATACCACCATGTTTTAAGGATTCAGTAATTGTCTCCCAACCATGTTGAATTAATTTAGATGCAAATCCAGGATTGACTCCAAGTTCAATCATTCTATTGAAAGATAGTATTGAACCAGTTTGAAGCATACCACATAGTATAGTTTGTTCACCCATTAAATCAGATTTCACTTCTGCAACAAAAGAAGATTCCAGAACACCAGCTTTATGAGAGCCAAGAGATACTGCGTAAGCTTTTGCAGCTTCAAAACCTATATCATTTATATCATTTTCTGGATGGACTGCAATCAAAGTTGGAACTCCAAAACCTCTAAGATACTCCTCTCTTACTTCAGATCCAGGAGATTTAGGCGCAACCATTATTACAGTTATATCTTTTCTTACTTTAATTCCTTCCTCAACAATATTAAATCCATGTGAATAGGATAATATTGAATTTTTTTTCATTATTGGCATTAATTGCTCAACAACTGGAGATGATTCTTGTCAGGAGTTAAATTAATTACTAAATCTGAATTTGGAATTATTTCATCAAAATTACCAACAGTAAAATTATTAGTAGAGGCATCTATATAAGACTGCCTCTTTGAGTCAATTGACGACTGTCTAAGTACAAAAGAAATATCAAGACCTGAATCTCTCATGTTTAATCCTTGATGCAAACCTTGAGCTCCACAACCAACAATTGCAATTTTTTTATCTTTTAAAAACTTAACACCCTCACTAAACTCAGATGAATCCATAAATCTACATCTACCTAGTTGCATTAATTTTTCTCTAAATGATAAGCTATTGAAATAATTTTTCATTGTTTTTATTTTTGGATTTTAAAAGTATTCAAAATTTCTGATATTCCCATCTTTTCTTTAGAAACTGCAATTCTTCCAGATCTTGTAAATTGAAGAAGTCCATATTTCTCTAAATCATTATAAAGTTTTTCAGTATCATCTCTAAACCCTGTTTTCTCAATAACAAAATAGTCAGGGTTTACAGTAACTATCCTAGCATTAGATTCTTTAATAATATTCTGAATATGTCTCTCTTCAAAAAGAGCTGATGATTTCATTTTATAAAGAGCTGATTCTTGAAATATAGTTTCGCTATCCGTATGAAAAAACACTCTAATAACCTCAACCTGCTTTTCAATCTGTTTGGATACTTTCTCAACACCAGATTTAGTCATTTTTACAACTATTATAAATCTAAATACATCTTTAATTTCACATTCGGAGGTAGTAAAGCTCTCAATGTTGATGTGACGTTTTAAAAATATTGCTGAAAGTCTGTGAAGAAGTCCTACATTATTTTCTGTATAAACTGAGATGGTGTAATTATTTTTCTTTTCCATTTTAATTTAATCTAATATCTGATACTGATGCTCCTGTTGGAATCATTGGAAATACATTATTTTCTTTTTCAACACATATTTCTAAAACATAAGGCTTCTTTGATTTTATCATTCTTTCAACGGCAGGTTTTAAATCCTTTCTATCTTTAACTCTTTCAGAATCTAGATAGTATCCTTTAGCAATAGCTACAAAGTCTGGATTTACCATTTCAGTAGAAGCATATCTTTTATCAAAGAATAATTGTTGCCATTGACGAACCATACCAAGGAAATCATTATTAAGAATAACAATTTTTACAGGTATCTGTAATTGAAAAATTGTACCTAATTCCTGAATTGTCATTTGATAACCTCCATCACCAATCACAGCTACTACTTCTCTATTCAAAGCACCCATTTTAGCACCCATTGCTGCGGGAAGAGCAAACCCCATTGTACCTAATCCACCTGAGGTAATGTTACTCTTTGATTTAACAAAATTCGCATATCTACATGCAACCATTTGATGTTGGCCAACATCAGTAACAATAATAGCATCACCATTAGTAAATTCATTTATTGCTATAATTGACTCACCCATGGTTAAGCCATCTTTCAGAGGATTTAAATCAGACTTAATGACTTTTTCAAATTCAATTTTCATTAAATCATCAAATTTAGAAATCCATTTACTATGAGATTTTTTTTCAATCTTATTTGTAATTCGCTTAAGAGAATCTTTACAATCACCTATTACTGGAACATCTGCAATAATGTTTTTATTTATTTCTGCTGGATCAATATCAAGATGAATTATTTTTGCTTGAGAAGCATAAGTTTTTGGATCTCCTGTAACACGATCATCAAATCTCATACCTACAGCAATAAGTAAATCACATTTATTTGTTAGAATATTAGGACCATAATTTCCATGCATTCCAACCATTCCAACATTTAAGTCATGAGAAGTTGGAAGTGCAGATAAGCCAAGAATTGTCCAGGCTGCAGGTATTCCACTTTTTTCAACAAAATCCTTAAACTCTTTTTCCGCATTTCCTAAAATCACACCTTGACCCCATACAATAAGTGGTTTCTTTGCATTGTTAATTAACTTTGAGGCATTATCTATTGAATCATTACTAATCGTAGGTAATGGATTATAGCTTCTTATACCTTTACATTTTGAATATTCAAAATCAAATAGCTCAAATTGAGCATCTTTAGTTATGTCAATTAATACTGGACCTGGTCTACCCGATTTTGCAATATAAAATGCTTTTGCAAAAATTTCAGGAATTTCAGATGCTTTAGTTATTTGGTAATTCCATTTAGTAACTGGCATTGAAATTCCTATAATATCTGTTTCTTGAAAAGCATCAGAACCTAGAAGATGAGAAGAAACCTGACCAGTTATACATACTACTGGTGTTGAATCTATTTGTGCATCTGCTATACCAGTAACAAGATTAGTTGCACCAGGACCTGATGTCGCAATTGCTACACCTACTCTACCGGATGATCTAGCATAACCTTGTGCTGCATGAATTGCTCCTTGTTCATGCCTAGCTAAAATATGCTGTAACTTATCTTGAAATTTATAAAATTCATCATATACAGGCATTATTGCACCACCTGGATAACCCCATATTAAATCAACACCTTCATTCAATAAAGAGTGAACTACAGCTTCCGCTCCACTTATTTTTTTATTTTTCATAGTTTCTATTCATCAGTAATACATCCCTTCGATGCATTTGAAACTGACTTAACGTATTTGTATAAAATTCCTTTATCAATTTTTGGTTCTGGTTTTTTCCAGTTTTTCATTCTATTAATTATTTCATTTTCTGAAATATCAACATGTAATATATTATTCTCAGAATCAATAGTAATTATATCACCATCTTCAACTATGGCTAAAGTTCCTCCTTCGAATGCTTCAGGAACAATATGACCAACAACAAAGCCATGAGTACCTCCTGAAAACCTTCCATCAGTAATCAAGGCGACATCTTTACCGAGACCAGCTCCCATAATAGCAGAAGTAGGCTTGAGCATTTCAGGCATTCCAGGTCCACCTTTAGGCCCTTCATATCTTATTACTACTACCTCACCTTTGTTAACTTTAGATTCTTCTATTGCTGATAAACATTCAAATTCACCATCAAACACCTTGGCAGGGCCAATGAATTGTAATCCTTCTTTACCAGTTATTTTTGCCACACATCCTTCTTCTGCAAGATTTCCTTTTAAAATTTGAATATGACCAGTTTTTTTTATTGGATTTGTAATAGGAAAAATAATATCATTTGAGTCCATATTTGGTGATTGAACTTCTGATAAATTCTCCTGAAGAGTTCTACCTGTAATTGTCATACAATCTCCATGTAACAGATTATTCTCTAGCATATATTTTAATACAGAAGGAACACCTCCTATTTTGTGTAGGTCCTTCATCAGATATTTACCACTTGGCTTAAGATTTGCAATGAAAGGTGTAGAGTCACTTATTTCTTGGAAATAGTCAATAGATAAATCTAAATTAGCTGCTCTTGCAATAGCTAAAAAATGAAGAACTGCATTTGTAGATCCTCCTAATATTGTAATTAGTCTTAATGCATTTTCAAGAGATTTTTTTGTGACTATATCAGATGGCTTAATGTCTTTCTCTATAAGTAATTTCATAGCTGAGCCTATTTCGGCACATTCATTTACTTTGTCTTTGCTTATCGCAGGGTTAGAAGAATTATATGGAAGTGACATTCCTAATGCTTCAATTGCTGAAGCCATTGTATTAGCTGTATACATGCCTCCACATGCTCCTGCACCTGGACATGCATTTTTAATTACATTTTTATATTCTTTATCATCAATCTTTCCAGCAACTTTTTCACCCCATGCTTCAAAAGCTGAAACCACATCTAACTCTTTGTTGTTGTAACAGCCTGAATCTATTGTCCCACCATAAACCAATATACTCGGCCTATCCAATCTAAGCATTGCCATTAAAGCTCCTGGCATATTTTTATCACACCCTACAACAGTTACTAAACCATCGTAAGACATAGCTTGAACCACAGTTTCCATTGAATCCGCTATAATATCCCTAGATGGAAGAGAATATCTCATACCAAAAGTTCCCATAGAAATACCATCACTAACCCCTATAGTGTTAAATATTAGACCTATATAATCAGTAGCAACTATACTCTCTTTTATCTTTACAGAAAGATCATTTAAATGCATATTACAAGGGTTACCTTCATAACCAGTACTAGCCACACCTATAAAAGGTTTATCAAAGTCATCTTCAGTCAAACCAATAGCATGAAGCATAGCCTGAGCTGCTGGTTGAGAGTCATCCTTTGTTACTACTCGACTGTATTTATTATACATTTAACATTTATCTTAAGTTAAAATTATTACCAAGTTGCTATCTTTCTTAATGAATTTATAAAGTATAACTATATTCAAATTAATAAAATATTTTATAAATAACTGATAATTAGTCATATATAAATTAAAATATATCATACCCAATCATTAAATATCATTTTTGAATTTAAATAATTAAATTGAAATCATTATGACGTACAAAGAAATTGATTACATAATTAATTCACAAATAAAATTTACCAAAACTAATTCTAATTCTGTTAACTATAGAATTCAAATTTTAAATTCACTTTTAAAAACAATTAGTAAAAATGAGTCTAAAATATATGATGCTTTAAAGAAAGATTTAAATAAACATGAATTCGAGTCATTCTTATCAGAAGTTCTTCTTGTTAAACGAGAAATTAAATTATTTACAAAAAAATTAAAAAGATGGTCTAGAAAAAAAAGAGTTAGTGGGTCAATCTTTAATTTTCCTTCAAAAAATTATCTTATCCCGGAACCATATGGTAATACACTAATTATTACACCTTGGAACTATCCATTTCAATTATCATTAACACCATTAATAGGTGCTGTTGCTGCTGGAAATACAGTTATAATAAAACCCTCAGAATTAGCACCTAATACATCATCTGTGTTAAAAGAATTAATTGAAGCTGTTTTTCCTCAAAACTTAGTTAGTGTTATTGAAGGAGATGCAGATACTGCTAAATATCTTCTTGACAAAAAGTGGGATTATATTTTCTTTACAGGAAGTACAAGGATTGGAAAAATTATTGCTGAAAAAGCAGCAAAGCACCTCACTCCAATAACATTAGAGCTTGGAGGCAAAAGTCCATGTATCGTTGATCAAGGAATAGATATAGACAAAGTGGCAAAAAGAATTGTATCAGGTAAGTTTGTGAATTGTGGTCAAACATGTATTGCTCCAGATTATATAGTTGTCAATAATCATGTTAAAGATGAATTAATTTCAATGCTAAAAAAGAACATCATTTCTACTTTTGGTAGCACTCCTATTAAATCAGATAGTTACGGAAGAATAATTAATACTAATAATTTATTAAGGCTAAAAGAGAATTTAATTAATCAAAATATTGAATTTGGTGGTAAAATAGATGAAAAAAATCTTTATGTTGAGCCCACATTAGTAATTGATCCTGATGTTAATTCTGAAATAATGAAAGAAGAAATTTTTGGACCAATTTTACCAATTTTATCATATGAAAATGAAAATGATTTAGAAAAAATTCTTGATGCAAATCCATCACCATTAGCATTTTACATTTTTTCAAAAAATCAAAAATTTATCGATAAGTTGATTAACTCTAATAAGTTTGGAGGGTGTGTAGTAAATGATACTCTAATACACTTTGTAAATTCAAATCTACCATTTGGGGGGATTGGTCCAAGCGGAATGGGAGCTTATAGAGGGAAGTTTAGCTTTGATACATTTACCCATTATAAACCTGTGCTTGAAAAAAAATCAATGATTGATTTACCTCTAAGATATGGACCCTACCCTAGTTCATTCAATTTTATAAAAAAAATACTCGAGAAAATTTAGAATGGAAAAAACTGTAAGTGAAGCTATTGAATTTAGAAGATCCGTTAGAAAGTTTGACCCAAGTAAAGAAATTGATACTAAGATTGTAAAAAAGTGTATTAAAAACGGAGTATTAGCTCCCAACAGCAGTAATCTCCAATTATGGGAGTTTTATCATATTACTAATAAAGAATTATTAACTAATATTTCTAGAATATGCTTTAATCAGCCAGCTGCATCTACCGCTAAGCAAATTGTCATAACAATAGTTAGAAAAGATTTATGGAAATTACGAGCAAATCAAAATATTGATTTTTTTAATTTGAATAAGGAAAAATTAAGTACTAAGCAATATGATCAGACTAAAAAATATTACACTAAAGCAATGCCTCTTGTTTATAAAGATTTTTTAGGTATACTAGGTTTTTCTAAATATATCTTTGCTTATATAATTGGTGTTTTTAAAGTAATGTACAGACAATTAAGAAGTTCTGATACAAGAATTGTTGCACACAAAAGTGCAGCACTTGCATCTCAAAATTTTATGATAAGCATGTCTGGATTTGGTTATGACACATGTCCAATGGAAGGATTTGACTCACTAAAATTAAAGAAGTTATTAAAGCTAAATAAGAAATCTGAAATAAATATGGTGATTGGATGTGGTATTAGAAGTAAAGAAGGTGTTTACGGTGAAAGATTTAGAATTCCTTTTGAAGAAGTCTATTTTCAAAAATAAATTACTTAGTAGATTCCTCTATTGACGATTCTAGCCAATTTTTAAAGTTTTCTTCGGATGTATATTGAATAGGTTCAGTTAGGATCTTTCCAGAAGGAATCATTGCAACATAATATGGCTGCGAAGCATTATTAAAATTAATCTGCTGAAAGAGAGACCATCTCCTACCTACATTATTAACATATTGAACATTTCCTGATTTATTCAAATATTTAAACTCTTCATCCTGAGAAAGCTTCGTTCTGTCATCTACATACAAGGATATAATTATAAAGTTATTATCAAGCAAATTAAAAATTGCTGGCTTAGACCAAACATTTTCTTCCATTCTCCTACAATTTGCACAAGCCCATCCTGTAAAGTCTAATAGAATAATTTTTTCATTTTCAATAGCATATCTTTTACCATCTTCAAAATCTTTAAAACAATTAAGACCAAGCGGACAATCATTAATTTTAGTTTCTATAGAATAAAACTCTGGAGGAAGAATACCACTTAAAAATCTTACATTTTTACTACTAATTAAACCTGAGGTGAGGTATAAAGAGAAAATTAAGAAAAACCAAGCAAATATGTTTTTGAAATTTATTTTATTAGCTTGAGATTTAAAAAGATAAAATGATAGCATTAGGAATATGACAACCCAAATAATTATAAATATTTCTCTTTTTAAGATACCCCAGCCTTCAACTAGGTCTGCATTTGAAAGAAATTTAAATGCTAAAGCAAGTTCAATAAACCCTAAGGAGACCTTAAGTTTTTTTAACCAAATTCCAGATTTAGGTATTACTGAAAGATATTTTGGATAAAATGCTAAAAAAGTAAAAGGAAGAGCTAATGCTAATCCAAATCCAAACATTCCAAATGAAAGTTGCATAGCTCCTGATGATGTTGATGATAAAGAGCCTGCTAGTAAAGATCCTAATATTGGGCCAGTACAAGAAAATGAAACTAAAGCCAATGTAAGAGACATGAAAAATATTCCAACTGCTCCACCTTTCTCTGATTTTTTCTCAGAACCAGATATTATATTACTTGGAATTACTATATCAAAGTATCCAAAAAATGAAATTGCAAATAATATAAATACTATAAAGAATGTAATATTCACATATACATTCGTAGAAATAGTATTAAGAATATTAGGGTTTAAACTATCAAATAAATGAAATGGTAGACTTAATAATATATAAATCAATATAATAAAAGCACCATACAAGGATGCTGAAATTAAACTACTATACTTAAGTTTATTTTGATCAATAAAATAGGATACCGTCAAAGGTATCATAGGGAAAATACATGGAGTTAGTAAGGCTAAAAAACCTGCAAGTAATCCAAAAATAAAAATTTCGAAATAGTTTGATGATTGTATTACGTCATAGCTATTATAACTTGTTTTGTCAAGGTCTAATTCAAGTGAGTTATATTTTTTAATATCATCTAAAGTGACATTATCATCTTGAACTATTTTCTTGTTTTTATCTAATATAATATTAAACGTCTGGTTTCGAAAAATACATAATTCATCATCACAAGATGAGTAATCAATCTCAATTTTGATCTGGTTAAGGTCTTTATCAATTAATTTAACAGATTGTGTAAAGGAGGCATTTTGTTCAAAATAAAATAAATCCATCTTGAAAACATTATCATAACCAACTATGTAAGGGTCTTCATCAAAAGTTTCACTTGCTTGATAATCAGAATTCTTGTTTAAAAATTTAAAACTAGTAGCTATAGAACCCTCCTCTGGCGAGAATTGTGAGTATAATTTCCAGCCATCTATTATAACTGCTTCAAAAGTAATTTCGTAATCTAGATTACTTACTTTATTAACTTCATATGACCATGATACAGGTTCCTTCTCTTGAGAATTAAGTGAAAGAACTGAAATAATTGCAAAAAATATATTTTTAATCATTTCTAGTAATTATTAAGACGTTTTTATTCTTGGTCAATCTATGTGTTTTTGAATTAATAAACTTTCCTGAATCTGAATTAAATATTTTTATAATCTCTTTAAAATTAAAGTCATAATCAATAAATAAATGATGAATGTAAAACTCTAAGGGTTCTAGATTTAATAAATCATCGATTTGTACTTTAACCTTATCATTATCAATTTTAAATAAATTGACTTTTGTTTTTTTAATTATTGTTTCCGCAAATATCTTAGTAGAGATTAAGTTATTTATTGTTGTTTTGAACTTTAACATAACATTATCATCAAATTTCTTAAACTCAGGAATGATTGAATTTCTAATCATATTTCTATAATAATCATTTTTTGAATTTGAAGAATCCTCTCTGAAATCAATCTTATTTATTTCAGCATACACAATTATTTCATCTTTTAGAATTTGAAGAAGAGGCCTAAATAAATTACTAGTTATCTCAGGAATACCTAAAAGTCCATTTAATCCTGTACCTCTCATAGAGTTAATTAAATATGTTTCGAGTTGATCATCTAAATGATGAGCAGTTACTATATAATCAAACTTGTGTATTGCTTTCAATTCATTAAACCAATTATATCTTAAATTTCTCGCACCTTCTTGAATACTAACTTTACTTTTTTCACAAAATGTTGTAGTACTAAATTTAGAGGAATAACATTTAATCTCATTTTTTCTTGACCAACTTAAAATAAATTCTTGATCTGCATTACTTTCTTCAGCTCGAAGACCAAAATTACAATGGGCAATAGAAAAATTTAAATTATTTTGAATAAACAAGTTAGCAAGGACCATGCTATCCACACCACCACTAACAGCAACCAAGAAATTACATTGCTTCAGTGGTTTAACTTTTTTTTCAAAAACTTTATTGATTTTATGTTCCACTGAGTAAAAATAACTAAAGTTTAACCAAATAAGTATCGTATTATATTATGGTTAAGTTTTTTTTTCTCAACTTGTAGTATATAATTTATATTTTGAAAAATTCTTCTAGTGTAAATTTACCGATTGGAATAGCACTGCTTCCTATTATTTTCCTTGTATTACTTCTTAGCATAAATGTTTTTATTTATGGAGATGATTCTCTAAATGGCACAAATCAATTTATATTAATCTTATCAGGTCTTTTTGGAGCATCTATTGGCTTTATTTATAAGGTTTCCTATAAAGATATTCTAACAAGTATTTCAAATAGTGTAAAATCTGTAACTGGAGCATTATTAATTCTTCTATTTGTTGGAGCACTAGCAGGAACCTGGATGATAAGCGGTATCATTCCATCTATGGTTTATTATGGTCTTAAAATACTCGATCCAAATATTTTTCTTCCTGCTTGTATTATAATATGTTCTATTATATCAGTTGCAACTGGAAGTAGTTGGACAACATCAGCTACAGTTGGAATAGCTTTAGTTGGAATTGGTCAAGCTTTAGGCATTTCTGCTGGAATGGTTGGGGGTGCTGTAATTTCAGGAGCTTATTTTGGAGATAAACTTTCACCTCTAAGCGACACAACAAATCTTGCTGCTGCTGTAACTAAAGTTGATTTATTTAAACACATAAAATATTTAACTTACACTACTATTCCAAGTATAACAATCACTTTTATTGTGTTTATTATTCTTGGATTTCTCCAAGTTTCAGATGGATCTACAGACAACACCTATTTGCTTAGTGCTATTTCAGAAAAATTCAATATTTCATTAGTTCTGTTTATTGTTCCACTATTAGTACTAATAATGATTATAAAAAAGACTCCTCCATTAATTGCTCTTGTTATTGGAACATTAACAGGGGCTTTATTCTCTATAATTTTTCAGCCTCAAATAATTTCTGAACTTTCTAGTGGTTCTAATTCTAAACTTGTAAATACTTATGTTGTAATAATGGATACAATTACTGGACCAATAAGTATTGAGACTAATAATGAATTATTAAATGATTTATTCTCAACTGGTGGAATGCTTGGTATGATGAATACAATATTTTTAGTGATTGGGACTATGGTGTTTGGAGGTGTAATGGATGCAATTGGAGCACTCAAAACTATCAGTAAAACTCTTTTGAAATGGGCTAACACATCATTTAAATTATTTGCAAGTACAGTTGCTTCATGTTTAGCATTAAATGTTAGTGCTTCAGACCAGTACTTATCAATTGTAGTTTCTGGAAAAATGTTTGAAAAAGCATTTAAAGACAAAAATCTTGCACCTGAAAACCTAAGCAGAACACTTGAAGATTCTGCAACAGTAACATCTGCTCTTATTCCTTGGAATTCTTGCGGAGCATATCATTCATCTGTACTAGGAGTTGGAGTTGGAGAATATTTTTTATATGCAATTTTCAATTGGATTAGTCCATTCATGACATTAATATATGCTGGATTAAGAATAAAAATTAGGACTTTAGGTGATAAAAATTAATAATCTAACCTCATATTTGTATTTTTGTTAAATACTATTTTTTATGAGTAGCAAGAAAAAAGCCGATTTAAACAAATTTAAGGTTGTATTTGGCTACACTCTTCTATTTATTTCAGTAATTCTTTTCACATCGTTTATATCCTACATGTATAATTGGAGGGTAGATCAAAGTAGTGTGGATAGCTTATTTGATAAGGATATTCAAGTCCAAAACATACTTGGTAAAATAGGTGCATCAATAAGTCATTTTTTAATTTTTAAGTTATTTGGAATTGCTAGCTTTATATTCCCAGTAATTCTATTAATCTCTTCTTACTACCTACTGTTTAATAAGAAAATACTTGAATTATTTAAAAAAATAAACTGGTTACTATTGCTGATTGTTTGGACTACTTTATTATCAGGATATCTTAGTAATTATTTTCCAATTCAATCGGGTATAGTTGGATTTGAAATAAATTCATTTCTTGAAACATATATTGGAAATATTGGTATAATACTAATTATAGGTTTCATTTTTGTTTTATCTATTGCAATTCTTTGGAATATAACTCCCTATTCACTTTTTACATTATTGAAAAACACGACCCTAGTAAACAAACAAAAAGAGAAATCTTTTGATAATGATGCTGAAGAAAAAACATATCCTGATTTAAATTTAGAAGATGAATTAGTGTCAGAGCCAATTGAAAGTGATGAAAATGAGCTAGAGTCATCGAAAATATCTGATGATAATATATCAATGGAAGTTGAGGAAATCAACTTTGAAGAGAAAAGCACAAAAAATATTAGTTTTAATAAAGTTGATTTAAAGGAATTTGATCCAACTCTTGATCTAAGTAATTTTAAGAATCCTAGTATTGATATTTTAAAAGATTATGGTGACGGAACTATTAAAATAGATCAGGATGAACTAGAAACAAATAAAAATAAAATAGTTGATACTCTTAAGAATTATAACATTGGTATAAAACAGATTAAGGCTACCATTGGACCAACAGTGACACTTTATGAAATAATACCTGATGCAGGTGTTAGAATTTCAAAAATAAAAAATCTTGAAGATGATATAGCTTTATCACTTTCAGCTCTTGGTATAAGAATAATTGCTCCAATACCTGGAAAAGGCACTATTGGTATAGAAGTTCCAAATAAGAAAAAGTCAATTGTCTCAATGAAATCACTTTTATCTTCAAAAAAATATATTGAATCTGAAATGGAACTTCCAATTGCAATTGGAAAGACAATTAGTAATGAAACATTTATTGCTGATTTAACTAAGATGCCTCATCTACTAATGGCTGGTGCAACTGGTCAAGGTAAGTCTGTAGGTATTAATGCAATTCTAACCTCTATACTCTATAAAAAGCACCCATCACAAGTTAAATTTGTATTAGTTGACCCAAAAAAAATTGAACTTTCTATATATTCTAAAATTGAAAGACACTACTTGGCTAAACTTCCTGAATCAGAAGATGCAATTATTATCGAGAATGATAAAGTAATTAACACATTAAATTCATTATGTAGAGAAATGGACAAAAGATATGAGTTATTAAAAGATGCAATGACTAGAAATATCAAAGAGTATAATACAAAATTTATCTCTAGAAAATTAAATCCAGAAAATGGTCATACGTTTTTACCCTATATAGTTCTTGTAATAGATGAATTTGCAGATTTAATAATGACTGCTGGAAAGGAAGTAGAGACTCCATTAGCTAGATTAGCTCAACTATCTCGTGCTGTAGGGATACATCTAATTATTGCCACACAAAGACCTTCTGTAAATGTTATAACAGGATTAATTAAGGCTAATTTTCCAGCTAGGATTGCATTTAGAGTTACATCTAAAATTGACTCAAGAACAATTCTAGATACTGGGGGAGCTGAACAGCTGATTGGAAGAGGTGATTTGTTATATTCTCAGTCAAATGTATTAACTAGAGTACAGTGTGGTTTTATCGATACTCCAGAAGTTGAAAAATTATCTGATTTTATTGGATCACAAATGGGTTATCCAACTGCTTATGAGCTTCCTGAGTATTCTAAAGAAGAAGGCGGGTCTTTATCAGATTCCAGTATTGAAGATAGAGATTTAATGTTTAATGAAGCTGCTAGGGTTATTGTTTCAAATCAACAAGGTTCAGCATCTTTACTTCAGAGAAAACTAAAGCTGGGTTATAATAGAGCAGGAAGATTAATTGATCAAATGGAGGATGCTGGAATTGTTGGCCCTTTTGAAGGCAGCAAACCTAGACAAGTATTAATTTCAGATTTAAATTCATTAGAAACTCTATTGAGTGAAAACCAAAAATAATATATCTATAAAAGTCATTTTATTTCTTTTAGGTTTTTCAAATCTATTAGCTCAGGAATCTGCTATAGATATTCTTCAAAAAGTAAAAGATAATGCTAACCTAATAGAAAATGCAAAATATAAATTTAGTATTACTTCTGAATTTGAAAATACTCTTCTGCCAATTAATGGAGAGTTTTATATAAAAGACGAAAACTATTTCATTGATACTCCTGAAATTGATCAGATCTATGATGGTAAGAAATTTTATACAATTATTCATGAGAATCAAGAAATAATTGTTAGTAATGAGAATAATACTTTTTTTAATTTCACGCCTAATCAGATATTTAATTTTTTTCTAAGTGGATTCAATCTTCAGATTGAAAAAATATCAAATAACTCCTATTTCATAATTGCAGAAAACAATCAAGAAGAAGATGTGTTTTATTCAATAGTGATTAATAGTTCTAATCTATCTATCGAAAAAATTGAAATGATTGAAAAGAAAAGTAATACTAAAATCAATAGTTTTTTAACATTAACTTATGATTATAATTTAATCGTTCCATTGTCTTTATTTAAATTTGATATGAATTACTACAAAGACTACCTAATAGTTACTCAAAATTGAAAATATTAGATAAATACATATTAAAATTTTATTTAAGCAGGTTCCTTGGTATTTTTGCTATATGTTTTTTAATATTTATAATACAAACATTTTGGCTTTATATAGATGAACTTGCAGGTAAAGGCCTAGATATTTTTACGATTGGTAAATTCTTTATGTATTTCTCCCCCAAACTAGTTCCATTAGTTTTACCACTTTCAATCCTACTAGCATCTTTGACAACTTATGGAACACTTTCTGAAAACTATGAGTTTATTGCTATGAAATCAAATGGAATATCAATAGTTAGAAGTATGATTGCATTATTGATTTTTCATATTTTCCTAGGAATTGGATCTTTTTACTTTTCAAATAATGTAGTGACCTATGGTGAATTAAAATCATATAATCTAAGAAAAAATTTAGCCAAATTGAAACCTACTTTAAGCATACGCGAGGGAATGTTTAATGATATAGGTAACATGAGCATTAAAGTTGCAAGAAAGTACGGTGATAATGAGCAATTTTTAGAAGATATTATTCTTCATAATATTTCAGATGATGAAATCAATAGACTCGTAATAAAAGCTGAGAGCGGAGAAGTAAGAAATGAGAATGATTCATATCTTCAATTAATCCTCAGAAATGGTAATAGATATGAAGACATAGTTACATCATCTGTTGCAGAAAAACAAAAACATCCACATACTAGAGCTTCATTTGAAGAGTATATATTAAATATTGATATATCAGACTTCAACAATGTAAACCTTGATGAAGAAAATTATAGGTCTACTTACAAGATGCAAAGAGTAAATCAACTTAAACAAAGTTCAGACACTCTTTCAAGTAAATTTGAGAGTGATATGGCTCGATTTGGAATTACTTTCATGAATAGTCATACTTTAAGAAAATTACCTAATATAAATACTAATCAAATTGAGTCTAATGAGATTATGATTAACAGACCATTTCTTAATCTTTTAGATGATCCTGAAATTTATGAGATAAACGGGGTTTTAGCAATGGCAGATGAAGAAGTTGATTTATATTTGAGGCAATTATCTAACAAAAAAAAGACATTTTTCTTGCAACAAAAACTTATAAACCTTCATAAGCTTACAATTAATGAGCGATATAGTTTAATCTTTGCATGTATATTTTTATTTCTTATTGGAGCATCACTTGGAGCTATCATAAGAAAAGGCGGATTAGGATTACCACTAGTACTATCGATTGTAATATTTTTAACCTATCATTATATTGGTGTATTTGGCAAGAATGCGGCAGAAGACAGCTCAATTAGTCCCTTTTTAGGAAGCTGGATTTCTACCTTTGTTATAGCACCTTTTGCAATTTATCTAACTAAGATAGTTTCAACAGATAGGGGCTTCAATTTTACTTTATTTGATAAGTTTTCAGAGATAGTTAATAAATTAAAAGTTAAAAATGAGTAACATAAAGCTGGATAAAATAGAAGATGCAATTTCTGATATAAAAAACGGAAATATTATAATTGTTGTTGATGATGAAAACAGAGAGAATGAAGGTGATTTTATAACTGCTGCCGAAACAATTGATTCCTCTAAAATTAATTTTATGGCAAAAAATGGAAGAGGTTTAATCTGTGTTCCAATGTCTGAAAAATTATGCTCAAAATTAAGTCTTGGCAAGATGGTTCCCAATAATACTGACCCACTTGAGACAGCATTTACTGTTTCAGTTGATCTAAAAGGAAATGGAGTTACTTCTGGAATATCTGCATCAGATAGAGCTAAAACTGTTCAAGCATTAGTTGATAATAATACTAAACCTGAAGATCTTCAAAGACCTGGCCATGTTTTTCCTTTAATTGCAAAAAACGGAGGTGTTCTTAGAAGAACTGGACATACAGAAGCTGCTATAGATTTTGCTAGACTTGCTGGTTTTAAATCTGCTGGTGTTATAGTTGAGATTATGAATGATGATGGAACTATGTCGAGATTACCTCAATTATTTAAAGTAGCAGAAAAGTTTAATTTAAGAATAGTTTCTATTGAAGATCTTGTAGCTTATAGAATGAAGAATGATAGCTTAATCAGCAAAAGCTTTGATGAGAAAGTTAAAACTAGTTTTGGAAATTATAGATTAAGAGCTTACAAACAGACTAATAATGATCAAGTTCATATTGCCTTAACTCTTGGTGATTGGAATAAAGATGAACCTATTTTAACTAGAATAAATTCATCAGTTGTTGATAATGATGTTACTAAAATATTGACAGGAACTAATGAAAAAAATTATGATAAAATCTTTTCCGAAATCAATAAAAAAGGCAAAGGTGCTGTAATCTTTATTAATCAAAATCAATCCTCTGAAAATATATTAAATAAACTTAACTCATTAAGCAATGATTCCGAAAAACCTAAAATTGATTTTAGAGATTTTGGAATAGGAGCTCAAATATTACATGATCTAGATATTTATAAAGTCAATTTACTAAGTAATTCTGAGCATAAACATCGTGTTGGACTATCTGGTTATGGATTGAGCATAGTTGATTATACTAACTATTAAAAGTATCCATCCAAAGCTTTACTGCCATATAAGACACCATTACAAGAAGAGTTATTCTAATAACCTTATCACCCTTCTTAACAGACCATCTGCTAGATAGCCAAGCACCGACTATAGAGCCTAGAACCATCCATAATCCAACCATCCATAATATTTTACCATCTAAAGCAAAAATTAAAACTGCAGCAATAGAATATACAAATACTGAAAAAGCTTTAACAGAGTTAGTCCTGAGTAAATTCATTCTATTTAATTGAGTTAGTAAAAGCATTATTACTATCCCAACTCCAGCTTGAAGAAATCCACCATAAATACCAATAAAAAAGAAACCTATTAATCCAGCTATTAAATATTTCCCAGTAAGTCTTTCTGGCAAGTCTAAAGAAGCAATTGATTTAGATCTAAAAACTATTATAATACCAACAGTTATCATAATAATAGCTAAAAATCTTTTGAATGTATCTCCATCCATGTCGATAGCAATTTTAGCTCCAATTATAGCACCTAATGTAGCGACTAAACCAAAATATAATCCATAGGGATGTGTAACAATTTTCTTACTTCTATAACCATAACTTGCAACTAAAGCAGCTGAAATTACCATAAGTCTATTTGTACCGTTTGCAGTAGCCTCATCTAGACCCAAAAAAAGTATTAGTACTGGAAGTGTTACTAGAGAACCTCCACCTGCTAATGTATTAACAACACCAGCAAAAAGGCCAATTCCAAGAAGTATTAAAATTGAATTTATATCTAAAAGCATGACATTAAAAGTAAGATAATTATTTTTTGATTCAGCTGATGATTAAATTATTTTTTTATACCTAAAATCGTGTATATTTGCACCTGCATTGGAGAAATGGCAGAGTGGTCGAATGCGGCAGTCTTGAAAACTGTTGAGGGTCATACCTCCGGGGGTTCGAATCCCTCTTTCTCCGCTTAAGCTCTTGTAAATTATATGATTTGCAAGAGCTTTTTTTTGAGTATAATTAAAAAAATATAATAAAAAAGTATATTAGCATTAGAGTAATTGAAAATTAATAGAAATTAAAAAGAGCTGTAACAACAAAATAGATTATTTTTAAATCCAAAGATGTCAATTACTCCAAAAAATATCGGCTTAGTTTCAGGACCATTAGCATTCATTTTAATTTTACTTTTTTTTCATCCTGAAGGACTAAATCCTGCTGCAAATGCTATTCTTGCATCCACAATATGGATTGCCATTTGGTGGATAACAGAGGCTATTCCAATAGCAGTAACCGCATTATTACCAATTATTTTATTCCCATTAACTGGTGGATTAGGCCTTTCCGAAACAACAGCTTCTTTTGGACATAAATATGTTTTCCTTTATGTTGGTGGCTTTATTATTGCTATTGCTATACAAAAATGGAACTTACACAAACGGATAGCATTGAATATTATTAATTTAATAGGTACAAATGTTGTAAACATTATTCTTGGGTTTATGGTTGCAACTGCATTTATGTCAATGTGGATTTCAAATACAGCCACTGCCGTTATGATGCTACCTATTGCAATTGCAATAGTTGCACAATTAAAGGATGATCCAAATACAATTGAAAAAGAAAATTTAATTTTTGGAAAGGCTTTAATGTTGGGTATTGCATATAGCGCATCCATTGGTGGTTTAAGCACTTTGATTGGAACGCCACCAAATTTAGTCTTAGCAGGAGTAGTTGAGGAAACCTTTGGATATGAAATCACCTTTGCTCAATGGTTTAAATTTGGTTTTCCTATCTCAGTAGTATTATTGTTTTTATGCTGGAAATACCTTACCAGTTTTGCTTTTAAGTTTAAACAAAAGAGTTTTCCTGGTGGAAGAGCAGAAATTAGTAAACAGTTAAGAGCTTTAGGTCAATATAAGCTACGAAGAAAAATTAGTGGCTGGGGTTTTTACTTTAACTGCATTTGCATGGATAAGTCGATCTTTTTTATTGAAATCAATTATTCCAGGAATTGATGATACGATTATTGGACTTATAGGGGCTATAGTCATCTTTTTATTACCAACAAAAAACAAAGAAAGAAGGCTTATAAATTGGGATGAAGCTGTAAAATTGCCTTGGGGAATTTTATTATTATTTGGTGGAGGAATGGCCTTAGCCGCAGGTTTTAAAGATAGTGGATTAGCCTTATGGATTGGTTCTCAAATGACCTTACTAGATGGTATTTCACTTTTTTTATTGGTCTTCATTTTGATTGCTGCCGTTAATTTTCTTACAGAAATTACTTCTAACTTAGCAACAACAGCTATGCTATTGCCTATCCTATATCCAATGGCAATAACGATTGATGTACACCCATTTATCTTAATGGTATCTGCTACAGTAGCTGCTACATGTGCATTTATGTTACCTGTTGCCACACCACCTAATGCTGTGGTTTTTGGATCAGGATATTTACGTATTCCTGATATGGTGCGTGTTGGTATTTGGATGAATTTACTTTCAATTATACTACTAAGTCTTTTTGTATACTTTTTACTTCCAATTTTATGGGATTTTGATCCATTAGTTTTTATAGTTCCAGAGTAATAGTCAGAGTTTTTTTATAGCTTTATATGTGAAGTATTTTTTTGCTACATTGATATTCTTAATAATTTCATCTACTGGATTAACTGGTCAAGAAGGAAGTAAAATTGATCTTAATAATGTTAATGTTGGCACAAAACGACTTCCAACAATTTTTTTATTTGGTGAAGAATACACCTCTAGAGATAGAAATGAACTAATTAGAGGGATACTAAGATCACAATTTTATAGAGAAAGTTTAAAGATTGTAATAAATCTTGAAGAATTTACTTCAAAAAGAGAATTTAGTTTTAGACATAGTGGGCCAATTGAAATTAATCTAGATGGTAAGAAATTAAAAAATCAAAATTATTATAATTCTTTTACAAGTAATAAACAAACCTATCAAATTAAAGACGACAGTAAATTAGTTAGACTATTACTAAGAGTGAAAAATGTAAGAATTGATAGTAGTTTAACAGGAATAATAAAGAGAAAAGCAATTGGAAAACAAATTAAATTAACTGAGGAAAGTATTGAGAAACTTATAAATGAGATGAAATTAGAAGTTAGAGGAGATACAATAGTTCTACCTGAAATTGATAAGGCAAATAAAAAGAAAGAAAGAGAATTAAATAAGCTTTTTAGAGTAAAGAAAAGACTAGATAAAGAGTTTTCAGAGAATCCACTTATTGAAATAAAAATTTCTACTAATTAATTAATTTAAATTTTATTTTATCCCCATTTTTTAATTGAGATAAATTATTTAAAGATTTCTCATTTAATTGAAGAATTCTATTGTAACCACCTGATGTTTGACAATCTCTATGAAGAACTATAATATTTCCAGATGGAGTCAACTGAATTGTTCCTGGTAATACGGGAGATGAAATAATTGACTTTAAACCAACCTGAAGCTTTTCATTAAAATTGTACCCCATTCTATTATTGACACCTATCGTAAATTTTTTATTAAATAACATATCTAAAGAATCTTTCTTTAGCATACAAAATTCTGGTCCTTTAGAAACATGTAAAACACTATCTATTTTAAATACTGATTTACAGTCAAAACTAAAATTTGGTTTATTATTATTAATTATTTTAATTTCATCTCCCTTTTTAAGAAAATAGGATGAAGTTAAACCCTTAAATGAAGATTTACTTCCAAGAATTGATTTTATATCAATACCTCCAGAAATTGCTAAATAACATCTAGCACCATACTTTGAATGATTAATTTTTAGAGTATCACCTAATTTAACATGAATAGGTTTATACATATCTACTTTATCATTATTAATTAACGAACTAAAGTCAGCACCAGTAATTGATAATATATAGTCAGCATTAAAAAGCAATGTGGGTCCCATTAAAGTTATTTCAATAAGAGACTCATTTTCATCATTACCAACTATTTTATTTGCTGTTCTAGCACTCTCTTGATCCATAAAACCTGAATAAGGAACACCTATATTTCTATATCCAAACCTTCCGTAGTCTTGGATATTAGAATAAAGTCCTGGTTCAATCACTTTAATCATTTTATCTTAAATTAGGTTTTATAGAGTTCTTTTTTTGATTGATTCATATTTAGATTTAGATATCTCAATGAATTTAATTTTATCCCCGGGGCTTGCAAAGCAAGGTAATTCATTCTTCAAGTCAAAAAATTTTAAAGGGGATGAACCGATGATATGCCATCCTCCAGGACTATCCTGGGGATAAATACATGTTTGGTTTAATGCTAGTCCAATTGATCCCTTTTTCACGTTTAGAGAAGGTCTTAATTTTCTTTCACAGTGAAGTCTATTTTCAGTGTTTCCTAAATACATAAAACCTGGCAAGAAACCCATAGACATTATATCATATACTTTAGATTTATGTATTTGAATAACCTCTTCTTTAGAAATATTTTTTGATTTTGAAAATTCCTCAAGATCAGAAGCATAAAAAGTATCATAACATACAGGAATTTCCCATATTTTACTTTTTAGTTTATTTTTAGTTTTCCCTGTTTTTATACTCTTTACTTTAATATAGAAATCATCTACTGAAATTTTATTACTATCAAAAACTACAAGTAATGAATTTATAGATTGAACTGTATCAATCAAATATTCTTTATAATCAATTTCAATTTTACTTTTTAGGGAAGAAAGAACTTGAATTAAGTCTGAGTTAATATCAGAATCAGATGAAATTAGGATTGAGTTTGCATTGTAAATAAAATATTTCATAATATCATCTATTCTTAAAAACCTTATTTATTTCTTTAAGAATTTCAATAGAGTTATTTGTGTCTGAATGTACACATAATGTATCAAATTTTATTTTATATGTATTTCCTGAAACTGTCTTAACGATATTTGATTCTATAATACTTGTAATATGTTTAATAACCTCTTTAGGCTTATTGATCAGTGCAAACTCTTTATCTCTTGAAACTAAGCTTAAATCATCATTATAATTTCTATCTGCAAACACTTCATAAATTATTTTAAACCCTCTTTTTAAGGCTAATATTTCAATCTCAGACTGATATGGAACATATAATGAATACTTTTCTTTATAATCCTTTATTGTATCTAGATAAAAATCTGCTGTATCTAAATCATGAATCATTTCATTGTATAAAGCACCATGTGCTTTTATATGATTTATTTGTTTACCATATGAACTTACTATTTGCTCTAATGATTTAATTTGATTGATTATACTAAATGAGAATTCAGAACTTGAAATATCTATTTTTTTTCTTCCAAAATTTAATCTATCGGGATAGGATGGATGAGCTCCAATTTGTAAATTATTTCTTGTTGCAATTTCTACACATTCAATCATACTTTCATTGTTCCCTGCATGACCTCCACATGCAATATTACAAGAGTTTATCAAGAGGCATAATGATATGCTCGTTATTTAAACCTTCTCCTAAATCACAATTAATATTTATCATTAGAATAGAAAAATTAAACCTTTGATTCCTAGTATTAAAGAAATAATTACTATAAAAAAACCAAATATATTTTGATATTTATAATTGTATTTAGAGCTAATTATATTCTTATCATTGATTAACCATAAAAGTATTATTGCTATTATGGGCAGTAAAAGACTATTTGAAAACTGAGCAAATTTTATTATTTCTATAGGGTTAATATTAATCATCGATACTATTACACCTGTGATTAAAATAAAAATCCAAACGAGTCTAAACCGATTACTTTTAAGTGAATTATTCCAACCAAAACAACTTTTAGCAACATATGCTGCTGCTAGAGGTGCTGTTATTGATGAAGTTATTCCAGAGGCAAACAATCCTAATCCAAGGAAATAAATTGCAAATTTTCCATATAGTGGCTCTAAGCCTTTAGCTAGGTCAATAACTCCAGTCACATTTTGATTAGAAACAGATGCAGCCGTAATTATTATTGATAAAGAAACTAGACCTCCTAGAAGGATTGAAATAAAACTTTCAATTCTAGCTACTTTAAGTTTATCAATTGAATTCCATTTTTCCGATACTAATGATGAATGAAGAAAGATATTGTACGGAACTACAGTTGTTCCAATTAGACCTAAAACAACTATCAAATTACTTGAGTTTACCTGTGGTTTAAAATTCCATTTAAAAGATTCGTTATATCAGGCTTTGTCATTATAGCAGTGATAAAAAAAGATACACTCATTATTATGACAAGCAGATACAAGAGATCTTTCTAATATTTTATAATCACCTTGATAGAGAATTACAAATGCTATTAAACCAATAAAGACAGGAATATAATTGATAGATTCATAATTAATAATTGCAGAAATACCTAAGCGATGCTCCTGTTATGTTACCAGCTTCATATGCAGTATTTCCAATTATAATAGAAGAAATAATAAGTAGTATTATCAATCTATTTAGCAAAACAGATTTTATTGAAGTTCTTATAACTTCAGCTAAGTTCATTCGAGTAACTAAACCAATTCTTAGAGACATCTCTTGAAGTACGATTGTTGCAAATGTTGATAAAACAATTGCCCAGATTAATGAGTATCCAAAAGAAGCGCCTGCAATTGTACAAAGAGTAACGGTTCCAGGTCCTATAAATGCGGCAGCAATTAAAACACCTGGCCCTATATCTCTAAACCATTTCATTATGGAACTTGAATCTTATCTCCAAGTAATATTGCATTTAGAAACAGTCTATTTGTGCCATACCATGAGCCTCTAAAATTGGGATTATCAGAAAACATTACTGCTCTTCCGTTTCCAATTTTAGATACTAATAAAGAAATTGTAGAATTAAGTTTTTTTGCATTATTATCAGTTATAAAACCATCTATTAAGGGATCGTTAGTATACCTTACAACAGAAGAATATTCATTATCTGATGGTTGAATCCATACAGTATTATTTCTGTATACTGGAATATTAGAATCCTCATAACCAAATCCAATTGGATGTGTCAGATCAACATGGGCATTTAGAATAATACCGCCAATCCTCTCTTTACCCCTATTATCTTGTGCATCAATATATGGTTGATAATCTTTTCTATCCTCATCTTTATCTGATTTAAGTAATTTTTCATTTACAATTCCATTATCAATAAGGAATTTTGAACCAGAGCCTATTGAAATAATTGTATTGCCATTACTTGCCCAGTCTTTAATTTTCTTTATTTGATCTTCATTAAAATCATAACTTCCAGATACTATTACCATTGTTGTGTAGGTATCCAAAGAAACTCTATCAAAATTTCTAATAGGTATTTTTGAAATTGGCATTCCTACTCTCTGATCTAAAAGATGCCATACTTCTCCTGCCTCATAAGATCTAACTCCAGTTCCTACTAACATCATTGCTTTTTGTTTTTTTAAAGGAGAAACATATCTACTTCCAAGATCAATTCCACCTGAACTTAAACCAGAAGGAGCAGAATAAATATTTACTTGAAATTTATTCTGAATATTTTTGAGTTTATTAAATAATTCTTTTGGACTAATTTTTTGAAGACTTACTGGAATTACTAAAGATCCATAATCAAATGGAATAAGTCCACTAGAAGTATTTATGGTAAATGGCTTAAAAGCAGTTGATACTAAAATATCACTGTTGACTAAACTATTAATTACTGCTGGAATATTATAATCAACAGAATTAATTATATAAGCATATTCAGATTCGTCTATTTTATTTACGGTAAATAGATTATCAAGATTATCAAGTTCAACACCTTGAATATCTTTTGATGAAGAATTATAATCAATGTCGTAAAAGTTAGCAATTGACCAAGCTGAAGCATCATAAAAAACACTATCTCTAAATTCAGTATTAGTCTCAAAGATGGATCTTACAGTTCTATAATTCTTTTGTTTTGTTGGAACAAAGAAATTATCATTGTCTTTTAATACACTTATATCATGAATCATTAATTTATCAATAAATGCTTTAGTCTTATTTCTGTCTTTTCCCATTTTGAAAGAGTACCCCTTAGTTCTTTTTTTATCTGCATCTGTTAATGCTGAAGCAAAAAATCTTTGCTGATATTCCATTAATTCATCTTTCATTTCAACTGATCCTTTAACAGTATTCATTCCTGACACATATTGGTTTCTTATTGTAAAAGGAAATGTAATTTCTCCAAATTGAGTTACCTGTTTATGCCCTCTAGAGCTTGCTTGTTCAAATAACATACCTATTCCACCCATTAAATCACCATATGAAGAATGATACCCTGGATATGTCTTATCAAAAGCTTCTTTTGAAAAATACATCGATCCTATTTCATCTAGACCCTTGGCAAAAAATTCTCCAAATAATCTTTCAAAATATTCATAGTTCTCTTGGGGTATAACAGGGTCTTTTGCAGCATGAGTTTTCCATGGAACAAAAAAATATGTGCTGTTACTTCCCATTTCATGAAAATCCATAGTTACATTTGGATACCAATTATGATGAAATTCAATTTTCCCTCTAGTTTCTGGGTGAATACCAAGCAGCACATCTCTATTTAAATCAAACCAATAATGATTTGTTCTTCCACCAGGCCAATATTCGTTATGTTCAGCATCCTGGGGATCATCTACAAGTGGTGAACCTTTATAGCTATTTACCCATTGAGTATGCCTATCTCTTCCATCTGGATTTATTGTAGGGTCAATTAATACTATTGAATTTTCTAAGTATTCTTCAACTTCTTTAGATTTAGAACTAATTAGTGTATATGCAGTAAGCATTGCCGCTTCTGAACTAGAAGGTTCATTTCCATGAACATTATATCCTAAATTTATAATTACTGGAAAATCAGTCGGTTTATCTGATTGAATATAATTTTCATCATCTGGTTTTATATACGAAAGATGTGATTTCCTAATTTCATCAATATTATTAATTTTTTCAGGAGAACTTACTATCAAATAGATCAATTTTCTGCCTTCATATGATGTTGCATAACTAAACATATCTGCTTTATCTGAAGCATTAGATAGATATGTCATATAAGAAACAATTAGATCATGTCTCGTATGCATTTCACCTATAGGATAGCCTAAAAATTCCTCAGGAGACTTTATATTTTCATCAAAAGGAGCGTATTTTTCATAATAATAATCTTGTGAATATAGCGAACCTAAAAATATAAGGTTAAGTAGTAAAAATTTTCTCATAAAATTTATTTTTTAATACCTGGTAACGAATCTGGTTTAATTTGTTGCCAATCAAAGTTTGAATTATTTTTATTTAAAGGATAAATTTCATTTAAATTATCTCCATCATATAATCTTCCATTTTTCATTATTAAATCTACAGAATTTGTATTCCTAATATTTATAAGTGGATCTTGATCTAATATAACTAAATCTGCTAATTTACCCTTCTCAATTGATCCTAAATCTTTATCAAGTCCTATTGCATATGCCCCTAGAATAGTTGCAACTTTTAGCATATCATGGTTTTTAATACCTCCTGCAGCCATACTCCATAGTTCCCAGTGATATCCTAGACCTTGAAGCTGACCATGAGATCCAACACCTGAAATACCTCCTGCTTCAACTAGATCTTTTACAAATTCTGCTAGTTCTGGAAAAGCATATTCTTCATCCATGAACCAGCCAACATTTCTCCTTCTAGATTTTGAATCAACTTCTTCTTTTGGAGTGAAAAAATTTAATTTTTTGTCACCATGAAGATCTTCAGTAGCATAATAATAATTCTCAGCCCATGGACCTCCATATGTAACCAATAAAGTTGGTGTGTATGCTCTTTTTGAGAAAGCTGTTAGTCCAATGTAATCTTTAAAAACAGGGTAAATCGGATGATTATGTTCTTGACCAGGATATCCATCTATTGTAGATGCCATATTTAGTCTAAGATTAAGACTTCCTTCAGTTGTAGGCATTATTTCTTGTTCCTTGGCTGCCATCAGTATCCACTGTCTTTGCTGTCTGTTTCCTGCAACATACATTTTAATTGATTTGGTATTGTAATACTTAGAGTATTGCTTTAAAACATCTCTAGCCTCATCTAAACTTTTAACGTTGTAACCCCAGTATCCAACACCGGGACCTGTTGAATATATCCTCGGTCCTAAAATTTTACCAGTATCAACCATATCACTATATGTAAGGACATCTGTTGTTCCTGTTTGTGGATCTCTAGTGGTGGTTACACCATATGCTAAATTTGCAGCATATGAAAATGGTTGAAACTTGTGAAGAGTCCAACTAGGTCTCATATGAGCATGGGTATCAACGAATCCTGGCAAAATTACTTTTCCAGTCATGTCCATTACAGTTATACCTTCATTATCAATTTCTATTGCACCATTACTAACATCTATAATTCTATTATTTTCAATTAGTATATTACCTCTTTTAATAATCTCATTTCCATTCATTGTGATAATCTTAGCATTTTGAAGAAGTATTTTTCCTTTAGGAATATCCCTTTTTAAAGTAACTTTAATATCTATCTCCTCAGGCTTGTACTCTTCATCTTTTTCATCAGATAACTCGCCTGCTAATTCTGGGTTAACCATAGCTACTTGTTCAGCTATTTCTTCTTTCTTCTTTTCCTCATCACTCTTTTCTTTTTCTTTTTCTTTTTTGATTCTATCAAATTCATCAGCTTCTGAAATATTATAGGTTAAGAATGATTTACCAATAGACCAATAAATAAGTTCAGAATCATTACTCCATGAAGGAAACTCTCCCCCGACTTCAGTAAGTTTTCTAGCTGGGAAAGATGAGAATTTTGGATTTGATAAAGAAATTTTTAAAGATTCTATTCCTGAATATGGAATTGTAAAACTATATATATTGTTTACAACTTTGGCTAAACCAGTTTTTCCATCTGGAGAAATTAAAATTATACTTGCTCCTGAAGGTGTTTTAGTATCTCCAGCACCATATGGAGTAGTTCCTGTTACTTTTAATATTTTTTTCTGATCTGTTCCATCCCATTTAATAGATACTAAACCATCACTATTATGAAATAAATATATCCTGTCCTTTCCTTTTACAAAGTGAGGATACACCCTACCCTTTGAATCATCAATAAAATTTAGTTTACCTCCTTTAGAAGATACCCACATAATTTTTTCATTAGATTGGAATGCATAAGGACCATAGCTTTCTTTATAACTCCTTTCATCTCCAATAAGAAATACAATCTTATCTCCTTCAAAATTCCATTTTGGATTCATAAAAACACCTGGACTTCTTACTATTTCATCAGTTGTTAGAAGAATTGGGCTCCTTTTTCCGTCTGACCTAATTTTATAAATAGCACCACCATTAATGTTATCCCATGTTACAAATGCAATTTCTTTTCCATTTGGACTCCATGTAGGCATAGCTTCTATTACTTCATCACCAAAGCTAGTTAGTCTTATAATTGCATTTGTATTAAGGTTCTTTATATATAACTTATTTAAAGCAGTAAATGCAATATGAGTTTTGGTTGGAGAAACAGCTGCATCTCTTATTTGAGTCGCCTCCATTTCGTTTGAATCAGAAATAGGATAATTAAATTTTAATTCAGGTCCCAGAGCAACTTTTTCATTAACTTCAAAAGGAATAATTGATGATGCTCCTCCGCTGATAGGTATATTATTGATTTTTCCCCCATAAGAAGCTACTATATTTTTACTGTCTGGAGTAAATGCCATGCCTGGAAGCACTCCCATTGTAGCCTGTGACTCTTGATCATCTTTTTGAATTGGGTATGCTAGCCATCTTTCGTCTCCAGTTTTCAAGTTTCTAATTCTTAGTGCAGTTTTGTCCTCATATCTTGTTCCATAAACAAGCCATTTTCCATCAGGAGATAGTGTTGGAGTAAATGCTGAACCAAATCTTGAAGTTTCTCTTTTGATTTCTCCTGTTTCTCTATCAAATTTAGAGATCTGATATTGTGGAAATCTTGCATTATACTGCCAAGAACTAGTTCTATGTGCATACCATATATATCTATCCTTACTTCCAACAACTGGTTGAGTGATTTTTATTGATGAAGGTTTATCAATTAATTTAACTCCAGAACCACCATCTTTATGATACATGTGCAGCTTTAAGTTTCTTCTTCCTTTTGCTGTTATAATATAATCTCCATCTTTTGTCCAATCAGCAAATGCAGTTTGTAAGTCTTTTTCTTTTGTTATTTGTGTAGAGTCATTTGATTCAAGATCTCTAATCCACACATTATTCCCTCCACTAGCATCACTTGTGTAAACTAAAGATTTTCCATCTGGAGAAAATCTTGGATTACTATCAAAAGCCATCCCTTTTGTAACTCTAGTTGCTTTACCCCCTGAAATAGGAATTATATACAAGTCTCCTAATAAATCAAAAACTATTTTTTGACCATCTGGACTAACATCTATTGACATCCAAGTTCCAGTATCTGTCTTCAAATCATAAAACCTCTCTGGCTTTATAGGTAAATTCTTATTAGCTTTTTCTCCTTTTACTTTTTCTTCAGTTTTGTCTTGAGCAAATGTAATATGTGAAGAAATCATGAAGATTAGAAGTGAATAAATAATTTTTTTCATATCAATGGTTTTAATAAATATAAATGTTTTTAGAATTCTTTTAACACTTGTAATATAACTAATTAGTTATATTTAAAGATTAATTCACAAAAAATGAAACAATTTTTTTCTATTATAATTTCTACAATATTTATCAGTTTTTCTTTTTCACAAAGTAAACTTGAGATAATAAATAAAATAGTAAGTGAGGCCAACAATAATTCTCAACTTGAAAATTTAGCACATGAATTAGTAGATCAAATTGGTCCAAGGCTTACAGGTACTAGTCAAATGTTACAAGCTCATGATTGGGTAATTGACAAATATTCTAGTTGGGGTATTAATTCTAAAAATGAGCAATTTGGTCAATGGAGAGCATGGGAAAGAGGAATTAGTCACATTGATATGATGTCTCCTTGGGTAAAATCTCTAGAAGGTCAACAACTATCTTGGAGTGCTAGAACAAAAAAGAATGGTGAATTAGCTGAAGTCGTTAACATCCCCTATGAATCTAAAGAAAAGTTTGAATCTTGGTTAAAAACTATTAAAGGGAAACATGTTCTTCTTGGAGAGCCAGATATTTCTGGAAGACCAGATTATGATATTGAAAGATGGGCCAAAGAGAAAACATTGGAAGAAATAAGAAAATTTAGACTTACAAAAAGAAATAGACAATCAAGAAATATTAGAAAAACTGGTTATGATTACAGTGATATGATTAAAGCAATTGAAGATGCAAAACCTGCAACCATTATAACTAGCAATTGGAGAGGCGGATTTGGAACAAATACAATTTTCAGTCCAGGTTATTTTGGTATTAGCTCAAAAACTCCAACAGTTGACATTAGTATGGAAGATTTTGGATTACTATTTAGACTTACTGAAAGTGATCAAAAACCTACTGTTAATATCAATATACAGTCTAAAGAACTTGGAAAAGTTCCAACATATAATTCAATTGGTAGAATTGAGGGTATAGAAAAACCTGATGAATATATTATTCTTTCAGCACATCTTGACACCACTGGAGGAGGTACAGGCGCTACTGATAATGGAACTGGAACTATTGTTATGATGGAAGCTATGAGGATTTTGAAAAAGGTTTATCCTAACCCCAAAAGAACAATTATAGTTGGTCACTGGGGTGCAGAAGAACAGGGTTTGAATGGGTCAAGTGCATTTGTAGAGGACAATCCTAAAATAGTTGAAAATCTTCAAGCTCTTTTCAATCAAGATAACGGAACTGGTAGAACAGTTCAAATTAGTGGACATGGATTTACTGAAGCTTACAGGTTTATTGGAGATTGGTTAAAATATGTTCCATCTGAAATAAGTAATGAAATTCAAACTGATTTCCCTGGGGTCCCAATTCCTTTATTTCAAAAAGAATCTAATGGTGTAATGGTAAGAGCGGGAGGATCATCGGACTGGAGAAATTTTGTTTCTTCTGGTGTACCAGGTTTTAACTTAACATCTCTTGATTTTTCTTATGGTGGCAAAAGTAAATACTTTTACACATGGCACACAAATAGAGATACCTATGATAAAATAATTTTTGATGATGTAAGGGATAATGCAATTCTTGTTGCAATTCTTACATATCTAGCTAGTGAAGAAGATGAATTAATGCCAAGAGACAGAAGAGTTCTTCCTATTGATCCATTAACAGGCAAAAGAGGTGAATGGCCAAGTTTAAGAGTCCCTAATAGAGACGGCTCTGAAGATAACTAATAT